>NZ_JBDIZN010000013.1:0-525 GCF_039748955.1 Polaribacter uvawellassae | reverse complement strand
CCAATGTTGTTGTATTCATATTTATATCCAATATCAATTAATATATTTCCTTGAATATTGGGAGTTATATTTTGAGGAATTCTCTTTTCTGCATTAATTTCAAAACTTGAAATAGAAACTTTCACGTTAAAATCATTATTAAATTCAATTTCATATCCAGTAATAATCTTTTCTTTTTCAGTTCTCATAGTATAATCAACAATTACTTCAAACTCAGTCTTTATGATTTTTAAAGATTTTAATTTTTTTCCAATTAAGTTTTTGATTTTGTAGAATTCATTTATATCTAATTCGTGATAATTCAATGGTTCAGAATATGGAATTTCTCGGTAGTCATAACATTCATGCTCAAAATTCCAACCAATTGTTATTATTTTTTCTTTAAGATGAATTTCAATTGCTCCATCAATAGAATAACCATTATTAAATTCAATATAATTTTCATTGACATTATAAATTTTAATGTCAATTATCGTTTGATTTTTTATGTTTTCTTCCATCTCTGCAATTTTCGCTAACGTGATT
>NZ_JBDIZN010000012.1:0-1302 GCF_039748955.1 Polaribacter uvawellassae | reverse complement strand
ATGTCTAGTCCTGAAATATGGCTACAGGTTAAAATTGAATTTACGCTGATAATTTATATACCATATTTGGTGTTTTATAGTCTAAAGATACGTGTAATCTTATTTGGTTGTATAAATTAATTGCATTTTTTGCAGCTCTTTTCGCATGAGCTACATTGTCAAAGGTTTGGTCGAGATAAAATTCGTCTTTTAAGATGCCATTTACACGTTCTGCCATTGCATTTTCGTAACAATGATTTTCTTCTGTCATACTAATATTTATTTTCTTTCTTTTCAATATTTGTGTGTATACATTGCTGCAATACTGTATTCCTCTGTCTGAATGATGAATGAGTTGTTTAATATTTTCAGCTTGATAAATAGCCTTATTAAGGGCTCTCACACAACCTTTTAGTTCCAAGCTATCACTAAGATCATAACCAACAATTTTTCTGGAATGCATATCAGTTATTAAAGCCAAGTAACAAAAGCCTTCTACGGTTCTTATGTAGGTTATATCACTCACCCAAACTTGGTTAGCTCTAGTAACTTCTAAGTCTTTTATAATGTTGTTATACTTATAAAAACGATGATACGAGTTTGTTGTTCTGGCACTGGTTTTCTTTCTAAGTGTTAGCATTTTATATTTTCTAAGAATATTAAACAGCGTATCTCTACCGACCTTAATATTGGCTTTAGTAAAGTCTACATCTAAAGATTTTACAAGTTTTCTTACGCCTTCTCTAGGAAGGGATTTGCGCCTTTTTCTAACGATGTTTATAATCTGTTGTTCAAGTCTTAATTGGTTATCAGCTCTAGATTTGTATTTATAATACGCATCCCGTTTAAGTCCGAAACAATGAGTTATAGTCGTTAAAGAAGCAAATCCCTTAGATTTCTCTTTCGCTTTGATTAAGGCTTTATACTTAGCTTTTTTTTTAGCTCTGCAACAGATTTGTAGCCTAGATCTTCAGCTGCTACTTCCAGATAA
Organism: Polaribacter uvawellassae; assembly: GCF_039748955.1. Taxonomy (NCBI): domain Bacteria; kingdom Pseudomonadati; phylum Bacteroidota; class Flavobacteriia; order Flavobacteriales; family Flavobacteriaceae; genus Polaribacter; species Polaribacter uvawellassae. Next base: position 332 of record NZ_JBDIZN010000012.1, on the reverse strand, counting down.
GAATCCAATACCATGGTATCCAGATCCTTTTTAAGTAACAGTTTTTTAAGCTGTTCAATTTCTTTTTGAAGCGCTTTAATTCGAGATATTTCGTCTTTAGTTTCCACTTTTACTCTGGTGTTCATTAAGTCTTTACGATTGTACTTTTTTATCCACTCATTGACTGTTGTAGGTGCGATAGAGTAGAGTTTACAAAGTTCGCTCTTTGTGTGTTTTCCGGTTGTAAGTTCGGCTAAAATTTTCAGTTTAAAGGGTTCTGAATACCGTCTAATTACTTTGTCATTTCTATACATAATGTTTAAAATTATGTAGCCTTTATTCAGGACGGGTCA
>NZ_JBDIZN010000011.1:0-4846 GCF_039748955.1 Polaribacter uvawellassae | reverse complement strand
TGCAATTAATTTATACAACCAAATAAGATTACACGTATCTTTAGACTATAAAACACCAAATATGGTATATAAATTATCAGCGTAAATTCAATTTTAACCTGTAGCCATATTTCAGGACTAGACATACAGAAATACTAATAAAATTGGAAAATCAAGGAAAGATAGAAACGTGGAAACCTGATGAAAGCACATTCAGCAAAATACAAGAATTAAAAAAATTCGTTGATTTTGTAGCTAATCTTGAGTTCGCATCTGAAAAAGAAAAAAGGAAAGCAAAAGAAATTAAATACTTGATTGAAAACATTCACAATCCAAAAACCCATAAAAATTGGAATGTTTGTTTAGACATTTTTGACCGTGAAATTCAGGACGGAATTGAAAACGAAGGTTATTATTGGAGAAAATGGTCCGTATACTTTGAAATGGAAAGTTTGGAAATAGAAGCTGAAACAAATCACACAGCAGATGATTTAGGACATTATGGCGATGATTTTTTCTATTATGGAACAATTTACTTTGGAAAAGAAATAAAAGGACAAAGAATTTATATGGATGTTGACATTAATGAATTTATTAAAGACTCGTTGAATTATAAAAAATATATAACAGAATCCCTAAATGACATTGAAATTGATATTGACATATGGGAAAATAAAAAACTTGAATAAAGTACGATTGCCCAACAATGGCTATAAGTAATTGCTTGTTCTCGCCTACTTCTGAAAATCCTCGCGGATTTTCAGTTTGGTGTGTACTTGCAAAGTTAAGTGCAAAACCACGCAACTACTCATAGCCGAGACCGTTATGTGCAACTTAAGTCAACCTGACAATCATAGTTTTTCTAGTTTGGCAAAACCCACTGTCTTTCTATAATTATCGGGAGAAACACCTACTTTCTTTTTGAAAAACCTACTAAAATAAAATTCATCATCGTAACCTAGATTTGCTGCAATTTGTTTCAAAGGTTTTGAGGTTAAATAAAGTTCCCGTTTGGCTTCTATTATTATTCTATTGGTAATTAAAGAGCTAGGTGTTTGCTGCAAATATTTTTTTACAATTCCTGCCAATGTTTTTGTGCTAACACACAAAGCATCAGCATATTCTTTTGGGGAATGTAATTTGCAGTAATTATTCTCAATAGAATCTACCAAATTTTGCAATATTTCGGATTGACTATCAGAAAATTTTGGCACAATATCTTTATCGAATTCCTTTTTTTGTCTCACTGCTTCTATTAAAAACACCTTTAAAAAAGCAACAAGAACTTCATGTTGAGCAATAGAATCTCTATCCATTTCTTTTGAAATTTGGTCTATGAGATTAAAAAACAAGGCTTCTTCAGAAATTTGAAAATGAGGTAAGCCATGAAAGTTATTAAATAGAATTCCTTCAGTTTCGATTTCGTTCTGATGTCGATACGTACAAAAAAAATCAGGATGAAAATTTAATAGCCAACCCGAACAAGATTCTTTAGAAGAAATCATAAAGGGTTGGTACGGCGACAAACAAATCATTTGGTTGCCTTGCAACTCATAGATAGAAATGTCTACACTTAATTTATAGTTACTTCCGTTGAGTAAAATAATAGAATAATAATTTTTCCGCTGTAAATGGTCAAATTGATTAAGATTTTCAAACCTTTCTAGTCTAAAGGCTAATTCACCATTTTGTTTATCTATAATAATTTGAGCCATAAGAATATATTTCTTTATTTAATATTACGTAATAAAAAAGAAAGGAGTGCTTTTACACTCCTTTCTAAAGATAATAATTATTTGAACGTTAAAATATCTATTTTTTGAATTGCTGATGCTTCAAAACCTTCTAATAGAACAGGAGCATTTTCCATAAGTGCAGCTGCAACTTTTCCAGTTAAATGTGCATCTCTACCAGAATCATCTGCAAAAGTATCAAAGATTGCATACGTAGTAGCATCTATTTTTAGAGCATACCAAGATAAAGTTTTTGATTCATCACCAACTAATTGCTTACCGACATTAAGGAAGTTTTCTACATCTTTAGTTTTTGCTTCTTTAGATTTCATAATAACAAGCAAACCCTTGTTTTGCAACCCGGATTTATGATTAGATGCTAATACATCTATTGCTTGAATATCTGTGCTAGGATCAAAGTTCTCTAATAAATCACCTGCATTTGCTAATAGTGCCTTCGCAACTTCGCCTGTTAAATGTGCTTGTCTTCCTTCTTCTACTTCAAAAGTATCATAAATACCAAAAGTATTATTATCAATTTGAAAGGCAAACCAAGAAACTGTTTGAGGTTCTTGATTTACTAATGCTAATCCACCAAGTAAGAAGTTTTTGACGTCCTGTTCTTTTCCTGGTTTTGCTTTCATAATTACTAATAATCCGATTGTTTCATTTTTTGTAATGTTCATAATGTTTGTGTTTTTAGTTTTTGAAAATGTTTGAACTGTAAATCCTAGAAAAAAAACTAGGAGCGTTAATTTTAATGGAACTGTAGTTTTCATTTTTTCTTGTTTTTTTGTTACAGTGCAAATTTGGGATGAAACAAAGGACTGTGGAATGGATGTTTATTACTATAGCATGGACGATTTTCAGAAAAGCAACATTACTAAATCCAGTATGCACATAACAACGTGTATAGCTCATTGCTAATCAGTTGCTTAATCCAAAGTTAAGGCATATTTGGGAAGTCGCCAAATTTTTAAATTTGACGACTTCCAAGAAAAAAAATAAATCGTAAAATTTAAAAATCTGGCTTGTCGCTCAACCGAAAAATAATCGCTAATTTGCACGCAACGAGCCATACACAAGAACGTTGTACGCAAGCTGAGAAACGTACTCAGAAATTTAAAAATTGATGAAATAATGAATAAAAAAGAAATCGCAAGGCAATATATTACTCACCTTGAAAATGGAAATATTGAACAAGTAATCGCTTTATTCAATCAGAATGGAATGGTTGACTCACCACTATACGGAATAAAAAAAGCAGATGAATTTTATCGTGAATTGAATAACGATACTTCAAATTCTGAACTTTATTTAAAAGGAATTTTTGAAGATAATGACTCAAATGATTTAGCTCTTTATTTCACCTATAAATGGACTTTAAAGAATAATCAAAAAGTGGAATTTGATGTAGTAGACATTATTGAATTTGATAATCAAAACAAGATTAGTAAACTAAAAATTATATATGATACTGTTACTGCTAGGAAACTAGTGGAGCAATTATAAAAGAAAGCCTGCGTACAACAATGTATAAAAATAATTGCGATTATGTGCCTAATCAAAGGGAGTTGCGTGTTTACTACGTCTGAATTTCCTTCGGAAATTCCTCGCACGTAAACCCGCAACTATTCTTATACGAAACCGTTGGGCACAATTAAAACAGAATGAATAGACTTCTAATTTTACTTTTTTCAATATTCTTAATTGGTTGTTGCAATGAACCAAAATTGCTGAATAACGGACTGACTAAAAAAGCAACACAAATTACCGAATACACAATCAAAGTGGAAAATGATTCTCTGAATAATCAGATTCAAGACACGCTTGTAATTACCGAAAAGAAATACAACGAAAATGACCAAATAATCAGCAGACATCAGCGGAATTTATTTGCTGACGAAACAATGGACATTGAATTCATTTACAATAATCAAAAAAAGATAAAAAGAGAAATTGTGACACTTTCAAACGACAGTTCAAATTTTATTGTTGATTATTTCTACAAAGACACATTGCTTTTGGAAACAAAATCTGAATCCATAAATGACATTTTTCAATTCAAACAAATTGGAGGTTACAAATATAATTCTGACAATAAACTAAAAGAAAGTTCATTAAAGCAAATCTACATTGACGTTGAAACAAATGACACAATTACTAATACTCTTGAAATAAGTAAATATAACGACAAGGAATTTGTAACTGAATCCAAACTATCGGACTTTAGAAAACCTGAACGGAATTGCAATACTGAATATAAATACGATTGTGGAATTTTAATGGAAATTAAAGAATTTAATAGCAAAGACTCTCTGATTTCAACAACAGAATATAAATACGAATTTGACAAGTTTGAAAATTGGACAAAAAGGGAATCAATTGAGAATGATAAACTAAATTACGTACGAACGAGAAAAATAGAATATAAATAACTGTGCCCAACACCGTATAAAATTAATTGCTAGTGCAAGCCTACTTACGAAAATCCTCGCGGATTTTCTATTCGGTTTGTATTTGCTAAATTAGTTGCTTAAAACACGCAACTAATCTTATACAAACACGTTAGCTTTAATGCGGGAAAAAATTCGTGAAAATTCAAAAATTTAGTTTTTTAATAGTAAAAATAAAATACTGGAATTGAAAAATTACTGTGTAAAATTTTAACACAAAAACGGAATAAAAAAAGAAAAAACTGAACGCAAAAATTACGTGTGAATCCAATCAAACGTGGAAAATTAAAACAGCGGAATTTGAGCAACTTTGCGGAATAACAAACTGTGGAATTTACTCAAACTCGGAAAAAAAGAAATGGCGGAATTGAAAAATTGGAATGAATTTTAAAGCGAAAAAAAAGCACTAAAAGCTAACAACGTGCATAATTCATTGCTTATAAAGTTTTTCCTGCGGAAAAACCTCGCAAACCTCAAATGTTTGTAATTGTTTAATATTTTTTCGCTAAATTCACGCAAACAAATCATGCACAAAACCGTTGTATTTAATAATGACCCGTCCTGAATAAAGGCTACATAATTTTAAACATTATGTATAGAAATGACAAAGTAATTAGACGGTATTCAGAACCCTTTAAACTGAAAATTTTAGCCGAACTTACAACCGGAAAACACACA
>NZ_JBDIZN010000010.1:0-5593 GCF_039748955.1 Polaribacter uvawellassae | reverse complement strand
AAAGTTCATTAAAGTTACTGCGAAATAAATTTTTCAAAAAAACATTAAAAAAGTTTTTGTATTGTAAAAAGAGTTTATACATTTGCACCCGCTTTGAGAGATAAGGGGAAGTTCTGATAAGAAATAAGGGAATTTTTGGAATAATTTAAGGGATTAAATTAGTTAGTTCGATTCTAACGTTTCTACAAAAGATTTAGTAAAATTTATTGATTGATAAGATTAATTAAAGTAGCTAAAACGTTCATTGAAAATATTGAAATTGACAGCGTAAAACAAAGAGTAAGATTACATGATTTTTTTAAAGTCATAATTCTTTTGAAACTATATCATCCAAATTATAAAAATATACGATGAAGAGTTTGATCCTGGCTCAGGATGAACGCTAGCGGCAGGCTTAACACATGCAAGTCGAGGGGTAACAGGGGAAAGCTTGCTTTTCCGCTGACGACCGGCGCACGGGTGAGTAACGCGTATAGAACCTACCTTTTACTGGAGAATAACCAGGAGAAATTCTGACTAATACTCCATAGTATGTATTTTTTGCATAATTAATACATTAAAGATTTATCGGTATAAGATGGCTATGCGTCCTATTAGTTAGTTGGTGAGGTAACGGCTCACCAAGACAGCGATAGGTAGGGGTCCTGAGAGGGAGATCCCCCACACTGGTACTGAGACACGGACCAGACTCCTACGGGAGGCAGCAGTGAGGAATATTGGACAATGGGCGAGAGCCTGATCCAGCCATGCCGCGTGCAGGAAGACGGCCCTATGGGTTGTAAACTGCTTTTATACAGGAAGAAACACTCCCTCGTGAGGGAGCTTGACGGTACTGTAAGAATAAGCACCGGCTAACTCCGTGCCAGCAGCCGCGGTAATACGGAGGGTGCAAGCGTTATCCGGAATCATTGGGTTTAAAGGGTCCGCAGGCGGTCAATTAAGTCAGAGGTGAAATCCCATAGCTTAACTATGGAACTGCCTTTGATACTGGTTGACTTGAGTTATACGGAAGTAGATAGAATGTGTAGTGTAGCGGTGAAATGCATAGATATTACACAGAATACCGATTGCGAAGGCAGTCTACTACGTATATACTGACGCTCATGGACGAAAGCGTGGGGAGCGAACAGGATTAGATACCCTGGTAGTCCACGCCGTAAACGATGGACACTAGTTGTTGGGATTTATCTCAGTGACTAAGCGAAAGTGATAAGTGTCCCACCTGGGGAGTACGGTCGCAAGATTGAAACTCAAAGGAATTGACGGGGGCCCGCACAAGCGGTGGAGCATGTGGTTTAATTCGATGATACGCGAGGAACCTTACCAGGGCTTAAATGTGGTCTGACAGCTTTAGAGATAGAGTTTTCTTCGGACAGATCACAAGGTGCTGCATGGTTGTCGTCAGCTCGTGCCGTGAGGTGTCAGGTTAAGTCCTATAACGAGCGCAACCCCTACCGTTAGTTGCTAGCAGGTCATGCTGAGGACTCTAACGGGACTGCCTACGCAAGTAGAGAGGAAGGTGGGGATGACGTCAAATCATCACGGCCCTTACGTCCTGGGCTACACACGTGCTACAATGGTATGGACAATGAGCAGCCACTATGCAAATAGGAGCGAATCTATAAACCATATCACAGTTCGGATCGGAGTCTGCAACTCGACTCCGTGAAGCTGGAATCGCTAGTAATCGGATATCAGCCATGATCCGGTGAATACGTTCCCGGGCCTTGTACACACCGCCCGTCAAGCCATGGAAGCTGGGGGTACCTGAAGTCGGTCACCGCAAGGAGCCGCCTAGGGTAAAACTGGTAACTAGGGCTAAGTCGTAACAAGGTAGCCGTACCGGAAGGTGCGGCTGGAACACCTCCTTTCTAGAGAAAAGATGGTGAGTTACGAAAGAAGATTTTACTCTTTGCTGTTAATTTTAAACAAATACTAAATATTTAAGCTATTATAGTCTCGTAGCTCAGCTGGTTAGAGCGCTACACTGATAATGTAGAGGTCGGCAGTTCGAGTCTGCCCGAGACTACTAATTTTTAGATATTTAAGGAAGTTTTAGAAGTTGGGTATCCCAAGTTGACGTATAAGTCATCAATTAACTGATAACTGTTAGCTGATAACTGACAACTGAAATCATGGGGGATTAGCTCAGCTGGCTAGAGCGCCTGCCTTGCACGCAGGAGGTCATCGGTTCGACTCCGATATTCTCCACAAGGCGATGCCTTGAGATAGTAATCTCAGGTGTTGTAAGAATTAGATCTGATAATAACTTATCGGTGACGATTCGTCACAGTTCATTGACATATTGGTATAATGATATCGTAAGAATCAAATAGATAGAGAAGGTTTAGACTTTAATTAGTCTAAACAAAATTTTATAAAAATAATAAAAGAGCTCGTTGTAGAAGTAATTCTACAGCAAAAAGTACAATAAGCTAAATAAGGGCGTATGGCGGATGCCTAGGCTCTCAGAGACGATGAAGGACGCGATAAGCTGCGAAAAGTTACGGGGAGAAGCACATATTTTATGATCCGTAAATATCCGAATGGGGCAACCCGGCATGTTGAAGACATGTCACCTAGTAATAGGGGTAAACCCGGTGAACTGAAACATCTAAGTAACCGGAGGAAGAGAAAACAATAGTGATTCCGTTAGTAGTGGCGAGCGAACGCGGAACAGCCCAAACCAAAGTTGTTACGGCAATTTTGGGGTTGTAGGACCACAATATTCGATGCTAATTGAATTAGAACAGTTTGGAAAGACTGACCAAAGAGGGTGATAGTCCCGTATAAGTAAGAGAAGTTATTGATAGTGGTATCCTGAGTAGTGCGGGACACGAGTAATCCTGTATGAATCCACCGGGACCATCCGGTAAGGCTAAATACTCCTGAGAGACCGATAGTGAACTAGTACCGTGAGGGAAAGGTGAAAAGAACCCTAAGTAAGGGAGTGAAAGAGATCCTGAAACCGTACGCCTACAAGCGGTCGGAGCACATTTACTGTGTGACGGCGTGCCTTTTGCATAATGAGCCTACGAGTTACTGTTTCTAGCAAGGTTAAATGTTTAAGACATGGAGCCGGAGCGAAAGCGAGTCTGAATAGGGCGCATAGTTAGTAGTAGTAGACGCGAAACCGGGTGATCTACCCATGGGCAGGTTGAAGCTGTGGTAACACACAGTGGAGGACCGAACCAGTTGACGTTGAAAAGTCTTTGGATGACCTGTGGGTAGGGGTGAAAGGCCAATCAAACCCGGAAATAGCTCGTACTCCCCGAAATGCATTTAGGTGCAGCGTTGTGGTAAAGTTTTATAGAGGTAGAGCTACTGATTGGATGCGGGGGCTTCACCGCCTACCAATTCCTGACAAACTCCGAATGCTATAAAATATACACAGCAGTGAGGGCATGGGTGCTAAGGTCCATGTCCGAGAGGGAAAGAACCCAGACCATCAGCTAAGGTCCCAAAATATATGTTAAGTTGAACTAACGAGGTGAAACTGCTTAGACAGCTAGGATGTTGGCTTGGAAGCAGCCATTCATTTAAAGAGTGCGTAACAGCTCACTAGTCGAGCGGTTTTGCATGGATAATAATCGGGCATAAACATATTACCGAAGCTATGGATTTGTAATTTATTACAAGTGGTAGGGGAGCATTGTAACCTGCGTAGAAGGTGTACTGTAAGGTATGCTGGAGTGGTTACAAAAGAAAATGTAGGCATAAGTAACGATAATGCGGGCGAGAAACCCGCACACCGAAAGACTAAGGTTTCCTCAGCGATGCTAATCAGCTGAGGGTTAGTCGGGTCCTAAGGCGAATCCGAAGGGAGTAGTCGATGGATAACAGGTTAATATTCCTGTACTTCTTATAATTGCGATGGGGTGACGGAGTATTGAAAGCACCGCGTACTGACGGAATAGTACGTTGAAGAATGTAGCTATAGAATCAGATTAAGAGTTAGATTTTGGCGAAGTTCGATAGTACCACAACTCTTCGGACGAGTGGATAGTGTGCCTAAAGGCTTCCAAGAAAAACCTCTAAGCTTCAGATTATAAGAACCCGTACCGTAAACCGACACAGGTAGTTGGGATGAGAATTCTAAGGTGCTCGAGAGATTCATGGCTAAGGAACTAGGCAAAATAGACCCGTAACTTCGGGAGAAGGGTCGCCACGCTTTACGGCGTGGCCGCAGTGAAAAGGTCCAGGCGACTGTTTATCAAAAACACAGGGCTTTGCTAAATTGAAAGATGATGTATAAGGCCTGACACCTGCCCGGTGCTGGAAGGTTAAGTGGAGGGTTTAGCTTCGGCGAAGATCTGAAATGAAGCCCCAGTAAACGGCGGCCGTAACTATAACGGTCCTAAGGTAGCGAAATTCCTTGTCGGGTAAGTTCCGACCTGCACGAATGGTGCAACGATCTGGACACTGTCTCAGCCATGAGCTCGGTGAAATTGTAGTATCGGTGAAGATGCCGATTACCCGCAGCGGGACGAAAAGACCCCGTGAACCTTTACTATAGCTTAGTATTGACTTTGGATAAGTAATGTGTAGGATAGGTGGGAGACTATGAAGTGGCGTCGCTAGGCGTTGTGGAGTCGTCCTTGAAATACCACCCTTTGCTTGTCTAGAGCCTAACTCAGAAATGAGGACAGTGCTTGGTGGGTAGTTTGACTGGGGTGGTCGCCTCCAAAAGAGTAACGGAGGCTTCTAAAGGTACCCTCAGTACGCTTGGTAACCGTACGTAGAGTGCAATGGTATAAGGGTGCTTGACTGAGAGACATACAGGTCGATCAGGTTGGAAACAAGAGCATAGTGATCCGGTGGTTCCGCATGGAAGGGCCATCGCTCAAAGGATAAAAGGTACTCCGGGGATAACAGGCTGATCTCCCCCAAGAGCTCATATCGACGGGGGGGTTTGGCACCTCGATGTCGGCTCGTCACATCCTGGGGCTGGAGAAGGTCCCAAGGGTTGGGCTGTTCGCCCATTAAAGTGGCACGCGAGCTGGGTTCAGAACGTCGTGAGACAGTTCGGTCTCTATCTGCTGTGGGCGTTAGAAATTTGCGTGGATCTGACTCTAGTACGAGAGGACCGAGTTGGACTGACCTCTAGTGTACCAGTTGTTCCGCCAGGAGCACTGCTGGGTAGCTACGTCGGGAAGGGATAAGCGCTGAAAGCATATAAGCGCGAAACCCACCACAAGATGAGATTTCTTTAAAGGGTCGTGGGAGACTACCACGTTGATAGGCTACAGGTGTAAAGGCAGTAATGTCATAGCCGAGTAGTACTAATAACCCATAAGCTTATGTATGTCCACGCCTTCGGGCGTGGCGACACTCTTTTTTTAAGACTAGATGATTTAAATGATATTATTAGACCAGTATGTTAATTTATACAGTTGACAATTAGTGCAACTGAAAGATTTAAGGTGGTTATAGCGATGGGGCTCACCTCTTCCCATACCGAACAGAGAAGTTAAGCCCATTTGCGCCGATGGTACTGCCAATAGGTGGGAGAGTAGGTCGCTGCCTTTCTTTATATTGATACAATCAATATAATATACTAAAGTCCTCAATCTAATGATTGAGGACTTTTTTT
>NZ_JBDIZN010000009.1:0-39140 GCF_039748955.1 Polaribacter uvawellassae | reverse complement strand
GTGTTTTCCGGTTGTAAGTTCGGCTAAAATTTTCAGTTTAAAGGGTTCTGAATACCGTCTAATTACTTTGTCATTTCTATACATAATGTTTAAAATTATGTAGCCTTTATTCAGGACGGGTCAGTATGTTGCCCAACGGTCTTGTATAACCGTCAGTTACGGATTTAAAGTTAATAATTTTCAGTTAAGAACTGACGTTAGCAATTCCGAGTGGATTCGGACGTAGTCGAATCCGCCGTAATTGCGGTTATACATTGTTGTAGCCAGTTATTGTTCTCTATCAAGTGTCATTTCGAAAAACTGACTCCAAGCGTTTTCTCTCTTATATTCTCCAGTTTCATACCATTGTCCTTTCTCATTTTGCCATATTATATATCGTACATTATCATTTGGATACCAGTATAGTTTGTTCTCGATAATTTCAGCCTTAAACTCTGCATTCATTCCACTTGGTAAATATGAGCGAAATATATAATTGTTATTTGTTTTATCATACGTTAATATTGCAAGTGCATTGTGGACAATTTTCCCTTTCGATATTCCTTTTCCCTCAATAAGAACAGCAGTTGAGTCTAATTTAAATTCAACTCTTTCAGTTTGTTCAAATTCTGATTTTCCATTTCTTCCCATCATCCAACCAGTTCCTTTCCAGTTGCCAACCATAAAATCCAATTTTTTTATTTTAGCTTTAGAAATTGAGTCAGTTTCAGAAGTTTGAGAAAATCCTAATGTTGAGATTAAAAGAGTAATTGTAATTGTCAGATAAAATTTCATATTGATTTTGTTTTAATTGGCTACAACGGTTTTGTGCATGATTTGTTTGCGTGAATTTAGCGAAAAAAACCTAAATAATTACAAACATTTGAGGTTTGCGAGGTTTTTCCGCAAGAAAAACTTAGTAAGCAATGAATTATGCACGTTGTTGGGTTTTCGTTTTATTTTTTGGTTTTACTTTTCATTCTGTTTTTTTGTAAAAATTCTCAGCGAATAATTTTGAGATTTTTCCATTCAGATTTTCATTCCAGCGTTTTGATTTTCACGTTTTGCTATTCAATTCCATTTTTCAAGTTTTCTAAAAGCTTTATTTAGTAACTAAATCTTTATTTTTAGTTTTTCAGATTGCTGATTTTTCAGAGATATTTCCCATAAAGATTTTCAACTGGAATTTTTCAACCTTGTAAAATAATATTCATAAAAACTAAAATTGTAAAATGAACTTTTTTTGAGTTTTACGAGAGAATTCCGATGTAATTTTTCAGAGATTTTTCAACCATTTATAAACTTTATTTAAAAACGAAAAGCTTAAATTTTAACGATTTCCATAAATGAAACCCAACGGTTTTGTATGTGGAAAGTTGCGTGTTTGCGTGCGAGGATTTTCCGAAGGAAAATCAGACGTAGCAAACGTGCAACGACCTTTTGATTTAGATAAAACCAGCAATTTTTTATATACGTTGTTAGCCACTGGTTTTATTCCGTTTTTTAATTATTCCGCTTATTATATTTATCGGATAAATTAACTGTCCGCAAATTGCAATTAAAGCTATTAAATAAATTCCAAAAGTCAGATTATTATTGAAATTATATTCCATTATTGATTCTCGGAAAAGTTGCGCTAAAATCCATATGAGTAAAATTCCGCCAAAAGTCAGCGTAATGTGAATCAAATTCAGCCATTTGGATAGCTTTCTGTTGGCTTTTAGCATAATCCAATATCCAATTCCGATTATTCCGAAAAGAATTGAAATCAGAATAGTTAAATCGATTTGGCTAAAAACGAAATAAGTATCGTGAACATTTATATCCAACATTTCGTTTCTGTTTAATATTCCGAATAGGATTATTATTGGAATCGAAAGTAAAAAAATCAGATGCGGTTTGTTAATCAGGAATTTCATTTTTCGGTTTCAGTTATATTTTCGGATTGAAATTCGTTCATTAAAAATCTAAAAATTTGAATTTATTACTAATTTTCGTTGGTCTGATTAACTTGTGGCTAACGTGTTTATATATGGTTTGTTGCGTGAATTAAGCAACTAATTTAGTAAATAATTACTGACCAAGAAAATCCGCGAGGATTTTCGCAAGTAAGCAAAAAGCCAGCAATAAATTATATATGTTGTTGGCAGTAGTTTTTATTTTTCACTCGTTTGTTTTGTCACAAGTTTATAAATTCCATTTCCTAATATTCCACCTATTATGATTGAAGTAATAAAATTCAATTTATTCGGTTCTGGATGTCCATTATCAGCTCCTCCAGCACTGTAAAAAAGATTCATAAATGAATTCATTTCGTTTGTATGATAATGGCAAATGTCAGGAATTAGTAATTCATAGATTACTGTAAAACTAATCAGAAACACTATTATTCCACCAACAGAAATAAAAGTCCATTTCATAGTTTTACTTTTCTTCATTTTTATTCAATTTGTTAGTTATAGAATATTTCAAAAATGTCAAGATTCCGAATATTGTAAAAAAGATTAAACTAATTTTCCCATAATCTTTTAAGTCTCGATTTGAAATACTTTTCCAACCAGGATTTAAGTATCTATGAATTAAATATATGATAACAATTATTGTTAGAAATCCCCAAAATCCTGTGAAAATATATCTCAATATATTTATCAGTTTTTTTAAAATAATTAAAACTTTTTCATTCATAAATTTACTGTTATAAGTCTTAATTCAGTTTTGGTTTTGAGTGAGTTTTTAATTACTGCCAACGTGTTTGTATATGGTTTGTTGCGTGGTTAAGCAACTAAGTTAACAAATAAAAACCGAATAGAAAATCCGCGAGGATTTTCGTAAGTAGGCTAGAACCAAGCAATAAATTATATACAGTGTTGCCACACGTTTTTATTCCTCTAATCTTTGTCAAATCCATTAAATTCCATTCTTTTCATTGTCGGACAATTATTTACAATTATATCAAATTCCGATACTTTATCGTTTGGCGTAACGAACTGTTTACTCACAACTTTATCAAAACTATAAGTCAATTCATAAACGTTTTTAAATTCAGTTGGTATTATTGTTAATTCGGCTTTTTCGGATTTAGTTTTCTGTGGAATAGTATTTAATTCTAAAGCAATTTCGTTTTCTCTCAATTTTTTCAATTCAGATATTAAGTCAGCATCTGCTTCGAGTTGATGAAAGAAAAGAACTGAACTTTCATTGATTTCGTATGATGGCGTATTTCCGTCACAAGGTTCGTAAATCACGAATTCATTGTTTAACTTTTTTAAACTAATCCAATGTCTCGGAAATCCTTTTAAGTAAACTTTATTCGGTTTGTGTTTTTTGGAAATTTCTTTCTCGTAATATGAAATTGCGTCATTATCCATCCGATTCGGTTTCCAGTTAATTACCTTTTCGTAAATCTCCGAATTTCGTGTAGTATCTATAAAAAGTTGATGTTTCGTTAAGTCAAGACTTTTCGGATTATTTCTTTCCAAAATAGTGTCTAAATCAATTTTCCACGCAGGAATTTCAGTCGGTTTATTTTCCGCCTGTTTTGGTTCTTTTTTCTGTTTGCAAGAAATTAGAATTCCTAATATTAATGTTATGTAGATTGTTTTTCTCAAATGTGTGGCAACGGATTAGTGTATGATTTCGTTGCGTATTTCAGAAACTAATTTAACAAAAAGAAACGAACCAGAGGAATCATCCGAAGGATTATTCCGAAAAGTTAAAAACCAAGCAATGAATTATACATATTGTTGTAGCCAGTATTTTTTCCTTAAACTACTTAATTTTACTTTGTTCTTGCACTTATTATTTTCAAAGTCAGAATAGAATTCATCTTGAAATAATTTCAGATTGTCCCAATTCGAAAAACTCTGATGGTCTTTATTTGAATAATAATCTTTACTAACTTTTAATTGCCCAATTTTTTCAAATTCCGTTTCCGATTTTTTGAAATGTTGAGCATAATACCAACTAATTTGTTCCTTTGGTTTAAACTCCTTGTTTATTTGCTGTTCAAGTCTAAATAATAGTTTGGCATTCTCAAAATCCTTTTCAGTTGGTTTTTCCGATTGTTTAATGTCAGTTACAGCAATTAAATTCAGTCCGAATTCCGTTTCTTTTTCCGATTCCAACACGAAAACTCCACAATAATCTCCATCACTTAATTTAAAAACTAAACAATCTCCTTTTTCGAAAATCGCATTTCGTGATTTTTTTACTTTTCTTTTTCGAGATGTCTTTTTTTCGTTTGATATTTTCTTTAAAAAGCTATCTAAAACTTTTTGCCTTTTAGTCAAGTCAGATTTTGAAGCGTCAAGTTCTTTCCACAATTCAATATCTTTTCCAGATTCGACAATATCTTTAATCCGATTAAGAACTTTTGGGTCAAGTGATTTGCATTCCCATTGAGATTTTGCAATAGTTATCCAAAAATTATTTTGGTCTTCGTGAGAATCAATCAGTTCTTTATTTTCCTGAATTAACTTTTCAGTAATCGCAGAAACTTCCATTCCTTGATTATATAATTCAAAGAATTCATAATTAATATCTTCATAAATATCGTTTGAAGAAATTCCTGTTCCCCAAGTTCCCATAGGCGTTTCTTATATTGGCTACAACGGTTTTGTATATGGCTCGTAGCGTGTAAATTAGCGATAACTATTCGGTTGAGCACGAGCCGAATTTTTTAATTTTCTTATTACCTTTTTTTTCAATAAGCCAAATTAAAAAATTTGGCGGACTTCGCAAATATGCCTGAACTTCCGATTAAGCAACTGACTAGCTATGAGCTATATACGTTGTTGTAGGCAGTTATTATATCCTTTTCCATACAATGAAACGGATATTCTCTTTCTGGAAAATTGACATTGCCACGTATAAAATAGTTTCGTTTCTTGTAGAATTCAATCACTCTAATATTTTGGCTATAAGCATCTAATCTTATCGAAGTATAATTATTTTCTTTCGCAAAATTTTCGGCAAATTCCATCAGTTTTTGTGCGTATCCTTTTTTCTGATATTTTGGGTCAATTACAAGTCTATGAATTACTAATACTTTTGAATTGTCAAATTCCCATTTAATTAATTCATATTCAGTTTCTTGTTCTTCACTTATGTTAATTGCTCCAATAATTTTTCCATTGTTTTTTAATGTATAAAGAACATCTTTTTTTAAATCATTCTCAATGATTGAGATTGTTGGGTAATTATCTGTCCATTGATAAATTCCATTATTTTCTAAATCGATTTTACCATTTAGATAAATTTGAAATAATTTTTCTAAATTAGAAAGCTGTCCTTTTTCTATTTTCGATTGGTCAATTTTAACTAATTCAGTCTCTGTGTCATAAATTAGGATTCCTTCATTTTCGCTGTCAAGTTGTTCAATTAATTCTCCTTTTTTGTTCCAGATTGCACTTTGACCAACACTCAAAAAGTTGTCGCAATAACCAACACTATTAGACATTAAAATAGGTGTGTTAAATTCTTTGGCGATTTTTGGAAAGTGTCTAAATGCTTTTTCAATTCCGCCTTTTGGTTTTGCAACACTTGCAATGTAAATGTCAGCACCTTTTTGATTAGTATTTATAAAGTGTTCACGTTGTAGAGTTTCATAGCAAATACCAACAGCTAGTTTTATTCCCTTAATGTTTAGAATTACTTGGTTTTTTCCACAAATAAAATAAGGTAGTTCGTCTGAATGTAGCATTTGCTTGGAATAAACAACTCTTTTTTCATTCGGTTGAAAAACCAGCATACTTATATTTATTCCATCACTTGCTTTTGTCGGCATTCCAATTCCAATAGTTATTTTGTTTTTATCAGATAATTCTTGAAATTGATTGAAAATTTCGTTTTCTACGTCAGTAGCTAATTCTTTGGCTAAATCTGGTTCGTAATTTGTTATTGATAGTTCAGGAAATATTATTATTTCAGAATTTGATTTGATTGCACTTTCAACTATTCGCAAATGATTCTGAATGTTCTCTTGAACTTTTCCTTTTTCAGATTTTGTTTGTGCAATGCAAATTTTCATTTCTTTAATACGTTTTGTTTTTTAATTGCCTACAACGAGTTTGTGTATGATTTCGTTGCGTGTTTTAAGCACTAAAGTTAGCAAATAAATCACAGATAGAAAGTCCGCGAGGATTTTCGTAAGTAGGCTAGAACTAGCAATAAATTATATACGGTGTTCTACGCAGTTTTTATTCAGATTCTAATTCCGTTTCTATTATTTCTTCGATTTCCACACCATAAATGTTATCTATGTTTTCTGGATGTAACCTTTTCATAGTTTTAAAATAGTCAGCCATAAACCTGTTCAAATCAACTAAACCATTCGTAAAATAGTGAACTTTAATTCCATTGTGCGTAATCTGAAGGGTTCCATAATCTTTTTCTTCAGACTTTTGTTTTTCGATATTTCGTTTAAAGAATTCCTCAATTTTCCATATCGAATCGGTTTTTGGTATTTTCTTTTCATAAACCAATTTCCATTTGGGATTTTCGTTAAAAGTTTCTTCTTTAAATTCAGTTCGTATTTTAATTGAATCAGATTTTTTTGTTATTTCAATTCGCTCAACTCCTTGATAGGTGCAAACAGAATGGTCAAACCAAATTTTGATTGTATCTAATTCAGTCATTTTATTCTTAAAATCGGTTAAGTCAGTTTTTATATTAAAATCAGATTTTGCAAATACGGATTTCTGTTCAGTTTCATTTTTGCAAGAAACTAATATCATAAACAGGAAGATGATAGTTATCTTACTTTTCATTTAGTTTGGTTTTAAAAATTCCGAAAACCCATTTTAGATTTACAAAAATCAAAATCAATAAAATTATTCCGATAATTACAAATTCATTTGTCGGTAAGTTTTTAAAAGTCGGACGTTGTATTTTTTCGATTAATGCAATTGAATAAGCAAATATTAAAATACCTGTCAGAAGTACAAGAATTGATTTTCCTATAAACTTAATTGTATTTAAAATATGATGTTTATTCATTCGTTTGTTGGTTTGGTCAAATTGCGTAGAACGTGTTTGTATAAGCTTTGTTGCGGATTTAAGCAGTAAAGTTAGTAAATAATTATTAACCAAGAAAGTCCACGAGGACTTTCGTAAGTAAGCAACCAACTAGCAATAAAGTTTATACGGTGTTGGCAACTGTTTTATTTTTTCAGGTTTTTATCTTAAAGTTTAAGCGAAAAAAAACCTCCAAATTTGGAGGTTATGTTAATAATTTCAGTTTTAATTTTTTCTACCAACTTAAATCTTGTGTTTTCATAATTTGATTATTTAACGATGTAAATATAATTCTTTTATAATATAATAACGAATATCGTGCCAATTTATTATTTATTCCAATCAATAGCCATTTTCTCAAAATTACACCAAATAGAAGAACTTTCCTGTTGACTGTAATCTATGTAAGGTTTCATTAATACGAAAGTACTAATAAATACTGTTTTGAAACTTTCCTTAATTATTTTTTCGTCTATATGATTATTTTTAACAAGAATAGATAAGTGTTCAAAGTAGTTTATTACCATAACTATTTTTTGTCTATCGTCATTGTTTTCTTTAATATAATCTAAAAAATTTTGAACTTTCTTATCTGGAAAAAATTTTTCTTTATCCTTGTCAATTTTGTAAAGAAACTGAAGTGCGTCAGTCATTTGTGGTTCATTAAATTTAGAAACAACATCATAAGCATATTGATTCCTTGTTAGGAATAAGTTTTCTTGATGAAATTTATATTGAGATTCTAAACTCAAAGCGTGATAAATCAATGCCATAATAGCAACACTTCCTGCTCCATAAGCCATAATATCTGTGAAAGTAAATTCAATATTATATTTATTCATTGTGTAGAATAATATAAGACCAACTATAACGATTAAAGAAAGAAAAATAACTATGTATTTTACTTGGAAGTTTACTTTTAACTTATTCATTAATATTCAATTTTTTCGTAAATTTATGATAATAATCTGAATTGTGAAATTAGAATTAAAAATCAAAGTTTTTATTTTCAGATTTTGAGTGAGTAATAGTTGCCAACGGATTTGTGTATGGCTCGTTGCGGAAAATCAGCTATGATTTTCCGCCGTAACCGAAAGATAACAAATTGCAATGAATTCCAATAAGGAATTCAGCCGCAATGAGCTATACACGTTGTTGTGCTTTCGTTATTTTATTTTTGAATATTCGATTAATTCCTCCACATAGTGAAAATCACCTTGATTTTGAGTGAGTTTTATGAAGTTTTTTACAGCAGGTGCATATAACCAAACTTCTGTTTCATTTGCGCTATATCCTCTAGAATTGGTAGTTTTTCCAGTGTATTTTATTGTGTAGGCCATAAATGTTCCCGCTTCAACTGTTTCTTCTTGGTATGATAGTACTTCCGCATTCTGACTTTGGTTTCCAGTAGTTCCATCTTGACTTGTCCAACTGTTTTCATATTTCCATTTTTTACCCACTTCAAGAGGCCAGTCGTACTTCGGTGTTTCGCTTACCTCTGGTTTAACGATTTCGGTAACTGGAATAGTATCTTTACCAATAGTCATACCTAGGGCTCCGTTAAAACTTACTATTTCTCTTGTATCTGTTCCGTCTGAGCGTACTTCTCCTTCAGTAGTCACACCTTTATATTTCCAGACCCATTTCTCACCGAGTGAATAATCAGTTAGAGTTGGCTGGTTCGTTGTATTGGATTTAGTTGAGTTGTTACAGGCACTAAAGAATACTAATGCAAGTAATAGTAGAATTTGATTTTTCATTTATATTTATATTGTTTGAACAATAGGACGTGTAAGATTCAAATTTGTTACAATTATTAAAGGTGAACTCCAAGTATAGGATTATATAGGTTTGAAGTTAGCTTTGGTTATTCTATTCCAAAGATTGGTATTCAACATCTATTAGTTCGATTAATTCTGTTATGCTCTTTTTTAATAAAACTGATTGCCTTGTATAATAATTAAGTTGTCTCGATGAAATATAAATATCAGCTAATATTCGTTTGTCTGTAATTGTAATTGGTGAGCCAAAATCACCATATTTTATTTCATATGCATATTTATTTCTTAACTCTGTAGAACGATCCAACACATCTTCACCAATAGCTATGATATTTTGGGCCTCCAATTCATAGATATTTTGAATATTATTAAATAGCTCACGATTACTTATTATGTTTGATTTTCCTTCAGATATCATTGAATTATAAGTTCCAATTTTTGGTCTAAATTTTCTATCTGTAAAGAAAATATATTCTAACTCAGATACACCTTCCACTTTAGGAAGCTCACCAATAATTTCCTCGAATATAAAGTCAATAGTTTTGTCTTGAGACATTAATTGGGCAATTCGCCATTTGTGGTCTTGAATTACTTGAGACAACAATAATGTATCTTGCATCAAATCACTTTTTATTTCTTTTAGATAGACTTTCTCTGCATCTCTTGTTTTTTTTAATTCATTCGAGTTATTTATACCTAGCGCAATTAAAATTCCAATAACTACTAGTATAATTTCTCCAATAGCATAAAGAAGGTAATTAATGACCTTTTTATCCCTAATCATATTCTGTCTTATTTTTCTAAAGAATTTTATCATTGGTTAGCGGTTGGTTATAATGAAGCACAACGGTTTTGTGTATGATTAGTGGCGTGTTTAAGCACCTAATTTAGCAAATAAAAACCGAATAGAAAATCCGCGAGGATTTTCGTAAGTAGTCGAGTAGTAGCCATTAATTATACACGGTGTTGTGCAACGTTTTTTTATTCAGTTTTATCTAATTCTTTGTGCGAACCATCACAATTCGGTTTCCGTTTTGAAAGTCCGCAAGTACAATCTGTTAGACCATAACCATCTAAAATCCGTTCCATATTTTTTTCAATTCTTGTTATTTTAGTTTTCGATTGTTTTGGTTTTGAAAAATGTAGCAGATAACCTTTTTGTCTGCCTGCTGTTAGTTTCTTAAATGCTTTTTCAAAGTCTAAATTTTCCTCAAATTTTTGTTTTAATTCTTTCGGTATATCGAAGTCAGATGTTTTTTTCTTTTCAATTTTCTTTCCCGACTTTTCAATTTCGATTGCTTCTTCTATATATTCTTTAATTATCGTTTTTTGTTCCTCAATTTCTGGTAAGTCTGTAAATCGGATTTGTCTTGCCGATTGGACATTTTCAGTTTGTTGAACTAAAATATTTTCAGGGTCTTTGAGCAAAACTCCTTTATGGAACAAAATCGCACAATAGTCTTTAAATTCGTGGATTAGCAAAATATTTTTTCCGTTGTAAGTATAGCAAGGATGCATCCATTTGAATTCTTCTTTTAATCCGCATTCCAAAATGATTTCACGAAGTTTGGTCAATTCCGTTTTCCATTTTTTAAGTCCAGTCAAATATTTGTTAACTTCTTCGTTCATTGGTTTTTGCGGTTGCTGTTAAATGTTGCACAACGGTTTTGTGTATGATTAGTGGCGTGTTCAAGCACCTAATTTAGCAAATAAAAACCAAATAGAAAATCCGCGAGGATTTTCGTAAGTAGGCGAGAACTAGCCATTAATTATACACGTTGTTGTGCATAGTGTTTTTATTCGTCTAACATTTTTTGTCCAATAGAACCAACTATAAAAAAGACAAAACAACTTATTAAAAATATAATAAATTGAGCAATGTACATTCCAAAATGAATTTCGGTATTAATTAAGTTTAAAATCAATATTATTACAGAAGGAATCAAGCCAAAAATAATTATTAATGAAATAATTAAAGCAACAAATTGCCATCTTACTTGTTCATTTGTATTAGAAATTCCTGATGAAAATTTTACAACGGATTGTCTAAATAATATTATTGCTATTACTGACCACTCTGTATTATAAAAAATAGATTCAAAGTCATTTTGAAATAGACGAACCATCACTAAAATCACAACAGGTAACAAAGTAAATAGAAATTCAGATGATAGAATATATTTTATGGTTTTGTCTATTTTCATTAATTGTTATGTATTACGTCTAGTACTTTTATGATTTCTAACTTATCTGATATCAAATACCCGTTTGTGTTATATTTAGATGTTTGTTTAACCTTTACTTTTAATGAATCTCCAGGAACTACTATTATTTTTCCAGAGTGAAATTCCTCTAACCATTCACTGTGAGAAATTTTAATAGAAGCTGATTTGTTCCCGTGTTTGAATGACCAAGCAGAATCTCCTAAGAAATCAGGTTTTTTTATTAGATATATCATTTCAGTTTCGTTCACTATTTCATTTTCAGTTAGAGCATTTTCTACAGCATCAATATCAATTTTTTCTGTTCCAGATTTAATATTTTTTACTTCTCTGTTTTTAGATTTTAATTCAAAAGATTCTTTCTCATTTAGTTCTTGAGTAGATTCATTAATTTTATTTATGGTTTTTGCTAATTTTAGAATATCGTGTTCTGCATAATTAAAAGAATCAGCTAATGATTTTTCTTCAGCAATTTTTTCTAAATTATTGGCTAATTCTTTTAAATCCTCAACAGAAGATTTTTGTTCTGAAATGAACTTTAAAGATTCAGCTCGAGATTCCTCAATATATTCTTCAATTTGTTCACTCTCTGGTGAATTGTCAATTTTACTTTCTTCATTAATTGTCAAAGCACTCCAAAAGCGACCAATTATTGAACCTTTTTCAATATCATCTAATACTATTTTTGATTTTACAGAACTATTAACTGTTTCCGCTATCAAATGGTCTAAGTTATTTACACCATCAATCATTTCTGCAAACGCTCTAAAAAGTCTACTTGGATTTTGAGTTTCTCTTTTAAAATCTAACCTAATTTCGTATTTATTATTTAATTCTTTTTTCATTTAGGTTTTTTGGGTCTGAGTGAGACATTATGCACAACGGTCTTGTGTATGAAACGTAGCGTATAAATAATCGCTAACTTTTCGGATTTAGCACGAGCCGAGTTTTTTATTTTTATGTTTAATTTTCTTTAATAAATATAACCAAATAAAAAATTTGGCGTACTTCGTAAATATACAAAAACCTCTCGGAAAGCCTGTAATAGCTATGTTTTATACACGTTGTTGTAAGTAGTGCTTTTCACGTTCTGCTTGGTTTTCCGATGTTTGTTATTTAGTTCAAATGTGAGCGTTGGCAAGACATACTCTTTTGCAATTTTAGGCGTAGCGTTGGCTTGAGCGAATTGCTAATGTGTATGGCTTTGAGCGTTGGCTTACATCGGTTTTATCATTTTTTCAATAAATTCAATTTCCTCTTTGCTCAATTTATACTTTCTATAAAGTTGCTTGTCAATTTCCTCAATGGATTTACTCCAGTCAATGTCCGAATCAGAAGTGAAATTTTGAATAGGAATATTTTTCCAAACACTTTTTTTGTTGTCTTGAGTTACTTTTAATGTTCCTAAAAGCAATCTAGAAAATTTTGTCTTTATATATTTTAATAAATTATTTGCTTCAATTTCAGTATTATAAGCACCAATGCTAATAAAAGTTTGGTTATGACCTTCATTTGGTTTACAAATCAGAGGTGTTGAAAGTTTTTCGCCAAACTTTCCAGTTCCGTTTGATTTTGGTAATACTAATTTGTAATAGTCTAAATTTTTATGTTCGTCAACGTATTCTTTTTTAACCCACTTTAAGACTCTATTATTATTTTGTCTCCCTAGTATCTGAATAAACTCAGCATCTATTTTTGGTCTATCATCAATAAATGTTTCTTGCAACTTATCAAATATATTTGTAGTGAGGTCATATTTGTGACCTTTGCTAAGCCGTGATTCTAATTTTGGAAAATCCAAATGTAATTTTTTACTAAGCCTATAACTTTCTGGGGCAAATACTAAATCACTTAATGAACTAAAATTATTAGCAAGTACTTTCTTAAGAACAGATTTCACTTCTGTATATGGTGTGAATGTACCAA
Source organism: Polaribacter uvawellassae (assembly GCF_039748955.1). Classification (NCBI taxonomy): domain Bacteria; kingdom Pseudomonadati; phylum Bacteroidota; class Flavobacteriia; order Flavobacteriales; family Flavobacteriaceae; genus Polaribacter; species Polaribacter uvawellassae. The sequence continues at coordinate 26,218 of NZ_JBDIZN010000009.1, read as the reverse complement.
TTGAACCAAAATTTTGATTTTTATCACGAAGTGTAATTGCTAAACCGCCTTTAATATCTACGTTAGGGAACACTTTAGAACTATCATTGCTATACCATACAACTTTGAAGTGTTGGTCTTTCAACATTTTATTATTCCAAGATTTTGGTGTTTTACCAGCATTAAATAAAAATCTTGCTGGTGTGATTAAAGATACATAGCTTGCTAATCCATAAGATATTTCCATAAAATCTTGATAAATTGGCTTGTCACTAGTGCTTTCTTGTGAACGCTGATAAGGCGGATTTCCTACAATTACGTCAAATTTCATATTGTTATTATTAATTTTTATTGTTTCATCTTCAATCAAATCGTTTTCTTTGATTAAATCGTAAGATGTGTAGTTTGATTCTATATTTTCTATATCTAGTTCAAGAAGTTTGTATACTTTTCTTGTAAACTCATAAGCAATTTTGGACGTAGGGATTGAATAAAATTTATTAGCTACCTCTTTTCCGAATTTTTTATATGTCGCATAAACAAACTCACCTTGTTTGGAAGCAATATCTAGTAGGAAAGTAGATTCGTTTATTGAATCAGTAGGAAAAGAGTTCATCATTTTATCAGTAACAATTTCGGGTGTTATAATCTCAGAATCCGATAAGCGACTAAATTTTTTCATCGCATTACTTGCTCTTTCAATTTGTGAAATTGTATTGTCGTTTGCTAGAGAATTTATATTTGAAATTTTATAGTCTAATTCGCTTAATATAAAAGGGTTAATATGTTCTTGAAATAATGATAATATATCAATCTCTAAATTTAAATTTGAAGCAATTCTTAGATTATTTTCATCCTCATTTATAGTATTAATTATCTCTTGAAGTGATTTGACTTTTGAATCTGTTAAAAATGAAAAGAATAGTATTCTAGCATAATACATTGCAAACTTTCCTTTATAATCTATTTTCTCATCACCTTTCGAAGTTTTAGAATCCTTTCCTTTTTTATCTGATTCGTCTTTTTTACCAGGTTTTTCGCCAGTATCAATATCGTCACCTTCTCCTTCTGATGGTTCTATTTCTAAACCTTGTCTTGATTTTAATCCGCCTTGTTTTTCGATTACAGCTTTTATTGCCTCAATGTCTAACAAAGAAAAATCTATTGAAATAGATGTAGCTTCATCCAAAACACTCCTTTCATTCGAATATTTGCGAACAGCATCTAAAATATCTGTTGGCTCAACTTCAACCATTTTTTTGTTATTAATAACAATTATTGGTGAAATCTGTAGTTCTCTTTTTATTCTTTCCTCTAATTCGGTGTTTCCATTAGATTCTACATTAACATTATAAATCTGTGACTTTTGTTCCTGCATTTGGAACACTCTATTAGGATTAAAATCAACTAATAAGGTTTGAGGTTTCATATTGTATTTTACAATATCTCCATCAGGTTCTTTATAAACCTTAATAAATTGACTTTGAAGCCTGAAAATTGCTTGGTCGTACTCTTGTGGTGAAGCTGTATCTTTTAAATAGAGCATAGTATCCCATTCAGGTACTGTACTTCCTGTAAGCATTCTATTTACAGTTAAAGTGATAGTTTTTTTGTTCTCGCTTTCACATTTAGTTATTTTAGTTTTTACTGACTGTGTGTCTTTGTAAATTTTATCATTTTCTACACCGGAAATATTGATTACTTCGTAAGAACTTAGGTTTTTAAATTCATTCGATTTAATTAATTCCTCTAAAGCATCACAGGAAGCACGATAGGGAAGTACACAAACCATATGACGACACATTTTACCTTCTGTCAACTTATCATAATCTAGAAAACTTAATAAGTTGTCATCTTCATCTTTACCATCAATCACATTAAGTAAATCGATGATTTCTTGCTCATAAATAAACTTTTTATGTAGTTGATTTGTGTTGTCTTTAAGTATGGATTTAGGTTTTAATAATTCAGAGAAAGCATAAGTAATACCTGCTTTTTTAAGTTCTTCCATTCTTTGTCTGGAAGATTTATTTGGGTTAAATGCAAAACGTATCATTTGAGGAAAACCATAATAAGGGTTATCCCATTCTTTTATTTCATCTTTAATTAGGTTTTGCTCATTCCAATTTTCTTGGTCTTCTGCAATATTTGTGAATTGATAAAAAGCGATTATATCGTCATTTGTAAATTCACTATTCATTAAAATTCGATAAGGTGTTCCAGAAAGATGAATACGAACCTTTGCGTTTATAGTTTTAGTAGTATCGTCTAATTGGTCTATAGATTCATCATTTAGTTTTTCCTCATTTTTTCGTTCTTTGGTTGAAAAGTCTTTTAAAACCTTACCGTATTCTAATGCTCTTGCGCCAAAATGTGTCTCGTCAATAAGTAATAAATCAATTTGATTTTCAAATACTTCCTTATGTTTTGTTTTTATATCATCGCCTTGTAAATCTTGAAGTGTTAGAAATAAAGCGATGTTTTCATTTGCCTCAATTTTTTCTTTAATAATAGAATCACTTTGCAGAAGTGAGTTACTGTCTAAAAACGTAAATCCATCAAACTTTTTATGGCTTTCTACAGTTTTTTTCCATTCTTCTCTAACATCAGCTTTTGCCGAAACAATTAAAACAATTTTGGCATTCATTTCTACTGCACAACACATTGAGGTAAATGATTTACCAAAACGCATTACAGCATACATTAAAAGATTGTTTCTACCTTTGTTTAATGCATCTGTGAACCTTTCGATAGTCTCCTTTTGATTTGGTCTTGGCTCATAAGTTTCAGTTCTATTGTAAGTATGAACTATTGGAATATGACTGTCTTCAAATTTATAGAGTTGATATTTTGTATCGTTATTATTATGAGATTCTTTTATATCAATTATAGCATCATCTAGGTTCTTTGGTGTAGTATCTTTGAAAAATTCATTTGAATAATATGGTATTGATTCTAGGGAATCACGCAGTAACCTAGATTTTTGAATATCGTTTTCTAAATATTTATGAACTGCAAAATCTCTAAAAAAAGTTTCTTCATCTATCTTTGCAACTTCTTGAAATTTCTTCTCTAGTTCAGGAAAATGTTTTCTCCATTCATTAAGTCTTGTTTCTACTGGTCTGTATGTATCTCCAACTTTTAAATAATTAGGAATTGTTCCAGTTGTGAAAGCGTAAATATGAGGCTCAACTCTTCCGATTATTAATTCCTCAAGTAATTGTATATCTAGTTGATTATTTTCTGCCATTTATTGATTTCTTATTTTCTATTAGGTCAATAAACCTTAGTTTTTTCCCTTTTAAATCTTTGTTTGACCAGTCCATAACTAAACAGTAAATTCCATTATGTTCAAACATATTGTTGTTAAGACAGCCTTTGCAAAATGAATTGTCTGTTTCTTCTTCTCCAAATAGGTTAACTGATTTTGTTTTTATTTCACCACAAGAGAATGGAACAACACCTTTTAAACCATCCATTTGCCAAACATTCCAAGAAATTATATATGCTATCTCTTGAATTGATTTAAGTAAAGGTTCTTTTCTGAATTTATGTTTGTAGTTTTCAATGAAAGTAAATAGCATTGACTCTCTTGCTAATAACAAACTGTCACCTTGCCATTCATAAGCATAAGTATTTTTATAAGCTGACTTAATTGCCTTAAGCCATTCACTAGAATCATCAACATTTTCGTTTATAACTCTTAGTTTTCTATCTAATAAACCAATCCTGCTTTCAATCTCAATGAATTTACCTGTTGTAGTATCGTATCTACTTGATATGTACGGTGCTTCTCCACAAGAAATTTCAAGTCGAGTATCATTTACATAATCTTTCCAAGTCTTATTTTTGGGGAATTCAATTTTTGTTTGGTTAGTTTTCCATTTTTTTTCGTCTGGAATTTCTTTGTTGAAAATATTTTTTCTTTCGAACCAAGCATTATCTATCAAGTTGTTTTGAGCATTACAAATCCAAGATGGCGTAAATACTTCAGCCATCTTTTTTACTCTGGAATTTTGTAATACTTGGTCTTTTTGAACCCTTGGCATTATTACATTACCATTTATGCCAGTAATGTTCTCTGATTGAATCTGATTACTTTCCAAATATGGTTTTCCCAAATGCTCATAATTACTTGTTGCCCAAATAATGTTTTTTTGAGTTGTTTGGTCTCGCAAAAGAATATCTAAAACCTCAGGATATTTTTCTAAGATTTCATTTTCTAATATGTCAATTTCTGTTTTCAATTCAGTTCTTTTATTAGCACTAGTAATTCTTTTGCTTCTACATTTAAGATTTCAGCAATTTTGTATAAATCCTCTAAACTAGGTTGTCTTCTGTTTTGGGCATAAGAGTTAACCATATTATAACTTTTTCCCAGTTTTTCAGCTAACCATTTTTGCTTAATTCCTTTTTCGTCTAAAACCTCTTTAATTCGGTTCATAATTGAATTATTTAATTCAGTTCACTAAAGTAATAAGAAATATTAAATATCTCACTAAATGAGTATTAAAATAATCACTTGGTTTGGGTGAGCGTTGGAAAAAGGCAAGCTCTTTTTATTTTTTGAGGCACGAAAAAAATGAAATGTGCTTGACTGTGCGGTTGGCTTTTTTAGTTTTAATCTTGAATTTTAGCACGATTTCCGCATTACTTACAACGGAATTGTATAATATTAGTTGCGTTGATTAAGCACTAAAGATAACAAATAAAAACGAAATAGAAAGTCCGTTAGGACTTTCGTAAGTAGGCTAGAACCAGCAATTAATTTTATACGGTGTTAGCCACTGATTTTTTAAATTCAAATTAATTCTTGTTTTTATCAAAATGTTAAGTTAACTTTACGTCAAGTAAACTTTACAAAAATAATATTATGTTCAAACTTTTACCACATCGTTTCAAAAGAATAGGATTGATAATTGCTCCTTCTGGTTTTTTTCTCTGGATAATAATGCAAATAGGGTGGATTACTGAATTTTCTCAACTTATTGGACTCTCGAATCCAAAAATTTTAAATGTAAGTTCAGCTATTCTTGGTTTTTTCTCTTTCTTATTTGGTACTTATGCTTTAGCATTTTCTAAAGAAAAAATTGAAGATGAAATGATAAAAAATGTTCGACTAAAATCATTTCAATTTGCTGCTTTTTTACAAATTTTATTTCTCATTGTAGGTTTAGCTTGGATAGGCTTTATGAAAAATCCACCAAGAGATTCAGGTTTGATGCTATTTTTCATTTTGGCTATTTTCATTTTTTGGTTTATATATATAATTCGCTTTAATTATATAATTCATATTCAAATTTATAAATATGAAAAATAATGTAAAAGCAATTAGAGGAATTAAAGGATTAACTCAAGAAGAACTTGCTCAATTACTTGGTGTATCTAGACAAACAGTAATTTCTATTGAGTCGAGTCGTTATGTTCCGTCTACAGTTTTATCTCTTAAAATTTCCAAATTTCTAGATAAAAATGTTGAAGAACTTTTCGAGCTAGAAAAAAGTGATTTTGATTCGAAACCAAGTAAGTCTTGCTAATTTGTGGCTAACGTGTTTGTATATGGTTTGTTGCGTGGTTTAGGCAACCAATTTAGTAAATAATTACTGATAAAGAAAGTCCGCGAGGACTTTCGTAAGTAGGCAAGAAGCCAGCAATAAATTATATACGGTGTTGGCAGTAGTTATTTTTTTATTCTTGGGTCAATTTTTTTATTTTTTTCCAACATTACAGTTTCATCTAAATATTCAATAATAGTTCTATTTTGTTTAAATTCACTCATTAATTCTCTTGTTAATTCTTCAATTTCATATTTTAGAACTTCAATTTTTAATGGAAATTTAGGATAATTTATAAAACTTAATAATAAATGAGGTTCAACTTGACCACTCATAACAATATTACATTCAGATATTGAAACGCTTAAAAATATATCTTTATTCTTAATTAATTCATTTTGAATTTTTTGAATGTATTTTATGATTTTTGCTTTTTCAAGTAATTCTCCTGTATAGCCTAATTCAAGACCGAATGTGACATTTGCCGAAAAAGGTTTTATAGTTTTTTTTGTTATTTCCATTTTAAAGTTCTGATTTTAACAATTCAATATATTCTTTTACTATTTTTTTTGTTTTTTTATAATTTTCTGATTTCTCATTTGTTCCTTCTTTTAAGTATAGTTTTCTATTTATTTCAAGCATTATAGATTCAACGTTTTTATTTTTTTGATAATATTCCATTGGCACAATTGAACCGCTAAAAGGAAAATCAATTCCAAGTGTAAGATTCCTTTTTTTAAAGAAGTCTACAGAAATATCTATTAATCTTTTTGGTGTATGAAATTTATCTGTTCCAATATTATAATCTGGTCTTGGAACAATTTTATGTTGACTTCTCTTCATAGGTATGTCTGGAAAAGAATGACAATCAAGAATTAATGCTCTTTTATTTAATTTTAATTGTTTTTTTACAGCAATATTTAATTTAGAATGATGTTTAAAGTAATATTCCTTTAAAATTTTTTCTTTTAATTCTGATGAGATTATTCTCATAATTTGATTTTCATCAGTTTTTTCATATAAAACTCCCATTCCTACTTTTGCCATAGGTTCTTGCAAATCATCAGAAAATCGTTCAGGGTCGCAAAAAATTCTTGAATATTCAAAAACAATTCTTTCAGATTCATTTGAATTATATAAATCTTCAGTATGCCAATCTGTAAGTTTTAAAATTTCATTTTTTAAAATTTTATCTTTTAAAACATAGCCATCTTTTAATGGAATATTGGTTGCTGAATGAGGGATGTGTAATATTATTTTTTTCATTTTTTCTGTATATTATTTAATATTAGGTTAAATAATTTTATAATTTTCTGACCTAAACTTGTAATAATTAAAAAAATGATAGAAGCAAAAAATAGTATTGCTAAAATAGAAAATGTGTACTCTAAAGTTAATAATATGAGAATAGAGATTAAAAGAAATATAGGAATCCCTAATATTAAAATAAAATTACCTGCTTTTTTAGATAAATACTTTTTGTTAATTACAGGTGTTTTGAAATAAAACCTTTCTTCGTCATTATGTTTTTTTTCTAAAATTCTAAGTGGAGATAAAACAAAGCTTAAAAAATAAATTGAAAATGTACCATAATAAAACATCGATAAATATGAAAAAGGCTCATTATACTCTCTATCGATAATATGAAATACATTTAACCAGTTTTCATATAAATATTCTCTGTAAATAAAGACTAATATTCCAATTAAAGCATAAGTAATTAAAACTAGTATTTTTAGTTTTTTAAAAGTTAGATTCCTTATCACAATATTTTTTTAGTTTATTGAAAGTTCATTTTTTAGATTGTTGGCAATATCATATTTAATTACATAAATGCTAGTAACATCCAAATTATTAAAAGAAACGCTTCTAAATATTTTTTGTTTTTTATGTTTTCTGTTGCTATTCCAATAAAAACTAAAGCAATAATTAGTATGCTCCAAAGAGTAAAACCAGCAGGTATTGAAGCTAAAGCTGCTACTCCTAAAAATGCTAAAAGCTTCCCAATTGGAAGGATTTGATAACAATCTCTCCCGTTTGAAATAATAAATATTATATTTAAAAATATAAATCCTCTTAACCACATTGAAAGTAGTAAATTATTACTCTTTATTAATTCTTTAATTTTCATTTTTTCAAAGTTAATATTGGATATTTCTTTTTGAAAATATAGTTTCTCAAATTACTGCCAACGGTTTCGTGTTATGATGTGTTGCGTTGATAAGGAACTAAGTTAATAAAAAGTCACGAACCAGAGGAAAATCCGTAGGATTTTCCGAGTAGGCTAGTGGTAGCAATACATTATACACGTTGTTGCATGTTGTAGCTTTTTAATTGTCAGACCAAAGTCAATTGCAAAAGACAAAGCAAATTAGTTAGATATTCAGTTTAGTTTTTCCGTAACGAGTCTGATTCCACGTTTGAGTGAATAATTCCGCAACGAGCATAATTCCGTAAGAGTAATTTTCTGCGTTCTATTCCGTTTTTCATAACGCTTATAAATTCCGTTTGAGTGGCAATTCCGTAAGCTAGCTCAAATTCCGATGTGGTTTTATAATGTATTTATTGAGTGTCAAATTCCGAACGTATCAAAATTCAGATTGCGAGTAAGAAATTCCGCGATTTGTTTGGTGAAATTTAGATATTTCTATATTCCGAATTGTTTCCGACTGAGTGCGATTCCGCTATTACATGCAACGCCTTCGTGTATGATGTGTTGCGTTGGTTAGCTTAAAGATAATAAACTATCACGAACCAGAGGAAAATCCGTAGGATTTTCCGAGTAGGCTAGAAGTAGCAATGCGTTATACACGTTGTTGTGCATAGTTGTTTTTTACGTATCAAGTGAAATCTCATTCCAGTCAATTTCTTTGTAAACTGTATATTCCAATGCTTTTCTTCTTTCCATTATTATGTCCAAATCAACTTTGTCCGATTGTTTTCCAGTCAAATTGTTATTTCGAGCAAACCAATGAGCACGATAGAACTTGTCCAACATTTCAAAGATTTCTACTTGATTTCTCAATTTGAATTCAGATATAAATTTTTCCGCTGGTTCATTTTTCGCTATGTTCGGAATTAATGAAGCAAGTGAATCTTCCACACCAGTGTTTAAAGTCAGATTATTGTGAATTCCGCCAACCCAAGCAAAAGTCCAAATGGCTTCTACAAACCAATAAATATCTATTTGAGTCTGTTCGGGTAATTCCGAATATTCCGTTTCCAAATATTCTAATTCTTCTTCGTTCAAATAGGCTATAAGTCTATTTTCCTCCAGCCATTTTTTGATTACGTTTCTTGGTGCTTGAAGGTGTAACTGAAATAATGCAGTTAGAACCATTGTTCTATGTGCAATTTCTTCTGGTTCTCTAAATTCAGGATTGTCCAAATAAGGTAAATGTTCAATCACCTCAATTCCGTTCGAACGCAATTGCTTTGTATTTCTATCCTTTATTTTTTCTGGTTTAATTTTCTTTTGGAACCACATTTTTCTTCAATTATGCACAACGTGATTGTGTATGGTTAGTTGCGTGTTTCAGCAACTAATTTAGTAAACAAAAACGAACGCGAGAAAATTCCGAAGGAATTTTCCAAATAATCACTTGCCAAAGCAATTAATTATACACGTTGTTGTACGCAGTTTTTTAATCTTTTAATAAATAGCAATTATCTTTCAGTTGTATGTTTTCTCCATCATAAAAGTCAATTTCTGTTTTCAAATCCTCAATGAATTTTAGTTCGTCAATAGGACAGGTTTTCATAAACTTACTTTTGACAATTAAATTTCCATATTTGTCATAAATCGAAATGACTGCGTTGTTTTTATGATTATGCATCCAATCAACGTTAAACCAGTTTCCACTGGCGTCTTTTTCAATCCAAAATGCCGTTTTCGGAATATTGGTGAGTTTCATCAAAGAGTCAATTTCTTTTTTATATTCAGTTTCCCATCCGATTCCATTTAGTTTGTCCAAATAATTGTCCATTTGAGAATTGTAAATTTCAATTCCGTTTTGTTCTGATTGATTTACTATACGATCAAAATTAACAACTTTAAATCCGTATTTTTTGCTAACTGTATTGATATCTGAATATGTTAGCATAGATTCTCCAATAAAAATAATTTGAGGGTTATTACTTGCAATATCTGACTTTGCAGTCAAATAATTATAGCGATTAAAGAATCCGAAATTCCAAAGTAAAAATCCAATTCCGATTATTAGGAATGTAATAAAAATCAGATTTTTCTTTTTTCTCATTCGGTTTCTCAAATTGCGTACAACGGTTTTGTGTATGATTAGTGGCGTGTTTAAGCACCTAATTTAGCAAATAAAAACCGAATAGAAAATCCGCGAGGATTTTCGTAAGTAGGCGAGAACCAGCCATTAATTATACACGGTGTTACCACACGTTTTTTTCTTTCGGTGTTGATTTATATTCACTATTTGCACTTTCCATAATTTTCTTTTCAAATATTTTAGGAAAGTATTTCATTATTATTTTTGATTTTAACTTTGTAAATCCGCTAACATTTTGGTCTGACTTTTTCCACAAGTTTTCAGTCTCTTTTTCAGTCAGTATTTTTTCAATTCCGTTTTTAGAGTCAATTTTTATTAGTGGAAATTCAGGTTGATTTTCCCCACAAAGTGTTATCTGTTTTTCCAATTTCGAACTGATGGATTTCATAAAATCCGTAATCTTATTAAAATCCGATTCTGTTTTAATTTCGGTTGGATTTATGTCAAATTCGATCTGGTTTTCGAGGAAAAAGTAGCACTTTACTACAATTCCATTTAAATCAACAGTTGCAGATTTAGTTTCCAATTCGCCAGTTTCGTCCGCAAACATAGTTTTCACGTATCCGAAGTCAATTTTGTCAATCAAATTATCTTCATAAACTCCAAAAGTCAATTCGTATTCAGAATTTAATAAATCAACTACTTTTTCCCAATCCGAAATCGTTGCGTTTTGGACATATATATCTCTTAAAGCTCCATCCTTTTCAAAAATCCATTCTATGTTATTCCAATTTCTCAATGTTGCTCTCAAATGTGTGGTAACGTATTTATATATGATTTGTTGCGTTTTTCAAGCACTGAATTTAGTAAATAAAAACCGACTAGAAAATCCGCGAGGATTTTCGTAAGTATGCTAGAACTAGCAATAAATTATATATGTTGTTAGCGGTTCGTTGTTTTTCCGTTCAATTTATCTGCTGTAATTATTCTATTCGTATAAGAATTAATTGTCAATCTAATATTTCTTTCGTTGTTCGATATATAAATATTCTTACCTTTTTTCTTAAAATCAGACTCCTCTGTTTCTGATAAAATTGTAGAAATAAGGTTCTCAATTTTGTCTTTTGAAAGTTCTAAATTCAATTTTTTATTTATTCTGCCGTAAACAAGTTCGGTGTAACAAATTTTGTTTGAAATCTCTTTTTTATAATTGTTCATTTGTTCGTTTTTATTGGTAAATAAATGTCAATTATAGAATTTGGATTATTCCATTTAAACCGATAATCATACTTTTCAAAATGTATAAATCCCGTTTTCGCTTGGTCTTCAATTTTCAGGTTTGACTTGGGCAAGATAACTTTATAAATCTCAAAAAGTGTATTCTTAATATCTTCCATTTTTCCTTTGTGAGAAAACATCTCGTATTCTCCTTTTGGAATTTCTAAATTTTTAAAATTATCTGGAAAAGTTAAATCACCTACAGGAATTGCAGTCAAATAGAAATATTTTTTGTTCGTTTTTAGCGTTATTCCATATTTTGTCCAATTCCCACCATTTTGATTTAATTTTTTTCTTTTCAACTCCGCATTAAATTCAGACCAATGATTTTGTATTATTCCAAAATTTTCAGATTGAGACTTTGTCAATTCGGTAACAAGTCCGCAAACCTTTATATTTTGTTCTATAATTTTCATTTATTGACGGATGTTTTTTTTAATGACCGCTAACGTATTTGTGTATGATTTGTTGCGAGTTTTAGCTAATAATAACTTAAGAAAACCCGGCTTTTACGCTTGCGTGGTTTTTCGTAAGAAAAACTACAAAAGCAATAAAATATACACGGTGTTGCCAAATGCTACTTTTTGTTTTCAATTAACTTTCACGCTTTTCAAATATAAATTTTTTTCGTTCTAATTCGGCTTAAAATTCCGATTTATTTTCAGGTTATACTAATTTTCTTAAATTCTATTTTTTTGGTTTCGCAAAATTCACGCATTCAGATTGGTTCAGAGTTTTATTCCACACAATTCAGTTTTCTTAAACTTGCTCAAATTCGCACGTAATTTCTCCGTTTTGATATTTATTCCAGGTTTATAAAGCAAAATTTTTTTCGCGCTAAACAAAATTCTCAGAAATTTTTTTCCGTAATTTTTGCGTTAAGTTAATTCAGATTTTGTTTTTCTTTTTATATTCAAAATAATTCGCTCGTGCGTTTATTCAGAAGTGTGATTGGGTAGTTTTTGGCAACGGTCTTGTATATGACACGTTGCCATATGATTTAATTCATTTTTTCAGTCTAAACTGAGTTTTATTTGTTGTGGAGATTTTAAAGTTAGCCAAATTTTGGCAATGTGTTATATACGTTGTTAGGCATAGTTTTTATTCAGCTGTTGTTATTATTTCCGTTTCTTTTTTAACAAAATATCTTACATAAATCAGCACTAAAATTGGAACAATGACCAATCCACTAACAAAATTTAATAGTGAAGTCCAATCAGCCAATTCATTTCCACCTTTTGAAATCAACACTAATTCGCCTAAAGGACCTTTTGAAAAAATAGTATTGTAAATAAAATTCCAACCTAAATGAAGTCCGAAAGGTAGCATTATTGATTTAGTTTTTGAAAAAGCCCAAGCCCAAGCATAACCCATTAATCCAGTTCCGATAAAAACTAAAATCATAGCCATTACGTTACCTAAGACTCCGTATGAGAACCAATGATAAATTCCGAATGCGATTGCGGAAATCAAAATACTTTTTCTTGAGCCTATTTTTTGGATGAGAATGTATAATAATGCTCCACGAAAAATTAGTTCTTCTGTCAATACAGATTTAAAATCCCACCAAAATGATTTTAGTATAATTCCGCTCGTAATATCCTTATTCAAAATCCAAGTCGAAGATTTCAGATATGATTCTAAATATTGAACAAGAACGCAAAGTATTCCAGTAATTAAAAATCCGATTAAGAATTGTTTTAATTTTTTGCCAATAGGAAGAAATCCTAATGCTAAAATGTTCTTCTTTTCAATCAGATAAAAAAGCAACCAGGAAATGGCAATTGCTACTAAAATTCCTATCATTTACTTGGTTGGTTTTAAATTATGCCTAACGGTTCGTGTATGGTTTGTTGCGATTCTCTCGCAACTAATCTAGTAAGAATAAACCGAACCTTAGGGAAATCCGTAGGATTTTCCGAGTACACACTGCCCCTAGCAATTAATTATACACGGTGTTGTAAGCAGTTTTTATTCATACATTAATTTAATTACTTCTGCTGTATTATCTATATATTTTCTTGGATAACCAGATGTTCTTCTTCTTTGTTTAATCATTAAATTCAGAGCTTCTTGTTTTTCGTCAATATTTTCTTGTTTTTCTAAATTTAACGACCTAATCCAATTCAAATTAAGATGGTTAATTTTTCCAGATTTTAATGGTGTCAGACAGTCTATGTAGTGTTCTTTAATTTCGTCATTTACATTGTATTCAGCAAAATAACGTTCAACAGTATCGTGAATGGTTATTCCATAATAATTCACTTCCTCTTCCAATAAATACGCATCAATTAATGGTTGTCCAAAAAAGATTTGACTACTTATATTTACACTCATTTCTCCAAAAGCAATTGCTCCTTTCATTGGTATTCCATCTCTCAATGATTGTGAAAATAGCCAACTAACAGCAAATGTCATTAGTTCAAAACATTCAGGTCTGTCGTCTTTTGTAAATATTACAATCGAGTCAGAAAAGCTAACCGTTTTAAGAGAATCAGAATCATATTGTTCTGGTAAACTTTTCGCATTTTCTAAAGTATCTCTGTGTTTAGAAAGTTTGGTTAATAAATCATAGATTTCTTTATGGGAATTTCGCATTACCAAATCCTTAAATCCCATTATGTCTAAAAAACAAACAAATCTTTTGGAAGTTGGTGACCAAGATTTTTTTGTATTTGAAGATTGAGAATTTTTAGATGCTTCTGCAATTATTTGTGCTGTTTTTCTTCCCATTTAGTTTTTTCTTAAATTGCTTACAACGTGTTTGTGTATGATTTCGTTGCGTGTTTCAGCACTAAAGTTAGCAAATAAATCACAGATAGAAAGTCCGCGAGGACTTTCGTAAGTAGGCTATAACTAGCAATGAATTATACACGTTGTTGGCAAATCGTTTTTATTCATTCTTTATTTGCTTAATTGCCGATTGAATTAGATTCAAGTTTTTATAATCAGGGAAAAGTTCTTTTATGCTATCATTCTCACTTGTCGGTAAAATTTTCACTCCTCTGTCTATTAAATCAGCAGTTGTGTTAATAGACAATTCAAGTCTTTTTAAAGTTTCAGGGTCGTTATGATTGTATTGTTCAGAAATTATTGCTTGAGCTTCTGCTTCTAAAATATTTTTTAATTGCTGTTTTTGTGCATCAATAATTGAAGATAAGGCGTCATTTTTAAGTTCTAAAGTTTTGGTATATTCTTCATATATTTTTGCTTCAGCTTTTTTCTTTCTTAAATATGTTGCAGCCCAAGTAATACTGGCAACTAGTTTTACAGCAGCAGCAGTTCCCAAAGCAATATTCAGCCAAATTGAACCTCTTTCTGCTGATACAATTTCAGTTTTCCCATTCTCAATTCCAGCATCATTTATTGGAAGTTCAATTGCTTTTTTTAAGTCATTTGATATTTTATTTAATTCATCAAAACTGCCTAGTTCAGGTAATTTTACAGATATTCCGTCTATATCTTTTTCATTAACTGTTTGCTCATCGAAGTAATTCAATAAGAATATAATTCCAGTTCTTAAAGAATTTATATTTTCTTTTATTAAAGTGTCTTGAGTAGAATTAAAACTATCCTTTTCTTTAAATGTCTTGAATAATCCTGAATTTTCTTTTAAATCATTGATATATACTTCAAGAAAATCTATGTTTTCAAGTAATTCTATTCCTTTTTTTAAATTAGAAATGTCGCTAATTAAATATGGCTTTCCACCATTTTCGCCAGAAATATATTCGCTTTTTACATAAAGATGTTTTAAAGCATTTTTTAAAGTTTGATAATTTTCTCTTATTCCCATATTTTTATTAAATGTTTGCCAACGTGGTTGTGTATGATTTTTTGCGGTTAAAAGTGCGATTCACTTTCCGCCGTTGCGGAAAGATAATTAATTCACGTGAATTTCCGTTGAGGAAATTCCGTAGCAATTAATTATACACAGTGTTGGCTAACGTTTCTTTAATTCCAAATTTAATTTTTAACTTTTCATTCAATTCTCCATTTGGAAACTTAGTAATAATTTCATTATATTTTTCTTTGAATAAATTTATGTTTTTAATATTTAGTAAATGATTAGATATATAAAAATATGCAGATTCTTTTGGTAATTCAGAGAAAGCAACATTGATTTTTTTAATACTCAAAGGACGAAATTCAATATATTTTTTCTCTTCAAGATTCATTACAAAGTTGATATAAAATTCAACATACTCATTATACATTTGTGTTTTTAATACAATTGGATTTATATTAAATTTATCAAAAGCTAGAATATTTGCCATTTTCTCTGGAACTTTCCCTGTTTTTATAATTTCTTTATAGGTTTCTTTTTTTCGAAATGTAAGATATTTTAAAAGCTCTTTTTTTGCAGAAAACTCTATATCACTTTTAAAATATTGATAAGAATAATGAAGTAATTTGCCTTTATTTTCTTCTAAATTTAAAAGTAATGCTTGTTTTGTTTTTTCTAATTTGGCAATTGCCATCGTGAAATTTTTAGAGCCATAACTATCAAAAACTTCATCAATTTGATTTCTAAGTTCAAAAAAACCTTGAAAATAATGATTGTTAAAAGTATTTGAATGATTGATAAAAGAAATAATAGATTTTCCGTAATCTCTAATTTTGTTATTCTTAGGTATTATTACACCTCTTTTTCTGAAATAATTAGCTCTTTTTTCAGAAAGAGAATCAACCCAAGTATTTGCAGTAATTTCAATTTCTGTTGTCATATTTGGGTTAATAAAATAGATTGTGTTTCCATTTTGTATAAATTTTAAACATTCGCTATAAAAATAATCTTCTGTTAAGTTCTCATAAATTAACTCTTCAATAATCATTTTTGAAAACGATTTTAAAGGAGAGGCGCTAACAATTATTGGTTCTTTTAAATTCTTCCATTGAAACTGAAAAGTGCTATCTTTTGAAAGTAATTGAAACTCGGTAAAACTTGAATGAGCAGAATGAAATGGTAAATGACTAATGTAAATTGAATCAGAAACCCATTTGTATACTTTCCCTTTTAATGTAGTTACTTGTTCCTGATGCGTTTCAGTTTTTAAATTATGATTGTTTTTACACGATATTATTATAAAAAGAAAACAAAGGATATATAATGTGTTTTTCATTTTAAGTAAAGTTCATTTTTAATGTTTGCCAACGTTTGTGTATATGGTTTGTTGCGGGTTTCAAGCAACTAATTTAGTAAATAATTACCGACCAAGAAAGTCCGCGAGGACTTTCGTAAGTAAGCGAGAACCAAGCAATAAATTATATACGGTGTTAGGCAACGTTTTATTCCGCAAGCCATTTTTTCCAATCCATTGCAACTTTGTCCCAATTAAATTCATTGTAGTTCAACGAACCATCTGAATTTAGCGGAAAATAATTATGTTCTAAACCAATATATGCTTTAAAATCAATTTTCGTTTTATTACTTTCAATCATTTGTATTCTTAATAAATCGTTGAATGGACTTGCTGTGTCTTTTGTTCCATAACTGACCAATGTAGGTATATTTAATTTTTTAAAATCTTCGCTCAAATTTTGTGAAAAAGAATAAGTTCCTTTGTAAGTATTAAAGCCGTGTTCTCTCGATATATCGAATTTATTTTTATTAGTATTCTGCCAATATTCAAAGTCTCTTTCGACCCAACTTATGCTATCGTTTTCTATTTCTCTGTCTTGGCTGATTATTGACATAATTCTGGAATAATAAGGTGTGCCACCTGAATATATCAAATGCGTTACGTTTTGGTTTGTAGTTGCCATTTTTACAGCTATTGTGCTTCCTTCTGAATGTCCTGCCACAACAATTTTTGAACTGTCCACCCAATTTTGTTTTTTCAAATATTGTATAACCTTGCTATTCCTTTCTACATAATAGTCCAAATAATTCCTTTCAAGATATTCTGAAGGTGGTAAATTGGTTTCTTTGTCAATGAATTCTTTATTATCATCTAAATTTTCAATATCAGTTATGTATGGTATTTGAGGTTTGTTGATTACGATTAAGTGATAATTATCTTCAAGAATTTTAGAAGAAAATGGAAAAGGCGGATAATGTTTTTCTCCGTTATATTTTAAAACTGGTTTCGCAAGTGAACCTTGAATGAATATAAAAATTGGTTTTTTGATTTGTTCCTCATTTTTTTTGGATTTTACGATTATATGAACCGTGTCATTTTTAAAGTCGATTGGAAAATGTCGGTACCCAAAATCCTTTGCCGATTTTTGAGAAAAAGCATTTACGGTTATGAATAAAATCAGAATGTTTATTATTGTTCTCATTTTTTTTAAATGTTGCCTAACGGTCTCGTATAACCGTCAGTTACGGGTTAAAGTACGCAAATTTTTCGGTTAAACACTGACGTTAGCAATTCCGAGTGGATTCGGACGTAGTCGAATCCGCCGTAATTGCGGTTATACATTGTTGTAGCCAGTTATTGTTCTCTATCAAGTGTCATTTCGAAAAACTGACTCCAAGCGTTTTCTCTCTTATATTCTCCGGTTTCATACCATTGTCCTTTCTCATTTTGCCATATTATATATCGTACATTATCATTTGGATACCAGTATAGTTTATTCTCGATAATTTCAGCCTTAAACTCTGCATTCATTCCGCTTGGTAAATATGAGCGAAATATATAATTGTCATTAGTTTTATCATACGTTAATATTGCAAGTGCATTGTGGACAATTTTCCCTTTCGATATTCCTTTTCCCTCAATAAGAACAGCAGTTGAGTCTAATTTAAATTCAATTCTTTCAGTTTGTTCAAATTCTGATTTTCCATTTCTTCCCATCATCCAACCAGTTCCTTTCCAGTTGCCAACCATGAAATCCAATTTTTTTATTTTAGCTTTAGAAATTGAGTCAGTTTCAGAAGTTTGAGAAAATCCTAATGTTGAGATTAAAAGAGTAATTGTAATTGTCAGATAAAATTTCATATTGATTTTGTTTTAATTGGCTACAACGGTTTATATATGATTTGTTGCGTTTTTCAAGCACTGAATTTAGTAAATAAAAACCAAATAGAAAATCCGCGAGGATTTTCGTAAGTAGGCTAAAACTAGCAATAAATTATATATGTTGTTACCACACGTTTTTTTCTTTCGGTGTTGATTTATATTCACTATTTACACTTTCCATAATTTTCTTTTCAAATATTTTAGGAAAGTATTTCATTATTATTTTTGACTTTAACTTTGTAAATCCGCTAACATTTTGGTTTGCCTTTTTCCACAAGTTTTCAGTCTCTTTTTCAGTTAGTATTTTTTCAATTCCGTTTTTAGAGTCAATTTTTATTAGTGGAAATTCAGGTTGATTTTCTCCACAAAGTGTTATCTGTTTTTCCAATTTCGAACTGATGGATTTCATAAAATCTGTAATCTTATTAAATTCCGATTCTGTTTTAATTTCGGTTGGATTTATGTCAAATTCGATTTGGTTTTCGAGGAAAAAGTAGCACTTTACTACAATTCCATTTAAATCAACAGTTGCAGATTTAGTTTCCAATTCGCCAGTTTCGTCCGCAAACATAGTTTTCACGTATCCGAAGTCAATTTTGTCAATCAAATTATCTTCATAAACTCCAAAAGTCAATTGGTATTCAGAATTTAATAAATCAACTACTTTTTCCCAATCCGAAATCGTTGCGTTTTGGACATAAATATCTCTTAAAGCTCCATCCTTTTCAAAAATCCATTCTATGTTATTCCAATTTCTCAATGTTGCTCTCAAATGTGTGGTAACGTGTTTGTATATGATTAGTGGCGTGTTTTAAGCACGGAATTTAGCAAATAAATACCAAATAGAAAATCCGCGAGGATTTTCGTAAGTAGGCGAGAACCAGCCATTAATTATACACGTTGTTGCCACACGTTTTTATTCCACAATTTCATAGTCATCTAAATTCAGACTTCTCGGAATTTCCGATTTGTCATAATAGAATGAAAATGTAAGTATTCCGACATTGGTTAATTCTCCAAAATAGTTATATCTATCTTCTCCTTTGTCACGAACTGGGTTGTATTGATAGCCTTCTACATCACAGCTGATAAATACTTGTCCTGAAATTATACATTCATCATTGAAAGTATCGATTTCAATCGCATCAACATCTGTTATTTCGATAAACCCTGGTGAAACATAGCCATCCAAATAATAATCTTCTTCTCTGAATACATCGTCCAAATTCAGATTTTCATATTCTCTTTCTACTCTGTCTTTAATTTCTTTTTCAAAATTTTCTTTTAACAATTCTAAAACAAATTGATTATCAAATTCTTGTTCTTCAAGCCAAGAACCAAATCGTTGAGTGATAAATTGTAGAGTTGATTTTTCGTTCTGAATTAATTCTTTTGGTGATTTATATACTTTAAATCTTTTACTGTCTTTTTGTAAATCAGGATGTATTTCGAAAATCTTTTCTTTAAGTTTTTCTGTATCGCAAAAATCAGAAACATTATTTGTTAGTAAAATACAATCTTTAAGTTTTTGTTTTTCAGCGTGTTCTGCATATGTTAACCAAATTATCGTGTCTTTTAATTCAGTTTTTGTTTCCGTGAATGGTTTTTTTCTGTAAACAGCTCGATTTACTATTTCTGGCATCATTTCGTTAGAATACTTAAGAAGTGTCAATATGCCTTCGTCTATAAGTTTCTTATAATGACTTTTTAACCCTTTAATAGATTTATCTTTGTCGATTATCGATTCATTTTCCAATGACATTTGATAATGGTCAATTTCGGAATGAGCTTTTGAAAGCTGAAATATTTGTTGGTCAACGATTTTTCCATAATTCCTTTCAATTTCCATTAAAACAACATCTGAAATGTAAAGACCAATCTCTTTTTCTTTTACAATGTCAATCAATTCACTAAAGAAATTTCCTTTCCAAAATGGGTCTTTATATATTACTGATGTGTCTATGAATATGTTCATTTCTCAAATGTGTGGCAACGGTTTTGTGCATGATTTGTTTGCGTGAATTTAGCGAAAAAAACTTAAACAATTACAAACATTTGAGGTTTGCGAGGTTTTTCCGAAGGAAAAACTTAGTAAGCAATGAATTATGCACGTTGTTGGGTTTTCGTTTTATTTTTGGGTTTTACTTTTCATTCCGTTTTTTTGTAAAAATTCTCAGCGAATAATTTCGAGATTTTTTCATTCAGATTTTCATTCCGACGTTTTGCTATTCAATTCCATTTTCAAGTTTTCTAAAAATTTTATTTAGCAACTAAATCTTTATTTTTAGTTTTTCCGATTGCTGATTTTCCAGCATAATTTTCCGCAAAGATTTTCAACTGGAATTTTTCCGTTTGCAAAAAATATTCTTAAAAAACGAAATTTTTCAAACGATTGTTTTCCGATTTTCTGAGAATATTCCAATATAATTTTTCAGAGATTTTTCAACCATTTATAAACTTTATTTAAAAACTAAAAGCTTAAATTTTAACGATTTCCATAAATGAAACCCAACGTATATGTGTATGGTTAGTTGCGGACAAGTATGCGATTATATTCCGCAATGTAATATAGTGAATTGTTGGAAAAGATCCTGCGCTTAGCCAACATTAGCTATTAACTATACACGTTGTTGTGGTGTCGTTTTTTATTTTCAGAATATCCATTTAATTACAGTTACAAATCCGATTATAATCAGAATTAGGATTGAAGCAACAATTCCAAATAATATCCATTCTCCAAGTTTATCTTTAAAAGTCCTTTTGTATTCAGCGTTTTTGTTTTTCGGTCTATTCTTTTTTGGGCTAAATTTTGGAACATAATCCGTTTTCTTTTTACTATCAGCTTCTAATTCCGTCAATTTGTTTTGAGCGAATTCCGAAAGTTTAGATTTATCTCCACGAAATACAATTTCTTGCAAAATTTGATATCCAGAATAATTTACAGATTTTTCATAAAGCTCAACACATTTTTTGATTCGCTCATCAGTCGGTTCGGTCAAAATCCAATATTTTCCTGCAGAGTCTAGAAATCCGCTTTCGTAATATAATTCGGCAAGTTTATTCCACAATTGAGTTTCGTTTGGGTTTTCCTGAATTAAATTCCGCAATCTGTCAGACGCTTTGAATTTCAGTCCGTTTTCAATTTCAGAATCTATTTTCTCTAACTTTTCTTTTAAACTCACAATGTTTTTCTTAAATGCACCACAACGGTCTTGTATATGAAAAGTAGCGGATTTTAAGCACTAACTTTTCGGATTATAACAGACCTTTAATTTATTCATTTTGTTTCATTTAAGCGATAAAACCGCTATTTTTTATATACGTTGTTAGCCACTGGGCTTTTATTCTTTCAACTCAAAATATTGTTCCAGAGTATTAAATGTAAATATTGATTTTACAAATATTTCTTCCAAAACTTCAATGTAATTGCTATCTGTAATTCCAAAATATTCAATAGCTTTTTTACAGTCTTTATTAGACTCACTAAATGTATGGGCAATTAGTCCAGACCTTAAATTTTGAAGATTTCTTAAAAACACAAACATATCGGGAATATTCATTCCTTTTGACTCTAAAAACTTTTCAAACTTTCCAATTCCTCGAATTTTTGAGTCTAAATCTAACCCTTTTGCTAATTCCTTTTCATTAAGTCTGTCAATAGTCAGTTTTACTATTGTTAGAGTTTGCTCACAGAAAGCTTTAACGTTGTTTGTTGTTATTTTATGTAATGCAGTAAATAGATGCTCATCTTTTTTTGATAATGGTTTGTACAATTGCCAACCAAACTTTTCTTGCCATTTTTTATTGAAGCTTTTATACTTTGATTTAAAGAACAAGTCAACTGTTTCAGGTTGTTCTGCCCATTGACCTTCTATCATTGTTCTGTAATAAGTTCTACTAATATTCATTCCCTCTTTCGGTGGAATATTATATTGTTTCCAATGAAGTTGTTCCTTTTCTGGAAGCATTCTCAAATTGGTAAGAAAGACAGGAATGTATTCATCTACGTTATTGTCTATTTTTAATCTAAAAAACTTTGAGCCAACACTAAATCCATCAACTTGATATTTGTTTGGTTCATTGTAGTATTTGTTTAAAACCTCTTTTTTGAAATAAGTAACTTTAAAATGATTGCCGTCTGTTTTTCCGCAATCTTCATAAATTAATTCCCCTTCGTCATCAATTCCGATTATAAAGCTTTGATTTTTTGATTCTCCAAAGTCAAAATGTGATTTCTTTAATTCATTTGGTTTAATAAATACTTTTCCCATAATCCAACTTTGAGTTTTGTCGGATACATTGCGAATTAAATGACTATAAATAAAGTCATTTTCTTTGATTAATTCATCCTTGTGTTTGATGTTCCAATCTGAAGGGATTTCTTTTAACAATCTCATAAAATCATAGCAAATTACGAAGTTCATATCTCTCATTGTGATATATTCCCTCAAATACTTGATTTTTACTTTAATCAATTTTGGTTCAATGATTAGAACTTCGTCTAATTCTCCATAATCGCTTACATAATAAAATGTGCGGTTTTGTTTGTTATTCCCTTTTTCGTAAAGTCGAAAGTAGAGAACAAATTCTTCTGCAACATCTATATATTTTATTGAAGTTTCCTGTAACGAAAAGCTTTTGTAGAATAAAAAAGGTTCTAAACCTTCTTCGTCATTTGATTTATACGTGTTGTCTCCGTAAACAGATGGCTTTCCTTCACTTCCCATTGAAAGTGGCCAATTATAATCTTGACTGTATTTCTCAACTTTGTCGTTTGATATTAGACAACAATATAATCCAGCAGAATCGTCAAAGTCTTTAGAATCATCTTCATAAATTTTTAGCCAACCATTTTTGATTAAGAACTTGGATTCAATTTCTTTTTTTTTGTCCTCTAAAAGAAAATAATCTTTCTCCATTTTTTATTCGTGTAGATTGGTTTTCGCCTTGTGGCTAACGGTTTTGTATAAGATTAGTTGCGTGGTTAAGCACGGGATTTAGTAAATAAAAACCGAATAGAAAATCCGCGAGGATTTTCGTAAGTAAGCAAGAACCAAGCAATTAATTTTATACGTTGTTGGCAACTGGCTTTTCTTTCAGTTCGTTAATATAATCCACTTCCCAAATACTTTTCGACAAGTCAAATAATAATTCTTGACGTTCCGTAATTGTTGAGCTATTCCAATCTGTAAACGACTTTAATCGTTGATTAATTCTTGTTATTGCTGTATAAGTTCCGACATTTTCAAGTAATGAAATTGATTTAGTCAAATAGATGGAAGATTTAGAATATTCTCCAACTTTGTGATTATAAAAGTCGTTATTTCCAATCGAAGCATTTATACTTTTTTCGAGTAAAGTCAGATTTCCTAATTTGATTTTTACTTCGTCATATTCTTCTCCGATTTTTTCTCTTAAACCATTTTCAGGTGTAAAAGGTAAAATATGCTCAACTTCGATTCCTGTCGTTATATAATTATCAAGTGTTTGAGGAATGTAAGAACCTAATCTTTGTTGGTCTATATATTGAGCAATTTTTGCTAAAATATATCTCATACGATATTGCTGAACTGAATTTTGATTCAAGTCAAGGAAACTACTTTTATAACTATTCTTTTTTTCTGCAACTTCTGGCTCAATTTTATCTTTGATAAATTGGTCTAATTCGTCTGCTGTTTTTATGGTTATCAAGTCTTTTGCCCATTTTGAAAAGTTCCTTTCAAATTCTTTAGTTGGCTCTCTTGTTATGAAATAGAAGAATATTAAAGTTTCGATTTGTTTAGCAAAATGGTCAAAAAGTGGTTTTGATAATTTTCTACCTGCTAATAGTAAAATCAAATGTTGACGAAATGAACCACCTCCTAATTTTCTAATATTATTTAGAAAGATATTTTGTCCAATTTGGTCTTCTCCTTTGAAGAATTTGACATAAATTTCTGCATTTTCAATTAGTAAATCAACAAAGTCAAAAGGTTCTTTTTCGTAATTACATTGGATTGTATTTTCGGGTTTTGTAATCCAATTATAAATTTCATCTTCTCTTAAAATCTCATCTCCTTTTGGACTATTGACATTATAATTTGCCATTATGAAATAACGTAAAAAACGCAAAGGTTTTTCATTGTTCTTTGTTAAAATAGAAACTAACTGTTGCCATTTAGTATTGAGTTTTGTAAACTCATTTCTGTCAACTTGTCTAAAAATCAAATTTTTAAGTAAGTCCATTGGATTTAATCCAATTCCTCTTTCGTTAATGGTTTCAAATATTTTTAATGCGTCATTTATTTCAGGTGTTTCTATCTGAATAAATTTTAGTTTACGATATAGATAAACAAAAAACTTTTTAAGTTGTTCAGGTTTGTCTTTTCTGAAATTTTGATTTAAAAACGCAATAATGTTTTCGTAAGCATTAAAAAGTCTTTCGGCAGAACCTTTTAAATTTTCAGGTCTGTCAGAAAGTGAAGAAATTATATTTAAAATATTTGAAGAATCTTTGTATTGAAGTTCTAATTTATATTTATCTATTGAATCTCCTAAAGCATTAACCGTTTTGTCTTTTATCATTCGGTCAAGTGTATCTGTGTCTAAATTCCATTCTTTATAAACAGATTTTAAAGCACAAATAATTAAAAATAGAGTAGTGGTTCTCTGTTGTCCGTCAATCAATTCATAAGAACCGTTATTGTCTTTAAAAACTACTGTACTTCCAATAAAATACTCTTTATTGTGATTGTTATCGAACTCGTCAAAAACGTCAGATAATAATTGGTTTACTTGTCTTTCTTCCCAAACGTATTCTCTTTGATAATCAGGAACTACGTAAAAATTCTTGAAGCATTTTTCTAAATCAAGGTAGTCAAATTGTATTTGAATATTATTCTTTTCAGCCATATTTTTATTGTTGTTCGGGTTTTTCTTCAGCTTGTTGCCAACGTGTTTGTGTATGATTTCGTTGCGTGTTTCAGCAACTAAATTAACAAATACAAACCGAATAGAAAATCCGCGAGGATTTTCGTAAGTAAGCCGGTACTAGCAATGAATTATACACGTTGTTGCCAATAGTTATTTTATATTATTAATCCAATTCACTATGTACTCTTTAAAACCTAAATCGACATTATAAATTTCGTTCGTTTTCCAGTCAATTCCACTTTTAGTCATAAAGTGATTTAGTTCACTAATTAATTTGAATTCGATATTCGGATTTTCAATATTATCTAATTCAGTTTTGCTTTGTTTTGGGTCAACTAAAATATCTTTTTCGCCTATAATAACTAAAGTTGGGAATACAATTTCTTTGTAGTTTTTTGTATTGTCCATTCTCGCCTCCGCAACTTTGTGTGGTTGAAGATAATTTGCATATGCCTTTTTATTAATTCCAAAGTTTTTAGATTCTTTACGTGCTATTTTCCACAATTCCCAAGCACTCAATTCGGGATTTTGGTCAATTAATTCAAATATGTAATCCAAAGTTTTGATTTGGTCTTTATCTGTCTTTCCAATAATTAGATTATCGTAGTTTTTAATTCCATTATTAATCTGATATTTCAACAATTCACGTGGTTTGCCAATTGGTGTAGACCATTGAATTAAAAAGTCTGGTTTTATATCTTGCTCAAATGCTTGAATTGAAACAATTCCACCAAGGCTATGTCCAAGAAATCCAATCTTTTTATTTTGAACTGACTTGAGTGTTTTTAATTGATTGAAAATTCTAACAAAATCGTTTGTGTAGGTTTCTGCTCGGTCATCATATGTTCCTGTGGACTTTCCGACTCCTCTTTTGTCAAATCTAAAAACTGCAATATTATTTTCGAGAAGATATTCAGTCAGATAGTTGTGAGCATTTTGAGAAATTTGTCCAGTTCCAGAAATAATTATAAGAATTTTATCAAATTCATTTTTTGGTTTTAAAAGAGTTCCAAAAAGTTTAATTTCGTTATCAATTTCGGCTGAAATTTCTTCTTTGTTATATTTCTCAACGTTCTCAATCTGTTTTTCATTTCCATAATATCCGTTTTGGCTAAAAATATGATTTGAAAGCAGTAAAAATGTTATTATCAGTAGGTTTCTCATAATGTCTAGTCCTGAAATATGGCTACAGGTTAAAATTGAATTTACGCTGATAATTTATATACCATATTTGGTGTTTTATAGTCTAAAGATACGTGTAATCTTATTTGGTTGTATAAATTAATTGCAT
>NZ_JBDIZN010000008.1:0-80453 GCF_039748955.1 Polaribacter uvawellassae | reverse complement strand
TGCTCCATCAATAGAATAACCATTATTAAATTCAATATAATTTTCATTGACATTATAAATTTTAATGTCAATTATCGTTTGATTTTTTATGTTTTCTTCCATCTCTGCAATTTTCGCTAACGTGATTGTGTATGATTTCGTTGCGTGTTTAAGCACTAAAGTTAGCAAATAAATCACAGATAGAAAGTCCGCGAGGACTTTCGTAAGTAGGCTCTAATCAGCAATGAATTATACACGGTGTTGTACACCGTTTTTTATCTCATATAGTACAGGTAAATCGCAAAATTTAAAATTCGAGACATATCTGAAACACTTATTTTTTCATATTTCTTGATGAAATCATCTTTCATTTTAAAATGGTCAAAGTCCGTGAATTCCGCAAATTCCGATTTTGATGGAATATAATATTCTGACTTATCATAAAGTCTAATTTCTTTGAACAAGTCATTTTTTAGGTTTCTGACATATTCCACTCGTTCTTGGTCATATTTTCCAAGTCCATAATATTTTAATTTCCGTTTAATCTTTTTTTCAGCTTCTTTCAAGTCAGAAAAGTCAAATTCGTACGCTAAATCACTAAAGCAGACATAATCATATGTTTGTTCGCTTGTTTCTGCCATTATGATTTACCATTCATTATTTGTTCAACGTATTTTCTGTGATTTTTAAAACCATTTTTTTCTGGATGCTCCAAGTCAATCATTCCATCAATTCCAGAATCATAAATTTGCCAATGATATTTTTTAGCAAGTTCTATCAGAGCATAAATTCCGTTTTCTCCATATAACGAAATCATAAAATTGCTGGAATGTTCGCTGTCAGCAAAAAAGTCAATCGTGAAATCAGTTCCGACTATTTCCCTATGATTTTTGTCTTTATTGATTCGGCTAAATGAAGTTTCCAAAATTCCGCTGAAATTAGTCGGTTCTAATTGAGTTTCGTCCAATTCCGCAACCGAATTAATTCTCTGTTTTGAATTAAAAAGTACAATGTCCCAACTCATTTTCTTGGTTTTCTTAAATGGTGTACAACGCATTTTGATATGAATCCGTTTCAATGATTTATATCAGCAGTTAGCGAAGTTATATATAAATGAGTTTAGAATCAAGTTAAATTTTATGTAGCATAAAAAAACCTGTTTCAACGAAACAGGTTTTTAAAAATATTGTTGTAAAAAATTATTCAGCAGGCTCTTCTAATAATTCAAAGAATTGATCTAACCTTGGCATAATAATAATTTTTGTTCTTCTGTTTTTAGCCATATTTGCTTCAGTATCGTTTGGTGCTAAAGGCACATAACTAGATCTACCAGCAGCAATTAATCTACCTGGAGTAACGCTAAATCTATTTTGTAAGATTCTAGCAATAGAGGTTGCTCTCATTGCAGATAAATCCCAGTTGTCTTCTAAGAATTCTGTTTTAATAGATTTAGAATCGGTATGACCTTCAATCATTACATCCATATTAGGTTGTCCTTTTAAAACAGTTGCAACTTTTTCTAACACTTTGTATGCTTTTTCAGTTACATTGTAACTTCCGCTTTTAAATAATAATTTATCAGAAATAGAAATGAAAACTACCGTTTTTTCAACGTTAATTATAATATCTTCATCATCCAAACCTTCTTTTAGTTCTTTCTTTAAGTGAAAAGCAACCGCCAAATTCAATGAATCTTTCTTAGTCATTGCTCTTCTAATATATTTAATGTACTGGTCTTTTTTACTTAATTGGATTAACGTTTCTTTAATATTGTCGTTTGCTCCTTTAGTAAGTACCGTTAAGTTATCTACAAACTCTAATGTTTTTTTCTTATCTTTTTGTAAATCTTTAACTGTAGTTTCTAAATCAGAAATTTTAGATTTATATGAGTTTGCTAAAGATTGATTTTTTTCTGTTTCAATTAAACATTTTGTTAAATTGGTTTTAACAGCTAGTAATTCGTCTTTTGTTTTTTGATGTGTTGCTTCTAAGGCTACATAATCTTTTTTAGACACACAAGAACCAAGTAAAAAGACAACAGCCAGGGAAAGTAGTATTTTTTTCATTTTTCTAAAATTATTTGTTAAGCAAAGCTAAGAAATAGATTCTAATTATATGCAGATTTACCATACTTTATGATGATTTTAAGAGTATTTTATAATGTATCTTTGCTTTTATTTAATTTTTAGTAATGAAAAAGTTTTTTTTACTGTTTATTGTAGCTTTTTTGCTTTCTTGTAGTTCTGAGGAAGAAACACAAACAATTAATTTTGAGGGTTTTGTTTTCGGAACAACCTATCATTTTACAATCGTACACAATCAAAAAGTTAACTATCAAAAATCTATTGATAGTTTATTTTTTTTAGTAAATAAATCACTTTCAAACTACATTTCAACTTCAGATATTTCTAAAATTAATTCTGGAGATTCAACCATAATTGTAGATGATTTATTTGCCGAAGTTTTTCAAAAATCAAAAAAAATATTTAAAGAAACTGATGGTTATTTTGACCCAACGGTTGGTAATTTAGTAAATGCTTGGGGTTTTGGTTCAATAGAATCTAAAAAAGAAATGGATAGTTTATCTATTCAAAAAATAATGCAATTTGTTGGCTTAGATAAAGTGCAACTAAAAAATAATAAAATCAAAAAACAGTTTCAAGAAATCTATCTAGATTTTAATTCAATTGCAAAAGGTTTTGGTGTAGATGTAGTTGCCCGTTTTTTAGAAAGTAAAAACATACACAATTATTTAGTAGAAATAGGTGGTGAAATAAGAGTTAGAGGGAAAAATAAAAAAGGGAACTTTTGGAATGTAGCCATAGAGAAACCAAACACAGACGGTACACAGTCGTTTCAAACAACCATTCAACTAAAAAATGAGTCAATGGCAACTTCAGGCAATTATAGAAAATTTAGAATAACTAAAGATGGTAAGAAATATGTACATACGGTAAATCCTAAAACAGGTTTTGCAAAAGAAAGTAATTTATTAAGTGCTTCTGTAATTTCAAGTTTAGATTGCGCAGATGTAGATGCATATGCAACTGCTTTTATGGCAATGGGATTCGAAAAAACGAAAGAGTTTTTAAGACTGCACAACAATTTAAAAGTTATTTTAATTTATTTAAATAAAAATAATACAATAGATGAGTTTAGAAACTTTTAATTTTGTGTCTTAGAGCTTGTTCGTTTTTTTTATTTTTTACTATATTGCAATACAAATCAATATAGGGTGATAATCAACAAACCAACTATGAAAAAACTACTTTTTACACTTGCAATAGTGTTTTTAAGTTTGTCAACTTTTGGGCAATCAAATAAAGAAATTGCAGGAGTTTATATTCGTAAAGCAGAAACTAATTACACAAAACTAGAAATTGATGAAGCTGATAAAAACTTTGAAAGAGCAATTAAATTATTAGATACAATTACAAAAGCTGATGTAGCAAGGTTAGGAGCTTTAATTAAATTTGAATTAAATGAATTTGAAGAAGCAAAAAACTATGCAAAACAATACTTTACTTTAGTTAAAAATAAAAAAACAGAAACCTATACACAGTTACTTGATCTTTATGTTTCTATAGAAGAAGAACTCGAAAAAATAGAACTAGAGAACCAAAAACAAGAACAGGCAAGATTAGCAAGAGAAAAAGAACATAGAAGAATAGATTCCTTAAAAACCGTTTGGCAAAATAAATCTGACGCATTAACATTAAAATTTCAGTCTATTCAAGCTTTTGATAAAAACGGAATTTCTGTTTTTCAGAAGGATGATTTTTTTGGAGTTATGAATGATGTTGGAGCAGTTTTTGTTCAGCCAGATGCTTATAAAGATGTAAAAAGCTTTGATGGTTATATCTTGCTTTTAAATCAAAAAGAAAACCCAACTAAAATTTATTGTTTTGATACTAAAACAAAAAAAGGATTTTTATTACCAAACATTGCAGACTTTAATACGCTTTCTACCAATTACGGTAAAGTAATGTTACCGAGAGGAAGCGGTAGAATTATAACATATCCAAACAATTCTTTAAAAGCATTGGTGTTTGATATTGCGACAAAGAAATTTGTAAATGTGTCTAATGAAAGAGACTTATTTAAAGATTTAAAGAAAACAGATAAGATTGAAAAATATAATAAAGAAGGACAAGTAAGAATTGATAAAGTATGGTACGATTTTGGCGGACATATTGGCGGTGGAATTTACCCTTTATACTTACCTGATTATACATTGTCTGGCTTTTTATGTGGAATTGATGGGAAATTCTTAAAAGCAACTGAATTTAATAATTTAGGCCCTTTTTATAATGGTAAAGCACATGTTGCAAATGGTGCAGATTCTTTTTGGGTAAATCAAAACGGAACAAAAGTAAGTGCAGCAACTAATGAAGCTGGTAAATATCCAGGGAAATCTCAATTAATAAAATTAGAAGCTGGTGGTTATCAAATTCATCAAGAATTTGATGGAGAAAAATTTATTATTCTTGGTGTAGAAAAATTAGAACCTTTAGAAGATTTTTTAAGAAAACATCCTTAATTTACTTTAAAACAAACAGGTAAAATTTCGCCTTTAGATAAACAAAATCGCTCTACCATTTCTGGAGCGATTTTTTTTGTGTAATCTACTTCGTCAACTTTAAAACCGATAGAGCGTAGTTTGTCAAAATAATCTCTTCCGTAAACTCTTACATGATCGTATTGTCCAAATATTTTTGTGCGTTCTTTTTGATCTGTTATAGAATCATCCTCAAAAGTTGTTGCTCTAGATAAGTCTTGCGGAATCTGAAAAATCCCCATTCCGTTTGGTTTTAAAACACGATACAATTCTTGCATTGCTTTTGTATCATCTGAGATGTGTTCTAATACATGATTGCAAAAAACAACATCAAAAGAATTGTCATTAAAAGGTAAATTAAGAATATCTGCTTTTACATCAGCAATCGGAGAATACAAATCTGCTGTAATATAATCTAAGTTTTTTTGTTTTCTAAAAATGGATAAAAAACATTGTTCTGGCGCCATGTGAAGTACAGATTTTTGTGCTGTAAAAAAATCTGTTTCATTTTGTAAATACAGCCAAAGTAAACGATGTCTTTCTAAAGAAAGTGTACTTGGCGATAAAGCATTTTCACGTTGATTTTCGTATCCGTACGGTAAAAATTTTCGAAAACTTTTTCCATCAATTGGATCTGTAAAGTTGTTTCCTTTAAGCCAAAAAGTAATAAAAGGTTTTGCCAAATAACTTAGTTTAATAAGCATTGGTCTTGGAAAAGTGTTTAGTATGATTTTAAAGATTTTCAATTATTGATTTAAAAGGTCTTTAAATTTTTTATTGGTAAACAGTTTTATAATAAAAAAAAGGAAAGCAATTATTTGTAGAATTGTTCCAATTGTAAGTAATTCTGGACCTAACATCCAATGAAGTATTTTAAATAAAGCTCCAGCGCATATTAAAATAATACCTGTAATAAAAAAAAAAATGATATATTTTAGTTTCATACGATAGCTTTAAGCTCTAAATTCATCTTCTTCATTAGAAACAATTCCTAATGCTTCATAAATATATTGAAAAGTAGAAAGCAATTCTGGTTTTCCGTTTACAATAGCAACATCGTGCTCAAAATGAGCAGAAGGTTTTCCGTCTCTAGTTAAAATAGTCCAACCATCTTTTAATTGATTTATTTGATGCGTTCCCATGTTAATCATCGGTTCAATGGCAACTACCATTCCCTCTACAAACTTTTTTCCTCTACCACGTTTTCCATAATTTGGCATTTCTGGATCTTCGTGCATTTTTCTTCCTAAACCATGTCCAACCAATTCTCTAACAACTCCGTAACCATGTTTTTCTGCATAATTCTGAATTGCAAAACCAACATCACCAACTCTGTTACCAGCTTTAAATTCACGAATTCCTTCGTACAAACTTTGTTTGGTAACTTCTAATAATTTTTTTGTTTCTGGAGCAACATCACCAACTTCAAAAGTATAAGCGTGATCGCCATAAAATCCATTTTTTAACGCACCACAATCTATAGAAATAATATCACCTTCAATCAATGGTTCATCCGTAGGAAAACCGTGAACAACTTGCGCATTCGGACTCATACATAATGTATTTGGGAAATCATACAATCCTAAAAAACCAGGAACTGCACCTTCAGAGCGAATAAAATCTTCTGCTAATTTATCTAATTGTAGAGTAGTAACACCAGGTTTTACTTCTTTGGCAAGAATTCCTAAAGTTTTAGAAACAATTAATGCACTTTCTCGCATTATTTCAATTTCTTCTAAAGTTTTTATTTGAATCATTAAGGTAAAATTAATGCGCAAAGATACTTTAAAAAATCAACTAATAAAAAACGGAATTTTCTTTAAAACATGACTTTTGATAGCTTTTTTATAAGCTATAGTTTATAGCTTTGCAACTTAAAATAGTAAACAAATTACCATGTATAAATCAATAACAGCAGAAGAAGCTGTAAAAGTTATAAAATCTAACGATAGAGTATATATTCAGGCCGCTGCAGCTGCGCCACAAAAATTAATTATTGCTATGTCTGCAAGACATGAAGAGTTAAGAAGTGTAGAAGTTTGTCATTTACATACAGAAGGTGTTGCTCCATATGCAAATCCAGAACTTAAAAACAGTTTTCATGTTAATTCTTTTTTTATTGGGAAAAACGTACGTCATACTTTAAAAGCTGGAAACGGTTCTTATACGCCAGTTTTTTTAAGTGAATTACCATTACTATTTAAGCGTAATATTGTTGATTTAGATGTTGCTTTAATTCATGTTTCTGTGCCAGATAAACACGGTTATTGTTCTTTAGGAGTTTCTGTAGAAGCAACTTTAGCTGCTATTGAAAATGCAACGCATGTAATTGCGCAAGTAAATAAAAATATGCCAAGAACTTTTGGTGCAGGAATTATTCATGTTTCAGAAATTAATGCTTTTGTAGATTGTGATGAGCCATTACCAAGTCATGAAATTGCTCCTTCGACAGAAATAGAAAATAAGATTGGAAACCATGTTGCAAGTTTAATTGAAGACAGAAGCACTTTGCAAATGGGAATTGGTAGTATTCCGAATGCTGTTTTATCAAGATTAGGAAATCATAAAGATTTAGGGTTGCATACAGAAATGTTTTCTGACGGAGTTATTGATTTAATTTTAAAAGATGTAATCAACGGGAATTATAAAAAGGTAAATAGAGGAAGAGCTTTGGCTACTTTTTTAATTGGTTCGCAACGTTTATATGATTATGTTGATGATAATCCGTTTATAGAAATGCGAGCATCAAATTACACAAATGATGTTGCCATCATAAAACAAAATCCTAAAATGGTAGCAATTAATTCTGCAATAGAAGTTGATGTTACTGGTCAGGTTTGTGCAGATTCTATCGGTCAAAATATGTATTCTGGTGTTGGTGGTCAAATGGATTTTATTAGAGGAGCATCATTAAGTGAAGGTGGAAAAGCAATTATTGCATTGCCATCTATTACCAATAAAGGAATTAGTAGAATTGTGCCGTTTTTAAAACAAGGAGCCGGAGTTGTTACTACAAGAGCTCATGTACAATATATTGTTACAGAATATGGTATTGCTAATTTATATGGAAAAACAATTAAACAACGTATAAAAGAATTAGTAAAAATTGCGCATCCAGATTTTAGAGAAAGTATAGAAAGAAGTTATGTAGATGGAATTAAGTAAATTTATTTACGTCTAGAAAAGAATCCTTTTCGCTTTTTTTTAGGAACCTCTGGTGTGTAATTAAAAATAAGCTTATACACTTCTGTCCAGCCGATGAATCCACCTGCATTTCTATCATCAATAAATAAATCTGCATTGATTTTTCGGCTTATTTTACCATCAAATTCTTCTTCAGGATAACTTTTATTTACGGCATAAAATTCAATGCCATTTTCTTTGCAAAACTGTACAGCTTCTCTTAATGCTTTACCGCTTCTGTATGTCCATAAAATAAGTCGATGTCCTTCTGATTGTAGTTTTTGTAAGGTTTCAAAAGCAAATAGCATTGGTTCGCCAACTCTAGGATACGCATCCTCGACAATGGTTCCGTCAAAATCTACAGCAATAATCAAATGGTTTTTAGGCAACATATAATATTTTGTTTAATATCCTACTTGTATTTTTTACCACTTACAATGGTTAAAAAATCTTTTTCTAAATTCTGTTGAGGATATTCTATATATCTACCTATTTCTTCTCCTTTTTTATAAAAGATGAATGTAGGAACGCTTTTAATATTTAGATCCTTTTGTAAATTATCAGGTGTACTTTTTCCTCTGTTTAATGATATAAATTCGATGTTGTTAAAATCGAAACCAGCCTGTTCTAATATTTTATAAGTACGCGGTATGTCTTTTTTACTTAAATGACACCAAGTAGCAACAAAAGCTTTTATTTTAACATTTTTAAGCTTCTTTTTTAGTTTAGAAATACTTTTAGCATCTGGTGTATAAGCATGGTAGTTTACATTAAACCATTTAGAATAAGGTAATTGATTAAAGTCTTCTTTATGAGTAATACCAACTAAATCTCCTGAAGCATTTCTTGTTGCTTTTGATTGTTCTTGTGCGTAACTATTAACTATAAAAGTTAATGCAAATACAAATATTAATTTTTTCATCTAAATTTTAAACTAAAGGTTCTTGAGTCATTTCTTTGGGTTGTTTTACACCCATTAATTTTAAAATTGTGGGAGAAATATCGCCCAATATACCATTTTTAATTGATTTTATTTCTTTGTCAATTAAGATGATAGGTACAGGATTCGTAGTATGTGCAGTATGTGGACTGCCATCTGGATTCATCATTGTTTCACAATTTCCGTGATCTGCAATTAAGATGGTTGTATAGTTGTTGTCTAGTGCAGCAGTTACAACATCTTTTGTGCAATTATCTACCGTTTCACATGCTTTTACAGCGGCTTCAAAAACTCCAGTATGACCAACCATATCGCCGTTTGCAAAATTTAAACATACAAAATCTACTTCGCCCTTTTTTAATTCAGGAACGATTGCATCTCTAATTTCGTATGCGCTCATTTCTGGTTTTAAATCGTAGGTTGCTACTTTTGGTGATGGACATAACAATCTTTTTTCGCCAATAAACTCTTTTTCTCTTCCTCCAGAAAAGAAAAATGTTACATGTGGATATTTCTCTGTTTCGGCAATTCTAATTTGTTTTTTGTTGGCAGTTTCAAGAACTTCTCCTAGGCTGTTTTTAATGTTGCTATTATGGTAAATGATGTGTACATTTTTAAATGTATCATCATAACTTGTCATGGTTACAAAATACAAAGGAAGTTTTTTCATACCATGTTCTATAAAATCTTTTTGAGTTAAAGCGTTTGTTAATTGTCTTCCTCTATCGGTTCTGTAATTAAAGAAAATAACCACATCACCTTTTTGAATTGTAGCTGTTGGATTGTTGTTTTTATCAACCATAATAATAGGTTTGATAAATTCATCTGTTACACCATTGTCATAATTTTTTTGAATACTGTCAAGTGCATTGTTAGATTTTACTCCATTTCCATTAACTAATCCATCATAAGCCAATTGTACTCTTTCCCAACGATTATCTCTGTCCATTGCATAATATCTTCCAGTAATTGAAGCCAATGTTCCGGTAGTTTCTTGCATGGTTTTTTGGATATCATCAATAAAGAATTTTCCAGATTTTGGATCACAATCTCTTCCGTCGGTAAAAGCGTGTAAAAACACATTTTCTAAATCATTTTCTTTTGCTGCTTTTAACAATCCTTTTAAATGATTGATATGTGAATGAATTCCTCCATTAGAAACCAAGCCTAAAAAATGAACATTTTTATTCTTTTTCTTTGCATAATCAAAAGCTGCTACCAAAGTTTTTTCTTGTGATAATGTATTTTCTTTTACAGCTTTATTGATTCGTGCTAAATTTTGATACACAATTCTGCCAGCTCCTAAATTCATATGTCCAACTTCAGAATTTCCCATTTGTCCTTCTGGTAAACCAACATGTTCGCCATCTGTTCTTAAGCTTGCGTGCGGAAAATCGTTGTATAACGAGTTGATAAAAGGTGTTTTTGCGTTGTAAATTGCAGATACTTTTGGGTCTTGTGTAATTCCCCAGCCATCTAAAATAAGTAAGATTACTTTTTTATTCATAAGAAATTTAAAGTGTAAAAATAAGAAAGATTTTTTTGCTTAAAGTTAAATTTTTACAAAAGTAAAATACTTCTTTATCTAAAGAATTCTTTAAAATCAATCGTAAAATATGTAACTTTACAACTGTAAAAAACACAGAAAAGAGTTCTTATTTTCAATTAAAAAACCACAATGGAAAATCATTTAGAATTGAATGAAGTCACCAAAAAATTACCAAAACACTTACATAAGTTTATTGTAAAGCAACCGTATGAAGAATACACAGCGCAAAACCAAGCAGTTTGGCGTTATGTAATGCGATTGAATGTAGATTATTTAAAACGTGTTGCGCATAAATCGTATACAAAAGGCTTAAAAAAAACAGGTATTTCTGTTGATTCAATTCCACATATGGAAGGAATGAACAGAATTTTAAAAGAAATTGGTTGGGCTGCTGTTTCTGTTGATGGTTTTATTCCGCCAAATGCTTTTATGGAATTTCAAGCCTATAATGTGTTGGTAATTGCATCAGATATGAGAACAATTAATCATATAGAATATACGCCTGCGCCAGATATTATTCACGAAGCTGCTGGTCATGCACCGATAATTGCAAATCCAGAATATGCAGAATATTTAAGACGTTTTGGAGAAATAGGAAGCAAAGCAATTTCATCGTCAAAAGATTATGAGATGTATGAAGCAATTCGATTACTATCAATTTTAAAAGAAGACCCAAGTAGTTCAGAACAAGAAATTGAAGCAGCGCAAAATGCAGTTGAAGAATTACAAAATTCGATAGGCGAATTGTCTGAAATGGCACAAATTAGAAATTTACATTGGTGGACTGTAGAATATGGTTTGATAGGAACAATAGGAGATCCAAAAATTTATGGAGCAGGATTATTATCTTCAATAGGAGAAAGTACTTGGTGTTTAACAGATGAAGTAAAAAAATTACCTTATTCTTTAGAAGCAGCAAATATTAGTTTTGATATTACAAAGCCTCAACCACAGTTGTTTGTTACTCCAGACTTTGCAAAGTTAAGTTTGGTGTTAGAGCAATTTGCAAATACGATGGCACTTAGAAAAGGTGGGTTAAATGGTGTAAAAAAACTAATAGATTCTAAAAATTTAGGAACTATTGAATTAAGTACAGGATTACAAATTTCAGGTAATTTTTCTAATGTTATAGAATTTGATAACAAGCCAATTTATATTCAAACAATTGGCGAAACCGCTTTGTCTAACAGAGATAAAGAATTAATTGGACACGGAATTGAATATCACGCAGAAGGATTTGGAAGCCCAATTGGTAAACTAAAAGGAATTAACATTCCGATAGAAAATATGAGTCCGAGAGATTTGGAAGCATACGGAGTTTACGAGGGAAAACAAACTACTTTAGAGTTTGAAGGCGGCGTTAAAGTGGTTGGAAAGGTAATTACTGGAACTAGAGATTTAAGAGGTAAAATCCAATTGATTTC
Source organism: Polaribacter uvawellassae (assembly GCF_039748955.1). Classification (NCBI taxonomy): domain Bacteria; kingdom Pseudomonadati; phylum Bacteroidota; class Flavobacteriia; order Flavobacteriales; family Flavobacteriaceae; genus Polaribacter; species Polaribacter uvawellassae. Next base: position 68,820 of record NZ_JBDIZN010000008.1, on the reverse strand, counting down.
TTTTAAAGATTGTACCGTAACATATCAAGATACTGTTTTGTTTGATCCTACTTGGGGAATTTATGACATGGCTGTTGGAAAAGAAATTGTGTCTGCATACGCAGGACCAGCTTCTGTACTTTCTTTTTTAAATGTAAATAAGGTTTCTGAAACTAAAACACATAAAATAAAGTACTCAGATTCAGATAAAGAACTCTATGCTTTGTATCAAAAAGTTAGAGATTTTAGAGAGAAAAATAATGTTTCAGAAAATAATATAGAAGAGGTTTATAATATTCTTATAAGTAAATTTTCTACTGATTGGTTACTCATGTTAGAGTTATACGAACTTTCGGTAAAGTATAATTTTTCTATTCAAAAAATAGTATTAAATCAATTAGAAAAATTAAAATGTAACAAAAGCTACACAACACTTATTGAAAAAGGTATAGTTTTGTGCAAAAATTAAAATTAACGATATAAATATATTTACATGGGATTTTTTGACCTGTTTAAAAGAAAAAATATGGAATTAGAGATTAAAGAATATTTAGAAAAAGGAGCAATTGTTTTAGATGTTAGAACAAAAATGGAGTGGGATCAAGGACATTGTAATGGTGCTAAACATATTGTTCTTAATTTAATTCCGTTGCAAATAGATGAAATAAAATCTTGGAATAAACCCGTAATTGCAGTTTGTTTAAGTGGTGGTAGAAGTGGACAAGCAGCGCAGTTTCTAAAAAAGAATGGAATAGATACAATTAATGGTGGACCTTGGCAAAATGTGGATCAATATCTTTAGTATCCGTAATTATTAAAGCCACTTTCTCGATGTCTTTTTAGACGTCTTCTAATTTTTAAAGCAGTTTCAATTTTTCTTAAAACAGAAAGAATTGCACCTAATAAAGCGCCAGTAAAGGCACCCATTGTTAATGGGTCAAAGTTGTGACCAGTAATTAAGTATTTTGTAAAGAAGACAACCATACCAATAAGTATAGAAACTAAAAAGATTTGAAGTTTCGATTTTGATAAGTGTGCATAAATCCCACAAAAAAAACCTGTAACTATTGATGTTGCAGTAATTTTAGTCCAAAATAAATTAAATAGCGTCTCATTGGGTAAAAAGAAACTCGTTGTAAAGAGACCTATTACACAGCCAATAACAATTCCTGTTAGTATTTTTTGAATCATTTTTTTTAATCGGGGAGATTAATATTCGATAAATTTAGTGAAAATTATTTTAATAACTTAAATTAATTTGTGTTGTTGTGCTTTAATTACTGCTTCCATTTTATTATGGACTTGTAATTTTTTGTAGGTATTTTCTATGTGTTTACGAACAGTTGCGGGAGAAATAATTAAGTTATCGGCAATATCATTGTACTTTAACCCTTTGCTTAAATGCTCTAAAATTTCGGTTTCTCTCTTACTTAAAGTTATCTCTTCAGTATTTAATTCTTTATTTTCTAATGTATTTGGATTTCTAAGTAAGTTTAGTGTTTTTAAAGCGATGCTTGGAGACATTGGCGCACCTCCGCCTAAAACCTCCAGAATACTTTTATGTAGTTTCTCTGCATCAATTTCTTTTAATAAATAACCATTTGCGCCAGCTTTTATCGCATTAAAAATAAAATCATCATCATCTAAAACAGTTAGCATAATTATTTTTATGTGCGGGTATTTACTCTTTACAATTTCAGTAGTTTTAATACCATCCATCACTGGCATTTGAATATCCATTAAAATAACATCTAAATTATGATTTTCTTCTAATGATCCAATTAACTCTGCACCATTCTTTGCTGTAAACTTGTGATTTATATCACTAAAAAAAGAAAGTTTTTCTTCAATTGCTTTTCCTAAAAAATAATTGTCTTCGGCTATGGCTATTTTAATACTCATAAATGGTTGATTTTTATCAAATATAAACCTTATTGTTTGGAATTTGCATTAGTAATATTACGTATTTATGCTAAGAGAAATCGTTGTACCTGTGTTAGATTTTGTAATTATTTTTACTTTTCCGCCAATTTCACTCATTCTTTTTTCCATATTGCTTAAGCCATTTCCTAAAGTAACGGTGTTTTTATCAAAGCCTTTTCCGTTGTCTTTTATAGTAATTGTAATTTGATTTATTTCTTCAGTAAGTTCAATTTTTATTTCTGATGCTTCAGCATATTTTATTGAATTGTTAATTGCTTCTTGCACAACTCTAAATAGGTTTATACCAACTAAAGAACTAAATTTTTTATCTTGATTTATTGAGTTGTTTAAAACAAATTCGGTGTTTTCTGTTGCTGTTTTTGCTTTTTCTATAAATGATAAAATCCGTGCGTGTAAATCTTCAATAGTAATTTCTGATTTATTCATTGCCCAAATAGTATCACGAAGCTGAAAAATGGTATCAGAAGTAAACGAACTAATTGAAGAAAGTTTATTTTTCAATTTTTCGTTTGCATCTTTGGTAACAAACTTTAAGTTATCGATAGAGGAAATAATAAATGTAAGTTGAGAACCAATATTATCGTGTAAATCGCGCGAAATTCGTAAACGTTGTTCTTGCAATTTATTTTGAGTTATAATAGTTGCAAGCGCGTTTTTTAAGTCAATTTCTTTCTCTAATTGTTTTCTTTTTAATTGATTTTTCTTATAAAACCCGAAAGATAAAATGCCAACAATTAATAATACTGAAGTTATAAGTATGGCATAAAGATTTCTATTTTTTATTATTACTAATTGTTTATTTATCTCCTTTTCTTTTCTTTCGGTTTGATAAACAATTTCTAATTCAGTTATTTTATTATTTGTGTTTATATTTAAAATTGAATCTTTTAATGTAGTAAATTCTTTAAAATATTTTAAAGAATTTTTATAATCTGACAAAGAATCAAAAGTTTTATGAAGTTGTTCTGTAGTATATTTTTTTAAAGGATAATAGTTGTTTTGATTAGATAGATTATAGCCAATTTTATAATAATTATTGGCTTTTTTAAATTCTTTTTTAGTAAAATATAAATCACCTAAATATAAATTTGAATCAGTAATTCCGTAAAGATCATCTCTTTTTTTTCTAATATTTAATGCGCTATCTAAATATTTTTTTGCTAAATTAAATTCCTTTCTCTTATAAAAAACTTCTCCAATGTGGGTTTGTGCATACGGAATTCCAATACTGTCATTTGCAGCTATTGAAAGTTGTAATGATTTTTTATGAAAATATAATGCGCTGTCTAGTTGATTTTTGTATTGAAACAAAACACCATAATTATTATATCCACCAGTTAATCTCCAAGAAGTTGGATTTTTTTCTTCTAATATTTTTAGCCCTTTTTTCATGTATAAAAAAGCTTTATCTAAATTCCTATATTTTAGTTTCCATCCTAGTTGTAAATAAGAATTAGCTACATCTTCGGTTTTATTTAAAGAATCATAAATTCTAATTGCTTTTAAAGTAACATCTATTGCTTTTTCGTCATTTGAAGTATAATGAAGAGCTAAAGATTGTTGTATAAAAACAGCAGCTAATGCACTATCTTTTTTAAGTTCTCTTGCAATTGTTTCGGCTTTTTTATTGAGTTTTTCAAAGGTTTTTAAATTTGAAACAGCTTTATCATGAGGAATATTTAAAATTACAGATAAGAACTCCTGTTTACTTATTTTTGCTTCTAGTTTTTTAATACTGTCGTAGTAAGTTATATTTTGTGAAAAAGAAATAGAACTTAAAGTTAAAAAGATAAGGTAAATATATTTTTTAAACATAAAACCAAGTTATAACAATTAGGTATTAAACACAATTTTTATTTTAGTTCCCCTTTTTTCTTCAGAACCAATTGTTATTTTTCCACCAATTTCACTCATTCTTTTTTCCATATTGCTTAAGCCGTTTCCAAAAACGATGGTGTTTTTATCAAAACCTTTTCCGTTGTCTTTTATAGAAATTGTAATTTGATTTTTTTCTTGATAAAGTTCAATTTTTATTTCTGATGCTTCAGCATATTTTATTGAATTGTTAATTGCTTCTTGCACAACTCTAAATAGATTTATACCAACCAAAGAAGTAAATTTTTTGTCTGGATTTATTGAATTATCTAAAATAAATTCGGTATTCTCCGCTGCTGTTTTTGCTTTTTCTATAAAAGATAAAATCCGTGCGTGTAAATCTTCAGCAGAGATTTCTGATTTATTCATTGCCCAAATGGTATCTCGCAACTGAAAAATGGTATCAGAAGTAAACGAACTAATCGACGAAAGTTTATCTTTTAGTTTTTCGTTTGCATCTTTGGTAATAAACTTTAAGTTATCTATTGAAGAAATAATAAAGGTAAGTTGAGAGCCAATATTATCGTGTAAATCTCTAGAAATACGCAAGCGTTGTTCTTGTAATTGGTTTTGAGTTTTAATAGTTGCAAGCGCATCTTTTAAATCAATTTCTTTTTGTAATTGCTCTCTTTTTAACTTATTTCTTTTATAAAATCCGTAATAAAGAATTCCTAAAAGCAGCAAAATTGCTGTAATAAGAATGGCGTATAAATTTCTGTTTTTTACTTTAAGTTCGCTTTCTAAAAGTTGTTCTTTTTGTAAAGCAATTTCTTTTTCTTTTTTTTCAGTTTCGTATTTGGTTTCTATTTCTGCAACCTGTTTGGTAACATTTTCGTTTCTAATTATGTTATTTAAATCGTCGTATTTTTTTTGATAAAAAACTGTGCTATCAGGTTGTTTTAGAAAACTTTTTAATTGCAGCAGGCCTCTATAGCTGCTCAGTTCTAATTCTTTTGCACCAATTCTTTTTGCCAATGTAGCACCTTCAAAATAATAGTTTTCTGCTTTTTTAAACTGACCAACTTCAAAATAGATTGTGCCTAGATTTCCAATAACACTTGCAAGACCAAAATCATCACTCAATTTTTTTCTAATAACATATGCTTTTTGATAATAAACTAATGCTTGTTTGATATTATTTTCTTCTTTATAAATATTACCATAATTGTTGTAAACAATTGATAACTGACGGATTAAATTATTTTTTTCTGCAATTGGAATTGCAAGATTGTAATATTTTTTTGAATTTTTAAAGTCTAAAAGTTGTTGATAAACATTACCAATATTTATATAAGATTCAGAAAGTTCACTTGGTATTCTAGTAATTTCTCTACCTTTTAAAACTTTAAAATGCATTTCTAATGCTTTGTCGTATTGCTTTAAGTTTAAATAAATATTTGCACTGTTATTTTGATTTACTGCAACAAACCTTGTCATTCCTAAAGATTCATAAACCCTTAAAGATTTATTGTTGTAAAACAATGCAGAATCTAAAGTTGAAGTCTGTTGAAATGTAATTCCTATTTTAGAATATAAACCAGCAATACCAACAGAGTCATTTAATTTCTTTCTAATTTTTAAAGATTTGTTGTAATAAGTAATTGCAGAATCGAATCGTGATGTTCTGTAATAAATAATTCCAATGTCATTGTAAGATTGCCCAATTCCCTTTTGATTGTTTGTTTTTAAAGCTAATTGCAGCCCTTTTTTAGTGTAAAAATAAGAAGAATCAATATTTACATTTCCATAATACCAACCTAAATCTCCGAGTAATTTAATTTTTAAAGAATCAGAAAGTTGCTCTGTACTTAATTGTTTTTTTATAGCTTCAATCTGTTTTTGTTGACTAGAGATAGTTGCTGAAAAAAATAAAAATACCGAAACAAAAACAATGCTTATTCTTTTATAATACATGCTATTAATTCTTTAAAAGAGAAATCTAAAGTTACTATTTTTGTTTTTAATATTCTTAATTTTTGATTGACATCTTTTTCTATGACATCAATTTTCACTACTTCTTTGTTATATGTTTCTAAAATACTTTTTTCTTCTGCAATTTGATTGCGTAATAAATCTAATTGAATTACTGCTGATTTCTTAGTTTTAAGTATTTCGATATATTGAAATATAATAAAAGAAAGCACTAAAAAAGTCAAACAAAGAAGTAGTGTAAAATTGTCTTTAATCATGGGAGATATTTAATTTGTATTCTATTATTTATTCTAAATAAAATCCAGTGGTTTTACCATTAAAAGTCATGTTTAACATACCTGCTAAATATAGATCTCTAGATTCTATAAATTTCTTTTGATAATTGATAGAGAAAGCAATAGTTGTTGTTTTGGTTGTAGATTTTAATGACCAAAAATTATATTCTTCTAAGCTAGAATGCGAAACAACTTTATAAGTATCTGTGTACGTTTTACCACCAAAAGCATAAGAAATTTTTACAGTACTATTGTTAGACATTCTATCGCTGTCAATTACAGAAATCGTAACTTCTCCGGTAAGTGAATTAATTTTACTATCTAAATTAACATAGTTAAAAACAAAGCTTTTGTTTTTAAAAACAGGCATTTTTGAATCTGATGTTGTTACTGTATTATTGTTTGTGGTTTTTGTATATTTAACAATTGGTACAACATTTACATTTGCAAAATTCCCGTTTTTCTTAATATAATTTTTATCAAAATCTACACTTCCAGTAGTGTTTCCATTTGTAAAAATAATTTCTCTGAAATAAAAGTTATTAGTTGTGTTTCCATATTTGTAATACTTTTTTACCCAATTATCTTTGTTGTCATATTCATAAGAATTCTTGGTGTTAGAAGTTGCTTTGTTTTTATAAACAGAACTTATTAAGTTATCATTTTTATCATATTTATAAGTAATATCATTATTACTGTACTTAGATTTTGAAACATAACGTATACTTTTATCTTTTTTGTAGTATGTTGTATAGGTGCCAATAACATTGCCAGTTTTTGTATCGTAACTTTTTCGAATTTTTGTTTTTTTGTTACCGTTATACGTATAGTTTTCTCTTGCTGTTAAATTACCTTTAGAATCAAAATCTTCAGTTCTTATTAACCGATCTTTCTTGTCATAAAAGAAATTGTAAACGTAAATATTGCCATTTTCATAAATGGTTTCTTTTTTAGTTAAATAGCCATCATCATTGTAGGTAAATTTATTATAACTAGAATAGCTGCTTTTTTTTGCACTAATATCTTGAGTACTTATCATACGTCCTTTTGTGTCATAATTATACATAGTTTCTGTAGTTGTCGTAGCACCAGAATAAGTACTGTTATATTGAGAGTATTTTTGTGTTAAATTTCCATCTTCATTATAATTGTTAATGGTTGTAGAAACTTTTACAAAACCACCACTTCTTTCGTGATAGGTATAATAATGTTCAATAGTTTTTGCAACTTTTTTGTGCAGTTTTTGAGACTCTAGATTAAAAAGATCAGATTGAGCGTAATTGCTATTAGAAATAGCTAGAATCCCAATTAAAAAGAAGATTAATTTTTTCATGATAGTTGTTTTTAAGGTTTTTATTTGTAATTTTTATAAACTGTTTTAAAGGAGATGGCTAGCTTTTTACTAGTTATTACTAGCCATCTTAACCCTAAAAACAATCGTTGTTATTTTTTGAATTGTCCGTACCAAGTACCAGAAGTAGAGGCTACATTGATTTCATTTAAATCTCCACCAGAAGTTGCAGAAACTGAATAAGCTAAATTATCTCTACAGGTATCTTTAAAAGTGTATTCGGTTTTACTTGTCTTTATTGGGTTTTTAATTGTAATACAATCTTTACCTGTTACTTCTACAGTTAAAACATTGTTGTTTAGTGTAAACTTTGCTTTTGTACCATTTGTAAAAGGAGATCCAGTTGATTCATAATCAAAAGTTAATTCATAACTACCGTCAGAACCATTTACCATAGTTCCTGCTGTTTCACCAGAAACAATAGAGTATTCACAGATAGTATCGCAAGAGCCTCCAGAAGTATTGCTTTTGGTACAACTTATTACAATTAGTGTAAAAAATAATAATATTGTAATTTTTTTAAGAGTTTTCATAATTTCATTTTTTAGTTATTATCTATACAAAACTCATATAATTCATAAGAAAAAAAAATACGTCATCTGACGTATTTTTAGAATTGTAATCGGGGAACTTATAATAATGAAATTAATTTTTCGGCTTCTTCTATTTTGTCATCCGGAATTAATATTCTAAACTCATCATTTGTAGGGCCTTTTCTTGTAAGCCATTGTACATCAAACTCTAATAGCTTTAAGTTGTTTTTTGCGTCAATAATTTTCATGCTTTTAACACGCTTATTTTTGTTTTGCAGTTCAACAACATGATTGTTTATGTATAGCTTTTGGAATGTTATTTTTACTTCAGGGTTTTTAATGCCTTTTTTTAAGTGTCTGTAACTAAATTTCATTCGTAGAAACGGAATTAAAATTGCAAACGGAACTGCAAAGAGCAACCCTGTAAGAAAAGAAGTTCCTCTAAGAACCATTAATCCTAACGATCCTAGAATTAGAATACCAATACCAAAATAAATACTATCCTCTTTTTTGTTTCCCTTTTCAATTGTAACAAATTCATCCCACTGTTTGGTTGTGTATTTCCAATGAGAAAGTATTTTGGTGTGTTCAGCAGTATTCATTACTAATCTTCTTTATTGTCTTTAAATGAAATAACTTTTAGTGTATTAAAAGTATTATCGCACACATGAAAATCTACTGGTAGTTTATTAAAAACAGAATCGGATATTGTTTTTGCAAATAATTCAAAAACGGTTTCGTACATTTTACTTTCTGATGCTTCTTTAGTGGTAACCATTCTAAAAACAAAATTATTTGTTTTTTCGTCTTTTGTAAGTTGAATTGATTTTTCGCCACCATCAGCAAATTTTGAACGGATTAAATAATCACCTAATTTTTCAGCATCAGTTTTATCAACTTTACTTGTGTAATATACTTCTGTGCCATTATAATCTAACTTTTTTCCGTAACCAGAACAAGCTAAAAACAATAAAGTTAAGCTAAGAAATACAAGAGTTTTTAAATGTTTTTTCATCATAATTGAGTTTAAATTGCATGTATACAATTGGAGACTCAAAAATCTATAAAATGGAAAGTAAAATCAATACGTATAATTTCGTATTTTATTCTGTAAAGTTAATAAGCTGCTTTTTTACATCTTCTTTTGATGCTTTTTCGTTAGCTAATTTTTCTGATAAATAATCTAAGGTTTTTGAATTTTCTTTAATGGCTTCTAAAATTAAATCGATTATTAAACGGAATGTAATTAGTAAGAATGCAGCAATTATTCCAGCTTCATCAAAAACCATAAAGAAAAAAGCAATAATTACCACAAATTGTTGAATAAAAACTCTCACATAAGGTTTTATCATAATGTCATCCGAAGAAAATTTTAAGTACTTTTTATTCTTTAAAAAGTCGAATATAAATTTACCAAAATGCATAAAAATAATTGCTGGTAATGCATATTTTATTCCTTCTAAATTTAAAATTATTGCATAATTATCAAAAATATAAAAAGGTTCTTTTATAAGTCCATTATCACCAAAACTAAACAATGAAAATCCAAAAATAGATTGTATAGCAACAAAGAAACCGTAATGAAACATAAAGAAAAAGATTAATCCAAAACCAGAAATTCCCATATCTGGATTCTTATTTTCTTTTTTGCTAAAACGGATCGTTAAAAATAGTTTTAAAACATTAAAAACACCAATAATAATGGTTTCTAAAAAATACGCAAAAACAATAACCATTGCGTCTGCTATTCCTATAAAAAGTAATATAAAAAGGTAAAGAGCACTAATCCAAACAAAAGCATTTTGAAGAGTTGGATAAAAGATGTTTTTTAGCATGAAATCAATTTTTAAAAACGTAAAATACTTAAAAATACACAAGACAAACAATACGTCATCTTACGTATTTAAAAAATCATCCAAGAAAACTGTTTTTGCAAGCTGTGTTTTTTGTTTTTCAGGTTTTTTAAAAACTGTTGATGTTCTTCAGAATTCGAGTTAAAAGGTCTGTGATTTATTCCGTTTTGAATCGTTGAAACTTCTTTCATCGTTTCTTTAGAGTCTTCTAAAATCCAAGAATCTATAAATTTTTCCCAAATGTAATTGATTGCTGTTTTATTAGGATGAATCATGTCTTCTGCATAAAAACGATAATCACGTAGTTGGTCCATCATAATTTCATAACTCGGAAAATAATGTGTGTAACTTCTTGGTTCTACAACTTGATGAATTGCCGAAATTAAATGCGATTTACTTTGCTGATTTTGTGTGAATCCGTCTTTTAAATGACGAACTGGAGAAACCGTAAAAAGTACATTTACTTTTTGATTTACTGATTTTACAAGTGCAATAATTGCTTCTAAATTGTCTGTAATTTCATCAACCGAAAGCAACTCTTTTAAGAATTTTTTCTGCGGAATTTTATGACAATTGGCAACAATTGTATCGGTTTCTATAAATCTATAAACCCAAGAAGTTCCTAGTGTAATAATTATGTGAGAAGCATTTTTTATTTGCTGATTTGTAGCTGTAATTTGTTGATTTAAATTGCTTAACAACTCATTTTTGTCAGGAGAACTTAAGCTAGAATGTGCATCAAAAGAATGCCAGCGTTCGTTTAAATAGAAAACATCGTTTTCTGTATATTCTTTTTTATTAATGGCATTTGTAATTAGATTTTCAATCGCTTTTGGATGAAATAAAATACCAAACGGATTTTGATTTGATTGAAATTTAAAATACGCAAATTTGTTTCCAATATTTTCAGAAAAACAAGAACCTAGTAACAAAATTTTAGAATCGTAAGTTATTGGATTGTACTTTTCTTTGGCAATCGGAATTTGAGTTTGTAAAATCATAACTATCTATTTCAAAAGATAAATATAAAAAGAAAGGTTCAAAGTAAAACAATACTCTGAGCCTTATAAGTTTTTACACTTTGCAATTTTCTACAAAATATACTCTTTTGCTTTTTCGATTGCTTCTTTAATTCCTCCAGGATTTTTTCCTCCAGCAGTTGCAAAGAAAGGTTGACCACCACCGCCACCTTGAATGTATTTTCCTAATTCTCTAACAATTGTGCCAGCATTTAAGTTTTTACTTTCAACAATTTCTTTAGAAACATAACAGGTTAAAATTGCTTTTCCGTTGTTTTTAGAACCGAAAACTAAAAACAAGTTTTGGTGTTTTTTTCCTAAATCAAATGCTAAATTTTTAATTCCGTTTGCATCTAAATCAACTTCTGTTGCTAAAAATTGTACTTCATTTATTTCTTCTAATTGATTTTCTAAATCGCCAATTAAATTCTTCGCTTTGTCTTTTAATAAAAGCTCTATTTCTTTCTTTAAAACAGCATTTTCTTCTTGTAAACTTTGCAATGCTTTTACAGGTTCTTTTGCATTATTTAATAAGTCTTTCATCTCAAAATACGCTTTGTTATTTTCAGAATAGAAATCTTTTACTGCATCATTTGTAATGGCTTCAATTCTCCTGATTCCAGCAGCAACTGCGCTTTCAGATTTAATTTTAAAATGCCAAATATCTGACGTATTTTTTACATGCGTTCCTCCACATAACTCTATAGATTGACCAAACCGAATTGCTCTAACTTCATCGCCATATTTTTCTCCAAACAACGCCATTGCGCCTTCGTCAATTGCTTGTTGCATTGGTATATTTCTTTTTTCTTGTAAAGGTAATTTACCTGCAATTCTTCTGTTTACAAAGTTTTCTACATCTGTTAATTGCTCTGCTGTTAATTTTGAGAAATGAGAAAAATCGAAACGTAAATATTTTGAGTGAACAGCAGAACCTTTTTGTTCTACGTGTGTTCCTAAAACCTCTCTTAACGCTTGATGTAATAAATGTGTTGCCGTATGATTACATTCTGTTCTATAACGTTGTTTTTTATCTACAACAGCTTTTAAAGTTTCGTTTAAATGCTTTGGTAAGTTTTTAGAAAAATGAATAATTACATTGCTTTCTTTTTTTGTATCCAAAATATAGACAACATCTCCGTAAGAATCTTCTAAATAACCTTTATCACCAACTTGTCCACCGCCTTCTGGGTAAAATGGAGTTTTATCAAAAACCAATTGATACATTTCTCCGTCTTTTTTAGAAACTACTTTTCTATATCTTGTTAGTTTTACGGATGCTTCTAAAGTATCATAACCAACAAATTCTTCGGGTGCATCTTCTAATATAATTGTCCAATCTTCTGTAGAAGTTTCACTTGCTGCTCTTGATCTATTTTTTTGTTTTTGTAATTCTTCATTAAAGCCTTTCTCGTCTAAAGAATATCCTTTTTCTGATAAAATTAAAGCAGTTAAATCTACTGGAAACCCAAAAGTATCGTACAATTCAAAAGCTTTCTCTCCAGAAATTGTTGATGTTTTTGATGCTGAAATAATTCCGTCTAATAAAACCAAACCTTGATCTAAAGTTCTTAAAAAAGAAGCTTCTTCTTCTTTAATTACATTTTCGATTAATTGTTTTTGCGAAATTAATTCTGGGAAAGCAGTTCCCATTCTTTTAGATAAAACGTCAACCAATCTATAAATAAAAGGCTCTTTTTTATCTAAAAAAGTAAATCCATAACGAACAGCTCTTCTTAAAATCCTTCGAATCACATAACCAGCTCCGGTATTACTTGGTAATTGACCGTCGGCAATAGAAAAAGCAACAGCTCTTACATGATCTATAATAACACGAATTGCAATGTCAGTTTTTTCGTCATTTCCGTAATCAGCACTTGTAATTGCTTCTACTTCTCTAATTAATGGTGTAAAAACATCTGTGTCGTAATTAGATTTTACATCTTGTAAAACCATACACAAACGCTCAAAACCCATTCCTGTATCAATATGTTTTGATGGTAATTCTTCTAAAGTTCCGTTTGCTTTACGATTGTATTGCATAAAAACCAAGTTCCAGATTTCTACAACCTGCGGATGATCCATGTTGATCAACGTTTTACCGTCAACTTTAGCTTTTTCTTCTGGAGATCTAATATCTACGTGAATCTCTGAACACGGACCGCACGGACCTTGTTCTCCCATTTCCCAGAAATTATCTTTTTTATTTCCCATCAAAATACGATCTTCTGGAATAATTTCTTTCCAGTAATCGTATGCTTCTTGATCTAAATCTAATTTGTCTGCATCTTCACTTCCTTCAAAAACAGTTACATATAAGATGCTTTTATCAATTTTGTAAACTTCGGTTAACAATTCCCAAGCCCAAGCAATAGCTTCTTTTTTAAAGTAATCACCAAAACTCCAGTTTCCAAGCATTTCAAACATGGTATGATGATAGGTGTCATAACCAACTTCTTCTAAATCGTTGTGTTTTCCAGAAACACGTAAACATTTTTGAGAATCAGAAATACGATTGTTTTTTGGTATTGCATTTCCTAAGAAATATTCTTTAAATGGCGCCATGCCAGAATTGGTAAACATCAATGTTGGGTCGTCTTTTAAAACCATTGGTGCAGAAGGCACAATGCTGTGGTTTTTTTCTTTAAAAAAATTTAAAAAAGTAGCTCTAACGTCTTGCGATTTCATCTATAATAATTTCAATCAATAATAATTATGTAACATTTTGTAAAGTTTACCTACTAATAGATACTAATGCATAATGTTTTGCTCTTAAAAGTTAATTTACCTTTAAATAAAAACTATAAAAAAGGCAGTTGTAAAACATTTTGTAAATTTGCATGTTTTCTAACTATAAATTTTACAATTAAAGAGAACACAAAAATAGTACATTTAAGATTATGGCAAAGGTAAAATATTATTACGACGCAGATACTTTATCGTACAGAAAGATTGAGCGAGATAAAAAAAGCATCTATAAGAAGATTAGCTTTATTATGTTAGCTGTTGTTTTGGTAGCATTTTTTGGGTTTATTGGCTTTAGTCAGTTTTTAATGTCACCAAATGAAAGAGCCCAGAAAAGAGAGTTTGAAAACTTACAATTACATTACGAGCTGCTTAGTAAACGAATAGAAGAAAGTAGTAAAGTGTTATCGGAGTTACAAGAAAGAGATAATACAATTTATAGAGTTTATTTTGAAGCAAATCCAATTCCAGAAGAACAACGAAAAGCTGGTTTTGGTGGTGTAAATAGATATCAATATTTAGACGGATTCGATAACTCTTCAATGATTAAAAGAGCAACAAAAGAGTTGGATATTTTATCTAAACAATTAGTTGTGCAATCTAAATCGTTAGATGAAATTGTAAGATTGGCTAAAAACAAAGAAGAAATGTTGGCGTCAATTCCGGCAATTCAACCTTTAGCAAATAAAGATTTAAAAAGGATGGCTTCAGGTTATGGATATCGAGTACATCCAATTTATAAAACCAGAAAATTTCATTGGGGAATGGATTTTTCCGCTCCAAAAGGAACACCAGTTTATGCAACCGGAAATGGTGTTGTGCAAAAAGCTGTTAGAACTAGAAGTGCTTTAGGAAATTATGTTAAAGTAGATCATGGTTTTGGATATGTAACTGTATACGGACATATGGAAAGATATGTTGTTCGTAAAAATCAAAAAGTAAAAAGAGGAGATTTAATTGGGTATGTTGGTACTTCAGGAATTTCTACAGCTCCGCATTTACACTACGAAGTTCATAAAGGAAATAGAAAAATGAATCCTGTTTACTATTACTTTAATGATTTAACTCCAGAAGAATACGACAGAATGTTAGAATTAGCTTCAAGAGAAAATCAATCTTTAGATTAATGCACATCAATTTACCAGAAAAAAGGTATTATAAAATTGGCGAAGTTGCCAAAGCCTTTGAAGTAAATACATCCTTAATTCGTTTTTGGGAAAAAGAGTTTGATGTGATCAAACCTAAAAAAAACGCAAAAGGAAATCGGTTATTTACTCAAGAAGATATTGCCAATTTTAAACTTATTTTTAATTTAGTAAAAGAACGTGGTTTTACATTAGAAGGTGCAAAACAAAAATTAAAAAACAATCCAGAAAGCACCATAAATAACCATGAAATTATCAGCAGATTAGAAAAAGTAAAAGCAGAATTAAACAAGATAAAAAGTCAATTATAAATATTAAAAAATACAATTATGAAAAAATGGTTACCACTTATAATTATTGGAGTTTTAATTTTCGCATTAGTTAGATGGGGAATTGGAATGAACAATACAATGATAGATATGAAAGGGAAAGCTGAAATATCTTGGGCAAATGTTGAGAGTTCTTATCAACGTAGAAATGATTTAATCGGAAATTTAGTTAAAACCGTTCAAGGTGCAGCAGATTTTGAAAAGAACACGCTAACAGAAGTAATTAATGCAAGAGCAAAAGCAACTTCTACTACAATTGATGCAGGGAATTTAACGCCAGAAAAAATGGCTGCTTTTCAACAAGCACAAGCAGGTTTAAGTAGCGCGTTGTCTAAGTTAATGGTTGTTGTAGAGCGTTACCCAGATTTAAAAGCAAATCAAAACTTTTTACAATTACAAAATCAGTTAGAAGGAACAGAAAACAGAATTAATGTAGAAAGAAACAGGTTTAATACTTCTGCGGGAGCTTACAATATCTATATTAAAAAAATTCCACGTAATATAATTGCAAACATTGCAGGTTTTGAAGCAATGAGTTTATATGCTTCAGATAAAGGAGCAGAAAATGCGCCAGATGTAAATTTTGATTTTAACAAAAAACAATAATGCCAAAAGCACACTTATTTTTATCTGAATTTGACGAGAAGGAAGTCATAAACGCCATACAAAAAGCAGAATTGAACACTTCTGGAGAGATTAGAATCCACATAGAAGGAAAAGCGACTAAAGATACTTACGAAAGAGCTTTAGAGGTTTTTAACGAATTAAAAATGCATCAAACAGAACAAAGAAATGGTGTGTTGATTTATGTAGCAACAGAAGATCAAAAATTTGTGATTTATGGCGATGAAGGAATAAATAATGTTGTTGCTGATGATTTTTGGGATTGTACAAGAGATACTATTGCTGAACATTTTAAAAAAGGAAATTTTAAAAACGGAATTGTTGCAGGGATTTTAAGTGCTGGAATTCAATTAAAACAATTTTTCCCTTGGCAAACTGATGATGAAAACGAATTGTCTAACGAAATTTCTAAAGGATGATTGGAAAACAGTTTTCAGTTGGCAGTAAACAATTAACAATTACTAAATATTTGTTTTTTGTTGGATTTTTATTGATTCAATCTGCGTTTGGACAATATAAAATTCCGGAGAAACCAAAATTACAAACCAGTGTTTATGATTATATTGAGTTGCTTTCTCCAAGTCAAAAAACCAATCTTGAACATAAATTAATTCGATATTCAGATTCAACTTCAACACAAATTGTTGTTGCAATTATTTCAAAAACAGAAGGAGAAGATGTTGGGTTTTTAGCAACAAACTGGGCTCATAAATGGGGAATTGGACAAAAAGGTAAGGATAACGGAATATTTATTTTAGTTGCAAAAGACGATAGAAGATTAAGTATTCAAACAGGTTACGGTGTTGAACATTTAATGACTGATTATATTACAACAGATATTCGAGTAAACATTATTACTCCAGAGTTTAAAAAAGGCAATTATTATGCTGGTTTAGACAAAGGATCTGATGCAATTTTTAAAGTTTTAAAAGGAGAGTTTAAAGGAAGTAGAAAATCTAAAAAGAAAACAGATTCAAGTTTCTTTAGAATGATACCGATTATCTTTTTCATTATTTTATTCATCATCCTTTCTAATAAAAACAATCGTGGTGGCGGAAAAGGAGGAAAGCGTAAAAGTGGTTTCTCTGTTTTAGATGCTATCATTTTAAGCAGTGCTGGAAGAGGTTTTGGTGGTGGCGGAGGAAGTTTTGGAGGTTCATCGGGCGGAAGCTTTGGCGGAGGTTTTGGTGGTGGATTCGGCGGTGGCGGATTTGGCGGTGGAGGTTCTTCTGGAGGTTGGTAAACTTACAAAAGATGAAAAAAACAATTCTATATAGTATTCTTTTTCTTTTTTATTCTTGTACTAATTATGGGCAATTAACCTTAGTTTCTCAATTATCATCTTCGTTAAAAGAAGTTTCTGGGAACGAAATGATTGTGAATTCTAATTTGATTTGGATGCTAAATGATTCTGGAAATACCTCAGAAATTTTTGGTGTAAATCAGCAAGGAAAACTCACTAAAGTTATAAAAATAGAAGCTGTAAATAATGATTGGGAGGATTTAACTTCTGATGAAAAAGGAAACCTATATATTGGTGACTTTGGAAATAACAACCTAAAAAGAGAAAATCTACGTATTTTAAAAATTACAAATCAAGATTTGTTAAATGGTGAAAATGCAGCTGTTGAAAGCATCGAATTTGAATATCCACAAGTTGAAAAAAAGAAAAATTCTTTTGATGCAGAAGCTTTTTTTTACTTTCAAAACTATTTTTACATTTTCACAAAAAGCAGAAAAAAGAAAAACTTAGGAAGCACATTATTGTTTAAAGTTCCTAATAAAAAAGGAAAACACATTGCAGAATTTATTTCTAAATATGAATTTTGTAATGCTTCAGAATGTAGAATTACTGCTGCAGATATTTCTAAAAACGGAAAACAGGTAGCTTTATTAAATCACGCATCAGTTTTTATAATAACCACTTTTAATGGAGATGATTTTTTCTCTGGTGAACTAAAAGAAATTCCACTAGAACATACTTCTCAAAAAGAAGGAATTAACTTTAAAGATGAAAACACTTTGTTTATTACTGATGAAAGAGTTAAAAAAATTGGAGGAAATTTATACAGTTTAAAAATTAAACCCTAAAGAGAATGCAATTCTTGCATTTTCTGTTCCTTTAAATACACCAATATTAGCAGAAATCATATCCGCGCCATTTAAGAAAATTCCACCACCAAAATTAGTATTCCAAATTGCAGAAACATCATTTTCTAACCAAACTCTTCCATAGTCAAAACCAGAATATATTCCAATATGTAAAGGTAATAAACCTGTTTTTATTTTGCGTAAATTTAAGCGAATATCAGAATTTTGATAAAAAGAGTTTTTACCAGTAAAACGTTGATTTCTGTAACCTCGTAAACCATCATTAGCACCAATTGATGCTGCTTGATAAAACTCAAATCCGTTGCCAAAATTTAAATGACTTTTTACTTTTGTTGCAAAAACTAATTGTCCGCTAGGAATTAATTTATAATCAAAACTCAACGACGGAATAAAATAACTAAAGTTAGCTTTTGTAGTTGTGTTAGAAGTATAACCAATAGTGAAATCAGCTTTCATTCCTAAAGTAGGAAACGCTTTGTTATCTTGATTTTCAAAATTGTAATGTGCTTCCGCGCCCCAAAAAGTATTCTTATTTGCTAAAGCAGTTGTGGCAATAAATCTTCCAGCAGTTTTTTCTACACTAATAGATTTATAATTCAATCCAATTCTAAAATTACCACCTAATTCTCCACGCCAAATTAAGTAAGGAGAAAATTGTGCTTTTCTAATTTTTACTCTGTTATAATCTTCATCAAAAGTATTTTCATCTATAAAATATGGATTGGTAGTTTCGTTTCCAAACCCAAAGAAATTGACACTGTAATTTGGACTTGTAAATGTAGCTTCTAAACCGAGATTCCAATTTTTAATCACATTTGCAAACTCACTTTTTAGTGTAATATCAAATCCATTTGTTGCAAAAAAATAAGAACCAGCAATGGTGTGTTGAGAAGTAAACGGATTTCTTTCAAAACCAAAATTGGTAAAAGTGGTAGCCAAACCAATATTAACTCCATCATCTGGGTTCATGCCAACTGTAGGAAACATTTCTGTTGTATTGTATTTTAACTTTTTATAATCGTACACATTAATGTTGTACTTGTCCGTTAATTTTCGAATCCCTTTATTGGTTTTAAAGGTGTTTTTCTTCGATTTGTAATCGTAAATTGTGAGTTTATTTCCGTTTGTAATATTGTAAATATCATTGTTTTGTCCGCCTATAATTCGCACTTTTATCGCATTTGATTTTTCTCCAAATACATGAAACTCATCTTCATCATCTAAACCATAAATCCAGATTTCTTTGGTTAATTTTTTTCTGTATTTTTTCTGATGGAAAAGTTCTCCTTTTTTGCCGCCTATAATCCTGTAAGTTCTAACTTCTGTACTACCATTTTTGAATCTTTCAACTTCAAATAAATCGTCTTTATCGGTTCCTTTAATTATCGAAAACATATTGATGTATTTAAAATATTCGTCAGAAATTTTTTGGAGATTTTGAATTCTTCCTTTTAGTTTTCTTTTAATATCTGTAATTGTTTGATCTGTTACCTCTTTTGGGAAATAAGTAAAAGCTTCTTCGATAACAGCATCTGTTATGTTTTTTTGAATATAAGCAACTTGATTATCCCAAGAACTTTTTGTTGCTTGATTTATCAATGCAATATCCAAAGGATATGGTTCTAAATTAAACCATTTTGTATTTGCTATTTCATCATCGAAAGATTGCATTAAGCGCAAAGCAGGAATCGTTTTAGTAACAATATTTAACAGAAAACCATCTGCCATAATAGAAAAAACTTGATCTCTATCTCTTGGAAAAGGTTTGTACAAAGTGGTTTCTCCATCCTCAAATTCAGCCCAACGCCATTGATCTTCGTGCCTGTCCCAATCGCCTAACAGCATATCAAACAAACGCGCTTTTATATACGCGTCTTCATCAATTTTAGAATTGGTGTTTTTGGTAATTTTTTTTAATAAATCGTTTGTACTAATTACTTTATTTGAGAATCCAAAATTTGGTTTTTCTCCATGTCCAGAAGCTGCTCGTTCTTCAATCATGTACAATTCATCACCAAATTCATTATTAAAATGACCCAAAGCATTTTGTTTTGGAACATAGAAAAGTTGAGGTTTTGAATGTAAAACATCAATAGCTTTTGCCATTGTGCCAACGGTAAAAGGAGCATAAGGATGAGATCCAGTAAAAACATCTAATAACAACTCTTCTGAAAGTGTATCATCAAACTGACTTTCTACATATTGGTTTTTAAAAGCAACAGCTTGTAAATATTGAGTAGCACTTTTTCTTAACGCTCGCATTACATATTCTTTTCCGTCTTTATCTTCTAATCGCAAAGATTTAGATTGATGTCCGCCACCTTTTCTAACAGGTTTTAAACCGCCAAAAAGTGTGTCTAGATTTACATTTTTAGCAGCAACTTTTGTTCCGTAATACTTTCTGTAGCGTTCTCCCCAAACAGCTGTGTAGAATTTTCCTTTTGTAACTTCTTTTTCTGTATAAATTGATGCAGAAGTATATTGATTCTGATTTTTAGTAAAAGTAAAATCGGTTTTAGGATTGTTTGGTTTTAATACTTGTGTTTGATACACAATTTTATTCTTTTCTGAAGCAATAAATGTAATATAAGAAGAACCGTCTTTTAAGATATCTAATTTTGCATAACCTGGCGCTCCGTAAGAGAATAATCCTTTGCCAACATTTCTTGTTGCTGAAATTTTAGAACCAGAACCACTTATAATTTGTGGTAAATTATCTTGTTTTAAATACTGTAAAGTATGTTCGTGCCCAGCAACTAAAATTACTTTTTCGTTTTCTTGAGATAGTGTTACAATTCTGTTTTTAAACTCTAAATATCTTTTATTTTGTAAGTCTGTATTACTAACTCCGCTTGTTTTTCTAACTAAGTTGATAAGTGTACCAAAGATTGGTATAGGAATAGAACCACCAATCGGAAATAGTTGTTGTTTTAATGAGAATTGACCGCCATGTGGACCATTTGTAAACATTGGATGATGCATGGCAACAATTGTAGTTTTTCCTCGTGCTTTTTTAATTAAACTTTCAAATTCATCAAAAAATCTTGTTCTTGTTTTTATTTCGCAATTGTCATTTATTGTTGGATGATTATCCCAATTAGTTAAAAACCATTCGCTATCAATGGTAATTAAAACGATGTCATCAGAGATATTTACTTTGTCAATCGGACAACCATTTTTAGGTAAAAATGAATCTTTTCCTAATTTTTTTTCTATATATTTTTCTTGTCTTTCTAATCCTTTTAATCCGTTAGAATACCAATCGTGATTCCCTGGAATAAAAATTGTATTTCCTCTGAAATCGTTAGCAACATTGGTTTGTATGTTTAATTGATGCTCAGCAAAAACTCTTTGTTTATGTTCTTTTTTTGGCATTCCTGCCGGATAAATATTATCTCCCAAGAACAATAACGTACTGTTTTTTGATGCAGTTTGTAACTCAGTTTTTAACCTTTTTAAAGTAGTTGTTTCTGAACCAATTGGAGAATTTCCTCCATCGCCAAGTAAGTAAAAAGAATGTACTACGTCTTCTTTAGAAAAATTAGTTGAAGTTGGATTTGATTTTTTATATTGTGGAAGGTATGTTGCACAATTACTTAGTAGAAGTAAACAAATAATTAAGCTATAATACTTTGGACTGTTCATCTAATTTTTTTTACATTAGTAAAAATAATTCTTTTATGGAGACTTTATTGCTGAATGCCGAAAAATATGTTTTTTCATTATTAACGAAAGAGTTAAGTAGTGATTATTTTTACCATAATTTAAATCACACTCAAAGAGTCGTAAATGCAACTAAAGAATTACTTGTAGCAGAAAACATTTCAGAAGTTGATGCAAATCTTTTGTTGTTAGCCGCTTGGTTTCACGATGTTGGTTATATAAAAGGAACCGAAAATCATGAAGAATCAAGTGTTAGAATTGCAACTAATTTTTTGCAAGAATATAATATTGATGATAGCATAATTAATGATGTAAATCGATTAATTAGAGCAACTAAAATTGATGCTGAAGCAGATGATATTTTAGAAAAAATTATTAAAGATGCTGATTGTGTGCATTTAGGTAAAAAGAGTTTTTCTGATATTAGCGATTTACTAAAAGAGGAGTTAAATAAAGTTTGTAATAAAAGCTTTTCTGACTCCGAATGGATTCAAGAAAATATTACTTTTTTAACAAGTAAACATTATTACTTGACCAATTATGCGCAACAAAATTGGCAAGAAGGAAAAGATAAAAATTTAGCACAACTTTTTAAAAATCAAAGAAAAGTAGTACAAGTAGATCAAAAGAATTCCATTAAAAAAGAAGCATTAAAAATTAAAAAACAAAAAGCTAAAACTCCAGAACGCGGAATCGAAACCATGTTTAGAGTTACGTTAAGAAACCATATTACGCTTAGCGATATCGCAGATACAAAAGCAAATATTTTACTTTCTGTAAATGCTATTATTATTTCATTAGCACTTTCTAGTTTGTTACCAAAGTTAGACAATCCATCAAATCAATATTTAATTGCTCCGACCATTGTTTTTGTAATTTTTACAATTACTTCTATCATTTTATCTGTTTTAGCAACTAGGCCAAATGTTACTGAAGGTAAGTTTTCTAAAAAAGATGTTGAAGACAAAAAGGTAAACTTATTGTTCTTTGGAAACTTTCATAAAATGAGCTTAAAAGATTTTGAGTGGGCAATGGGAGAATTGATGAAAGACAAAGATTATTTATACAATTCTATGACCAAAGATTTATACTTTTTAGGAAAAGTACTTGATAGAAAATATAAGTTGTTAAGAGTAACTTATATGGTTTTTATGGTTGGTATAATTGTTTCTGTTTTGTGTTTCGGAATTGCTTTTAAAATTAAAGAAACAGGAGTTTTGTTTTAGAATTAACTTCTTAATTCCTCTATTAAGTCATTTAAAGAAATAACTTCTTTATTAGGATTGTAAATTACTTCTGCTCGTAATGCTTTTAAGCCAGAAACACCTTGTAAATCCTCAATTTCTAATTTCTCTAATTTACCTAAATACTTTTTAGATTGTAAAAAGTGGATGTATTTTAAATACTCTTTAGCATCGCTTTCTTGAGAATAAACGATGGCTATTTTTCCAGGAACTGTGATGCGTTCCGTAGTATTTTTTATATGCGCTTTATCAATTCTTTTCTTAATAATTTCATATCTAATATTGTAAGCGCCATCTACATCAAATTGTTTTTCATCCATTCTAAATTTAATAGATAGCGGATTGCTATGTACTAAAATTAAAGAAGCAACTCTTAAATCGTGATTCATTTCTTCACGAGCTTTAAAAGCAATATTTTCTAGCTCAAACATGGTTTGTAATTGCCATAAACGCAAGTTGTATAAATACAAATTATCAAACGGTTTTTTATCTGTCAAAGAACCACCAATGTACATGTTGTATTCTACTCCATCAGTTTTGTAACGCTCAAAATAATGAGGAAACATCAGTTGTGCTTCTTCTTGTTTTTGATCTAAAAAAGCAGCAAGTTTGTTGTTTAAAAGTGTAACACTGCCTTCGTAATCTTTACGTTTTTCATAAACTACATGTAAATCTTTATCCAACCTGTTCATATACACAGAAACATGATCGTTTAATGTGATATTTAATTTTTTAATATGGTTGAAAACAGGATAAATATCTCGCTTTAAAAAATCGATAATTGCAATTTCATCTCCAGCTTTTAAACCTTTGTTGATGTTTTGTAAGTACTCTTTTACTCTAAAAATAAGTTCTTCGTAAATAGGTAATCTTTCTACTTTGTATGCTTCATTTAAAACATTTATAGCCAAAGATAACTGTAATGTTAAATCTTCTTTAATGGCAATATTTCTAGCAATTGACGAACCTTTTATATCACTTTGACCAAATAACGGATAAACATCTTTAAAGATAATTTCGTCAAGTTTAATATTTTTTTCTTGTCTTGTAGTTTGTAAAATATACTTATCAGCTGCAGCTTTAAACCTCCATTTTACTGTTGGATGAATAGTTGTATAATGTTCTTGAATTAATGCTTCAACTGTATTTTGATATTCATCTGAAGCTCTTTTTACAGCAACTTCAAAAACAGGAATAATGTCTTTTAACTTGTTTAAGTTTACAGAATTTAATTCAAAAGGTCTTGGCGAAGCAATTTCTAACAAAGCCAAATCATTGTTTTCTGTTGCTTTAATTGGTATTAAAGTAATACTTTGAATGCCTTGTTTTTTTAAATTTTGATAAAATGGATTCTTATTAGTTTGTCTGCCATATTTTTCTACATCAGAAATACTAAGCGATTCTTGATTTTTAAAAACCGTTTGCATAATTCCATCACAGAAATACGAATCGCAAATAACTTCTTCAGAACTATTTAAAATAATACTATTAGATCTGTTAATAGTCGTTTCACAAATTTTAACATTTACATTGTCAAATATTGAATAGCCTAATTTTAAATCTGGAATAGTATAAAATTTACGAAGGTCTTTTTGTAATTCTGAAATTAAATTATGTCCACTTTTTAATAAATTTGTTCTAATGTTAGAGATCACTTCATCTGTTGTAACATCAAACAGATTCATAATTCCAAAACCTTTGTAGATATAACTATTTAGAGGAAATTTCTCTTTCCAAATATCAATATTGTCAAAATTATTTATTAAAATTATGTAGTCTTCTTCAGTAATTTTTGGTGCATTTTCAGTAGCAATTACTTCACCAAAATCATTATTAAAAGCAGCTCTGTAATGTTTTAAACATCCAGATTTTAAATCTGGAATGTCAAAAATAAATGGTCTTTTTAAATCTACATGATATCCATAAACTGATCCTAAAATCATGGTACATGCATAAATGTATAATAAATCGTCTTCAAAATTTCGAATCTTAACTTCAAAATCAGTTCCTGCATTTTTTATAATGTTGTCAAAACGAGTTGTAAACTTAAAAGAAGTAAAAGTGAATGGTATTGTTGCCGATTTAATTTCGTTCAATAAAAGTGGTTCTGGAAAAAGCGGATTTAGTAATAAATCAATATTTTTTTTATGAGTATCAAATAAAGTAAAATCAGAAAAACCATCAATTAAAGCTGGAGTTTTTGCAATTTCAGCAACCATGTTTTTTGCCGCTAAATGATTTGGATGCTCTTTATATTCGTCTTTTGAATATTTTTTATACATCAAAAACACCTTTTCAAAACTCACAGAAATCTGTAAAGGCAACTCTATAGATTCATTATTATTTGTACGCTTAATTTTCATAAATGATACTTACTTTGGATTAACAAAAGTACGAAATGTTAACTTGTAGTCGAGTAATTATAAAAACCTTGCATTTAGAAGTTAAAACATAAAAAACGGATCCTTACCAGCTTCACCTTTTTTGCCTAAGCTATTAAACTTCCAACTAAAACTCAACATAAAATATTGTTGTAAAACGGTGCTTTGTCTATCTTCAATATAGTTTGAAGTTGCAATTCTTCTAGCATTGGTATTTTGATTTAATAAATCATACACTTTTAAAGTAATTGTTCCTTTATCTTTTAGAACAGAATACGCTAGTGAAGAATTCCAAAACCAAGCACTTTTGTTAAATCCATCAGCAACATTTGGGTTGTAATTATATCTAACATTATTTTGCCATTCTAGTTTTTTATTTGATAGTGTTTTTGTGGTAATACTTAAATTATGACTAACATAATCTTGGTTTCTAAGACTGTTTGAATCGAAAGAAGTTTTGGTAAATGAAGCGCTATATCTTGGAGCAATTTGTATGATGTTTCTTAAGTCTAATGTAACTCCTAAATTAGGAGATATAATTTTTGTTTTTGAATTGCTTTTTACTCCATTAAAAAAATAGACATTTTTGGTTTCAGCAAAATAACCGCCAACTCTTATAGTTAAGGTGTTATTTATTGAATCAAGTTTAATCTTCTTATTATAATTTGCACCTAAATTAATTCTGTAATCTCCATTTACATTTTCATATGTCGTATTTCTTACCAAAGTAACTGGGTCAATAATGCTTTTTGTAACTATTTTATTTTCTGCTTTAGTTAGACCTGCATTCATATAAAAACCTGTTCCTGCTTGAAAATTAAACTTGTTTAAACTTATTGAGTATCTATGATTGTTGGTTGGCTTTAAATTCGGATTACCAGTTATGATATTTAATGGATTGTTTTCATTTACAAAAGGCTGAATTTGTGTTGCTGAAGGAATACTATTTGTAATAGAATAATTTGTATACAATTGAGCTTTAGAATCAAATCGATAACTAAACCAAGATTGTGCTTCTATAGCATTAAAATCTCTACTTAAATTTGAATTTGTGCGTAACTTGTCTTCACTTTCTATATTTCGACTTACATAACCTCCTTTAAGATTTAGTGTCCATTTTTTTTCTCGGAAAGATAACTGTAGAGAAGGCGAACTTTTGGTGGTTTTATATGTAAAATCTGTACTTAATAATGTGTTAAAGCTTGTGTAATCTTGTGTGTTATTATCAAAATCAAAAGTACTTCTTACATTTTCGCGTTTGTCTGTTGAGTATAGATAAGCAAAATCTAAAAATAGTTTTTTAGCAATTAATGGTTTTCTATATGTTAATCTAGTATCAATGCTCGAATATTCTGAGTTGTTATCACTAAACTGATTTCTCTTTTGAGTAGAAGAGTTTATAATTTCAATTTCTGAATTATTAAAATCTTCTCCATCAGTTTTGTCAATTTGATTGTCAATTGTTAAACCAATAAAAGCTCCTTTCTTTCCAAACTTTTTTGAAAAACTAATTTTATTTTTGAATTGATTAACTCTAGATTTAGTTGAATTACTACTCGTAGATTTATTTGTTAGCTGTTTATTGTCATCAAGCGTTTCTTCGTAATTTGTATTAATTCCTTCATTTTTATTTAACGTAAAAGAAGGCTTTATATTTATCATAAAAGTAGAATCCACTTTAATGTCTACTTCGGTATTAAAACTATGTGATGCATAATCATTATTACTTGTAGCATTAGAATTAGAAAAATAACTCCCGTTTGATAAAATATTTTCTCTATTACTTTTTGTGATGTTACTTGAATTACTTCCAGAATGAAAATAATCTGCATTCACTTCAATTTTTTTAGTCAATTGATCAGCAAAAGTAAAACCAGAGTTTTTAGATTTTACAATTCCTTCTCCACCACCAAAAGATCTTCCGCCAACACTAAAGTTAAAACCTCCTCCAGAAGTTACAGAAACGCTCATGCCTCCACTATTTCCAAACATTTTTTGTATTTCACCAAAACTAAATCCTGGAGAATTGATATTATTTCCTCCTAAAAGAACACTAAAACGCCTATCGTTATCAAATCGATTTACAATTGCGGCGTATTCGTAATGGTCATTTGTGCCTTTACCGGCAGCTAATCTACCAAACCAACCTTTATTATTTTCTTCTTTAATAGTAAGGTTTATCGTTTTATTATTTTGATCTCCTTTTTGATCAGTAAAAGCTTCAGACTTCGTTTTTGTATCTGTAATTTGAACTTTTTCAATAATTTCTTTGGTTAAATTTCTTGTCGCTATTGTTGGATCATTTCCAAAGAAAGGTTTTCCGTTTACAAGAATTTTATTTACAGGTTTTCCGTTTACGGTAATTTTACCTTCTTCGTCAACTTCTACGCCAGGCAGTTTTTTTAATAAATCTTCTACAGAAGCATCCTTTTTTGTTTTAAAAGATTTTACATTAAACTCTAATGTGTCTTTTTTAATTGTAATTGGAGATCTTGATTTAACAACAACTTCATCTAACAAATTATCTTGAGGTTTCATAATAATATCACCTAAGTTTAAAGACTTATTGTTGAGGATTATTTTCTTTGAATAAGTTTTTAATCCAATAAATGAAACGTATAATTTAAGTTCTTTTTGAAAAGATTTTCCTTCTAAAGAAAAGAATCCTTTATCATTAGAAATTGTATAAGAAACAACAGAGCTATCTTTAATTTTTTCTAAATGGATGGTTGCAGATTCTAATGGAGATTTGCCTTTTTCGGCTTTAATTGTCCCTGTAATTTGATAAGTAACAGATTGAGAATACATGATGCTTGTAATACAAAGCATTACAATTAGTGAGAGTATTTTTTTCATAGTAATTTTTTGAATTTAGTAATAGTTATTAAATCAAATATAACATCAATACAAATTAATAAACAAGTTACTGTAGTCTAGATTCATAAATCTAGACTCTTTTTAACGTTTATTTATTATGAATTGTTAATTTCATGTTATCTTAAAGACGAAACAAAAGTGATTGTGTCTCAAAAAACATGCCTTTATTTTAAGTTTAAACTTAAAATCTAAAAAAATAATTACTAAAAAAAATTATTGAAGTTTACTTTTGCCTAAAGTAAATGATAATTGGAACTCCAGAAAAATCGTAAATTTCTCTCATTTTATTTTCTAGAAACCTTCTATACGGATCTTTTACATACTGAGGTAGATTCGCAAAAAAGGCAAATTGCGGCGTTGGAGTTGGCAATTGCATACAGTATTTAATTTTTACAAACTTCCCTTTTATTGCTGGTGGTCCGTAGTTTTTAATTACTTCTAGCATTGTTTCATTTAGTTTGCTAGTAGGAATTCTGTTTTTTCTATTCTGAAATACTTGTACAGCAGATTCTATTGCTTTAAAAATACGTTGCTTGGTAAGTACAGAAACAAAGATAATTGGCACATCTGTAAACGGAGCAATTTCTTTTCTAATTGCAGCTTCGTAATCTCTTACAGTATTGGTTTCTTTATCTACTAAATCCCATTTATTTACTAGGATTACAATACCTTTTTTGTTTTTTTCTGCCAACCAAAAAATATTTTGATCTTGACCTTCAAAACCACGAGTTGCATCAATCATTAAAATAATAACGTCAGAATATTCAATAGTTCTAACGGCTCTCATTACAGAGTAAAATTCTAAATCTTCTTTTACTTTCGATTTTTTTCTAATTCCGGCTGTATCAACCAAATTAAAATCAAAACCAAAACGATTGTATTTTGTGTCGATAGAATCTCTTGTAGTTCCAGCAATATCGGTTACAATATTTCTTTCTTCTCCAATTAAAGCATTTATAAATGATGATTTTCCTGCATTTGGTCGTCCAACAACAGCAAATCTTGGCAATTCTTCTTTTTCTAAATCAACTTCTTCTGGTTCTGGCATTTTTTCGACTAATGCGTCTAATAATTCTCCAGTTCCACTTCCGTTTATCGATGAAATGGTATGATAATCTCCTAATCCTAAATTGTAAAATTCAACAGCATCTGCATCACGCATTGCGTTATCAACTTTATTAACTGCAGTAAAAATTGGTTTTTTTACTTTTCTCAACAATTTTGCAACTTCAGAATCCATCGGCGTAATTCCTTGCTCAACATCCACCACAAAAATAATAATATCTGCTTCGTCTAAAGCTAATTGAACTTGCTTACGGATTTCATCTTCAAAAATATCATCAGAACCAACAACATATCCACCGGTATCAATTACAGAAAATTCTTTTCCGTTCCAGTCAGATTTTCCGTAATGTCTATCTCTAGTTACACCACTAACAGAATCTACAATTGCTTCTCTACGTTGAACCAATCGATTAAATAAAGTCGATTTCCCTACATTTGGTCTTCCTACAATGGCAACAATACTATTATTCATCTAAAAAAAATATTTTTGCAAAGATACTAATTAGGGAATGATATTTGTTTAATTTTAGAGAGTTATAAATTTTACTATTATGAAAAACAATTTTACAGCCATCATTTTTTCAATTGCTATTGTTATTGCGGCATTTTTATTAGGAAATTCTATTGTAAATAGAAATAATACAGACGGAATTATTTCTGTTACCGGACTTGGAAAAGCTGATTTTAAATCAGATTTAATTGTTTGGGAAGGTTCTTTTTCTAACGAAAGTACAAACCTTAAATTGGCGTATAACAATTTAGAAAAATCAAAGAAAATAATTTCTGATTATTTGATGTCTAAAGGAATTAAAGCAAACGAATTGGTTTTTAAAGCTGTAACAAGCAGAAAAAACACAAAAGCAAATTACAATAAAGAAGGAAAATATATTGGAGAACAGTTTTTGGGTTATATTTTAACGCAATCGTTACAAGTAGATTCTAACGATGTAGAAAGAGTGGAGAAAATTTCAAGAGAAATTACAGAATTATTAAACAAAGGAATCGAGTTTTACTCGCAACCACCAAGATATTATTATACGAAATTAGCAGATTTAAAATTAGAAATGATTTCTAAAGCAACATCAGATGCTAAATTAAGAGCCGATAATATTGCTACAAATTCTGGTGGAAAACTAGGAAACCTAATCTCTGCAAAAATGGGAATCTTTCAAATTACAGGTCAAAACTCTAAAGAAGATTATTCTTGGGGCGGAACTTTTAACACAACTTCAAAATTAAAAACAGCTTCTATTACGATGAAGTTAACGTATAAAGCTGACTAAATTTATGAAAGAAAAAACAAGCAGCGAAGTTTTTTTAAGGCCAAGATTTACAATCGACTTAGAAGAAAATCCCGAAAAGATAATTCAAAAATTTACAACTATTTTAAAAGAAAAAGAATGCAAACATCCTAGTCGTTTTTCTGACGGACATATTATTATTGATGTTCCTAAAGAAGAAGAACATTTTTGGTCGCCTCAATTAAATCTAGAAATTGTTGAAATAGCAGAAAACAAAAGTATGCTTAAAGGACTTTTTGGACCAAAAGCACAAGTTTGGACCTTGTTTATGTTTATCCATTTTGTAGTTGGAATTGCATTTTTACTTTTTACAGTAATGCTATATGTAAAATGGAGTTTAGAAGAAGCGTTTATAATGCCACTTATGATGGTAATTTTTTTACCGTTACTTTGGTTAGTTTTATATTTTTTAGGAAGAATAGGTAAAAGTACTGGTCATAAACAAATGGATGATTTGCACAATTTAATGACTGTTATTTTAGAAAGCTAAAGTTATTCTTTATAGCCAAAACGCTTTAATTGATTTTTGTCGTTTCTCCAGTTTTTATTGACCTTTACATATAACTCCATAAAAACTTTTTTCTCAAAAAACAATTCTAAATCTTTTCTAGCTTCTGTACCAACACGTTTTATTGCAGCTCCTTTATGACCAATGATAATTCCTTTTTGAGTATCACGTTCAACCATTATTACAGATCTAATTCTAATAATTTTTTCTTCCTCAACAAACTCTTCTGTTTCTACTTCTACCGAATATGGAATTTCCTTTTTGTAATGCATCAGAATTTTTTCTCTAATCTTTTCATTTACAAAAAAGCGTTCAGGTTTGTCTGTTAATTGATCTTTTGGATAAAAAGCTGGGCTTTCAGGTAAAAGCTCAATAATTTTATTTAGAACAACATCAATATTAAACTTCTCTAATGCAGAAATAATAAATACTGATGCATTTGATACTTTTTCTGTCCAATACAAAAGTTTTTCTTCAACTTCATCTTGATTAGAAGTATCAATCTTATTTAATAATAAAATAACAGGAATTTTACTATTGATAATTCTATTAAAAAAGGCTTCGTTTTTTAACTCTTTTTCGCCCATTTCTACCATATACACTAGCACATCTGCATCATCAAAAGCAGACTTTACAAAATCCATCATAGATTCTTGTAATTGATATGCAGGTTGAATTATCCCTGGAGTATCAGAAAAAATTATTTGATAATTTTCATCATTTACAATTCCTAAAATACGGTGTCTTGTGGTTTGTGCTTTAGAGGTTATAATAGATAATTTCTCACCAACCAAGGCATTCATTAATGTTGATTTACCAACATTAGGATTTCCAATAATATTTACAAAACCTGCTTTATGTGTCATGTTGCAAAGATAGTTTGTTTTTTAATTTATCGACCTTTAAAAGATAGGATATTGTAGTTGAGTAGATTAAGATTATTTAAAATAAAAGTTGATTTTTTTTTGAAAGAAATAGAAAATGGTTGTATCTTTGCAGTCCAAATCGCGGGATAGAGCAGTAGGTAGCTCGTCGGGCTCATAACCCGAAGGTCATTGGTTCGAGTCCAATTCCCGCTACTAGTAAAAAAAAGTCAAAACTTAATTGTTTTGACTTTTTATCGTTTAAAGCAGATTGGACGAGAAATTTATACTGAGCGTAGACGAAGTGAGTCTAATACTCGCTACAAAAAAAACCTTCATTAAATTAGTGAAGGCTTTTTCTTTTTTTGTTTATTTCAAAAATGTGTCGTAATTTTCTATGGATTGAATAATTAATTTCACGGCTTCTACATAAAACGCTTGATTTATATTTTCAAAAGTATCTGTGTCTTTATGATAATCTTTATGATCTTCTACACCAAAATAAATAAACGGAATTTTCTCTTTGTGAAAAGATCTATGATCTGAAGAATTTGTCCAGTTTTGTTTTGTTTTATCATCTGGATCATCATGTCCAGATAATAAAGTAATTGAAGATTTTACCTTTGTTAAAGGCTCTTTTAAATGCGGATAATGAAATATACCACAGGCATATAATTCGTTTTTATCGTTTCGAGAAATCATATCCATATTAATATTTAAGACGATATTCTCTTTTCCTAAAGGAAAGTTTTTCACCAAATAAGCAGAACCATGCATTCCTGCTTCTTCAGCATCAACTGTTGCAAAAACTAAGGTATGATTTGGAGTTTTATCTTTAAAATAATCTGCAATTGTAATTACTGCTGCAGTTCCAGAAGCATCATCATCTGCGCCGTTATATATTTTTCCGTTTCTGATTCCTAAATGATCATGATGTCCAGTAATTACAATTACTTTGTCAGATTTTCCTTTTATCATGCTAATAACATTTCCACCGACAACTGTGGTGTCAGGCACATTTGCATCGTTTCTTTCTTTGCCTTTTACAGGAAACATACGTTGTCTTCTTGCGCCTTTATAAGTAGTTGTAAATTCTTGAATATATCCACTTTCTAAAACGGTTTCTAATTGCAATCTTTTAAATTCGTTCGCAATTAATTGTTGTGCTTTATAATTACCTGGTTTAGTAAAACCTCTTCCTTCTAAAGAATCGCTTGCTAATATTTTTATGTTATTTAGTAATTGCGCTTCATCAATTTTAATATTGTTTGATGTAGAAATAGTATTTAATTGATTTGGTAGTTTTGGTTCGTTAGATTTACATCCAACAAAAAGAAGTGTAAATATTAGGGCGAAAAAAGCAGCTTTAATTTTCATGTGATAAACAGTTTTGTGGTTGATTAAAGGATAAAGATAAAGAATAATAGAAATTAAAGTCAACATTTTTAAATAGAATTGGTTTTGGGAGTATTTTTTTAGTTAAAAAATGGAATCGTTAACTGAATATGTTATATTTGAAAGCTTAAAAAATAATAAAATACAACACTTTGCAAAGAGTACTAATTTTTCTTTTTTCCTTTTTTAGTTCTTTATCTCTTCTAGGTCAAGAAACATTGCCTATATATTCTGATTATTTGTCTGATAATGTTTTTTTAATTCATCCATCGGCAGCAGGAATTGGAAATACTGGAAAAATTAGGTTAACCGGAAGAAAACAATGGCAAGGTGTAGATAATGCTCCAGAATTACAAACCTTAAGTTTTCACAATAGATTCGGAGAAAAAGCAGCTTTAGGATTTGTTGTTTTTAATGATAAAAATGGATATCATTCTCAAAAAGGAATTCAAGCTAGTTATGCGTATCACTTAAATATTGGTAACGGAAGTGTATTTGAGCAATTATCGTTTGGTTTGTCTGCAACAGCGGTTCAAAACCAATCTGATCAAAGAACTTTTTTTGGAGACAGAACTGTTCAGCAACTTATAGAAAGCACAAGTTATTTTAATGCCGATTTTAGTGTTTCATATCATAAAGCTGGTTTTTCATCTTATTTTACTGTAAAAAATTTATTGCTTTCTGCTAAAAACAATTTAAATAATAGCTTAGAACCGTTAGACTTAAGAAATTATATTTTTAGTGCAGGGTATTATTTTGAGTATAGAGATGTTGTAAACTTAGAGCCTTCTTTTATGTTGCAATTACGAGAAGGAACAGGTGAAGCAATTGCAGATTTTAATATTAAAGCGTACAAAAACTTTAATAAAGCTCAACTTTGGGCAGCATTATCTTACAGAAGAAGTTTTGATAATGGAGCAATAGAAAACTTAAATTATCTTTCTCCAATTGTTGGTGTAAACTACAATCAAATGATGATTTCTTATACTTTTACAAAACAACTAGGCGATATTGTATTTTCTGATACTGGTTATCATCAAATTACTTTAGGAATAAATGTTTTCCAAAAAAGACAAAGAGCAGCAGCTTGTCCTAATATTAATGGTTCATTCTAAGCTAGAAGTCTAATTTTTCAACACTATAATTTTGATTGTTTCCTAAAACTAATTCCAACACTTTTGTGGTTGTGTTAGTGTAAAATATGTGATTGGTTTTTAAGTTCTGAATATTTAATAAATTATATTCTTCTAAAACTCTTTTAGTCTGTTTTGCAACTGCTTGACCAGAATCGATTATCGTTATATCAGTTCCAATTATTTCTTGTATTTGAGGTATTAAATACGGATAATGAGTACAACCTAAAACCAGATAATCTATATTATGTTTTAGTAATTTTTGTAAATGATTGGTTAATAACAGAGTCATTTCTTTAGAAACTAATTGTCCATTTTCAATCAGTTCTACCAAACCTTCACCAACTTGTTCTATTATAGAAACTTCTTGACTTATTTTGTTTGATGTTGTTGCGAATAAGCTACTATTTAAAGTTCCTTTTGTTGCTAAAATGCCAATGTTTTTTGTTTTGGTATTTATGGATGCAGGTTTAATTGCAGGTTCAATTCCTATAAATGGAATAGTATAATTAGTTCTTAAATATTCAATAGCATTTGTTGTAGCTGTGTTACAAGCAACAACAATTAACTTGCAGTTTTTTTTGAGTAAGAGTTCTGTGTTTTTTATAGATAATTCTAGTATTTTTTCTTCAGATTTTTGACCATAAGGCGCATTTTTACTGTCTGCTAAATAGATGGTGTTTTCATTTGGTAAAAGTTGTTGTATTTCTTTCCAAATTGATGTACCACCAATACCAGAATCAAAAACGCCAATAGGTTGTGCAGAAGCTGTATTCATATCCTAACAAAAATAAAAAAACCTACTTAGTAAAGTAGGTTTTTTTGATTTATAATTAAGTATATTTCTTTAGAATCCTAATTTAGCTTTTACAGCATCATAAATATCTGTCCCTTTTTCAAAGATAATTAAACCTCCACCTGGAGCAGAATTAAATACATAAACCAATCCTTTTGCAGCAGCAACATCTGCAATTGCTTTTTGAGCTTTTTCGTAAATTGGGTTTTTCAACTCAATTTCTTTTTTTCTTAATTCTTGAGTAGCTATTTGTTCTGCTTGTTGAATTTTTGCAGCATCACTTTGTAATTCTGCTTTTCTTCTAGCGTTTGTTTCTGGAGTTTGAGCATTCTCTTCAGCAGCATATCTTTGTGCTTTAGTTTGATAAGCTTTTATATTAGCTTCAATATCATCTTTATATGTTTTTTGAATCTTCTCTAGCTCAGAGTTTGCTTTTTTAGTGTCAGGCATGTTTTGCACTAACTTTGCAGTGTCTATATGACCGATTTTCTGTGCATTGGCAACTCCTACTACACCTAACATAAATACAGCTATTAATAATAACTTTTTAAATTGTTTCATTTCTCCTTGTTTTAATTTTAATTTATTTATTCGTTGTTATTTATTCTTTTCTTTCTTCTTTTTTGCGGCATTCTTTTTATCTAAAAGTAATTTTCTCTTAGCGTCTCTTTCTTTTATTTTAGCGTCTCTTTTAGCTTGAATTGCTTTTTTTTGCTCTTCAATTTTCTTAAGCCTAGCTTGTTTTATCGCTTCTAATTTTTCTTGTACTGCTGTTTTCTTAGCAGTAATATTGTCTTTTGTCGTTTTAATTTTTCGATCTTTAACAATGCTTGCTAAAACGAGTTCGCTAATATCGTATTTTTTATTTGAATATAACATGACTAATTCGCTAGATTTATCTAAAACAAAGTCATATTTTTTTCTTTTTGCAATACTTTGAACAGAATTATATACCAAATCTTGAATTGGCTTAACCAATTGCTTTCTTAATAAGAATAAATCTCCTTGCGGTCCAAAATATAAAGATTCTAATCTTGCTAGTTCTTCTTTCTTTATTGTAATGTCTTCTTCTCTTTCTTCAATTAAATCTTTTGTTAAGATCGCTTTTTCGTTTGCTAAATCTGTTTTTAAAACTTCAATATGTCTCTCTAATTTTGACAGTTTACCTTTCCATTCTTCTACTTTAACATTCAAATTATTCTGTGCTTTTACATATTCTGGAACATTCTCTAAGATATATTCCATATCTATATAAGCTAAATTTTGACCTTTTTGTGCAATGCTATTTTGTATTGTAAACAAAAGAACGATTAATACGAATATTTTTTTCATCTTTAATAGTTTTTGTTTTGAAAAAACCATGCCAAAAATAGAATACATTGCCAATTAGTATCTAATTTTTAGAACTGTCTTCCAATAATAAAATGTGTTTGCCAACCAGATATTGGAGCATTTGGCGAGTTGTTGTATATTGGTAATGCATCATAACCATGAGCAAAATCAATTCCTAACAACCCAAATGCTGGCATAAAAATACGTATCCCAAGACCGGCAGACCTTTTTAATTCAAACGGATTATAACTATTAAAATTGTCATAAGAATTTCCAGCTTCTAAAAACCCTAAAGTATAAATAGAAGCAGAAGGTTTGTCTGTTATAGAATAACGTAGCTCTAATTGAAATTTATTATATATTGTTCCTCCTTGAATTGAAGATAACTGGCTGTTTTCGTATCCTCTTAATCCAATAGTTTCTCTACCATCTAATTGATAAGCCGCTAATCCATCACCACCAACAAAAAACCTTTCGAATGGTGTTGCACCAACTTTACTGCTGTAGTTTCCTAAGAATCCACCTTCAGCATTCATCATTAAAACAA
Source organism: Polaribacter uvawellassae (assembly GCF_039748955.1). Classification (NCBI taxonomy): domain Bacteria; kingdom Pseudomonadati; phylum Bacteroidota; class Flavobacteriia; order Flavobacteriales; family Flavobacteriaceae; genus Polaribacter; species Polaribacter uvawellassae. The sequence continues at coordinate 31,999 of NZ_JBDIZN010000008.1, read as the reverse complement.
GCTTATCTGTAAATGCTGTGTACCATTTACCTTTAAAACTTAACTTGTAATATTCCATCCATTTATACTTTTCAGCTAAACTAATGTTGGAATAATCTTTTCCGTTAACTAATGAATAAGGAAATGTTAATTTTGCACCAATACTAAATTCTGACCCATAAGTTGGGAAAATTAATGATGGTCCTGCAGAATTTCTAATTAGCTGAATGTTGTATGATAAATTATTTAAATTAGCGTTGCTTAAAATATCTGTTCCAACTCTAAAACCATAATTGTTTAGGCTAAAGTTTTGATAACTGATAGATTGTGAAAGTTGAAAATAATCGTCTGGCCATTGTAATCTTTTTCCTAAACCTAAAGTAACCCCAACAATACTTAAATTTTGATCTTTATCTACAACTCCAGTTCTATAATCGTATTGATATTGATTTGAGTTATAAATTGAGAATGAAAAAGATTGTGGTTTTTTACCACCTAACCAAGGCTCTGTAAATGAAAAACTATACGTACTATATGTTCTACTTGCTTGTAAACGTAAAGATAGTTTTTGACCATCACCAGTTGGTAAAGGCTTGTAAGCTTCTTTTTTAAACATGTTTCTGATTGCAAAATTATTAAACGATAAACCTAACGTTCCAATAAATGCACCACCACCATAACCACCTTGTAATTCAATTTGGCTACCGCCTTTTTCTGTAACTGTAAAATCAATATCAGCAGTCTTATTTTGCCAATCTGGTTTTACTTCTGGAGTTACATTTGTGTCAAAAAATCCTAATTGACCAATTTCTCTAATAGATCTAATAATTTGAGCACGGTTAAATAAATCTCCTGGCTTAACTCTTAATTCTCTATAAATAACGTGGTCATTTGTTTTTTCGTTACCAATAACTGTTACTTTTTTAATCGTTGCTTTTTCGTCTTCACGAATTCTAATTTCTACAGTAATAGAATCGTTTACAACTTTTGTTTCAACAGCGTTTACAGAAGCAAACAAAAAACCGTTATTATGATATAATGTTTGTAAATCTTGAGAATTAGGTGTGTTATCGCCACTTACTCGTTCTTTTAAAACAGTTCCATTATAAATGTCACCTTTATCAATACCAAGTATTCTTGATAATTGATCTACAGTAAAATTTTTGTTACCAACATAGTTAATATCACTAAAGTAGTATTGTCTACCTTCTTCAACTTCAATTTCTAAGCTAATTGTATTGTCGTCATTCCAAACAAGTTTATCGCCTAAAATACGTGCATCTCTATATCCTTTTCGGCTGTATTTTTCTAAGATACTCTCTAAGTCTTCTCTGTAATTATCTTCTATATATTTTGAAGATTTCCAAAATCTACCAAACATTTTTTCTTTGGTATTGCTCATTGCTTTTCTAAGTTTTCTGTCAGAAAACTCTTTATTTCCAGTAAAAGAAATGTTTTTTATTTTAATACGAGTTCCTCTATCTATATGAACATCCATATTAACAACATTAATATCAGAAGTGTCTTTTGATGTGTTTATAGAAACTTTGGTTTTTAAAAACCCTTTATCTGTAAATTTCTTTTTAAAGTAATTGGTAGAGGTAACAATTAAATTGTCTGTTACCATTGCACCAGTTTTAAGGTCAGTTTCTTTTGTTAATTCTTTTCTTTTTGATTTTTTAATCCCCGAAAAAGTAACTTGATTTAACTGTGGTAATTCTGTTACATTAAATTGTAAATACACGGTATTACCATCAATTTTTGCTAGGTATACATCAACATCGCTAAATTGCTTACTGTCGTATAATTTTTTAATGGCGCTCGTTAATTTATCTCCTGGGAGTTTAATCATTTGTCCATTTCTTAAACCAGTAAATATTTTTACTGTTTCTTCGCTAAACTTTTTTAAACCAGTAACTGTAATTCCTCCTAAAATATATTCTTGTCCTTTTACATAAGGTATATTTGTAGGAATTGTGTCCTTAGATGATGTATTATTGGTTTGTCCGTTAACATTTACAGTTAAAAAACTTAATAATAATAGTACTACAATAGTATACTTACTCATTTGGTGTTTCAATTTGTTCGCTTGTTTTACCAAAGCGTCGTTCTCTATTTTGATATTCAATTATTGCGTCAAAAAAATCGCTTTTTCTAAAATCTGGCCAAAGTATATTTGTAAAATATAACTCGGCATAAGCCATTTGCCACAATAAAAAGTTACTGATGCGTTGTTCGCCACTAGTGCGAATCATTAAATCAACATCGGGCAAATTAAATGTATATAAATGATTATTAATAACTTTTTCGTCAATTTCTTCTATTTGAAGTTCGTTATTAACAACTTTTTTAGATATGTTTTTGATAGTATTAACAATTTCTTCTCTTGAACCATAACTTAAGGCCATAGTTAAAGTTATTTTAGAATTGTTTTTTGTTGCTTCAATAACTTCGGATAACGCTTTTTGGGCTTTAGTAGGTAAACTATTAACACTTCCAATTGAAATTACTTTAACTCCGTTTTCTTGAAAACTGGATAGTTCTTTTTTTAATGAAGTAACTAGTAAGTTCATTAAAGCATTTACTTCCATTTTTGGTCGCTTCCAATTTTCTGTAGAAAATGCATAAAGTGTAATAACTTTTACATTAATTTCAGCTGCAGCTTCTATAGATTCTCTTACTGCTGTTAAGGCATTTCTATGTCCAAAAACACGTTCCATACCTTTACCTTTAGCCCAACGCCCATTGCCATCCATAATAATGGCAACATGTTGTGGTACTTTTTGTAAATTAATGTGTAGTTTTTTATCCATATATTATCTTAAATCTACATAACAAGCTGGTCTTCCAAAAGCATATACTAAAGAAATTCCAGTAAACATATACCAATCGTTAGAGTTTCCTCCGAAATTTAATGAAGGTATGTTACTTGTTGTATAATCTAAATCATCTGTAAACGTATATCTTATTCTTGTTTCTAATGAAAATCCAACATTATCTCCTAATTTTCCTTTAAATCCTAATCCAAACGGTATTGCATATGAGATTTTTGTTTTTAAATTGTATTGTCCTGGAATAATTTCAGACTCAACACTATCATAACCAAATGCTGCAACTTCTAATAAAATATACGGTGTGTATATCTTATCTTCTGAAGTCATATCATATTCAAAAAAATTATATTCAACTCCAATAGCTACTTCTTTTATTGAATTATTAAACTTAAAGTTTCTATTTACTCTTACTAAATTTGATGATTCTGAATCGTCACCATTTATTGGTAAATAACTTAAAGTACCTCTTAAAGCAACTCTTGGGTTTAAATTGTGTTTATAAATAAGGCTTGCAGCAAAGTTGTTTGGATAAATATAAGTTGATCTTCCTACATCTCCAACATAATTACTACCCCCAATAAACACCCCAATTTCATTTATTTGGCTCCATGATATACTTGTAACACAAATAAATACTATTGCTAAAAATTGTTTCTTCATCTTAAAAAATAGCGTGCAAATATAGTTAATTCAATTTGCTTTATAAAGTTAATAACTTGTCTTTTTTGAATAACTATTATTTTAGGGAAATATTGTAGTGTGTTATTAATGTTTAAGGTTGTTTCTAGTATCTTCTCCCCACAATAATTTACTTCTTAAAGTATTTAAAAAAGATTGATTGGTAAGTGCAATTGTTTTAATAGTGAAACTAGCTTTTTCGATAAAAATTTGAGTATTCTCATTTATTGTTGCAATTCTAGAATCTAAAGACATTAAAAATGTGTCTTCTCTACCACTTACTTCTAGTTTAATTTTTGTGTTTTCTGAAATAACTAAAGGTCTAGCATTTAGGTTATGCGGTGCGATTGGTGTAATTACTAAACTTTTAGAATCTGGTAAAACAACTGGGCCGTTGCAACTTAATGAATATCCTGTAGAGCCAGTTGGAGTAGAAATAATTAGCCCATCTGCCCAATAGTTTGTTAGATATTCATCATCTAAAAATGTTTTTACTCCAATCATAGAAGTGGTGTTTTTTCTAGCAACTGTAACTTCGTTTAGAGCAAAATTAATTTCAGAAAGTTCTTCTATTTTCGGTGTTGTTTTTACGCTTAAAAGAGTTCTTTCTTGAATTTTATATTCTTTTTGTAATAACAATTCTACAACTTGCTTAATCTCTTCTTTTTGGATGATTGCCAAAAAACCAAGTCTTCCTGTATTAATACCCAATACAGGGATGTTTAAATTTCTGATATATGTTATAGATCTTAATATAGTTCCGTCTCCACCGATTGTAAAAAATAAATCAAACGAATTATTTAAATCATTAAAATGAGAAAATGTTGGATATTTTTTTGGCAATAAATTTTCTTTCTGAAAAAGAGTATAAAATTCTTTTTCAAAGAAAATAACGATTTTTTTTTCTTGCAAAACGTCAATCAATAACAATACTTCATTAATTGAGTTTGTGTTGTATGATTGACCGTAGATTGCTACTTTTTTCATTGATTAGGTATTTAAGAATTTTTGTAGATAATCTGATCTATTTTTTAATTCTTCCAAGTAAAAATCATCTTTATGTTCGCTAATAATAGTATAATCATAACGTCTAAAAGTTTGAATAATTTCATTAATTTCTTGTGATGAAATTTTAAGCGTAACTTCTACTTTATCGCTAGATCTTTTCGATTCGTAAGCTCCTAAAACAATTCCGTTGTTTGACTCAATTATTTGAGATACTTCGCTCATCGTATAATCTTTTGTGCTTTTTTCAATCACCAAAACAACACCTTCAGTATTTAAAAAAGGTGTTTGAGAAAATTCATCTAAAACATCATTAAGATCAAGGTAGCCAAGATATTCTTGATTTGTAATTACCGGAAGAATGTTAGTTTCATTATCCGCAAAAATCTTTAATACTTCTAGTAAAGATTCGTTGTTGTTTGTTTGAAAGTGTTCAAATATATCTACAGATTCTTTCAAAATCTCTTCCTTATTATCTATCGTTAAAACATCAGCTTGAGAAATACAACCAACATAATGTGTATTTTCTACAACAGGAATATGCGTAATCGGATAGGTTTCGCAAAGTTTTAGCGCCTCTTTAACAGTGCTTTGCGTTGTTAAAGGCGTAAAATCATTTAATATGTATTCTGTAATATTCATTCGTTACGAATATAAGATAAAAAGGCTAATAATTTTTGATGAAAACTGTACTTTTGTGCTTTAGTTTTATATTATGGCAAAGTTAAGTGTAAATGTAAATAAAATAGCAACGTTACGTAATTCTCGTGGCGGCGATGTTCCAAATTTGTTAAAAGTTGCTTCGGATATTGAGTCTTTTGGTGCAGAAGGAATTACCATTCATCCAAGACCAGATGAGCGTCATATTCGTTATCAAGACGCGTATGATTTAAAAGAAATTGTTAAAACAGAATTCAATATTGAAGGAAATCCGATTCCGAAATTTATGGAAATGGTTTTGGCAATTAAACCAACACAAGTAACGTTAGTTCCTGATAGTGTTGATACGTTGACTTCAAATGCAGGTTGGGATACCATTACAAATCAATCTTTTTTGCAAGAAGTAATTTCTGAGTTTAAAAATGCCGGAATTAGAACTTCAATTTTTATTGATACAGATTTAAAACTGATTGAAGCAGCTGCAAAAACAGGTGCAGACCGAATAGAATTGTACACAGAAGAATTTGCAACTCAGTTTGATTTAGGAAATAAAAATGCCATAAAACCATATACAGAAGCAGCAATTTTGGCGCACAATTTAGGTTTAGGAATTAATGCTGGACACGATTTAAGTTTAGAAAACATTCAGTTTTTTAAAGAAAACATTCCAAATTTAGCTGAAGTTTCTATTGGTCATGCGCTAATTTCTGAATCGTTGTATTTAGGATTAGAAAATGTGGTAAATATGTATTTACAGAGATTAAAGTCTAATGGCTAAAGTAGAAAGGATAATTTTTTGGTCGAGCAGAGTCGAGAGGTTGATTTAGGTCTCGACTCTGCTCGACCTGACAAATAACAAAAGAAATGTCAAAAAAACAAATATTACATTCTAGAATTCTTGGAGAAGGAAAACCCATATTAATTTTACACGGTTATTTTGGCAATGGCGATAATTGGAAATCAATAGGAAATAAATTGTCAGATACTTTTCAGGTTCATTTAATAGATCAAAGAAATCACGGTCGTAGTTTTCATGCAGATGCATTTGATTACGAATTAATGGTAGAAGATTTATACCATTATATAGAGCATCATCAATTAGAAAAAGCACATCTTTTAGGACATTCTATGGGCGGAAAAACTGTAATGCTTTTTGCAGTTGAATATCCAGAATTGGTAGATAAATTAATGGTTGCAGACATTTCGCCAAGAATGTACAAGCCACATCATCAAGATATTTTAGATGCTTTAAATTCTATTGATTTTACAAAGCAAACTTCAAGAGCTTTGGTGGATGAAAAACTTGCAGAAAAAATCTCAGAAGTTGGAGTTCGTCAATTTTTAGCACAAAATATTTATTGGAAAGAAAAAGGAAAATTAGATTTCCGTTTTAATCTCAAATCTTTAACAGAAAATAATGATGAAATAGGTGCAGCTTTACCTTCTTTTACCCTTTTTGATGGAGAAACTTTGTTTTTAAAAGGAGAAAATTCTGGTTATATTTCTTCTAGAGAAGAGCCAATAATTAACGCGCATTTTCCGAATCATAAAATTGTAACCATAAAAAATGCAGGACATTGGCTACATGCCGAAAACCCTACAGATTTTTTAAATGCTGTTGAAAGTTTTCTGAAACTATAAAAGCAAAAATATTATTGCTTTGGTCTGTAAATTGCTCCAGTAGCAAAATCAACAATTGTACCTGGTAAAAATAAAATAATGTCTGCAATTAAAGCAATAACTCTAACTTCTCTTTGAGGTTCTCCTGGCGCAGGTTTTGTTTTTTGATATTCAGTAACTGGTCCGCCAAGAAGTGTTGCGCAACCTGTCATAGACAAAGCTAAAAAGCAAATAAGTGTAATCTTAACTATTTTTTTCATAATATTAGTTTAGTGCAAAGTACAACCTTATCGTTAAAAAACTGACAAAATGTTTCATTTTAATAACTTAGCACAAGGTTATCTGCCGTTTTATCAGTAAAATAACTTTGGCTTACTTTTCGTACAACTCATTTAAATTAAAACAGTTAAAAATGAATTTTCTTATTAAAGTGCTATTAACAGCAGTTGCTGTTTTTGTTTTAGCGGCAATTTTACCTGGAGTTGAAGTTGCAAATTATGTGACTGCAATTTGGGTTGCATTTGCAATAGCAGTTTTAAACATGTTTGTTCGTCCGCTTTTAATCTTTTTTACATTGCCAGCAACCATAGTAACACTTGGTTTGTTTCTATTTGTAATAAATGCAATCATTATTCTGCTAGCTGCTAATTTGGTTGGCGGATTTTTAGTGTCGAGTTTTTTCTCTGCATTATTGTTTAGTATTTTACTTTCTATATTTAGATCAGCATTATTTAAATTGATAAAAGAGGAAAAAAGAGAATAAAGAATATAACTGAAATTGAAGTGTTTAAACCTTTGCAGAGTTGCTAAAAATCACTAATTTTGCAGCCAATTTTTTAAGATTATAATTTTATATTATGAATATTACCAAAGAAAACGTAGATGCATTAAATGCAGTTGTTAAAGTTGATATTGTTGCAGAAGACTATCAAACTAAAGTAACAGAAGTATTACAAGATTACCGTAAAAAAGCAGACATTCCTGGATTTAGAAAAGGGCATGTGCCAATGGGAATGGTAAAAAAACAATACGGAAAATCTATCATGATAGATGAAGTTAACAAATTACTACAAGAATCTTTAAATAAATTCTTAACAGAAGAGAAACTAGATATATTAGGAAATCCACTACCAAGAGTTCAAGATGATTTTTCTTGGGATACAGAAACTTTTACTTTTGAATTCGAATTAGGATTAGCTCCAGAATTTACAGTAGATTTATCAGCAAAAAAGAAAATAACGCAATATAATATTGTTGCAGACGATGCTTTAATTGATAAAGAAGTAGAAAATTTACAATCTCGTTACGGAAAAATGAACGCTGTTGATGCAGTAACAGAAAATGCAAACGTAACCGGAACTTTTGTAAACGAAGAAAAAGAAATCAATAAAAAAACTACGATTTCTTTAGCTGATATTAAAGGAAAAACAAACTTAAAAAAGTTTGTCGGTGCTAAAGTTGGTGATGTTTTAGAGTTGAAAACAAAAGGATTGTTTTCTGATGATCATAAATTAGAAGGTGCATTAGGTTTATCTCACGATGAAATTCACGGCTTAGATATTAAAGTTTCTTTTACTATTGAAGAAATTACTGTAACAGAATTAGCAGATTTAGATCAAGAATTGTTTGATAAATTATTTTCTGATGGAAGCGTAAAGTCTGTAACAGAGTTAAGAAACAGAATTAAAGAAGACGCAGAAAAGCAATTCTTAGCGCAAGGTGATCAACAATTATTAAATGCAGTAACAGAATATTTAGTAGAAAATACAAAGTTCGATTTACCAGCAGAATTTTTACAAAAATGGTTGGCTACAGCAGGAGAAAGAGAAATGACTGCTGAAGAAGCTGCTGAAGAATATGCAAAATCAGAAAAAGGATTGCGTTATCAATTAATCGAAGGTAAGATTATGAAAGATAACGACATCAAATTAGATTATGCTGAATTGGTTGATTATGCAAAAGGATTTATCAGAACGCAAATGGCACAATTTGGTAATATGAATCCAGAAGAAAAAGAATTGGACGATATTGCTGCAAGAATCTTAGGAAACCAAGACGAAGCAAAACGTTTACAAGAGCAATTAATTTCACATAAATTATTGACTTTCTATAAAGAAAACATCACATTTAAAACAAAAGAAGTTACTTACGAAAACTTTATCAAAGAGGTTTACAAGTAACAGTTTATAAAAAGAATGTCATTTCGAGCGGAGTCGAGAAATCTCATTTTTAAATAAAAAAATCAAGAATATCAAAAACTCCTTTACTAATTAAAGGAGTTTTTTTAGCCATCAACTGTAACAATATAGTACCAAAATAGTTCTTATATTTACAGTTCAAACATTAAAAATATAATCAGGAAATGGATTACGGAAAAGAGTTCGAAAAATACGCAACAAAGCATCACGGAATTAGTAGTACACATATTGGCAAAATTACAAGTAGTTTAACGCCATATATTATGGAAGAACGTCAAATGAACATTACTCAAATGGATGTTTTTTCTCGTTTAATGATGGATAGAATTATCTTTTTAGGAACAGGAATTAACGACCAAGTTGCTAATGTAATTCAAGCACAATTATTATTCTTAGAAAGTGTAGATGCATCAAAAGATATTTCTATTTACATCAATTCTCCTGGAGGTGGAGTTTATGCTGGATTGGGAATTTATGATACCATGCAATTTATAAAACCAGATGTAGCAACAATTTGTACAGGAATGGCAGCTTCTATGGGAGCAGTTTTAATGTGTGCCGGAGAAAAAGGAAAACGTTCTGCCTTGCCACATTCTAGAATTATGATTCACCAACCTTTAGGTGGCGCACAAGGACAAGCATCAGACATTGAAATTACAACAAGAGAAATTTTAAAATTAAAGGATGAATTGTATGAAATTATTGCTGATCATTCTGGGCAAACCATAGAAAAAGTAAATGCCGATTCTGATAGAGATTATTGGATGATTGCATCAGAAGCTAAAGAATATGGGATGATTGATGAAATTTTAACAAGAAAATAAATTGCTTTAAGCAAAATGCGGTAAGCTTTTTAAAGCAACTGCCTAAAGCCTAAAGCCTAAAGCAAAGAATATGTCGAAAGAAGAAAATTTAGAATGTTCGTTTTGTGGACGTAAAAAAGCAGAAACTAATTTGTTAATTGCTGGTATCGATGCACACATTTGTGATAAATGTATTGAGCAAGCAACCGGTATTTTAGATGAAGAAATTACTGATAAGCAAACAAGCGGATTGTCTAAAGATTTAATGCTGAAAAAGCCAAAAGAAATTAAAGATTTTTTAGATCAATATATAATTGGGCAAACAGAAACTAAAAGATCTATGTCGGTTGCTGTTTATAATCATTATAAAAGACTATTACAGTCAAAATCTAATGAAGAAGACGAAGTAGAAATTGAGAAGAGTAATATCATTTTAGTCGGGGAAACAGGAACAGGAAAAACATTGGTAGCAAAAACGATAGCTAAAATGTTAAACGTGCCTTTTTCTATTGTAGATGCTACTGTTTTAACACAAGCTGGTTATGTTGGAGAAGATGTAGAAAGTATTTTAAGTCGCTTATTACAAGTTGCAGATTACGACGTTACAAAGGCAGAAAGAGGAATTGTTTTTATTGACGAAATTGATAAAATTGCTCGTAAAGGAGACAATCCTTCAATTACCAGAGATGTTTCTGGAGAAGGCGTTCAGCAAGCATTATTAAAATTATTAGAAGGTTCGGTTGTAAATGTTGCTCCAAAAGGAGGAAGAAAACATCCAGATCAAAAATTTATTGAAGTTAACACCAAAGATATTTTATTTATTGCTGGTGGCGCATTTTCAGGAATCGATAGAATGATTAGCAAGCGTTTAAATATGCAGGCTGTTGGATATTCTGCTTCTGTTGCAGAAGATAGAATTGATGAAGAGAATTTATTGCAATATATTATTCCTTCAGATTTAAAAGCTTTTGGATTGATTCCAGAAATTATTGGTCGTTTGCCAGTGTTGAGTTATATGAATCCGTTAGATGCAAAAACGTTAAGAGCAATTTTAACAGAACCTAAAAATTCAATTATCAAACAATATACAAAGCTATTCTCTATGGATGATATTACATTCGAAATAGACGAAGAAGCATTAATGTATATTGTAGATAAAGCTGTAGAATACAAATTGGGCGCAAGAGGTTTACGATCTTTATGTGAAGCAATTTTTACAGATGCCATGTTCGACTTACCAAGTTCTGATGATAAAGAATTTAAAGTAACAAAAGAATATGCCGAAAATAAATTAACAAAGACAGCATTAAAGAAATTAAGTGTTGCTTCTTAAGAATATTTAAAATTAATTAAGACCTCATAAAAGATAACTTTGTGAGGTCTTTTTTTATATTTTTGTTTTATGATATCCAAACAAACCATAGATCGTGTTTTTGAAACTGCAAGAGTAGAAGAAGTCATAGGTGAGTTTGTACAATTAAAAAAAGCAGGAAGTAACTTTAAAGGATTAAGTCCGTTTACAGACGAAAAATCGCCTTCTTTTATGGTGTCGCCTGTTAAACAAATCTGGAAATGTTTTAGTACAGGAAAAGGAGGAACTTCTGTTTCCTTTTTAATGGAACACGAACATTATTCGTATCCAGAAGCCATTAAATACTTAGCTAATAAATATAATATAGAAATTGAAGAAACTGAGCAATCAGATGAGCAAAAACAACAATTAAACGAACGTGAAAGTATGTTTTTGGTATCTAAATTTGCAGCAGAATATTTTCATGATTTAATGCTCAATACACAACAAGGAAAAGCAATTGGACTTTCGTATTTTAAAGAACGTGGTTTTAGAGATGATATTATAGAAAAATTTGATTTAGGTTATTGTAAAGACGAATGGGATAATTTTACAAAATCGGCTTTAAAAAAAGGTTACGACATCAAATATTTGGCATCAACCGGTTTAACTATTGTAAAAGAGAACAAACAATTTGACCGTTTTAAAGGACGTGTTTTGTTTCCGATACACTCAATGTCTGGAAGAGTTTTAGGTTTTGGTGGAAGAATTTTAACTGCGGATAAAAAAGCAGCAAAATATTTAAATTCACCAGAAAGTGATATTTACCACAAGAGTAAAATTTTATATGGAGTTTATCAAGCAAAAAAGGAAATTGCAAAACAAGATAATTGTTATTTGGTTGAAGGATATACAGATGTAATCTCATTTCATCAATCTGGAATAGAAAATGTAGTTGCTTCTTCTGGAACAGCATTAACATCTGATCAAATACGTTTGGTAAGAAGATTAACGCAAAACATTACCGTACTTTTTGATGGTGATGCTGCTGGTTTAAGAGCATCAATTCGTGGAATTGATTTGATTTTAGAGCAAGGAATGAATGTGAAAGTGGTGACTTTTCCTGAAGGAGAAGATCCAGATAGTTTTGCAAAATCGCATTCTGATGCTGAATTAAAAGAGTATTTAGAAAATTCTGCTCAAGATTTTATCAACTTTAAGGTTTCTTTATTAATGAAAGAAGCCAAGAATGATCCTGTTAAAAAAGCTGGATTAATTAGAGATATTGTAACAAGTATCTCTAAAATTCCAGACGGAATTCAGCGAGAAGTGTATGTGCAAGAGTGTTCTAGAATTATGGAAATTTCTGAACGTGTATTGTTTAGTGAATTGGCACAGCTTTTAAATAAAGAAGCTACATCTAAAAGTAAACAAAGAAATGTAGATCCAAATCAGCCACCACCAGAATATTTTGCAGAGCAAGAAGCTGGAATGACAGCAGTAAAAGGAGGAATGGTTTCTGGTCAGAAAGTAAATCAGTTAGATTTATTAGAGAAAGAAATTATTAGAATTTTACTATTGTTTGGAAACGAAGAAGTAAGTTTTACAAATATTGTTGAAACTGAAAATGAACACGGTAAATTGGTTAAAGAGATAGAAAAATATAGTTCTCCGGTTTTTAAAGAACTGTATTTAAATCTTCAGGAAGACGAAATTGAGTTTACCAATGCTGTTTTTCAATTGGTGTATTATGAATTGATAAATCAAATAAGTCAGAACGAAAAAATTGAAATTAGTAGTTTAATTCATCATGAAAATAAAGAAATTGCAGATGAAGTAACAAGTATTTTGATGGATGAAGAAAAATATACATTGAGCGAATGGGAGCGTAAAAATATCTTTGTAACCGAAACCATAAAAATTTTACCAAAACTAGTAACAGATGCTATTTTAAATCTACGAAGAATATTGATAGAACGTAAGATTAACGAGATAATGAAAGAAGCTAAAAACAACGATTCTGTAAACGTAGACTTAGAGTTAATCACTAATTATACTGGACTAAAAAAGCGATTGTTTGAAAAATTAAATAGAGTAATTTAATTTTATTTTTAATGGTACGTATTTCTACTTAGTAGTGTTTTTGATTTTTTTTGTATATTAGTGTCCGCTAAAAAAGAAAAAGACATGAAAAAAATGCTACAAATCTTAAACATTATTAGACTTTTTATACTCTTACCATTTTCTGTTGTAAATGGTTCTAAGAAAAAGGCATATCGTAGAATTAAAAGATCTATGATTGCTGCAAATCTACTTTAATAAGTTATCACTAATTTTACAAATCGGTATTGGAAGCATTTTATGCTGATTGATAGTATTTAATCTTGTATAAATTTTAAAGACTTCTAATTCTCTTCCGTTAAAATCAGAAGCAGTTTTTCCGTTTTCTAACATTTTCATTGCCCATTCTAACTCATCATAAGAAGCGCCAATTTGGTCTTCGTCTGTTCTACTATCGCCAAATAAACCATCAGTTGGATGTGCATTTTGGATAGATTCTGCAACATTAAAGTATTTTGCCAATTCATACACTTCAGATTTTAATAAATCAGCAATCGGACTTAAATCTACGCCACCATCACCATATTTTGTGTAAAATCCAACACCAAAATCTTCTACTTTATTTCCAGTTCCAACAACTAACAATCCATCTAAACCAGCTAAATAGTATAAAGTTGTCATTCTTAACCGTGCTCGTGTATTTGCCAAAGCTAAATTTAACACATCAGAACTTTCTGAACTTGGAACTTGCTTTTTAAAATCTTCAAAAGTACTTGTTAAATCAACTTTTACAGAAGAAACATTACTAAAATTATTTTTAAGATAATTTATGTGTTCTAAAGCTCTAGTAACTTGACTTTCTGCTTGGTGTATTGGCATTTCTACACAAACTGTTTTTAAGCCAGTTTTTGCACAAAGTACAGAAGTTACTGCAGAATCTATTCCGCCAGAAATTCCAATTACAAATCCGTTTACTTTTGCATTAATTGCATAATTTTTTAACCAATTAACAATATGTTCAGATACTTTTTCTGCGTTCATTTATAAACTATTTTAGTACTTTTGTCGTTCTTAAATTAGAACTCTAATATACAAAGATAATGCGGAAATATATTTTCATTTTTACACTTTTCACAATCTTGTTTTCTTGTGATAACAAACAAGAAAATCAAATTGATGTAAGTGCTGTTGAGGTAGATTTTTCGATAGATCGGTTTGATGTAGATTTTTATACATCAACAGAAAGTACGTTAAAGCAAACAAAAGCTAAGTACCCGTTTTTCTTTTCTAAGAATGAACCAGATTCTATTTGGGTTGCTAAAATTAAAAATAAAGACGAACAAGAATTGTTTTTAGAAACACAAAAAATTTATAATGATATTGATTTTCTTAAAAGTGATTTAACGCAATTATTTAAACATATTAAATATTACAACCCAGATTTTAAAGCACCAAAAGTAGTTACGCTTTTAAGCAATATTGATTATCAAAATAAGATCTTGTATTCAGGAGATTATTTATTGATTTCTTTAGATGTTTATTTAGGAGGAAATCATGAATTCTATTCAGATTATCCAAGTTATATCAAACAAAATTTTGAAAAAAACCATATTGTAATAGATGTTGCTAAAGAAATTATTCCAAAACAAAATTCTGTAAACGATAGAACATTTATTAGTAAAATGATAACTGAAGGGAAGCAATTATATCTTTTAGATAACTATTTACCAACAGTAAATGATTTTCAGAAAATAGGATATTCTGCAGAAAAATACAATTGGGCAATTGAAAATGAAGAGCAAGTTTGGAAATACTTTATTGAAAACAAATTATTGTTTAGCACTGAAACAAAATTGAATCAACGATTTTTAGAATTGGCTCCATTTTCTAAATTTTATAGATCAGAAGACAATCTTTCTCCAGGTAAAATTGGTAGCTGGATTGGTTGGCAAGTTGTAAAATCATACATGCAATATAATGATGTATCTTTGTCGCAATTATTAAAAACACCTTCAGAAGAAGTATATAAGAATTCTAAATATAAACCTAAAAAATAATGGCAATAAAACACACATCAGAAATAAAATTTAGAGTAGGATTAGATGAAAATAAGATTCCAGAAAATATTTCTTGGACTGCAGAAGATGGCGGAATAGATAATTCTGAGTCTAAAGCTATTATGATTTCTGTTTGGGATCATTTACAAAAAGATACACTTAGAATGGATTTATGGACAAAAGATATGCCTATAGATGAGATGAAACAGTTCTTTCATCAAACATTAGTTTCTATGGCAAATACTTTTGAGCGCGCAACAGATGATCAAAAAATGAGTGCAACCATGAGAGATTTTTGTGATTATTTTGCTGAAAAACTAGAGTTAAAAAAGTAATATTTGATTAAAATAAAATAGTTTTTGTAATTTTTTTTAATTAACTTTATTGTTCTCTAAATCATAAATCCCCCTAAAATGAGAATATTTAAAATATTTAGCCTCCTCACATTAGCTTTTCTGCTTTGTGTTTCTTGTGATAAAGAAGCAGCTGGTCAAATTGTTTTTTACTCAAAAGATCAATTAAAAAAAGACTTATCTATACAGATTAACAATACAGAAGGAAATACTATTTCTGTTAATTCTAACGCAATAGTCAATTTAAAATCTTCTAAAGTATTTGATGATAATATAGAATATCTTAAAGATATAGATGTAGAAGCTTTGAGTTTTAAAATAAAAAATTTTAGATTAAATCCTTCAGCAACTATTTCTAATATTGAGGTTTTTGTTGATGAAATTAAAATATCTGAGAATGATATCAGCTTTGATTTTTTAAGTATATTAAGTAATAATTTAGAGTTTAAGGTAAATAATAAAGAAATTCTTTCAGCAATTTCTTCTAAACTGTTACAAAAAAAACAAGTTGTTATTTCTTACTATAGCAATGCAGTTTCTGATAAGTTATTTAACTTTGATCTTGAATTCTCTTTAACTACTAAGGGTACTTTTGTAGATTAATAATTAAACTACTATGTTGTTCTAAAAAGATTGACAATATTATTATAAAATTAAATTAGACCAGAATATTTATAGATGTTCTGGTTTTTTTATTTTAAGTTTTGGGCTTTAAATGAGAGATTTATTTTAATAAAACTACAATATATTGAAATCAATATACTTATAATTGCAATAACACCAATAATTAAATCTAATAAGGGTTAACAATAATTATAACTTCTGGATGATTAGAAGGGTTATTATTTTAAATAAAAAGAGTGCAATTAGTAAAGCTAATTGCACTCTTTTTATAATTTGGTGTTAGAGTTAGAAGGTTTAGTCTTCTCTAATATCTTCCATTTTAAGCTTAGTTTTACTTTCGTAATAACCTACAGACTTAATTTCAACTCTTCTGTTTAGCTGTCTACCTTGAGTAGTTTCATTACTGTAAGCAGGGTTTACTTCTCCAAAACCTTTTGCTGTAATTCTATCTGGTTCAACGCCTCTTTCAATTAAATATTTTCTTGCCTCGTTTGCTCTTCTTTCAGAAAGCTTAAGGTTGTATTCTTCTGTACCTACATTATCTGTATAGCCAAAGACACTGAATGTTACATCTTTGTTTTTTAACATAATTTCTGCAACATCATCTAGCATGGTATAGTAGAATCCGCTTCTAATAGAATTACTATCAGTATTAAAATAGATATTTTTAGAATAACTCATAACAGTTACTAATTCTGTAACTCTTAAAGCATTTGCATCAGGACAACCTTGATGGATTTCTAATCCTTTTACTTCCGGACACTTGTCTTCTCTATCTGGAATTCCGTCTCTATCTTTATCTCCAATAAAAGGACAGCCATCGTTATCTATTCTTCCTTTTACAAATACACATTTATCTAAATAATCTGGAACACCATCAGCATCACTATCAACCGGAGTACCATTACCATAAACCATTACACCAACAGGAGTATTTGGGTCTTTGTCAAGCTGATCAATTACACCATCATCATCAGTATCAATAATTTCGAATTTTTCTTCTTTGTTTTTTGATTCATCACCCCAAATGGTAAATATTTTCTTTTTTCCTAATTTAATAACAACACCTAGGTGATTAACAAAAAAAGTTTCCCAATCTTGTTTGTTAGAAATTGTAGCGTCTAAGTGATCTTCGTAATTAAAATACCAAGATGGTCTAAACTCAATATCTACTCTTTTATTTACTCTATATCTTATTCCTAATTGTGTAGATAAATAAACTGAGCTTGCTTGATTAACACTATTTCTTGCAGGGTTTTTACCAAAATCTACTAATAAATTATTTGCCCCATTTGGTAGTTTCTCATAAAGTGCTGAATTATATTGATGATATCCAATTCCAAAATAACCAATAGCATTCCACTTTCTAGTATTGGTTATATATAAGTTAGAAAAACTTAACATTAAGTTTAATTCGGCTCCGTAAGCAGTTCCTTTAAAAAATAAATTGTTAGATATCTGTGTTTGATTTAGATAAAGAATATCATATACATTTGAGAAGTATTGTGCTCCTCCAGAAATCTTTGCATAATTCACTTTAAACTCCAATCCTAATAATGGGTTGAACATTTTATCTACATAAGCATAAGCTCCAAAATTCCAAAAATTACCTAGGTTTCCAGTTCCAATTGAACGTAAATCTCCATGCATAATAAAATTACTTACACCTCCACCAACAGCCCAACTATTACTGTTGTTAAATTGTATGCTTTTAACTCTGTTTTCTAGGTTTTTTCCTTCAAGATTATTTTGACTAAATAAAGATGCTGTACTTAGGGTAAACAGCAAAAAGATAATTTTCCTCATGTATATCGATTCATTTATTTTGAAAATCGGGGAAATAATTTAGTCAACAAAACTACAAAAAATTTAATAATTATTGATTTTTTTAATGATTAATTGATAATTGTCAGCATTGTTGACAAAATCTAACTCTGAAACATCTATAGTTAAGATGTTTAGATCATGTTGTGACTTTATAAAATTACTATAACCGCTGTGTATTTTATTTAGATAATTGGGCGAAATATTTTGCTCATATTCTCTCCCTCTTTTTTTAATGTTCTTAATTAATCTCTCTGTATTTTGGTATAAATATACATATAAATCTGGTTTTGTAATTTCTTTATACATCAAATCAAACATCCTTCTATAGAGTAAATATTCTTCTTTTTGTAACGTAACTTGCGCAAAAATTAAGGATTTAAAAATATAGTAATCAGAAACTATTAAGCTTTTAAATAAATCAAATTGAGCTAAATCATCACTTAATTGTTGATAGCGATCTGCTAAAAAACTCATTTCTAGAGGAAAAGCATAGCGTTCATTATCTTCATAGAATTTTGGTAAAAACGGATTATCAGCAAAACGTTCTAATACAATTTTGGCATTAAACTCATCAGACATCATTTTTGCTAGACTTGTTTTTCCTGCGCCAATATTTCCTTCAATTGCAATATAATTGTATTTTTCTGTTAACGGAATTGGACGAATTAACGTTTCAGGTATTTTGTTTATTTCGGTGTTATCTGAACAGCCATCTAAACATTTTCTAAGATAAATTTTAGTTACAGGATGAATTACTTCAGATGCAATATCTATTAAAGGAACCAACACAAACTTACGATCTAACATTCTTGGATGTGGAACAATTAATTCTTGAGAAAAAATTATTTCATCATCAAATAAAAGGATGTCAACATCTATAGTTCTGTCAGAATAACCGTCAGAATTAGTCCTAATTCTTCCTAGTTTTTTTTCTATTTCTAAACTGTTTTGTAGTAATGTTTCTGGCGGTAAATAAGTTGATATTTTTAAACAAATATTTAGAAAATCATTTCCATTAAAACCAACGGCTGGAGTTTTATATACTGAAGATATTTTTAAAACAGGACCAATTTTTTCAGCTATTAAATAAATTGCTTCTTGTAGGTTTTTTAGCTTGTCGCCTTGGTTGCTTCCTAATGATAAATATGTAATTCGTTGAATTTTCATAAATGAGACACAAAGAAAATAAAAGCATTTTATAAAACGGCTATAAACAAAAAAAATATCGCTAAAATTAATTAGCGATTATGAATATTATTATTTTTAAAAATAAATACTGTGTTTCTTTTTTACTGCCAGAAATTTCTAGCTTGAAATGATGAAAATATTACAAATTCTATTTGTTATATACGTATGTTAGGCAACGTTTTTATTTTCGAAATGCTTTATTTCATTCAGTTCCGATTCTTTCATTTCTTTTTCTTCCTCAATATCATAATCATCTTGGATTCCAAGCCAGAATTTGGCAGAATTTCCAAAATATTTGCTTAATCGCAAAGCTGTGTCTGCTGTAATTCTACGTTTTCCTTTTATAATTTCCGAAATTCTGGTTTGCGGAATTTTTAAATCTTTTGAAAGTCTATATGCAGTAATTTCAAGAGGCTCAAGAAATTCGAAATTTAAAATTTCTCCTGGATGTACATTTGCTAACTTTTCCATTTTATTGTTTTTTAATGATAATCTATTATTTCCACCTCGCTTGCGTTTCCCTTTTCCCAAATGAAGATAATTCTCCATTGTTTATTAATCCGAATACTATAAAATTCGCTTAACTTTCCAGTTAGTTTTTCAAGTCGATTTGATGGTGGAATTCGCAAATCGGAAATGTCCTGAGAGTTATTCAGCATTCTCAATTTCCGACGTCCAACATTCTGAATTTCAATCGGCATTTTCTTAACTCTGATTCCATTCCAAATCTTTTCGGTTTCTTTTGAACCAAATGATAATATCATATCTTTTCACGTTACTAACGTCAAAGGTAAGTAAAAAATTTGAATTGAAAAAATAATTTTTAATGTTGCCTAACGGTTTCGTGTATGAGTAGTAGCGGATTTTTATGTACGAACTTTTCAGGTTAGTACGGAACTTTGATTAAAACCAACATCTTCATTTTTAGCACCTAAACCGCTATTACTTATACACAATGTTACATGCTGGCTTTTCTTTTTAGTTTGTGTTTTCTCTCCTTTGCTTATTCTTGTCATTAAAACTTCCAATTCCGAATTCATATTCATATTGCGTTCATTTTTTCGTCTCAAAATTCCTGCACAAGCTTTAGCACTCAAAAAGAATTTCTCAATTGCATGGTTTGGTTCTACAATGTCTCTTAAATCTCCGAAAATTGGATTATTTGGAATGTTTGAAGAGTTTAAAAATTTAGTTTGACTAATTTTATTTGTTCCATTAAGCAAATATAATTTTGCGTTTAGTTTGTTTTCTTTTGGCTGAATATATTTTTGCCATTCAGTAAATCCATTTTCAGTTTTTTTATCCACAACTGAATTTATCTGACTACCAATCCATTTAACAACTGGAACAGCCCAAGAATTACCAACTGCCTGAAATCTATTAGTATGACTATTTCCATTAACTTTTGTGTAGTTATCGGGAAAACCCATTAGTCGTTCACATTCCAAAGGTGTGAGTCGTCTAATTCTATCGTTTTCTGATACATATAACGAGCCATTGTACGCAGCTGCATTTCCGTTCCATTTAGTTCCGTAAGCTGCATATAAACAATCTGTATATTCTCTGAACACTTCAAATTTCACTCCTTGTTTGTAAAAAACTAATTCAGATTCCTTTTCTTTAATTTCTGTTGAGAATAAATTAGGTGCATTTAAAGAACTGTTTTTAGCTTTTAATTTTAATTCTTTTACAATATCTTTGTCGTTGAATTCAAAAAGTACTTGGTCAGGTTTAAAATCTTTGCCACCTGCGAGAACATATAATCTTTTTCTTTGGTGTGGAAGTCCAAAATATTTAGCATCAATTACTCTCCAAGCAACATTTCTTTCTTTGCCCTCTAAATAACCTGATTTAGTCCATTTACTAACTTTGATTTCTTCGTCAAATCCTGCTAAACCTGCAATGAAATTTCCAAAAGCATTTGTTTTGTCATTTAATACTCCTTCTACATTTTCCCAAAGAACAATGCTTTTATTCTTCCCATCTTCTAATCTTATTTTATCAATTGCATTGGCAATTTCAATAAAAGTCATGGTTAGTTGTCCTCTTTCATCTGCAAGTCCATTTTTCCATCCTGCTAATGAAAATGCCTGACATGGCGTACCTCCACAAAAAAGGTCAGGTGCTTCATATTCTCGATTTAAAATTGAATTCGGAATATTAATCATATCTCCAACATTTGGAATGTCAGGAAAATGGTGCTCAAGAACCTTTGAAGGAAATTCGGCAATTTCTGAACTCCATACTTGCTGAAACCCAAAGGAATTAAAAGCTAATTGAGAAGCTTCAATTCCTGAACATACACTACCAAATGTTAAATTATTATTCATATTATTTCTTTCTATTGATACAAAGCTATAAAAAAAAGATAACTTTAGTATGCAGATTTATTATAGTTTTTCATTTAATTTTTCTTTCCAAAGTTCTAAATCGTACCAAGGACAACCAACACAACCATTTTCATCATTTTCAGTTTTTCCATTCCAATTTTCATCTCCTTGGTAATACCATTTTGTTCCCATAAAATCTCCTCGTTTTCCTGTTTTAACACAGGTATCACAATATCTTGATTTCCACATATTAGTTTGATTACTCAATAACTGGAATTTCTTGCGTATTTCAGCTTCTGGCATATTATCTGGATTGGCAGATTCTTTTGTTATCCATCTTTGAGAAGGAAATTTGTGGTCAACTATAAGTTCAACAGAAGACCTTTTGACATTAAAACAAACTTCTTTTTTACCGAGAACCTTTTTTATTCTTTCTTTTAGTTTCTCGGACATTGGTGCTCTTAATTCATTGCCATCTTCAAATTTTGTTTGAATTTTAGGAAGCATAACCAAAATATCATGCATTGTTTTTTTACCACAGCTTTGGCAGTGTCTTCTTTTAGAGCCAATAATATATCCTAACTTTTTTAATGCACCTAAACGAGCAGCAGGCTGTGGGTTCTCTGCTGGCACAGGGCCACAAACACGACATTCCCAATTACCTGAATATAATGCTCTTAAAACTTTATATGTTTGTGTCTGTTTCTTGTTTTCACTCCATTTAGAATCACTCTCGGTTATCCACTTTTGTCTATTCGAGGGATTTAGGATATTGTATGATTTTTCAATAGAATTGAAAAAATCCTCTTCTGTAAGGTCTAATCCTTGAAATTTGAGAAATTTTGGAAGTAATCCAACCCACTTTTGAGTTTCATATTCAAACTCAACTTCCATGAAAACGTCACTCGTTTTTTCTGCAATGAAAAATTCTTCTGAAAGTTTGTACTTTTTATTCTGTGCCATCACTAATCTTTAATAAGTCTTCTATTTTGACTTCTAAAGCATTAGCAATTTTCTCAATGTTAACGAGAGTTATATTTTTTTCCGCTCGTTCAATCATTCCTATATAGGTTCGGTGCAAATCAGCTTTATGTGCCAATTCTTCTTGTGAAAGATTGAGTAAGCGTCTGAATTTTCTAACGTTTTCTCCGAATAAATTTAGTATTTCGTGTTTAGATTCCATTGCTAACTAAAGTCTGCACAAAGCTAACTTTAGTATTCAGTCTATGCCACAGACTATAGTTAGCATTTTGGTTTGTTCAGCTTGCATGTAACGTGTTCGTGTATGATTAGTTTCGGTTTCGTGAGTGAAGATTTTCGATAGAAAATCAACCGATTGAAAGCGTAACTATAGTTTTGTTTTATGTTATAAATGTAGGAATTAATTATACACGTTGTTGTAACCAGTTTTTACATTCCAATTATTCTAAAAGCAGGTTCTTTCAAGTTACAATTAGCTTTCTGTTTTTTATCTCTAAAATCTGTTTCAAATTCAATTTTTATTCCATTATTAGTGTAGGATTCAAATCGTAAATTTTTGTCAATTTTGTTTTCTCCATAAGAATGCCATTCAAACAATATTTTATCAGCTTTTTCAATACGCAATTCTGTTTTTCCAAGTTTCAATTCAGATGGTTTCCATATTTTGATTTTTTCTCCTTCATCAAGAATTAAAATCAGTTTTTTAGCCACACTGTCATATTCTACGTTTTTAATTTGATGATAATTATCCATTGGTCTTCCAAACCAATTTCCCCAAAATTGTAAAGTTCCGCCACTAATTTTCAAATTCTCAAATTTGTGTTTAAAATCAATAGGGGATAATTCTAATTCAGATTTTAATTCTCCAGCCTTCCTTTCATTTTTATTTAACCAACTTAAAATTCCAATTATTATTGAAATTACGATAATTATTATTATTGGTGGACTCATTTTTTAATTGGTTACAACGCAAATGGTTAAGGCGAGTGACGTTGAGCTTGCTCAAAAGGCACGTAAGCCTTTAGACATTCGTTTTAACCGTAGTTGTAGGCAGTATGCCGTATAACAAGGTTGAAACTAATGACGTAGGCATTTGCGTTGATAGGGAATATAGTACTTGGTGGAGCTTCTTTTTTGAAGCGGAAAAGTACGTGCCGAAGGCATATTGCCTATCAACGGTTTTGTATAAGATTAGTGGCGTGTTTAAGCACTTAATTTAGCAAATACAAACCGAATAGCAAATCCGCGAGTATTTTCGTAAGTAGGCGAGAACTAGCCATTAATTTTATACGGTGTTGGCAACTGGCTTTTTTATTCTGATGTTTTGAATTCTATCAAATATGGTTTCAACGGAATACTTTCTTCTGTCCTAAAATTGTTTCCGATTAGAATTTGATATTTTTTATTTGGTTCTAATTCTACTGGTATTGTCCAAGAGGTATTATCTTCTCCCCAATTCCTTCCATTTAATGTGCCTTTTGGGAATGCGTCTTTTCCTAGTTCTCCAAAATCTACACTCGTATTTTGTCCGTTTAAAGGCTCTGAAAATTCAATTGTTATTTCTTTAGTTTTCGGACTTACATTTTGGCTTTTATTTTCAAACTGCTTAATTCTAATGACGACTGGGCGTTTACTCTCAAATGTTTGGTAAAGTTTGTCTAATGATGAAGAAAAATAATTCGCTTTTTTAATAAATTCTTCAATTTCGGTTTCGTTGGTGTAATCCAATTCAACCATTTTTTTAATGGCTTTAGTTTTGTTTTCAGATTGATTATAATAATTTTCACAAATTTGATAACCTACAGAATAGCCTAAATCTCTCATTCCAAATTCGTTTGGGTCATTACCATCTAACCATTTATATCGGTTATTAGGATAGAACATTTCTTTTTCAAATACTTCTCTAATTCTTTGAGCATTTTCTTTTCCAAACTTAATTTGAGGATTAGGTGATTGGACTTCAAGTGCTTTTGTTGCTACAAATTCAGCTACACCTTCGTAAAGAGCTAAAGAAAGAATATTAAATGCTCTCGGATTTTGTTGGGTATGAACATACTCGTGTAAATTTAAAAACACAAGATGTTTGTTTGGGTTGGTTTCAAAATAAGATTTTAAGTGCGATAAATTTTCTGGGAATTCTGTTGTGACTGTTTTACTATCCGCCATTGCCAGTTCAGAACCAATAAGGACTAAACTATCGATTGTAGTTCCTGGTGTTCTGAATGAACCAATTGAAAAATATATTTTCGCTGGTTTTAATTCAGGATAGAGTGTTTTTAATTTCTCTATTCCATTTTCCAATTCAGCACCCAATTTTTCTGCTTGCAAGGTGTTATCTCTAATAGAAGCCCAAAATTTTGGATAATTGTTAATTGATGTTATATAATCTTTTGGTGAATAATTTCTTGCTTGCCTTATTCCTTCTAAACCTTTAGTTCCTTTTCTAAAGTATAAACTGTCAAGATATTTGTATTGTAAAATTGAATCTTGAGTAGAAGTTATTTTATCATATGCTTCCCAAAAATTGGTAATATCTGAAGTAATGATATTCTTATTGGAATTATCAGTTTTTTTGTCACACCCAAAAAGTGTGAGAGTAATGAGTAATATTAAAAATGTATTTTTCATTGGTTAGTGTTTCATCTAAAGACTATGGATTTTGAATTTTGTTACAATTTTGGTTTAGCTTGTTGCCAACGGTTTTGTGTATGATTAGTGGCGTGTTCCACGCATCTAATTTAGCAAATAAAAACCGAATAGAAAATCCGCTAGGATTTTCGTAAGTAGGCGAGAACTAGCCATTAATTATACACGTTGTTGCCAGTAGTGCTTATGCTACTTTAAATTCCGATTCATTCATTTCGACACTAAATCGAACGTTTGCTTTCAATGCTCTGAACACTTTTAAAATCGTTTCGATAGTTACGTTTTTAGTGTTTCTTTCCAATTTCGAGATTTGTGATTTTTGAACTCCGATTAATTCTCCGAGTTGCTCTTGAGTTAAATTCCGTTCTTTTCGGACAGACTTTATCATATCTCCAAGCACTTCCATTCGCAAGTCAAATTCGTATTTGTCACGTTCTGGTGTTCCAACTTTTCCAATGTCCTTGTCCTTCATTTGGTCAAGTGTCATCATTTTCATTTTTTTATTTTTCGTTGCCATAATTTCAAGTTTATTCGTCAAAATATTCAGCTCTAATTTTCAATGCTTTCTCAATTTCTGATTTTGGAACTTTGCTAACCTTTTTTACCATTCCGTGTGTCGATAGCACAAGCGTTTCGATTTTATCTGTTTTGTCCCAAAAGGCAAAGAGTCTGTATTGAATTCCTTGATAAAGTGTTCTAAATTCCCAAATGTCGTCTGTTAGTTTTTTAAACAGTTTAGGGTCATTTTCTAGTTTCGCTTTATCCAAATTGTAATAGATTTTCTTTTTTGCTTTAGCATCCAATTTGGACATAAAGTCAATAGCTTGTTCAAGAAAAACCACCTCAAATTTTGGTTTCATTCAGTTTATTTGTCGTTATACTTTAGCAAAGATAACAAAAAAGTTGAATTATATGGAAACTTTTGATAATTTCGTCCGCATTACTGGCAACGGTCTCGTATAACCGTCAGTTACGGATTTAAAGTTAATAATTTTCGGTTAAGTACTGGCGTTAGCAATTCCGAGTGGATTCGGACGCAGTCGAATCCGCCGTAATTGCGGTTATACATTGTTACCTGCTGGTTTTTATTCAATTCGCTCTAATTTTATTTCACGATATTTTCTGTTATTCAGTTCATTTTCTTTTGCGGAAATTATTTTAAAATTCATTTCGCAGTATTTGTTTTTGAAAAGAATAAATAATTCGTTTTCAATTTCTTGAATATAGTATTTGTAAACATTTTTATCAGTTTTCACGTAACACGAAGATGGTTCAGTACAAGTTTGGCAATCAATAAAATTCACTTTTTTGTTTTTCAAGAATTTTAATTCAACCGTTCGGCAGATTTCTTTTTCAGATGTTATAGCACTACTTGAGTAAATTTCAATTCGGTCAGCTTTAAAAAACAGGCTGTCTTTATTATTTGTCAGTATTTTAGAAAAGTAAGAATATCCATTTTTCCGATATTCCAATTTCGATTCTTTTATCATATTTTTTAATTCACGCTTTGTCATTTCTTGAGCAAAGCAGAAGCTAAATGAGAATAGAAATAATATGACTTGAAAGATGATTTTCATTTGCAGAATGTCGGTTTAACTTGCAGGTAACGTGTTTGTGTATGATTTCGTTGCGTGTTTAAGTACTAAAGTTAGCAAATAAATCACAGATAGAAAGTCCGCGAGGACTTTCGTAAGTAGGCTTTAACTAGCAATGAATTATACACGGTGTTGTAAAATCGTACTTTATGTCAGACTTCGATTGAAATATTTACTTTTCCTCCAAGTCCCTTTTCAACGATGTCAAATAATGTTTTTAAAGTCAGATTACTGCCATTATTTTCCACACGAGAAATGTACGTTCGTTTTTTGTCAATCAGTTCTCCAAGTTGTTCTTGAGTCAGATTTTTTTCCTCACGTGCATTTCGTAAGAGCAAACCGATTTTAAACGATTCAAAATCTCTATCTAGTTCGTCTCTGCGTTCAGTTCCTTTTTTTCCGTAAACTGTGTCTTTTATATCTTTCCAACTTTTAGTTTCCATTTCCTATTTTTTAGTAATTATTGCCAACGGGTTTGTGTACGGTTAGTTTAAAAAAAAATTATTTTCCTTTATTTTTTTCTTCGTAATACTCTTTCATTAATCGAACAGCTTTATCAATTTCTTTTTTCGGTGTTTTCTGCGTTTTTTTAGTAAATCCGTTTAAAAGTATAACTAACTTTCCTTTATCGAAGAAGCAAAAAACTCGCCAAATGTTCGAGCCTAATTTTATTCGAGCCTCAAATAATCCTTTATGAGTTTTCATTGGTGCCAAATATGTTTTCGGCACGTGCTGATAAGTTTCGATTATTTCAATGACCTTAAATATTTTGTCTTGAACCTTTTTTGGTTGAGCAAGTAAAAACTCCTCGAAATAATTTTTGTATTGTATTACTTGCCTAACTTTTTCCATTCTGACAAAGGTAACTTAAAAGTTACTATCGTCAAAATATTTCAAAATTTTTATTTGAAGTTCAGGTGTTTTTGTGTATGTTTTACAACGTGTTTGTATATGGTTTGTTGCGTGGTTTAGCACGTAATTTAGCAAATAAAAACCGAATAGAAAATCCGCGAGGATTTTCGTAAGTAGGCTAGAACTAGCAATAAATTATATACGGTGTTGTGGCTAGTGCTTTATTCTCCATTCGGAATGTTTTTGTCTTTACAATATTTTTCAATTTCAGAATCGTTCTCAAAATAGCCATCACAAAATTCGTCAAGTTCTTTTTCAGTCGATTTGTAATAACGTTCTTGAGCTGTCATTAATCTGTCTGTTTGCTCAATGAATTGTTCAAATTCCTTATTGATTTTACATAATTTGTCGATTGTCTTAAAATCAAGGTCTTTGTAAATTGCAGGAAACAATATTTTACTTTGATATGGATTGGCATTTAGTTCAATTATTCCAATTCCGAAAGATTGATTTAGTCTTTCCATTTCGTCCGATAAGCTATCACTAAACTCAAATGCTACTAAATATCCATAATTCGCCCAACTTGAATTTGAAACTGCTTGGAAATAGGCTTTTTTCAATTCCGTGTCCGAGTTAATTTCCTTTTTTAATTCATAAGAGCTTAATTTAAATGTATCAACTCTATTAATTGACTTTAAAAAATTTTGACTCACTTTGGTCTGTAAATTCAAAAATTTAACTCCGACCATATCTGGATGTGTCCAAATTTGGTTGTTGTCTTTTCCGTTTTTTGAATGTTCGTGAAATATTGTTTTTGAATATATTTTAGTATTCTTTAAATAACTGCTCAAAAGTCGATGTAAATCTCTTTCGTTATATGATTTAGCTTTTACTTTTGGAAGTTTTACAGAAGTCGTTTCTGTTGAGCCTGATAATATTTCAATTCCGATATCTTGCTCGTTTTTTGTCAAATAATAAGCATAAGAACCATTTTCTTGCTTAATTCTTTTTACACGAGTATCTCCATTTCTTATAAAATCTCCTAATAATGCTGAAATCGTTGCTGGTGGTGTTTTTGCTTTTCCAAAATCGTAGTAACCATTTTCTATAATATGGTCGTGAACTTCCATATAGTTTGTCAGTCCGTTTATGTCATCAAGACTTTTTAAAATGGCTTCTTTTATTGTCATATTTTTAATTCATTTTCGTGGTTTTCTTGCATTAGCCACAACGTTGTTTTGTATGGAAAGTTGCGATTTTGTGAACGAGGAATTTCCAGCGGAAATTCAGAAGTTAGCAAAAAAGCAACAAGTTTTAAATTAAGCTAAATATAGCAATTTTTTATACAAGGTGTTGGCAGTAGTTTTTTATTTATTAATTCAAAATTCTGTAAAACAATAATATTCACTTTGTTATTGTGCGTTTCTTTTAATTATTAAGGTTCTACAATAAAATGTTTCCGTCTGATTCTTTTCAAATATTTGAATGCTAGATAGATAATTCATTATTTTTCTTAATTCTTCTTTCTTTTCAGCTTTTAACTCATCTAGTGATTCAATATAAATTAATCTTCCTTTTTGATTGGTTGATATTTTGAAATTCCAAATTTGTGTGATTTCTGAATTTAAATCGTCTATTAAAATTGAGTCAATATCGTTTTTTCCTGAAACTATAATTTTAATACCGCTTTTAAAGATAAGAGATTTTTTATACGTCTTATCATCACATTCTGATTCAATGTTATCACTTTTATAGAACTGACTTTTTAATTGAGCGATATTTCTAACTAAATTGTTTTGTAAAGAAGTTTGATAAAATTTTTCAAAATGTTTGTTTGATGCGTCTATAGAAGTATAATGAAAGGTATCTATTGCAAAAGAGTGATATTCAAATTCTTTAGTCTTTAAGAATATTTCTGTATCTAAATAAACTCTTTCAATTTCACTAACTCCTGTTTGCTCAAATTCTTTAGAAGCATAATTTATTAAAACGGTTATATCTCCATTAATTTTTGATGACGAATAAAAGTTTTGATTTACCGTCTCTTTTATAAGGGTTTCATGCTTATCTGATATTCGAGGAAAGTGTTTCCATTTCTTTCTTCTTAAGCCTGAAAGAAATGGAAGTTTAATATCATCTTCTTTTGATATATCTGTCCGTCTATCTTCAATTAAAATTTTTGTTATAGAAATAGGAAGCTCAAGATTTACATCTTTTAAATTGAAAGGGACATAAGATTTGTATGTATAACATCCGTTAAAAATAATTCCTATTAAAATTATAATGAATTTATGTTTTTTT
Organism: Polaribacter uvawellassae; assembly: GCF_039748955.1. NCBI lineage: Bacteria > Pseudomonadati > Bacteroidota > Flavobacteriia > Flavobacteriales > Flavobacteriaceae > Polaribacter > Polaribacter uvawellassae. The sequence continues at coordinate 2,116 of NZ_JBDIZN010000008.1, read as the reverse complement.
TTCATTTCCTTGTAATTACTGCCAACGTTGTTGTGTTATGGAAAGTTGCGATTTTGTGAACGAGGAATTTCCGACGGAAATTCAGAAGTTAGCAAAAGAGCAACAAGTTTTAGTTTTAGTTAAAAGTAGCAATTTTTTATACACGTTGTTGTAAAATGCGTGTTTAATTATGTCTTTTTATATCTAGTTTTATATTTTGATGAAATTCAATAATTTTATTTTCGGAGTTTTATAAAAGTTTAAAGTAAGAATAGCGTTTTCTAAAATTTTAGTTTAATATTCAAAGCTTAAAATGTTAGTTAAAATTTTTCATTTCTTGTTATCTTAATTTTCTGGAATTTTTATTTTTTATTAAAATTTTCGTTAGAAAAATAATTCTTCATTTAGAGTTTTATTTTACCATTTCAGTTTTTTTAGTTTTCTAAAATTTTGTTTCTTACCAAAAATTTCGCAAATATTTTAATTTCTTTTTTTGAGTTTTTAGCGTTTAACTAATTTTAAATATTTTGAATTTCTCAACTTTTCAAATTTATATTTCACTTAAAATTCTACAAAAAAAAAAGTTTTTACTTAATTTGATAATTTCAATTTTTCATAGAATTTTCGTCTTATTGTTAGTTTCTAGATTTAAAAGTAAAATGCTTTTAAAGAATGTTTTAGCTTTTAGTTTGGTCTTTTAACCAGTTTTTTACAACGTTGTTGTGTTATGGAAAGTTGCGATTTTGTGAACGAGGAATTTCCAGCGGAAATTCAGAAGTTTGCAAATAAGCAACAAGTTTTAGTTTATGGTAAATATAGCAATTTTTTATACACGGTGTTGGCAATAGTTTTTTAAAATTCAGTTTTCGAATTATTTATTTTCGTGAAATTAAATTTTTCATTTATTTCAATTTTATTCAAAACATTTTTAAATTCATTTTTCATTTTTTTGTCTCTAAAAAGTATTTCAAAATTATAATTTTCTCCATTCTTTTTTAAAATTTTCAGGTAGTTTTTATTTCCATAAATTGAGTGAGTTGTCAAACTTCCATAACCCATATATTTTAGAAAAATACTTTCTATTTCATTTATTTCAATTTTATTTTCAATTCCGTCTAAATTGATTGAAATATATTTTTCACTTATTTTAAATATTCCGACTACTTTCGGTTTTTTAAAAGATTCTCCGAATATAAAATATGCTCCAAATATTAATATTATTAAACTTAAATATTTTAAATAAATATTCTGATTTTCTTTGTCATATAAAAAAAGATAAAAATTAGCTAATAAATAAAGTATTCCAAATATTATACTATATATTTTAATTGGTTGTTTAGTTTCAACAATTTCAGTTTTGAATTCGTTTTTCATTTCGCTTTTTAATTATTGCCAACGTGTTCGTATATGGAAAGTTGCGTGTTTGCGTGCGAGGATTTTCCGAAGGAAAATCAGACGTAGCAAACGTGCAACGACCTTTTAATTTAGCCCAAAATAGCAATTTTTTATATACGTTGTTACCTGCTGTACTTTATTCTCTTTTTTTCAGATGCCATTCGGTCAATTTCCAATCTTCGTCTTCGTCAATTCGATAATCAAAATTCCGAGGATGGTCTTCACGTTCAATTAGGTCAGTCAGAAAGTCATTCGTAATTTCTGGGTCAAAAATTCTCCAAATCAATTCACGTGTTTCATTCCACGTAATTCTTGCGAGAAAAAGTCCGTTTGGCTTTTCTTTATCAGCTCCTTTTATTTTGTCATCAAGAAAGTCGCCAAATTTGTCTAATATTTCAACTTCTTCTCGTGATGGCATTCCGTTTTCGATTAGCTTTTCACATTGAAGCATTACCGAACAATGCCAAACAAAAACTTCTTTCGGCTCAAATTCCGCTAAACTTTTATTCACAACTGCAATTCCTGGTAGTTCGTCCTGTTTAAAATTCAGAATCTGATAATGTTCTTTTGGTATTACAACTCTAAATTCTTTGTCTTCAGCCATTGGGTTTGGGTATGTCTAGTCCTGAAATATGGCTACAGGTTAAAATTGAATTTACGCTGATAATTTATATACCATATTTGGTGTTTTATAGTCTAAAGATACGTGTAATCTTATTTGGTTGTATAAATTAATTGCATT
>NZ_JBDIZN010000007.1:0-84387 GCF_039748955.1 Polaribacter uvawellassae | reverse complement strand
ACGTGAAAGTTTCTATTTCAAGTTTTGAAATTAATGCAGAAAAGAGAATTCCTCAAAATATAACTCCCAATATTCAAGGAAATATATTAATTGATATTGGATATAAATATGAATACAACAACATTGGCTAACTTTCCTCGAATAAGATTTGTTTCAATGAATTTTATTCGTTGTTGGAGTGAGTGCCTTTTGGCAGTCGCTTCAAATCTTATTCGAGGAAAGTTGGAAGTGAATGACGTGAGGAATTCACTTCCAACAACGTGTATAATTAATTGCTACGGAATTTCCTTGGCGGAAATTCACGCGAATTAATTATCTTTCCGCAACGGCGGAAAGTAAATTGCACTTTTAACCGCAAATAATCATAACACAAACACGTTAGCGAAAACTCTTAAATTATACTTTTATATTTTAATTCTTCTTCCTAAAGTCACAAATATGCCACAAATTAAAAAGAAAAATAAAACATTTCTAATCCATTAAATGTGAGTACTTTTGCACTCGAATTTAGAAAACTAGATATGAAACGTATTAAAGAATATAAAAAGCTTTTTAATGTAGAAGGTGCTATCGATTTAAGGGAGCTGAAAACTACCTACAGAGGTTTGGTTAAGAAATGGCATCCAGATAAATTTTTAGAGGCAGATCAAAAAGAAATTGCAGAAATAGAAAGTACTAAAATTATTGATGGGTATCATTTTTTAGTGAGCATTGCTCCAGAAACGAAAGCCGCAAATTTAGAAGATTACAAAACTACAATTACAGAATTTCAAGTAGCAGATTGGCATCATAAAAGTATGTTGTTAGAAGTTACTTTTACAGATGGAAACACTTATGAATACTTTGGTGTAAACCGTATTCTTTTTGGAAAGTTTATAAATGCGAAATCTATGAACAACTTCGGAAAAAGAAATATTTTCAATTCTTTTATTTATAGAAAATCAAAGAAAGCAGCTGTAATGGCGTAAATATTTAATTTGGTGGGTTTTCTTAAAAGTCCACCAAATTTAATTACTCAAATTGCTTCATTTCAGTATCGTAAAATTCGCCAGCTTTATCCATTAAATCTGCCAATTCTGTAGCAATATCATCTTCTTTTTCTCCTGTTAAATCTTCAAACCATTCAACAGAATCGTCTTTTAAATTGATTAAAAAACGAGGATATTCTGTGTGTAATACAAAAATATCATCTGGAAAATTGCTATTGTCTGCTAATAAAAATTTTGGTAAATCCATAATTTAAGATTTTTCTCTAATGAGTTTTAAAGTTAAATAATTAAAACGAATGTATAATAAAACTGCGGCTGTTGATAATCCTGCTAATAAACCCAGCCAAATTCCGAAACTACCTAATTGCTCTTCTTTTCCGAAGTAAAAACTCACCGGAAAACCAATCAACCAATACGAAATAAAGGTAATAATTGTCGGGATTTTTACATCTTGCAAACCACGCAAAGCACCTAAAACTACCACTTGAATTCCGTCTGAAATTTGAAATATTGCCGCAGCAATTAATAACTTCGATGCAATAGAAACAACTTCCGTATTGTCAACAAAATTAGCTGCATCATCAAAATCTACATAAATTTTTGGTAAATATTGATGGAATAAAAAGAAGATGATTGCAAATAAAACAGATAATAATATTGCCATCAAAAAGATAGAAAATGCAATTCTTCTTAGTTCTTTATAATTGTGTAATCCTTTTTGGTTTCCTACTCTAATCATCGAAGCAACACTTAATCCCATCGCTACCATAAAAGTCATCGAAGATAAATTTAAAGCGATTTGATTTGCTGCTTGCGGATTTTTACCCAACAAACCACTCAGCCAAATTGCCGCTGTAAAAATTGCTACTTCAAAAAACATTTGCATTGCACTTGGCGTTCCTAAACTAATTAATTTTCTAATCATTAATTTATCAAGCATAAAGAATTTAATATTGGTAACTAAACGTTTTGAACGTTCTTTATGCGCCAATAACCACCATAAATAAATAACCATTACAACACGAGAAAGTAAGGTTCCGTATGCTGCACCAACCATTCCCATTTCTGGAAAACCAAATTTTCCGAAAATCAATAAATAGTTTAAAATAACATTTAAAATATTAGCAATTAAAGTAGCATACATTGGGTATTTAGTCATCGACATTCCGTCACTAAATTGCTTCAAAGCTTGAAAAATAACTAACGGAATTAACGAAAAAGCAACTAAATCTAAATACGGAATTGCTAACTCAACAACTTCTGTTGGTTGTTTCATCAAATACATTAATGGCTTTGCAAAGAATACTAATAAGAATAAAGCAATTCCTAGAACAGTACATAAAAACAATCCATTTTTAAAAGTTGATTTTGCTTTATCAAAATTATTTGCAGAGTCTGCTTCTGCAATTAAAGGAGTTATTGCGGTAGAAAAACCAATTCCTAAAGACATGGCAATAAACATAAAACTGTTTCCTAAAGAAACCGCTGCTAATTCTGCAGTTCCTAATTGACCAACCATTATATTATCTACAAAACTCACAAAAGTGTGTCCCAACATTCCTAACATTACAGGTGCTGCAAGTTTCCAGTTGTATTTAAATTCTGATGTGTATAATGATAAATTCACGCTAAGGAAATAGTTTTCAAGCTGCGAAGATATTCATAATTTTAGCAATTATTTACAAATCTTCAAGACAATTTATTCGTTAAAAAAATGTATTTTTGATGATTCAAAAATCAATTTATTATGGCTTCAATCACCTTAAAAGGAAATAAAATAAACACCATCGGAGATTTACCAAAAGCAGGAACAAAAGCTCCAAATTTTAATTTAACAACAGTAGATTTAGCTACTAAAAACTTGTCGGATTTTTCTGGCAAAAAAGTAATTTTAAACATTTTTCCGAGTATCGATACAGGAACATGTGCTGCATCTGTTAGAGAATTTAATAAAACAGCAGCTAGTTTAGAAAACACTGTTGTTGCTTGTATTTCTAGAGATTTGCCTTTTGCTCAAGCGCGTTTTTGTGGTGCTGAAGGCATCGAAAATGTAATTATGTTATCAGATTTTGCAACTGGAAAATTCGGAAAAGAATATCAACTAGAAATTACAGACGGACCTTTAGCAAATTTACATTCTAGAGCAATAGTTATTATTGATGAAAACGGAAATGTTACATATTCAGAACAAGTTCCAGAAATTGTTGACGAACCAAATTATGAAGCAGTATTAAAAGCACTTTAAAAATGAAAAATCCAAACGATGGTTTTTTTAAAGGTAGACTACGAAGTATGAAGTTTGCCTTAAAAGGAATGTGGTTATTATTAACTACAGAAGATAGTATAAAAGCACAATTTTCTCTTGGAATTATTTCATTAATTATTGGTTTTTACTTTGATATTTCTGCAACAGAATGGATGTTGCAATTAATTGTTATTGCTTTAGTTTTAGTTGCAGAAGCATGTAATACTGCGGTAGAAAAAATGGCAGATTTTGTACATCCAGAATTTCATAAAAAGATAGGTTTTATTAAAGACATTGCTGCTGGAGCACCAAGTTTTGCTGCCATATTTGCATTGATTATTACAGGAATTATATACGTTCCTAAAATACTAGAGTTATTCTAAGCAAATACTTATATTTACACTTTTACAATCTACAGATAATTAATGGCTAAAAAAGCAAAAACAACAAAGCAAAAAACAGCGAGAAAACCTAGGTTTCAAAAAACAAAAGCGTTTTTTAACAATAGACAAACTCACACTGTTTTTGGATTGTTTTTAGCATTGTTTGCACTTTTCTTGATCATTGCTTTTTTCTCATTTTTCTTTTCTTGGCAAGCAGACCAAAGTACATTAAATCAATTTGCTGATAAAACGGTTGAAACAAAAAACCTTTTAGGTAAAGTTGGCGCTAACTTAAGTCACTTTTTTATTTATGACGGATTCGGAGTTGCTGCGTTTATCATTCCGATATTACTTTTTGTAAGTGGCTTGTATTGGCTGTTTAAAATACCTTTTAGAAGAGTTGTTAAAACTTGGAATATCGGCTTATTAATTATGCTTTGGTTTTCAATTACCTTAGGATTTGTTTCAGATAAATTTGTTGTTTTTGCTGGAATCATCGGTGTAGAAATCAATGAATACTTACAAACATTTCTAGGAAAAACTGGATTGATAATTGTGTTAGGTTTTTTATTCTTAACCTATATCGTTATCCGTTTTAAAGTAACTCCAGAAAGTGTTTTATCTAAATTTAGATCAAAGAAAAAAGAAAAAACTGAAGAAGATACCATTAACAAACCGATTGAAGAACCTGTTATTGAAAACGAATTTGAATTAGAAAACACAATCGAAAAGAAATCTGAATTCGAAAAATCTGTAACAAACTTACAGCCTACAATCAGTCGTTTTTCTGATGTAAACACCTCAAATGATAAAGAAGAAAATGACGATGGTTTATTAGATGTAGTTCTGCAAAACGAACCAAAAGAAGAAGAAAAAGTTACAGAAAAAGAAGTTCAAATTGATATCGACAAAATTGAAGAAGAAGAACATTCTACGGAGAATTTATCAGAAAAATTAGTGAAAGATTTTGGAGAATTTGATCCAACATTAGAATTAGGAAATTATAAATTCCCAACATTCAATTTACTAAAACAATACAACGAAAGCATTTCTATTGATCCAGAAGAATTAGAAGCAAATAAAAATAGAATTTTAGAAACACTTAAAAATTATAAAATCGGAATTGCAAAAATTAAAGCAACTGTTGGACCAACAATTACGTTGTATGAGATTGTTCCTGAAGCTGGAATTCGTATTTCAAAAATTAAAAATTTAGAAGACGATATTGCCTTGTCTTTATCAGCATTAGGAATTCGTATCATCGCTCCTATTCCGGGAAAAGGAACTATCGGAATTGAAGTTCCCAACAAAAAAGCAACTATTGTTTCGATGCATTCTGTTATTTCTTCAAAGAAATTTCAAGAATCACCAATGGAATTACCTATCGCTTTAGGAAAAACAATTTCTAACGAAACCTTTGTGATTGATTTGGCAAAAATGCCACACTTATTAATGGCTGGAGCAACAGGACAAGGAAAATCTGTTGGATTAAATGCTGTATTAACTTCGTTATTGTACAAGAAACACCCAGCAGAAGTAAAGTTTGTTTTAGTTGATCCGAAGAAAGTAGAATTAACGTTATTTAATAAAATTGAACGCCATTATTTAGCAAAATTACCAGACAGCGAAGAAGCAATTATTACCGATACTACGAAAGTAATTAACACATTAAATTCTTTGTGTATAGAAATGGATAATCGTTACGACTTGCTTAAAACAGCTATGGTTCGTAACATTAAAGAATACAATGTAAAGTTTAAAGCGCGAAAATTAAATCCGAATGATGGACATCAATTTTTGCCTTACATCGTTTTGGTTATTGATGAGTTTGCTGATTTAATAATGACTGCTGGTAAAGAAGTTGAAACACCAATTGCTCGTTTAGCACAATTAGCACGTGCCATCGGAATTCATTTAATTGTTGCAACTCAGCGTCCGTCTGTAAACGTCATTACAGGAATTATCAAAGCAAATTTCCCAGCTAGAATTGCGTTTAGAGTTACATCAAAGATTGACTCTAGAACTATTTTAGACGCTGGTGGCGCAGATCAATTAATTGGTCGTGGAGATTTATTATATACAGCAGGAAACGAAATAAATAGAATTCAATGTGCATTTGTTGATACACCTGAAGTTGAAAAAATTACAGACTTTATTGGTTCGCAAAGAGCATATCCAGAAGCGCATTTATTACCAGAATATGTTGGCGAAGAAGCTGGCACAGCTCTTGATGTAGACATTGCCGACAGAGATAAATTATTTAGAGATGCAGCAGAAATAATTGTTACGGCACAACAAGGTTCTGCATCATTATTACAACGAAAATTAAAATTAGGATACAATAGAGCTGGTAGATTGATTGATCAACTAGAAGCCGCCGGAATTGTTGGTGGATTTGAAGGAAGCAAAGCAAGACAAGTTTTAGTGCCAGATTTAGTTGCTTTAGATCAATTATTAGCAAACGAACAAAATTAGAATTCAATTCATGAAAAACATAACATTTTTTTTATTACTTCTTTTTATAGGAATTTCTACAAGCAATTTTGCACAAGATGACAAAGCTAAAAAACTGTTGGATGAAGTTTCTAGCACAATGACTTCTTATACAAATATGGAAATTGCATTTACATCGAGTTTAAGCAATGAAGCTGCCGGAATTAAAGAAGGTGATGAACCACCAATGAAAGGAAACATCTTTTTAGAAGGAGAAAAATACAATTTAGATTACATTGGAAATAGCTTTATTTTTGATGGTAAAAAGCTGTATGTAATTAATCATGATGAAAAAGAAATTGCTATTAATGATGGTGATTTTGGTGATGAAGACGGGTTTATTTATCCTTCAAAATTATTAACTTTTTATGAAGATGGTTACACATTTAAATTAGGAAAAAAAGCAACTATAAACGGAAAAGAAATTCAGTTTGTAGAATTAACTCCAATAGATAGCGATTCTGATATTGTAAAAGTAGAATTAGGAATCGAATTGAATACAAAACACATTTTCAAGTTAATTCAGACTGGAGCAAATTCTTCTAAAACTACGTTTACAATCACTTCGTTAAAAAGCAATCAAAACTTGCCAAAAAACACTTTTGTTTTTGATAAAAACAGTTATTTAAAAAAGAATTATAGTATTGATTAATACTATTTGTACGATAAACTTTTTATGAAAACACTAGACAAATACATATTAAAAAGTTTTCTAAAGCCATTTGTGGCTACTTTTTTAATTGTACTGTTTGTTTTGGTAATGCAAGCATTATGGTTGGCCTTTGAAGATATTGCTGGTAAAGGAATTGATCTTATTTTTATTCTAAAATTTCTTTTTTACACAGCATTAATTGTTACTCCACAAGCGTTGCCAATTGGCGTATTGCTTTCTTCGATTATGGCGTTGGGTAATTTCTCTGAAAATTACGAATTTGCAGCAACCAAGTCTGCCGGAATTTCATTACAACGTTTAATAAGACCTTTAATCCTCTTGACAATTGTTTTAAGTTTTGTCAATTTTTTATTTTTAAATAATGTGTATCCGTATGCAATGTTTAAACAAAAAAACTTGTATGTAAATATTAAAAAACAGAAACCAGCACTTGCACTAATTCCTGGCGGATTTAACACCGAGATTCCTGGTTATCATATTAAGTTTGATGAAAAATATGGAGAAGAAGACAACTTATTAAAAAAAGTAATGATTTATGATTTGTCTGAAAAAAGCTGGAATAAAAAAATTATCACAGCAGAAAGAGGAAAAATCATTAATAAAGAAGGAAGCAAATACATGACATTAGTTTTGTATGATGGTCAGTTTTTTGAGGAACATTTAAGCCAAAAAACAGAAAAAAACATGCCAGCTTCTACAGCAAGTTTTAAAGAATATTCTATCATAATAGATCTTTCTTCCTTTTCTACAGATATTTCGGATAAAGAAGATTTAAAGAGTTATCATATGTTAAGTTTAACTCAATTAAAAGACACATTACCACATTTTAACACAGACTTTAAAGAGTATGTAAAAGGAAGGGCAAACAATTTATATATTAATGCTGACGCTAAAAAATTAGTTCCCACAAAAAAAGACACTATTGTTTCTTTACAACCAGAAGTGATGAATAATTTTGACGAACGAACGCAATTACGTTTGGTGAATTCTTCAATTGCAAAAAATAAAACTGCTTTAGATATTATAGAAAATAAAAAAGGTTCTTTTAAATTTAAAAGAAAGCTACTAAACCTATATGAAACAGAATATTACAACAGAGTTGCTTTTTCTTTATCTTGTTTAATTCTCTTTTTTATTGGAGCACCTTTAGGTTCTATTATTAGAAAAGGTGGTTTTGGTTTACCAATGATATTGGCTATTTCAATTTATGTATTGTACTTTTTTACCAATACATTTGGAAGGAACTTAGCTGAAGAAAGTTCTATAACTGCATTTTTAGGTTCCTGGGTTTCTGCATTTTTAATGATACCAATTGCTATTTTATTAACAAGAAGAGCTACAAAAGATATGGGAATATTTAATATTGATGTATTTTTGCAGCCAATTACAGCATTTTTTAAAAAAATAACGTCTAAAAAAGACAACAACATATAATGGAGCAAACGAAAGTAACAAATAACATACAATTAGATTCAATTGCAGAAGCTATTGAAGATATCCGTAACGGGAAAGTAATTATTGTTGTTGATGATGAAGACAGAGAAAATGAAGGAGATTTTGTTGCTGCTGCAGATAAAGTAACTCCAGAGATGATTAATTTTATGGCTACTCATGGCCGAGGATTAATTTGTGTTCCAATTACAGAACAACGCAGTAAAGAATTGCAGTTGGGAATGATGGTAAACAACAACACCGATCCGATGGAAACTGCATTTACTGTTTCTGTTGATTTAAAAGGAAAAGGTGTAACAACAGGAATTTCAGCAAAAGACAGAGCGTTAACCATAAATGCAATTATCAATCCAACTACAAAACCATTTGATTTAGCAAGACCAGGACATATTTTTCCTTTAAAAGCAAAAGAAGGCGGCGTTTTACGTAGAACCGGACATACTGAAGCTGCAATTGATTTTGCACGTTTAGCGGGTTCTGAACCCGCTGGAGTTATTGTAGAAATAATGAATGAAGACGGAACTATGGCACGTTTACCTCAGCTTATGAAAGTTGCCAAAAAGTTCGATTTAAAAATTGTTTCTATTGAAGATTTGGTTGCGTATAGAATGGAACACGATTCTTTAATTGAAAAGAAAGAAGATTTTGATATTGAAACTCGTTTTGGAAAATTTAGAGTTAGAGCATATCAGCAAACAAATAACGGTCAAGTGCATTTAGCATTAACGCAAGGTTCTTGGAAAGAAAACGAACCCGTAATTACAAGAGTAAATTCAACTTTAGTTAACAACGATATTTTAGGAACGCTCACAAATAATGCTGATAAGAAGTTAGACAGTATGTTTAAAACGATAACTGACGCTGGTAAAGGAGCCATTTTATTTATCAATCAGCAAAATCAATCTCAAAATTTATTACATCGTTTAGAGATTTTAAAAGAATCGCAATCTAGAGGAGAAATGAAAGCTCCACAAATAAAAATGGATAGCAAAGATTTTGGAATTGGCGCACAAATTTTGCACGATTTAAACATTCATAAAATCAGATTGGTTTCTAATACAACACAAGAAAAACGTGTTGGTATGATTGGTTATGGTTTAGAAATTGTTGATTACGTGAAGTATTAGGAATTAGGAATTAGGAATTAGGAATTAGGAATTAGGAAAAACTAAAATTTTGAAACTTACAATACATTAAAACTTGTACCTTTTCACTCTGTAACTTTGCAACCTTGCTACTCTGAACCTTTGAACCTCAGAACCTTTGCAACTTTCAAAATATCAACTACAAAACCACTTCACTCCCACTTTCTAGTTCAAAAGGTTTTTCGTTTTGTTTAAAAACTCGTGCAGATAAATTTCCTTTTAATATAATAGAATCTCCATTAACTTTTAACCAACTTCCTTCTCGTAAACCGATTACAGATGTTGAATTATATACATGAAATTCTTTAATTCTAGTTGCTCTGGTTTCTCCCATGTGCGTTGAACCATCAACAGGATCTAAATAATGTGCATTGATATTAAACGGAATAAACTCTAAGGTTTTAAAACTCGGCGGATACACAATTGGCATATCGTTGGTATTCATCATATTTACACCACAAATATTGCTTCCTGCACTTGTTCCTAAATATGGTGTTCCGTTTTCAACAACTCCTTTTAAAACATTAAAAATGTCTTGTTTGTAAAGTTGATTTACCAATTCGAATGTGTTTCCTCCGCCTGTAAAAATGGCTTCAGCATTTAAAATTGCTTCCTTCGGATTTTTAAACTCATGAATTCCTTTTACATCAATATGTATTGTGCTAAAAGCTGCTTTTGCTTTTGCCGAATAATCGTCATAAGAAATTCCGCTTGGTCTTGCATACGGAATAAATAGTAAAGTTTTAACATTTTTAAAATGAGCAGAAAGTGTAGGTAATATGTATTCTAAATATCCGCTACCATGAATGGTTGATGTACTGGCAATAATGAGTTTTTTCATATTTCAAAAATAATGAAACTAAAGTTATTGCATCAAAAAACAGAAAAGAACTTTAGATTTTAAGCATTTCTCTTTAACAAAAATTTACGAGTGCTTTAATAGAGTTTTAAGAATGATGTCGGTTTTCTTTGTGACAATGAAAAAACTAACTTTACTTTTTTTCTTATTTACAATTTCTAATTTGATACTTTCTCAAGAGAAAAAATCAATTGAAATTTATGGAACAATTTCTTTGGATTCAATTCCTTTAGAAAATGTGCATGTAATTAATAAAAATACTTCTATTGGCGTAATTACAAATACTAAAGGCGAATTTAAAATTTTGGTTTCTAAAACCGACACGCTTTTTATTTCTCATATAAATATTGACAATAAAGAAATTAGTATTTCAGAAGAAATGTTTGACACAAAAACAATTACATTAAATATAGAAGCTTCATCTTATGTTTTAGAAGAGGTTTTTCTTAAAAAAAGAAGAAGTATTTTTTATGTTGATTCACAAATAATGCCAGCTTATATGGTAAATGCAACAACGTTAAAATTACCATTTGCAAATACATTTGCTAAAAAAAATGAGCGTGTTACAAAACTAACGTTAACAAGTGTTTCGGTAGATTTAGATAATCTAATTAACTTTTTTAACGGAAATACAAAAAGGGCAAAACAATTAAAAGAAATAAAAATTGTTGATGCTGAGTTGTTAAAGATTAGACGAAAGTTATCAGATTTCTTTTTTGAAAAACAACTTAGCATTCAAAAACCATATATAAATCAATTTTTAAATTATTGTGCTTCAAAAAATATTATAACACTTTATAAAAAAGGAAATCTTCTAAAACTAACAGAAATTTTAATCAGAGAAAGTAAATTATTTCCTCACAAAAAATTAAATGAAGAAACCTTACTAACCAAAAATTAATTACTTTACTAAATGGTAAAAAAAATACTCTCACTATTTCTCTTTTATCTCATATTTCAAAATTCTTTTTCACAAGAAAATAGAGTTGAAATAGATGGTATTGTCATCAATCCGTCTTCTAAAGGAATTCAAAATTCTCATGTTTTAAATTTATCAACCAGAAAAGGAACCATTTCAAACAAAGATGGTTCGTTTACAATTAAAGCAAAAAAAGGAGATTGGATTCAGATAACAAACATTCAGTTTAAAGCAAAAAAAATTAGAATTACTGCAGGAATTATCAAAGAACGTTTTTTACGTATTTTTCTTTTACCAGCTATCAATTTATTAGACGAAGTTGAAGTTAAAAAGAAAATGAAAGGACATCTTACTTTAGACAGAATTGGCAAAGAAAGAGATTCTATTAAAGAAAAAATGAAAAGCTTAATAGATATCATTATGGCTATGGGTTATGCTAATATTATGAATATGGGAATTGGAAAAGACGAACGCCATTTGCAAAAACCAACTGTAACACCAGGGATACTTCCTGGTTTAAAAGGAGTTGGCAGAAGTGCAACAATTCCTTATGCAGATTTAGAAAAGAAAAGAGCAAACAGAAAAAAAATAAATTTTAAAGAGCAATTTCCTGAAGAACTCAAAAAATTATTTGGTGAACATTTCTTTTTTGTTCAATTAAAAATTCCGAAGGAGAAGTATTATCATTTCTTAGCATATTGTAATCCGATGGGAATAGAGGAATTGTATAAAAACAAAAAACATCTCGATATTCTTAAAATTCTGTTAAAAGAAAGTAAAACGTATCTACAACTCATAGAAAATAGCAAATAATTTGTGTAACAGAGTTTATTTGTTCAAATTTACATACAATTTCTACTTAATGAGAACGAAAAAGCTATTGCTACTATTATTAATTGTTCCATTTTTTGCTTTTACAGCACACAAATTTTATTTGAGTTTAACTCAAATAGAATACAATTCTAAAAATAAATCTGTAGAAGTAATCATCAATGTGTTTATTGATGACATAGAAACTGCACTTACAAAAATTTATAATAAAAAGTTTGAGCTAGACACAAAAAATGAATTCGCAGATTCTGACACCTATTTTTTGGAGTATTTACAAAAACATGTAAATTTTAAAATTGATGGAAAATCATTCAACTATAATTATTTAGGTAAAGAGTACGATGGTGATGTTGTATTTTTTTATTTAGAAATTAAAAATGTTCCTCCATTAAAAGAAATTGAAATAGATAATACCATTTTATTAGAACATTTTCCAGATCAACAAAACTTGGTAAAATCTAAAGTCAATAAAAAACACAAAAGCGTTTTATTGACAAAAAGAAAACAAATTGGCACATTAAAATATTAATCACTAATCTAATAAAACTCAATAATATGAAAAAACTCGGTTTACTAGTTCTCTCACTAGTATTTGTTGCAGCGTCTTCTTTTGCACAACAAAAGAAAACACAACAAGGGCACACAAACCAGAACAAGTTTAGACAACTTAAAGATGTTTTAGCAACACCTACAAGTCAAAGAACTGCATCTGGTGCGCCAGGAATAAAATATACTCAACAAAAAGTTGATTATGTAATGGACATCGTTTTAGACGACGATAAAGAAACAATTACAGGAAGTGAAACAATTACGTATCACAACAATTCTGAAGATGAATTGCCTTATTTATGGTTACAATTAGACCAAAATATGCGTGCTGCAGATTCTAAAACTCCAGATATCAATCCAAACAGAATTCCTACTAGAGGACTTTCTAAAGATAGATATGACAAAACCTATGAAGACAAACCTTTTGATGGCGGATTTAAAATTATGAGCGTTACAAACGTAGATGGAAGCGATTTATCACATACCATTAATCAAACAATGATGCGTATCAATTTAGCTAAGCCATTGGCAGCTGGAGCAAAATTTCAGTTTAAAATTAAATGGTGGTACAAAATCAACAATCACAGAACACAAGGTGGAAGGTCTGGTTTTGAGCTATTTCCTGACGGAAACAAAAACTACGTAATAGCACAATTTTTCCCAAGATTATGTGTGTATGATAATGTAGAAGGTTGGCAAAATGACCAATTCTGGGGAAGAAGTGAATTTGCTCTAGAATTTGGAGACTACACAGTAAATATTACAACTCCAGACGATCATATGTTAGGAGCAACTGGGCGTTTATTAAACGAAAGTGAAGTATTAACAAGAACGCAACAAAGAAGATTAGCGCAAGCTAGAAAATCTTTTAAAGACCCTGTTGTAATTCATACTCAAGAAGAAGCAACAAAAATTGAAAAGAAAAGATCTAAGAAAACAAAAACGTGGAAATTTCACGCAGAAAATGTTAGAGATTATGCTTTTGCTACATCTAGAAAATTTATTTGGGACGGAATGGCTGTTGATATCAACGGTAGAACTGTAATGGCATACTCTTATTATTCTAGAGAAGCAAATTCTTTATATGGAGATCACTCTACAAGAGCTGCGGCACAAACATTAAAAACATATTCTAAATATACATTTGATTATCCTTATCACAAAGCAATTTCTGTTGACGGACAAATGGGAATGGAATATCCAATGATTGCATTTAATCCTGGAAGACCAAATGCAGATGGAACCTACACCGACAGACAAAAATATAGAATGCTAGGAACAACAATTCATGAAGTTGGGCACAACTTTTTCCCAATGATTGTAAATTCTGATGAGCGTCAATGGACTTGGATGGACGAAGGTTTAAATTCTTATATGCAAATGTTAGCTATGAGAGATTACGAAAAAGATTATCCTTTAGGAAGAGGTTTGCCTAAAAACATTGTGCCTTATATGAGCGGAGATCAATCTAGAATTGCTCCAATTATGTCTAAAGGAGATAATGTGTATAGCTTTGGTGCAAATGCTTATGCAAAACCAGCAACAGCTTTATGGATTTTACGTGAAACAATTATGGGACACGAATTATTTGATCATGCTTTTAGAACCTATTCTCAACGTTGGATGTTTAAACACCCAACTCCTGCTGATTTCTTTAGAACTATGGAAGATGCATCTGGAATCGATTTAGATTGGTTTTGGAGAGGTTGGTTTTACACAACTGATGTTACTGACATCGGAATTAAAAGTGTAAAAAAATTCTATGCAAAGTCTGGTGGAGATCGAGTTGAATTTGTTGAAGATACCACTGAAGGAGCAAGCTTTAAAAAAGGAAAAGGAGCAAATTCTAAATATTTTTATGAAATTACTTATGATAAACCAGGAGGATTGGTAATGCCAATTATTGTTGAGTTTACTTATAAAGATGGAACAAAAGAAAGAAAAAAATATCCTGCTCAAATTTGGAGATTAAATGATGATCAAGTTACAAAAGCAATACATTCTGATAAGGAAATTACAAATATTACTGTAGATCCAGATTTAGAAACTGCAGATGTAGATTTAACAAATAATAGCTGGCCAAAGAAACAAGACAACAAATTTGGTAAGTTTAAAAAGAAAGTTAAAGGATAATTTAACCAATAAAATGCTAAAAAAAGCGGTGTGATTTTACATCGCTTTTTTTTATTCAATTTTATTTAGCTTTTTAAAATATGATATTAAACAGCTTTTATTTAACTAATAATTGTTACTTTTCAAGATTATAATTAAAAACAAATACTTAAAATGAAAAAAATCGGATTACTTCTGTTTTCTGTTTTCTTTGTAGTTGCAGCTGGGTTTGCCCAAGAAACTAAAAAGAAAACTCAAAAAGGACACACAGATCAGAACAAATTTAGACAAATGAAAGATGTTTTGGCTACGCCAAATACTGTTCATACTGCTTCTGGAACTCCAGGATATGAATATTCTCAACAAAAAGTTGATTATGTTATGGACATTCGTTTAGACGAAGATGCAAATCGTATTTATGGAGATGAAACTATTACTTATCATAACAATTCTAAAGATTATTTAGAGTATTTATGGGTTCAGTTAGATCAAAACATGAGAGCAGATGATTCTAAAACACCAGATGTAGTTTCTGCAGGAGCATCAGAATTTATTACTCCAGATAACTTCAAAAAATCTTACTTAAAAGAAAAGAAAGGTTTTGGATTTAATATCGAAATTGTAGAAAGTAATGGTAAACCATTATCGCATTTTATTAATAGAACAATGATGCGTATTAATTTGCCAACTGCTTTAGCTCCAGGAAAAACATTTAAATTTAGAATTAAATGGAATTATAAAATAAACGACATCAATAAAGATGGCGGTAGATCTGGTTTAGAAACTTTTCCTGACGGAAATAACAACTATACTATTGCACAGTTTTTTCCTCGTTTAGCAGTTTATAACAATGTAGAAGGATGGCAAAACATGCAATTCTGGGGAAGAAGTGAATTTGCTCTAGAATTTGGAGATTATGATGTAAAAATTACAGTTCCTGCTGATCATATTATGGAAGCAACTGGTGAATTACAAAACGAAAAAGAGGTGCTGACAAGAACACAACGTAATCGTTTTGAAAAAGCTAGAAAAACTTTTGATAAACCAGTAATTATTGTTACTCAAAAAGAAGCAGAAAAGACAGAGAAAGGACGTTCTAAAAAAATGAAAACTTGGCATTTTAAAACAAAAAGAGTGCGTGATTTTGCTTTTGCAACATCTCGTAAATATATTTGGGATGCAATGGCTGTTAATATAAATGGTAAAACTGTAATGGCAACTTCTTTATATCCAAAAGAAGGAAATCCTTTATGGGAAGAGCATTCTACAAGAGCAGTTGCTAATACATTAGTAGAATATTCTAAATTAACTTTTGATTATCCGTATAGCAAAGCTGTTTCTGTACATTCTGAAAGACAAGGAATGGAATACCCAATGATTTGTTTCAACTTTGGTCGTCCAAACCCAGATGGAAGCTATTCTGACAGAACAAAAAAAGGAATGATTGGTGTTATTATACACGAAGTTGGTCATAACTTTTTTCCAATGATTGTGAACTCAGATGAACGTCAATGGACTTGGATGGATGAAGGTGTAAATTCTTTTGTAGAAATTTTAGCTTCATTAAAATATGATCCTGAATTATTTGCAATAAACCCAGCAAAAAATATTACAAGATATATGGGAGGAGATCAATCTAACATTTCTCCTATTATGTCTCAAGGAGATTACGTAAAACAATTTGGACCAAACGCTTATACAAAACCAGCTGCTGGTTTATATATGTTAAGAAAAACAATTATGGGACCAGAATTATTTGATCATGCATTTAGAACCTATTCTCAACGTTGGATGTTTAAACACCCAACTCCAGCTGATTTCTTTAGAACTATGGAAGATGCGTCTGGAATGGATTTAGATTGGTTTTGGAGAGGTTGGTTTTACACAACTGATGTAACCGATATTGGAATTAGCAAAGTAACTCCTTTATATGTTACGGATAAACAAAGTGATAGAATTAAAAATATTATTAAATCAAATCCTAGAGCAAAAGCGTATATTGATAATTTAGGAGAATTGGTTTTTTTATCTGATAAAAAAGAAGATTTAAATACTTCTATTTTAAGAAAGCATGTAAAAGATGCAAATGATATTACTCCTTATGTTTATCAAGTAGAGTTTGAAAAACCAGGAGGTTTGGTAATGCCAATTATTGTTGAACTTACTTATGCAGACGGAACAAAAGAAAGAAAAACGTTTCCTGCTCAAATTTGGATGAAAGATGACAATAAAGCAATGAGAGTTTTTGCTTCAACGCAAGAAATTACAAGTATTGTTGTTGATCCAGATTTAGAAACTGCTGATGTAGATACAACAAATAATAGCTGGCCTAAAAAAGAAGAAACAAAATTTGATAAATTTAAAAACAAAGTAAAGGGATAAAATCTTTTTTCTTGTAAAAACTAAAAGCCCAATCTTTCGATTGGGCTTTTTATATATAGTAAATTAAGGATTATTTTTTACTCTTAAAAATTAAGAACAATCCAATTAAAACTAACGGAATACTTAATACTTGACCAGTATTTAATGAGTTAAACACCCAATCTTCACGTCCATCAACTTGTGCTTCTTTTAAGAATTCTATTACAAAACGCAATGCCCACAACACTGCAAAGAAAATTCCGAATAAATATCCAGATTTTTCTTTAGCATCTGTTTTCCAATACATTCTCCAAAGAATAAAGAATAAAATTAAATAACTAAATGCTTCATACAATTGCGTTGGATGTCTTGGAATAGTTTCTCCTGCTTTTTTAAAGATTACTCCAAAACTACTTCCTGTTGGTTTTCCATAAATCTCTGAGTTAAAAAAGTTTCCCATTCTAATAAAAAACCCAGCTAAAGCAACCATAATTCCCATTCTATCTAAAATAAATAAGAATGGTTTATTGATAATTTTTTTGCTATAAAAATACAAAGCAGCAATAATTCCGACTGCTGCTCCATGACTAGCAAAACCAGTATAACCAGTAAATTCCCAACCTTTTATCATTCCGAATAGCGCAGTTGAATCTGCATTTTCTTTAAATGGTAAAATGATTTCTAATAAGTGATGTTGGTAATAATCCCAACTATAAAAAAACACATCTCCCAAACGCATTCCTACTAACATAGAAATAAACGTGTACATAAAAAGTGCATCTAATTTTTCTACAGGAATTTTATCTTCGATATAGATTTTTTTCATCAATCGTAATCCTAAAACAAAAGCAACAACAAACATTAAACTATACCATCTAATTACAAAAAAACCTAAATCGATTCCTAATGATGGATCCCAAACTATTGATAAAAAACTCATATTTATTATTTTTGTCATTGCGAACAAAATAAAGTAATCTGTTAATTTTAATGAGATTACTTCGTCGTTTGCACCTCGTAATGACGATTATTTATTCTTTCTTTTCTGGAACCGGATCATACCCTTGTCCGCCCCAAGGATGACAGCTAAAAATTCTTTTTAATGCCAACCAACCACCGGTAAATAAACCGTGTTTTTGTAATGCTTCTACTGTATAGTTAGAACATGTTGGTGAATACCTACATGTTGATGGTGTAAATGGAGATATTGCTGTTTGATAAAAACGAACTAATATAATAAACGGATATGTCAATACTTTTTTCATTTGCTGAAATTGAGATTTCTCGACTCCGCTCGAAATGACAATCCGTTGATGCTTTGAAATACGTAATTCATAATTCGTTATTAATTGATTGAAAAAGTTGTCCCTTCTCTCCCGTCTTTTAACTGAATTCCCAACACCAACAATTCATCTCTAATTTGATCTGAAAGCGCCCAATCTTTATTATCTCTTGCTTCCTTTCGCAATTTAATTAACAATTCCACTACTCCGTCAATTTTATTAGAACTATCTTGTTTTGTTTCATTGGTCAAACCCATGACGTCAAAAACAAAAGCATTGATTGTTTTCTGAAAATCTATTAAATCACTAGCAGAAATAGTTGCTTTTTGCTCTCTTAATTGATTGATAACTTTAACAGCTTCAAATAAATGCGCAATTAAAATTGGTGTATTAAAATCGTCATTCATTGCATCATAACATTGCTGTTTCCATGCAGAAACATCAAAACTTGATATTTTACTCGTTTGAATATTTGGTAATGAATTTACCGCATCCATCAATTTATAATAGCCTTTTTCTGACGCTTCTAAGGCATCACTCGAAAAATCTAAAATACTTCTATAATGCGCTTGCATATTAAAAAAGCGAACAACACTCGGTGCAAATGCTTTGCTTAAAATGTTGTTTTCTCCTGTTAAAATCTCATTTGGCAATACAAAATTCCCTGTTGATTTTGCCATTTTTTGGCTATTTAACAACAACATATTTGCATGCATCCAATAATTTACGGGTTTGTGTCCACTACAAGTTTGCGATTGTGCAATTTCACATTCGTGATGCGGAAATTTTAAATCCATTCCACCTCCATGAATATCAAATTGTTCTCCTAAATATTTTGTACTCATTACAGAACATTCTAAATGCCAACCTGGAAAACCATCAGACCAAGGCGATGGCCAACGCATAATGTGTCTTTCATCTGCTTTTTTCCACAGTGCAAAATCTTGCGGATTTTTCTTATCCGATTGTCCGTCTAGAGCTCTTGTATTATGAATGGCATCTTCCATTTTACGACCAGAAAGAATTCCGTAATTATTTCCGCTTTCGTTATATTTTAGTACATCAAAATACACAGAACCATTTACTTCATATGCAAAACCTTTCTCCATGATTTCTTTAATCATTTCAATTTGCTCTACAATATGTCCGGTTGCTGTTGGCTCAATACTTGGCGGTAAAAAATTATATTTTTCTAAAGTTTGATGAAAATCAACGGTGTAACGCTGCACCACTTCCATTGGTTCAATTTCTTCGATTCTTGCTTTTTTAGAAATTCTGTCTTCGCCTTCATCAGCATCATTTTCTAAATGACCAGCATCGGTAATATTACGAACATAGCGAACTTTATATCCTAAATGTAGTAAATAGCGAAACACCATATCAAACGACATAAATGTTCTTACGTTTCCTAAATGAACATTGCTATAAACAGTTGGGCCACAAACATACATGCCAACACGGCCTTCTGTGAGTGGTTTAAAAAGCTCTTTGCTTTTGCTAAGTGAATTGTAGATTTTAAGCTGATTCTCTTTATAGATTTCCATTTATTAACGTGCGTTTATAGAAATGTAAAGATAGTGAGTTTTACGGAAAGAGAAAACGGGAATTTGTTAGAAGTTTGATAAAATAAAAAGTAGTTTGTTACACAATAAATTATTGTTTTTTAATTGTAATTTTACTCTGATTCCCTTTAATTGTTATGCTATTATTCTTTAGTGTAAAATTGCCGTTTAATGTAAAATTCTTAGAGCCTTTCTTATTAGAATTTACATTATCTGCTTGTAAAATTTTTAAAAATTCTTTTACGTTTTTCAAATCTATGGTTGCATCAGAAAAATTTAAGTCAAGTTTAAAATTTTGTAAACCAGAAACTACTTCCGAGATAATCAATTCGCCAAACTTGCTCGTTACATCTACATTATTGTTTAACTTCTTAATTGTTAATCCAGACGAATTAGACGATAATTTGGTATTGATAACCGATGCAATTGTTGCATCGGTTATGTTGTTTAAAGATAAAGTACTTGCAGACAAAACGTCTACATTTACTGGTGCGTAATAAATATCTAGGTTTCCGCCATTTATTTCATCAGAATTAAAAGAACCGTAAGAAACTTTACCCGAAGTTTTTCCTTTTGGTAGTTTTACTTTACTATGTCTTGTATTTAAATCGAAGGTTGCGTTTGCAGGAACTTTAATAGTAATTTTTCTAGTAATTTTTACTTCCTTTTTATTCTTACCATCTTTAATCACAATAACATTTTCGCCATTTCTATAGCTGTTTGCCATTTTTATTTTCATCTGCTCGATGCTCTTTTTTGCTTTGGCTAAGCTTTCTTTTATTTTTACTTTGTCAACTTTTTCGTATTGAATCTTCGCTTTTTTAAGCTGTTCTTGAATCATTTCTTTGTCGATCTTTTTTATGCCTTCTTGTGCCTTTTTAAGTCCTTTTTTAATATCAGCTTTCATGTCTTTATAATCTTTCGATTTTTTAAACTTTTCCCACTCTTCTTTAGTCTTAATTACAATTGTTTTTTGCTTTCCGTTTGATTTATAAGAAAACGTTTTTGTATCGTCTTCATCAAAATCATAACTATCTAGCTCAACATCGATATTATTAAATATTTCATCAAAATCAATATTAATTTCTGGTATTTTTATATCTAACTCTGGAAATTTAAAATCAAAATTAAATTCTGGAATGTCGATATCTATTTCTGGAATTGTAATGTCTCCTAAATTAAAATTGAAATCGTTGTTTCCAAAATCTAAAAAACGGTTAGCATTTGCGTTTACTTGTACTTTACTTTTATTTCCTAAAGCTTCAAATTTCCAGTTTTTTAAAAATTTTGCTGCTTCTTTTTTAGACAACCCTTCTACGGTAATTACTGCGCTTACAGCAACTTCGTTTCGGTTCCACGTAGTTACATTAATATCTGCATTGGTTGCATTTATAGCAAGAACTACATCTTTATTTACTTTAAAGTTCTCTGTAAATTTTTTATCAAATTTTTGTGCTTGTAAACTGCTTATTAAAAAAGCTGCAATCAAAAATCCAATACTTTTATAAGTTTTGAGTTTCATTTTGTGTTGAATTTAATTTTTTTAATTCGTTTAACTGTTTTTTTAATCGCTGCAATAACTGTAATCGTAATTGCAAATTGTTTATCAATGCATTGATGATTTCATCATTAACTCCTTTTGTATTGAGCTCTGTAGTTAATGATTTGTATTCAGTGGTTAGCTCGCCAATTTTAGCTAAATAACCATCTAAAATTTCTTTATTTTTTTCGTTAACATCTAAATTACTAATCTCGTAATTGATGCTATTTACATAATAGTTTTCTATCGATTTTAACTCAGGAGATAAACTTCCTAAACTAATTTCTTTGGTTGGTTTTATATCTTCCGACGTTGGTTCTATTCCAAAATAACCAATTGCTAAACTCACAATCAATACAACAGAAGCTGCTATTTGCAACCATCTATAATTTCTCTTTTTTGGCTGATGATTCACTTCTTTTAGCAATCTATCTTGAAAATTATTTCTGTGATTTGCCGATAAAGAAACGTCTTTGTTCTTATAATTTTTCATGATTTCTCTAATATCCTTCGACATAATTTTGTTCTTTTAAAAGTTCTTGTAATTGCTTTTTTCCTCTCATTAAATGCGTTCTCGAAGCAACTTCTGTAATTCCTAATACTTGTGCTATTTCTTGATGATCGTATCCTTCTAATAAATATAATGACAACACAACACTATATTTTTCTTTTAAACTGTTGATTGCGTTTACAATAAAATCTGCTTGTAAACTATGTGCAATACTCCAATCTTCATTTTCCTCTACTCGCTCATAAACCTCATCATTTAGAGAAACTATTTCTAGCTTTCTTTTCTTTAACCAATCTAAACTATTGTTAATTACTATTCGTTTTAGCCAAGCTCCAAAAGTAACTTCTCCTTTAAAAGAATTGATGTTTTGAAATGCTTTTATAAATGAATCTTGCATAATATCTTCTGCAACAAAACCATCTTTTACATATCTGTTTGCTATGATACACATTGCTTTGCAATACAAATCATACAGTTGCATTTGCGCTTTTGCATCATTCTTTTTACAAGCATCAATTAAATGATTGTGTAATTCTTTTGTTTGACTCATTGTTGATTAATTACCTTAAAGACGAAGCTTTTTCGGCTGTGTTGCAAAATGCAATTATTTTATTCATAAATTTACATTAATTATTTTGTCGATTCTACTTATGAACCAGAAAAAAAAATCTGCACTTCAAGAAAAACAAGGCGTTAACCAACCAGAAACGACCAGCAGTTTTGCCGCACAACAAATTAAAAAAAGCAGAAAAAAACAATTTACTGTAGATGAGTTTGTTTCAAAAATTGTTGCAGGAGATATTACTTTTTTAAGTAGAGCAATTACTTTGGTAGAAAGCACCAATGCAAAACATCAAGAAAAAGCCAACGAAATTTTAGAACGTTGTTTGCCTTTTGCAAATAAATCTGTTAGAATCGGAATTACTGGCGTTCCTGGAGTTGGAAAAAGTACGTTTATAGAAAGTTACGGAAAACACTTAACCAATCAAGGAAAAAAAGTTGCTGTTTTGGCAATAGATCCAACAAGTTCTATCAACAAAGGAAGTATTTTAGGCGATAAAACTAGAATGGAAGAATTGGTGACAGACGAAAATGCATTTATCAGACCTTCGCCTTCTGGATCTTCTTTAGGTGGCGTTGCTCAAAAAACACGCGAATCTATTATTCTTTGTGAAGCTGCTGGTTTTGATACAATTATTATTGAAACGGTTGGCGTTGGACAATCAGAAACTGCTGTACATTCTATGGTAGATTTCTTTTTATTATTAAAAATTTCTGGAGCTGGAGATGAACTACAAGGAATTAAACGCGGAATTATAGAAATGGCAGACGCTATCGTCATCAATAAAGCTGATGGGCAAAACGTACAAAATGCAAAAATTGCAAAAACAGAATTTAACAGAGCGTTGCATTTATATCCGCCAAAAGAAAGTACTTGGCAACCAAAAGTGTTAACGTGTAGCGCAATAGAACATAACGGAATTGCAGAAATTGATGCAATGATTTCTAAATATTTAGAAATAACTTGTAAAAATGAATATTTTATCAAACGTAGAAACCAACAAAATATGTATTGGTTAAAAGCAACGATAGAGCAACAATTAAAAGATGCATTTTACGCAAACAGCAACGTAAAAAATCAACTAGAAAAAGAAATACAAAAATTAAAAGAAGGAAACACAACGCCTTTTAATGCCGCAAAACGATTACTAAATTTACAATAACACAACTAGATAATGTTTAAAAAAATTACACTTCTATTTATATTTTCGATAACGATTGCTTTTAGTCAAGAAAAAAATCAATATAATATTTCTACATTAAACGATGGTCCTTTTATTTTTATAGAACAAGATAAATTAGTACAAAAAAAAATAATTAATGGCGAAGTTTTTACTAAAAATCTTCCTTTAAGTGCTTATAAAACCACGTTTACTCCAGAAACTTCAACTTATAAAAACATTAGTAAAATTGCTGCATTAAGCGATATTCATGGTCAATATGATTTAGCTATTACACTTCTAAAAAATAATAAAGTAATTGATAAAAACCTTAATTGGAAATTTGGTAAAGGTCATTTAGTAATTGCTGGAGATATTTTTGATCGCGGTCCAAAAGTGCATGAAACCTTATTGTTAATGTACAAACTTGAGCAACAAGCAATAAAGAAAGGCGGTCGTGTTCATTTTTTATTAGGAAATCATGAATATATGGTGTTACATAACGATTTAAGATACATCCATAAAAAATACAACGAAGTTTCTAAATTACTAAATGTTAGTTATGATGAGTTGTACGGAAAAAATACTGTTTTAGGAAGATGGCTTCGTTCTAAAGCAACTATTATAAAAATAAATAAAGATTATTTTGTTCATGGTGGAGTTTCGAAAGATTTTATAACAAAAACAAATTTTTCTAGTGAAACAATCCACACAATCAATAACACAATGAGAACTTCAATTGATAGAAGTAAAAACGAAATGAAATCTACCGATTTTTATAAAACCTATTATAGTACAAAAAGTTTAATTTGGTACAGAGGTTATTTTTATGACAATTTAAAAGACACAGAAATTAATGATATTTTACATTCTCTAGACGCTAAACATATTATTGTTGGTCATTGTTCTAATAAAGAAGTTGTACAATTATTTGATCATAAAATTTTTGGAGTAGATTCTAGTTTAAAAAAGGGAAATACGGCGAATTATTATTGATTAAAAAAGACAAATACCAACGTAGAACTTTACGAGGAAAAAACAAAGCATTTTCTAAAGAAGTAATAAATAATCAATCGTAAATAAGAATAAGTAAATTTAGATTTTTACCATACAAACACATATGAAAAGACATTTTTTATTTCTTAGTTTCCTTCTTGTTCTCATCAGTTGTTCTAACGGACCTTCTTCACTTCCTGCTGAAATAACAGATAAAAATTTAACCATTTTTATTACCAATGATATTCATGGAAAAATAGACAATTTTGCTAAAGTAAAATATCTGGTAGATGAAGAAAAGAAAAAAACCAATGTGATTTTAACTAATTCTGGAGATATTTTTTCTGGAAATCCCATTGTAGATAATTATCCTCAAAAAGGGTTTCCAATTATCGATTTAATGAACCAAGTTGGTTATGATATTTCTGTGATTGGAAATCACGAATTTGATTATGGAGAAGCCAATTTAAGAAACAGAATGCAACAAGCCAATTTTAAATGGGTTTGTGCAAATGTAGAAACCAGCGCTTCTGTGATTCCGCAACCACCAGCATATACATCAATATCTGTAGACGGAATAAAAGTGAGTTTTTTAGGTTTGGTAGAGACCGACGGAAAAGAAAATGACATCATTCCTTCTACGCATCCTTGGCGCGTTAAGAACTTAACTTTTCAAAATCCTGAAGATGTTGTTCGCAATTATGAAAATGTAAAAAGCCAAGAAAATGCTGATTTATTTATCGCCTTAACACATATCGGACATACAAAAAATAATTCTTTAGGCGATTTTCAACTAGCACAACAATTCCCGATTTTTGATTTAATTATTGGCGGGCATTCAAACGGAAAAATTAATACAGTTATCAATGAAATTCCTGTTTTTCAAGCAGGAAACAATTTAAATTATATTGGTAAAATTGAGTTGACAATTCGTGATAGAAAAGTGCAAACAATAGATTTTGAATTGATAGATTTAAATGCAGTTACACAAGAAGATGCTGCTATTAAAAATAGTATAGACACGTACAATGACAATCCGTTTTTTAAAGAAGTAATTGGATTTTCTCAAGTTAACCACGCAAGAGCACAAGTTGGTGATTTTACTGCGGATGCTTTACGATTGCAAATGGGCGTTGATGTTGCGTTTCAAAATACTGGCGGAGTTCGTGCAAATTTAGATCAAGGCGATATCACAAAAAAAGAGATTTTTCAAATACTGCCATTTAACAATCCAGCTGTAACGTATTCTATGACTGTTGCAGAAATTAAAGCCTTTTTAAAAGGTTCTGGAACCGGTTTGTATTATGCTGGTATTACGTTAGAAAAAGTGAATGCTGATATTGTTGTAAGAGATTTAAACGGTGCTATTATTGCGGATTCGACTACTTTAACTGTTGGAGTAAACGATTATATTCCTGCAGTGTACGATACGTATTTTCCTGCTTCTAAAATTGTAAGCACAAAAACCGATGCAGAAACCGTAATTAGTTATTTAGAAAACATCAACAATCAAGTAAACTATTCTGGTAGTAATAATTTTTTTAGGTATTAATAACCAAAAACACAACTCTGTACAATGCAATAGTTTAACTTGTTTCTAAGCTTATTTTTAGTAGACATAATTTTATTGTAATATAGAATCTTTTATGTTATTTAATTACTTAAAAACAATCACAATTATAAATATTTTTATTATTTTTAAAAAAATTAAACAACAAAAGATGAGAATTTTAAAAACATTTGGACTACTAATGTTCATTTCATTTTCAATTAATATTCAAAGTCAATCAAATATTGATTATAATAAGCTTGCAAAACTAATTTTTAAAAATCCAGGTAAAGTTGTTCCTGGAAACCTCTTTTTAGTTGTAAAATATAATGACAAAAAAGGGCAAGCAAAACAACTTATTAAAACAGAAATTAAAATTAAATATCTTGAAAGAAAATATAGTAAAAGCCAACTATCTAGAAATAGGTCTAAAAGAAAAGAATATAATAATTTGGTTTTAAAAAAAAGAGAATTACAAAAAAATCTTTATAATTTGTATCATAAATCTGATCACAATGAGTTACTAAGAAAACATAATAAAAAAGCGTTAGAAGAAGCATTTGGATTATAACAACCCTACCTTTAGGATTAAAGAGTTTACCATCATTTTAAAATTGGGGTAATATTTTATAATATATTAATACGCATCATCATACAAAATTGACCACATTTTTTTAGTTTACGTCTAAATAACCCACTAATTTTCTGTTCGGTTTGTATTTGCTAATTCAATATCTTTGCTTTTCTAAAAAACAAGATGCAACAAAGAATACCTACTTATATAAAATACCTTTTTGTACAACTCTTTTCTATTGCGGTGTTTGCATTGTTGTTTCGGTTGGTCTTCTATTTCTTTTTTACACAATTAAATTCGGTTTCAACGTCAGAAATACAACAAGCTTTTGGTTTGGGTATTCGTTTTGATATCAAGTTAGCAACCATAGTTGTTTTTCCTATTGCAATTTTATTATTTATTGTAAATCAACGTTTTTTTAAACACCGTGTTTATAAAAAGATTAGCACCATTTATTTTACCGTTTTCTATTTGGTACTCACATTATTTTACTTGGTAGATTTTGGCTATTACGATTATTTAAACATTCGTTTAGATGCTGCTTCGTTACGTTTTTTAAGCAATCTTGATATTTCTACACAAGTATTGTTTGAAAGTTATCCTGTATATAAAGGCTTGTTTGGTTTGCTTATTTTAGGAATTATAATTTATAAACTCAACTCGTTTATTTATAAAAAATTTGCTGTTGCTACTACTCCAATTTCTAAAAAGAAAAAAGCAATTTTTATTGTGATTCCGTTTTTTGTGTTGGCATTCTTTATTTACAACAGTTTTACGCATTATCCGTTGCGTTGGAGTCAGGCGTTCTTTTCTAAAAATCAATCGGTAAATCAGTTTGCGTTGAATCCTATTTTATATTTCTACGACAGTTTTGCTTTTAGAAGTGATGGTTTTGACCTCGAAAAAACAAAAAAATATTATCCTTCAGTTGCCAAACAATTGCACTTACCAAAAGACAGTTTAAACTTTCAAAGAAGGGTTTTAAAAAACGATTCTATCACCAAAAAACCAAACGTAGTAATTGTAATGTTAGAATCTTTAGGAGCAGCGCCAATGAGTTATTATGGCAATCCGATTAATACAACTCCGAAGATGGATGGCATCTTAAAACACAGTGCTAATTTTACCAATTTTTATGTGCACAAAGCAGGAACTGCTGGAAGTGTTTTTGCAAGTATTACTGGTTTGCCAGATGTAGATAATGTAGAAACGGCTTCAAGAAATCCGATGGTGATTGACCAACGTATTATTTTTGATCAGTTTGATGATTACGAAAAATTATATTTTTTAGGCGGTAGCGCCAATTGGGCAAATATTCGCGGAATTTTTCAATCGAATATTACAGATTTAAAAATCTTTGAAGAAGGCAGTTATCAAGAAGAAAACCGAGCAGATGTTTGGGGAATTGACGATTACGAATTGTTTAAAGAATCTGACAAAGAATTGCAAAAATTACATCAACAAAACAAACCATTTATTGCGTACATACAAACAGCAACCAATCACATGCCGTTTACAGTTCCTGATCAAAAAGGAAGTTATAGACCTTTAGCAAAAGATGAAATCAGTAAAGAATTGTTAGAAAAATCTGGTTTTAAATCTGTCGCACAAATCAACGCATTGCGATATTTAGATTTTAATGTGGATATATTTTTAAAACGCGCAAAAGAAGCAGGTTATTATGATAATACTATTTTCTTGTTTTTTGGAGATCATAATACAGCGATGAATCCGGTTGATTTTTTAGCAAAGAAAGAATCCGCTTTAGGAACCGTTGTACATCACGTTCCGTTTTTTATTCACGCTCCAAAATTTATAGCAGCTAAAATATATCCAAAGTTTACAAAATTGGTAGATGTTTTACCAACTGCTGCGAGTTTAGCAAACATCAATTATACAAATTACACCTTAGGTTCTAATGCGTTAGATTCTGTACAAGCAACAGATTTTGCTTTTTTATATCAAGCAATTAATGGCGAACCAGCAATTAGCTTACTACAAAATGATTATTACTATACGTTAACAACCGTTTCAAACACAGCAAATTTGTATGATTTTAATGGAGACGATTTAACGGATATTAAAAAAGACCATCCAAATGTTACCAAACAAATGGATAGTCTTTTAAGAGGTTATTACAATGCTACAAAGTACTTGTATTATAACAACAAGAAAACTAAGCAGTAAATATTTTCTTTACTAAAAAGTGCTGCAATTTAAATGCAGAAAAACCTATAATTGTTCCGATTGTTGCGCCAGTTAAAATATCTATCGGAAAATGAACTCCTAAATACAATCTGCTATACGCAAAGAAAATTGGAAATATAAATATGTATTTTATGTACTTATAACTTTCTTTAAACAAGAAATAGACAAACACAGAAAATGTCATTGATGTAGTTGCATGTCCAGACGTAAAGCTATAACTCTGTGGAGTTATCAACGTTCTTAGCACATCATTTATACTGGTATCGTTGTTAGGTCTTAAGCGTTCAAAAGTAACACGAATTAAGTTTGTAAATTGATCAGAAAATGCAATTAAAACAATGACAAAAAAGAAAATAAATCCGCCTTTTTTCCAACCAAATTTCTTAAAAATCAAAAAGATAATTAGCAAAAACAACGGAGCCCAATTGAATTGATTTGTAATAAACAACCAAAATGGATCCCATTGTTCGCTTCCTAAACTATTTAAATAGATTAGTAATTCTTTGTCTTTTTGAATTAAGATATCAAACATGTTTTACTTTCCTACTTTTAAAATTTCTAATTCAAAAATTAAATCAGATTTTGCAGGAAAAGGTCCATAAGCTCTTTCGCCGTAACCTAAGTTATACGGAATAAACAAACGAGCTTTATCACCTTGTCTCATGTTTTCTATTGCTTCATTAACACCTGGAATCATTGGTTGTTGACTTAATGTAAAAGTAAATGGATCTTTATCAAACGTACTTTGAATTGGTGTTCCGTCTGCTAACATCATATTATAATGCATTGTTGTTGGTGTTGTTGCAGAAAACTTTTTTCCTTTGCCTTTTTTAAGTGTTAAAATGCGTAATCCAGATTCAGTTTCTGTTGCTTTATCAAATCCTTGTGCTTTTTGATAAACTACTTTGTCTTTTAAGAATTTATTATATCTAGCAACTTCTGCTTTTTGAGCATCTTCAATTCTTTTTTGTTTTGCAGCTACAGAGTTTTTCATTTCTGTTTCAAACACCTTTGCTGCATCAAATCCTTTTGCTTTGCTACCAACTCTAATAATAGTTACTTTTTTAATTGTATCTTTTACTTCAATTAAATTCACTATATCTTGTCCTTTTTCTACTTTTCCAAAAACAGAATGAATTCCGTCTAACCAAGGCGTTTCTTTATGTGTAATAAAAAACTGACTTCCGTTTAATCCTGGACCACCATTTGCCATTGATAAAACTCCAGCTGCATCGTGTTTGTATTTAAGACTTCCAATAGAATCTCTTGGAAATTCATCTTCAAAAACATAACCTGGACCACCAGTTCCGTTTGCTAAAGGATCACCACCTTGAATCATAAAATCTTTTAAAACTCTATGAAATAATAATCCGTCGTAATATTTTTTTCCTTTTAATGAATCTGAAACACTTGTGTTTTCTCCTTCTGCTAAAGAAACGAAGTTAGAAACTGCTAATGGTACATCTTCTTGATATAATTTAAGTACAATATCTCCTTTATTAGTTTCAATATCTGCATACAAACCATCTTTTAGGTCTGGATATTTTGCTGGTTTACAAGCAGCTACAAGTAAAATTGCAACTACAAAAAATAATTTAAAAAATTTCATAATGTTTATTTAGTTTTTACGATTTCTATCAATTCTAAGTCAAACACCAATGCGGTAAAAGGTCGAATTAATTTGCTTTTATACGTTGAGCCATAAGCCAATTCTTGCGGAATAAAGAAACGATATTGTGCGCCTTCTTTCATTAATTGTAACCCTTCTGTCCAGCCTTTTATAACGCCATTAACTTTAAATTCTGAAGGATTTCTATTACTTCTAGAGCTTTCAAAAACGGTTCCATTTATTAGTTTGCCAGTATAATGGACTTTTACAGTTGAAGTTGCAATTGGCTTCTCTCCTTTACCTTCTTTTAGAATTTTATATTGCAAACCACTCTTTGTGGTAATAATTCCTTTTTGGTTTTTATTATAGGCTAAAAACTCTTCTCCTAACCTTTTAACTTCTGCAAATTTTTTCTCAACTAAAGCTTTAGATTCTAGTTGTTGTCTATTAATTTCTTCGATTCTTCTTTGTTGTGCGAACGCATTAATAATAGTTAAATCTTGAGGTTTTAATAATAAGCCAGAAGAATCTATTGCGTTTAAATATCCTTGTATAAACAAATCTGAATCTAATTTTCCAAAGTTGGCTTTTAATTTTACTGCCAAGTCAACTCCTAAAGCATAGCTAACAGAATCTATTTTTGAATCTAATTTTTTTGTATTGTAGTTGTTTTTACAAGAAACTATTGATAAACTTAATAATGCAAATACTAATAATTTAAAAATTTTCATTTTTTAATTTTGTTTGATTGATATTAATGTTACTGTACTTTTTATTGTTTGATTGATTCCTATTTTATTTTCATCGCCAACCAAGCCAAAAGCTCTGTAAG
The DNA here is from genome assembly GCF_039748955.1 of Polaribacter uvawellassae. NCBI lineage: Bacteria > Pseudomonadati > Bacteroidota > Flavobacteriia > Flavobacteriales > Flavobacteriaceae > Polaribacter > Polaribacter uvawellassae. Next base: position 52,991 of record NZ_JBDIZN010000007.1, on the reverse strand, counting down.
ACGGAATGACAAAAGTAATGGTTTCTCCTATTTTCATCAACTTTATTCCTTCTTGCAATCCAGGAATAAAATCTTCTTTGTCTATTTTGTAATTTTTAATTCCTAATTCTTCTTTTGTATAAAAAACATTGTCGTATAAATCTGTTATATCGTAAGATATTTCTACAACATCACCAATTTTAGGAGTTTGTGTATCTCTTTCTTTTTTAGTGATGTAAGAATACCAAAAACCATTTGTTGCTACATTATATTGTTTGGTAGAATCTTGTGAAATATAGTTTTCTATCACGTTATTTTCCTGTGCAATTAACTTTTTCTTTTGTTCTAAAGTCTCAGATAATATGGTGGTTGTTTTTTGCACAACGGGTCTTCTTGCTTCTTGTTCTTTACAAGAAAAAAGTACTAACAAACCTAAAAATAAAATTGCATTATGCTTCATAAGAGTTCTGTAATTGATTCTTATAGTTTGGTAATAATGATGTAAAATATTCAACAGTTTTTTTAAGCGATAAATCTGATTTTCCTCCAGCAGCATTATCGTGTCCGCCACCATTAAAATAATTTCTTGCAAACTGATTTACAGAAAACTTACCTTTAGAACGGAAAGATATTTTAATTATTTTTTGCTCTTCATCTTCAATAAAAATTGCTGCAAAAACAATATCATCTAAAGAAAGTGCATAATTTACAACTCCTTCTGTATCGCCTTTTTTATAATTAAATTTCTTCTTTTCTTTTTCAGAAAGCGTAATAAAAGCTGTTTTATATTCAGGAAATATTTTTAAGTTTGTTAAAGCTTGTCCTAATAACAATAATCTATTGTACGAATTAGAATCGTACACATTGCTGTGAATCTTATCGTTCTCTGCTCCTTTTTCAATTAATTTCGCAACAATTCTATGCGTTTCACTAGTTGTAGATCTAAAACGAAACGAACCAGTATCAGTCATTATTCCTGTATATAAACACGTTGCAATATCTTTTGTAATTGCATCGGTATCTTTTAACATATCAAAAAAATGATATACCATTTGCGCTGTAGAACAAATCGAAGTATCAGAATATAAATAAGTAGCAACATCGTCTGGTTGTTGATGATGATCTATCATTGCAAAATCATTTTTATAAGTTTCTAACGTTTTTGCCATGTTGTCTCCAACTCTATGCAACGCATTAAAATCTAGTAAAAAAATAATATCAGAAGTATCAATTGCTCTTTTTGCTTGTTTATTTTGCTTGTCAAATAAAATCACATCCTCACTTCCTGGCAACCAACGTAAAAAATCTGGATATTCATTTGGTGCAACAACTGTTGCAGAATGTTTCTTAGAATTAAAGTATTGACATAACGCCAAAGTTGAACCCATTGCATCTCCGTCAGGGTTTCTATGTGGTACAATTACAATATTTTTTTTGGTTGATAAAAACGATTGTAATTTATTTAATTGTCCTTTCTCCATAAGTTGCGAATATACGATATAATCCTAAATTTGCTAAACAATTAAATCTTACATTTGTGTTAAATCAATTGTAAAAAAATGAAAAAAATCATCTACTTACTAACGCTGTTTTTTGTATTTAGTTGCAACACTAAAAATGAAGAGTTTATCATTTCTTTTGGCTCTTGTAACAAACAATATGTAGAAAACATTTTATGGCAAGAAATTGCTAAAAATAATCCTAAAGTTTGGATTTGGGGCGGAGATAATGTGTATTCTGACACTGATAGTATGCCAAAATTAAGAGCAGATTACAAAATGCAATGGAATCAAAAAGGATACAAAGAATTTATCAATTCTGTGGATGTTTTAGCAACTTGGGATGATCATGATTATGGTTTAAATGACGGCGGAGTTGAGTTCTATAAAAAGAAAGAAAGCCAACAAGAATTTTTAGATTTTTTAAAAGTTCCTAAAGAGGATGCCAGAAGAAAACAAGAAGGAGTTTATCACACAAAAACCTATAAAACAAAACAAGGAAGTATCAAAGTAATCGTTTTAGACACACGCTATTTTAGAAGCGGATTAACCATTTCTGAGGATAAAACTAAAAGATATCAACCTAACAAATATGGAGAAGGAACAATGTTAGGAGAACAACAATGGAAATGGTTTCAAAACGAATTATCAAATTCAAAAGCAGATTTTAATGTAATTGTAAGTAGTGTTCAGTTTTTATCTTACAAACACGGCTTTGAATCTTGGGGAACTTTTCCGCACGAAGTAGATAAAATGAAAAGTATTATTCAATCTTCAAATGCAAAAGGCGTTTTAATTTTATCAGGAGATAGGCATATTTCTGAATTTTCTGGAACAAAAATTGAAGGCTTAGAATATCTTTTAGTAGATTTTACATCAAGCGGATTAACACATTCTTATACTGGTTTTAAAGGTGAAGAAAATCCAGACAGAATTGGAAAAGTAGTTCCAGAATTAAGTTTCGGAATCTTGAAATTTGATTTTAAAGCAAATAAAATTACCATGCAAATGCGCGGTAAAGACAATATATTACAGCAAGAATATATTCAAAGTTATAATTAACTTGTAATTAACAGATAAAAGAGTATTTTTGCACAAAATTTTTAAAAATAGAGATGGCAACAAATAGAACATTTACAATGATTAAGCCTGATGGAGTTGAAAACGGACACATCGGAGCAATCTTAGAAAAAATTAACGCGGCAGGATTTAGAATTGTTGCAATGAAATTAACTCAAATGACAAAAAGAGATGCAGAAGCATTTTACGCAGTTCATAACGAGCGTCCATTTTTTGGTGAGTTAGTAGAATTTATGACTCGCGGACCAATTGTTGCCGCGATCTTAGAAAAGGACAACGCAGTTGAAGATTTTAGAGCTTTAATTGGTGCTACAAATCCAGCTGAAGCTGCAGAAGGAACAATCAGAAAATTATATGCAACTTCTATTGGAGAAAATGCTGTACATGGTTCTGATTCTGATGAAAACGCTGCTATTGAAGGAGCTTTTCACTTCGCAGGAAGAGAAATGTTTTAAGGAGTAGATCCTAATAAAACGCTTAACTATAAAAACTCGCTGCAATTGCAGCGAGTTTTTTTGTTTTAAATTTTTACTAATAAAAGAGCCTTCGACTCCGCTCAGGCAGTCAGCTATATATTCATTGAAATTGTTCACTGACAACTGATAACTGAGAACTGAAAACTGAAAACTGATAACTGATAATTGATAATTGATAACTACACCAATAAGATTTTAGAAATCAACTCTTCGCCCATTTCTTCATTCATTAGTTTGATAATTTTTTCTTTTCCGTAACTCAACTCTTCACGCAAAACAGAAGACGACAAAGAAATTACCAAGGTTTTGTTTTGCAACTGCACTTTTTCTGTATAAGAAACAACGCCTTGTCCCATTAGTTTTGCCCAAACTTCTTCTATTTTTAGTTTTTGCATTCCTTTAGAAAGGTTGTTTTCTTTTATAAAAGAACCCATTAAATCTTTTACCGAAAAAGCATCGTTTTCTCTTTTTGACATGATTTTATTTTTAGTCATTGCGAAGTTTTTAATAAAAAACTGTGGCAATCTCATTACTTATAAACAGGTTACTTTCTACCTCTTAAACTTTGCATCTTTGTACCTTTTTCAAACTTACAACTTAAACATCTGATACGGTTTATTACTTTTTTTAATTACTTCTTCTGTTCTTTCTGCGTGTGTATCTGTGATAAAAATCTGACCAAACTCATCCTTATTTACCAGTTTAATAATCTGTGAAACTCTATGTTCGTCTAATTTATCAAAAACATCATCTAATAACAAAATAGGAACTACAGAAGCTTGTTCTTTTATAAACTGAAATTGCGCCAACTTTAACGCAATTAAATACGATTTTTGCTGACCTTGAGAACCAAATTTCTTAATAGGGTAACCACCAATTTCAAAACTTAAATCGTCTTTATGAATTCCAACTGAAGTATACTGTAAAATTTTATCTTTTTCTAAGCTTTGTGTTAATAGTTTTTCAAAAGATAGAATTTCTAACTGACTCTTGTAAACCAAATTTACGGTTTCTTTATCTTCAGAAATAATTTGATACTTCTCATTAAAAATTGGCACAAAACTGTCTAAAAACTTTTTACGTTTGTTGTAGATAATGGTTCCGAAAGAAATGAGCTGTTCGTCGTAAATTCTTAAATTCAACGCATCAAAAGTTCTATTTGCGGCAAAATATTTTAACAACGCATTTCGCTGACTTACAACTTTATTATACTGAATTAAACTTTGTAAATATTCTTTGTCTTGCTGAGAAATAACTCCGTCTATAAACTTTCTTCTGGTTTCACTTCCTTCAACAATTAAATCTCTATCTGCAGGCGAAATAATTACCAACGGCAATTGTCCAATATGTTCAGAAAATTTTTCGTAGGCTTTGCCATTTCTTTTCAATACTTTTTTCTGTCCTTTTTTTAAACTACACACAATTTTTTCGTCTCTTTCTCCTAAAATATAGTTGCCTTCTATCATAAAAAAATCTTCTCCGTGTCTAATATTCTGCAAAGCAACCGAATTAAAGTAACTTTTTGCAAAAGACAAATAATAAATAGCGTCTAAAACATTGGTTTTACCAATACCATTATTACCTACAAAGCAGTTTATTTTCTCCTGAAAATCAAATGTTTGAGAAGAAATATTTTTAAAATTGACTAAAGAAATTTTTTGTAAATACATGTATAACTATTATCAAAAGTAAGAAATCGCAAATTATTGAAAATTTAGCGAATTATCTGTTTTTAAAATCCAATAAAATAAACTATTTTTGCGCCTACTAATTTTTTAGCGAACATGGCAACATACAAGAAAAGAGGATCAAAACCAAAAGACAATAGAGCGCAAGCTCAAGAACAAAGTACAACTGCAGAAGTATTTAATACTTTAGACGAAACTGCATCAAGATCTGAGAAATGGATAGAAAAAAACAGCAAACCATTATTTTATGGTTTAGTGTTAGTTGCTGTAGTAATTTTAGGATATTTAGGTTACAGTAAATATGTAATAGAACCTACCGAAAAAGAAGCTGCAAACGAATTATCTTTTCCAAGAAAATATTTTAACGAAGCAAACACTGTTTCTGTTGGTGTAGATTCTTTACTAAACCTAGGATTAGAAGGAGCTGACGGGAAATATGGTTTTGTTGACATTGCAAATACTTATAGCGGAACATCTGCTGGAAATTTAGCAAATTATTATGCTGGACTTTCTTACTTAAAATTAAAACAATACGATAAAGCTGTTGATCATTTATCTAAATTTTCTTCGGATGATTTAGGAATTGGACCTGTTGCTTTAGGTGCAATTGGTGATGCTTTTGCAGACATTAACCAATATAAAGATGCTGTTGATTATTATTTAAAAGCAACGAAAAAAGTTAACAATTATACTACACCATTATTTTTATTTAAAGCAGGTCAACTTTCTATGAGTTTAGAAGATTACAACCAAGCATTGTCTTTATTTAAAAGAGTAAAAGCTGATTTTCCAACTTCTTATCAAGCTGGAGAAATAGATAAATATATAAGTAGCGCAGAATTTGCTGCTAAAAACTAAGCTTTATGGCTACAACTAATTTATCATATTACGATAAAGCAACAATCCCAAATGCGAAACCTTTTCGATTTGGGATTGTTGTTTCTGAATGGAATCCAGAAATTACAAGAAATCTTCAAAAAGGCGCTATCGAAACTTTAATTGATTGTGGCACAGAAGAAAGCAACATTATTTCTTGGGATGTTCCTGGTAGTTTTGAATTGGTATATGGTTGTAAAAAAATGATAGAATCACAAAAAGTAGATGCTATTATTGCAATCGGAAATGTAATTCAAGGAGAAACAAAACACTTCGATTTTGTTTGTGAAGGCGTTACACAAGGAATTGTTGACTTAAACATAAAATACGATGCTCCTGTTATTTTTTGTGTTCTTACAGACAACACAAAACAGCAATCTATTGATAGATCTGGCGGTAAATTCGGAAATAAAGGAATCGAGTGTGCTATAGCTGCGGTAAAAATGGCAGCATTAAGACAGTTTTAACAAGATACTTTTTAACAATCCTTGACCACTTCTTTTTTATTCTGTAAATTTGACTCATAAGCTTATGTTGGTTTGATTTTTGTTATAAAAAAATCAATAATCTTAATTCACTTACATTAATTATGGGATTTCTAAAACGCACCAATAAAAAATTTGAATACAAACCTAGATTTTATAAAGGAGAAGGAAATCCTTATGAAATTAAGCACAAGTTTGATGAATTTAGAACTACAACTGGGAAAAACAAAAATTTAAAAACAAAATTTGTTACTGCTTGGGATGAATTAAAAGAATCTAGAGGAAAAGGAGTAAATAAAATCTTAGTTACAATTATTGTTATTTTAACGTTCTTGTTTTTACTCTTTATCGATTTTGATCTATCTATCTTTTTACAATAAATAGATGTCAGATATTATTCAATTATTACCAGATCATGTTGCTAACCAAATTGCCGCAGGAGAAGTTGTACAAAGACCTGCTTCTGTTGTAAAAGAATTGTTAGAAAATGCAATCGATGCTGATGCAACTTCTATCACTTTATTAATTAAAGATGCTGGTAAAACCTTAATTCAAGTTATTGATGACGGAAAAGGAATGAGTGCTACAGATGCTCGTTTGTCTTTTGAACGTCATGCAACTTCTAAAATAAAAGATGCACACGATTTGTTTAATATCAACACAAAAGGTTTTCGTGGCGAAGCATTAGCTTCTATTGCAGCTGTTGCACATGTAGAACAAAAAACAAAAGAAGAAGCAGAACAATTAGGAACTCAGATAAAAATTGAAGGCAGTAAAATTACTTCGCAAGAAGTGATTTCTACATCAAAAGGAACCAGTGTTTCTGTAAAAAATTTATTTTTTAACATTCCTGCAAGACGAAACTTTTTAAAATCTGATGCCATAGAAACGCGTCATATTATAGACGAATTTCAGCGTGTTGCTTTGGCGCATCCATCCATTGCTTTTTTATTGCATCATAATGGCAATGAAGTTTACAATCTGAAAGAAAGTAATCTTAGAAAAAGAATTGTTTCAATTTTTGGAGCAAAAATGAATGAAAAATTAGTGCCGATTGATGAAAAAACAGATTTAATTTCTGTTCAAGGTTTTGTTGCAAAACCAGAATTTGCAAAGAAAAAAAGAGGTGAACAGTTCTTTTTTGTAAACGATCGTTTTATAAAGAATTCATATTTAAATCACGCTGTTGTAAATGCCTTTGATGGTTTGCTAGAAAAAGGTGCGCATCCATCGTATTTTTTATATTTAACCGTACCAACAAGTAGTATTGATATCAATATTCACCCAACAAAAACAGAAATTAAGTTTGAGAATGAAAAAGATATTTACGCCATTTTAAGAGCTACTGTAAAGCATAGTTTAGGGCAATATAATGTTGCGCCAGTTTTAGATTTTAATAGAGATAGCACATTAGATACGCCTTATAATTTTAAAGCAAAAACCAACGCTTCTACTCCAAAAATAACGGTTGACCCAAATTTTAATCCGTTTAAAAAAGAGCAACAAAATCAGCATCCAAAAGATGTTTCTTTCCAAAAAAGTTCTCAAGATTGGGCAAGTTTATATACGCCATTTGAAACTAGTGAAAACACAAATCAAGAAGCCCTTTTTCATCAAGATGAAACTACAGAAACTGGAAAAACATTTCAGATTCAGAAAAAATATTTGTTAAGTTCTATCAAATCAGGAATGGTTTTAATTCATCAGAATTTAGCGCATCAACGTGTTTTATATGAAGAATTTTTAGAAAGCATTACTGTAAATGAAGCTTTGAGTCAACAATTATTATTTCCGGTACACATTTCATTTTCTAAAAGCGATATCGAAATGATTGACGCAATGAAAGCCGATTTAGAAAATACCGGGTTTTTATTTGAATCAATTTCTGATGAAGCTGTTGTAGTAAAAGGAATTCCGACTTCAATTACTGAAAGTCAAATTTCATTGATTTTAGAACAATTGTTAGACGACATGAAAATTGAAGTTTCAGAATCTAGTTTTAGTCATTTTGATGTGATGGCAAAATCATTTGCAAAATCATTGGCAATTAAAACCGGAACAACACTTAACGCCAAAGAACAAGAAAATTTGGTGCACGATTTATTTTCGTGCAAAGAACCATCTGCTGCTCCATCAGGAAAAGCTACGTTTAAAACATTAACAATAAAAGAGATTGATGCTATTTTTAATAGTCATTAAAAAATATAAAAATGGGTAGAATTACAGAAGCAATAAAGCATTTAATTATAATTAACGTTATATTTTTTGCTATTCCGGAGTTGATGAAACTAGACATCGCTCAATATCTTGCCTTGTATTTTCCGAAAAATGAAAACTTCGGAGTTTGGCAATATGTTTCTCATATGTTTATGCACGGAAGTTTTATGCACATTGCATTTAACATGTATGCTCTGTGGGCATTCGGAACACCGTTAGAACAAATGTGGGGAAAAAATAAATTTATCTTTTTCTACTTTTCTGCCGGATTAGGAGCTGGAATTATTTATACATTGGTAAATTATTACCAGTTTAATGGTGTATATGAGCAACTAATAAATATGGGAGTTTCTATTGCAGATATACAAAACATTTTAGATACTGGAAAATACAATGATGCGTTAATTACTTTAAGCAATAAAGAAATGAGCGAGTTTTATAGCTTGTATCACACACCAGCAGTTGGAGCATCTGGAGCAGTTTATGGAATTTTAGTTGCCTTTGGGATGACATTTCCTGATGCAAAATTAGCTATCATATTTTTCCCGGTTCCAATTGCAGCAAAGTACTTTATTCCATTAATGTTATTAGGAGATTTATTTTTTGGAGTTACAAAATATTCAATCGGAAATATTGCGCATTTTGCGCATATTGGAGGTGCAATCATTGGATTTATAATTGCTTGGTATTGGAAAAAGAATCAATTTAGAATGCATTAATTAATCGTCATTACGAGGAAGAATGACGAAGTAATCTCAAAATTAAGATTGCCACAGCAAATTAAAATTTGCTTCGCAATGACAAAAAAATGAATATTATAAACACATTACAAACCAAATTTAAATACGCCAATATTGTAGAGAAATTTATCTCAATCAATGTTGCAGTTTTTGTGTTGCTTTTTATATTCAATACCTTAGGCTATCTTTTTAAAGCAAATAGTATAATTGTAAATTGGTTTATTCTACCGGCAACTTTTGACGGATTTATCACCAAACCATGGACCATTATTACTTATGGTTTTGTACATGTAGATTTTTTACACATTTTAATGAATTTAATTTCGATGTATTTTATTGGTAATTTATTTATCCAGTATTTTACGCCGAAACAATTTATTTCCTTTTACATTTTAGGAACGTTGTTTGGCGGAATTGTATTTCTATTAAGTTATAACTTCTTCCCTGCTTTTACGAACGACGTTTCTAATAGCTTTTTGCTTGGTGCTTCGGCTGGAGTTTCAGCAATTTTTATCGGATTGGCAACTTATATTCCTAATTATCAATTTAAAATTCCGTTAATAGGCTTTGTAAAATTATGGCATTTGGCAGCAATTTGGGTGCTGTTAGATATTATTCAAATTCCCACAGGAAATGCTGGCGGAAGATTGGCGCATATTGGCGGAGCGTTATTCGGGTTCATTTATGTAAGCCAAGCTAGTAATACAGAAATAAAAGTTTGGAGTAAAATAGTTGGTTTTTTCATTTCAAAAAAGAAACCTTTAAAAACAGTTTACAAATCGAAAAAATCTGCTCCAAAAAAACAAGCAAATACAACTTATAAGCAGCAAAAAATAAATATTATTTTAGATAAAATTAGTAAATCTGGATACGATACGTTGTCAAAAGAAGAAAAAGATTTTTTATTTAAACAAGGAAAATAATAGATGAAAAAAAAATCTTTTTTTGACAGATTATTCTCTCTTCTGAATTCCTTATTCGCTACATTATTATTGCTGTCTTACCTATTACCTTATATTTCTCCAAAGTCATTTTCAGTATTTGCTGTAATCAGTCTTTTTGTGCCAATTTTATTTATTATAAACTTGCTATTTTTTATTTATTGGCTTCTAAAATTAAAAAAACAACTAATTTTATCTGCATTTGTTTTGCTTATTGGCTGGTTTACTTCATCTCCTTTTTATAAGTTTTCTAACGATAATGAAACGCAAGAGGACGATTTAAAAGTGATGAGTTATAATGTAAGAATGTTTAACTTTTATAAGTGGAATAAAGATGAAAATTTAGCTCAAAAAACATTTGATTTTATCAATAGTGAAAATCCAGATATTTTAGCATTACAAGAATTTTATGCTTCGCCAGTAATTAGTTTTAGTTATCCGCATCAATTCATAAAAACAACATCTAAAAACAATAAATTCGGACAAGCAATTTATTCTAAATATCCAATTATTAATTCAGGTTCTTTAGATTTTAAAGACAGTGGAAACAATATTATTTATGTTGATGTTCTAAAAGATAAAGACACCGTTCGTGTATATAATATTCATTTAGAATCTTTAAGTATTAATACAGATAAAGAATATTTTGGCGAAGAAAATAATCAGAAATTATTAGGAAGATTCAGAACAACTTTTAAAAAACAAGCCATACAAACAGAGCAGTTTTTAGCACATGAAGAGAGCTGGAAAGGTAAAAAAATAATTTTAGGAGATTTTAATAACACCGCTTTTTCTTGGGTGTATCGAAAAATTAAATCTGATAAAAAAGATGCGTTTGTAGAAGCCGGTCAAGGCTTCGGAAAAACCTTTGACTATTCATTTCCTATGCGAATAGACTTTATCTTAACAAGTGCAGATTTTGAAATTAACAAATTTACAACCTTTGATAAAAAATACTCAGATCACTTTCCTATTCTTGCTAGAATTAATTGGTAAGTTTCTATATATTCGCATAAATTGATTTTAAATGACACATTTTGACGTTGCTATTATTGGAAGCGGACCTTCTGGAGCATCAACAGCATTTTACTTAGCAAAAAAAGGAATTTCAACAGTAATTATAGAAAAGGAAACATTACCACGTTATAAAACTTGTGGTGGCGGCTTTGTTTTTAGAGGTAGAAAAAATATGCCTTTTGATATTTCTGAAGTAATTGAAAAAGAGTTTTTTGAAGTTGATACTTACTTCGGTGCAAAATTACATTTTAAGTCAAAAAAAGTAAAAAAACCTATAATTTCTATGATTATGCGTGATGCTTTTGATCATTTAATTATCAAAAAAGCACAAGAATTAGGCGTAACATTATTAGAAAACCATAAGTTAACAGGGTTAAATTTTGAGACTGAGAATATTGTATTAAAAACATCTCATTCAGAAGTTTCTGCAAAATTTGTAATTGCTGCTGATGGTGTTTTAAGTACAACTGCCAAATTAGCTGGTTGGAAAGAAGATACTCGAAGATTGATTCCTGCTTTAGAATATGAAGTAGAAGTGCCAAAAAAAGATTTTGAGCGATTGTCTAAAGAAGTTCGTTTTGATATTGATGCAGTTCCTTCTGGTTATGCATGGAGTTTTCCGAAGAAAAATCACTTATCCTTAGGCGTTTTAACCACAAAACGTAGCAAAATTAATTTGAAAGAATATTATGCTAAATATTTGAAAAAAATAGGAATAACAACCATTATTTCTGAATCTCAACACGGATTTCAAATTCCGGTTGCACCTAGAACAGATGGTTTTTTTAAAAATAATGTTTTCTTAATTGGAGATGCTGCTGGTTTTGCAGACCCAATTACAGCAGAAGGAATTTCCAACGCAATTTTAAGCGGAAAATATGTGGCAGAAGCATTAATTAAAAGTGAATTAAACGCTGAAAAAGCAGATCAATTATATACAGAAAAACTGAATATTAAATTATTGCCAGAGTTGCATTCAGGAGTGTTTTTGGCAAAATATTTTTACACAAAAAATCCAATAAGAAAGTTATTGCTAAAAAAATACGGACAACGTTTTGGTGATTTAATGGTAGATATTTTATCTGGAGACAAACCATTTCCAACCAACGTAAAAGAAAGAATGAAAGAAAAAATAAAAGAGGTTTTGTTTTAACTTTCAAAACCATATTCTCGTTCTACTTTACAGATTCTTAGTTGGTATTTTTTATACCATTTTTCTCTTCCTAAGTTTCTAACTTCGGTATGTTCTACATTGTTTTTCCATTGAGTAATGGCTTCTAAACTTTCCCAATAAGAAACGGTAATTCCGATTTTGTTCCGTGCAGATTCAATTCCCAAATAACCAGGTTGTTGTTTTGCTAATGTTTCCATGCGTTCAGCAGCTTCTTGATAACCTTCAAGATTATCTGTCATTATCGTTGAAAATATAACGGCGTAATATGGCGGTTCTAAATCATCTACAATCATAAATATAATTCGTATTTAGTTTCTGGCAGTTGCAAATCATCGGCAATTTGTTTTTTTATCGCAACAAAACCTTGTTTTTCAATAATCTTTATGGAAGCGATATTTTTATCAACCACATAACCAATTATTTTTTTAATTCCGATAGTTTTACAATACAAAATCAAACCTTTACAAATTTCTGTTGCATAACCTTTATTCCAAAATTTTTCTAAAAAACGATATCCAATTTCATCATCTGTATTGTCTTTTACTAATGCAACGGTTCCAACAAAAACGGCATCACTTTTTCGTTCAATTGCATAAATCCAAAAATCATTATTAGACACATTATATTTAGAAATTAATTCATTCAATTCCTCTTTGTTTTTATCAAAACTCTTCACATCTCCAGTTGCATATTGCAATACTAATGGATTACTTTCTAATTGATGAAAAGGTTTTAAATCTTCTAAAATCAGTTTTCTAACTATTAATCTTTCTGTTTCAAAAATCATAAAGAATATCGTATTTTTGCATCTTTCAAATGTACAGGAATGAATGCAGATAAAAAAGTAGCTTTTTATACATTAGGTTGTAAATTAAATTTCTCTGAAACCTCAACAATTGCTCGTAATTTTGTAAATGAAGGTTTTGAAAGAGTTGAGTTTGATAAAAAAGCTGACATCTATGTAATCAATACTTGTTCGGTTACAGATAATGCGGATAAGCGTTTTAAATCGATTGTAAAATCGGCTTTAAAGCAAAATGATGAAGCTTTTATTATTGGCGTTGGATGTTATGCGCAACTAAAACCAGAAGAATTAGCAAATGTTGATGGTGTTGATTTGGTCTTAGGCGCAACAGAAAAATTTAATGTTACAAGTTACATCAACGATTTAACAAAAAATGATATTGGCGAAGTACATTCTTGCGAAATTGAAGAAGCTGATGCATATGTTGGCGCATATTCAATTGGCGATAGAACGCGTGCATTTTTAAAAGTGCAAGATGGTTGCGATTATAAATGTACCTATTGTACGATTCCGCTTGCGCGTGGAATTTCTAGATCTGACACGGTAGAAAATGTCTTGCAAAATGCCAAAGAAATTTCAGAAAAAGGCATCAAAGAAATCGTGTTAACAGGAGTAAATATTGGAGATTACGGAAAAGGAGAATTCGGAAATAAAAAGCACGAACATACTTTTTTAGAGTTGGTAAAAGAATTGGATAAAGTAGACGGAATTCACCGATTGAGAATTTCATCCATAGAACCAAACCTTTTAAAAGACGAAACGATTGATTTTGTTTCAAAATCCAATACTTTTGTTCCGCATTTTCACATTCCGTTGCAATCTGGTAGCGACGAATTGTTAAAAAAAATGAAACGACGTTATTTACGTCAAACCTATACAAATAGAGTTGAAAAAATTAAAGAAGTGATGCCAAACGCTTGTATTGGCGTTGATGTTATTGTTGGTTTTCCTGGAGAAACGGATGAATTATTTTTAGAAACTTACAACTATTTAAACGAGTTAGATATTTCATACTTACACGTTTTTACCTATTCTGAAAGACCAAATACTGAAGCTGTTCATTTAGACGGAGTTGTTCCTAAAAAAGTACGTGCAAAACGCAGTAAAATGTTGCGAGGTTTGTCAGTAAAAAAGCGTAGAGCTTTTTACGAAAGTCAGTTAGGAAAAACAACAAAAGTATTGTTTGAAAGCGAAAATAAAGAAGGTTATATCAACGGGTTTACAGAAAATTACATAAAAGTAAAATCGCCTTGGAATCCTGAATTGGTAAATACCATTCACGAAATTATCTTAACCGAAATCGATGAAGACGGTTTGGTTCGATTTGATTTTGTAAAAGAAAAAGCATCATTGGTTTAGATATTTATAAGCAATATCATTCCTATTTTTACAGGAAAACAAAATTGAATTTCACACAGTATTTATCACTATATTAAAGGATGTCTAAAACTCATATTTATTTTGTTCCCGGAATGGCTGCTAACAGCAAGATTTATGAATATCTTACGTTAGATAAAACACTGTTCGAATGTCATTTTTTAGAGTGGAAAATTCCGCTTTCTAGAGACGAAAGCATAGCATCGTATGCACAAAGAATGTGTGATGAGATTTCTCATAAAAATCCCGTATTAATTGGTGTTTCTTTTGGAGGCGTACTTGTTCAAGAAATGAGTAAAATCATTGCAACAAAAAAAGTCATTATTATTTCTAGTATTAAAAGCAATCAAGAACTCCCAAAGCGTTTAAAACTGGTTGAAAAAACAAAAGTTTACAAACTATTTCCAGCTAAATTTATCGAAAATATAGATACGTATATAAATCTATTTTTGGGCGATTATCAGAAGAAGAAATTCCAAACGTATAAAAAATACATGTCTGTTAGAAATGCAGAATATTTGCATTGGGCAATTGTAACTATTTTACATTGGCAACAATCTGAACCTATAGAAAACATAGTGCATATTCATGGTTCTAGAGATGAAGTTTTCCCGATAAAACACATTAACAATTGTATAGAAATTGAAAACGGAACGCATGTAATGATTATTACAAAAGCTAAGAAAATAACTTCCGCTATTAGTCAGGCTTTAATTTGTTAATGCGTACTAGTTTTTATACTTTTATAAAAACATTTTTTTACCATGACAAAACCGACAAGATATTTATCAATTTTTAGTATTTTAATTCTAACTGTTGTTTTTATCAATGCGATAAACACTTCAAAAATTCAACCTCAAAAAAACACCAGCGATACTTATAAAATTAAAGCTTTAAAATTATCGCCAGATTTAAATTTAGCAGGAGAAAGAGTTCCGTTAGAAAAACCGGATATTAGAGAACGAATGGATAGAGAATTGCTAGTAAATACATATTGGCAATCTAATGGTTTGTTGTTATTAAAAAGAGCCAATAAATACTTTCCTATTTTAGAGCCTTTGTTAAAAAAATACGGTTTACCAGACGATTTTAAATATTTAGCTGTTGCAGAAAGTGCTTTAATTGATGAAACTTCTTCTGCTGGAGCAGCCGGAATGTGGCATTTTATGAAGGCAACAGGAAAAGAATACGGATTGGAAATTAACAGAAATGTTGATGAACGTTATAATATTGAAAAATCTACCAAAGTTGCTGCAGAATATTTAAAAAAATCAAAAGAGCGTTTAGGAAGTTGGACCTTGGCAGCAGCTGCGTATAATGCAGGAAACTACGGAGTTGCCAAACGATTAGAAACACAAAAAGTAACGAGTTATTACGATGTATTATTACCAGACGAAACAGAACGTTATGTGTTTAGAATTATCGCTTTAAAAGAAGTATTATCGAACCCAAAAGCATACGGTTTTATCTTTGATGAAAACGATTTATATACACTTCCAGAAACTAGAATTGTAAAAGTAGACACAGTAATTACTAACATTGCCAATTTTGCAAAACATTTTGGTACCAACTACAAAGAATTAAAACTACACAATCCTTGGTTGCGAGAAAACAAACTGAATAACAAATCTCGAAAAATGTATGAGATTAAGATTCCGGTTGAATAAGGTTTTTATAAAAATTGCTAAACTTAAAAAGGAACCAACAAAATGGCATTAAGCTGGAATGAAATAAAAGACAGAGCCTTAAAGTTTTCTAATGAATGGGCAGAAGAAACAAAAGAACGTGCAGAAAAAGATAGCTTTTGGAACGACTTTTTTAATGTCTTCGGTATTTCTAGAAGACGCGTTGCAACCTTTGAAGAGCCGGTAAAAAAATTAAGTGGAAATCAAGGTTTTATAGATCTTTTTTGGAAAGGAACTTTATTGGTAGAACACAAATCTAAAGGAAGAAGTTTAGACAAAGCTTTTGAACAAGCCACTGATTATTTCCCAGGAATTAAAGAACACGAACTGCCAAAATATATTTTAGTTTCAGATTTTGACAAAATCAAATTATTTGATTTAGATGAAAACACAGCACACGAGTTCCATGTTTCTGAATTATACAAAAATGTAAAACTCTTTGGCTTTATTGCTGGTTATCAAAAAAGAACCTTTAAAGAAGAAGATCCTGTAAACATAAAAGCTGCCGAATTAATGGGCGCGTTTCACGACCAACTCGAAGAACTTGGTTATCAAGGTCACCAATTAGAAGTGTATTTGGTGCGCTTGCTTTTTATCTTATTTGCAGACGATACCAGTATTTTTGAAAAAGATACATTTAAAGAATATTTAGACCAAAAAACTAATGAAGACGGAAGCGATTTAGGAGCTTTATTAGCACAATTTTTTCAAGTATTAAACACGCCAAAAGAAAATCGACTTAAATATACAGACGAGCATTTAAACCAATTTCCGTATGTAAATGGTAAGTTATTTGAAGAAGTTTTACCTATTGCTACTTTCAACTCTACAATGCGAAGTCTTTTATTTGAAGCTTCTGGTTTAGATTGGGGAAAAATAAGTCCTGCAATTTTTGGTTCGCTGTTTCAAAGTGTAATGAATCCTGAAGAAAGAAGAAATTTAGGTGCGCATTATACGTCAGAAAAAAATATTTTTAAACTGATAAAACCACTTTTTTTAGATGAGTTAAGAGCAGAATTTGAAAAAGTAAAATCGAGTTCAAAAAAGTTAAAAGAGTTTCATCACAAATTATCTACACTTAAATTTTTAGACCCTGCGTGTGGAAGCGGAAATTTCTTAATTATAACGTACAGAGAATTGCGTTTGTTAGAAATTGATATTTTAAGAGAAACCTTTAAAAAAGGTGAACAAGTCTTAGACGTTTCGTCTATTTTATGGTTAGATGTAGATCAGTTTTACGGAATAGAATACGACGAATTTGCTGCTAAAATTGCAGAAGTTGCCATGTGGTTAATAGACCACCAAATGAATATGCGCGTTTCTGAAGAATTTGGGCAGTATTTTGCACGCTTACCTCTTAAAAAAGCAGCTAAAATTATAAACGGAAATGCTTTACAAATTGATTGGAACACATTAACACAGACTTCAAACCTAGACGTTTCTGCAAATAAAATGAATGTTTTTCAGGTAAATGAACCTATTACACATTATGATACTTTAAATGTGTATACCAAAGAAATAAATATTAGAAAAGGTATTTTACCTGCAAAAGACACAAAATGGGAAAACAATTCTTTTGGAAAAGTAAATTACATTATTGGAAATCCGCCTTTTTACGGAAAATCTTTACAGACTAAAGAGCAAAAAGAAGACATGAAAATGGTTTTCAATAATGTAAAAGGTGCAGGTGTTTTAGATTATGTTGCTGCTTGGTATTATAAAGCTGCTCAATATGTTTTAAACACTACTACAAAAGTTGGTTTTGTATCTACAAACTCTATAAGTCAAGGAGAACAAACAGGAATTTTGTGGAACGAATTATTAAACAATTACAATATTAAAATTCATTTTGCTCATCAAACTTTTAATTGGACAAACGAAGCCAAAGGAAAAGCGGCGGTACATTGTGTAATTGTTGGTTTTGCAAATTTTGATACAAAAGATAAATTTCTTTTTGAATATGATGATATTAAAGGAGAACCTCATGTAAAAAAAGTAAAAAATATTAATCCATATTTGGTTGAAGCAAATGATTTAGTAATTCTTAAACGTAGAAAACCAATTTGTAATGTTTCAAATATTTCTTTTGGAAGCATGCCAAATGATGGTGGAAATTTTTTATTTACTGATGATGAAAAAAATAATTTTCTAGCTTTAGAACCAAATGCAGTAAATTTTATAAAACCTTTACTTGGCGGTTATGAATTTTTAAATGGAAAAAAGAAATGGTGTTTATGGTTAAAAGACATCAAACCAAATGAATTAAGAAATTTAAAAGAAGTACAAAAAAGAGTTGACAATGTTAAAAATTTACGCTTAAAAAGTTCTCGTGCTGCAACTCAAAAACTAGCTGCATATCCAACATTATTTGGAGAATTAAGGCAACCAAAAAATAAATTTATTTTAATTCCATTAACTTCTTCTGAAAACAGAAAATACATTCCAATGGGTTTTTTTAATTCAGATTATATTTTAAATAATACTTGTTCTGCAATTGATAATGCTACATTATACGAGTTTGGTGTTTTACAATCAGAAATCCATATATCTTGGGTAAAATATACTTGTGGTAGATTAAAAAGTGATTATCGTTATTCTAATGAAATGGTTTACAACAACTTTCCTTGGCCAAAAAATCCATCAGAAAAAAACAAGAAAAGAGTTGAAGAAAAAGCACAAAAAGTATTAGATGTAAGAGCAACTTTTTCAGAAAGTAGTTTGGCAGATTTGTATCATCCGTTAACCATGCCGCCAACTTTGGTAAAAGCGCACAACGAATTAGACAAAGCAGTAGATTTGTGTTACAGACCACAAGCTTTTACCAACGAAACCACACGTATAGAATATTTGTTCGATTTGTATAATCAATATACAGTGCCTTTATTAAATACGCCAAAAAAGAAGAAGAAATAAAAAAATTAGCAATGTGGAAACCAGATACTACCACTTATAATAACATTCAATCGCTAATTAAATTTGTTGATTTTATTTCTGATTTACCATTTTCTAAAGTACAAAACAAAATTTATTTAACAGAAATAGCGTTTCTAATTAAAAATATACATAAAGCTGAAACGCATAAAGAATGGAATCTGAGTTTAGACATTTACGATTATAGTTTTCATTCCGAAACTAAAAAAGAAGGAGTTTATTGGCGAAACTGGAGTGTTTCTTTTGAATCTGGAAGATTAGATATTGAAGCGAAATCTCATCACACAGAAGAACCTTTAGGGTTTTATAAAGATGATTTTAATTATTATGGTGTTATCTATTTCGAAAAGGAAATTAAAAATGAACGGATTTATTTAGATGTTGCAATCAGTGAATTTATAAAGGATGCTTTCAATTATAAAAAATACATAACCAACACTTTAAAAGATATTGAAATAGATATAGATATTTGGGAACACAAAAAATTAAAGGAATAAAAAAACAATATACATAACGCTTTGTCATTCTCACGAAAGCGGGAATCCAAACAGGCACTATTAAAATTCTATTAGTTTTTGCAAATCAACTTACTTATTATAGATTCCCTTTTACAAGGGAATGACAATTAAAACTTCATTACAAGGACGTTAGGACGAAGTAATCTGTCTATCAGCAACCAAAATTAGCCAAAGGGTAAGCTTACTTTATCAAAAAACAACAACGTTTAAACACTAAGTAACCCAAATTAATAAAAAAAAAGACTTCTTTATTAAAAAGCAACAACGCTTAAACACAAAGTAAGGCTGCTTTATCATAAAGTAACAAGAAAACACTATAAAGAGATTTTACAAAACCTCTTTCACTCTCCCAACAATACCAGAAGTTAATTGCACTTTTATTCCGTGCGGATGATTTGGTGAGTTAGTTAAGATTCGTTTTACAATTCCTTCAGTTAATTCTCCGCTTCGTTGATGATGTTTTTGAACAACGTTTACTGCTACTCCAACTTGTATGTTTGCTCTTTTTGTTCCGTCCATTAAAATTGTTTTTTTACCGCATTAAATTCTTGCATCATTTCGTCAATCACTTCTTTGGCAGATTTTATCTCGTGAATAATTCCAGCAACTTGCCCAATTTCTAATTCGCCATTTTCTAAATCGCCTTCAAACATTCCTTTTTTTGCTCTAGCTCTTCCTAGTAATTCTTTAATTTCATCAACAGTCGGATTAAGTTTATACAATTCTTGTATTTGATTGTAAAACTTATTTTTTACTAATCTAACTGGCGCTAATTCTTTTAATGTTAATACGGTATCGCCATCTTTAACATTGATAATTGTTTGTTTAAAATTTTCGTGTGCAGACGATTCTTTGGTTGCAGCAAATCTACTACCAACTTGTACGCCATTTGCTCCCAAAACCATTGCGGCTAACATGGCGCGTCCAGAACCAATTCCGCCCGCTGCAATCACAGGGATTTTCACCTGTTCTTTTACCATCGGAATTAACGTAAACGTAGTTGTTTCTTCCCTTCCGTTGTGTCCGCCAGCTTCAAAACCTTCACAAACAACAGCATCAACACCAGCAGCTTCTGCTTTTAAAGCAAACTTTACAGAACTAACAACGTGCACAACAGTAATTCCTTTTTCCTTTAAAAAAGCCGTCCACGTTTTTGGGTTTCCAGCAGAAGTAAACACAATTTTAACGCCTTCTTCTACAATAATTTCCATGATTTTTTCAATATCTGGATACAACATTGGTACGTTTACACCAAAAGGTTTATCGGTTGCTTTTTTACATTTTTGAATGTGTTCTCTTAACACATCTGGATACATAGAACCTGCTCCAATTAAACCCAAACCACCTGCATTAGAAACTGCCGATGCTAATTTATAACCCGAAACCCAAATCATTCCGCCTTGAACAATTGGATATTTTATATTGAATAATTGTGTGATATTGTTTGTCATTATTTTTTTATCAACTTTATTGTTTTTTGCTGATTTTCGTTCGTTATTTTCAATATATAAATTCCAGAATTAAATTCTGAAACATCTACCATTTTAGTTTTCAATCCAACTTTTTCAAATACTTTTTTCCCGATTACATTAAAGATTTGAATTTTGACATTTTCTAAACTTTGGATAGAAGTTTGAATCGTTAATCTGTTGGTAACTGGGTTCGGAAAAACAGTTGTCGCATTTAAAAAATCTTGGTCGTCAACACTTAAAACGGTATTGTATGCATTTTCAAAATTCGGAATTCCATATCCATATTGTTCGTGTGGATTATTAAACCGGTCTCCAGTTTCTTTTATGCGCGTCATAATTTGTGTGTTTGTTAAATTTGGAAATGCTTGCCAAAAACAAGCTACAACACCAGCCATAATTGGTGAAGAAAAAGAGGTTCCGTTTGATGTTCTTGGAGTTCCTGTGTTTTGATCTAATACATAAACACTTTGTCCTTGCGCTAACACATCTGGTTTTACTCTATTATCTGAAGTTGGGCCAAAAGAACTAAAACCTGCAATTATTCTTGAAGCATTTACAGCTCCAACCGTAAAAACCGAATTCGCATCAGCTGGTGCAGAAATGTATTTCCAGGTATTATTTCCTTCGTTTCCTGCAGAGTTTACAATAATCATTCCTCTAGAAACACCAATCTCCGCTCCTCTTGTTATAAAAGCTGTATTTCCGTTTAAATCTGAATACGAATAATTGTATCTGCTTTCATCAAACGTTGAATATCCTAAAGATGTATTTATTACATCAACACCTAAACTATCTGCTCTTTCTGCAGCTTCAACCCACAAACTTTCTTCTAAAGGAACTTCGTTTGCAGCATCTTCAGTTCTGAATAAATAGTACGAAGCATCTGGTGCTGAACCAACAAATTGCCCGTCAATATAACCAGCAATGGTTGATAAAACATTTGTTCCATGATTATGCCCACTATAAAAATTAGTACTTCTATCTACAAAATCATAACCACCAAGTATTTGATTGTTATTTCTTATACGTGCAAAAGCCTGCAATGTATTTACATTCGGAAAACCTGCATCAATCACAGCAATATGCATTCCATTTCCTGTAAAATTTTGCTTGTGCAGAAAATCTGCTTTCAACATTTCAATTTGATTTTGCGTATTTCCGTAGTTAAAATCTGTCCTTGTTTCTGAAAACTTATTACGTTTTGTTATTGTATTAGATTTTGCTAATCTTTTACCATTGGTATTTAAAGAATTATCAGCAAATTCAATACTTTCTACAAACGTAAATGTGTTTTTTAAACTGTTGATCATAGCTTGCGTTCCTTGTACATGAATGGCGTTTAACCATTTAGATTTTGCTAAAACTGTAATTCCAGATGTGCTTTTAATCTGATTGTAATACGATATTTCAACCGGAACATCTTTTATATCTAAAGAAATATTTTGACGTGTTCTTCTGTCTAAAGAACGCTGAGATAACATTGTTAAAGGTGTTGCTAAAAATGTAACTGAACTAGGTTTGTCTTTTAAATAAATCCAAGCATCTTCTTGTGCAAAAAGTTGGAGAGAAATAAAAAAAGCTAATAGGGGAAATAGTCTTTTCATCGGATATAAGTTTATCCGTCTAAAATACTACTTTTTAAAGTTCTAATAAAATACTGATTAAGAAATTACGCCAGAACCTAACAATTCTTCGTTTTGATACCAAGCTACAAATTGTCCTTCTGTAATTGCAGATTGCTTATTTTCAAAAGCTACATACAAACCATTTTCTACTTTATAAAGTATAGCTTTTTCTAATGCTTGTCTGTAACGAATTCTTGCTTCAACTTCTAATGATTCTCCGGTTTCTAATCTTAAATCTTCACGAATCCAATGCTCTTCTTCGTTGCTAACAAACAAGACTTTTCTATACAAACCTGGATGGTTTTTTCCTTCACCAGCATAAATTACATTTTCTTCAACATCGGTTTCTATCACATACAACGCTTCTTTTGTTCCGCCTACATTTAATCCTTTTCGTTGTCCTTTGGTAAAATAATGTGCGCCTTGATGTTTGCCGACTGTTTTTCCGTCTGCAATTGAATATGAATATTTAGTTGCATAAAAAGCCAATTCTTCTTCTTTATTAGAAAAAGTTGGAATTGTTCTATTATAAATTTCAGAATCAGCAGGAATTGTAACTATAACGCCTTCTTTTGGTTGTAATTTTTGTTGTAAAAACTCTGGTAAACGTACTTTACCAATAAAACACAAACCTTGAGAATCTTTTTTATCTGCAGTAATTAAATCTGCTTTTTTAGCAATTTCTCTAACTTCTGGCTTTGTTAATTTGCCAATTGGAAATAATGCTTTGGCTAATTGTTGTTGCGATAATTGACATAAAAAATACGATTGATCTTTATTCGCATCTTTTCCAGCCAACAGTTTATAAACTGATTTTCCGTCAATCTCTTCTTTGCCTTTTCTACAATAATGTCCGGTTGCGACATAATCTGCACCCAAATTTAGCGCAATGTCCATAAAGACATCAAATTTGATTTCTCTATTACACAACACATCTGGATTTGGAGTTCTTCCTTTGCTGTATTCATCAAACATATAATCTACAATACGCTCTTTGTATTGTTCGCTTAAATCTACAACTTGAAAAGGAATTCCTAATTTATCTGCAACAATCATAGCATCGTTGCTGTCTTCTAACCACGGACATTCGTTAGAAATAGTTACAGAATCATCGTGCCAATTTTTCATAAACAAGCCGATTACTTCATATCCTTGTTCTTTTAACAAATATGCAGTTACACTACTATCAACACCACCAGAAAGACCAACAATTACACGTTTCATTTTTAATAAAATTGACTGCAAAGATACAAATCAATTGGGAGATTAACACATTGAATTAACTGATGTATTGATAAGAAAAAGTTATTTTAATTTTTATTCTTGATCGTGTTTTTTAACGATTCTTTTCTTTCTTTATCGGTAGCAAGTTCTCCATCTAGATAAAACTCCCATTTACCTATGCGTTTTCCGTCTTTATAAAGACCACGTTCTTTAAGATTTCCACTTAACTCAAAGTATTTTGCTAGTCCATTTGCCAAACCATTTTCAAACAACACTTCTTCAATTAATACTTCTTTATCAGAATATTTTTTAGAAACACCGTGCAACAAACCATTTTTATATTCAGATTCTTCTGCTTTCTTTCCGTTGGATTCAAAATAGACCGTTACTTTTCCTTCTAGTTTTCCATCAACATAATATTCTTCTGAAAAAACAGTTCCTTTTTTATAAAAATACGTCCATTTTCCCACTCTTTTTTTGCCAAAAAATGCTCCGTTTACTCTTATTTTTCCATTGTCAAACAAATACTTTACATCGATAGAGTCAGAATCTTTTTTAAAGATTTTAATAGCTTCTGGATGCGTAGAATATTTAATGCTGTAAAACTTAAACGTTCCTACTTCTTTTCCGTTTTCAAACTGCCCCGTATATTTAATTCTCTTATTTGTAGTATAATATTTTTTCCAAGGACCAGTTCTCTTTTTATTTTTATCAAACTGATTGTATTTTTGGGCAACTGCTTCATTTCCGTTTAAAAAAAACGAAAAAAGGATACAAAGAAAAAATAGTCTTTTTATATTTATCATCATCAAACAATTATCTAACAAAGATACGCAACTATGCATATATGAATAAAGATTTTTTAGTTTCTGCATTACAATCAATGGAAAATGCTAAAAGAGAAAACAGAGATAAGGTAGCAAATATTGTATACAACAATAAAGAATTATTTAAATACCTGGTTTCTTTAACTTTTGAAGTTGATGATAAAATTTCTATAAAAGCTGCTTGGATTTTAGAATGGATTTGCACACACGGAGATTTACGTTGGATGTTACCACATTTAGAAGAGTTTACACAAAATATTTCTAGATTGCGTTTTGATAGCGCCATTAGACCTTGTGCAAAAATTTGCGAACACATTGCAACTGCTTACACTTCTAAAAACAAAAATGAATTTCAAACTACATTAACAATAGCACAAATTGACAGCATTGTAGAAACTGGATTCGATTGGTTAATTACTCCGCAAAAAATTGCCGTTAGAGCTTACACAATGACCACTTTGTATTTATTTGGTTTGCAAAAAGATTGGATTCATCCAGAATTAGAGCATTTAATTAGCACTAAAATTATAAAAGAAAGTAAAGGTTGTAAAGCAAGAGGAACCTATATTTTAGAGCTGATAAAAAAGCATCAGCAGTAATTTTTAATTTATGATTTGAATCATAAACTGGTTTTTAAATAGTCTATAAATTTGGTTGTAAAATTATACTACAATGAGCAACCAATTTAATATCGTCCAAAAAATCAATCAAAAAATAGAAAGTGAAAAAGTAAATACTATCGGAATTTCTATTGCATTAGTAATGATTAGTACAGGAATTGCATCGATAAATGCTGCTATTGCTGTTCAAGGAAAAATTTCTTTATTTATTTTAATGACAGCTATTGTGTTGGCTATGACAACACTCGTTTTATCTCTTAGTCAGCAACCCATAAAAGCAATTGCTTGGTCGTTTATTGTTAGCGTTATTATCAATACAATTATGTTGTTTTACCAAATTGCTATTGCACTTTCTTAGGTTTTGCTTCAAACATTTTTAGAAAAAGAATTGATGCAATATTTCTTGCGCGTTCTTTAGCTTCGTGTGCTTTTGTGCCGCTAAATAATTCGTCTATAGTTGTAAACCAAATTTCTAACCATTTACCAAAGTGTTTTTGTTCTATTGTATGATTAAAATGCGCATCAACATCTTTATGAGCTTTCATTGGGTTTCCTTTAAAATTTCTAGTAAAAAATAAGTTGCCTTCCCAAAAATCTGTTAGTTTTTCTATATGACTTTTCCATTCGTCAGCAGGAATTACCTCTAAAAATATTGGCCCAATAAATTCATCTTTTTTAACTTTTGCGTAAAAAGTATTTACCAATAAAAAAATATCTGCTCTGTTTTCTATATCTCTTAACTCCATTTTATCCTATTTTTTATCAAACAAAAGTATATCTTTACAAATAGCAAACTTATGACCCAAATCATAATGATAAACGAACAATTGCTTCTTGATTTTAACGCAAAAATATGCGAATATTCTAAAGGAAAAAACATTTTTTTAGAAAATGAAACTGCACGTTATTATTATCAAATTGTTAGTGGTGCTGTAAAAATGAACAATTATAATGACGACGGAAAAGAGTTTATTCAGAATGTTTTTTACAAAGGACAAAGTTTTGGAGAACCACCACTTTTTATTGATGTAAAATATCCTGCAAATGCTATTGCTTTTTCTAATTGTAAAGTGTTAGAATTAGAAAAAAGTAAACTTTATGAGTTGTTATACAAATATCCAGAAATTCATTTAAATATTACCAAAAGCTTGGCAAATAGGTTGTATTATAAAGCAATAATTGCCTCAGAAATATCGAGTCAAGAACCAGAACATAGAATCTTGCGTTTTTTTGATTATCTAAAGAAAGATGTTGCCAAATTAGAAGGTGAATTTACGTTTAAAATTGATTATACAAGGCAACAAATTGCAGATACACTTGGGCTTCGAGTAGAAACTGTAATTAGAGTGATTAAAAATTTAGAAAAGAAAAAAAAGGTGATAATTGTTAAAAGAAAAGTTTTTAGATAAATTCTCTTTAAATATAGTCAAATCAGTTCTGTATTTTTTATTTTTGCAATTAAGACAACACAACAACAAAAAATGAATTTATCTGAATTAAATGCCATCTCACCTATAGATGGAAGATATAGAAATAAAGTAGCAAAATTAGCTGATTATTATTCTGAAGAATCTTTGATTAAATATCGCGTAAAAGTAGAAATCGAATACTTTATTGCTTTGTGCGAAATTCCGTTACCTCAACTGAGTGATTTTAACACCGATTTGTTTGTTGATTTAAGAAAAATATACAACAACTTTTCTACTAAAGATGCTCAGAAAATTAAAGACATTGAAAAGGTTACCAACCACGATGTTAAGGCCGTTGAGTATTTTATCAAAGAAGAATTTGATAAATTAAATTTACTGAAATACAAAGAGTTTATTCACTTCGGATTAACTTCACAGGACATTAATAATACGGCAATTCCGCTTTCAATAAAAGATGCTATCGAAGAAGTTTATATTCCTTCTTACAAAGAACTTCTAAAAAAAATAAAAGAACTTTCTGTAGAGTGGAGCGATGTTTCTATGTTGGCAAGAACGCATGGCCAGCCCGCTTCTCCAACTCGCTTAGGAAAAGAAATTAATGTGTTTGCAGTACGTTTACATGAGCAATTTAAAACGTTGGAAAACATACCAAATGCAGCAAAATTTGGTGGTGCAACAGGAAATTACAATGCCCATCATGTTGCATATCCGAATATAGATTGGAAAGCTTTTGGAACTCATTTTGTTCAAGAAAAATTAGGTTTACATCATTCTTTTCCAACCACACAAATTGAGCATTATGATTATATGGCTTCTTTGTTTGATTGTCTAAAAAGAATAAACACCATTATCTTAGATTTAGACAAAGATATTTGGACCTATGTTGCGATGGATTATTTCAAACAAAAAATCAAAGCTGGAGAAATTGGTTCTTCTGCAATGCCACATAAAGTAAATCCGATTGATTTTGAAAACTCAGAAGGAAATTTAGGAATTGCAAATGCTTTGTTTGAGCATTTAGCAGCAAAGCTTCCAATTTCTAGAATGCAACGTGATTTAACAGACAGTACGGTTTTACGTAATGTTGGCGTGCCTTTTGGACACACATTAATTGGATTTACATCAACCTTAAAAGGATTGAATAAATTGTTGTTAAACAAAGAAAAATTTGAGCAAGATTTAGAAAATAATTGGGCTGTAGTTGCAGAAGCAATTCAAACAATTCTTCGAAGAGAAGCATATCCAAATCCGTATGAAGCTTTAAAAGGATTGACAAGAACTAATGAAAAAATTACTCAAAAATCTATTGCAGATTTTATTGACACATTAGAAGTTTCTGAGGCAATAAAAAACGAATTAAAAGTAATAACACCAGCTAATTTTACAGGAATATAATGAAAAAAATAATCATCACACTTTTTGTCTTAATAGGTATAGCATCTTGTAAAGAATCTGTTATTATTGATAATAACAATCAGTTTAGAGTTGGAGTTTTTGAAATTCCTGCAGGAAAAGGATATAGCAAAACAATTATTACAAGAATTGATAGTTTACAAATTGAAGAATATACAAAAACTGTAGAAATATCAACAGATAGTAGTTCTTATCAACGTACAGAAAAACATATTGACACATTATATGTTGAGTGGAAAAACAACTTTTCTTATATTTTACGTATGAAAAGCCCAAAAACGAGTTTAGATAAAGACAAAATTTTTGTAACTATAAATAAAGTAACAGACACTTCTTATAGCTTTACCGCTAAAATTGGTTTTTCTAAATTCAAACAAACAGGTACTGTATATAAAGTTAAACAATAATGGAAATATTTGCACACCTCGATACCTGGGTTGCGTTATTAACGCTTACTTTTTTAGAAATAATTTTAGGAATAGATAATATTATATTTATTTCTATTTCTACAGGAAAACTCCCAAAGCATCTGCAAAAAAAAGCTACAAATATTGGGTTGTTGCTTGCAATGGTATTTCGAATTATTTTATTGCTTGGTGTATCGTATCTAATTGCAATGAAAGATCCTTTTTTTACAATTAATACTTCTTGGTTAAGTACAGAAATTACAGGACAAAGTATTATTTTAATTTTAGGAGGAATGTTTTTACTCTACAAAAGTACAAGTGAAATTCATCATAAAGTAGAAGGTGTTACAGAAGACAAGCAAAAAGCAACAAAAAAGAAAGCGGCTACAATGTCTAATGTAATTTTACAGATTATTTTAATAGATCTTGTGTTCTCTTTCGATTCAGTTTTAACTGCAGTTGGAATGACCAACGGAGTTGAAGGAGCTTTAATAATTATGATTACAGCCGTAGTAATTTCTATGTTAATTATGATGATTTTTGCAAATCCGGTTGGTAAATTTGTAAACGAACATCCAACAATACAAATGCTTGCTTTGTCTTTTTTGATTTTAATTGGGTTTATGTTGATAACCGAAGGAGCGCATTTAGCAAATACTGAAATTTTTAACAATTCTATAGGAGCAATTCCAAAAGGGTATTTGTATTTTGCCATCGCTTTTTCATTAGGTGTCGAAGCTTTAAACATGAAAATCAGAAAAAAAAGGAATTAAAAATTATCAAAAAGTTTAAAAAGCATATCATCCATTTAAGTGTATTGTTAATATTAACACCATCAATAATACAATTAGCACACGCTTTAGACAATCACAAACATGCAGTTTGTTTTTCTATTGATGTAAAACATGTACACGAAACGGATATAGATTGTTCTTTATTACACAGACAATTACAAACTTTTAGTGTAGATTTTTCTTCTAATTTTGATGTAATTCCACAACATTTTTACACAACTATATTTACTGAAAGATCGCAAGTAAAAGCAGTAGAAGTTGTTTCCAAAAAAACTACTCGAGGGCCGCCGTTTTTTATTGTTTCATAAATTCTGTCAATATATTTATTGACAAAAACTTAGTACAACAATAAAAAACACAATACATGAAAATAATCTTAAAAGCCTTATTTTTATTGAGCTGCATTACAGTTACGGCTCAAAATAATTTATCAGGAACCGTTACAGACGTACATAAAGAGCCATTAATTGGCGTAGAAATTTATACAACAGAATATCATAAAGGAACTATTACAGATGCAAATGGTAAATATTTACTGAAAAATTTACCCAACGGAAAAGTAAAAATTTCTTTCTCTTTTATCGGTTTTGAAACACAAACAAAAACAATTGACTTTAACTCTAAAGATGTAACTTTAGATATCTTTTTACAAGAATCTGTCTTTACAATAGACGAAGTAATTATCTCTACACCTTTCAATAAATTACAATCAGAAAATGTAATGAAAGTAGAACGATTAACTGCTGCTGCAATTAAAAGAACAGGCGCACCAACCTTAATGGATGGATTACAAAAACTAGCAGGAGTTTCTCAAATATCAACAGGAACATCCATCGGAAAACCTGTAATTAGAGGCTTAAGCGGTAATAGAGTTTTAGTGTACGCACAAGGTGTTCGTTTAGAGAATCAACAATTTGGAGATGAACATGGTTTGGGTTTAAACGATGCAGGAGTTCAAAGTGTAGAAGTAATAAAAGGACCAGCTTCTCTACTTTACGGATCTGATGCTTTAGGCGGAGTTTTGTATTTAAATCCTGAACGCTTTGCAGCAACAAATACTACAAACGGATTTATAAATCAACAGTTTTATAGCAATACATTAGGTAGTAATACTTCTGTAGGTTTTAAAAGTTCTGCAGAAAAATGGAAGTTATTAGGACGAATGAGTTCTAATTATCATTCAGATTATAAAACTCCCAATAACCAAAGAGTTACAAATACACGATTTAAAGAAAATGATTTTAAAATTGGTATTGGATACAATTCAGATAGCTATTCAAACGAATTTAGATACAATTTAAATAAATCTATTTTAGGAATTTCAGAAGGAATTGGAAGTCAATCAACCGATTATACACCAGAAGAACCTTTTCAAAAAGTAGACAATCAAATTTTTAGTTTGCATAATCATTTCTTTTTTGGAAAATCTAAATTAGATGTTGATTTAGGTTATATTTTTAATGATAGACAAGAGTTTGAAGAACATCATCCAGGAGAAGAACATCACGGAGAAGAGGAAGCAGCTTTACGCTTAAAATTGAGGACATTTAACTATAATATAAAATACAATTTACCAACTTTTAAAAACGGTATTGAAAGTATTTTAGGTTTACAAGGAATGCATCAACAGAACAAAAACTTCGGAGAAGAATTGTTAATTCCGAATGCAAAAATTAATGATATTGGTGTGTTTTACACCATCAACAAACAATTTAATAGTTCAGCATTACAAGCAGGAATTCGTTTTGATGCAAGAAAGTTAGAAACCGAAAAACACATTGTAGTTCATGATGGAGATTCTCATGTTTTTAATCCGTTAGATAAAAACTACACAAGTTTTACTGCTTCTTTAGGGTATAAATTTACATTGCTTAATAAAATTACAACTAGAATTAATACCGCAAGCGGATTTAGAGCCCCAAATTTAGCAGAGTTAACTTCAAATGGAGTGCATCATGGTACAAATCGTTTTGAAGTTGGAAATGCAGGTTTAGACACAGAAAAAAATGTTCAAATAGATCTTTCTTTAGAATATAAAACTAAACATATTGAGTTTTTTGGTAACGGGTTTTACAATCATCTAAATGATTATATCTTTTTAGCTCCAACCGGAACAATAGAAGATGGTGCGCCAGTTTTTAAATACACACAACACCATGCAAAATTATATGGAGGCGAATTTGGATTTCATCTACATCCGCATCCAATAGATTGGTTGCATTTAGAAAGTAGTTTTGAAATGGTTATAGGAAAACAACAAAATGGAGATTATTTACCTTTAATTCCTGCCAATACTTTTAAAAATACTTTTAGAACAGAGTTTAATATTAAGAACTGGTTAAAAAACGGATATTCTAACTTAACAGTAACTTCTACATTGGCTCAGAAAAATGTTGGTTTATTTGAAACTGCTTCTGATGGTTATCATTTAGTTTCTATTGGTTTTGGTGGTGATGTTGAATTGAATTCTTTAAAATTTAATACTACAATTTCTGTAAACAATGCATTCGACAACAAATACATTCATCATTTATCAAGATTAAAACCTGATGGAATCTTAAATTCAGGTAGAAATATTGTAATGGGAGTTAGTTTTAAAATCTAAATCATTTAGAATTAAATAATTAAAAAGAGGTTTTTACAATTGTAGAAACCTCTTTCTTTTTTAATACAAATCATAATATATAAATTACTTAACTTAGCATCAATCACAAACATAAAATTCACCTATAATGAAAATTTTTAAAATTATCTTTATTATTGCTTCTTTCTTGGTAACCGATTTATATTCTCAACAAAAAAGAGTTCGTGATTACGGAATTGAAGTTGGCGTTTTAAAACCAGGAAAAAACAACGCAATTACAGATGTATTTGGTGTAAAAGTTGGTCATACAACTATTATTAAAGGTGACAATGTTAGAACTGGAGTTACAGCAATTTTACCGCATTCAGATAATATTTTTCAATATAAAGTTCCAGCTGCAATTTATTTAGGAAATGGTTTCGGAAAACTAGCTGGTTATAGTCAAGTTAAAGAATTAGGAAACATAGAAACTCCGATTATTCTTACAAATACATTGAGTGTTCCTGCTGCTTCAAATGCGTTGATTACCTATACTTTAAACCAACCTGAAAACAAAAATGTTAGTTCTGTAAACTCTGTTGTTGGCGAAACAAATGATGGTTATTTAAATGATATCAGAGGAAGACATGTAAAAGAAAAACATGTGTTGGACGCAATTAAGAATGCAAAAACAGGAGTTGTTGCCGAAGGAAATGTTGGCGCTGGAACTGGAACTATCTGTTTTAATTATAAAGGCGGAATTGGAACTTCATCAAGAGTGATTCCTGAAAAATATGGTGGTTATACAGTTGGTGTTTTGGTACAAACAAATTTTGGTGGTGTGTTTGAATTAAATGGCGTTCCTGTTGCAAAAGAATTAGACAATTATCCAAGAAGTTATACGTATGATGTTGATGGTTCTTGTATGATTGTAGTGATGACGGATGCACCTTTGAGTTCTAGAAATTTAGAACGATTGGCAAAACGTGCAATGATGGGATTGGCAAAAACTGGCGGAATTGCATCCAACGGAAGTGGCGATTATGTAATTGCTGTTTCTACCGCTAAAGAAAATAGGATTCCATACAACAGCAAATCTCAGTTTTTAGATAAAAAAGAATTAAGAAATGGTGTTATTTCTCCATTATTTTTAGCAACTATTGAAGCAACAGAAGAAGCAATATTAAATTCGCTTTTTGCTGCAAATACTTTAAAAGGAAGAGATCATCACGAAGTAAAATCTTTACCTATTGATAAAGTTGTTGAAATTGTTAAAAAACACAACGGAATTAAAAAATAATTAATGCACGTGTTTTGTTTTCTTTAAAGTACTAATTACAATAAAAGATGCTAAAAAGAAAATTGCTAAAGACAAAACACTCCATTGCATAGAATCTGTAATAGCATATAATAAACCATAAACAAAAGTTCCTAAAACAATTGCTATTTTTTCGGTAACATCATAAAAGCTAAAATAAGTTGCGTGATCTTGAGTTTCTGGTAATAATTTAGAATAAGTTGAACGTGTTAACGATTGTATTGCTCCTTGGACCAATCCTAACATTCCGCCTAATCCATAAAAATACAAGGCAACATTTTCTTGGTTTTTATCTAACATAAAAGCTGCAAAACAAACCAACATCCAAGTAAGAATTGTTATTTTAATTGCTTTGATATTTCCATATCGCTCTGAAATTCTTGAAAATAATGCAGCTCCAACAATTGCAACAATTTGCACTAATAGAATAGTTATGATTAAGTTCATAGTTGGCAATCCTAATTCGCTAGAACCAAAAATTGCTGCCATTAAAATAATCGTCTGAACTCCAATACTTAACAGGAAAAATGCTATTAAAAATCGTTTTAAATTTGAGTAATTGCGTAACTCTTTCCATACTTTTTTTAGTTCTTTAAAACCTTTCCATATATAATCTTTCTCAGGTTTTCTATTGTAAATGTCGTCTGGTAATCTTTTAAAAGTAATTTGGGCAAAACCAAGCCACCACAAACCAACCATTACAAAAGAAATACGAGAAGCCATCCCAGATGTTATACCAAATACCTCTGGCATTTGAATCATTATTAAATTGATAATCAATAAAATAACTGAACCTGCATATCCAAAAATAAAACCTTTTGCACTTGCTCTATCTTGCTGTTCTGGTTTAGCTACTTCTGGTAAATAAGCATTGTAAAAAACAATGCTAGACCAAAAACCAATGCTTGCTAATATTGTAAAAACAATTCCAATCCAAACAGTATCAACACTATCAAAAAAGTATAAACTCATTACAGAAATTGAACCTAAAGCACAGAAAAATTTCATAAATTTTTTCTTACTTCCAGTGTAATCTGCAATACCAGATAAAATTGGAGACATAAATGCGACAATCAAAAAAGAAAATGAGAGTGCATAACTATATAAAGTATCTGGATGATCCCAATCAGTTCCTAAAAATCGAACGGTTTTTCCTTTTGTAATTGCAGTAAAATACAACGGAAAAACTGCTGTACTAATCACTAATGAATACACAGAATTAGCCCAATCGTAAAAAGCCCAACCATTAATAAGCTTCTTGTCCCCTATTTTTAGCATGAAAGTAAAATTTAGTTAGTTTGAGAACACAAGATAAACTTTTATTTTACAATTGGAGTTGCGTTAAACTTTTTAGCCAAAGCTCTTGCTTCTGGTAAAAATGCTTTTAATTCTTTTATTCTAGATTCATTGGAAGGATGCGTACTTAAAAATTCTGGTTGAGAAGATTTTCCTGCTTTTTCACTCATTCTTACCCAAACTTGTGCAGCTTCTTCTCCGTTGTAACCAGCCATAATCATAAAAACTAATCCTAACCTATCTGCTTCAGATTCGTGAGTTCTACTATATGCTAGCATTCCAACTTGAGAGCCAACTCCATAAACCATATTCCAAATTTTAGAATTTTCATCATCTTTTGTTCCGTATGCAACAGCAATTCCACCTAAAGCTTGAATCTGACTATTTCTCATTCTTTCTTGACCGTGTTTTGCAAATGCATGTGCAATTTCGTGTCCCATAACAGCTGCAATTCCGTCTTCATTTTCACAAATTGGTAAAATTCCTGTATAAAAAACCACTTTTCCTCCAGGCAAACACCAAGCATTTACCGTTTTATCTTCTATTAAATTAAATTCCCATTTATAAGAATCAGCTTCTTTTACCATATTATTTGCACGCATAAACTTATCTACAGCAACAGAAATTCTTGTTCCAATTTCTTTAATTTGTTTTGTTTTTTCAACATCTTTAGATTTTTTATTCTTTTCTAAAAACCCTTTGTATTGAGCAAAACTTGATGGTAAAACTTGTGAATCTTCAACAGGTGCTATTCTTTTTCTACCAGTAATTGGCACAGTACTACATTGTGCTAAAAAGATTGAAACAAGTAATAATATGGTTATTTTTTTCATAATTCTATTCATAATAATATATCGCTTTAACGAAACGTAAATTTACATATTCTATTTAAAATAGAATGTCTTTCTTGTAAGATGATTTGATTAGAATCGACCTAAAGTAAAAACAACCAAAATGCAAAAACTACTTTCAATAATAATCTTAGTTTCATTTATTAGTTGTACAACTAATGCACAAGAGAAAAAAGAGAAAAAACAAGGATATAAAATTACTAAAACAGAAACTGAGTGGAGAAACATATTGTCTCCAGATTCGTTTTTTGTATTAAGAGAATCAGGTACAGAAATTGCTTTTTCACATCCATATAACAACACAAAATCTGAAGGAGTTTACGTTTGTGCTGCTTGTAAAACACCTTTGTATTTGTCTAAGTATAAATATGATTCAGGTTCTGGTTGGCCAAGTTTTGACAGAGCTATTAAAGAGAATGTTGAACTTGATGTTGATTATGAAATTGGATACGCAAGAACAGAATTAAAATGCAATACTTGTGGTGGTCATTTAGGACATTCTTTTGAAGATGGACCAAAAGAAACAACTGGTTTACGTCATTGTATTAATGGTGCAGCACTTCAATTTATTCCAAAGGAATTGTAAATAAAATGTATCTTTATTGTCAAATTCAACAATAATAAAAATGGATCCTTCTTACCTGCCAAGTGTATTAAAACAGTTTGAATACAATAAAAGTTTGGGTGATAAAACTTTTCGTCAATTGACAAAAGAGCAACTTTTTTGGCAATATAACGATGAGAGTAATTCTGTTGCAACCATTGTAAAACATATTTCTGGAAACATGTTGTCTCGTTGGACTAATTTTTTAACTGAAGATGGCGAAAAATCTTGGAGAAATAGAGACGATGAATTTATAAACTCTTACAATTCTAAAGAAGAAATAATTACTGACTGGGAAAAAGGTTGGCAATGTTTGTTTGATAATTTACATAAAATTACTCCAGAAAACAGCAATACAATTGTGTATATCAGAAACGAAGGACATACAATTGCAGAAGCAATTAACAGACAATTGTGCCATTATTCTTATCATATTGGACAAATTGTTGTGATTGGGAAAATGGCTAAAAACACAGATTGGGAAACTTTATCAATTGCAAAAAATGCTTCAAAAAGTTATAATGAGAAAAAATTTTCTCAAAATAAAACGCGCAAACATTTTACTGACGATTTGTAATAAATAAATCACCCCTACTCTAGTAGTAACAAAACAGATACTCATTCGTCATTTACTTATGACTAATCAACTTAAAAAAGGAGAATATTTTGGTAAACATTATCATAAATTACAGTTAGATGATTTTTTAATTACCGATACAGAGTATACACATTCAAAAGTAGATTGGCATTCTCATGAAAATCCATATTTTACTTATTTAATACAAGGAAAACTACTAGAAGCTAACAAAAAAGAAACATATTATTTAAAACCTGGCACTTTATTATTTCATAATTGGCAAGATGAACATTACAATATAAAACCAAAAGAGTTTACAAGAGGATTTCATATTGAGTTAAATACTGAATGGTTTCAAAAATATGATTTTCATTCTTTTAATTTTCAAGGAAGTATTCATTTAGAAAATCCCTTAATTAAAGAAGTTATGAATAAGATTTTTTTAGAAAGTAAAAATGTTATGGCAAATAGTCAACTTTCTATAGATTCTCTTTTAGTAAATTTATTTTCTACGCTAAAAAATGATTCTTTTAAAACGAAAACAACTATTCCTCATTGGGTAAATAGATTAAAAGAAATTTTGCATTATCAACCAGAAGTTAGTACTTCATTAAATCATTTAAGTTCACTTTTAAACATTCATCCTGTACATTTATCAAGAGAGTTTCCTAAATATTTTAAAACAACTATTGGAAATTATATTAGAAAACAAAAAGTAAATAAAGCCATTCCTCTTATTTTAAGTAAAAAACTTTCTATGACAGAAGTTTGTTATGAATGTGGCTTTTACGATCAAAGTCATTTCATTTCAAGTTTTAAGAGAATTTATGGAGAAACTCCATTACAGTTTTTCAAAAAAACAAGCAATGTTAATTTTATACAATTTTAAAGTTTCAACAAACGGCACCTTTGTATAAACAAAAACATATATAATGAAATTATCCTTTAAATTATTGCTACTAATTATATTAGCAACAACCAATTTATATTCTCAAGTAAATATTAAAGATTATGAAGGTCAATGGGAAGGAGTTCTTCCAAAGAAAAACACCTTTAACCTTAAAGTAAACATTACCAAAAAACCGAACAATAAGTATCTTTTTAAGCTTAGCAATGATGAATTTTCTTTTGAAAATATAATCGCTTCTGATTCTAAAAAAAATATTCAGTTTGAGTTTTCAAAAGGGTTTATTTTTTCTGCAATTATAAGTGATGATTCTTCTGAAATTAATGGATTTATAAGTTCTAACTTTCATTTTTATCATATCAAATTGACAAAAAAGAAAGATAACAGTTTTCAAGGAAAATGGAATCTTTTCATTATTGATGAACTAATAAGTCAATCTATGTTTTTCAGTATTGAAAATATAAATGGTCAAAAATTTGAAGCCTATCCATTTTTTGGAGATAAACGTTTTGCAGGAACTTGGGCTGGAGAACCTAAGAAGAAAAATAACATTATAACATTTCAAGATAATATAACTGGGCTTGATTTTAAAGGAAAATTGTTGACAAACAAAATTGAATTAGAAATAATTTTAGCTGGAAAAACTATTACTACTGTTGTATTACATAAATCAAAAAGCGAATGGGCTTTTGATGATTTTTCTACAAGAACAAGTATTGGTAATAAACCTTTGCAATTAAATGATGGATGGAGAGTTTCAAACTTAAAAAGTAGTAAAAAACTACAAGAAATGGAACGTGATATTCTTTCTAAAAAATTGATTAAAACACACAGTATTTTAATTGCTAAAAAAGGGAAATTAGTTTATGAAAAATATTTTGGAGGATTTACTCACAATACTCCACACGATCAACGTTCTGCTTCTAAAAGCATTTCATCTGCTTTAATTGGAATTGCTATTGATAAGAAATTGATTAAAAATGATTCTGAATATTTATATAATTTTATTCCAAAGAATTTTCAATACACAAAAGATAGTTTAAAGTCTTTAATTAAAATAAGTGATTTATTAACTATGAGTTCTGGTTTAGATGCAGTTGATTTCGGAACTGAACGTAAATCTTTAGCTTCAGAACCTGCATACCAAAATTCATCTAATTGGTTAAAAACAGTTTTAGAAGCTCCAATGATTAACAAACCAGGAGCAGAAGCAAATTACGGTTCTGCAAACCCTTATTTATTAGGAGTTTCATTAAATACTACTTTAGAACAACCTTTAGAACTATTTATTGACCAACAGTTATTAAAACCTTTAGGAATCTCAAACTATATCATTCAAAAAGACCGAACAGGAATACCTTATTTTGGAGGTGGAATGCATATTACGCCTAGAGATATGCTAAAATTTGGACAATTGTATTTAGACAATGGAAAATGGAATGGTAAAAGAATTATTTCAAAAAAATGGATAAAAAAATCTTTCAAAAACTATAGAAAACTTCAAAACACAAATGATAAGAATGGTTACGGTTACTTATGGTGGCATAAAACCTATAAAGTTGGTAAACAAGAAATTAAATCTATTGAAGCTAGAGGTGCTGGAGGGCAATATATTTTTGTAATTCCAACTTTAGATGTAGTTGTAGTAATTACTTCTGGAAATTACAGAAATGGAAAATTTCAACAACCCGAAAAAATCTTAGAAAATTATATTTTGCCTACACTTTTAAAGACTAAATAAAGATTGTTTTTTTTGTTATTGATACTCAACAACTAATTTCCAAGAAATTTGATATTCTTCTTTTGGTAAAAGCATTTTTAATCCAATTTTAGAATTAAAACTATTCGAAATTCCTGTTGTTGGCTCAATGGCAATTGTGTTCTTTTTTGGAGGCGTATATATTTGTAGAAAAATATCTTTTTCTGAAGATGATAATTCTAAATGATATGTTGGAGTTATAAATTCCACCAAATTTGAATCTAAATAAAAACAATCGTCTAGTATTTTGTTTTTCAATTCAAAATTCTGAAAATTTGCTAGTTTTTTAGTGTTTATTGGAATCATTCTATCATCAAAAACTACTTGTTTAGAACTCTCAAATTTTAAAAAACTGTTGTTTAGATTTGTCGAATAAAAATACGGATGCCAACCTAATGTAAAAGGGAATTCACTTTTTGAAGTGTTTTCTATTTTAACTTTTAACTCTAAAGAATCACTTGTTAAAATATATTCAAGTTGAATTTTATAGGTAAACGGAAATCCTTTAGTAAGTTTTGTCTCATTATATTCTAAAACAACGGAAGCTTTATTTTGAGTTGTATTTTTCTTTACAAGTTCAAATTCTTTATCATGTACAAATCCATGAAGCGCATTGTTCTCTTCTACTTGGTTAATTTCTGTTTGATATTCAATAGCATTAAAAACATATTTTCCGTCTTTAATTCTGTTTGCAAAAGGAAATAAAATTGAGGAAGCAAAGCTTTCACGGTAAGAAATCGGAGTTAAATCTTTAATTACAGGAATTGAATTAATGGTTAATTCTTGCAAACTTGCTCCTTGGTTTAAAATGATTTTTGCAGACGAAGAATCAGTATACAATTCAACATAATTGAGGTTTTTTTCTGGATCAAAAGTTTGTTGAATTTGATAAATCATTGTTCTTTAAATAAGTAATAAACAAATCAAATACTATTTTTTTTGAAAACCTAATTTCCAGCAAACCAAGTTTTAAAAGCATTCACTTTTTCTCTACTTACAATGATTTCTTTTTCATTAAAAACTTTAGATGTAATTTTTAATCTACTATTTGAATAGACCAATACATCTTGAATGTCAGAAATATTAACAATAAAAGTCCTATTCACTCTAAAAAATTCTGCGGGATTTAAAACTTCTTCTAAACTTTCTAGTTTAAAATCTAAAATATATTTTCTTTTTGTGTTTGTAATTAAATAAACGGTTCTTCCTTCAGCATAAAACAAAGATATTTCAGAAGTTTTAATAGAATGTATATGATTTCCTAATCGAACTAAAAACCGATCTTTGGTTTTTTTCTCTGCAATTTGCTTTACTACATTAATCATAGAATCGTTACCTGTAAACACTTTTTCCATTTCGGTTAGTTTACTCATTGCTTTAGAAACATCTGTAAATGTAATTGGCTTTAAAATATAATCGATGCTATTCACTTTAAAAGCATCAATTGCATATTCATCAAAAGCAGTTGTAAAAATAACAGGTTTTAATATTTTTGCTTGATTAAAAATTTCGAAACTCAATCCGTCTGTTAACTGAATATCCATAAAAACCACATCATATTCTTCCTCTTTTTGAAACCAAGAAACAGCTTCTGAGATACTAGAAAGTTTTTCTACAACAACAATTTCAGTATTGTATTTAGACAAATAACGCTCTAGTTTTTCTACAGCCAAAATTTCATCTTCTATAATAACTATTTTCATTTTCTATTCTTTAATTTCTAACTTCGGAATTGATATTGTTCTTACTATATTATCTTCAAATATTTCAATTTCATCAATATTATAAATACTATAAACTCTTGCAATTTCTTCGATGTTCTGAATACTAAACTCTCTATTAATTCTATCTTCAGTTGCATAACTTATTGTGAAATTTGTTTCAGAAAATGCAATCTCAATCTCTAAATTATCTTTGGTTGAAACTATTGTTGTTTTGATAATTTGTTCAATTACAAAAAGTAATGTTCCTGGTACTATTAAAAAATTTGCATTCTCTTTTACACAAATAATTACTTTTCTATAAGGCAAATGATTATAAAGTTTTATAAATTCTTTTAGTATTTCGTTTTCTTCATTAAAGGAGACTAACTGATTTTTTCTACTTGATAAAATGTATCTATAAATAGTTGATAAGTGATCTATAAACTCATCTACTTTATCAATATTTTCATCAATTAAAATCAACAGCCTTTCAAAGCTTTCAAACAGTAATTCTGGGTTTATTTCTCTTTTAAATTGTTTAAAATCTTCTTCAATATTTTGTTTGATTAGAATTTCATTATCTAATTTTTGTGTATTGATTTTGTATAAATATTGATGACTTATATTTAACAAAACGTAAGAAACTGGAATGCAACAATAAATACTATTAAATGTAATTATTTCTGTTGTTGAAGGCGAAAATCCAGCAACTTGCTGATAATACAATTCAATTAAAAGTGTTATTAAGACTGCACTTAGAATTATCGCTAAAACACAATGTAAAATGAGTTTAAATACAGTTCCTATCTGTATTGGAATGTGTTTAAAAACCCATAATAAAAAACGAGAAAATTCGTGTACGATATAAGAAAGTGTAATGCTTACATATAATTCTTGTCCTAAAAATTGTTCTTGTAATTGTCCAATATTATTGTTGATTAATAAAATTAATAAGTATGCTACAACTCCAGTAAAAATTGGACTTAAAAATCGAAATAACGGAGTATGTATAAACAATTTTCTCATTTAATAATTGGAATTTTAACAGTGAAGTTTTCTCCATTACTTATAGAGATTCCTTTATTAACTAATAGTAAATACCGTTTATTAATGTTTTTTAATCCTACTTTAAATGATGTTTTATCTTTTGGAGATTCTGTAATTGTATTTTGAACACAAATAAAATCGTCTTCTACAAACACATCAATTAGCAAAGGTTTTTCTATACTCATTGTGTTGTGTTTTACGGCATTTTCAACCAACATTTGTAAACTTAATGGCGGAATTTTAGTGCTCAATAAATCATCGTCAATAGTAATATTTGCTTTAAATTTATCCTCAAATCTTATCGCTAATAAATACTGGTAGGATGCAACAAAATCTAATTCTTCTTTTAAAGTAATTAGTTTCGAATGATAACTTTGTAATGTATAATTATACAAGTTTGCCAACCTTCTTATAAACAATTTCGCTTTCATTTTATCAACAAAAACCAATGAAGAAACTGTGTTTAAAGAGTTGAATAAAAAGTGTGGACTTAATTGAGATTTAAGTGCTTTTAATTGTAGATCTATTTGCTTGCGTTCTTGTTTAACAGATTCAATTTGCAATGTAGCAAAAGAATAATAAGAGTAAAATGCAAAATATATTACTGAATAAATAAGTAAAATAATACATAACAAAATAGCCAATTTTATGAGCAGTTCTTTATGATCATAAAAAAAATCTACTTCAGCTTTAAAAACACTTGTGTAAACGTAAAACAAACCAATTGCTAAACAAATTGCAATTGTATACTGAATGATAAAGCCTAAAAATAATCTGTTATTTGTTTGCGTTTGCCAAGGAAAATAATTGTCTAACTTCTTCACCACAAAAAACAAAACATAGCTAATAAAAATTCCTGTAAAAGAAGTTAAAGCAGCAATTGTAAAACTAAATGCTACTTCTTGAGTAGAACCGCTTATCACCAAATAATAGCTCAGAATTGTGCTTACAATAATACTAGAAATAATAATTAGTAGGTGCTTTTTCAAAAGAAAGTTAGTTTGGTTTAATGTAAATAAAGATACTCAATCTTAACTAAAATAATTTTAGTTAAGATTGAGTTTAAAATAAATTATAATTAATTTAAAGCTTTCATTGTTCTTCCGTAATAGGTATCAGACTTAATTTTTTTTGCAGCAGTTCTATATGCATTTTTAACTTTTTCTGATGATTTATTAACTTGACCAGACAACGCAACCAATACTGATGTTAAAGAATGACTTGAGCTCATAGTTCTAGAAGAAGATTCAATAATCATAATTAATTGATTTTCTGACAAATTTTTAGTTGCAATTTTTTTATAAATTGTTGAGACATAATGATCTGATTTTATATTCTCATCCACCATTTTTACTATTGTGTTTATTGATGATGAATTAAAACTATTGTTTTTCATCATTTCTGTAATGATGCTTGAAATATAATGATCTGATTTAATATCTTTTATTATAGTTAGAAATTGTTCATGGGTTTTTTTAGATAAATTTTTATTCTTTAAAGCTACTTTAAGAATTGTAACTTTATAATGATCAGATTTAACATCTTTTGTTAATGTTAATATTTTACTCATATTATCATCATTCATTTTTCTGTTTTCCATGATGTCTTTAAGCAACTGAGTTAAATAATGATCAGATTTTATTCCTTTTGTTATTTCTAACAAACTACTTAATTGCTTGTCAGAAATACTTTTGTCTTCTATTACTTTTTTAAGAATTCCTGTTGCATAATGATCTGATTTAATATTTTTTGTAGCATTAATATATGCTGTTACCGATTTATCATTTTTTAAAAATGCCTTTTGATTGCTCTTTAAAATTTGAGAAACATAATGATCTGATTTAATATAATCTCCAGTAGTTTCTATAACACTTACTAGTTCGTTTGTGCTTAAATTCTTCTCTAATAACAACTTTACATAAGCAGCTTTTACAAAATCGCTTTTCATTTTTCTTATTTCAGATAAGACACTGTTTGCTCCACCTTTTTTATAAAAACGATCTACTCTACTTTTTGCGGCTATAGTTGTAGTTCTTAAAATTTCTGGTAAAATTTCTGCTAACCATTTTCTTCCTTCAGAATTAAAAGATTTTTCTGACCAACCAACATAATATTTTTTAACTAACGTTCCTGTTTCATTATGAATTACAATTCTTCGCTTTGTTCCGAAACTAGATTTTTTAATTTCAATAAATCCGCCTCTAGAAATGGCAACAATATCTTTATCATCATTTGATAAAGTTATATCTCCTTCATATTCTATTCTAAAATCATTTTGTCCATTTTTTACATGATATGTTCTAATTCCATTTTTACTTGAACTAGA
The DNA here is from genome assembly GCF_039748955.1 of Polaribacter uvawellassae. NCBI lineage: Bacteria > Pseudomonadati > Bacteroidota > Flavobacteriia > Flavobacteriales > Flavobacteriaceae > Polaribacter > Polaribacter uvawellassae. The sequence continues at coordinate 8,740 of NZ_JBDIZN010000007.1, read as the reverse complement.
ATTAATTGTATATGAATTACTTTTAGATGTAGTAATACTCGTTTGAGCCACAACAAGATTAGAGGTAAAAATAAATAGAATTAATACTACTGCTAAAATTGATTTTTTAATAATTGATATTGCTTTCATAATTAAATATTTACTGTTTGATAAAACAAATATATGTGAGATGTAACGCTAAAAAAAAGGAAATGTATTCAACTGTTTATTTTTTGTAGTGAGTTGTTATTTGCTTTTATTTTGTATATTTCTTCATCGTAATAAAACAAAAATGATTAAAAGTGAAATTGTAACACTGCTCGAAGAAAAACACCAAGAATTATTTAATTTAATTGAAAATCATCCAGAAAAAGATTGGGTAAAAGGTCCAGAAAATAAATGGACATTTGGTCAACATATTTTGCACTTAGCAGATTCTATTCAGCTTTTAAACAATGCGTTGAGTTATCCGAAGTTTATTCTAAAATACAAGTTTGGAAAATCAAACAGAGCAACTAGAAGTTACGAAGTTGTTGTAAAAAATTATCAAGAAAAGTTAGCCAAGAATCAAGAAATAGCAACAAAATTTAACAGCAAGCTAAAGAAACCTGTTCTACAAGAAAAACCAGTTTTAGTTAATAAACTTAAAATTCAGAATAAAAAACTACAATACAAAACCAATAAATTAAAAGATACCGATTTAGATATGTTGTTAATTCCTCATCCACTAATGGGAAGAATGACGGTTAGAGAAATTATTATGTGGACGGCGTATCACACAGCACATCATACACAAATTTTAAAAGAGAATTATTAATGAAAAAACTGATTGCAAAACCACATTTATTCTTTTTTGGGTTGATTCCGATTGTTCTAATATTAGGAATTCTTTTTAAAGAAGAAGCTATTGATATAAACGTTTCGTATACCTATTTTGTTATAACATATAATAATTTAAGTTATGTTTTTGCTGTGTTTTTTGGTTTGGTTGGTTTGAATTATTTTTCTCTTCACTGGGGAAATAAAACCGCCAAAAAGTGGTTAACAATAACTCATATTTTTTTACAAACAATTGCATTAATTTTATTTTTTACAAAAAATAATTGGAATTGGTTAGGCACAGATAAATATTCCGAAGAGATAAATACTACAACAGATTATTCGAATTTAATTTTAGCTTTTGCTATTTTAATATTTATTATCTCTGCTTTTGTTCATCTTATCAACTTCTTTTCAAGTCTATTTTCAAAATCTAAATAACAAGTTTTTTCGTTATAAAAATCGTGCTATTTTCTTATATTTGTGCTTCTAAAAAAAAGAACACAAAGCACATGTTTAATAATTTAAGCGATAAATTAGATAAAGCCTTACACACATTAAAAGGTCACGGTAGTATTACAGAAGTTAACGTTGCAGAAACCCTAAAAGAAGTTCGTAGAGCTCTATTAGATGCCGATGTTAACTTTAAAATTGCCAAAGAATTTACCAAAAGAGTACAAACAAAAGCATTAGGACAAGATGTATTAACTACATTAAATCCTGGGCAATTAATGGTAAAGTTGGTTAAAGATGAATTAACCGAATTAATGGGCGGAGAAACTGTAGGAATAAACCTTGGCGGTTCTCCAACAGTAATTTTAATGTCTGGTTTACAAGGTTCTGGTAAAACTACTTTTTCTGGAAAATTAGCAAACTACTTAAAAACTAAAAAAACAAAACAAGTTTTATTAGTTGGTTGTGATGTATATCGCCCAGCTGCTATAAATCAATTACAAGTTGTTGGAGATCAAATTGGTGTTGAAGTGTATGCAGAAGTTGGTAATCAAAATCCGGTAGAAATTTCTCAAAATGCAATTAAACATGCAAAAGCTAACGGTAAAAATGTAGTTATTATTGATACTGCTGGTCGTTTAGCTGTTGATGAAGAAATGATGACCGAAATTTCTAACATCCATAAAGCTGTAAATCCGCAAGAAACATTGTTTGTAGTAGATTCTATGACTGGGCAAGATGCTGTTAATACTGCAAAAGCGTTTAATGATGTATTAAATTTTGATGGAGTTATTTTAACAAAATTAGATGGTGATACTCGTGGTGGAGCAGCATTAACGATAAAATCTGTTGTAGATAAACCAATTAAATTTATTGGAACTGGAGAAAAAATGGAAGCAATTGATGTTTTTCATCCAGATAGAATGGCAGATAGAATCTTGGGAATGGGAGATGTTGTATCTTTAGTAGAACGTGCTCAAGAACAATTTGATGAAAAAGAAGCACGAAAATTACAAAAGAAAATTGCAAAAAATCAATTTGGTTTTGATGATTTTTTAACTCAGATTCAACAAATCAAAAAAATGGGAAACATGAAAGATTTAGTTGGTATGATTCCTGGAGCTGGAAAAGCAATGAAAGATGTTGATATTGATGATGATGCCTTTAAAGGAATTGAAGCAATTATTCATTCTATGACACCATCAGAAAGGAGTACACCAAGTACTATAAATTCAAGCAGAAAAAAACGAATTGCAAAAGGTTCAGGATCAACCGTACAAGATGTTAATCAATTGATGAAACAATTTAATCAAATGAGCAAAATGATGAAGATGATGCAAGGTGGTGGCGGAAGAAAAATGATGCAAATGATGCAAGGAATGAAGTAATATTTAGTTGTCAGTTTCAACTCATATCATAGTAAAAACATAGAAACAATCAGCTATTTTAAACACAATAAACTTTTATAAATATGGTAATTTTAGACGGAAAAGCAACATCAAACCAAATTAAAGAAGAAATAGCAATTGAAGTACAAAATCTTACTGCATCTGGAGTTAGAGCTCCACATTTAGCAGCAATTTTAGTTGGTAGCAATGGGGCAAGTTTAACCTATGTAAATGCAAAAGTAAAAGCGTGTGCAAAAGCTGGTTTTGAATCAACCTTAGTTAGTTTATCTGAAGATATATCAGAAGAAAAATTGTTGCAAGAAATTGAAAAATTAAACAACAATCCTGAGATAGATGGATTTATAGTTCAATTACCATTACCTAAACACATTGACGAACAAAAAATATTGATGGCTGTTAATCCAGAAAAAGATGTAGATGGATTTCATCCAACAAATGTTGGAAAAATGACATTAAATTTACCAACCTTTTTACCTGCAACTCCTTTCGGAATATTAGAATTACTAGAACGCTACAAAGTAGAAACTAGCGGAAAACATGTTGTAGTTATTGGAAGAAGTCATATTGTTGGTAGCCCAATGAGTATTATAATGTCGCAAAAAAGAGCAGCAGGAAATGCAACAGTAACCATTACTCATAGTAGAACTAAAAACTTAAAAGAGATTACGTTACAAGCAGATATTATTGTTGCTGCATTAGGAATTCCAGAGTTTTTAACTGGAGATATGGTAAAAGATGGTGTTACAATTATTGATGTTGGAATTACAAGAATTACAGATGAAACTAAGAAAAGCGGTTTTCGATTAGCTGGTGATGTGCATTTTGAATCAGTTTCTAAAAAATCTAGTTTTATTACTCCAGTTCCTGGAGGAGTTGGACCAATGACTATTGCAATGTTGATGAAAAATACATTATTAGCCGCAAAAAACAGAAGTTAAATTCTTTTTTTATATTGCAGTAAATAATTCTGCAATTGAACGATTTTTTCCTAAAAGAAAATACTGATTTTACTCCCTTTTCTACACAGCATTTACTTGTTGTTTTAATGCTGTTTTTATTTGGGTTTATATTAATCAGATGGGCAATAAAACAATCAGAAAAAAGACAAATACTTATTGGAAATATATTAGCTATTTCAATTTCTTTATTTGTAATTATTGGGTTTGCAATAAAATTGTTTAGCGATAATTTTAATATCCAAGAACATTTACCGTTACATTTATGTAGTATTTTAGCATTAACTATTCCTATTGTTTCCATAAAAAGAATCTATTTACACTACGAAATTATTTTCTTTTTAATTTTAGCAGGAACATTACAATCTTTAATAACTCCGAGTTCGTATAGTTTTTAAAATTTTGAGTTTTTTAGATATTGGTTTGTACATGCTGGATTAGTAATTTTTATGATGTATGCAACTTTTGTTTATAAAATGCGACCAACATTAAAAAGTGTTTTCAAATCTTTTATTGGAATGCAAGTATATATGGCATTGATGTTTACACTAAATTATTTCTTAGGATCAAACTATTTCTACACTAATAGAAAACCAGATGCAGCCTCTATGCTAGATTTATTTGGAGAATGGCCTTATTATGTAATGGTTGTTGAGTTGATTGTTATTCCGTATTTTCTATTGATATATTTGCCATTTTATCTAACAAGGAAAAAAGTTTAACTCTTTTGTTTTTTACATTCAATTTTCCAAAACGGAAATACAATTGTTTCCTTTTCATCAACCCATTCTCCAATCCATTTATAACTCTTATTGGTTATGTCATAAAAAGTTAATCTAGAAAAACCTTTAGTTCCGTTTGGCGCATTTTGCTTTTTATATAAAACAATTTTGTTTTCTTTTCGATTTCCTTTCCAAGTTTGCAAAGGGCTTGCTGTGACTGCTGAAGAATAGTAATGAACATTCCATTGTAAACTATCTTTATCGTATTGTCTAATGCTTCCTGAATGACGAGCATCTTCTTTTAAGGTTAAATCTTGAACTGCCATTCCATTCATAATATATTTCCATTCCCAAGTCATGTTTACAGGTTTTGCCCAAGTTTGATCCGGATTTCTAGAAGTAGATTCACATTTACTCAAACCAATTAATTCTTTATAATCTTGTAATTGTTTTGGTGCTTTTGGATTATACTTTCCGAACGGATTTTCTTTGGTTGTAGTATATTTCATTTCTAAAGTTTCTTGAGCAGATAAAAAAGAAATTGAAAAAACAAATAATAATAAAAAGCCTCTAATTCGCATAATAAGTTGATTTTGAATTAGAAATTTAAAAAATATATTCTTTAAATCACTATAACAAGAATTGTTTAGTAAAATTTTAACGCTAACAACCTTCTTCTCGATGTACTAAATCCATTGAAAAAGCTGGTAAACAAATGGCTAAATATTCACAATCAGCATCAAAAGGGTTCGAATATTGAACACGTGTGTTTTTTTCAATTTTAATAGATTGTCCAGCTTCTAAAATTACTGTTTCACCTTCAATAATAAATTGTTTTTTCCCTTTTATAATATACGTATATTCATCAAATTTTGGAGTTTGAAAAGGCTCACTCCATTTTGGTGGAGCAATCATATGTGCAATACTAATTTTAGAATCTTGGTTTGTTGCATTTCCAAAATGCTCTTCAATTAATTTTCCGTCTGATGTTGGAACAATAAAAGGTGAATTTTGAATGGTATACTTTTTCATAACCAAAATTATTAATTAAAAGAAAAATAAAACAATTAAGAAACTCTTTGACTAATTAAACCAAATTATAAAAGATTTTACTTTTGCTAAACCAGGAATTTGTTCAATGCTAATTTTTTGTGTGCTAAAATTCTTTAATCCTAAGTCTTCCTTATCTAAACTAATTGTTACGTTTAAATCATCTATAAATAAAGTAGCAGAACTTAAAGATGTTTCAACTTTAGTAATTGTATTGTTTAAATTAATGTCCTCAAAAGATGACTCTAATGAAATTCCAGTTTTAGTTGAGAATCTTGGGTCAAAAATTTGAATACTTTTAATGGTAGATGTAGAATCTAATTGTTCTTGTGGAATAATTGTTAATAAATGCTTTCCTCCTTTTTCATAAATCAAATATTCATCGTCGTCTTGAAAGTAATTATTCCCCAAACTTCCTTCGCTTAAATTTTTAACAATAGAATCCTTTTTAAAAATATTATCAATTTCGCTTATCGTAGTTAGTGTTGTTAACTTGCCAACTTTCCCTTTTGCTATGGTAAATTTCCCATCACCACTACACTGCACAAATAAAACTGACATTACACTAACAACCAATAACTTAACTAAATTCTTATTCATTATTTTATCTTTTATACTAACTAAACGATTCTTTTTGTTAATTCTTATTTATCGAGCATAAAAGTAAACAAACTTTAAATGATACAAAACAATAAAAAGTTAATATCTCATAAAAATAGCAAATAGAATTCCTTTTTATTGCTTCATTTATTCTTCTAAGTTTCAGTATCTTTGCCAACCAATGAAAAAAGAGGTTCAAGATTTAATAAATAAAGGAGAAATGCTTCCATTAATGGAAGAGTTTTACACCATTCAAGGTGAAGGTTCTCATACAGGAAAAGCTGCATATTTTATAAGAATTGGCGGTTGTGATGTTGGTTGTCATTGGTGTGATGTTAAAGAAAGTTGGAATGCAAAATTGCATCCACCAACTCATACAGATTTAATTGTAGAAAATGCAAAAAGATATGCAGATACAGTTGTAATTACTGGTGGCGAACCTTTAATGTGGAGTTTAGATTATATTACAAATCAACTACAACAAAACAATATAAAAACTCATATAGAAACCTCTGGAGCGTATTCTTTTTCTGGAAAATGGGACTGGTTTTGTTTGTCTCCAAAGAAGACAAAACTACCTTTAGAAGAAGTTTATAAAGAAGCTGATGAATTAAAAATGATTGTTCATAATAGAAGTGATTTTAAATTTGCCGAAGAAGAAGCTTTAAAAGTTAATAAAAATTGTGAATTATTTTTACAACCTGAATGGAGTAAAAGAGAAAAAATGATACCTGAAATTGTAGCATATGTAATGAAAAATCCTAAATGGAAGATTTCTTTACAAACTCATAAATATTTAGAAATTCCATAACAAAAAAAGCAGCTATTTAGCTGCTTTTTTTGTTATAACTTTTCTTGAACTAATTTAAGAATCATTTTAAATTGTTCTTCTTTTGTTAAATTAGAATTATCAATTTCTATAGCATCGTTAGCTTTTATTAAAGGAGAATCTTCTCTTGTTGTATCCATTTGATCTCTATCAACTACGTTTTTAAAAATTTCTTCATAACTAACATTGTCACCTTTTTCAATCAATTCATAGAATCTTCTTTTTGCTCTTGTATCCGCAGAAGCGGTCATAAATATTTTCAACTCTGCATTAGGAAAAACAACAGTCCCAATATCTCTTCCGTCCATTACAATTCCTTTATGCAATCCCATTTCTTGTTGTTCTGAAACCAGTTTTTCTCTAACTTTAGAAATTGCAGATACTTTGCTAACTAAGTTAGATACTTCTAACGAACGTATTTTTTTTTCAACATTAACATCGTTTAAATACACTTCTGCAAAGCCTAACTCTTTATTAAAAGTAAATGAAATTTTAATATTTTTTAGTTCATTAATCAACTTTTCTTGATGAACAAAATCCAATCCAACAAAATTATGTTGCATCGCAAAAAGAGTAACTGTTCTATACATTGCACCAGTATCAACGTATATATAGCCCAAGTGTTTTGCTAACTGCTTAGCTATTGTACTTTTTCCTGTTGATGAAAAACCATCTATTGCTATCGTAATTTTTTTATTCATCTATCTTTTTCTATCTAAATTTATTTGTAAACTAAAAGTACTAATATTTGTAGCAGTATGCACTTTAGAATAAGAATAATTCAATTTAAAGTTATTCATTTTTAAACCAAAACCAAAAGATATTCCTCCAAATGATCTAACGTTTTGTAATTTAAACTCTTGTGATTTTCTGAAATTATATCCTAATCTTAAGTTAATTGCACTTTCAGGGAATAATTCAACGCCTACAATAAAATGTCTCAATGCGTTATTAAAAAAAGAGATATTTTCTTCTGTAATATTTCCTTCAATATCAGAAACTTGATTTGACGGATTACTAACAGAAACATTCCATTGTTGTAAATTATCAATCGTTAAATACCATTTTACAGGAACATTCTCTAATTGATAAGAACCACCTAATAGTACTTCTAAAGGTAGCTTTTCTTGCTCATTATTAAAAGATGATATTTGCATTCCAATATTTCTAACAACTAAAGTAATTACAAAAGGCTTATGTGGACTGTGAAATAAAAATCCAATATCTGCTGCCATTCCAGTTGATGAATAATTACTAATGGATGAATTAATAAATTTAATATTTGCTCCAGCATATAAATTTGTCCATGGTAAATTTACAGCATAACCAACTGAAACAGCAATATCACTAGCAGAAAATTCTCCAGTTATATTTCCAGATTCGTCTGCCTCAATTAAACTTCCATAATTAATATATTTAACACTTCCTTGTAGAGTTCCAAATCTTCTATTAATTCTTTTAGCAAAAGAAACTGATCCAATATTAATTCCAGATAAATAAGAAGAATAATTTACAGCTAATTGGTTATCTAGATTCTCATTAATCACTGACGGATTCCATAATGGTTGATTTACATCATCAATTAATGTTAAAGTTTTACCTCCAAGCGCAGTTTGTTTTGCTGATGTAGAAATATTTAAGAATTTATATACAGATTCTCCACCAACTTGAGAAAACATCAAGCTTGGAAAAATCAATATTATTAGTAAAATTCTAAATGTTTTCATAAACAAGTTGCAAAGAAAAGATAATTAATAATTAGAACGAAAATATTCTCTTTTATTTTAATTATTAACAAAAAAAGTCCTCAATCATTAGATTGAGGACTTTAGTATATTATATTGATTGTATCAATATAAAGAAAGGCAGCGACCTACTCTCCCACCTATTGGCAGTACCATCGGCGCAAATGGGCTTAACTTC
>NZ_JBDIZN010000006.1:0-154247 GCF_039748955.1 Polaribacter uvawellassae | reverse complement strand
TGCTCCATCAATAGAATAACCATTATTAAATTCAATATAATTTTCATTGACATTATAAATTTTAATGTCAATTATCGTTTGATTTTTTATGTTTTCTTCCATCTCTGCAATTTTCGCTAACGTGATTTCGTATATGACCGAGTCTTAATTAGTTATATACGAAGTTGATAGGCAATATGCCTTCGGCACGTACTTTTCCGCTTCAAAAAAGAAGCTGTACAAAGCCCTATATTCCCTATCAACGCAAATGCCTACGTCATTAGTTTTAACCTTGTTATACGGCATACTGCCTACAACTACGATTAAAACGAATGTCTAAAGGCTAACGTGCCTTTTGAGCAAGCTCAACGCCACTCGCCTTAACCTTTTGCGTTAGCGAAGTTCGTTTTTTATATTGGTAAAATCAATAAGTAAAAACACTTGTTTTATCAATTACAAAGCAAATCATTTTACTTTATAAACAATTTTATCGTTACACTCGGTCGTTTCTTTTTTTCTAAAATAGCTAATGTTCCGTTCGTCGCCTTCACTTTTTATTGAGTAACTATTTTTGCAGTAAATATTTATGTAACGTGTTTTCTCTAAATATTTGTTGTTGTCTTTCTTCTTATATTTATAAAAATAAACATTCAATTTCTTTCCCCAAATACCTTCAAAAACAGGTGTGTCTCCATAAAATTCGGTAAAAGTTCCGTCTTCATAAAACTCAATAAAAATTCTAGAATCATTATGATTATTACTAAACCATTTGTCTTTTCTTGTAAAAGTAGTTCCTGTCCATTGATCTATTACAGAAGTTAATGCTTCTGTCTTATACATTTGCCAATGACCAACAATTTCATTTTCTACAACAAAATCATCGTTTTTTGTACAAGAGGATAAGTTAAATAAGAATACTAAAAGTAGGCTACGTAGAAAGTGTTTTTTCATTGTTTTTTTTAGAATTATAAATATAGCAAATTATTTTTTAGCTTTTTCAACCAATTCTAATTGCTCAACTTTGGCTTTTGTAGTAAATATACCATAATTGATAAACACGTTTTTCTTCTCAATTTTATCAATAGTTCCAACTGCGTTCCCGTCTAATAAACGCACACGGTCGTTTACTTTAAAAAGATAATCTGCTTTTGCTTTTGCGATTTTTGTTGCTTCAATTTTCTTTTCTTTACGTACTTCAACTACTTTTTTTAGTACTTCTTTTTCTACTTTTTTAATAGTTTCTTGTTTTTTCTCAGCAACAACTTTAGCCGTTTTCTTTTCTGATTTGGTCTTAGGTTTCGCTGGGTTTTTCTTTAAGTATTTAGTTTTTTCAGCTGCAATCCATTTTTGCAACTCGGCGTTAAACTTCTTTTTATTGTTAGTCTGTAAATAATGATTTAAGAGTTCATTTACTTTTCTACCAATAGTTAGCATTTTCTGATTGCTATCATACAACTCTTGAAAGTCAGCTAGTTTATCTTGCACTTTTTGTTCTTTTTCTTGCAAACTATCAACATGTTCTTTTCCTTTTGAAACTTGTTTTTCTAGGTTGTCAGAATTTTTTTGCAAGCGATTGCGCTCTTTTTGTAGTTTAGAAATGGTTTTATCTAATCGGATTTTCTCTGTCTCAACTCGTTTTTTTGCTTGGTTGATTAAACTAAACGGAATGCCATTTTTCTGCGCAACTTCAAAAGTAAAAGAGCTTCCTGCTTGTCCAACATACAATTTATACAAAGGTTCTAAAGTACGTTCGTTAAACTGCATATTTGCGTTGGTTACATTCTCTAATTCGTTTGCCAACACTTTTAAATTAGAATAATGTGTGGTAATAACTCCAAATGCTTTTTTATTGTAAAATTCTTCTAAAAAAATTTCTGCCAAAGCACCACCTAATTCAGGATCAGAACCCGTTCCAAATTCATCAATTAGAAACAAGGTGTTTTTATTACATTTTCGTAAAAAATTACGCATGTTTTTTAAACGATAACTATAGGTGCTTAATTGATTTTCTATGGATTGGTTGTCACCAATATCTGTAAGAATTGTATTAAAAATATAAGTTTCGCTACGTTCATCAACCGGAATTAACAAACCACTTTGCAACATTACTTGTAATAAACCAATGGTTTTTAAGGTAATACTTTTTCCTCCAGCATTTGGGCCAGAAATTACAATTATTTGTTGATTCTCATTTAAAATGATGGATTGTGGAACCGTTTCAATCTTTTTTTCTTGATTCTTTTTCCAAAGAATTGGATGATATGCTTTTTTAAAATCTATCTTCTTTTCAGAAGTTATTTTTGGTAAAATTGCATCTAAACTTTTACCATATTTTGCTTTTGCAGCAATAACGTCTAAATGCGTTAAATAGTGTAAATACAAATGTAATAACGGAACAAAAGGTTTAATTTCTGCTGCTAACTTTTTTAATATTCTGGTAACTTCTTGCTGTTCTTCGTAGGTTAAATTTTGTAATTCTCGATCGTAATTTAGTGTTGCTTGCGGAGCGATATAAACAATATTTCCAGATTTTGAAGATCCTAAAAAGTTTCCTTTTACTTTACGTCTATGCATTGCTAATACAGCCAAAACTCTGTGATTGTCAACAACCGATTCTCTAATGTCATCTAAAAATCCAGCAGCAGCATATTTGCTTAAATCTCTTGTAAAACTTTCGCCAATTTTACCACGAATTTTAGCAATCTCTTTTCTAATTTCTTTTAATTGTGGCGATGCAGTATTGGCAACTTCTCCGTAAGAAGTTATAATCTTATTAATGGCATTTATAATTGCTGGCGTATATTCAATTTCTTGACTAATACTTTGTATGGTAGTGAAATAAGTTTCAAATTTTGTAAAGAATTTTAGTAATTCATTTACCGTTTCAGAAACGGTGGCAATTTTTAAAAACGCACTTGCTTCTAAAAAACTATTTTCAATATTTAACGTAAATATTTCTTTAGAAATATCTTCAAAACCATGATTCGGAATTTTATTCTCACTAATAAATGATGATAAATATTCGTTTACCAAATATAATTCTTGCTGCAATAATTCCGCATCTTCAATAGGTTTGATGCCTAGAACTTCGGATTTTCCTAATTCAGAAATACAATATTCCGCTACATGTTGTAAAACTGTAGGAAACTCTAAATCTTGCAATGTTTTTTCTGAAATATTCTTAGCCAAACTAGTATCTTTGATTTTCGCTGTCATTCCTACAAAAGTAGAAGAATCTTACAATACAGATCTCTCAACTCCGCTAGAGATGACATTTAATTAAATGAACAAACAACGAAAGCAAAAATAAGAAAGTATGCATCTAAATATATCGGATTCTTGGAAAAATATTTTACAAACAGAATTTGGGAAACCGTATTTTATTAACCTAATTGATTTTGTGAAATCAGAATATCAAAATTCTACTTGTTATCCTGAAAAAAAGGACATTTTTGCTGCTTTTAAAGCGTGTTCTTTTAATGCTATAAAAGTGGTGATAATCGGTCAAGATCCATATCACGATGTCGGTCAAGCAAATGGTTTGTGTTTTTCTGTTCATGATGGAATTAAACATCCGCCATCATTACAAAATATTTTTAAAGAATTAGCAACTGATTTACAAATTCCAATTCCAGTTTCAGGAGATTTATCTCGTTGGGCAGCACAAGGCGTTTTGTTATTAAATGCAACATTAACTGTTAGGGCACACGAAGCAGGAAGTCATCAAAAACAAGGTTGGGAAACATTTACAAATGCTGTAATTTCAAAAATATCGGAAGAAAAAGAAAATGTCGTTTTTTTACTTTGGGGCGGATTTGCACAAAAAAAAGGTAAAAAAATTGATAAGAAAAAGCATTATGTGTTAACATCTGGACATCCATCGCCATTAAGTGCTAATCGAGGTTATTGGTTTGGTAACAAGCATTTTACTAAAACAAATAAAATTTTAGAAAATTTAGGAACTTCAAAAATTGATTGGTAATTTTAATATTTACATACCTTTTGTGTGAAGTTTCAGAAATATTTTCAACTTATTAACATATGTTAATAGTTTTGAGCTTAAAGTAATGTATTTTGAGTAGTTAGATATTCCCTAAAATGTCTAATGAATTACCCTCAATTTAATTTATTTAAAAAAGACTTATCATAAAAGGTGAGTCTTTTTTTTTGTTTGCTATAAAAGATAAAAACATTTTAGAAATAAAAAAAATCCGCTATAAAAGCGGATTTATTGAATTTGAATAAGACAGTCAACTACTTAACCGTTGCTTCTGCAACAATGGTTGTTTGTTGAAAGTTTTGTTGAGTTTGTTTCGTTGATGTGTTTTCAGCTAAACCACAGCTTGCTGATGTACTTCTACAAGAAGTGATACTCAGAATTCCTAATGTACAAATTGCAATAAATACTACTTTTTTCATTTCGAACTAATTTTGAACTAAAATTTAAAAGTTTAAATGTACATATTTTTAATGAACTTTGAAGCATCAATCTTCGAGTCTATAACGTTAAAGGCAATCATTTTATTTTGTATATCTTCAATTAATTCTTCAGAAATTGGTTTTTCACTTTCCCATTCTGTAATTGACAACCATTTTTGAACATCTTCTAACTTTTGTTGATATCGTATAGAAAGTATTGAATCGATATTTTCTATGGTTTTAAAAGTTGCTGTTTTAGAATTGATACAATCTAAAATTACTTTAATTTCTTCTGGATAATTCTCTAGAATTTCATCTCTAACTGCAATTACAAAACACGGCCATGGAGTAGGGCAATTTCCAATCCTTCTAAAAGTATTTTCATCAACTAAAGGTTTTGTGGTAAAATGTTCCCACATAAAATAATCTGCTTCACCATTTGTAAGTGTTTCAATTCCGCCTTCTAAATCGCCAACAACTTTAAATTGTAATTTGTTAATATCCCAACCATTATTATAAGCGTTTACAATTGCCATTAAATGCGAACCAGAACCAAATCTACTGATAGCAATTGTAGCATTTTCTAAATCAGAAATGTGCTGAAAAGTAGAATTGTTTGCAACATGAATTCCCCAAACTAACGGACTTTTAACAAAGGTTTGTACAATTTTAGACGGATTTCCTTCTCCAATATCTTTGATAATTCCTTCTGTTAAAATTATGGCAATATCAATATCAGAATTCCGAAGAGCAGCATTCATTTGTCCAGTGCCACCAGGAAAATCTTTCCAACGTAAATTGATGTTGTGTTTCGTGTATTCTTTATTTTTTAGCGTTAAATACCAAGGATAATTAAAATGTTCTGGAACACCGCCAATTGTTAGGTTTATCATTTATTCTACCAATTTTTCCAACGTATACAAAATCAAATCATCAACAACTTTTCCGTAATCTTTACTAAAAGTTCCGTTAGCTCTGTTTGCAATAATTGCATTCATAGAACATGCATTGTGTCCTAATAATTTTGACAAACCATAAATTGCTGATGTTTCCATTTCTAAATTGGTAACTCTAATACCGTTGTAGTTAAAACAATCAATTTTAGAATTTAAATCTGGATCTTGAATTGCCAAACGTAAAACCCTTCCTTGAGGTCCGTAAAAACCAACAGCCGTTGCAGTAAAACCGATTTTAATAATATCACTAACTAGTTTTTTTTCTAATTCAGCACTGTTATTTACAACATAAGGTCTTGCTTTTCTTGGCGACCAATTTGTATGTAAAATAAAAGCATCTTCAATTTCTTTTTCTAGAATATTTTCACAATCGTAAGAGTGTATCATTCCATCGAAACCTAAACCGTATTTTGCAAGCACAAAACTATCAACAGGAATATCAGATTGCAAAGAACCAGAAGTACCAATTCTTACAATATTTAGTTTTGTGTGATTTGGTTTTATGGTTCTTGTTTTTAAATCAATATTCACCAAAGCGTCTAATTCATTAATAACAATATCAATATTATCTGGTCCAATTCCGGTTGAAATAACCGTCAAACGTTTTCCTTTATAAAAACCAGTTGACGTTTTAAACTCTCGTTTTTGTGTTGTAAATTCTACAGAATCAAAATGGTTTGTAATTTTATCTACGCGATCTTGATCACCTACAAAAATAATATCTGTAGCAATGTTTTCTGGAAGTAAGTTTAAATGATAAACGCTTCCATTTGGGTTTAAAATCAGTTCTGATTCTTGTATCATAAAGAGGTAATTTTCAATAACTTTTGTGTTGAGTTATCGTATAAGAAATTGTATTTTTTTGCGCCACCTAAAAACGAAAAATCATCTCGCATATTGGCATAAGTATTTAATACTTGTTGTTGGACTTTTACACCTGTTTTGTTCAGTTTTACAGGAGAAAAAGAAGAAAAATAATCTTTTAAATCTGTTATTTGTTTTTTGTATTGAAGATCACCAAAACCATATTGATTTTCTTGTTTTAAAACAGCATTAATTAATTCTTCTTGCGAATTTAATTTAGAACTTACAGCAATATCTAGAATACTATTTTCAACTTTATTTAGCCCGTTTCCAATTGAAGGAAAACGTTGTAAATGCGCTAATAAACTATCCATTAAATAAGTAAAAGTTGTGTTTTGTTGATATTGATACAAGTTTTGTAATTTTATTGGATTGTTAGAACAATACAATTGCCAAACATAATCTGCATATGCAATATCGTCTATAGTTAATTCTATTTTGTTTTTATAATGTTCTTTAAGTTGATTTTCTGATAATTCTGATAAACCGTGTAACTTGCTACTTCCTTTAATTTTGCCGCTACAAACCAATGATATTTTTCTGCCTTTTCTATATCGTTTTAACCAACTGATAACGGCAATCATGTTTATTTGACAAAACAAATCGTACTCAAACCACAAAACAATTTCTTCTTGCGATTTTTGATTACATAAGTTTCTATATTCTTTTAGCGTTAAATCTATAAATTGCTTTTTGGTAACTTTATAAGATTGTTTTAAAAACTCGAATCTAGCTTTCCAAAAATGTTCGCTACCAACATGTACATTCGTTTTACCTTCACACAACATTTCTCTCCATGTAATAAAATCACCTTTAAAGTTTAACTTTTTTAAATAATCGGTTGTACTATCACCATTTGTGATGTGTAAAATTGAAGTTTTCATAATTAAAAAACGAAGCTAAGTTTTATTTATTTTTTAGTTGCTATACTTTAACGTTTTGTGTTAACCACCAACGCGTTTTACCTTAAATCCTTTATCCTTTAACATCGTCATTATTCTATCTCTATAATCACCTTGAATAATAATTTTTTCATCTTTAAAACTTCCACCTACAGACAGTTTGGTTTTAATTTCTTTAGCTAATATTTTGAAGTCTGATGTTGCTCCTGTATAGCCTTCTAAAATAGTAATTGGTTTTCCTTTTCGTTTTTCATATTTACAAATTATTGGGTCGTCTTGTAACCAAATAGTTGATTTTTCTTTCACTTTTTCTTTCACTTCTTCGTGCTCAGGAAATAAGTTTTTAAGTTGATCTTTTAAATCCATTTTTTCAGTATTCAGTATTCAGTCTTAGTTGGCAGTCAGTCTTATACTGAAAACTGCAACTGTAAACTGTTTACTTCTTTAATCCTAATTCTTTTAAACGTTCATCTAAAAATTCGCCAGCTGTAATATCATCAAACTGTTTTGGGTTTTCAGCATCAATACAATTCTCTAATACATCTAATTTCATATCGCTAATTGGATGCATAAAAAATGGAACTGAATAACGTGATGTTCCCCACATTTCTTTTGGCGGATTTGTAACTCTGTGAATAGTTGATTTTAGCTTGTTATTAGAATGACGCGATAACATATCGCCAACATTTATCATCAATTCATCTGGTTCTGCAACAGCGTCAATCCAATCTCCATTATGATTTTGTACTTGCAATCCTTTTCCTTGCGCGCCCATTAATAAGGTAATTAAATTAATGTCTCCATGAGCTGCAGCTCTTTCTGCTCCTTTTGGCTCCGTTTTTATTGGCGGATAATGAATTGGACGTAAAATACTATTTCCGTTTTTGATATAATTATCAAAATAGGTTTCTTCTAATCCTAAATGTAATGACAAAGAACGCAATACAAATTTTGCGGTTTTTTCTAACATTTGATAGGTTTGTTTACCAACTTCATTAAACTTTGGTAATTCTTCTACAGTAACATTTGCTGGGTATTCTTTTGCATATTTAGAATCTCTATCTACATATTGACCAAAATGCCAAAACTCTTTTAAATCTCCTTCTTTTTTACCTTTTGCAGATTCTTTACCAAAAGAAACATATCCTCGCTGACCACCAATTCCTGGGATTTCGTATTTCTCTTTTACTTCTGTAGGTAAATCAAAGAAGTTTTTAATTTCAGTATATAAATCATCAACTAATTTATCGTCTAAAAAATGACCTTTTAATGCAACAAAACCTATGTTTTCGTATGCATGTCCAATTTCTTTTATAAACTGTTGTTTTCTTTGAGGATCATCCGATAAAAAATCGGCCAAATTTACGCTAGGTATTTTGTTCATTTTTAATAAATTTTAATAAAGGAAGATAAAGTTACTAAAAACAAGTAATAAAATTGGTATTACTTGCTAATAAATGGAATTGTATAAGAAATGGTATAATTAAAACCAAAGCCAGTTTCTGTATCAAAAACCCTGTTAAACCCTGGAACATAGAGTGTTTTAAAATTTGTTGGATGCTCTAAACTCAACATTATTTTATAAGAAAAACTAAAACCTAAAAACAAGTTTTTAAAGGTTTCTACTTTTATACCCAATACAAATTCTGTCCAATGTGCATTTAAACCTTTTGTTGTTAAAGGAGTTGAAATTATATTTCCAGCAAAATAATCACTTCCTGTGTTAGATTTATAACTGTTTAAGGTTTGCTCAAAAGCACTTGTTGCATATCTAAATCCAACAAAGATTTCGTTATTCATATCTAGCCAATTGTCATACGCATTGTAATTTATTCCGATTTTATAAAAAGACCCTTTTGATGTTGAATTTGTGTAGTCTTCTACAGTAATTTCTTCTTGAGCTCCAAATTCAGTTGCAATGTACCAGTTTTTAGAAATTCTGTAATCTGCAACAAATTCTATTCCGCTAGAATTAGAATCAATCATTCCCATAATTGGTTTGCTGATGTCAATTCCTAAACGTAATCCGTAAGCAGTTTTATTAGAAACAGAATCGATGACTTGTTTTTCTTGCCCAAAATTACTTAGCGAAGTAAGTATCAAACAAAAACTAATGAAATATTTGAACATGCGCGCTTGTTTGAGTATCAATTATTGTTAAAGAAGTTGGCGTAAAGGATTGAATCCAACCATTCGTAGAAGTTATTGTTACGTTGTTAAAAATGGTTTTAAAACCACAAGAACGCGAAACGTATTCTTCTGTTGTTGTGTAATTTATAGTAAAAGTATCGGTAATGTCATTTGCGGTATTCCCATCAATTTTATTCATTTTAAAATGATAAATAGTTTGAGTTGCATTAACATTTAAAGGAATTGCAATAGAATCTAGAGAAACACTTATATAGTTTGAAATCGTGTCTTTTCCATCTGCCCAAATAGACAATCGTTCTGCATTTTTTAGTGTAGCTGGATTTGCAGCATCGTATAAACGCAATACTAGTTTAGGAGTTGTTGGTAACAAACAAATATCATCTTTTTCGCAAGCGCTGAAAATAAGCAGACTTAAAAGAAGAATAAAAATGTTTTTTTTCATATTGATAAAATTCAATCTCAAAAGTAAGTATTTTCTTTTGTAAGCAACGTTAAAATACAGCTATTATTTTTCAAATAAAATCACAGTTTTATATGAAAAGAGCACTGAAATTGTTTTACTAAACTATTTTTTTTGCAATGTTTTTTGATGTAATTCTTATTTTTGCAGAATCTAAAATAATTATTTTAAATGTTTTGGCATATCTCTGCTGCTATGTAAAACTCTAATAATAATTAATTTATTTGTATCAATTTTATAAAAGATAATATGTTTTTGAATAGGGAAGCTAAAAATATTCTCTTTAATTTCATTTCTTAATCTACCTAAATTTGGCTGTTTACATAATTGAAAAAATACACCTTCAATAGTTGATAAATATAGTATTGCTTGATCTTGGTTGTGTCTTTTTTCTGTGTAATCAAAGATGTCTTCTAAATCAGTATCTGCATCATTAGTTAATTCATAGTTTGTGATAGTAATCATACTATTTATTACGTTTCGATGCTATAATTTCCTGAACCGATCGTTTGCTAATTCCACTTTCAAGCCCTTTTTCAATCTCTGCTTTTAAGTCATTTATAACTTTATTCCTATAAATTGTATGAAGACGTAACGCATCTCTAATAACTTCACTATTATTTTGATATTCTCCAGACTTTACTTGAGTAGTTATGTATTCTTCCTGTTGCTTTGTAAAACTAATATTCATAATTATCTTCTTTTAAAATATAAATATATAGATTTTATCCATATTTAGCAATTATGGACATAATTATTTTTCAAATAACACCACAGTTTCTATATGAGAAGTATGCGGAAATTGATCTACCAAACTAATTTTTTTAATTTGATAACCAGCTTCTCTTAATAATTCTGTGTCTCTTGCTTGTGTTGCCGGATTACAAGAAACATATACCATTCTGTCTGCATTTAAGTTGATGATTTTTTGTAATGTTTTAGGTGCAATTCCTACTCTTGCAGGATCTAAAATAATGGTTTTTATTTTTCCTTTATATGCTGGATGTGCTGTTAAAAATTTACCAACATCAGCAGCATAAAATTGTAACCCGTTAATGTTATTTCTTTTGGCATTTTCTTTTGCGTCTTCAATTGCAGACGCAACAATATCTACACCAACAATTTTTGCGTTTTCACTTTTAGAAGCAACAATTTGTCCGATGGTTCCGGTTCCACAAAATAAATCCATAACCACAGTATTGTCAACTTTTGATTTGTCTTCTAACACATATTCTACCACTTTGCTGTATAATTTTTCTGCACATTTCGGATTCGTTTGAAAGAAACTTTTCATGCTGATTTCAAAGTTTAATCCTAATAACTCTTCAACAATTTTGTCTTTTCCGTACACCAATTCTAAACTACCAGAAGTTGCAATGGTTCTGTCGCCAGTTTCGTCGTTTATGGTATGTAATAATCCGGCAAGTCTATTGCCAAATAATTCAATTAAAAATGCTGCAAATTTTTGTAAGTCGAATTTCTCTAGTTCTGGTGAAGTAGTTACTAAATTGAATAATAATTCGTTGGTTTTATATGATTTTCGAACTACAAAATAGCGAAAGAAACCTTCTCTTTTTGGTCCGTGCCAAGGTTGTAAACCTGTGTCTTCACAATATTTTCTGATTAACTTTAAGTTGTCTTCTACTTGTGCATCAAACAAGCCAGAATCTTTTTCTAAATTGTCTCCCATCCACCAAACTCCACGTCTTTTAAAACCTAACGTAAACTCGTCTTTATCGTGCTTTGCAACTCTATCATAACCAATTGCAGAAAAACCATATTCCATTTTATTTCTGTAATGAAACACATTTGGTGATGTAATAAATTCGTCAAATAAATCTTCAATATTTTCTACTTTCCCTATTCGTTTAAATAAAGATAAGGTGCTTTCTTTTTTATATTGATGTTGTAAATCGATTGGTAATTTGATATAAGGTGCGCCCGGAATATCTTGAAACGGAACTTCAACTTCGTTTTCTGACAGTTCTAAAACATCTATCAATTTAGCTTCAGCATATTTTTTGCTCGATTTCTGAATTTGAACTTTTACCACTTGTCCAGGTAAAGTATTCGGAACAAAAACAACAAAACTACCTTCTTCAGATTTTATTCTTGCAATTCCTTTTCCGCCAAAGGCATAATCTTCGATTTTTAATTCTAAAACCTGATTTCTCTTCACAAATTTATTTCGTTCTCTACGTGGCATTTGATGTGTTTTATGGTTCGCAAAATTAGGAAAAGATATGGTTTCAATTGATTAAAAACTGATATAAATTAGAATATATCCGTACTTTTAAATAAAAAATGAACCTTTTCTCAAATTGTACGTCTATAAGATGTAATTAATTATGAAGGATACAAATAATTTATCAGATTGTGAATTGGTATTGTCGTATCAATCAGGAAATACAGCAGCACTTTCTGGTTTGGTTAAAAAGTGGCACGTTCAGTTTTGTAAACTCGCTTATTGGTATGTAAAAGATGCAGATGTTGCTAAAGATATTGCACAAGAAAGTTGGGTGATTATTTTTAAAAAACTAGACACTTTAAAGAATCCGAAGCAATTTAAAAGTTGGAGTATTAGTATTGTAAATAGAAAAGCAATTGATTGGATTAGAGCAAATAAAAGAGAAAGCAATAAACTGAATACTTTTTATGATGAAAAAGACAAAAACATAAATATTGATAAATCTGAAGATAATAAAACAAAATTGTTATCCATTTTAAAAATGGAAATTGATGCATTGCCAGTAAATCAAAAAATGATTATCAAATTATTTTACACAGAAAACTATTCGTTGAAACAAATAAGTGAAGTCTTAGAAATTTCAGTTGGTACCGCAAAATCGAGATTGTTTCACGCAAGAGAAAAATTAAAAAAATCATTAAAACAAAGAACTTATGAAGAATAACACAGAAGAAATAGACAAATTAATAAAAGAAACACTTACGCAGGAAGAAGCAAAATTTTACGATGAATTAGAACAACAAAATATTTTTGAAATGATTATTGGATTGTTTCAAGGGAAAAATAAATGGATTATGTATCTAATGAATTTTATGACCTTAATTTTCTTCGGATTGTTTGTGTATTGCACCGTTCAGTTTTTTAATACAACAGAAACAAATGAACTTATTAAATGGGGCGTTGGCGGATTGGTATTCTTATTTGGAGTTAGCATGTTAAAGATTTTTGCATGGATGCAAATGGATAAAAATGCAATTCTTAGAGAACTAAAACGATTAGAATTGTTGATTAGTTCCACTTCAACAAAATAGAAAACTCTAAAATAAAACTTCATAGATTATTATTAATCTGTGAGGTTTTTAAATTGTGCTTCGTTTTACTTAATAATTTTTATTTCAAAATATAATTTTACTACTTTTGTAAAACTTCGGGGATGATTTCTTTCCCACGCTGAATTTTCGAAACTTTCGAAAGGATAAAGGTAGATAAGGAATGGTTATTATATAAATTTAAAATTATTAAAAATGGCTGTTTTAGACCAATTAACTTCGCAACAAGCGATCGAATTAGAAAACAAGTATGGAGCTCACAACTATCATCCACTTCCTGTGGTGTTGAGTAGAGGAGAAGGCGTATATGTTTGGGACGTAGAAGGTAAAAAATATTACGATTTTTTATCAGCGTATTCTGCAGTAAACCAAGGGCATTGTCATCCAAAAATTGTTGGTGCAATGGTGCAACAAGCACAAACATTAACATTAACTTCTAGAGCATTTTATAACGACATGCTTGGTAAGTATGAAAAATTTGCAACAGAATTGTTTGGTTTTGACAAGTTATTACCAATGAATACTGGTGCAGAAGCTGTAGAAACAGCATTGAAAATCTCTAGAAAATGGGCATACGAAGTAAAAGGAATTGCAGAAAATGAAGCACAAATTATTGTTTGTGAAAATAATTTTCACGGAAGAACAACCACCATTATTTCTTTTTCAAACGACCCTGTAGCACGTAAAAATTTCGGTCCATATACTGATGGATTTATCAAAATAGAATATGATAATTTACAAGCTTTAGAAGAAGTTTTAAATTCTAGCAAAAATATTGCAGCATTTTTAGTTGAACCAATTCAAGGTGAAGCAGGCGTTTACGTTCCTTCTGAAGGGTATTTAACCAAAGCAAAAGCATTGTGTGCAAAACACAATGTATTGTTTATTGCTGATGAAGTACAAACAGGAATTGCAAGAACAGGTAAAATGTTAGCGGTAGATCACGAAAATGTAAAACCAGATATTTTAATTCTTGGAAAAGCACTTTCTGGCGGAGCGTATCCTGTATCAGCTGTATTAGCAAATGACAACATTATGAATGTTATTAAACCAGGAAATCACGGTTCTACTTTTGGAGGAAATCCAGTTGCAGCTGCTGTTGCAATTGCTGCGTTAGAAGTTGTAAGAGAAGAAAATTTAGCAGAAAATGCTGAACGTTTAGGACAAATTTTTAGAGCAGAAATGTCAGAATTTGCAAATCAAAACGATCTGGTAAAAATGGCAAGAGGAAAAGGATTGTTAAATGCTATTTTAATTAACGATACAGAAGATAGTTCAACTGCTTGGGATATTTGTATCAAATTAAGAGATAACGGATTGTTAGCAAAACCAACTCATGGAAACATCATTCGTTTTGCGCCACCTTTGGTAATGAATGAAGAACAATTAAGAGATTGTATTGCTATTATTAAGAAAACTATTTCTGAGTTTTAGAAAAAAGTATTCAAGTTTATATATTAAAAAAGCCTGCATTTGCAGGCTTTTTTAATTTTAAAGTTCTAACATTCTTTCTTGGAATAGTTGCGGGTCTTGCAATGCAGCCCAACCAAAAGCAGAAATAAGAATTATAATCATTATTAGATATAATGCATTTAAAATAATACCAATAATCCCTAAAATTTTTCCAGTATTCGCATTAGAATATCCTGTGTAATTTTCTGGAGCTTCTAAGTATATTTTTTTAGCTTTATTTGCTAAAACTACTGCTGCAATTCCTAAAGGTAATCCTATGATTCCATAACAACAGCAAGTAACAATAGATACGATTCCTAAAATAAGTGAAGTTGTTGCATTTGGTAATTTTTGTCTTTCCATAATGTATTAATTGGTTAAAATAATTGATTCATTTTTATAAAATAGCTAATCACAATGATTAAAATATTTAATGAGGCTAAAGTAATAATAATTTTTCTTCCGTTTTTGAATTTATATTTCCAATGTACTATTGCAAAAATAGCAAGAATTAAGATTGTATAAATTGCAGGATACATTTTAAAAGCTTCAACAAAATCGCCTTTTATTAAATATAAAAATGAACGCTGAAAACCACAACCTAAACAATCTACTCCAAAGAGTTTTTTGTTTAAGCAAGGAAGCATATAATCTTCTGTTTGAAGTATGAGTTTAGTTAACAATTGGTTAGTTTTTATTGTTTTTTAATAAATTATTTAACAAGCCTTTTCCTTTATTAATTAAGTTGTTTTTTTGTTGTTCTATCAAATTGTCAACTAGTTTTTTTGTTGCTTGTTTTAAATCTGTTTTAATTGCAGGATTTTTAAAATTACCCGAGACATCAATATTTACAGGAACGTTTTTTATTTCTTTAGCATCTTTATCCGACAATTTACTCAAATAACCAACAACTTCCTTTCCTAAATATTTTGCAGGAATTTCCGCTTTAACATCATAGTTCATTGTTTGATCAAAACCATGTGTTCCAGAAATTGAATATACAATGTCTTTGTGTTTTAATTGAAATGGTTTTATCGTTACTTTACTGTCTTTAAAAGCGATGTAGGTTTTTACATCATCTAAACTTAGTTTTTCAAAATCTAAAAAATTTGCTTGCGCATTTAAACTCGATAATAATTTCGATTTATCGGCATTTATTTTACTATCAACCAATTGTCCAAATAAATTTCCTGTTAATTTAGACAGATCTGGCGTCATATTATTCTTTAAAAATCCAGACAACTCTATCGTTGCATTTAACTTTCCATCAATAGTGTTTGCAATCGGAGCGATGGCAGAAAGCATTTCAATTTGAGAAAACGAATTCGAAATATTTAATTTATCCAAGCCTAAATTCATGTTAAAAGTCGGTGTGTTTTCTTTTGTAGAAACAATTCCTGATAAAAGAATATTTCCACCGAAAAGATTCATTTTTAGCTTGTCAAGATTTACTTTTTCATCTTTCACAATCAAATTACCTGATACATCAGACAAAGTTAAATTGTCGTAGCGAACTTCTTTTGCTTTTGCATTGATTGTGCAATCTAAAAAAGACGGAATTTTAATTGCTTCAATCGTTTTCTTTTCTTTAGTAACAACAGTTGTTGGCGATAAAAAATCTGATACCTCTATATAATTTGATTCCAAATTAAAAGCACCTTTTAATACTTGATTCTGAAATAAAAATCCATAAAAATTATCTAATGCTCCTTTAATTTGAAGATCAGATTTTCCTGTTTTAGCATCAAACTGATTCAGCTGTATTTTACTCGTTGTAAAAGCAATTGTTGCTTTGTCAATTAAAAAAGGTTTGGCAACTTCTTTTCCTTCATATTTAAAATTGCTAAGACTAATATTTCCTGAGTTTTTAATATTTTGATAATTTCCTTTTTCAACAGAATTCATATCAAAAACTGTTGTAACATTAGCTTTTAAAATTCCTAAAAGTTGTTTTTCTAACTTTATGGGATAGGCTTTTGCAATATTTTCTAAATTGATTGTTCCGTTTGCAGTTAAGCTAATTTTTGGGTTTTTATGGATGTTTTTTACGTTTCCTTTTGCATTAAAAACATCTTCATCTATGCGAAACGACAAATCATTTACAGTAACATAGGTATCGTTTATCTGACCAGTTTTATTACTGATTGTAGCATTTATATTGATGTTTTTTACCGTTTTTGGTAAATTATCATATTTGAATAATGAATTTTTTGAATTGAATGAAATATCAAAAGTCGGAATTGTATTTTCAGAATACGTTCCTTTTAAAATCCCGTTGATATCAAAATCACCTTCCGTTTTAACTGCATCTAAGTTTCCAGCATATTGAGCCGGAATTAAACCTAACATGTTTTTAAACGAAGAAGTTGGCGTTTTAAAATTGATATCGTACAACTGTCCCGTTTCTACTAACTGAATAGATCCGTCAAATTCTAAAGGCAATTGATTGATAAAACCTTTATTTTCTTTAAATGTAAAAATGTTGTTTTTTAAATCGATTCCTAAAACGGCATCTAAAGAAATAGCAATAGCATTCAAGTAATTTGTTCCGTTTACATCCGCAGAAAGATTTGCTTTCGAAGTTGTTTTTAAATCTAAAATGTCTTTGTTAAAATTGCCTTTTCCAGAATGCACAATATTGCTAATTCTAATCTTAGAATTAGAAGCTTTATCACTATAATTTACCTCTAAATTAGCAACAGCATATTCCTCAATATTTAAAGAAAAAGGTTCGCTTTTTGTTGAAGTAGTTGCTGTTGTAGCTTCTTTTGCAATGTCAAAATTTTTGTTTCCATTTTTATCAAAAATGATGTTTAAAAAACTTTTATCAAGATAAAAACTTTTGATATCCATAGCTTCAGAAGCATCTTTAAATAATTCTCCAATATTCATTTTTAAATGAATTTCGGATGCATAAAAAAGTGTGTCGCCTTTAAAAGGTGCGTTGTTTAAAATATGCAATTTAGAAATGGATAAATTAGCCAACGGAAAACTTCTTAATAAACTTAGATCTACATCATCAAATGATACAGTTGCATTTACTTTTTCGTTAATGCTTTTTGTAATTATTGCATTTATTTTATCTTTAAATAAATACGGAGCACTTGCTAATAAAAGGATTAGAAGTAAAACAATTCCAAAAAACCACTTTGCAATTTTTTTAATGACGGATGTCGATTTCGTTTTTTTCTTATTCATGTTTTTTGTTTGTGTATCAATATTGATAACAAGGATTTGTACTAATTTATTACATATTAATAGGATTAATATGTAAAAGAACTGTTTTATTTAAATAAATCCATTCCAGGAATATTTGGCATTCCACTTTTAGCAGCAACAGCTAATTCTTGTTCGTTTATTTCAGTTGCTTTTTTAATGGCGTTATTTAATGTAACAATTAAATAATCTTCTAATTCTTCAGCATTGTTGAGTAAACTATCGTCAATTTTAATCGCTTTTAGCTCTCTATTTGCTGTAACTGTAACTTGTATTTTTCCGTTTGATGAGGTTTCATCAATCAACACATAATTTAAACGAGTTTTTGTTTCTTCAACTTTTTGTTGTGCTTCTTTTAATTTACTCATCATACCAGACATATCTCCAAACATAATTCTCTAATTTAATATTTCACGCAAATTTACTACTTTAACAGCAAGAAAAAAATTTATAAAAATGAAGAGGATATTGTTTTACACTACAGCATTTAGCCTTATTTTTGCAAGCGCTTGTAAAAACGATTCCATGAATACGAAAGATATTACACCACCAATAGCAGATAAAATTCCTGCAGAAATTGAAACGCACGGTGATATTAGAATTGACAATTATTTTTGGATGCGTTTGTCTGATGAGCAAAAAAATGCTAAAGTAAAAGACGAACAAACTACTAAAGTTCTCGATTATTTAAACGCAGAAAACGATTATTACGATCAAATAACGTCTCATACAAACAATTTTCAAACATCTTTATTCGAAGAAATGAAAGCTCGAATTAAAGAAGATGACGAATCTGTTCCGTATAAAAAGAACGGCTATTTTTACATTACAAAATTTGAAAAAGGTCAACAATATCCAGTTTTTACTCGTAAAAAAGGATCTTTAGATGCTAATGAAGAATTGTTATTTGATGTAAATGAATTAGCAAGAGGTCACGAATATTTTCAATTAGGCGGATTAAACATCAGTCCAAATAATGAACTGGCAGCTTTTTCTGTTGACACAGTTAGTAGAAGACAATATGTGCTTCATGTTAAAAATTTAAAAACAGGAGAAATTTATAAAGATGCAATTACCAACACAAATGGTGGTTCGGTTTGGGCAAACGATAATAAAACCTTGTTTTATACCAAAAAAGATCCTGTTTCTTTAAGAAGTTATAAAATTTACAAACATGTTTTAGGAACTGATGCATCTGAAGATGTAGAGATTTTTCATGAAAGTGATGATACTTTCAGCACTTTTGTAACCAAATCAAAATCAAACAAATACATCATCATTAGTTCGTATAGTACGGTTTCTTCCGAATATCAATTTTTAGACGCAGATACACCAAATAATACGCCTCAAATCATTCAGAAAAGAGAGCGTAATCTAGAATACGATATTGCACATTATAAGAATCATTTTTACATAAGAACTAATAAAGACGGAGCAACAAACTTTAAGTTGATGAAAACTCCGGTTACAAAAACATCACAAGAAAATTGGATAGATGTAATTCCGCACAGAGAAGATACTTTGCTAGAAGACATGTCTATTTATAAAGAATATTTGGTTTTAGAAGAACGCACAAATGGCTTGAACAATGTAAGAATTATGCGTTGGGACAATACCAAAGATTATTATTTACCTTTTGATGAGGAAACGTATTCGGTTGGCGTTTATGCGAATCCAGATTTTGACACGAATATAATTCGTTATTCATACAATTCAATGACAACACCTAGTTCTGTGATTGATTTTAACATGGATGACAAATCAAAAGAAATCAAAAAAGAACAAGAAGTTCTTGGTGGTACATTTGATAAAAAAAATTACACAAGCAAACGTATTTGGGTACCAGCAAGAGATGGCAAAAAAGTAGCTGTTTCTTTGGTGTACAGAAAAGATACAAAACTAAATGAAGATACTCCGCTGTTATTATATGCCTATGGCTCTTACGGCGCAACGGTTCCAGACGGATTTAGCACAGTGCGATTAAGTTTGTTAGACAGAGGATTTGTGTACGCTTTAGCACACATTAGAGGAAGCGAATATTTAGGAAGAAATTGGTACGAAGACGGAAAGTTATTACACAAGAAAAATACTTTTAACGATTTTGTAGATTGCTCTAAGTTTTTAATTGTAAACAACTATACATCAGCAAAACACTTATACGCAATGGGCGGATCTGCTGGCGGATTGTTAATGGGAGCAATTGTAAATATGAACCCAGAATTGTACAACGGAATTATAGCGCAAGTTCCTTTTGTAGATGTAATTTCTACGATGTTAGATGAAAGTATTCCGTTAACAACCGGAGAATTTGACGAATGGGGAAATCCGAAGGATAAAGAATATTACGAGTACATAAAAAGTTACTCGCCTTATGATCAAGTTAAAGCAAAAGCATATCCAAATATGTTAATTACAACTGGTTATTGGGATAGTCAAGTACAATATTGGGAACCTGCAAAATGGGTTGCAAAATTAAGAGAATACAAAACAGATGATAACATTTTGTTATTAAATACAAACATGGAAGCTGGTCATGGCGGAGCATCAGGAAGATTTAATGCTTTAAAAGAAGTTGCCAAAGAATATGCGTTTATGTTAGATTTAGAGAATAAAACTGAATAATGACAAGGAATCAAGAAACAAATAAAAACATCTTAGAACTTGTTGGACAAACGCCAATGGTTCAATTAAACAACATTACAAATCATTTAAAAGGTTCTTATTTTGCAAAATTAGAATCATTCAATCCTGGCCATTCTGCAAAAGACCGAATAGCAACGTATATTATAGAAAATGCAGAAAAAAAAGGGATTTTAAAACCAGGAAATACTATTGTAGAAACAACTTCTGGTAATACAGGTTTTTCGTTGGCAATGATTTCTATGGTAAAAGGCTACAAATGTATTTTGGCAGTAAGTTCTAAAACATCACAAGATAAAATAGACATGTTAAAAATAATGGGAGCAGAAGTGCATTTATGTCCAGCAAATGTTGCTGCAGACGATCCTCGTTCGTATTATGAAGTCGCAAAAAGAATCCATAAAGAAACTCCGAATTCAATTTACATCAATCAATATTTTAACGAATTAAATAGCGAAGCACATTACCATTCTACAGGTCCAGAAATTTGGAAACAAACCGAAGGAAAAGTAACGCATGTTGTTGTGGCAAGCGGAACAGGAGGAACGATTTCTGGAATAGGAAGATATTTAAAAGAACAAAATACTGCTATCAAAGTTTTAGGAGTTGATGCCTATGGATCAATTTTAAAAGGATTTCACGAAACAGGAGAAATTGATGAAGATGATATTTATCCCTATAGAATAGAAGGTTTGGGTAAAAATTTAATTCCGACTGCAACCGATTTTGATATTATTGATGACTACGAAAAAGTCACAGATAAAGAAGCTGCACTTAAAGCAAGAGAAATTATTATTAAAGAAGGCATTTTTGCAGGTTATACAAGCGGCGCTGTAATGCAAGCTGCAATTCAGTATAACGATAAAAATATGTTTGTAGAAAACAGCATTATTGTATTGGTTTTTCCAGATCATGGTTCTAGATATATGAATAAAATTTACAGTGATTCTTGGATGCATCAACAAGGATTTTTAGAGTAGCTGTTGTTATATAGATGCATTTTAATTTGATTTAATGCCAAAAAAGCGGTTAATTTGCACTCTCAATTTTGAAGATAAAAAACATGACGAAAGATTTATTTGAAAGAATAAAAGGTGATAAAGGACCATTAGGAAAATGGGCCGATAAAGCGGAAGGATACTATGTTTTTCCTAAGTTAGAAGGACCCATTTCTAACAGAATGTTTTTTAACGGAAAGAAAGTTATTACGTGGAGTATTAACGATTATTTAGGATTGGCTAATCACCCAGAAGTTTTAAAAGTTGATGGAGAAGCTGCAATGGAGCACGGAATGGCGTATCCGATGGGCGCAAGAATGATGTCTGGTCATACTATTTTTCACGAACAATTAGAAAAAGAATGTGCAGAATTTGTTGAAAAAGAAGCTGCTTATCTGGTAAACTTTGGGTATCAAGGAATGGTTTCTGCAATTGATGCATTAGTTACTAAAAACGATATTATTGTTTACGATATGGATACGCACGCTTGTATTATTGACGGTGTACGTTTACATGCAGGAAAACGTTTTGTATACAAACACAACGACATGGAAAGTTTTGAAAAAAACTTACAACGTGCAACTAAAATGGCTGAAACAACCGGAGGCGGAATTTTAGTGATTTCTGAAGGTGTTTTTGGAATGCGTGGTGAGCAAGGTCGTTTAAAAGAAATTGTTGCTTTAAAAGAAAAATACAGCTTCCGTTTATTAGTTGATGATGCGCATGGTTTTGGTACCTTGGGTAAAGACGGAAAAGGAACTGGATTTGAACAAGGTGTTCAAGACGGAATTGACGTTTATTTTGCCACTTTTGCAAAATCGATGGCAGGAATCGGAGCTTTCTTTGCGGCCGATAAAGATATTATACAGTATTTACAATACAATATGCGTTCTCAAATGTTTGCAAAATCATTACCAATGGCAATGGTTAAAGGAGCATTAAAACGTTTAGATATGTTGCGTACAATGCCAGAATTAAAAACAAAACTTTGGGAAAACACCAATGCTTTACAAAGTGGTTTAAGAGATGCTGGTTTTGATTTAGGAACTACACAAACCTGTATAACACCAGTGTTTTTAAAAGGAGAAATTCCTGAAGCAATGGCAATGGTAAATGATTTACGTGAAAATTACGGAATCTTTTGTTCTATTGTTGTGTATCCAGTAATTCCAAAAGGATTGATTATCCTAAGATTAATTCCAACTGCAACACACACACAAGACGATATTGACGAAACCATTGCGGCTTTTTCTGGAATTAGAACTAAATTAGAAAACGGAACCTACAAAAAGATTGCTGCTTCTATTATGGAAGAATAGTTTTTCTATAGCTTTTATTTTTTAATTACTTAATTGTTTGTAAGTCTTATAATTTCGTCTAAATCATAACCTGCTCTTGTCATAGCTCGTCTTGCAGCTTCTATTGCAATTGGTGCAGGATTAGGAGGATGAACAGGAACTTCTTTTGTAGCGGCAAGTTGCTTTAAAATTTCTAGAGTTTGATTACTAGTCAATGTTTCACAAATTTCGTACAATCCTCCAGGTTTTTCTTCTTCTACATCATGTTTTGCTAATACATATTGTATCACTTTTATTAGAGATAGCGTTGGAGGAGGAACTAGTAAAGCCGTAATTGCTCCATGATCTAGTCTAAATTTTGGAAGGAGTTTTTGCATTACAGCTGGATTTACTTTTTTAGCTGCCGGGAAAAATATTTTTTCCTCCATTTTAATATGTCGTAATATTTGAGTTCGAAATTGATGATAATACTTCATGTCAATTTCATTTGGGTTTTCAACGGCTTTTTTTAATAATCCATCAATTCGGTGATGATCTTTTGTGAAAAACTGATGTATAGGTTTGTTCATTTGGTTCTTAAATTGCTGTATATTTTCGACATAAAGTTACTTAATCTTTTTAAAAAGGACTAATTTGTCCGTTAAATAATTCTTAACTTTGTTCCTTTAAATTTAAACTTTTCTACACATGATTTTTATAGAAAATGAAGGAAATACCAATCCAAGATTAAATCTTGCTTTGGAAGAATATGTACTTCGAAATTTTGATAAACAATCTGATTATTTATTGTTTTATATCAACGAACCTTCTATCATTATTGGTAGAAGTCAAAATACCTTAGAAGAAATCAACCACGAATATGTAGAGGAAAACAAACTTCATGTAGTGCGTAGAATTTCTGGAGGTGGAGCAGTTTATCATGATAAAGGAAACCTAAATTTTAGTTTTATCACCAATCACGATGTTAAAAGTTTAAACAATTTTAAAAAATTTACAGAACCGGTCATCAGTTCACTTTCAAAAATTGGAGTAGAAGCAGAGCTGATAGGTAGAAATGACATTCTAGTAGATGATAAAAAAATTTCTGGAACCGCTCAATTTTCTACAGGAAAAAGAATGGTAAGTCATGGAACTCTTTTATTTGACACAGATCTTAATGAAGTTGGCAATGCACTTCAAGTAA
Organism: Polaribacter uvawellassae; assembly: GCF_039748955.1. Lineage (NCBI taxonomy): Bacteria > Pseudomonadati > Bacteroidota > Flavobacteriia > Flavobacteriales > Flavobacteriaceae > Polaribacter > Polaribacter uvawellassae. The sequence continues at coordinate 130,432 of NZ_JBDIZN010000006.1, read as the reverse complement.
AAATGAGTAAAATCATTTCTAAAGGACACAAATCTGTTCGTAGCCGCGTTGCAAATATTAGCGAATATCTTAACAATCCGATGAAAATAGAAGAATTTAGAGCACTTTTATTAGAAGGTTTGTATGCAGAAAGAGAAGCTTTTGAAACCTATCATTTAACGGAAGAAGAATGGAAAGCTGTCCATCAATTAAAAGAAGAAAAATACGATTCTTGGGATTGGAATTATGGTCGTTCACCAAAGTTTAACATCCAACGAAGCAAACGTTTTCCTGTGGGAGAAATTGATGTAAGAATGTTTGTAGAGAAAGGATATTTAACAGAAATTAAAATTTTTGGTGATTTCTTCGGAAAAGAACCATTAGAAACTATAGAAAATCTTTTAATTGGCGTTGCGTACGATAAAGAAGAAATTACAAAAAAGTTAGCCGACATCAATTTAGAAGACTATTTTGGAAACATTACAAAATCAGAATTTATAGAGTTGTTATATGGCGCTGATGAGGTAAAAGAATAAGTATCTTTGCAAAAAAATAAATCCAAAAAATTATGTCCCAATCACTTTATAACCCCTTTAAAGAATTGATTTTTGACGAACATTTCTGTTTTCTAACAGGAGTTTTAACAACCGAAAGCATGACCGTTTTTCCGCAATGGTTGATGGATCATTTTAAATTTGGTGATGAAAAAATTGAGATGATGGACAAAGCAAAATCATATCATTACGAAGATCTTAGATTGCCATGTTCTGTTGAAGTAAAAAATGCTTTCGAAGCACTAGATGTTAAGATTAAGGCCGCATATAAAAAAGGTTTTGAAGGAATGGACGCATTGGATGAGGAACTACTTTTTCAATGGACAGGCAGAATGGTGTATGGCTTGTTGTATTACGAAATGATTTACGAAAGAGATACACAACTTGCGCAAGACAAAGAATTTGCCGTTGCTGATATTCTTAAAGAGCGTTTTGGAAATTTCCATTTAATGTTGCAATCTGTTGTAAAACCGATTTCTTTTGTTGGACAAAAACCGTGGAGTATTGCGGTTTTTCCGCTTAAATATTCTTCGGATATTTTTAGCTATCGCGACGATCCTATCAATTTAATGTTTTCATTTGGAGTAAATGGTTTTGGTTTTATTGCCTGTTTGCAAGACAACGGAATTCTCGGAGAAAAGCACAAAGAAATTCTCGATAAAATGAAAGGACACGTGTTGCATCCTGTGCAGTTTGAAGAATTATATGCACGCTTTCATTATTCAGATTATATCTTACAACACCAACCAGAATATAACGTTGAAATCATCGAAGAACACATTAGCATAGCAATTAAAAACAACGAAGTGCAACCTGTTTTTGGGTTTTGGGATGAAAATATATTTGCGCAATTGCTTTCTAATTATTGGCAAGTGTACGGAATAGAAAAAGAAGATATTATCCAATTTCAAAAGCCGCCAGTGAGTTTTCTTGAAAATCCGTATTCTAAGGATTTTATACAACCAGAAGCTATTAGTTTGCCTTTTTAAGAAACGTGTTTAAGTATGATTTTTTACGTTTGATAAATATATACTGAAAATAAAATCCGAGTGGATTTTCATATGTAGGAGAGAATCAGCCATTAATTATGCACGGTGTTAGCTGTAGTTTATTTTATGCTTTTTAATTTTTCGATGAATTTTTCAATTGTTTCATTATTCATTCTTATTGCTAATTTAGCGGTTATTTCATCTAATCTCTTCTCATCGAATTCATATAAATCTTTGTCAATTTTATCGGATAATGATAATATGAATTTATATGGGCTATTCTCAATACGATTATAAAAATCAATTAAACTTTTATAAGTTATTTCCGTTTGACCACAAAGTTCTCTTATATTTTTGGTTTTATCATTTATAATATTCCGAGAATGCTTTATCGAATTATTTAATTCTCGTAATTCATTAATTTCTTGAAAATCATCAATTTCATTAATAGTAATTCTCTTTGTTTTCAAATATTCTTTAACAAATTCCCATTTGAATAATTTACTTTCCTTGACACCTTGATAAGATGCTCGAATTAAGAATTTTAAATGTGTATCAAAATGCTTATAAGCGTAAATTATTTTCATTTCTGCGATTGCAAAAAGTTCCTTTTCAAGGAAATAGATATTCATTCCACAATCTCCTTTTTCAATGCCTAAAAGATTATCTTTTTTTATATTTAAATCAATTAATTCTTTTTCAAGTTTTAGAATGATTTTATCATTTACACTATCATAATGATTATTTTCAAGATTTAAGAAGAATGTCTGTAATCCCATTCTATTCAATTCCCTTTTTTGGTAATATGTTTCTTTATCTTTCAATTTTGGTCGTAATTACACACAACTCGTTATAAAGTAATTAAAGTTCTCATTATCAATTTTTACAACACAAATAAAACAAGCTGCCTTTTTGTTTAGCAACTCAAATATAACAAAATAAAGGCATAAAAAAAGCGCATCCAAGATGGATGCGCTTTTGTAGTATCGTTTACACTATTTTATCTTTCTCTACGTCTTCTTCCGAAACCGCCAGATTTTCTGTCTGCAGAACCTCTATCTGGTCTGTCTCCGCCAGCTCTTGGTTTACGATCTGAAGAACCGCTTCTTCTTGGAGAAGATGAATTCCTGTCGCTACGTTTTCTTCCAAATCCACCACCATCAGATTTTGGTGATCTTCTTCCGCTTCTATTTCCACCACGACCTCTTCCGCCGCCAGAACGTTCTTTCTTTGTAATTTCTATATTTACGCCACGTCCGTTAAATTCTGGATCGTTTTCTTCAAAAGCACTCAATGTTTGTCCTTCAAAGTTTTTATCCAATTCAAAGAAAGAAAAAGTGTCTAAAATATCAATGGCACCAATTTCTATATTGTCTGTTATACGTTGGTCGTTAATTAAACCAATTAATCGAGCAGGATTTAAATCGTCTTTTCTACCTAAGTTGATAAAGAAACGCGTCATGTTTTCGTCTCTTGGTCTTCCTCTTCCGCCAGAATCCCTAGCATCTCCTCTAGTTGCTGCTAAATTATTTAAATCTTTAGCATTTTCGTAGTATTCTAAAAAAGTATTGAATTCTAAAGAAACAAATTTCTGAATTAACTGTTCTCTGTCTAAACCTTCTAATTTTTCGTAAATGCTTGGTAAAAATTCTTCAATTTGACTGGTATTTACTTCTGCATTTTGCACTTTATCAATTAAATGCATTAATTGATTTTGACAAATTTCTTTTCCGCTAGGAATATTCGCTTGCACAAATTTCTTATTGATAATTCTTTCAATTGGGCGTAATTTTCCTTTTTCTTTATTGTTAACCAACGCAATCGAAACTCCTTTTTTACCAGCTCTACCAGTTCTTCCAGATCTGTGTGTGTAGTTTTCTATTTGGTCTGGTAATTTATGGTTGATAACGTGTGTTAATTCTGTAACATCCAAACCACGCGCCGCAACATCTGTTGCTACTAAAATTTGAATACTTTTCTTTCTAAATTTATCCATCACACCATCTCGTTGTCCTTGCGATAAATCTCCGTGCAACGCATCTGCGCTATAACCATCTTTTATTAAGTTGTTTGCAACTTCTTGTGTTTCTCTACGAGTTCTACAAAAAACAATTGCGTAAATGTCTGTATTTACATCGGCAATTCTTTTTAATGCTTCGTATCGTGTACGTTCGTTAACTACATAATATTCGTGACTAACATCATCAGAACCTTCGTTTTTTTGCCCAGAAGTAATTTCTATCGGTTTGGTCATGTAGTTTTTTGCAATCGCTTCAACTTCTCTTGGAAAAGTTGCAGAAAATAACAAGGTTTGTTTTTTAGCCGGAGTTGCTTCTAAAACTTTGTCTAATTCATCTTTAAAACCCATGTTTAACATTTCATCGGCTTCGTCTAAAACGATCCAACGAATGTTTCCTAATTTTAATGCTCTACGATTAATTAAATCTACTGTTCTACCAGGAGTTCCAACTACAATTTGAGAACCTTTTTTTAAAGAACGAATTTGTTCTTCAATATTTGCTCCTCCATAAACAGTTGTAGTTCTTACACCTTTTATATATTTAGCAAACTCTTCAATGTTTTTACCAATCTGAACTGCTAGTTCTCTTGTTGGAGATAAAATGATTGCTTGTGTGTCTTTACTATTTACATCTAATTGCTGTAAAATTGGTAAACTAAAAGCAGCAGTTTTACCAGTTCCGGTTTGTGCAAATGCTTTTAAATCTTGTGTGGATGCAATTACTTGTGGAATTGCTTTTTCTTGAATTACTGTAGGGTTTTCATAACCCAAATCTGTTAGCGCTTTAGAGATTTCTTCTCTAAGCCCCAACTCTAAAAATGTTGACATGCTGTGAACAATTGTGAACTCACAGACGCCAGTATCTGTAAACTCGGTTTATAAACGCTTTAGAATTTGTTACTTATTAAACTGGGTAACAACTATCTAATCTTCTTAATTCTTATAATTAAGAGCGTGCAAAGGTACGTTAAATAATATGAATTAACCTAAGAAGGTTTAGTCTTTCTGTAAAGTCTTTAACTGCTTGTGGATTCTAGAACTACTGATAGAAGCATATCCGTTAACAATCTTACCTTTTTTATTTAACAATAAAACTCTTGGCAGTTGGCTTGTTAAAAATTCGTTTGCTTCGCTTTCTGAGTCGATAAAAAATTGTTGTTTGATGTCGATTCCTTTAATAGGTATTTCATTTGCAGAGGAAGAAGAAATTTTTACACCAATAAAATTAAGTTTTGGAAACTCTTTTGATAGGTAATTAATTCTTGATGATAAATACTCGCCACTGATGTAATTAGGATTCCAAAGGTAAATTACACTGTTTTTATTTTTTGTTAACTTTTTGATGTTGTGTTTTGCATTGGTAAAATCTAACACATCAAATGCAGGTAATAAACTTCCAGAATGTAAACTTTTTACATCGTTTATTAAACGCTGAATTTCCTTTTTATCCTCAATATCAGTGCTTAATTTAAAATACGTATAAAACGCTTCTTTATTAATACTACAAGTAGATTTGTCTAAAAAATCATTCACAACCATTTGTCGTAAAAAAGTATTTTTTAATTTCTCACTAGTAATACTTTCATCAATAGTATTTAATAATGCAACCGTAAATTCGTTTGATTTATTTGATAAACCTTTTGCATACACATTATTATAAAATCTATTTACAATGTATTGAGTATATGAACGTAAATACATTAAATCGCTATTGTTTAAGTCGATATTATTTCTGTAAGAATAAAAATCTGTATCTAATTTAGGAAAACCATCAGTTTTATTGATGTCTCTATATTTTGCGGGATATCTTTCAAATCTATTATAAATAGGATATTTAGCAACAATTTCTAAAATTTTAGAATAGTTTTCTGGTAATTCGGTTTGTCTAGCTTTAAAGTCATCAATTTTTACCTGTCTTAAATGCAATAAAGAATCTATTTTAGCTTTAAAGTCAGATGGTTCTAAGCCATAAAAAGAATAAATACGATGATTGTAGCGTTCTTTTTCATTATCTAAAAAACAATCAATTAAGATGTTGTTTTTTTCTGCACCAAAACCACTAAAAACTAAAGATTCATCAAAATCCCACGTATTTAAACGAATAGAAATACTATCCTTTGGTTCAATATAGATATATTGATTTTCGTTACCGTGAATAAAATAGTAGAAACCTTCATTAAAATCTTTAAACGATCCTATAAATTTATCTTCTTTGTCTAAAAATAAACTATCAATAAGTTTATCGTTTTGAAATAGCAGTACAAAATCTGTTTTTGGATGTATAATTTTACCTCCAAAATAAGTTAGATTTTCTTTATTAGAAGTTGTGCAGCTTCCAATTAGAATAAGTGCTACAAGAGAAAAACAATATTTTAAAAATCGATTCATTTATTCATTTTAAACTACAAGCAAAATTACATATACATCTTTCAATAACTTGTTAATACGTTGTTAAAGTATTAAAAAAAGAGCTCCTTTTAAATCTTTCTTTAACTTTTGTAATTTGTACTTTTATAAAAGGCAAGTATTCCATTTTTAAAGCTAAAAACAGCCAAAACTCCCTATAAATTTTATACTTTTGCAAAAATTTAAAATTATAGAAAAATGCTTACAGTTTCAAATTTATCAGTTCAGTTTGGTAAAAGAATATTATTTGATGAAGTAAACACAAAATTTGTTCAAGGAAATTGCTACGGAATTATTGGTGCAAATGGTGCAGGAAAATCTACTTTTCTTAAAATAATATCTGGAGAACAAGAACCAACTTCTGGGCATGTACATTTAGAGCCCGGAAAAAGAATGTCGGTTTTGTCTCAAGATCACTTTGCTTTTGATGAAATTCCGGTGTTAGAAACTGTAATTATGGGAAACAAAGAATTGTTTGCCATCAAAAAAGAAATGGATGCTTTGTATGCTGATTATACAGATGAAAATGCTGAAAAAATTGGTGAATTACAAGTAAGATTTGAGGAAATGAATGGTTGGAATGCAGATTCTGATGCTGCAGCAATGTTGTCTAACCTAGGAATTAAGGAGGATTTACATTATACGTTGATGAAAGATTTGGACGGAAAACAAAAAGTACGTGTGTTATTAGCACAAGCAATTTTTGGAAATCCAGATGTATTAATTATGGATGAGCCAACAAACGACTTAGATTTTGAAACCATTAATTGGTTAGAAAATTTCTTAGCAAATTACGAAAATACAGTAATTGTTGTTTCACACGATAGACACTTTTTAGATGCAGTTTGTACTCATATTTCTGACATTGATTTTGGTAAAATAAATAACTATTCAGGTAACTATACTTTTTGGTACGAATCTAGTCAGTTAGCTGCAAAACAAAGAGCGCAACAAAACAAAAAAGCAGAAGATAAAAAGAAAGAATTAGAAGAATTTATTCGTCGTTTTTCGGCAAACGTTGCAAAATCTAAACAGGCAACTTCTCGTAAAAAAATGATTGAGAAATTAAATGTTGATGATATTAAACCATCGAGCAGACGTTATCCTGCAATTATTTTTAAAAGCGAACGTGAAGCTGGAGACCAAATTTTAAATGTAGAAGGATTAGCGAAAAAGTTTGAAGGAGAATATTTGTTTAGCGATGTTCATATCAACCTAAATAAAGGCGATAAAGTTGCTATTATTTCTAAAAACTCTAGAGCTGTTACTGCTTTTTATCAAATTTTAAACGGAAAAGAAAAAGCAGATGCAGGTTCTTTTGATTGGGGAGTAACCACAACACAATCTTATTTACCGCTAGAAAATGCTGAGTATTTTACAAATGCAGAATTAGATTTGGTAGATTGGTTACGTCAATATGCACAAACAGAAGAAGAAAGAGAAGAAGTTTTTCTAAGAGGATTTTTAGGGAAAATGATTTTTAGTGGAGAAGAAGCATTAAAGAAATGTAACGTATTGTCTGGTGGAGAAAAAGTACGTTGTATGTTATCAAAAATGATGATGACAAGAGCAAATATTTTAATGTTAGATGAACCAACAAACCACTTAGACTTAGAATCGATTCAGGCTTTAAATAATTCGTTAATTAATTTTAAAGGAACTGTGTTGTTTTCTACACACGATCATGAGTTTGCACAAACAGTTGCAAATAGAATTATAGAAATTACTCCAAAAGGTGTAATTGATAGATATGCTACTTTCGATGATTATTTATCTGATCCAAAAATTAAAGAGCAACGAGAAAAAATGTATTTATAAAACAAAAAAAAGGAAGTTAATTAGCTTCCTTTTTTTATACTTATTTTTTAAATGTCACCTCGAGCGGAGTCGAGAGGTTTTATGAGTTCTCGACTCAGCTCGAACAGACAGGAATATTTATTTCTTTTGCAACGGACTAATAATTTTTACATCAGAAAAAGAAATAGCACCTCTAACAATTCCATCAATCGTTGTTTTTAGCGCTTCAATTAATTGCATTTTTAATTGCGATTTATGATAAATTAAACTGACTTCTCTAGCTGGTGGCGGACTTGTAAATTCGCGCAAATGACTTTTATCCACATCGTTTAAATCTAACGTATGTAAATAAGGAAGCAATGTCATTCCTAAACCTTCTTTAGTTAATTTGATAAGTGTATCAAAACTTCCGCTTGCCAATTGAAACGATTTTTTATTGTCTGCTTTGTATGTTCTACATAAATTGATAACACTTTCTTTAAAACAATGTCCGTCTTCTAACAACAAAATATCATCCATTTCTAACTCATCTGTATTGATTACTTTTTCTTTAAAAAGACGATGATTCTCTGGAATTAAACCTACAAAAGGTTCGTAATATAAAGGGCGTTCTTTAATGGCTTCGTTTTCTAACGGAGTGGCAGCAATTGCAGCATCAATATGTCCGTCTGTTAATTTTCGTATAATTTCTTCGGTAGTTAACTCTTCAATAATCAATTTTACTTTCGGATATTTTTTAGTAAAATTATTTAAGAACATCGGCAATAAGGTTGGCATAATTGTAGGAATAATTCCTAATTTAAATTCGCCGCCAATAAACCCTTTTTGCTGATGCACAATATCTGTAATTCTATTACTTTCATCTACTATAATTTTTGCTTGTTCTACAATTTTCTTTCCAATATCTGTCAACTCAATTGGTTTTGTAGATCGATTAAATATTTTAGCACTTAATTCGTCTTCTAGTTTTTGTATTTGCATGCTTAAAGTTGGTTGGGTAACAAAACTATGTTCAGCAGCGATTGTGAAATTCTGATATTCTGCCACAGAAAGCACGTATTTTAATTGTGTAATTGTCATTTCATCAATATTTTTGATAAAGATATTAAAACTATCAATTAAACTTATGGTTTTTAACTAAAATCTTATTGTAACTTTGATTTGAACATAAAAAAACACACTAAAAATGAATAAAACAGTATTAGGATTAGACAAAAAAGAAACAAAAGATTTGGTGAATGAATTAAATGTTTTGTTGGCTAACTTTCAAGTATATTATCAAAGTTTAAGAGGTTTACATTGGAATATTAAAGGGAAAAATTTCTTTGAATTACATGTAAAGTTTGAAGAGTTGTATGACGATTCTCAAATAAAAATTGATATGATTGCAGAACGAATATTAACTTTACAAGGAAGACCATTACATACTTTTAGCGAGTATACTTCTTTAGCAACAGTTCCTGTAGCTAAAGATATTTCTAACGATAGAGAAGCAGTAGAAGTAGTTGTAAATTCACTTAAAGAGTTGTTAAAAATAGAACGAGTAATTTTAGATAATTCTGGTGATGCAAATGACGAAGGAACAAATGCTATGATGAGTGATTTTATTGCAGAACAAGAAAAAACTATTTGGATGATGAACTCTTGGTTGGGAAAATAATTAAGTTTCAGTTATCAGTTATCAATATATATTGATAACTGATAATTTTTTCATTGTATTTTAAATTAACTCCAAAACTCACGTTTCTTGTTTAATTCTTCTTCTTGTTTTGCGTATTCTTCTGGTGTTAATACTTTTAAAAATGAAGGATGTTGTTCAATAGCAAGCTCAATTTTACTAACAATATCTGCTACAGATTCATTTTCATAGTCTATTTCTAAAGGTTCTTTAATAACCATAGATTGCAACACATTTCGTTTTTTTATAGCCAAACCTTTTTTATCAAAAGAGCGTCTAAAACCGTCAATAACCACAGGTACAACTACAGGTTTATACGTTTTAATTAGATGGGCAGTTCCTCTTCTAATGGGTTTAAAAGGCGTTGTTGTTCCTTGAGGAAATGTAATTACCCAACCATCATTTAAAGCTTTACCAATATTAGAAATATCAGAATTTTTTACTTGTCTGTTTACATTTTGTCCATTACTTCTCCAAGTTCTTTCTATTGAAACAGAACCAGCATACGCAAATATTTTAGGTAATAAACCAGAGCGCATGGTTTCGCCAGCGGCAACATAGTAAATATTTAACTTAGGTTGCCAGATATAACCAATGTTTTTAATATTATTATCTCTACCTTTTAAAGCAGCATTAAATACATGAAACATAGCAGTTACATCTGCAAAATACGTTTGATGATTAGAAACAAACAGCACGTTGTTTTCAGGTAAATCTCTTATAATTTCTGAACCTTCAATTTGTAAGTTGTTAAATCGTCTATATCTACCATGAGAAACGGCAGCAAAAATTCTAATAATCCATTTTTTCACAAACAGAATATGTCCAAAAGGATTTCTTTTGAATAGAGGCATTAATAGTTGGTTTTAATTTTACTAGTTAGTTACTTGCTAAAATACAAAAGAATATAGTAACACAGCTATTTTAATAATTCTTTAATTTCATTTAAAATCATAGCTGTTGCTCCCCAAACGATGTAATTATTTAGTTTAAAGCAAGGTACGTCAATATTTTTAGCGTAAGAAGTTGTAATATTTATTGTTGTTATGTTAGCATCGTCTAAAAGATCTTTTAGTAAAACATCAAAAGCAACCTCTACTTCATAATTTGTTTTAAAATCAGGTTTTTCTTCAGTAAATGCAATAAAAGGAGTCGCTAAAAAATTACTTGGCGGAATGTAGACATCGGTTATTTCTCTTACAACAGTAATGTTTTCTTTTAAAACGCCAACTTCTTCAAATGTTTCTCTTAAAGCAGTTTCTTTTAAGTTTTTATCCGATTTTTCTATTTTGCCGCCTGGAAAACTAATTTGAGCAGAATGTGTTCCTTTATAGCTAGCTCTTTGAGTTAGTAAAAAACAAGTTTCTCCTTTTTGATTAGGATAAAACAATGCTAAAACAGCCGCTTTCTTTGGGTTACTAGCAGCAATTTTTTTTGCATTATAGCTTAAACGCATTTTTGGAGCCAATCTAAACTGAGATTCCAATCCACCAATTTTTGCAGTTTGTATATGGTTTATTGAATTTATAAATGAAGTAAATTTCACTAGTTTCCTACATTTTTAAAACATCTTTTAAATCCAATTTTACTTAACATCTTTTTTTCAAAAGCCCAGAAAAAAGCAAACTGACCAAAAAGCCAACCATAAAAAACAATTAAGACTTGATAAAACGGAAAAATCAATAAAATTCGTAAAGGTCTATATATCCAAGGGTTTGTAGTTGCTTGTTCTAAACCAATAAGATTTAAAATAGGTTTTGCAATATATAAAGATGTAAATCCTGTTATAGAAAATACCAATAAAATGACAAAAACTTGCCAATTTGAAGTTAAACCCCAACGTTTTTTTAATTTTTCCATTTTTAAAAAATATGCAGCAAAAATACAACATGATTCTAGTTATTTAAAATTTAAACGAGTTGATTTCTAAAATAACGCTAAGAAATTTGGATGGAGGATTTTATTTTTTTTACCTTTCAAAACTTTAATTATAATTTTATTAAATGAAAAAATTAGCACTACACTGGAGAATACTATTAGGAATGTTGTTAGGAGTTATTTTTGCTCTGATTATGACAAACTTTGATTTTGGAAAAGATTTTATAAAAGATTGGATAAAACCATTTGGAACCATCTTTATCAATTCACTAAAACTAATTGCAATTCCGCTTATTCTAGCAGCACTAATTAAAGGAGTTTCGGATTTAAAAGATATTTCTAAGCTTTCTAAAATGGGAGGAAGAACTATTGGTATTTATATTGTTACTACTGTAATTGCTGTTTCTATTGGGTTAATGTTGGTTAATATTATTAATCCTGGAAAACAAATTACCGAATCTACAAGAACAGAAATGGTAGAAAGTTATAGTACAGATACCACAAAATATAAAGAGGAAGCTGCTAAACAAAAACAAGATGGACCTTTACAAGCTTTAGTTGATTTAGTACCAGAAAATATTTTTGCTGCAGCAACAAGTAATAGAAATATGTTACAAGTAATCTTTTTTGCAATGTTTTTTGGAATTGGATTGATCTTAATTCCTGAAGAAAAAGGAGAAACTGTAAAGAAATTTTTCGACGGATTTAACGAAGTCATTCTTAAAATGGTAGATTTAATAATGTTAGCTGCGCCATACGGAGTATTTGCTTTGTTGGCTGCTTTGGTTGTAGAATCGCCAAGTTTAGATTTATTTAAAGCATTAGGTTGGTATGCAATTACAGTTGTTGGTGGTTTAATGTTAATGATTGTAGTTTACAATATATTAGTTCTTGTTTTTACAAAAAAATCTCCAAGTTTTTTTATGAAAGCGATGGCACCAGCACAATTACTAGCATTTTCAACAAGTTCAAGTGCTGCAACTCTTCCGGTTACAATGGAAAGAGTTACAGAACATATTGGAGTAGAAGAAGAAGTAGCAAGTTTTGTTTTACCAATCGGAGCCACAATTAATATGGATGGAACAAGTTTATATCAAGCGGTTGCAGCTGTATTTATCGCTCAAGCATTTGGAATGGACTTAACTTTTGGAACTCAATTAGGAATTATTGCCACTGCAACGTTAGCATCAATTGGTTCTGCTGCTGTTCCAGGAGCAGGAATGGTAATGTTAGTTGGAGTTTTAGGTTATGCCGGAATTCCGGAAGCTGGTTTAGCATTAATTTTTGCAGTTGATAGACCGTTAGATATGTGTAGAACAATTGTAAACGTTACTGGAGATGCTGCTGTTTCAATGTTAGTTGCAAAATCTGTTGGTAAATTAGGTGAACCAAATATCCAAAATTGGGATGACAATTACGATGCGGTTAAATAAGTTAGAACCTTTAATTTTATAGAATGAATATTTGTTTTTTAATGTATCCTTGGGAAGATATTAAATCTCCTGAAAATGATACTTCGCTAGCGATCATTCACGAATGTGCAAAAAGAGGTCATGGTGTTGCTATTTGTACACCTGCCAATTTAACAATTAGAAATAGTGTTACAAATGCGTTTTGTACTATTATAAACAGAATGGATAAAATTCCTACAAATCTTAAATCATTTTATAATAAAGCTACAACAAGAGAAGAAATGCTTCCGTTAGCTGGTTTTGATGCTATTTTTATGAGAGCAGAACCGCCTTTAGATCCATTAATGTTAAACTTTTTGGATTCTGTTAAAGATGATGTCTTTATTATCAATTCTGTTCAAGGAATGCGAGAAGCAAATAATAAATTGTACACAGCAGTTTTTGAAGATCCAAATAATGAAATAATTCCTGTTACACATGTTTCAAAAAACAAAGATTATTTAGTCAAAATGATTGAAGAATCTGATTCTGATAAAATGATTCTAAAACCATTAAACGGTTTTGGTGGTTCTGGAGTTATTTTAATCGAAAAAGCGGCAATGGGAAACATCAATTCTTTATTAGATTTTTATATCAATAAAGGCGATGGAACATCAGATTATGTAATTTTACAAGAATATATAGAAGGGGCTGAATTAGGTGATGTTAGGATTTTATTATTAAATGGTTTACCAATCGGAGCAATGAGAAGAGTTCCTGGAGAAAAAGATCATCGTTCTAATGTTTCTGCGGGCGGAAGTATTCAAAAGCACAAACTAACAAAACAAGAAAAAGCACTTTGCGAAAAAATTGGACCAAAATTAGTAAAAGATGGTTTGTATTTTGTCGGAATTGATGTAATTGGTGGTAAACTAGTTGAGGTTAATGTTATGAGTCCGGGCGGTGTTACCTATATAAATAAAGTATATAAATTAAAACTTCAAGAAAAAGTTGTTGATTTCTTAGAAAGCAAAATTTTAGAAAAAAATGCAGCTTTTAGAAGAATGACTGATTTAAAAAATAAAGTAGAACAAGCTTAAAATTAATGGGTAATTTATTACAAATAGAAAAACCATTGGTTTCTGTAAATTGGTTGTATCAACATAAAGATGCAACCAATTTAGTAGTTTTAGATGGTACTATTCCTAAAGTTTCTCAAATAAATAATAGTGTAGAAAACCAAATTCCTGCAGCTCTTTTTTTTGACATTAAAAAAGTGTTTTCTATACAAGGTGCTGCTTTTCCAAATACGGCAATCAAACCAAATGATTTTGAACGAGAAGCTAGAAAATTAGGAATCAATAAAGATTCTTGCATAGTGGTTTATGATACGCATGGTATTTATTCTTCGCCAAGAGTTTGGTGGTTATTTAAATCGATGGGTTTTAACAATATTGCTGTTTTAGATGGTGGATTTCCAGCTTGGAAAAAAGCAAATTATCCAACAGAAAAAAAACAAAATCACATGGTTGAAATTGGTGATTTTGAAGTAAGGTATCAACCAGAAAAAATAGTTACTTCTGATGTTGTTTTAGAATCTGTTTTTAACAGAAACAAACAAATTGTTGATGCTCGTTCTTCAGGAAGATTTCATGCAACAGAATTAGAACCAAGAAAAGAAATAAGAAGCGGTCACATACCGACTTCTACTAATTTACCGTTTACTTCACTTTTAAACAATTTGGAATTTAAAAATCAAGAAGAATTAAAGCAAGAATTTCAAAAAATAAATCCTGAAAACAAAGAATTAATCTTTTCTTGTGGTTCAGGAATTACGGCTTGTATTTTAGCTTTGGGAGCAGAAATTGCAGGTTTTAAAGAAGTCTCTGTGTATGACGGATCATGGACAGAATGGGGAAGTTTAGCACATTTACCAATTGAAAAATAGCGAGATGTTAAAATTATCTATTGAAGAAATTATTCAGAAAATTCAGCAAGAAGAAATATTTGAAGCTGTTTCTAGCGACTATTCGTTTACCATAAAAATTGATGCATATGTTTATTATGCTTGTGGTGCTATTCACGACGGACATCAATTTAGAAAAGAATTATGGGAAAATTGTTTGCATACAGCATACGAACGTTGGTTTGAAGAAGATCCGGCAACGAAAGAAATGATTCAATCACATCCAATTGTAATTGCAGGAATGGATTCTAGATTTGAATACGATTTAAATCGTGCGCCAGAAACTGCAATTTATGATGATGCTTGGGGAAAACAATTGTGGAAAGCTGAATTGCCACAAGAAATGAAATTAAAAAGCCTTCAAAAACACACAAATTTTTATAAAGTTGTAGATGCTTTAATTTCTAAATTAGAAGAAAAATTTGGAGTTTGTGTTGTGTACGATATGCATTCATACAATTGGAAACGCTGGAGTAGAGAAGTGCCAACGTGGAATTTAGGAACTGGAAATGTTGATGAAAATCGTTTTGGAAAAGAAATAGAATCTTGGAGATTAATTTTAGAAAAAACGCCATTACCAAACGGAATTAAATCAACTTCAAAAATTAATGATACGTTTCAAGGAAATGGATATTTCTTAAAATATATTACTCAAAATTTCGAGAATACATTAGTGTTGGCAACAGAAATAGCAAAAATTTATTGCGATGAATTAAAGCAAATTATGTATCCAGAAGTTGTTTCTGCAGTAGAAAATTATTTAAAAATCGAATTAAAAAACCATGCAGAAACTTTTTATAAAGCACATAAATTGTAAATTTGTTGTTTCTTTTTAGATATTGAGTAATGATGAATGATACGCAAGTAAAAAACAAAACACTTTTTGAGATTGACAATCACATAGATGAGCTTGTAAAAAAAATTGAGCTCTTAAATTATGTGAATCCAACTAATATTGAATCTGAAAAAGAAAAGTTCTTCAATTCCAAATATTTAACAGATCCAAAGTTTAAATATCCGAAAAGAGATTTTGATAAATTTAAGCTTCACAAAGAGTTTTTTGCACAGTCAATTCATAAAATTGAAGACGAACGTTTAAGAGATTTGTATGAAGATATTATCTATTTTTATTCAGGTTTAATTCAATGTATAGAAACTATTGGCAAAGGTAAAAAGTTTTACTACAATAGCTTGCATTCTTTTGGAACACCAACTGAACAAGATGTTGAAAATGCAAAATTTATTCTTCATTTTGATAGTGAAGACATTAATTCTGATATTTTTAAACCAAAATATACAGCCAAAGAATCTGAACATTTTTTTAGAGAGTATTCTAAGAAATACGACTTTTCGTATGAGATAAAAAACTCATCAACTATGGGAGCAGTTGCGATGGTTTCTAATAGTATAAAAGCGTTGGTTTTGAATAACAATCATGTGTTTTCTGATAATGAAATAAATGTTTTAACTAACCATGAAATTGGTGTTCACATGGTAACAACTATGAACGGTTTATTGCATCCGTTAAAAATATTTTCTCACGGTTTCCCAAATAATGAAGAAACTCAAGAAGGTTTAGCAGTTTTTAGCGAATATATGTCTGGAAATTTAACAGTAAAACGTTTAAAAGAATTGGCATACAGAGTGTTGGCTGTAGATAGTTTGGCAAAAGGATATTCTTTTTCTAGGACATTTAGAATGTTGCATAACGATTATGATTTAGGAAGAGAAGAAGCTTTTTATATTTCGATACGTGCACACAGGGGTGGAGGTTTTACCAAAGATTACTTGTATTTAACGGGTTTAAAAAAGATTTATAGTTATCATAAAAATGATAAAGATTTAAGTTTATTGTTAACAGGAAAAGTATCGTTAGAATATGTTGATGATATTCAATATATGATTGACAACGGTTATGCTGTAAAATCAAAACACATTACAGATTCGTATTTAAAAAATAAAAATACCAGTAAAACGGTAGACTTTATTTTAGAGAGTTTAAAATAGTTATTTGTAATATTTTTTTCGCAGCCAAAACGAAACTCTAACCAATATAATTAATGCAGGAACTTCTACTAAAGGACCAATAACTCCTGCAAAAGCTTGTCCAGAATTCAGACCGAAAACAGCAATTGCAACTGCAATTGCTAATTCAAAATTATTTCCTGCTGCTGTAAAGGCAACAGAAGCTGTTTTATCGTAGGTAGCTCCCATTGCTTTTGTGACGAAAAAACCTATGATAAACATTAAAATAAAATAAATCAATAGCGGAATGGCAATGATTAAAACATCCATTGGAATTTCTACAATCAATTCTCCTTTTAAAGAAAACATGACAACAATAGTAAATAATAAAGCAATTAAGGTAATTGGAGAAATGGTCGAAATAAATGTTTCAGTATACCATTTTTCACCTTTTAGTTTTACCAAAATTAATCTGCTCAAAATTCCTAAAGCAAACGGAATTCCTAAATAAATAGCAACACTTTCCGCAACTGTATTTATAGAAATATCAACGATGGCTCCATCAAACCCAAAATAGGGCGGAAGCACGGTAATAAATATCCAAGCGTAAAAAGAATATGCAAATACTTGAAAAATACTATTTAATGCGACTAAACCTGCGCCATATTCACTGCTTCCCTCAGCCAAATCATTCCAAACCAACACCATTGCAATACAACGAGCTAAACCAATTAAAATGAGTCCAACCATGTATTCTGGATAGTCTTGTAAAAATGTAATTGCCAACACAAACATTAAAACAGGACCAATTACCCAATTTAATAATAATGAAATTGATAAAATTTTTGTGTTTCTAAAAACTTTTGGCAATAAAGCGTAATTAACTTTTGCTAAAGGTGGATACATCATTAAAATCAATCCAATTGCAATGGGAATATTGGTAGTTCCGCTATTAAATGAGTTGATGATGTTTGGAAAAGTAGGAATAAAATATCCAATTCCAACTCCAAAAGCCATTGCGATAAAAATCCACAATGTTAGGTAACGATCAAGAAAACTTAGTTTTTTAGTAGTTGGCATATTATGAGTTTATTTGAGTAAAAACAAAGTACATTTCTGTAGCAATTTGTATACTTCTTTCATTGTATTTTTCTTTCAGGATAGAAGTGTTATCATATTCTTTTGGATCATCAAACGGAATTGAAATTCTTTTTTCTGCTCCGACAACAAACGGACAACCTTCATCAGCTTGTGAACACGTCATAATTGCTGCAAATGCTGATTTTGGATTAAAATCAGAATCCAATGTTTTTGAAAAACCAATAATTGGTGCAGCTTCTTTTGAAAAAGAAATGTTGTAAACAGGATTTTTATTTTCAGTTTCCTTTGTGATTTTAAAACCTGAGTTTTTCAATGTTTCAACAATCATTGGAAAAAGAGCTGTTGTTTCTGTTCCTGCAGAATAACAATGCACATTTTTAACATTCAAATAATACGAAATTGTTTGTGCCCACACTTGTGCTAAGTGACTTCTACGAGAATTATGAGTACAAATAAAATTTAAACGAACTTCTTTATTTTCAACCTTTTTAGTTTTAATAAATTCAATTAAAGGTTGTAAAACTTCTTTTCGTTTACTTGAAATTTCATCAACATTTAATGTTGAAATAACTGTTTTGATAGTTTTAAAAATGTGCATTCTAGTAATCAATTAATTAACAACAACTTGTGTTTGGAGTGCAACAGTTTGAAGCTTCTATTTCAGAAAGACTTACTTTTGGTTTTTTGTTTGTTGTTCCTGGTTTTTCAGCATATACTGTTATACTAAAAATTCCGGTTGTTCCTTTATTAAAATTGGTAACTTCTTCATCACTTAAATATTTACTTAGAATATCATCAGGAATTGTAATTGGTTTTTCTTTCTGAATGATGATGTTTTGAAAACCGTTATTTTCAATCATTTGTAAATAATCTGCTCTTTGAATGGCCCCAGCAACACAACCTGCATACATTTCTGCATCTTCTTTTAAAGATTCTGGTAGATTTCCAATTAAAACAATATCAGAAATACTAAAATGTCCACCAGGTTTTAAAACTCTAAAAACTTCACTAATTACTTTTTGCTTGTTGGGAACTAAATTTAAAACACAATTACTTACAATGACATTAGCAATAGCATCACTAACTGGCATTTGGTCAATATCTCCTTCTCTAAACTCTACATTATTAATCCCAAGTTTATTGGCATTTTCTCTTGCCTTTTGAATCATAATTGGTGTAAAATCAATTCCAATTACTTTTCCTTCTGCACCAGTTTCATGCCTTGCAACAAAACAATCATTTCCTGCACCAGAACCTAAATCGATTACTGTATCACCTTTGTAAATTTTTGCAAACTGAGTTGGTAATCCGCAACCTAAACCTAAATCTGCATCTTCAATATATCCTTCGGTTTCAGAATAATCATCCATCATAATATTATATACTTTGTTTGATGGAGTAGTTGCACCACAACAAGATGCAGCATTTTCAGTTTTTCCCTGTTCTGCAATTTTTGCGTAACGTTCTTTAACGATATTTTTTAATTCTTGCTCATTATTCATTGTATGTGTTTTTATAATTTTTTATTTGTTTTTTAACAACAGTTTTCATTTTCTGTACTATCTTGATTTAAAAATTGAAACATAATTTCTTTCATCTTTTTCCAATTTTCTGAATGAATACAATAACAAACACTTGTTCCTTCTACATTCCCTTTTATCAACCCTAAATTTTTTAATTCTTTTAAGTGTTGAGATATTGTTGGTTGTGCCAATTTTATTTCGGTTACTAAATCACCACAAACACAAGCATCAATTTTAAATAAGTGTTGTAAAATTGCTACCCTTGCTGGATGACCAAATGCTTTTGCAAACAAGGCTATTTCATTTTGTTGATCTGTAAATATTTCTGTTTTTGTAATTCCCATTTATCTATGTATTTATACATTGCAATATTACGATTAATAATAATGCAATCAAACATTTTTTTATTTTTTTTAAAAAATTAAATGAACTCTTTTAATTCACTAAAGTCAGTAATTACTTTATCAGCATTTTCTAAGGTTTGATCTGCAGCTAACGGGTTTCTATATCCAAATACAAAGATGCCAGCGTCATTTGCTGCTTTTACGCCATTATCAGAATCTTCAATAACAATGCAGTTTTCTCTCGGAGTATTTCCTAATATAGCTGCTTTTTCAAAAATTTCTGGATGTGGTTTTGATTCTTTTAAATCGGCTCCACTTATTTTAGCCGTAAAATATTGATTTAAATCAAAGCGATTAAAAACACGATCAATATTAACCATGGCAGAAGAAGAGGCTAAAATTAAGGTGATTTCTTTCTCATAAAAATATTTGATGATGTCTTCTACACCTTTTACCAAATGTAATGTTGGGTCGTTTTCAAAAAAATTAACATAACGCTTTCTTTTTTGCAAAACCAATTCATTTGGGTCTTCATTTAAATTAAAATGCGCAATTAATCTTTGAAATGCATTGATGGTTGATGAACCTGTTAAGGTCTTATACAATTCTTCAGAAACATTTAATCCTAAAGAGATAAAGGTTTCGTAATAGGCTTTTTTATGGAGCAATTCAGAATCGATGATAACTCCATCCATATCAAAAATTACACATTTAATTTCTTTCATTTTACTTGCTTAGATGGTGCGAAAATACATTTTTATTCTAAAAACTTACTTTTTAATTCAGGAGTTGGTATCATGCAGCTCTCTTTTTTGCCAAACCATTTATAACGATTTTTTGCAATATAATCATAAAAGAAATCTCTAAACGCTTTTGGTAAAATCCAAAAAATTTGAAAAAGCATCCAGAATCTGCCAAAATGTTTTGCAATTTTTAAAGCTGCACTAGATTTACTATAATAGTTGTCTTTAGAAGTAACTAAAATAATAGAATCGGTTTTTTTTGTATCAATCTTAAAATGATTTGTTATTTGTTTTCCAATTTCTGATTGTAGAGAAGCAAATAAAAATAGATTTTGAGTATCTTTTTTTATAATTTTTAAAACAGAAGCATTACAAAAGTTGCAAACTCCGTCAAAAAGTACTAGTTGCTTATTTTTTAGGAGTTTATCAAGTAGATCCATCAGAAAAAATTATAATTAAAAAATTATCTTTTACAAATTTCCATAAAATTTATGAATTTCATGTAACAAATTTTGTTTTAAGACGTCAGATACACAGAAGTAATTAAAGAAATAGAAATGTTCGGTTAGATTAACCTTTAACATAACATTAATAGCTTTAAAAAAGCACAGTAATTACTTTCGCTAAAAATGAACTAATTAAGATGATAGAAATTAAAAAGCTACACAAATCTTATCCGATCGGAAAAGATTCATTGCATGTTTTAAAAGGGATTGATTTGCATATTAAAGAAGGTGAATTTGTTTCAATTATGGGATCTTCTGGTTCAGGAAAATCTACATTATTAAATATTGTTGGTCTTTTAGATGAACACGATGATGGAGAATACTTTTTAAATGGTCAGTTGATTAAGAACTTGAACGAAAAAAAAGCAGCAATTTTAAGAAATAAATTTCTAGGATTTGTTTTTCAATCATTTAATTTAATTTCATATAAAACAGCATTAGAAAACGTTGCATTGCCATTATATTATAAAGGAATTCCTAGAAAAGAACGTTTAAAAACGGCAATGGAATATTTAGATAAAGTAGAATTAAAAGATTGGGCAAATCATTTACCAAATGAATTATCTGGTGGACAAAAACAACGTGTGGCAATTGCAAGAGCATTGGTAACACAACCAAAAGTTGTTTTAGCTGATGAACCAACAGGAGCTTTAGATTCTACAACTACAGATAATGTTATGGATTTGCTAAGAGATATTAATAATGAAGGAATGACTGTTTTTGTAATTACGCATGAAGAAGAAGTTGCTGCACAAACCAAAAGAGTTGTTAGGTTAAAGGATGGTGTTATTATTAGTGACGAATTAACTAATCAAGCAAAAGCTGTATAATTTATGTTTGATTTAGATCGTTGGAGAGAAATTTTTCAAAGCATTAGTAAAAACAAATTACGTTCTGTAATGTCTGGATTTACCGTAGCTTTTGCAATCTTACTTTTTACATTGTTATTTGGTATTGTAAGTGGACTTAGTAATACTTTTAAAGATGCATTTGCTGATGATGCTGCAAACTTTATGTCTGTTAGAGTATGGAAAACAACCAAACCTTATAAAGGTTTACAAACAGGCAGAAGAATTCAATTAAAAAATAAAGATTTTAATTTTGTTAAAGATGAATATGATGCTAAAATTCAGCACTTAACAGCTAGAGTTAATAGAAATGTAAATATATCGTATAAAAACAAACAAGATAACTATAGCTTACAAGCAGTACATCCAGATCATCAGTTTTTAGAAAAAACTATTATTGAAGAAGGTAGATACATTAATGATAGAGATTTAAGAGAAAGAGCAAAAGTTATTGTTATTGGTCGTTTGGTTAAACAAGATTTATTTGGAGAAAAACCAGCACTAAGCAAGCGCATAAATGTTAGTGGAATATCATATCAAATTATTGGTATTTTTTCTGACGAAGGTGGAGATAACGAAGAACGTAAAACTTTTATGCCTGTAACTACTGCTCAAATGATTTATGGTAATAATGATAATATTAGTCAGATTGTTATTGGTTACAATCCGGATTTGAGCTTAGATGAAGCTATTGCGTTTGGAAATAAAATGGAACGTGATTTAAGAAAACAGTTAGATATCCACCCCGATGACCAAAGTGCTTTATCAATTCAAAATATGGCAGAAGCAAATCAAGGTGTTGGTGTTTTTGTAATAGCATTATACTTTATTGTAATTTTTATTGGTTCTGGAACATTAATAGCAGGAATCATTGGAATTAGTAATATTATGATTTTTGTAATTAAAGAACGTACCAAAGAATTTGGAATTCGTAAAGCTTTAGGAGCAAAACCATCATCAATTGTTGGTATGGTTGTGCAAGAATCAGTTTTAATAACAACTATTGCAGGTTATTTAGGACTTTTGCTAGGAACATATATTTTAACTTTAATAGGAGACAGTTTAGAAAAAGATTATTTTATAAAAGACCCAAGTGTAAGTCCAGGAATTGTAATAGGAGCAACTATTGTTTTGATTTTATCAGGATTGATTGCTGCTTATGTTCCGGCCAAAAGAGCAGCGAAAATTAAACCAATTGTAGCATTAAGAGCAGATTAAGATGAAATTTTTATTTGATTCAGATACATGGCAAGAAATTTACGGAAGTATCCGTAAAAATAAAATGCGTACAGCAATTACAATTATTGGTGTTTTATGGGGAATCTTCTTGTTGGTTGTATTGTTAGGAGCGGCAAGAGGAATAGAAAATAATTTTAATAAAATATTTGGAAGTTTTGCTACTAATAGTGTTTTTGTTTGGACACAAGCCACTGACACACCATTTAAAGGATTTCAAAAAAATAGAAGATTTAGTTTAACCTTAAGAGATGTTGAGATTTTAAAAAGTGAGTACAGCAATGAAATCAAGTTATTAGCTCCAAGAAATCAAACATCTAATTTAATTATTAAAGGATTTAAAACTGGTACTTTTCAGGTTAGTGGAGATTACCCAGTATTAGACAAAATTCAGAAAAAAGATTTAATGTACGGTCGTTTTTTAAACGAAAATGATATTTTATCCTACGCAAAAGTTTGTGTAATTTCTGAAGAAATGTACAAGCAATTATTTGAGAAAAATGAGTTTCCGATTGGTCAACTTGTTAAGATAAATAGTATCAATTACAAAGTTGTTGGGGTTTATAAACGATCAAACGGAATTAGTTTTGATGGCGATTCTGCCTACATTCCGTTTACTACTTTTCAAAAAGTATACAATACAGGAAATAAAATTGATTGGATGATGATTACTGCCAATGAAGGAATTGACATTGAGCAAATGGAAACAGATGTTTTATTAACCTTAAAAAATCTACACAAAGTACATCCAGAAGATAAAAGAGCATTTGGTAGTGTTAATCTTGGTGTAGAAATTGGAAAAGTAACAGGGTTTTTATCTGGAATGCAATTTTTAACATGGTTTGTTGGTATTGCAACACTAATTGCAGGAGTTTTTGCTATTGGTAATATCTTATTAATTACAGTTAAAGAACGCACAAAAGAAATCGGAATTAGGCGCGCACTTGGTGCAACACCAGTTAGTGTAAGAAGACAGATTGTATTAGAATCAATATTTTTAACTACAGTTGCAGGAATGTTAGGAATTGTCTTTGGAGCATTAGTCTTATTTGGATTGGATAAATTGGTAGGAAATGGAGATGATGCAGTATTGATAAATCCAACAGTAAATATCCCAATTATTTTAATAGCATTTTTAACATTAGCTGTATTAGGAACTTTAATAGGATTAATACCAGCATATATGGCAACAATAGTAAAACCAATAGAAGCATTAAGAGAAGAATAAACAAATAACAATTATGAGTAAAAGAGCAAAAATTATTTTAGCAATTATAGCAGTATGTTTTATAGCTGCACTTATTTGGTTCGGTAAAAAGAACAAAACAAATATTATAGAATTTGAAACTGAAACAGCTTTCACTACTACAATTGTTAAAAAAACTGTAGCAACTGGTAAAGTTGTACCGTTAGAAGAAGTAGAAATTAAGCCTCAAATTACAGGAATTATTGACGAAGTTTTTGTGTTAGAAGGAGCAATTGTAAAAACAGGAGATTTAATTGCAACAGTTAGAGTTGTACCAAATATAGCTTCTCTAAACAGCGCTACAGGTAGAGTTAAATCTGCAAAATTAAGTTATAACAACGCAAAAATTTCTTACGATAGAAATAAGAACTTACTGAATAAAGGTGTAATTTCTCGTCAAGAATTCGAAACTACAGAATTGAGTTTCAACAACGCAAAGTTAAATTTAGCGAATGCTGAATCTGATTTAGAAATTATTAGAAAAGGTTCTACTTCTGGATTAGGAAAAACAACAAATACAAACATTAGAGCTACAGCATCTGGTATGATTTTGGAGATTCCTGTTAAAAAAGGTTACCAAGTTACACAAACAAACGACTTTAATGCTGGTACTACAATTGCAAGTATTGCAGACATGACAAAAATGATTTTTGAAGGTAAAGTTGATGAGTCTGAAGTTAGTAAACTAATTGTTGGTACAGAAATTGAGGTTTCTTTAGGAGCGATTGAAGGAAAGAAATTTCCTGCAAAATTAAATTTTGTTGCACCAAAAGGAACAGAAGAAGGAGGAGCAGTACAGTTTAAAATTAAAGCAGATGTTACCTTAGATAAAAACAATTTTATTAGAGCTGGTTATAGTGCAAATGCTGATATTGTTTTAGAAAAGAAAGAAAATATTTTAGCAATTAAAGAAGCATTATTACGTTTCGATAAAAAAACAGAAGAACCTTATGTTGAAGTAAAAGTTGGAGATAAATTTGAAAAGAGAACTGTAAAATTAGGAACTTCTGATGGTGTAAATGTTGAAGTACTTTCAGGAATTACTAAAGAAGATCAAATTAAAATTTGGAATAAAGCTTCTAAGAAAGATGATGAAAATAAAAATGACTAATTCTTAAATTAGTATAAATAAAAAGAGGAAATTTCGAAAGAAGTTTCCTCTTTTTATTTTTGATATTATCTTTTTAATCTGAATTCCTTACATACCTTCTCCAAAATCCATCAGCGTCAGTATCTCCATAAATTTCTAAATTATTATTATCAATAAATATATACCCAGCTTCTCTTCCATTTGTGATAATTTTGTTATTATTTATATCAGTACTAAAAGAATAAATACCATTAGGTTTAGGCTTAAATGTTATTGATTAATCATTAATAATTTTTAAAAAGCCATCCTTTTGAAACTCCCAAATAATTTTCCTTTCGTCAAATTTTAAGGAAGGTATAAATGTTGCACCTAAAGTATATTCTACTAAACTCCATTTCCCATAAAAACGAGAATCTTTAGTGTCTTCAATTTCATTTTTTGTACATGAAAAAAATAAAATAGTAAAGCTTAAAAAAAGAGATAGTTTTTTCATGTTTTAATCTGAATACCTTACAAATCTGTACCATGGGCCATCAGAAGC
Organism: Polaribacter uvawellassae; assembly: GCF_039748955.1. Lineage (NCBI taxonomy): Bacteria > Pseudomonadati > Bacteroidota > Flavobacteriia > Flavobacteriales > Flavobacteriaceae > Polaribacter > Polaribacter uvawellassae. The sequence goes on along the minus strand of NZ_JBDIZN010000006.1, from coordinate 104,631 downwards.
CATGTCTCCAAAAATTTCAAGATTGTTTTCACTTGTGAATTTAAAACCAAAAGCAAAGTCATTAATTATAAATTGATTAATGGTATTATTACTATATGTTGTATATGGAAATACTCCATTACGCCTAGGGATTACCTTAATTCCTGGAGCATTTGTCACTATAAAACTATCATCATCTTTAAACTCCCAAATTATTTTGCCTTCATCATATTTTAATGGAGGAATATAAGTTGCTCCTAAAGTATATTCCACTAAACTCCATTTCCCATAAAAACGACTGTCTTTAGTATCTTCAATTTCATTTTTTGTACATGAAAAGAATAAAATAGTAAAACTTAAAAAGAATGCTAATTTTTTCATAATAGTTATTTTTCAATTTTAGTATATCCTTGCCCACCACTTGGAAATTGTGTAACATAGTAATTAGTACTCAACCATTCTCCACAACCACATTCATTAGATCTTCTGGCTTTTACAGTGATATAACCAGTAATATAAGGTTTAATTTTAACTTGTGAACTACCATTTTGACCTTGGATTAAAGAATAATTGACAGACCATTCCCAATTTGGCTCACTACTTGAATATTGAGGAATCCACATTGGTGTCCAATTGTTTAAATACAAACCACCACTTATATTCCCTGGATATGGATGAATTCCAATAACTCCATTACTATACCCAAAAGGTACGCCAACATCAAAATTAATCATCTCTAATTCTATACCATTAACAGTTGCTTTTACAAAGCCAGAACCAAAAGAGCTCGAAGTTAAGGCTCTAATAGTGATAGCATTATTAGAACTCGAAACAATTTCTACGTTATCAGATTTTTCCCATACAGTAGTATAACTAGAAGCGTTGTATTTATTATTTATTGTTACAGTTTTTGTGTTAGTATTACACAGCCTATCTGTAATGGTGGTTGCATAGCTAAACGGAGTACAGGTATCAGAAGACACATGTTTTAAATGAGCAAGGTTTAATAATGCTTCTCGCATTCGTTTTCCTTGAAGAGGAGAAAAACGAGTTCTGCAACCATATCCGGCATACGACATAATCAATGTTCCATCCGGCTCATACTTATCTCCAACAGGATCTTCTTTGTACTCAGCCCAAGTACAAGTTACATTATCTATTGGAGTTATAAAATACGGATCAGCTGGTGTATCAGCAATATAATCACCACAATTCTCTCTATTTACTTGTGAACCATTTACATATTCTGTACATTGATTTGGGTCACTTCCTGTAGAGCTATTCTCAGTAACCGTACCATGAAAAGTATGGTATAAATTTAAAACATGCCCAATTTCGTGCGAAACAGTATGGGTTCTTACCAATGGACCCGAAACCCATACTTCCGTATTTTTTCCAATTCCGATTGATTTTCCAGCTCTAAAATGATAATTATCGTCAAACAAGTAAATATCAATACCATCTTCATTATTATTAATTTCAAAAACATCAGTTGTTTTTTCCCAAACTTCATTACCATAAATAGCATTGTTTTTAATGATATCAATAGTATTGTCCCAATTAAAAAAAATATTGTGTGGATTAAAGGCTTCATTTATTAGTCGAAAAGCTTCGTTGGCATCATCTGTGGTTTTTCCGCCAGAACCATCACTTTTTTTAATAATATGAAAATAGACTTTTACACAAAATGTATCATTAGCCGTAGATTCTATTACGGGGTTTAACATTTCATAAATTTCTAACTCAGTTTTAGTATTAGAAGGTGTTAGGCATTCTTCTGTCTGAGACAGTACAAAGTTGCTAATAAACAATACGACAAGGAAAGTGATTTTTGTTTTCATAATTCATAGATTTTAATTTTCTTTTTTATAAATATATAAAAAAGAATTGAATTACAATGTAACTAAAACAAAATCAATGATTTAAAAAAGAAAATCCAATACCAATATTAAAAATGTTATAACCACTATTTGGCATTTGAAAATTAAAATTTGAAACATGTCCAACTCCGCCAAAAAACTGAATAGAAATTTTCTCGTTAAACTGATAATCCAATCCTAAATTTCCATTTTCTATAAAAGTAAAACCTTTTGCTAGTCGCTCTGTTTCTGTATCAATAAAGCTAAATCCTAAACTAGCTTGTAAAAAAACACTTAGGTTTTTATAGAGTTGTTGCTTTGCCTCTAAACTAAATTCTATTGCAGTTATTGTTAGATTTTTTAACTGTGTAAATCGTTGTCGTTTTTCGAGATAATTGTCTTCTTCAGGTCTTACAAATTGTTCATTATACAATTGGTGTTTTACAAATTGAATTTGAGGTTGAACAACTAAAGAAATTTCAATTGTTTTGAGTTTTGTTATTGGAAAGTATAATTGTCCTTTTAGGGTATTTGTTCTGTAGAAATAATCGGCATCATCAAACAAAAAGTTGTTTTCGTTTCCTTGCGATACTTGTATTCCGTATTTAGTTATAGTAAAAAAACTCTTAGTTGATTTTTGTCCGTAAGATTTGGCAATCAAACAAACAAAAATCAAAAATATAAAGAGTTTTTGTTTCATTATTAAGCAAATTGCTTTGCTACTTTTTCAGCGCGTCTGTTTTCAGAATAATCATAAAAGCCTTCGCCAGATTTAACGCCTAATTTCCCAGCTCTAACCATATTAACTAATAACGGACAAGGAGCGTATTTTGGGTTTTTAAACCCGTCGTACAATACATTTAAGATGGATAAACAAACATCCAATCCAATAAAATCTGCCAATTGCAAAGGGCCCATCGGATGCGCCATTCCTAACATCATTACTGTATCAATTTCTTTAACTCCAGCAACATCGTTGTACAATGTTTCAATAGATTCATTAATCATCGGCATTAAAATTCTGTTGGCAACAAAACCAGGATAATCGTTTACTTCTACCGGAATTTTATTGATTTTTTTTGTCAAATCAACAGTAAATTGCATCACTTCATCAGAAGTATTATAACCTCTAATAATCTCTACCAATTTCATAATTGGCACTGGGTTCATAAAATGCATTCCGATTACTTGTGCTGGTCTTTTTGTTACCGCAGCAATTTGAGTAATAGAAATCGAAGAAGTATTTGTTGCTAGAATTGTATCTTCTGGACAAACTTCATCTAATTCTCTAAAAATATTTAATTTTAAATCTACATTTTCTGTAGCAGCTTCCACAACCAAACTAGCATATTGAACTCCTTCTTTGATAGAAGTGTAAGTGGTAATATTATTTAATGTATTGTTTTTATCAGCTTCAGAAATTTTTTCTTTGGCAACCATTCTATCTAAATTCTTGGTAATAGTTGCAATTCCTTTTGCCAAAGCAGTTTCAGAAATGTCTATTAATTGCACTTGAAACCCAAATTGAGCAAAAGTATGTGCAATTCCATTTCCCATTGTTCCTGATCCAATTACAGCGATGTTTTTCATGTATGTATTATTTAAAAATTTGTTATTCAAAGATTAAAAATACTCTTGGAGTTTTTCAGTTTTTCAATCTTTTAATCTTTTATTTTTTTTTGGGCGTTTTAACGGGCTTTACGTTTCAATCTTTTTTTGTTTTGTCATTGCGAAGAAAGTTTTTACTTTCTGTAATAATCTCTTTATTATTAAGAGATTACTTCGTCATACTTCCTCGTAATGACGTAATGTTTCAAAAAAAGGATTTCCACTACAATCCCTAACGCGCTTGTTTATTTTATTATTTGCAAAAACGATAAACTTTGTCACTTTTAGACTTTACAACTTCCTTTTAAAAACAATCAATAATTCGTTGAGCAATTCGCAAAGCTTCGGTTCCTTGTGACAAAGAAACAATCGGAGTTGTATCATTATTAATCGCATCAGCAAACGATTCTAATTCGTCTAAAATGGCGTTATTTTCTTTTACTTCCGGATTGTCAAAATAAATTTGTTTTTTAACACCTTCTGCATTTTGTAAAATCATGGCAAACTCATCTGGAGTTTCTGGAACATCTTTCATACGAACTACTTCTGATTTTTTCTCTAAAAAATCAACTGAAATATAAGCATCTTTTTGAAAGAATCTCGATTTACGCATATTCTTCATTGAAATTCTACTTGCTGTTAAATTGGCAACACAACCATTTTCAAATTCGATTCTTGCATTGGCAATATCAGGCGTTTCACTAATTACCGAAACACCACTTGCGTGCACATTTTTTACAGGCGATTTTACAACACTTAAAATAATATCAATATCATGAATCATTAAATCCAATACCACCGGAACATCTGTTCCTCTTGGATTAAATTCTGCCAAACGATGCGTTTCTATAAACATAGGCGATTCGATCATATCTTTTACCGCAGTAAAAGCAGGATTAAAACGTTCTACATGACCAACTTGTCCACGAACATGTTTCTGACTTGCTAATGTTCTTATTGCTTCTGCTTCTAAAACTGTTTTTGTAATTGGTTTTTCAATAAAAATATGACAACCTTTTTCTATGGCTAATTTTGCACATTCGAAATGTGATAAAGTCGGAGTTACAATATCGATGACATCAACTTCGTCAATTAAACTTTCTACAGAATCAAACAATGTATACCCAAATTCTTCGGCAACTTTTTGTGCATTTTCTGTAAAAGGATCGTAAAAACCTACTAATTCGTATTTATCTGATTGTTGTAATAAGCGAAGATGAATTTTCCCTAAATGGCCAGCGCCAAGAACACCTACTTTTAGCATATACATATGGTTTTGTGTTAAATGTTGATTTTCAGCAAAGAAAAAAGCCAAAAATAAATCGTTAACAAAGATACACTTTTATAGCAATTTTTTTAGATTTATTACTACTTTTAGAACTCCAAACTAAAGATAGAATTGAAAGATACACATAAACATCAAGGACTTAGAAAACAGTTAGCTAACGTGTTAGAAGCAAAAGGAATTACCGATAAAAACGTGTTAGATGCTGTGTGCAAAATTCCACGACATTTGTTTATTGATTCTAGTTTCGAGGCGCATGCATATCAAGATAAAGCATTTCCGATTGCTGCCGAGCAAACCATTTCTCAACCTTATACAGTTGCATTTCAATCGCAAACTTTAGCAATAAAACCAGGAGATAAAGTCTTAGAAATCGGAACAGGTTCGGGGTATCAAACTGCCGTTTTATTAGAAATGAAAGCTGAAGTATATTCAATTGAGCGTCAAAAAGAATTGTTTAAAAAAACCTCTTTATTCTTGCCAAAATTAGGATACAGAGCTAAAAAACTTATTTTTGGTGATGGTTATAAAGGTTTACCAGAAGTGGCTCCTTTTGATAAAATTATTGTAACGGCTGGCGCGCCTTTTGTTCCGAAACCTTTATTGAGTCAGTTAAAAGTGGGAGGAAAGTTATTAATTCCTGTCGGAGAATCCACACAAATAATGACGTTGTTTATCAGAAAATCAGCCAAAGAATTTGAAAAACACGAATTAGGAGATTTTGCTTTTGTACCAATGTTAGAAGAGAAGAATTAATTTTTTACTCGATACCAATATGCAGTTCTACCAAAAACTGAAAAACCAATATAACCACGAAGTTTCATCGTATCATTATCTTTTAACGTAATGTAGCATTTGTATACTTTTCCATTTTTTGGATCTAAAACTTTTCCGCCAGACCATTCGTTGCCATCTTTTTTTAACCCATTGATAATAACCAATCCTTTTATTGGTTTATTTTTGTTTTCTCCTTTGCAATTTTCACAAACAGCATTTTTTGTTTTTGGGTCTAAAAGCTGAATAATCTTCCCGTAGAATTTACCATTCTCTTGATAAATTTCAATAATAGATTCATCTTTATTGGTTTCCTCATCTACAGATTTCCATTTCCCTAAAATAGATTGCGAATAGGCAATTGTAGTAAATAACAAGAAAAAAAGAAAAATAATTTTTTTCATTTAATCGTATTTCGCATCAAAATTTCCATCCCATTTTCCTTGAACGCGTAATATTTGCTCGATGATATCACGTACACAACCTTCGCCACCTTTTTTGTAGGAAATGTATTTTGAAATTCCTTGAATTTCTGGAGCAGCATCATTAGGGCAACACGGCATTCCAACTAATTTCATTACTGGATAATCTGGAATATCATCGCCCATATACAATACGTTTTCTGGTTGTAAATTGTATTTTTCAACCAATTCGCTGTATTGTTTTATTTTATCATGTGCGCCTAAATAAATATCTTTAATTCCCAAGCCTTTTAAACGAGTTCTTACACCTTCGTTATTTCCACCAGAAATGATACATACATTTAAACCAGCATCAACAGCCGTTTTTAATGCATAGCCATCTTTAATATTCATGTGTCTTACCAATTCTCCATTCGGAAAAACGGTAACCATACCGTTTGTTAAAACGCCATCAACATCAAAAATTAACGTGTTTATTTGAGATAGATATTCTTTATAACTTTTTTCCATATTTTAATTAAATTTGTCTGTTCGAGCGGAGTCGAGAACTTATATAACCTCTCGACTCCGCTCGAGGAGACATTTTATTTTAATTTATTCAATTGAGTTTTGAATTGACTTTGTAAGCAATTCATAAATTTTTTGCTGCTGCAAATTTAAATTTTCTAAATGATTTTGTATCGTTTGCACATCGTTTCTTTTAGCTGGACCTGTTTGGGCATCTTTTGGTAAAATTGACTGAATTTTCTTTGCAGTTTCTTCGATTAGTGGATATAAAAATTCAAAAGGAACGTTATTTTTCTCACAAATATCACTCGCAATTGTATACATATGATTGGTAAAATTATTAACAAAAACAGCCGCAACATGTAATTTTTTACGTTGTTCTGAATCAATTTGATAGATTTTATTTCCAATTGATTTTGCTACATTTTCTAACAAAATAAAATCCTCTTTATGTGAAGTTTCTAGACAAAACGGAATCTCATTAAAATTGATGATTGCATTTTTTGTAAACGATTGCAACGGATAAAAAACACCTTTTCTGTTTCCTGCAATTGCATTGATGTCAACTGCACCAGAAGTGTGAACAATCAAACCATTTCTATTTTTAATTTCTTGAGAAACTTGCTGAATTGCATCATCAGAAACCGCAATAATAGTCACGTCAGAACTAGTAATAGTCGATAATTTTCTAGAATTAAATTGCGTCACACTAATATTTGCTGCTTTAGAAAAAGCAGTGTATAAATGCGTTGCCACGTTTCCGCTACCAAGAATTGCTACTGAAATCATAGATAGCGAAGATATTGAAATTAATTTTCAACAATTAGATAATTAAAAATATTTTTGCATATTTGTAGCCTTATGATTGTTTAAATAGACTTCAGTTTTGTCGTTTCTTACACGACCCAAAATTATCAGTATTGAAATTCCTTCAACGCTGTTTTCATATATATATTTAAAAAATAAAAAATGTCAAAAGACAATCAAACTTCAATAAAAAATATTTTTCAACTTTTTATAGACGCCGTTAGCGGAAAAGAACAAGATTTTACAACAGGAAGCATTAGAAAAGCAGTTTTTTTATTATCCATTCCGATGATTTTAGAAATGCTGATGGAATCAATATTTGCTTTGGTTGATATTATCTACGTTTCTCAAGTTAGTGTAAATGCTGTGGCAACCATTGGTTTAACAGAATCTGTAATTACCTTAGTATACGCAGTCGCCATCGGATTGAGTATGGCAGCAACTGCTGTTGTAGCAAGAAGAATTGGAGAAAAAGATGCTGTTGGAGCAAATCAAGCTGCCATACAAGTGATCATTTTAGGAGTAGCTATCGCGATGATAATTAGTGTTATCGGAATTATTTATCCGAAGGAAATCCTTGCTTTAATGGGCGCAGAACCTGATTTAATTGAAGAAGGTTTTGGGTACACAAAAATTTTATTAGGAGGAAACATTACCATTATGTTACTGTTTTTAATCAACGCTATTTTTAGAGGCGCAGGAAATGCTTCGATTGCAATGTGGACGTTGATTTTATCAAACGGATTAAACATTATTTTAGATCCAATTTTTATCTTCGGATTTGGTCCGATTCCTGCTTATGGAGTAGAAGGAGCAGCAATTGCAACAACAATTGGTAGAGGAACTGCTGTGGTTTGGCAATTAATTGCGTTGTTTTATGGATTTGGAAAAATTAAAATTGCCGTAAAAGATGTGGTAATTCGAATTTCTGTAATGATTAATTTGATCAAAGTTTCTTTAGGCGGAATTGGTCAGTTTTTAATCGGAACTTCTAGTTGGGTTTTCTTAATGAGAATCATGTCAGAATTTGGTAGTGAAGTGTTAGCAGGTTACACAATTGCAATTCGAATAATGATGTTTACTTTAATGCCAGCTTGGGGAATGAGCAATGCAGCAGCAACATTAGTGGGTCAAAACCTTGGAGCAAAAAAACCAGACAGAGCAGAAAAATCAGTTTGGAAAACTAGTAAATATGCAGCATATTTTATGGGATTTGTTTCCATTATTTATATGGTTTTTGCCTCTACTTTTTTAAGTTGGTTTAGCGATAATCCTGAAGTGGTAAAAAACGGAGCTTTATGTTTACAAATTATTGCAGCAGGTTATGTTTTTTATGCATATGGAATGGTTGTGATTCAATCTTTTAATGGTTCTGGAGATACAAAAACACCAACCTATATTAATTTTGTTTGCTTTTGGTTGTTTCAATTACCGTTTGCTTACATTGTTGCAATTACCTTTGAAGCTGGTCCTATTGGTGTATTTTTATCCATTACAATTGCAGAAATCTTAATAGCAATCATCGGAATTTGGTTCTTTAAAAAAGGAAAGTGGAAAACGGTACAAGTGTAATTGTTTTCTTAATTTAGCTAAACTAATTTTTACACAATGAAGAAAAATAACAACTTAGGAATCAATACCATTTGCACACACATTGGAGAAGTTAAAGACGAGCAATTTAAAGGCGCAATTTCGCCAATTTATATGTCAACTTCTTATGAGTTTGATAATGTGGATGTAAAACGATATCCACGTTATTTCAACACACCAAATCAAGAAATGTTATGCAAGAAAATTGCAGCCTTAGAAAAAACGGAGAACGCTTTGATTTTCGGATCTGGAATGGCGGCTGTTAGTACAACCTTGTTAGCTTTTTTACACAAAGGAGATCATATCGTACTTCAGCATACATTGTATGGAGGTACTTATAACTTTGTTGTTGAGGAGTTTGATAAATTCGGAATTGAATATTCATTTACCAAAGATTTATCCATCGAATCTTTTCAAAAAGAAATCAGAAAAAATACAAAGGTATTGTATATTGAAACTCCGTCCAATCCACTTTTAACGATAACTGACATGCAATTGGTTGCTAGCTTGGCAAAGCAAAACGGCATAGTAACGATGATTGACAATACGTTTGCATCGCCTATAAATCAGACTCCAATTGATTTCGGAATTGATATTATGTTGCACTCTGCAACAAAATATATGGGCGGACATTCAGATATTTTAGCCGGAGCAGTTGCTGCTTCTAATGAACATATTGATAAAATTTGGAACATTGCAAAAAACTTAGGCGGAAGTTTAAGTGATTTTACCGTTTGGATGTTAGAGCGTAGTTTAAAAACGATGAATTTGCGTGTAAAACGCCAAAGTAAAAATGCGTTGAAAATGGCAAAATATTTGGATAAAAATGAATCAGTTGCCAACGTATATTATCCAGGATTAAAAACGCATTCAGATTATAAACTAGCAAAAAAGCAAATGAAATATTTTGGAGGTATGTTGTCTTTTGAATTGAAAGAAAACATCAATGCAATGGATTTTATGAATAATTTATCGCTGATAAAACCATCGATGAGTTTAGCTGGTGTTGAAAGCACGATGTTAAGTCCAACTCAAACTTCCCATGCATTATTATCTCCAGAAGAAAGAGAAAATCAAGGAATAAAAGACGGATTGATTCGTTTTTCAGTCGGAATTGAAGAAACAAAAGATTTAATTGATGATATTGAACAAGCAATTTTAAAAGTAAAATAAAACGATGGTTAAAGGAAGATTAGAGGCTTTTACAGATGGCGTTTTAGCCATTATTATTACCATAATGGTGTTAGAGTTGAAAGTGCCACATGGCGGAGAGTTTAAAGATTTACAACCGTTGTTTCCTGTTTTTGGTAGTTATGTTCTAAGTTTTATCTATGTTGCCATTTATTGGAATAATCATCATCATATGATGCAAACCGTAAAACATGTTACCGGTAAAATTATTTGGGCAAACATGCATTTATTATTCTGGTTGTCTTTAATTCCGTTTGTTACTGGTTGGATGGGAGAAAATAATTTTACAACTGCTACTGTATTTTCTTATGGAATTGTTCTACTCGGAGCAGCAATTGCTTATTTTATATTACAAAGTTTAATTATAAAAAGTCAAGGTAAAACATCAATTTTAGCAAAAGCGTTAGGTAAAGATTATAAAGGAAAAGCTTCACTAGTTTTATATATTATTGGTATTGTTTCCTCTTTTTTTAATATTTGGATAAGTGGAGTTATTTTTATCCTCGTAGCTATTATGTGGTTAATTCCTGATCGTAGAATTGAAAAAGCACTTAAAAAAGAAGAAAAATGAAATTAGATATATTAGCGTTTGGTGCACATCCAGACGATGTTGAATTAGGTTGTGGGGCAACAATTGCTAAAGAAATTTCTTTAGGAAAAAAAATCGGAATTGTAGATTTAACACGTGGTGAGTTAGGAACCCGTGGTTCTGCGGATTTAAGAGATAAAGAAGCTGCAAATGCGGCAAAAATATTAGGAGTTTCGGTTCGTGAGAATTTGGGTTTTGCAGATGGATTTTTTATCAACGATAAACAACATCAATTAGAAATCATAAAAATGATTCGTAAATACCGACCAGAAATGGTGTTGTGTAATGCGGTTGATGACCGTCATATTGATCATCCAAAAGGAAGTAAATTGGTTTCTGATGCGTGTTTTTTAAGCGGATTGATGAAAATAGAAACGGAATTGAACGGAGAAAATCAACAAAAATGGCGACCAAAACTAGTATGTCATTATATCCAATGGAAAAATAGTGAACCTGATTTTGTGGTTGATGTAACTGGTTTTATAAATGCGAAAATTGAATCTGTAAGAGCGTATAGCTCACAGTTTTTTGACCCAAAAAGTAAAGAGCCAGAAACGCCAATTACAAGTAAAAACTTTACTGATAGTATAGAATACAGAGCCAAAGATTTAGGGAGATTAATTGGCGTAGAATACGCAGAAGGTTTTACCACAGAACGTTACGTTGCTGTAGAAAATTTAGGAAAATTAATTTAGGTTTTCTTTTGTTGTAAATTAAAAAATGAATTATATTTGCACCCGCAAGTTACATGGTGGTTGTAGCTCAGTTGGTTAGAGTATCGGTTTGTGGTACCGAGGGTCGCGGGTTCGAATCCCGTCTTCCACCCAAAAGCAAAAGCTTCTCTTTTTTAGAGGAGCTTTTTTGTATGTTACATTTATGAAGAAAAGGGATGAGAAGTTTATCTTGAGCGGAGTCGAAAGGAATCCCGTCTTCCACCCAAAAGCAAAACCTTTTCAGAAATGAAAAGGTTTTTTTGTGCTTCAATTTTTTATTCTTTCATCATATTTTATAGTTCTTATTTTTTACATTTGGATAAATACTTATTTCTATGCAACATTTATTGAACGTTTATAAACGAATACAACCACACATTCACAAAACTCCAGTATTACAATCAAGATTATTAAACGAAGCAACAGGTGCACACGTATTTTTAAAATGTGAAAACTTTCAAAAAACGGGATCTTATAAAACTAGAGGAGCAAGCAATGCTATTTTAAATTTAACTGAAGCACATAGAAGTAAAGGTGTTTTAACACATTCTTCTGGAAATTTTGCACAAGCATTATCTTTAGCCGCTAAAAACTTAGGTGTAAAAGCTTATATTGTAATGCCTTCTTCAGCTCCAGAAATTAAAAGAAAAGCTGCGTTAGATTATGGCGGAATCATAACAATCAGCGGACCAACTTTGGCAGAAAGAGAAATGGCTTCAAAGAAGATTGAAAAAGAAACTGGAGCAACTTTTATTCATCCTTCTAATGATATTGATGTAATTGACGGACAAGGAACTGCATGTTATGAATTGCTTCAATCAGCATCAGATTTTGATTATATCATTGCGCCAATTGGCGGCGGCGGTTTAATTGCAGGAACTTGTTTATTTGCAAATGCTTTTTCTCCATCTACAAAAGTAATCGGAGCAGAACCTTTTGAGGTTGACGATGCGTATCGTTCATTAAAAAGCGGTAAAATAGAAACCAATGAAACAACAAATACGGTTGCAGACGGATTGAAAACACAACTAGGAAATCATAACTTTCCAATCATTTTAAAACATGTAGACCAAGTAATTAGAGTTACTGAAGATGAAATTATCTCGGCCATGCGTTTTGTTTGGGAACGCATGAAAATCACGATTGAACCTTCTAGTGCAGTTGCTGTTGCCGCAGTTTTTAAAGAACCAATATTGTTTAAAAATAAAAAAATTGGTGTTATTATTTCTGGTGGAAATGTAGATGTTAGCAAATTACCTTTTTAACTAAAATTGATGAAGTGCTTCAATAACTTCTGCTCGCTTACGAACAGAAACAGGAACCGAACTTTTATCTTTTAAAACCAAATATCCACCATCAGATTTTATAAATTCTTTGATGTATTTGGTATTTACCAAATGACTTTGATGCACGCGTAAGAAAGAATTGTCTTTTAACAAATCGGCATAAAACTTTAAGGTTTTGGTAACCATAATTTTTGTGCCATTTTCAAAATAAAAAGTGGTGTAATTATTATCAGATTTACATCGAATAATTTCATCCAAAGAAACCACTACAATTTTATCTAAGGTGTGTAATGATATTTTTTTTGGCAATTGATTTGGAGTAGCAATAGATTCTTGCAAGACTGATAATTGCTCATTTTTTGGCTGTATTTGATGCATTGCTTTATCAATTGCATTTTTCAAATCTTCATCAGAATAGGGTTTTAAAATATAATCAATGGCGGCAAATTTAAATGCTCTGATGGCAAACTCGTCACTTGCTGTTACAAAGATAATTTTTGAGCTTAAATTCGGAATGATTTCTAATAAGTCAAATCCTGTTCCGTCTCCCAACATAATGTCTAGAAACAAAATGTCTGGTTGCTTTTTTTGTAAGATTTTAGCAGCAGAAACCACACTATTTGCTGTGCCAATAATTTTTATGATTGGATGACTGTTAGAAATATCTTGTGCTAACATTTCTAATGCTTGCGGCATATCATCTACTAAAATGGCTGTTTGTTGTTGCATTTATAAGAGTTTTTCTAATTCAAAAATGGTGATTTCCGGTCTAACATTAAAACGAACTTGCCAAAGATGTCCTAAAGCTCTATTGATATACAAAGTTCTTCCGTCATTTAAATCTATTTTTCCAGAGGAATATCTTTTGTTTTTTACTGGTAAAATTAGCGGATCTAAAAATGGAGGTTTTACTTGTCCGCCATGCGTATGACCAGATAAAATCCAACCTTTATAATTATTCCAAATAGCTAAATCGCAAACATCTGGATTGTGGCATAAAACCAAATTTGCATTATTATGATCTATTTGATTCATTATTTTCTGCGGATAAAAATTCAATCCCCAATAATCATCCAATCCAACAATATGCAATCCGTTGATGTTTTTTTGTTCATTATTTAAAATTGATATTCCAGAATTTTCAAGAATAGCAGTAATTTCATTTGCAACTTCTTGTTCTGACCAATTCTTTCCATAATCATGATTTCCGAGTATTCCTACTGTTCCTAGTTTACCTTTTACAGCTTTATTTAAAACTTCCTTTAGTTGCGTAAATTGTTCTTTATTTTCATAAGAAACATAATCACCAGTATAAACCACAAAATCTGGATTTAATTTCTGAGCTTTTTGAAATGAATCAATAATGTATTGATAATCAAAACGATTGCCAACATGAATATCGCTAATCTGCATCAATGTTTTACCAACTAAATGATCTGGTAAGTTTTTAATAGGCATTTTTTTATTTACAAATTCTAACCAAAAAGGTTCAATTTGCCAAGAATAAATTCCGCTAAGAAATGCGGCACCTAAAGCACCAAAAAATGATTTTTTAATAAATTTTCTTCTTTTCATAGTTATTAATAATCTGTTTTTAACGGAATTTTAAATTCAACTTTTGTTCCAATTACATAACTGTTTTTAGCGAGTTCTTTGATTTCTAATGTACTCGTTTTTGATAAATTTTCTATCCGTTCTTTGGTTACTTTTAAAGCAATAGAAGTATGCTTTGAAGCTGCTTTTGCTTTTTTTGATTGCTCAATTCCGATTCCGTTATCAATAATTGTACAAACTAAATGATTGTTTTTTGTTCTAAAATGGATTGATACTCTTCCGTTTACATTTTTAAAACCATGTTTGATGCTGTTTTCTACAAAAGGTTGTACTAACATTGGAGGAATCAAAATTTCTTCTGTTGCAATATTATCAACTTCGGTTGTAATTGTGTACTCGAAATTTCCGTTCATTTTTTGTTCTAAATCTAGATAATTCTTTAGCGTTTCAATTTCTTCAGAAAGATTGATTTCTTCTTTTCTAGAATTCTGTAAAAGTGAACGTAATAAGGTTGCAAACTGACTAATTGTAATGTTTAATTCTTTTGTATTTCCGTTGTTTCCAAATGCTTTAATTCCGTTTAAAACATTAAAAATAAAATGCGGATTCATTTGTAATTGTAAGGCTTTTTGCTCTAAAGTAATTAAATGATTTTCTAAGGTTAGTTTTTCAATTTTTTGTTGATTTTTTAATTGTTTTCTTCTAAAGAAAGAGAAAATAATTAAGAAGAAAATCAATATTACTAATGCAATAATTCCGGCAATAAACCACGTTTTTTGATACAAAGGTTTATCTATAAAAAAGGTAAAAACTGTTGGTTCGCTTTCAAATTTTGATGCATTTCTAGATCTTACAGAAAAGGTGTAATTCCCTGATGTTAAGTTTGCAAAATTGATTGAATTATTCGATGTCCAAGAGCTTTTAGTTTCATTTAAAGTATACTGATATTCAACTCTTTTCGGTTGATTGATATCCACCGTTTTAAAGCTAAATGAAATATTATTTTGCGCTGGAGAAAGTTGTAAAACGGCATTTTTAAATTGCTTTTGAATACTATCAATAGATTGATTTGAAACTTCGATGTTTTCAAAATGAATCGTTGGTTTTATAAGCGTTTTTTTGTTTTCGTTTGGTGTATATCTTGTAATTCCATTTTTTGTTCCAAACCAAAGATTTCCAAATTGGTCTTCTAAAGAAGTGTTTTTTGTGGTTTCAATTCCGATAAAACCATCATTTGCATTGTAATGTGTCGATTTTGAAATTTTATTGTTTTGAAATTCAATTTTATCAACACCTTTTTCTGAACCAATCCATAATTGATTTTTTGCATCAACCATTAATTGATAACTATTTTTTGAACTTAAAAATTCACCTTTTATCGGTTTTGGAGAATTCAATTTCGGAATTGTGGTTTTCCAAATCCCGTTTCCTAAAGTTCCGATATACAAATAATCAGCAGAAAAAGACAAACTACTAATTGTGGTGTTTTTATTTAGAAATCTTGAATAATGAGTTACTGTATTGTTGGCAATAAAACCGATATCGCCTTGTAAAGTTCCGTACCAAATCTTATTATTATGGAGCAGAGAAGTAGTTATCAATTGATTTTTTAATCCGTTGTTTTGATTGAAAACAGAAATGCTTTCTACAAAATTTTGCTGAAAATTATAGGCTAATTTTAGGATTCCAATTTTTTCTGAAACCAACCAAACTGTATTATTTTCAATGATAATATTTTGAATATTATTGGTTGACAAACCATTCTCTGAGTGTAATCTTTCGATGTCAAAGCCTGAAAAGTTTAAAGAATCATTGGATTTTCTAAAAATATAAACTCCTTTGTTTTGTGAACCAAACCAAAGATTGTCATCACTGTCTGATTTAATTGCTGTTGTTTTAAAATTGTTTTTTCTAACAAACCGAATTCCTAAACTATCAATTGTAAATAAGTTTCTATTTGTATCAGTAAACCAAATGCTATTGTTCTTTTGATGAACTGCAGTAATTTCTTTAATAGCTTGATTTTCTATAGTATTAAAATGCTTAAAATTACTAGAAGCGGATTTGTAAACGCCATTTTCGTTGGTTAATAACCAGGTATTTTGCTGTCTATCTGTAAAGGTTTTATGTGTGATTAATTTTATTGAGTTATCAATTTCTAAATTATTTATGATTAATTTTTGTTCATTAAAATTTGCTTCAAATTCTTTTAAAGAACTAGCCTTAATTTTTGATTTTGTATTTAATGTTGTTGATTTCCAGATTTTATTTGAAGTCTTTATCCAGTAGAAATAGTTTTTATATTGGATGTCTAACACATTAGATAAATCAATTTTTAAATCAATTTGTATTGGAGTTACATACTCTTTTTTAAATTGATAAACGCCTTGATTTGTTGCTAAATAAAGTTTTTTATCAAGCCAAATTAACTTATTGATTTTTGGCGTTTTAAAATTTGTAATCTTGTTTTTAGTTTTAATGGACAAACCATTATTTGTACCAATAAACAAACTGTCTTTGTGTATGTAAAAGGAATTTACAAAATTAGAAAGTAAACCGTATTCTTGACTAAAAACTTCAAAATCATTTCCGTCAAAACGAGCAATTCCGCCACCTTGAGTTGCAAACCAAATATATCCAACAGCATCTTGAACTGCATCAGTTACATCAGATTGTGGCAATCCGTTTGCAATTGAGTAGTTTTTAAAATTTACTTTTTGAGCATTAATCGTTATTGCAAAAAGGAAACAAAACAAGAAAAGTGTGAGTCTAAAAAAAGGCATTATTACAGTACTTGAACACACTAAAATAAACATTTATTGTGCCATAAAATTATTTTAACATTTTAAGAAGAAAGATAGTATTTATTATTTAGTAAATTCACATTTTAAAACTAAACTTTAGAATTATGAAATCTTTTATGAGTGCATTTTTATTGCTTTTTTCTGTAGCAATATATTCGCAAAACGGAACCGTACATTTTACTTTAAAACCAACTTTAACTCCAGACGCTTCGAATGTAATTTTTAGTTACGAAGGCGATTTATGGAAAGTTTCTTCAAATGGAGGAGAAGCATTTCGATTAACGGCTATGGATGGAGTAGAAACAGATCCAAGTGTTTCTCCAGACGGAAAATGGTTGGCTTTTACGAGTAATCAATACGGAAATAATGATGTTTATATTATGCCGTTAAATGGAGGAAAAATTAAGCAATTAACTTTTCATCAAAGTAACGATGCAGTTTCTTCTTGGAGTTGGGATAGTAAGTCTATTAATTTTACATCAAACAGGTTTAATTCGATGACAAATTATGCTGTTCATATTGATGGTGGAACACCAAAAAGAACTTTTGAACATTATTTTAATACGGTTCATAATGTTGTTGAGCATCCAAAAACGGGAGATATTTATTTTAATGAATCTTGGGAAAGTTCAAGGTTTACACATAGAAAAAGATATAAAGGAGATTACAATCCAGATATAAAATCGTACAATAAGAAAACAAAAAAATACACACAACACACCACATATAGAGGAAAAGATTTTGCCGCTACAATTGATAAAAACGGAAAAGTTTATTTTCAATCTGATGAATATAAAGGAGAATACAATTTATATACGTTCGAAAACGGAACTAAAAAAAGATTGACGAATTTTTCTACATCAATCATGTGGCCAAAAGTAAGTGCGAACGGTAAAAAAGTAGTTTTTAGAAAAGATTATCAATTGTATGTGTATGATGTTGATAGAAAATCTTCGAAAAAACTAAAAATTGATATCAATAATAATTCTACAACACAACAAGAGCAATCTTTTGATGTTAAAGGAAATATCACCTTTTTTGATGTTTCTGAAGACGGAAAAAAAATGGCATTTGTTTCTAGAGGAAAATTATTTGTTTCTGATGTTGAAGGGAAGTTTGTGAAAGAAATTGAAACAAATCCTAAAGAAGCTGTTAAAGAAGTAAAATGGTTAAAAGATAATAGCTCTTTAATATTTTCTAGATCTGTAAACGGTTATTATAATTGGTTTGTAACAAGTGCAAATGGTGCATTTAAAACCAAACAAGTAACAAAATCAAAAGAAAATAACAGACAACTTACATTAAATAACGACAGAACAAAGGGTGTGTATTTAAGCGGAAGAAATGGTTTGCACATTATTGATTTAAACAATTATAAATCTGAAGTAGTTGTAAAAGATGAATTTTGGGCCTTTTATAGCTCTAATCCTTATTTTTCTCCAGACGGAAAACACATTTTGTACAGCGCACGAAGAGATTTTGAAGAAGATGTTTTTGTGTATACAATTGCTACAAAAAAATCGGTAAACTTAACAAAAACAAAGGTTTCTGAATCTGATCCACATTGGTCTCCAGACGGAAGATATGTTTATTTTTCGTCAGAAAGAACGGCACCAAGTTTTCCAAGCGGAGGAAATGGAGCTTCTAAAGTGTATCAAATGGCTTTAGACAAATACGAAAAACCATTTAAGATTGATAAAGTAAATGAGTTGTTTGTAGAAAAAAGCAAAGATAAAAAAGATGCTAAAGATAAAAAGGAAGAAATTGAACCAATTGTAATAAACGAAAAAGGTTTAATGGACAGGTTAACAGCAATTAGCCCAAGATTTGGTGGTCAAGGAAATATTTCGATTATAAAAGACGGCGCAAAAACACATGTAATTTATATCTCTAATCATGATCAAGGAAGAAATAAATTATGGAAAACAACAATTGAGCCTTTTGAAAATAATAAAACAGTAAAATTAAGCGATTCTCCAACTTTTGGATATCAACTAGTAAGTGCTGGTAAAAAGCATTATTTATTATCAAGAGGAAATATCAGCTCAATCAATTTAGGAGCTAA
The DNA here is from genome assembly GCF_039748955.1 of Polaribacter uvawellassae. Classification (NCBI taxonomy): domain Bacteria; kingdom Pseudomonadati; phylum Bacteroidota; class Flavobacteriia; order Flavobacteriales; family Flavobacteriaceae; genus Polaribacter; species Polaribacter uvawellassae. The sequence goes on along the minus strand of NZ_JBDIZN010000006.1, from coordinate 85,598 downwards.
TAAGTTAAAAGCAATTGCAATCAATCATAGCTTCAATAAATCATTATCTGATGAGTTTGAGCAAATGTATTACGAAGCTTGGGCAGGAATGGAAGAGAGTTTTTATGATGAAAATTTCCATGGAGAAAATTGGCAAAAGCTAAGAGATTCTTACGCAGAATTTTTACCAAAGGTTTCTAGTAGAGCAAATTTACGTTTAATTTTTAACGACATGTTAGGAGAATTAAATACTTCTCACTTTGGATTTAATTCTTTCGGGAAAGAAGAACAAGTTTTTTACGGATCACAAACATTAGCAACAGGAATTTTATTTGATAATGAAAATCCATACACAATTGAAAGAATAGTTTCTGAAAGTCCAACCGATGTTAGAGGTAAAAACCTTAGAAAAGGAGACAAATTAATTGCAGTAAATGGTAAAAAAGTAAACACAAAAAACAATAGAGAATCGTATTTTACAAACCCGAAATTTGCATCAGAAATTAGCTTGACTTTTTCTAGAAACGGTTCAGAGTTCGATGTAAATATTCATCCAACGAGTTACAGAGCAATTAGCACTTTATTGTATGATGAATGGCAAGATGAAAATCAATCTTATGTAGATAAAAAATCCAACAACAAGATTGCTTATGTGCACATGAAAAATATGTCTGGTGGCGAATTGACAAAGTTTTATCACGATTTAGTTAGTGATGAAGCTTATAAAGAAGGTTTAATTTTAGATTTACGTTTTAATACTGGTGGAAATGTACACGATGCCGTTTTAAACTTCTTAAGACAAAAACAATATTTAAATTGGAAATACAGAGAAGGAAAATTAACAAGTCAATCTAACTTTAGTTATGGCGATAAACCAATTGTATTGTTGATCAACGAGCAATCATTATCTGATGCAGAAATGACTGCAGCAGGATTTAAAGAACTTGGAATGGGAACAATTGTTGGAACAGAAACGTATAGATGGATTATTTTTACAACAAGTGGTTCTTTAGTAGACGGTTCTAGTTATCGTTTGCCAGTTTGGGGTTGTTATACTTTAGACGGAAAAGATTTAGAATTAACAGGAGTTTCGCCAGATGTGTATGTTGGTAAAAACTTTAAAGACAGATTAGAGAATAAAACTCCGCAATTAGACAAAGCGATTGATATTATTTTAAAGAAATTAAAGAAGTAATATTTAGATTAAAATGATAAAGGCTGTTCAATTTGAACAGCCTTTTTTTGTTTAGTTTACGTTGTACAAACGCAAGTTATCAATTTCTGGTTCTACGTGTTGTAAATCTCCGTAAGGTTTAATGATTGGTTTTAAAACACATAATACAGTTGTAATTCCTTTAATAATTAATTTGTCTTCTTTTTCAACAGTTTTCCATCTAAACTTTTCAATCGGAATGTTGTAACTTTTAAATTCGTTTAAAAGATTTTCATCAGCTTCAATAAAATCCATAATAGCGTCTTGAGAAGTTAAAGTAGGAATTCCGTTATCAGAATCTGTATAATCTACTTCGATTTTTATTGGAAGATTAAATTGTGTTGTAAACGGATCTCCAACATAACGCTCACTTTCATTATACAAAGTTTCTAACCAATCAATATCTTCTTGCGGATATTTTTTAGCAAATGCTTTTGACAAATCTACTTTTCCTGGAGAATGTGCCGTTGGATAAAATCCGTAGAAAGGTTTAGCTAAATGATATTTAGAAAACTCACCACCAAAAACTGTGTAAAACGGAGTAGCAACAATATTTGGTTGTTTGTTGCTGCTAAAAACAGTTTTCATAGCTTCAATTAAATTGGTGTTATTTGCCAAAGCCGGAACATGGAAAACAACATTTGTGTCATCTGCAATTCCTTTTTCTACTTTTGGAAGTTCATTATTTAGTAAAGCGTTTCTTAGTGTATTTTCATTAACAATTTCCCCGTTTATTGCTGTTTCTAAATGCATTCCTTTCCAAGGATTATTTTCGCTTACAATATGAATGTCAGAATACAATCTGTCATCATAATTGTTGTTTAACCAAGAAATGATTTCTTGTAGCGAAAAAGCTTCTGTGATGACTTCAAATTGTTTTTCTTCAAAATACATTTTTGCACTTGTGTAATAATTTGAATGTTCAGAATCTACTCCGGTAATAAAAACGATAGCTTCTCTGTAAATTGGAACTTCTCTAATTTCTTCAGCAAGTACTGTTGGAGTGATGGTTGCAGTTGTTTTCTTTTTTCTGTTACAACTAGTAAAAGAAATACTTAAAGCTAGCAAAACGATTGCGATAACTTTTGTGTTTACGATTTTTTTCATGATACTTAGGTTTTAGATTAATAATTATGGTTAATCAAATCTAGTATCAGAAAGCAGTTAAATTTGGTGCGTTTTAGAATTCGTAAGAAAGTAATTAGAATTCGTAAGTAAACAAGTTTTTATTTATTATAAACTACCAATTTTGTTGGATTTTTAATTGTGGTTTCATCCGCAAAAGACAAAATATATTGTTCTACTTTCTTTACAACTCTTGGTTGTGGATAGAGTAGTACTTTGTTAATATCTCCAGCCCATTCGTTTAAATATAAAACGGTCATGTGTTCGTTTGTTCTGTAATATTTCTGTACATTTTCTGGTAGTTTATCTTTTAGAGAATCATCAATCTGAACGTAGTAATAATCTAATTTAGAGGTAAAAAAACTAAAGGACAACAAATGATCCCAACCACCAAATAAATTGCTAAAAGGCAAGATGAATGTGAAGATGAAAATCAATCCTTTTTGATATGAAATAGAAGCTGTAAAAATCTCAGTAAACGAAGTTGTTTTTAACGTCCAGAAGATAATTAACACACTTAAAATATTTTGTAGATTCCACGGAATTACGTTAAAACCATATCCTAAATACAACAACATTACAATAATAATTGAATGCATCAATACAATTCCGTAAATGCCTAATTTTCTTGTTTTATTTGATAAAATAAAAATTCCTAAAATGGCTTCTAACCACGGAACAGCATAGGTAAATGCTAACAATAATTTCTCAGGAATAAAACTAAAATGCTTTAGTAAAGCGTGCATCCATTGTTCGTAGAAAATTCCGTTTAATTTTTGTACTCCGCTCCAAAAATAAGTCGCAACAAAAATTAATATAATGGTAAATAATAATTTTTTAGCTTCTGTGTTTTTAGGATAAATTACAATTGCAAAAATGGTCAAAAAACTTTGATAAAAATACGGTTGCAACCTGTTCTGATCTACAAAAGCTAAGTAAACATACAGTAACAAAACAAACCAACCTAAGAAACGTTTAGGTTTAAAAATATAGACAACTTGACTTACAAAAAAGATCCCTGCAAAAATCGAGTCAAACGGAGAACTCGGAATTGGAATCCAATCAAATAACGGAATCACAGGAAAGTTTTTGTCTGTAATCCAAAGTTCTGGAGCGTACAACATCATTGACAATACAGATAGAATTGCAAGAATTCTAACCGCGTTTACTTTTTGATGATCTGTTAAGTTTGTTATCACTTTTTAAAACTTTATGTCAGTTCGAGCGGAGTCGAGAACTAATAAAAAACCTCTCGACTCCGCTCGAGGAGACATCTAAAATACTAATTTCTCTTTTAAATATTTTGAAGTGTACGATTTTTTATTCAAAATTAATTCTTCTGGTATTCCTTGAAAGATTAGATTTCCTCCTTTTTTTCCGCCTTCTAAACCTAAATCAATAATGTAATCGGCACATTTTATCAATTCTATATTGTGTTCAATTACAATAATAGAATGTCCGCGTTCAATTAAGGCGTTAAACGACGCTAATAATTTTTTAATATCATGGAAATGCAAACCAGTTGTTGGTTCATCAAAAATAAATAACGCTTTGTCTTTTGTGTTTCCTTTCACTAAAAACGACGCCAATTTAATTCGCTGCGCTTCTCCGCCAGAAAGTGTAGAAGAAGATTGTCCTAATTGTACATAACCTAAACCAACATCTTGCAACGGTTTTAATTTCTGAACGATTTTTGTTTGCTCATTTTCTGTAAAAAATGTAACAGCATCATCAATTGTTGACGTTAAAATATCATCAATAGATTTTCCATCAAAAGTAATTTCTAAGACTTCTTTTTTGAAGCGTTTTCCGTTGCACGCATCGCATTCTAAATGCACATCTGCCATAAATTGCATTTCAATAGTAACTTCTCCATCTCCTTTACAAACCTCGCATCGTCCGCCTTCAACATTAAAAGAAAAATGTTTTGGTTTGTAATTTCTAATTTTCGCCAACTTCTGATTCGAAAATAAATTTCGGATATCATCATAGGCTTTTATATAGGTTACAGGATTTGAGCGAGACGAGCGCCCAATAGGATTTTGATCGATAAATTCGATGTGTTTTAAATTCTCAAAAGAACCTTTTATTTCTGTAAATTGACCTAATTTATCTCCGTAACCAAACAGTTTTTTTTGCATTGCTGGATACAAAATCTTTTTAACTAAGGTGCTTTTTCCGCTTCCAGAAACTCCAGTAATTACGGTTAGATTGTTCAATGGAAAAGTAACATCAATATTTTTTAGATTGTGTTCTCTTGCGCCGATCACTTCAATAAAATTGGTAGATTTTCTTCGAGTTTTAGGAACTTCAATTTTTAATTTTTCATTCAAATATTGAGCAGTTAAAGAATCGGATTTTAAAATATCTTTAAAGTTTCCTTCGGCTACAACATTTCCTCCAAAAGTTCCTGCTTCTGGACCAATATCAATAATATAATCTGCAATTTTCATGATGTCTTCATCATGTTCAACTACAATAACTGTATTACCTAAATCGCGCAAATCTTGCAAAACTCCAATCAAACGTTCTGTATCTTTTGGATGCAAACCAATACTTGGTTCATCTAAAATGTACATTGAACCAACTAAAGAGCTTCCCAATGAAGTTGCTAAATTGATACGCTGACTTTCTCCACCAGAAAGTGTGTTTGAAGTTCTGTTTAAGGTTAAATAACTCAAACCAACGTTCAATAGAAACTGCAATCTGTTATTGATTTCTGTCAACAAACGTTTTCCTATTTTTAATTCTTGATTATTTAGGTTGATGTTCTTAAAAAATTCTGCTAATTCATCAATGGGTAACGTAACCAAATCAGAAATTGTTTTGTGATCAATTTTCACATAATTGGTTTCTTTTCGCAAGCGTTTTCCGTTACATTCTGTACATTTTGTTTTTCCTCGATATCGAGAAAGCATTACTCTATTCTGAATTTTATAACTTTTTTCTTCTAATTTTTTAAAGAAATGATTGATTCCGTCAAATTTTTTGTTTCCAGTCCAAACCAATTCTTTTTGTTTTTCTGTTAACTCAAACCAAGGTTTGTGAATCGGAATGTCAAAATCGATGGCGTTATGCACTAAATCGTCTTTGTATTTTCTGAAAGATTCAGATTTAAAAGGAACAATCGCATCTTCGTAAATTGATAAACCTGTATTTTGAATCACCAATTCTTCATCAATTCCGATAACATTTCCGTAACCTTCGCAAGATGGACAAGCTCCGTATGGATTATTAAAACTGAACAAATGTGTGTTTGGCTCTAAAAATGTAATTCCGTCTAACTCAAATTTATTGCTAAATTCAACTGTTTTATTTGTATTTAAATTTTCTAAAAAACAGGTTCCTTTTCCTTCAAAAAAAGCAGTCTGAATAGCATCTGCCAATCTGTTGTAAAAATCTTCATCATCTTTTAAAATAATTCGGTCTACCACCAATTGCAAGGTTTCTTCTTTATAAGCGTCAAAAGGAAAATCTTCAATTCTTAAAATTGAATCGCTCATTTTAATTCTTGCATAACCTTGTTGAGAAAAAATATTCAACAGTGTTTTTAAATCTCTTGTTTTGTCTAAAAAAACAGGAGCTAACAATAATAATTTTGAACCAATTTCATAGGTTTTTACATGCTTGATAACATCTGCTACCGTATCTTTTTTTACTTCTTTATTAGAAATAGGCGAATAAGTTTTACCAACTCTGGCAAACAACAACTTCATATAATCGTAAATCTCTGTTGATGTGCCAACGGTAGATCTTGGGTTTGTAGCATTTACTTTTTGTTCAATAGCAATTGCAGGTGCAATTCCTTTGATGTACTCTACTTTAGGTTTGTGTAGTTTTCCTAAAAACTGACGCGCATACGAAGACAAACTTTCTACATAACGTCGTTGTCCTTCAGCATACAACGTATCAAAAGCTAAAGATGATTTTCCTGAACCAGATAAACCAGTAATTACAACTAATTTATTACGAGGAATAACAACATCTATATTTTTTAAATTGTGCAAACTTGCACCTTTAATAATGATATTTTCTTTCGGATTTACGCTGTTTAAATCTAACTTCATTTGTAAAAAAAGTAAGCGTTAAAAATACCATTTTTTAAGAGAAGAAAAAGAGAATTTTCATTTAAAAAATAGCAACTTATTTGTTTTTGTAAAATATTATCATCATATTTGAATCATTAATTCACTAAAAATCACGTGCGTATAGTTTAAAATTACTTTAACTGTTTATAAACAATAGGAACCAGAAGGCAAACTTGCTTTCTAAAAGTAATTTATGATGCGTGATAACAGAACCCCAGATAGCAATTTAGTTAGCGATTACATTAATGGTAATGAATATGCTCTTGAAATTTTAATTAAGAGACATCAACAACGTTTATTTAGCTTTATTTATAGTAAAGTTAAAAACCGTGATATTACCGAAGATATTTTTCAAGACACATTTATTAAAGTAATTAGAACATTAAAGAAAGGAAACTATAACGAAGAAGGTAAGTTTTTACCTTGGGTTATGCGAATTTCTCATAATCTTGTGATCGATTATTTTAGAAAATCGAATCGAATGCCAAAATTCAGAAATACAGACGAGTTTGATATTTTTTCTGTTTTGGGTGATGATGTGTTAAATGCAGAAAGAAAAATTATCAAAGAGCAAATTCATGCAGATGTTAGAGAACTAATAAATGAATTGCCAGAAGAACAAAAACAAGTATTGGTAATGCGTATGTATAATGATATGAGTTTTAACGAAATATCTGAAAATACAGGCGTTAGTATTAATACTGCGTTAGGTAGAATGCGATATGCATTAATTAATTTAAGAAAGCTAATAGAAAAAAATAAAATAATTTTGGTGAACTAATAATAAAAGTAAAAAAGTATCGTTATGTGATTAACAATCAAGTATTAAAACACATTATATGATGCAACTTTACTCTAAAAAGTCTCCCGATTTTAGGGAGCAGCCAAAACAAGAAACAATTCAATTTTTAATTAATTTTTCTAAATCATTAAAAGTAATTAAAACAGGACCAGACCAAGTTATTGAATTGGATTTGAATTAAGAGGGAAAAGCCTTAACTACCAGAGTTGAGGCTTTTTTGATGCCATATTTTTGTTCAAATATTTTGCAAAACAGAAATTAAACATAATTTTATTTTCTAAATTTATTTAGATTCTAGTCTTGTCTCTGTTTTTGTAATATTCATCTAAAACAGCTTGTCGTCCAATAGTTTTTGTGATGATGTCTTTTTCTAAATCCCAACCACGAGCTGGAGAATATTCGCGTCCATACCAAATAATTTGTAAATGCAAGTCGTTCCACAATTCTTTTGGAAACAATCGCTTTGCATCCTTTTCTGTTTGTGTAACGTTTTTTCCGTTGGATAAATTCCAACGATACATCAATCTGTGAATATGTGTATCAACCGGAAAAGCGGGAACACCAAAAGCTTGACTCATAACAACACTTGCTGTTTTGTGTCCAACTGCTGGTAATTCTTCCAATCCTTCAAAACTTTGCGGAACTTCTCCGTTGTATTTTTCAATCAAAATTTTAGACAAACCGTAAATGCCTTTGCTTTTCATTGGCGATAAACCACACGGACGAATAATTGCCTTAATCTCTTCTACCGTCATTTTTACCATATCAAACGGATTATCTGCTTTAGCGAACAAAATTGGCGTGATTTTATTCACACGAACATCGGTACATTGTGCAGACAATAACACCGCAATTAACAAAGTATACGGATCTTTATGATCTAACGGAATCGGAATTTCTGGATAGGTTTCTTGAAGTGTGTCAATTACAAATTGTACTTTTTCTTGTTTATTCATTTAAATGAGTTGCAAAGTTTAAGAGTTTCAAAGTTACAAAGTTAAAATTGAAATGAATTTTAATGTATCCTAAAAATTACTTTGCTACTTTGTATCTTTGTTACTAAACTACAAAAAATGACCACACTAAAAATAGGAGACAACGCACCAAATTTCGAATCGATAGATGAAAAAGGAAACATTGTAAAATTGTCTGATTATAAAGGGAGAAAATTAGTTTTGTTCTTTTATCCAAAAGCAAGTACACCAGGTTGTACTGCCGAAGCGTGCGATTTAAGAGATAATTACCAAACATTTTTAGCAAAAGGTTATGCGATTATAGGGGCTAGTGCAGACTCTGCCAAACGCCAACAAAATTGGATAAATAAACACGATTTACCTTTTCCATTATTAGCAGATGAAGATAAAACGGTTATCAACGCTTTTGGAGTTTGGGGACCAAAGAAATTTATGGGACGCGAATATGACGGAATTCACAGAACTACTTTTGTAATTGATGAAAACGGAATTATAGAAGACGTGATTACGAAAGTGAAAACGAAAGTACACGCTTCTCAAATTTTAGATTAAGCAACAATTAATCCTTTTTGAATTCCGAATTTAATCAATTCGGGTGTGTTTTTTGTGTTTGTAATTTCAAAAAGATCTCTTTTATGAGATTTTAAAGCACTTTCTGTAATGTTTAAAATTACGGCAAGTTCTTTTTCTTTTTTATCTGAATGTTGATATAATGCTTCTAAAATTTCTAATTTTCTTTTTGTAAACACTAAATTATCAATAGTAACTTTAGATGATTTGCTAGTGTTACCATTTGTATTTGTTATAGCACATTCTAAAATTACATCTTTAAAGCTGGTAAAATCAGTATCTTTTCCAATAAAAACATCAACACCATTTTCTAGAGCTTTGTCTTTTATATAATTATTGTTCATTGTTGTTAATGCAATGATTTTAAATGGTTTATTGGTGTTTCTTATTTCGGAGATAAAATCTAAAGAACTATTTCCATTAAAATTTACATCTAAAATTAATACATCTAATGGGTGATTTTTTGTAAAGTTAATTACTTCTTTAATTGTACAAAAGGTTGCAACAATATTGAGTTCTGAATGCGTATTAAGACTGCCTTTTAATGCTTCGCAAAAAAAACGATTGTCGTCTGCAATAACAACGTTTAGTTTTCTTTTATTCATCTATAGGAATACTAATTTTAATTTCTGTGCCTTTATTTTTCTCAGTTTCTATAGTAATTTTTCCGTTAATATCTTTTACGCGTTTTTCTATATTACTTAAACCGTAAGAGTTTTTAGCAATATTACTTTTATCAAAACCAATGCCATTATCACTAATTTTTAAAAGAATGTTTTTATTGTTTTCTTGCGATAAATTAATATTGATTTCTGATGCATTTGCATGTTTAATTGCGTTTGTAGTAAGTTCTGAAATTATACGATACAAATGCACACATTTTTTTTGAGAAAATTGTGTATTGTCAATAGAAAATTGATGTTGAATGCTGTTGCTATTTGTAAGTTGATTTAGCTTGTCAAAGAAATCAATTAAACTCTCAATAAAGTTTTCAGAATTTATTTTCGGTGCATATAAACTGTTTAATAAATAGCGATATTCTTTATAAAATGCATCTAAAATTTCCTGTATTTTTTCTGGTGTATTTTCTGCTTTTGTTAATAAACGAAGTTTTAAAGCTTCTAAATATCCACCAAAACTATCGTGTACATTTCCTAATAATTTATTGCGTTCTTGCTGTTGCATATTTAAAACAGAGTCTTGAAAATCACTACGCAATGTCAAGTTTTCATTTTTTAAACTAATTGCTAAAAACTCTGACTTTACTAATTGACTAATAATATAAAATAAAATTAAAGCTGTTTCTATTGCAATGGTAATGTAAAAATGATTGTCAATAAAAAAATAGGATGCTAACGATAAATCTAAACCAGGATTGCTATATAAAAAACGTATGTAAATAAGTAGTGTAGCTAAAAAACCAATACTTAAATAAAAAGGAATTACTTTTTTTCTAATCAAAATTAAATGCCCAATAATTATAAAAAATACCATAATTCTTTGTGGTAGCCATAAAAATATTTTTGGTAAATAAATGTCATTTACTAAAATAAACGAAAGCAAAATGATAACGCTTAAAAAATAAAAGCCTGTTATATATTTAAAAGCTTTTCTAATGTATTTAGTTTCTTTTGTAAACGGATAAAAAGAAATGTAAAACATACCAATACAAGCAGCACCAATGCTTTGAAACAATAATCTTTTTACAGAATGTTCTGTTGGAGTAGAGAAGATTTGAAGTTGTAAATCTATTCCGTGACTATTAATTAAATCAAAAGCAAAAGCAAAAACATAACCAGCATACCATAATAAACTATATTGTTTTTTTACAATAAATAAAGATGAAATAGCAACAAGCATTGCTAAGAAAAAAGCAAGTAGTAAGGCAATAATTGTACTGTCTTTTTGTGTGTATTTTATAAATTCTGAACTATTGAAAAGTAATAATTTTAAACTTGTAGCTCTTTTAGTGTCTCTCACTTTCACAAAAACATGTGTAGTTGTGTTCGTTTGGTTTAATTTCCATGTTGGAAACCTATATTCTGAGTTATAATCTTTGCTATTATTTAAATCTAAAGCATTTAATTCTTTAATTGTATTGTTGTAATATAAATACACTTTACCATATTCTAAAAACGGACTCCAAATAGAAAAGTATTTATCTTCATTTAAGTTGTCTATTTTAAAATGAAACCAAGATGTAGGTAAGTCTTTTAAATTAAAGATAATTTTATTCTCCATGGCAATATTAAAATCGCCTTTTTTATATAATTTAATTACATCGTTTATAGATAAAGAATCATTTTTTTGATTTAAAAAAGTAACGGATTTATATAATTCCTGCGAAGCATCATTCTTTGTAGAAGAACAAGAAATGAGAATAAAAACTAGAAAAATAAGACTTAAAAATTTATTCATTAAGGGCTTAAAATAATATAAAACTAAGGTAGCTTTTTTTTTGAAAAATAGAAAGCTACTTTTTGTTAAATATTTAGATTTAATTGTAATATGTTAAAGTTTAAATCCCATACTAAAGTATGGTGTTTAAGTTGGCCTTTCATTTTAATTTTGTTGTAATCCCCAATTTTACTTAAACATTATTATTATGAAGACAAAATTACTTTTACTATGCTCAGTTTTTTTAACACTGAGTACATTTTCTCAAGAAACAATAACCATTCCGGATGGAAACTTTGAGCAAGCTTTAATAGATTTAGGTTTTGATACTAATGGGTTAAATGGAAACATTTTGAAAACCGATGCCGAAGCAATTGATAGTTTAAAAATTTCTGATCCTGTTAACAATGCCTTATTACCAAATGTTTCTTCAAAAATTTCTGATTTAACAGGAATTGAAGCGATGACAAATTTAGTTTCTTTAGAAGCTGGGGTAAATGCAATTTCTTCTATAAATCTTTCTAAAAACACAGCGCTAACAAACCTGTTTGTAAATGAAAATCAGTTAACAGCCATAGATGTTTCTGCAAATACAGCATTAGAACGTTTTGGAATTATGCGAAATCAGTTTACTACAATTGATGTAAGTATGCTAACAAATTTAAAAGAATTATATTTTCATGAAAATGCGTTAACAACAATAGATCTATCTAATAATGTGCAATTATGGCATGTTAGATTGTATAATAACCAACTAACTTCTATAGATGTTAGTGCATTAACTTTATTACAAGATTTAAGAGTTGCTAATAATCAATTAACTTCTTTGGATGTTTCTGCAAACACCAATTTATTTGCTTTTAGTTGTAATGATAATTTACTAACTACGTTAAATGTTAAGAATGGTAATAATGCTAATTTTACGTATTTCGATTCAAGAAATAATCCAAACTTAAATTGTGTTCAAGTAGATGATGTTACTCACGCTACTAGTTATTGGGCAAATATTGATGGGCAAACAAGTTTTAATACAGATTGTGTAAATCCTGTAGTTTCTATACCAGACACAAACTTTGAGCAAGCTTTAATAGATTTAGGTTTTGATACTAATGGATTAAACGGAAACATTTTAAAAACCGATGCAGAAGCAATTACAGAGTTAAAATTAGAAAATACAGCAGATAATAGTACGTTACCAAATGTTTCAGCTAAAATTATGAGCCTTAGCGGAATTGAAGCAATGATAAACTTAACGTATTTAGATGTATATAATAATAGTTTAACTGGAGTAGATGTATCTAAAAATACAAAATTAGTTACATTATATATAGGAGCTAATCAGCTAACAGGTTTAGATATTTCTAAGAATTTAGATTTAAAGAAGTTATATGCAAGTGAAAATAATATTGAAGCTTTTGATGCAAGTAATAATACTAAATTAGAAGTTTTAGATTTAAATCAGCAAGCAAATAAATTATCGTCTTTAAATATTGTTGGTGCAACTGCTTTACGACAATTATATTTATGGAAAAACGAATTAGGAAGCATTGATTTAAGCAGTTTACCAAGTTTAGAAGAATTTGGAACCAGCGATAGCGAATTAACAGCTTTAGATGTTTCAAATAATGTATTGCTTAAAAAGCTTTGGGCAATAAATAATAAACTAACAGCTATTGATTTATCTAAAAATAAAGCTTTGTTAAGTTTATATTTAAGAGCAAATCAATTAACAACTATTGATGTTTCTAACAATACCGATTTAGAATATTTAGAAGTTCCAGAAAATCAATTAACAACTATTGATGTTTCTAAAAATACATTATTAGAGCGTTTGTATTTACACACAAATCAAATTACAGCTATTGATGTTACTAATAATCCGTTGTTAGAAAGATTGTATTTGTACGAAAATAAATTAATAACAATTGATGTAACAAAAAATCCGTTATTAAAAATTCTTTGGTTAGAAAACAACCAACTTACTTCTGTAGATTTAAGTAATAATCCAAATATTGATAATTTAGCAATGGGTACAAATCCGTTAACAACTTTAGATGTTTCTAATCAAGTTGCAATGCGAGTTTTAACCACAGAAAAAACACAAATTTCTTCGATAGATTTATCGGCAAACACAAAATTACAACAACTTTGGGTTGCAGAAAATCCTAATTTAACAGCGTTAGATTTAAGTAATAATCAAAAAATCTGGAATTTAGGTGCTAATGCAACTGGAATTACAGAATTAGATTTATCTAAGCAAAAAATTAAACATTTACACGGACAAGATAACTCTGCGTTAACTAAAATAAATTTAGCAAGTGGATTTAATGGTTTGGTAGAAACCATGAATTTAACAGGAAACACCAATTTAACTTGTGTGCAAGTAGATGATGTTAATTACGCAACTATTAATTGGACGAATGTTGATAGCGCTTCAATTTTTAATACAGATTGTGGATACAATCAACCAGATTTAGTAACCATTACAGACACAAATTTTGAACAAGCCTTAATCGATTTAGGTTTTGATACTAATGGTTTAAACGGAAATATTTTAAAAACCGATGCCGAAGCAATTACAGAGTTAAATGTTGCTTCAAAAAATATTGCCAATTTATCAGGAATTGAAGCAATGATTAATCTAACAAAACTAATAGCAAATGGTAATGCTTTAACAGCAATAAATGTAACAACATTATCAAATTTAACTTGGTTGTATGTGCAAGATAATCAGATCATAACATTAAATGTTTCAAGCAATTTACAATTAGATAGATTGTATATGTGGAACAATAAAGTAGCCACAATAGATCTTTCTTTAAACGTAGCATTAACAAGGTTTTATGCAGATACAAACTACTTTACAAATGTAGATTTATCTAAAAACGTAAACTTAATCAATGTTGCAATAGCAAATCAGCAATCGGCAAATAAATTAACTAGTATAGATGTTTCAACTTTAACAAATTTAAGTTATTTGTCATTAGAAAATAATGCTTTAACAGCAATAGATTTAAGTAAAAACACAGCGTTAACCAACGTAATAATTTTTAAAAACCAGTTAACAGCTTTTGATATTTCTAACAACACCAACTTAAAATATTTATGGTTTGGTGGAGATGAAGATGATTTAGGAGGCGATAATGAAACTAACAGATTATCAAGTTTAGATGTAACTAATAATCCGCTATTAAAAGAAATAATTATTGCTGGAACACAAAATGTTTCGAGTTTAGATCTTAGTAATAATAAAGACTTGTATTTATTAAACGCAAATAGAAATAATATTTCAAATTTAAATGTTAATGCAAATACAAAATTATCTGTTTTGGCTTTTGGTGATAATCCAATTTCAAATATTGATTTAACTTCTAATACAGAACTAGTTGAGTTATATGCTTGGGATGTAAGCGGTTTAACAAGTTTAGATTTATCTAAAAACACAAGTTTAAAGTCGGTACAAGTTTCTGGAACATCGTTAGTAGAATTAGATTTAGGATTGCAACCAATTATAAAATTGCATGCATCTAACATGCCAGAATTAACAAAGTTAAATTTAAAAAACACCAACAATGTTAATGTTAACGAAATGTTTTTAGAAAACAATTCAAAATTAACTTGTATTCAGGTTGATGATGTTTCGTATGCAACATCAAATTGGACAAATATTACAGACAATTCAGTTTTTAATGCAGATTGTGGATTTACAACTTCGGCAGCAGTTGTGTACATTCCGGATGCAAATATGAAAAATGCTTTGTTAGCAGATCCGTTTATCAATTCAAATGGCGATAATGAAATTCAAGTGTACGAAGCAGAAGCAATACATGATGATATTACAAGAGGAAACGATTTAGATATTACAGATTTAACAGGAATTGAAGCGTTTATCAACATTACTGGTTTAAACCTAAAAGGAAATAATTTAACAACGGTAGATTTATCTAAAAACACCAAGTTAAAATGGGTAAATTTAGAAGGAAACAAATTAGCATCAGTAGATTTTACTGCAAACACAATGCTTGAAGCAATTTATGTTGGGAACAATAATTTAACCGCTTTAGATGTAAGTATGTTGCCAAATCTAAAAACTATTTATGCGTTTCAAAATAAAATTACTGCAATAAATGTTTCTCAAAACAAAAATTTAGAAACATTATGGTTAAGCGAAAACGAATTATCTGCCATAGATTTATCTGCTAATACAGAATTAAAACAAATCAATTTAGATTGGAACTATAACATTTCTGCAATCGATTTTACAAACAACACAAAATTATGGAGAGTTCATTTATGGAAATTAAAACTAACTTCTATAGATGTTTCTATGTTGCCAGAGTTAGCACGTTTTTATATATCAGAAAACAGTATTACTGCTTTAGATATTACTAAAAATACCAAATTAACAGATTTTAGAGCAAGTAAAAATCCTTTAACATCGTTAGATGTTTCTAAAAACATATTGTTAGAAAGAATTGATATTGAAGATTGTGATATTTCTCAATTTGATGTTAGTAAAAACATCAACCTTAAAAGGCTTTGGATACAAGAAAATGGCTTAAACGGAATCGATATTTCTACCAATACTTTGTTAGAAGAATTTATAGCAAGCCATAATAATATTGTAAATGTAGATATTTCTAATAACTATTATATCAAGAAATTATTACTAGATGATAATTCTTTGGAGCGTGCATATCTTAAAAACGATTACAATTCAGCAATTACAGAATTTAATATTAAAGATAACGCAAATTTAAGTTGTATTGCGGTAGATAATGCAACTTGGTCAACAGCAAATTGGACAAATGTAGATGCTGGTGCATCGTTTAGTTTAGATTGTTCTGCAGAATGGGAAGTTTATACAACAGATACAAATTTAAACTCAGCAATTGTTGTAATTCCTGGGTTAGATGATGATGGCGATGGTGTTATAACTTACGAAGAAGCACAAGCTTTTACGGGCGATTTAGATTTAAGCGGGAAAGGAATTACCGATGCAACAGGTTTAGAAGCTTTTACAAACGCCAGAAGTATTAACATTTCTGGAAACGATATTACAGATATTAATAAGTTGTTAAACGGAACTAATGTGGTAATTTCTTCAAGGGAAACTAAACAGAAACAGTATAAAAGTAGAGCTGCAATTACAGGTTTACAAACGCTTGATGTAAGTAATAACAAAATAGAAAGTATCGATTTAAGTAAGTTAACGTCTTTAAATACGTTAACAACCTTAAATGTTTCTAACAATAAACTAACGAGCTTAAAAATTAATAATGGACATAACAATACACTTACAACTCTTGATGCAACAGGAAACGCAAACCTAACTTGTATTCAAGTTGATAATGTAACAAACGCAACAAATGCTGCTGGTTGGACAAAAGATGCAACAGCAAATTATAGCGAAAGTTGTACAACTGTTTTATCGGTTGATGATGCCTTTTTATCAAAAGCATTAAGATTGTATCCAAATCCAGTTAATACTATTTTAAATATTGAAATAAGTAATCAAATAGAAATTAAAAAAGTGCAATTATTTAATATTGTGGGGAAATTACTAATAGAAAAAGAAGGTGTAAATCAATTAAATGTAAATCAATTACCAAGCGGAATTTATTTACTTAAAGTTGAAACAGACAAAGGGAGAATTGTAAAGAAAATAATGAAGAAGTAAACTTACTTCCATAGTAATAAAAACAGCGTACCAATGGTATGCTGTTTTTTATGCTAAAGTTTTAGGTTTCGCTAACGGTTTTGTATATGATACGTTGCGTGTTTTAGCATGTAATTTAGCAAATAAAAACCTAATAGAAAATCCGTGAGGATTTTCGTAAGTAGGCGAGTACTAGCAATGGATTATATACGTTGTTGTGCTTTCGTTATTTAATTAATTTGTTTGATTTTACGAAAGACCTTAATCATCGGCTCTGTTCTCTATTTCCAATGCAATTAAATCATTTAATTCTCTGACATCGCTTTCTAATTTTTTGAAAGCACTTAATTGTCTATGGTAATTATCGCTTAATACGTCTAAATTATTCATAACAAGTTTGTTATCAATCATATTTGATATAGAGTTTTTCAAAGCGCTCATTGCGTTTTCAAAATCTTTTTTAGCGAATTTTATATCTACATATTCAGAAAAAACAGGACTTAAAGGCGCAAAATCTTTGGCATTATAAAGACCTTCTGAATGCTGCATAATACGTTTGTGAGTAGTTTCAGATGTTTTGTCCCAATTTATTATCGACGTATAATTATTGTTCAATGCAATTAGTTTTATTTTAATGGAATCATTTTTTATGATGTCTAAATTCCCACTACTCAACATTTCTGAAAATGTGTCTTGTGTTGGATTAATATTATTCCACGTTACAGCGAATTTCAAATTCTCTGCTAATTTTATATAGTCAATGGTATCTTTTTGTTTATTAAAATTAAGAGCTATTGTATTTTGTATATGCTGCACTTGAGTTTTACGTCTTGTGTGAGTGTCTTTCCATAGAATTTCGTTTTTATTTAAATCAACTAATAATCGTTTTAAGTAACTTATTTCAACTTTTCGTTGTTTACTTCTTTCATTGCTGTTGTTAATTTGCAATGCTATTAGTATTCCAATAACAACAAGAATGATTTCTCCAACTGCATAAATCAAATACTTACTGAATTTATTTTCAGAGAGTAATTTTTGTCTAATTTTTCTAAAGAATTTTATCATTGGTTAGCGGTTGGTTATAATGAAGCACAACTAAACGAATATGATTCCGTTTTAATGAATTATATTCAGTGTTAGCGAAGTTATCGAAAAATACGTTTAGAAACAAGCTAAATTAATAGCTAAAGATGTTTGTTTTTTAAAATTGATTAGCAATTTGAAAGCAAAACTCTAAAGAACTAAAATCTAGTTTTCTTGTGTTATCTATTTTTGAAGGTAAAAGTCCTATAAGTTTTTTCAGAAAAACACTTGCAGTTAAAAGAGTGCCTAGGGAATTTGGATGACTACCATCTTTAGTATATAATTTAATTGATGGTTGTTTTTTCTTTGCAAGCTTCCATGCTTCTCCAACCAAAACAGCAACTCCATTGTTTTGTTCAGCAGCTTCTTTGTAAACATTTGTAATTATTTTTTGAGTTTCAGGAGCTTTTTCTCTTGACCAAGTTGTAAAAAAATAAGGTTTAGCTCCTTTCTTCTTTATCAAATCACTTAGCTTTTTTGAATAGAAATGAAACTCTTGTTTATTGGATAAAGTTCCCATACTTTGTTCTTGTAAAACAACAATATCAAAGTCTCCATTTTTAATTAATTCCTTTGTTTTTAAACCACGTTCATTGTTGTAATGATATTTTAATCTTGCACCACCAATTGCACTCATTCTTGTTTTAATAAATGTGGATGAGTTTTTAGAAAGGTCAGAAACCATTTTTGGTAAATTTGAATAATACGTATAACTATTTCCTACAAAAAGCACTTTTAAAGTATCTTTTTGAGCAAAAGAAATTATACTATTTAGCCATAGAAAAGTAAACAGAAAAAACTTAAAAACATGTTTCATATATCTACAATTTAAAACTGCACTCCAATTTTAAAATTCAACACTCTTCCTGTCATGTAATTCGGAATTCCGTACATGGTTTTAGAATACACATCTCTTACCCAAGTATTGGTAATCGAATTGTTAATATCAAACAAATTAAACAATTCCAATCCGGCAGTTAATTCTTTAAAATTACGAAGCCAGCCAGAAGTTGCTTTTTTGTTTTTATCCACAAAAATGTAAGAAACGCCTAAATCTGCACGTTTATAAGCACCTAATCTACTTTGAAATTTATAGACATCCGCATAACTTGGAGAACCTCCAGGAACGCCAGAATTGTACACCAAGTTTAAATACGCTTTTAAATCTGGTAAATTTGGCACATAATCTTGAAACAAGATTCCCAATTTAAAACGTTGGTCTGTTGGTCTGTCAATAAAACCTTTATCGTCAATATTTTCTTGTGTTTTTAGCAAACCTAAACTAATCCAACTTTCGTTTCCAGGAACAAATTCTCCGTTTAACCGAATATCGATTCCTGTTGCGTACGCAGTGGCGTTGTTTTTTGCTTGATAACGAATCCGAACATTATCTACCGTGTACGGATTTACATTGCTTAAATGTTTGTAATAAATTTCTGTAGTTAATTTAAAAGGGCGTTCCCAGAGTGTAAAACTATAATCGTTTCCAAGAACTGCATGAATCGATTGTTGCGCTTTTACTTCTGGATGAATTCCTCCCAAATTGTCTTTCAATTCTTTGTAAAATGGTGGTTGATAATACAATCCGCCAGAAATACGAAACAACATGTCTTTTTCCCAATCTGGTTTGATGGCAAATTGTGCTCTCGGGCTAAATATAAAATGACTTTCTGATGCGATTCCGTTTGCTTTTACAGACCAATTCTGAAAACGCATTCCGACATTGTACCAAATTTGATGTTCGTTCCAGAAATCTTTTCTGCTGAATTGCGCAAAACCAGAAACACGATTGATTGTTACATTATTTGTTGCTCTAATGCTTTGATACGGTTGCAATGCGCCTTGATATGGATCGTAAGGTTGATCATTTATAGAATGATGTGGCGGACGAATGGAAAATCCAACAGAATCAATTACTTCCCATTCTATAATTCGGTCTTTAATATCTTCTACTTGATATTTAATTCCGACTTCCAATTGATTGTTGTCCTTTTTGTAAATTCCTTTCAATTGCAAATTGGTAATTAAAGCATCTAAATCGTTTCTTGCATGATTTAATTGTGAGCCAATTCCAGTAGAAAATTCTACTTCTCCAAAATTTTCAGAACCTAAATTGCCATCAACTTCGCCTAAATTGTACGAAGCCAAAATATCAAAATATTCTTCTTCTTGCGTGTTATACATTGATACTGTCGCATTTAATGTAATTTCTTCGTTGAGTTTGTAATCCGCTTTAAAAGCGCCAAAACTTGTAATGTATTTATCTTTTTCTTGTCCGCTGTAAAAAACAATCAATTCAATTGGATCTAGCAACGTTCCAAAACGAGTTCTACGAGAAATAGGAGTATAGTTGTAATTGTTTAGCGAAAAATTTCCTAAAAAATCTACATTTAATTTATCATTTATCTGATAACTTGCAAATGCTTGAACATCTGTAAAACTTGGTTTGTAATTGGTTTCTATTTGTTTGCTATTTACAAACAAACTGTTGTTTCTGTGACGTAAACCAATAAGTGCGCTTCCTTTTTTATTGTTGGTTTGTCCTTCTATAGTTGCGCTTGCACCAACCAAACTCAATGCTACTTGTGTTTTAAATTCTGTTGGTATTCTGTACGTAATATCTAAAACCGATGACAATTTATCGCCATATTTTGCTTGAAATCCACCAGCAGAAAAATGAATATTCTGCACCATATTAGAATTGATAAAACTCAAACCTTCTTGTTGACCAGAACGCACTAAAAACGGTCTGTAAACTTCAATTCCGTTTACATACACAAGGTTTTCATCAAAATTTCCACCTCTAACATTGTATTGCGTGCTTAATTCGTTGTTATTATTTACACCAGGCAACGTCATTAATAAATTTTCTACGCCAGCATTTACGCCCGGCAATCGTTTTACTTTAGCAGCATCAATGGATTTTATTCCTTTTGCTGCATTTTTATTGTTTTTGATAACAACTTCGTTTAGCTCATTATTTAAAGCAGTTAGAATAGGCGAGTAGGTAAGTACTCTTTTGCTTCGTAAAGTAATTTTTTTGGTGTGCTTTAAGTAAGAAACATGACTAAATACAACTTCTATTGTTTTCAGAATCGGAATTGTTAGTTCGTAATAGCCTTTTGCATCGGTTGTGGTTCCGGTATTTAAATACGTAACTGCAACATCTTTAATTGGCGAATTTTGTTTGTTGATAACAACACCTTTTAGAGTTGTGGTATTTTGTCCAAGAATCGAAAACGGTAGTATTAAAATAAGAAGGAAAAGTTTTTTCACTAAAATGTTTTGTTTAAAACGCTAATTTATTCTTTTTTATAGAACGTAGCATTAAGTGTATTCGTATTTCCAACATTATCTTCTACAACTATTTCTAATTGATGTTTGGCGCCAACTAATTTTTTATCTTTAAAATGATACACAATTTGCTTCTTCTTTAAGTTGTATTCCATCAAAATCCATTCGCCATCTAAAGTAGCAGTGTACGATTTTATTCCAGATATTTTATCATCAATTTTTACAATAATTTTATTCTGATTTGTAATCCATTGACCACTTTTAAAGTTGATTAATTTTATTGCAGGATTCTGTTTATCAAATAATAAAGTGTATTTACCTAAAGTTTTTGTTGTAGTGTAGAATTTATCATTTTTCTTTCTTGTATTTTGATAAGAAGGATATTTTTTGTTATTAACATTTGCAATATATAGTTGACTTTTTTCATCTTCTGTGTATTTAGAAACATCAAAAGTTAAGGTATAACTTTTATCTAACGGAATTCTTGGATTGTGAATTTCTGCAATATTATTTTCAACGTTAAAATCTAAATACACATCATTATAAAAAGTGTTTTTTGGAAACGCAATACTAACGCCGTTTTGCTCAAACTTATGGAATTTGTTAGCTATAATTTTATATGCAGTTGTGTCTTTTGCTTGTCTAAATACAACATTACTTTCAACACCTTTTATCGGAATTCTAACTGTAGTTTTATTGCCAACAAAATCTGACGCAATAATTTCTACTTTATAATTAAACCCGTTTTTTATGTTTACAGTTCCGTTATTTAGCAATGATTTATAAATTTTTAATTTATTTGATTTCTCTTTAAACGTTTTCTGAAACTTGTTTTTAAAACGAGCGTAATTATCATAATCAATCAACAAATTAATATATTTACTTTCTGCAAAAGAAAAAGTTTCAAGAACGTGATGATACACTTGATGCCCATTTACTTTCATTTCTAAACTGTAAATTCCGTTTTTATTATTAGCGCCGTTTAATTGGTCGTACACTTGAACACCAAATCCAATTGGGCCTTTAGCATTTATTCTATTTGTTGTGTATGTGTTATTTCCGATAGATTTAAACGACAACAACGATTTTTTTACTGATTTATTGATTCGAGTAGAATCTGACAACGGATACACAAATATACCTTTAAGCTTTGGAGCGATGGTGTCTTTAACTTTAACGCCAAACAATAACGGATTGATAATTTTTTCTGTTTTTGTATCTCTAATTTCGTAATGTAAATGCGGAGCAACAAATCCGCCAGTACTTCCAGAATACGCAACTACTTGCCCTTTTTTTACAGGAATTTCTCCTTTTTTAGGAAAAATATTACCAGTTTCGTAGTTTTTCTTTTTGTATTGAATTGACTTTACGTATTCTTCAATTCCGTCACCAAATTTACTAAGATGTGCGTACACAGAAGTGTAACCATTTGGATGCGTTATATAAATTACTTTGCCGTATCCCCAAAGCGCCACTTTAATTCTAGAAACATAACCATCTGCAACGGCATACACTTTTAAACCTTCTTTTCGTTGCGTTTTAATGTCTATTCCAGCATGAAAGTGGTTTGTTCTAAGTTCACCAAATGTTCCAGCCAAAATAGTTTTAATGTCTAAAGGATTTCTAAAATCTTTAGTAGGATACTTTTTTTGCCCAAAAAATAATGAAGTTGTAAAGAGGAATATAAATACAAATACTGGTCTCAAATCTCAATTTTTAGCTAAAATAGTAAAAATATAAAGCAGACAAAAGTCAAAATTTTAGAATGCTAATTAACAGCAGTTTAGAAATTAATAGTTAAAAAGAGTCTATTTTTTTGTGTTTTAGGTTTCAGAATGTTAACTTTGTTGTTATAGTTTTGATTCAGAAAATTGATGAGTAAAACACTAGAAGCAATTCATTTACTAGAAGATAGGTTAAAAACACTTTTAGCTAATTATGAATTTTTAAAAGAAGAAAACGAAATTCTTCTTCAAAATGTTGGTAAATTACAACTTCAAATAAATAGGAATCAGCAAACGATAGAAGATCAAAATCAAAAATTTGAACTTTTAAAAATTGCAAAAACTATTGATGGCAGTAACGATAGTACAAGAGAAACAAAACTCAAAATAAATGCTTTAATTCGAGAAATCGATAAATGTATTGTTCAATTAAGCGAATAAAAAAGTTCATTAACAGTGTCAGGAAAATTAAAAATTAATGTAGTAATTGCAGGAAGAACGTATCCTTTAAGTGTTAAAAATACACAAGAAGAAGAAGGAATGAGAAAAGCTGCAGCTAATATTAATCACTTAATTTCTTTGTACGAACAAAATTATGCAGTTAATGACAAACAAGATGTCTTGGCAATGTGTGCCTTGCGTTTTGCATCACAATTAGAAATTTCGTCTATTGATAAAAATGATAATACAGATAAAGCTTTACAAAAAATAAATAAACTAAATGAAATGTTACAATCTCATTTAGATTAAGTTCATTAAAATAGAATTACAATACACTGCCTACGTTAGTATAAGTTTATTAAACTCAACACTATTCAATTATGAAGGATGAGTCATAATTGTAAAAGCAAGCCACAAGTTCTGAATTTATTTTCAGTTTCTAAATGGATCCTTGATCAATTAGTTAATCCTATAAATGCCATAATGGAGTTTAAAAAAACCACTGATGTAGGCTTTTTTTATATATAAATAGAAAATTATGGATGGAATGATACTTCCTGCTTTGTTGGGAATTTTTATAGGAGTTGCTATAGGGTTTATAATTGCGAAAGCTCTTGAAAAATCTAAAGGGAAAAAGCTTTTAAATAGTACAAAAAAAGAAGCAACTTCAATACTTAAACAAGCCAATATTGATGCAGAATCACTAAAGAAAGATAAAATATTACAAGCAAAAGAAAAGTTTATAGAACTAAAATCTGAGCATGAAAAAGTAATATTATCTAGAGAAAAGAAAATATCTGAAGTAGAAAAGAGAATTCGCGATAGAGAATCTCAAATAGCCTCAGAAGTTGATAAAACAAAAAGATTAAACAAATCTTTAGAGCAAAAAGAAGCCGATTTTACCTATAAGTTAGATTTTTTAGAAAAGAAAGAAAGTGACTTAAACAAGATGCATCATAGACAAGTTGATATGCTTGAGCAAATTTCTGGATTATCTGCAGAAGAAGCTAAAAAAGAATTAGTAAGCACTTTAAAAGAGCAAGCTAAAGCTGATGCAATGGCTTTTATTCAGAACTCAATTGAAGAAGCAAAACTGACCGCAGAACAAGACGCTAGAAAAGTTGTACTTAGTACAATTCAACGAGTTGGAGTAGAACAAGCAGTAGAAAACTGTGTTTCTGTTTTTAACTTAGAATCAGACGATGTTAAAGGTAGAATTATTGGTAGAGAAGGAAGAAATATTAGGGCAATTGAAGCTGCAACAGGAGTTGAGATTATTGTTGATGACACACCAGAAGCAATTATTTTATCGTGTTTTGATCCAGTAAGAAGAGAAATTGCACGTTTGTCTTTACACAAATTAGTTACCGACGGAAGAATTCATCCTGCGAGAATTGAAGAAGTTGTAAAAAAGACAGAAAATCAAATTACACAAGAAATTATAGAAGTTGGTAAACGTACTGTTATCGATTTAGGAATAAATGGATTACATCCAGAGTTAATTAAAACTGTTGGACGAATGAAATATCGTTCTTCTTACGGACAAAATTTATTACAACACTCAAGAGAAGTTGCTAATTTATGTGGAATTATGGCTTCAGAAATGGGTTTAAATGCTAAAATGGCAAAACGCGCTGGTTTATTGCATGATATAGGAAAAGTGCCAGATGCAGAAAGCGAATTGCCACATGCTTTATTAGGAATGCAATGGGCAGAAAAATATGGAGAAAAACCAGAAGTTTGTAACGCAATTGGAGCGCATCATGACGAGATAGAAATGAAAAGTTTATTGTCTCCGATTGTACAAGTTTGTGATGCAATTTCTGGCGCAAGACCAGGAGCAAGAAGACAAGTATTGGATTCTTATATTCAGCGTTTAAAAGATTTAGAAGAAATAGCATTCGGATTTAATGGTGTTCAAAAAGCATATGCAATTCAGGCTGGACGTGAATTGCGTGTTATGGTAGAAAGTGCTAAAGTAAATGATGAAAAAGCTGCGGAATTATCTTTTGGAATTTCACAAAAAATTCAAAATGACATGACTTATCCAGGTCAAGTTAAAGTTACAGTAATTAGAGAAACAAGAGCTGTAAACGTAGCAAAGTAAATCCTCCTCTAACTCCTCCAAAGGAGGAGAACACTCAAATAAATAAGATATATATTGAATTTCCTGCTAAATTATTGGCAGGATTTTTTTTAAATACCATTTTCGGTATGAGTTTCTTCCCTTTGGGAAGATTAAGATGGGATTTGGAGAAGATTAGGATGGGTTGTTTTTCCTTGGATGAAATTTTTCTACCACATTTTTTAAATACGATTTATCTAAATGTACATAAATTTCTGTAGTTGTAATACTTTCATGCCCAAGCATTTGTTGTATTGCTCTTAAATCTGCACCGCCTTCTAGTAAATGTGTAGCAAATGAATGACGCAATGTATGTGGCCCAATTTTTTTATTCAAATTGATTTTAATTGCCAAATTTTTAATAATCATAAAAATCATTTGACGAGATAAACCTTTTCCTCTTCTGTTTAAAAACAGCGTATCTTCAAATCCTTTTTGAGGAGAAATATGACTTCTGATGTCTTTGATGTAAAAAAGAATATATTTCTGAGTGTTATAGTTTATGGGCGTGTAGCGTTCTTTATTTCCTTTTCCGAGTACTTTTACAAAGCCTTCTTCAAAAAATAAATCAGAAATTTTTAGAGAAATTACTTCGCTAACTCGTAAACCACAACTGTAAATGGTTTCTAAAATAGTTCTGTTTCGTTCTCCTTGTGGATGACTTAAATCAATAGCATTTATTAAATCATTTATTTCATTTACCGATAAAGTATCGGGTAATTTTCTTCCAATTTTTGGAGTTTCAATCAAATCTGTGGGATTGTCAGAACGATAATCTTCAAAAATTAAATAATCAAAAAAATTACGCAAACCAGAAATCACTCTTGATTGTGTTGTTGGTTTTACTTGTTTTGCGATTTCATAAATAAAACGTTGAATGATTCTAATATCAATTTTAATTGGAGAAACCGTAATTTCATTTTCTTCCAAGAAATACATCAATTTTTGAATATCACGCCTGTAACTATCAATCGTGTTTTTAGAAAGACCTCTTTCTATTTTTAAAAACAATTGATAATCTTTAAGTGCGTTTTGCCATTTCATTAGCTAAAAATAAAGTTTATATTTACAACTTTAAAACATTTTATGAAACTAATCATTATAAACGGACCAAACTTAAATTTATTAGGAAAAAGAGAGCCAGAAATTTATGGTTCTGAAACTTTTGAAGCTATTTTTAAAAATCTACAAAATAAATATCAAAAAATAGAATTGTTATATTTTCAATCAAATATAGAAGGTGAAATAATTGATAAATTACACGAAGTTGGTTTTAATTATGATGGGATTATATTAAACGCGGCTGCTTACACACATACATCAGTCGGAATTGGAGACGCAGTAAAAGGTATTGAAACTCCAGTTGTAGAAGTACATATTTCTAATGTTCATGCAAGAGAAGAGTTTAGACATATAAGTTTTATTGCACCAAATGCAAAAGGTGTAATTTCTGGATTTGGAATTAAAAGTTACGAATTAGCAATTGAAAGTTTTTTATAATTCTAATTTCATCTTAATATTTGCTCTTTCGTAATAAACATCTTTTTCTAACTCCACTTCTTTAAATCCTACTTTTTTATATAAAGAAATTGCTGGTTCTAAAATTCTATTAGAATACAACATAATATTTTTCCAACCTTTATTTTTAGAAAAATCGATACAATAATCCATGAGTTGTTGCCCAATTTTTTGTCCGTGATATTTTGGTAGCACCGCCATTTTACTCAACTCAAAGCATTCTTTTTTGTTGATTAATGCAACAGTACCTACAATTTTATTCTTGTAAGTTGCAAAAAAAATAAAGCCTCCTTTATCAATAATATATTCTTGTGGATTGCTCAAAACTTTTTTGTCATAAGGTTCTACATAAAAGTATTTTTGCAGCCATTCTACATTTAAATCATAAAAAATCTTTACAAATTTTTCTTCAAAAGGAATGATAGAAATTTTTATCATGTATTAAATTTTTGCATCTACAATTGCCATCATTTCTTGTTCTAGAGCAATTGCTTTATCATAAATATTTTTTGCGTCAGAAAGAATTTTGTCAGCAAACTCTTTATCTTTTATATCTTTAGCATTGATACGAACATTAAAATATGCCCCAATAACTGCGGTTCTTGCGCATAAAGCTCCAACTCCAGCATCAGATAACGAGTTTTGCAATCCGTTTTTCGCCATTTCTAACATTACTTCCATAGAACTACATGCAGTTTCCATCACTTTAAACGGAATTTCAGTTGCATATTTTGTAGCGTCTTCAATTGCTTTCTTTCTGATGATTATTTCTTCTTCTGTTGATTTTGGTAATCTGAATCCGTCGATAATTTTATTAAAAGCATTGGTGTCTTCATCAACTAAAAACAACAAATCATTTTTATATTTCTGACCTTTTTCTGCCCAATTAGAAAAGTATTTCCATTGATCATCCCAACCAGGTTTGTGCGCAGATAAATTTGCAACCATTGTTCCGAGTGAAACACCTAAGGCTCCAACATAAGCAGCAATACTTCCGCCGCCAGGCGCCATAGATTCTGAAGCTGTTTCTTCGGCAAAATCTTTAACTGTAAAGTCGATTAATTTTTTATCAGCATCAGCATTCATCACGTACTCTATAATTCTTTCTTGCGGATTGAAAGGTTTTAAATCGTCTAATCCAAGGGATTTTATAGCAATTTTTATCTTTTCACTTTCGCTAACTCCCAAAGAACGTTCTTGTTTTTTTAAGAAATGATCTGCAGCATCCAGCATTGCTTGAAGTGGAACCAAACCAACTAATTCTGATCCAGTAACTCTTAATCCACGTTTTGTTGCCGATAAAACAGTTTCTTCAAAAGCTTCGTGCATCGATGTAATACTGATGTTTGTTAAATTGTATGAAATTTGTGCAATTCCATATTCATCAATAAACCAACCAATTCCTTTTACCGCTTTTAATTTTCCAGGAACTCTTTTTGGTTCGCCATTTTTATCCAATACTTTTTTTCCAGTAATAGGATTTCCTTCACGCAAAACTCTTCCAGCTTCTCTAACATCAAAAGCGATTGCATTTGCACGTCTTGTAGAAGTAGAGTTTAAGTTTACGTTATAAGCGATTAAAAAATCACGGGCAGAAATTGCCGTAACTCCAGAAGTAACAGTTTGTTTGTTAAATTCTGATGGTCCAAAGTCTGGTTTCCAGCTTTTATTATTTAGCTTTTCTTTTAAGCCTTCATATTCTCCAGAACGAACCGTTGCTAAATTTTTGCGTTCATCAGAAGTTGCAGCATTTTCGTAAAAATATCCAGAAATCCCTAATTCATCTCCAACTCGCTTTCCTAATTGATGCGCAAACTTTGCAGTTTCTCCCATTGAAATATTTGCAATCGGAACTAACGGACAAACATCAGTTGCGCCAAATCTTGGATGTTCACCAGAATGTTTGCTCATGTCTATTAATTCTGATGCTTTTTTTATCAACCTAAAAGCAGCTTCAATTACATTTTTAGGCTCACCAACAAAAGTAATAACAGTTCTATTCGTTGCTTTTCCAGGATCAATATCAAGTAATTTAACGCCATCAACTTCTTTTACAACGTTTGCGATGGTATTAATTTTATTTAAATCCCGTCCTTCGCTAATATTTGGCACACATTCTATAAGTTGTTTGTTCATTGGTAGTTTTGTTTGTTGAATTCAAAAGTAAAGAAATATCGATTTATAATTAAAGAAGAATTGTAAAAATTTCTTAAGAATTAACTATATTTGCTTTAGATCTCCCCAAAATTTGTTCAATCCCTATATTTTAAGAATGAAGAATGATAAATGGCTTTTTGAAATTACCCCAAAACAAAACTTATTTGACTTAAATTTAAAAGAGCTTTGGAGGTATAGAGATTTATTAATGCTCTTTGTAAAGAGAGATGTTATTACGCTCTATAAGCAAACAATATTAGGGCCTTTATGGTATATTATACAACCTTTATTTACTTCAGTTATTTTTACGCTGGTTTTTAATAATTTAGCTGATATTTCTACGAATGGAATCCCTCCTTTTTTATTCAATTTAGCTGGAATTACAGCTTGGAATTACTTTAAAGATTGTTTAATTAACACATCAGATACATTTAAGAAAAATGAACAAATTTTCGGAAAAGTATATTTTCCAAGAGTAATAATGCCAATGTCTATAATTGTTTCAAATTTATTAAAATTTGGAATTCAATTACTTATCTTTATTGTATTTTACATATATTTTGTTTCTATAAACGCATTAGACTTTAGTTTTTCTTTTGATTTATTATATCTTCCTTTTTTGTTTGTTTCAATGGGGTCTCTAGGTTTAGGTTTAGGAATGATAATATCTTCGATGGTAACAAAATATAGGGATTTAACATTCTTAGTTTCTTTTGGTGTACAATTGCTAATGTATTTGTCTGCGGTTGTTTATCCTGTTGAATTGATTATAGAGAAAGTTCCTAATTATTCTTGGCTAGTTGAATATAATCCTATGACAATTGTTATTGAAAATTTTAGAAAAATTGTTTTTCCTACTATAGATGCTAGAGTTTTACCTATAGATATATTTTATATGTTGTTAATTTCGTTTGTTGTTTTTATACTTGGATTACTTATTTTTAACAAGACTGAAAAAAGTTTTATTGATACAATTTAGGATGAAAGACGATGTAATATTAAAAGTAGAAAATTTATCTAAACAATATCGTTTAGGAATGGTTGGTACAGGAACTATTAGCCATGATTTAAATCGATTTTTTGCAAAAATTAGAGGAAAAGAAGATCCATATTTAAAAATTGGCGAATCTAATGACAGAAGCACTAAAAGTGATTCACAATATGTTTGGGCACTAAAAAATATTAATTTTGAAGTAAAAAGAGGAGAGGTTCTCGGGATTATTGGTAAAAACGGTGCGGGAAAATCTACGCTACTTAAAGTGCTATCTAAAGTTACTGGACCAACTACTGGTTCGATAAAATCTAAAGGAAGAATTGCTTCACTTTTAGAAGTTGGTACGGGTTTTCATCCAGAAATGACAGGTAAAGAAAATATTTTCTTGAATGGTGCTATTTTAGGAATGACCAAAAAAGAAATAGCAGATAAATTAGAGGAAATTGTCTCTTTTTCTGGTTGCGAACGCTATGTTAATACACCTGTAAAACGGTATTCAAGCGGAATGAAAGTTCGCCTTGCTTTCGCTGTTGCAGCTCATTTAGAACCAGATATTTTAATTGTAGATGAAGTGTTGGCTGTTGGTGATGCAGAGTTTCAAAAGAAAGCCATTGGTAAAATGCAAGATATTTCAGGAACAGACGGAAGGACTGTGTTGTTTGTGAGTCATAATATGGCAGCAGTAAAAAGTTTGTGTACCACAGGTATGGTATTAAGAAATGGCGTAACACAATTTGTAGGGGAAATAAATAATGCAGTTACTGAATATTTAAAACAATTTACAGAAGATAAAAGAGAAATTTCAATACCACTAGATGCAAATAATCATGATTTTGCACAATTTATTCATGCCAAAGTAGGTCCTTTAAAGGAACGGGAAAACGGATTAATTTTAGAAGGGGATGCTTTAAAATTAGAATTTGAATTTTTTAAAAAAGAAAAAGGAGAACATATATTAGGAATAACTTTTCATATTCATGATGAATTAGGAAGTTTAGTTTTTGTAAGTTCTTCATTTGAAAAAGAGAATGTTGTAAATGAAGGATATTATAAAGAAGAAGCTATAATACCTGAAAACTTGATGAATGAAGGAGTATATAATATTTCTAGGGTTATTCTTGTTCATAACGGAAGAGGTGTCTGTAGAGTAAAAGATATTTTACAATTTGAAATTATTCCAAAAAATAGAGGTTTTGGATATTCTGGTGGTAAAGAAGGGGTTGTAAAGCCTAAATTAAATTGGAAAAGAATTCATTAAAAAATGAAAAAAATTAATGTAACAAAAACGTTCTTACCGTCCATTGAAGATTATACCTTTCAATTAAATCGAATTTGGGATAAAGCGTGGCTAACTAATAGAGGTCCTTTAGCTTTAGAGTTAGAAACTAAATTAAAAGAGTTTTTAAAAAGTTCAGACTTAATTACTACTACAAATGGCACATTGCCTCTGCAAATAGCTTTAAAAGTTTTAGCTAAAAAAGGAGAGATCATTACCACTCCGTTTAGTTATGTGGCGACAACAGCATCAATTGTTTGGGAAAACTGTACACCTGTTTTTGTTGATATTCACCCAGAATATTTAACCATAGATGAAACTAAAATTGAGTCTGCAATTACAGATAAAACTACTGCAATTTTAGCGACTCATGTTTTTGGAAACCCTTGTAATGTGGAAGTAATTGAAAAAATAGCGCAAAAAAATAATTTAAAAATTATTTATGATGCTGCACATTGTTTTGGTGTAGAATATAAAAATAAATCCATATTTGAATATGGAGATGTAAGTACTTGTAGTTTTCATGCAACAAAAATATTCCATACTGGAGAGGGAGGAGCAATGTTTTGTTCAAATAAAGAGTTATTTAAACAACTTTTTTATAGTCATAATTTTGGTCATAAGAATGAGTTTGAGTTCTTTGGACTTGGTATTAATGGAAAAATTTCTGAATTACAAGCTGCAATGGGGTTAGCTGTGTTGCCAAATATGAGCGTTATACTTAAGGAAAGAAGGAAAGTAATTTCTTTTTATGATGAAAATTTAAATTTTAATCATTTAAGTAAAATTAAGATTAGAAATAATGTTAAATGGAATAATAGTTATTATCCAGTAATTTTTAAAAATGAAAACGCTTTATTACGTTGTAAAGAATTGTTAAATAAAAAAGATATTTTTCCAAGACGTTATTTCTACCCGTCATTAAATTCTTTACCTTATGTTGAAAACGTAAAAATGTCTGTTTCAGAAGATATTTCAAAAAAAGTATTATGCTTGCCCTTATATGTTGGATTATCAGAAGATAATTTAAAGCTTATTTGTTCAATAATTAATATATCTTTTTAATATGAAAATAGCTATAATGCAGCCTTATTTATTTCCATACATTGGGTATTTTCAATTAATTAACACTGTTGATACTTTTGTTATTTATGATGATGTTAATTTTATTAAAAAAGGATACATCAATAGAAACTCAATTTTAGATAATAGTAATAGAATGCTATTCTCTTTCCCATTAATAAAAGCTTCCCAAAATAAAAAAATAAATTCTATTAATATTGATAGTAGTTTAAAATGGAGAGAAAAATTTATAAAATCAATTCAACACAACTATAAAAAAGCACCTTTTTTTAACGAAGTTTTTCCAATAATTGAAGAAATTGTTTTTTATAATCAGAGTGAAAATCTTTCTCATTTTTTAATTAATTCATTAAAGTTAGTGAGTGGATATTTAAACATTGATACAGAATTTATTATTTCTTCTGCTTTGGAGAAAAATAATGATTTAAAAGGAGAAGATAAAATTTTAGAAATCTGTAAAATTTTGAAAGCAGATCAATATATAAACCCTATTGGAGGATTAGACTTATATAAAAAAGATTTTTTTTCAAGGGAAAACATTAAATTAAACTTTCTAAAATCAGAAGAAATTACTTATAAACAGTATAATAATAATTTTATACCTTGGTTGTCAATTATAGATGTTTTGATGTTTAATTCGAAAGAAAATATAGACGAAATTCTAAAAAGTTATAGTTTATTATAATGGAAATTAATTATCAATATAATTTAGGACAGTTATTCGATAGAGTAGCAACAAAAAACCCAGATAACATAGCTGTTAAGTCTATTGATTTTGACAATACAACATTTCAAGAATTAAATAATTTATCAAATAAAATAGCAAATTTTTTAATTTCAAATCATATTAAACGAAATGATGTTGTTGCTTTATTAAACGACAAATCTGCAACCTCTTACTCAATTATGTTGGCCTGTTTAAAAATTGGTGCTATTTATACCAATTTAGATGCAAAAAGCCCATTAGAGAGATTTAATAAAATGATTACAGTTTGCACCCCTAAAATTCTTTTTTATTACAAAGATGATACTTCAGTTATCAATGATTTTGAAAATATAAATATTAAAACGACTGATTATTCTTTGTGTAGTTTTAGTAATCTATTAAATGATTTTTCTGAAACACTGCCCAAAGAAAATAGTGCAGTTTGTTCAAATACACCTGCTTATATTATGTTTACTTCTGGATCGACAGGCTTTCCAAAAGGTGTTGTAATTTCTCATCAAAATGTTATAAATTTTATAAAATGGGCAAAGGAAACTTATCAAATTAAAAAAAATGATGTTTTTACAAACCTAAATCCGATGCACTTTGATAATTCGGTTTTTGATTTTTACGCATCTATATTTAATGCAGCGAGTATTGTACCTGTAAGTGAAAAATTAACACGAAACCCAAGAAAACTATTAGACGAATTAAACAGTGTACAACCTACAATATGGTTTAGTGTACCTTCTATGTTAGTTTATGTTTTAAACATGAGAGCTTTAAAAGAAACAGATTTACCAACTTTAAGAATTGTAACTTTTGGAGGAGAAGGGTTTCCAAAAAATCAGTTAAGAAAATTGTGGAAATTTTGGGGCGATAAAGTTTGTTTTATAAATGTTTATGGTCCAACGGAATGTACCTGTATTTGTTCTTCTTACATAGTTAATGAAAAAGATCTTATAAGCGATGATTTACTTCCTTTAGGATTTTTAGCACCAAATTTTCAAGGATTAATTATAGATGACTCTGGTAACGAAGTAAAAGAAGGCGAAATTGGTGAGTTGTATATTGGAGGTTCAAATGTTGGAATAGGATATTTTAATGAATTGGAGAAAACATCTCAAGTTTTTGTAAAAAATGCAACTATAAATACACATCAAGAAATAGTTTACAAAAGTGGTGATTTGGTGAAATTAGATTTGGAAACAAAAATGTTTCTATTTGCTGGTAGAAAAGATAACCAAATTAAACGAATGGGGTATAGAATAGAATTAGAAGAAATTGAAAATGCTTTAAATATAATAGATGCTATAAAAGAAAGTGCAGTGTTATATATTGATAATGATAAACATAAGTCTAAAATTATAGCGTGTTTAACTTCTAGCTTTGAAAATGATACTGAAATTTCTATGCATTTAAAAAAGTATTTACCTTCGTATATGCTTCCAGATTTGTTTTTTTATTATGATTCATTACCAAAAAATCAAAATGGAAAAATTGATAGATTAAAATTAAAAAAAGACCTTACTTAATGAAAAAACAACTAATTATATTTGGTGCAGGAAAAATTGCAGAAGCTGTAAGTTATTATTTTAATAGAGATTCTGAATATAACATCGTTGCTTATGTAGTCGATGATGTTTTTATTACAACAGAAAATTTTTTAGAAAAACCTTTAGTTAAATTATCAGAAATTGATAAAAAATATCCAGCTACAGAATTTTACGCTTTTGTAGCTACAGGCTACCAAGGTATTAACGAGTTAAGAACTACTAAATACGAGTTTTTAAAAAAATTAAAATACACTTTTGCTAGCTATGTTAGCCCTTATGTAAAAGGAGATTTTAAATTTGGAGAAAATACAATTATTATGGACAATGCTGTTATACAACCTTTTGCAAATTTCGGTAATAATGTTTTTGTTTGGGGGGGAGCCATGATTGGACACCACGCGACAATAGAAGATAATTGTTGGTTAACAGGTGGCTGTTTAATTGGTGGGATTACAAAAATTGGAAATAGTACATTTGTAGGTTTAGGCGCTTCCATTGGAAATGAAATTAATATTGGTGCTGAATGTATGATTGGCGCAGGTACATTAACTACCAAAAGTTTAAAAGATAAATCAGTTTTAATAAAAGAACCTACAGCAATTCATCGATTAAATGCAACACAATTTAAACGAATGTCTTCCTGTTTTAGAAGTTTATAAAAAAAATATGGATAAAGTAAATGAAATATTAGCAGAAGTTCTTAAAATAGACCTTAAGCAAACTACCGAAAATTTAACTATGGACGATGTGGACAATTGGGATTCACTAACTCACATGAGTTTAATTGTAGATATAGAAAGTAATTTAGACATTGAATTGTCTGGTGACGATATTGCAGAAATGACCACTTTTGATGCAATAAGAAAAATTGTAAGTAAATATCTATAAATTTAAATATGGATATAAAGAATACTAATGTTATTATAACTGGTGCAGCTGCTGGTTTCGGTAAAGCGATGAGTTTGCACTTTTTAGCAAAAGGAGCTACTATTTTTGCTTTAGATATTGATGAGGATTCTTTAAGTAGTTTAAGAAAAGAATCTAACTACAAAATTAACGTTTATAAATGTGATGTTTCAAATAACACGGAAGTTGAAGAGGTAATTGAAAATATATTTAAAACGGAGCGAAAAATAAATGTATTAATTAATAACGCAGGCATTATGAAAAATGCGCCGTTGGTTAATTTATTAAATCGCCCTGATGGTAGACATTCTACTGAATTATGGGATAGCGTAATAAAAGTAAATCAAAATTCGGTTTTTTATATGACTCGATCGGTTGTAAATCAAATGATTAAAAACCGAAATAAAGGAGTAATTATAAATATTAGTTCCATTGCCGCAAAAGGTAATATTGGGCAAACCGCTTATTCGGCAACAAAAGCAGCAGTAGAAGCCATGAGTAAAGTATGGTCTAAAGAATTAGGTGTTTTTGGAATACGATCTATGTGTGTGGCGCCAGGTTTTATAAATACCATTGGTGCTCACGATGCTTTAGAAGAAAAAATGCTATCTAATTGGGTAGCTAGAACACCTTTAAGAAGAACTGGTGAAGTGGAAGAAATAGTAAAATCGATTGACTTTATTATTGAAAATGATTTTTTAAACGGTGAAGTTATTCATGTAAATGGAGGATTATCAATATGATAAATTTTGATATTAAAACAGAACGATTAAACTTGTTGACACCAAAACAAGAAGATAAATTCAGGTTTTACGAATTAATGTCAAATAATAATCTTACTGAATTTTTAACTTGGGAAGCACATAAAGATGTGTTAACAACAGAAAAAGTATTAATTTCTTTAAAATTAGCGCAAGAGTCAGACAAAGGTTATCATTGGGCCATACATTTTAAAAATCAAATAGTAGGTTTAATATCTTTAATAGATGTAAAGCGAACAATAAGAACTTGGACAATAAATAAAGCAGAATTGTCTTATTGGATAGCAAAAGATTTTCAAGGAAAAGGCTTTGCTACAGAAGCTTCACAAGCTGTAATTGATTTTGGATTTAAAGAATTAAAATTACATAAAATAATAATAGCGCATGCTAAAGAAAATTATCAATCGAGTAGAATTTGTGAGAAATTAAAATTTGAGCAATTTTCTTACGAAAAAGATGCTTTTTTAAAAGATAAAAAATGGCATGACTTAATTTGGTACCAAAGAATAAATAAATAAAAGAAATGAAAGTAAAAAATATTTCCATATACAAATGTCCATTAACTGGATGCAAATTAGAGTTTATTGAAAATTCAGAAACAGTTATAAAAGAAGGTAAAATAATTGAAGGTATTTTATTTTCTAAAGAAGCAAATAGAAACTATAGTATAAGAAATGGTTGTGTAGATTTTATAACACCAGAACAAGAAATAAAAGGAGCTGCTTTTGCTAGAGAGTATTATTCTCAAATAGCTAAAACTTATGATGAAAATGTTCATATAACTTTTGAATTATATAAAGAAGATGAACTAGAGGTTAGAACAAGCATGATTGATTTGTTAAATTTATCTCCAGAACATAAAATTTTAGAAGTTTCTGCCGGAACGGGTAAGGATTCTGAACTGATTTCAAAAAGATTAGGAGCTAAAGGAGGACATTGGATTTTAGATATTTCTCCAGACATGTTAGCTTTTAATATGGAAAGAATGAAAGATGTTGATATACCTACGGAACACATTGTTGCTAGTGCTTGTGAATTACCTTTTGAGGACAATAGTTTTGATGCTCTTTATTGTTTTGCAGGTGTTGGACATTTTCCTGATTTACCAAAAGGTTTAAAAGAAATGGCTAGAGTTGTAAAACCAGGTGGAAAAGTAGTTTTTTCTGAAAAAAATGTGCCTGAATGGTTAAAAGAAACTACTTATGGTAAGATATGTGTAAACAACAACCCAATGTTTAATGACCCTGTACCTTTAAAACATATACCTGTGGAGGCTAGAAATGTTGGTGTTAGATGGATTAATGGAAATGTTCATTATGTATTCGACTATACAGTTGGAGAAGGTGAGCCAGAAGGTAATTTTGATATGGAATTACCTGGTCATCGAGGAGGTACTTTTAACTCTAGATACTATGGTAAATTAGAAGGTGTTACTAATGAAACAAAAAAGCTAGCTATTGAAGCAAGAAAGAAATTAGGTATATCAATGCATCAATGGTTAAATGAATTGATAAAAAATGAATCAGAAAAAATATTAAATAAATAGATATGTTTAATTGGGATAAATTAGGGAGAGTGTTTGAAGTAGATGAAAATTATTCTTGGATGAATAGTCATACTACTCCGATTGCAGTTTTATATATCGATAATGTTATTAGAGTTTATTTCAGCACTCGTTCTAAAATTGATAAAAAAGGGAACTTTATATCAAATTCCTCATATATTGATTTAGACAAAAACGATCCAACAAAAATTATTTATATCCATGATAAACCGCTTTTTGATTTAGGAGATTTTGGTGCTTTTGATGAATTTGGTGTTATGGTTACTGATGTAGTCCATTACAAAGATAAAGTATATTTATATTACGCTGGCTGGCAAAGATTAGGGGGAGACACAGCAGCTTATCAGGTTATGCTAGGGTTAGGAGTTTCAACTGACAATGGAAAAACTTTTAGCAAAATATCAAAAGGTCCAATAATGAGTGTAGATTATTATGACCATATTTCTATAGGAAATGTTGGTGTTATTGTTGAGAATGATGATTGGAAATTGTATTATACTAATTTAACTCAATGGGTTTTGTCTGGAAAAAAGCCAACTTATGAATATGAAATAAAATATGCAACATCAAAAGATGGAATATTTTGGAATAAAACAAATAAAGTTGTTATCGGTGTAGAAAATAGATTTGGCGCTGCTACACCTACGATTCATAAAATAAATAACAATTATCATATGTGGTTTGGTTATCGTAAAGCTTATGATAAAGAGGATAAAGTAGGTGGTTACAGAATGGGTTATGCTAGTTCTAAAGATGGTGTTAAATGGTTAAGGAATGATGATATTTCAAGTATTAAAACGTCAGATAAAGGTTGGGATTCAGAAATGGTTTGTTATCCTGATGTAGTAAAAGTAGATGATAATTACTATATGTTTTATTGTGGGAATGGATTTGGAAAAGAGGGTTTTGGAGTAGCAAAATTAGTTTTATAGTATAAAATGAATAATGAAAATTACGTTTTAGTTTCTGTACATATAATATGCTATAATCAAGAGCCGTATTTAAGAAGTTGCATCGAGAGTATTTTAAATCAAGTTTGTAATTTTAAATATGAAATTTTAATTGCTGATGATTTTTCAACAGATGGAACAATTAAAATAATTGATGAGTATTCTTATAAGAACAAAAATATTATTAAACCATTTTATTCAAAAGAAAACAATGGTGCTTTAAAAAATCATTTGAGATTGTTTTCTGAAAGTAAAGGAAAATACATTGCACTTTGT
This sequence comes from Polaribacter uvawellassae, assembly GCF_039748955.1. Taxonomy (NCBI): domain Bacteria; kingdom Pseudomonadati; phylum Bacteroidota; class Flavobacteriia; order Flavobacteriales; family Flavobacteriaceae; genus Polaribacter; species Polaribacter uvawellassae. The sequence continues at coordinate 46,377 of NZ_JBDIZN010000006.1, read as the reverse complement.
GAAGGGGATGATTATTGGACAGATCCTAGTAAATTACAAATGCAAGTCGATTTTTTAGAAGCGAATGAAGACTTTCATATTTGTCATTCTGATGTGATTTTTATTGATGAAAATAATACACAAATTGAAAAAAAATTCAAACGTTGGAGGTATAAGCACGATGTTTTAGATTATAGAGCAGCAATTTTTGAAGTGATAACATTTACATGCACAACAATGTTTAGAAATGACATTAATTTAAATATATCTAGTCGTCAACAAGTAGAAGGTGCCAGTCATTTGTGGTTATTATTAGCATTAAAAGGAAAAGTAAAATTTTTAAAGGAAAAAACAGCTGCATATAGAGTTGGCGTAGGTGTTTCTAAAGATGCTATTTGGCATAAAATATTTTATAAAAAAGCTTATTTTATTTTTAGAAAAATTTCGTTAAAAAATAGTTTTAAGATGAATATTTGGTTATTTAGAGGTTCCATTTATTATCTATTAGTTAAATTGTCTTTTGATTTAAATATTTATAAATTAAGGCAAATAGCAAGAAAATTTAGATACAACAAAATTTATGTGGATTAGTTTATATTATTGGAAAGCAAACAATAAATCATTGAAAGAGAATTTTGGTGATTTATTATCTAAATATATTGTAGAAAAGATATCTAATAAAAAAGTTATCCATGTAGATCCTACAAATAGATGGGTTCGAAATTTAGGTATTAAACATTATTTAGCAATTGGTAGTATTATAAATAAAGCTACAAAAAAAAGTATAGTTTGGGGTAGTGGTATAATAAAAAAAGACCAAAACATAAGAGAAAGTAATTTTGTTGCTGTAAGAGGGCCAAAAACAAGTAAAAGAATTGAAGAACTTGGTTATGAAACTACTTATATTTATGGTGATCCTGGTATATTAAGCAACTTGTTTTATAGAAAAGAAATCAAAAAAAAATACAAATATGGAATTATACCACATTATGTAGACTATAAAGAAATCAAAAAAAAATATAGCAAAAATAATTCGACTTTAGTAATAGATTTAATGTGCAGTAATGTTGAAGATATTTTTGAAAAGGTTAAGAGTTGTGAATTTGTTTTTACTACATCTTTACATGGAGTTATTATTTCTCATTGTTTTAATATACCAGCATTATGGATTAAATTTAGTGATAAATTGGCAGGAGACAATGTTAAATTTTACGATTATTTTGAATCTGTAGGTTTGCAATATCCTATTGTTGAATTTAGTTCAAGCACCTATGAACTTGAAGATTTAATAAATGTAATGAATAAAAATAATGCAATTACAAAACCCAAGAAAGGTGTTATAAGCAAATTACAAAAAAACCTTATCATAGCATGTCCTTTTATAAAAGAGAAAAGAAAAACGAAATTATTACTACTTATTAATTAGTAAAAGGTTTATTTATGTTTATTTTAATTAAAAAATGGTAATATAATTTTTATGAGAATTGGAACAAATCCTGAAAAGGATAAAAAAATAAAAATTAATTATAAACAGCATCGAGTTATAATACCAGTTTATATCCCAGATTCTAATGAAAAATATTTTAAAAACCTATTTGATGTATTTAAAGTTTCCATAAATTCTTTAATTAAAACAACAAACTCTAAACAAACTAATATTACAATTATAAATAATAATTGCAACAAAGATGTTACAACATACATAGATAATTTACTGGAAGAAAAAAAAATAGATAAACATCTAAAAATGGCAAGTAATTATGGAAAACTATATACCATTTTATCTGAAGCTAAAGCTAGTTACGAAGAATTAATTACCATTGCAGATGCAGATGTATATTATTTTAATAATTGGTTTAAAGAATCAGTCGATATTTTTAACACTTTTGCTAAAGTTGGTTTGGTTGCACCATTACCAATGCCAGAGTTGGCATATTATTCTAACAACTCTCTCTTCACAAAAGAACTATTTAATATAAAAAAAAGTAAAATAGTTTCAGATATAGACTTTAAACTATTTAAAAAAAGTTTAGGTTTTAAAGAAGTAGATATTGATAGTATTGTTTTTAAAGATCAATTATTTTTAAAAAAGAATGATGTTGTTGCTGTTGTTGGAGGAGGACATTTTGTGGCAACGTACAGAAAAACAGTTTTAGATAATTTAGAAAATAAAAAACCAATTTATGTTTTTAAAAATAGAGATGAAAAAGATTTTTTAGATGAACCTATTGATAAATTAGGATATTATAGAGTTTCTACAGTAAAAACTTTTGCTTATCATTTAGGCAATTCAATACCAGATTGGATACAGGATAACAATAACATCCAAGAGAAAAACAGAATACACTTTAAACAGTATCAGTTAAAAAAAACATTTATTCCATATTTTCTAAAAAAAGTAATAACAAAATTGTATAAAAAACTTAGAAAATAGTTGAATTTTAATAATGTGTGGTTAAAAATCTATTTTTAATTTCTTATGAATAAAAAAATACTAATTGTATTTGGTACAAGGCCGGAAGCAATCAAAATGGCTCCAGTTGTAAAAAGCATAATAGCTAATGATAATTTTGTTGCTAAAATTTGTGTTACTTCTCAACACAGACAAATGCTGGATCAGGTTTTAGATTTTTTTAAAATTATACCAGATTATGATTTGAATTTAATGAAGCCAAATCAATCTTTAAATGAATTATCTTCTAGAATTCTTTCAAAAATTGATGTAGTTTTAAAAGATTTCAATCCAGATTTAGTTTTGGTTCATGGAGATACTACAACAAGTAGTATGGTTGCATTAGCAGCGTTTCATAAACAAATAAAAATTGGTCATATAGAAGCAGGTTTACGAACTTATGACAAAACGGCCCCGTTTCCAGAAGAAATAAATAGACAAATAACAGGTAGATTAGCAGACTTCCACTTCTCTCCAACACAAAAATCTGCGGATAATTTAATCATCACAGAAAAAGTTAATAAAAAAAATGTATTTATTACTGGTAATACAGTTATTGATGCATTATTATGGGGAATTAATCATGTTGATGAAAATAGAAATGAAATAGTAGATTTAAAAAAGAAAATAGACGTTAATAAAAAACTTATTTTAATTACAGGGCATCGAAGAGAGAATTTTGGTGATAAATTTATTGAGTTTTGCGAAGCACTTTTACAGCTGTCAAAGAGAGATGATGTTCAGCTAATATATCCAGTTCACTTAAATCCAAATGTACAAGATGTTGTTTATAAAATGTTATCAGAAAATAAAAACATTTTATTAATTAACCCTTTAGACTATGAAGTTTTTATATGGTTGATGAATCAGTCATATTTTATCATAACAGATAGTGGTGGCGTACAAGAAGAAGCTCCAACTTTAGGAAAACCAGTTTTAGTTACTAGAGATGTTACAGAAAGACAAGAAGCAGTAAAAACAGGAGTTGTAAAACTCGTCGGAACAAATAAAAATACAATTTTAGAAAATTCTTATAATCTTTTAGATTCTAAAGAACTGTATGCTAAAATGAGTTCTAAAGAAAATCCTTATGGAGATGGAAAAGCTGCTAAAAAAATAATTGAAATAATAAAAGGTTTATGAATGTTTTAGTTTTAGTTGAATCTTTAAGAATTAATGAAACATCATCAGGTATAGTTTCATCCACTTTTTTGAAAGCTTTATCACATAATAAAGATATTAATATTACTTGTATTTATGATAAGGCTTTTAATTACGATATAACTTGGTTAGATGCAAGTAGTTTTATAAAGTTAAACAAAACAACATTTAAAGAAAAATCTTATGTAAGAAAAATACCTAAATTAAATGGCTTAATAACAGCTATTAATGGCGTTAATTCTATTGTGAAAAATGAAATTAATAATTGGGTAAAAGCTATAGATATTCAGTTAAAAGAAAATGATTTTGATTTAATAATTACACTTGGTTCAGGAAGTGAATTTTACCCGCATTATGCAATGTTGAATATGAGAACGTCTATAAAATGGTTAGCAAATTTTCATGACCCTTATCCAATGTCTGTGTATCCAGAACCTTATAAGAAAAAAAGAAATATTTTTTTAAAATGGCAAGAACATTATGCAAATAGAATAATTAAAAAAGCAGATTTTGTTTCTTTTCCTTCCCTTTATTTAAAAAAATTAATGCAAGAAAAGTATCACTTTGAAAACAGTAAATCAATTATTTTGCCTCACATTGGTATTACATTAGATAATTTACCAACTTCAAAAAAAGATAACGAAGTTCAGTTGCCTGAAAATAAATTTAATCTTTTACATGCAGGTACTTTATTAGGCCCTAGAAAGGTTGAATCACTTTTTAATGCTTTTCAAACATTTTTATCTTCAAGTAAAGAAAAAGAAGAACTATCAATTTTAAACGTACTAGGAAAAGTAGCAAAGGAACATAAAAATATAAATGAGATTGTAACAAAATTCCCGAATAATTTTAATATAATAACTAAAAGAGTTGGTTATAAAAAAAGTTTAGAGTTAATAGAAAAAGCTAGTATTTCTTTAATTATTGAAGCTGATGCTGAATTTAGCCCTTTTATGCCTGGGAAATTAGCAGATTTAATTTATTTAGAAAAACCTATATTAGCATTAACTCCAAAAAAATCTGAAACTATAAGAATTCTTGGAAGTAATCATCCTTATCAAGCAAGAATTAATGATGAAAATGAAATTTTAAGAGTTTTAAACTTGTTATGGAATGATTGGAGAGCCAATAAATTGAACGATTTAGATTATAAAAGTCAGAAAGAATATATTTCTGCAGAAAAGCTAAATGAAAATATAAACAAAATAATTAAATGTACATCATAGCAGAAATAGCGCAAGCTCACGATGGTAGTTTAGGAATGGCACACGCTTATATTGATGCTGTTGCTAAAACAGGTTGTGATGCAATAAAATTTCAAACCCACATTGCAGCTGCAGAAAGTAGCACTTACGAACCTTTTCGTGTTAAATTTTCCAAACAAGATAAAACTCGTTTTGATTATTGGAAAAGAATGGAGTTTACTTTAGAACAATGGAAAGAAATTAAGCAACATTGCGATGAAGTTGGATTGGAATTTATGAGTTCGCCATTTAGTAATGCAGCGGTTGATTTATTAGAGGAAGTAGGAGTAAAACGATATAAAATCGGTTCTGGTGAAGTAAATAATTTTGTGTTATTAGAAAAAATTGCTCAAACTGGTAAGCCTGTAATTATTTCTTCAGGAATGAGTTCTTATGATGAATTAGACAAAACAGTTTCCTTTTTAAAAAGCAGAAATGTTTCATATTCTATTTTGCAATGCACAACGGCATATCCAACAAAACCAACCGAATTCGGGCTTAATATAATTCAAGAATTAAAAAGCAGATACAATGTTTCGGTTGGGTTTTCAGATCATTCATCAACAATAGAAACCTGTATTGCTGCTACAACTTTAGGTGCAGAAATTTTAGAATTTCATGTAGTTTTTGATAAAGAAATGTTTGGGCCAGATGCAAAAGCATCCTTAACAATTGAAGAAACTACTAAATTGATAAAAGCGGTTAAAAATATAGAAACAGCTTTAAAAAATCCGATTGATAAAAATGATAGTACTAAATTTTCGGATTTAAAACAAATTTTTGAAAAGTCACTAGCAATTAATAAAGATTTAAAAAAAGGACACAGCATCACTTTTTCGGATTTAGAAACTAAAAAGCCAAAAGGATATGGTATTTTAGCAAGTGAATATGAAAGTGTTTTAGGGAAAAAACTCAATAAGGATTTAAGTCAATGGAGTTTTTTAAATGATAAAGATGTAATATAATAAAAATGTCCATAAAAAAAATATGTGTAGTAGTTACCGCAAGGCCTTCTTATAGCCGTGTTAAAACAGCTTTAACAGCAATCAAAAATCATCCAAAATTAGAACTTCAATTAGTAATTGCTGGCTCAGCTTTATTAGGTCGTTATGGAAATGCTGTGGATTTTATAGAAAAAGATGGTTTTGAAATTGCAGAGAAAGTTTTTATGATTTTAGAAGGAGAAAATCCAACTTCAATGGCAAAAACAACAGGTTTAGGTGTAATGGAATTGGCAAATGTATTTTACAAATTACAACCAGATGCAGTAATTACAATTGCAGATCGTTTTGAAACAATTTCTACAAGTATTGCAGCTTCTTACCAGAATATTCCATTAATTCATATTCAAGGTGGAGAAGTTACTGGAAACATTGATGAAAAAGTACGTCATGCAAATACAAAATTAGCAGATTTACATTTAGTTGCTTCTGAGGATGCTAAAAAACGTGTTTTAAAAATGGGTGAAAACCCAGAAATGGTATTTAACACCGGTTGTCCGTCTATAGATTTAGCAAAAGAAATAAAAGAAGATTCAAAATTAGATTTTAACCCAATTGAAAAATATGGTGGAGTTGGAGAAGTTATTGATTGGGAAAAAGGATATTTAGTGGTGATGCAACATCCTGTAACCACAGAGTATAACTCAGCCAGAAAAGATGTTTTAAAAACGTTGGAAGCAATTCACGAATTAAATATTCCTACATTTTGGTTTTGGCCAAATGTTGATGCAGGATCTGATGGAACATCCAACGGAATACGATATTTTAGAGAAACTGTAAAACCAAAAAACATTCACTTCTTTAAAAACATGGAACCGAATGATTTTTTACGATTATTAGTTAATAGTAAATGTTTAATTGGTAATTCTAGTGTTGGAATTAGAGAGTGTTCTTATTTAGGTGTGCCAGTTGTAAATATAGGAACTCGTCAAAATAGAAGACAAAGAGGTTCTAATGTTTTAGATACTATTTACGATAAAGGTGAAATTATAAAAGCAATACAGAACAGAATTTCATCAAAAAATATAGTTTCAGAGAATATTTATGGAAATGGAAATTCAGGAGAAAAAATTGCTGATATTATTGCAGCTACGCAACTAGATTTTCATAAAACAATAATGTATTAGTGAAAATATTAGCTATTATACCAGCAAGAGGAGGTTCTAAAGGCGTTCCAAGAAAGAATATTAAATTATTAGTAGGAAAACCTTTGCTTGAATATACTTCTGCTGTTGCATTAAAATCTTCTTTATTGTCAAAAACTATTGTTAGTACAGATGATGATGAAATTATTTCAGTTGCAAAAACCTTAGGAATAGAAACTCCTTTTAAAAGACCTGTAGATTTAGCTTCTGATAGCGCTTCTTCTTTAGCAGTCATTCTTCATGCTTTAGAGCATTTTGAATCGAAAGATATTTTTTTTGATGCAGTTTGTTTGTTACAAGTAACAAGTCCTTTTAGAACGGTTGAATTTTTAGACAAAGCAATTCAAGAATTTATAAAAAGTGGAGCCGATTCGTTAATTTCTGTACAAGAAGTTCCGCATGAATACAATCCACACTGGTGTTTTGAATTAGATGACACTGAAAGTTTAAAAATAGCTACAGGAGAAACTGAAATTATAAGTAGAAGACAAGATTTACCTAAAGCGTTTCATAGAGATGGCAGTATTTACATCACTAAAACAAAAATATTAAAAGAAAAAAAATCGTTATTTGGAGATAAAATATCGCACATAGTTTCACCAAAAGAGTTTTATGTAAATATTGATACAATGGATGATTGGAAAAAAGCTGAAGAATTGGTAAAACATTTAAAATTTTAAAAATTATGTGTGGTATTTCAGGAGTAATTGGCAATAATTTAAATGAAGATGTACTATCAAAAATGATAGCTACTCAAAAACATAGAGGACCAGATAGTTCTGGTAAATATGTTAAAAACGGAGTTTGCTTAGGACACAATAGATTATCAATTATAGATTTAACTGATGCTGCAAATCAACCTTTTATTGATAAAACAGAGCGTTATATTTTAGTTTTTAATGGAGAAATTTATAATTATTTAGAATTAAAATCAGAATTAGAAGATTATAATTTTAAAACAAATTCTGACACAGAAGTCCTTTTAGCAGCCTATATTAAATGGGGAAAAGAATGTTTACACAGGTTAAACGGAATGTTTTCGTTTGCTATTTGGGATTCTACTGAGCAAAAACTTTTTGCTGCAAGAGATCGATTTGGAGTGAAACCATTTAACTATCATTTTTCAAAAGATACTTTTTATTTTGCTTCGGAAATAAAAACAATACATGCAGCTGGTGTAAATAAAAAGCCAAATGAGAAAGTTTGGGCAAATTATTTTGTATACGGTAGTTACGGAATGCCAAATGAAACTTTTTGGGAAGAAATTCATCAATTGCCAGGAGGACACACATTAGAATTTGAGAATAACCAAATCAAAATTGAAAAATGGTATGTTTTTGAAGAAGAAATAAAAAAGCATGAACAGAAAAAAAGCTACGAAGAAGTAAAATCAGAATATATAGCTTTATTAAAAGATAGCATAAAAATAAGATTTAGAGCAGATGTTCCTGTTGGATTTAATGTTAGTGGCGGATTAGATAGCTCGGCGCTTTTAGCTTTTGTAAATTTACTTGACGAAGATAAAAGTAAAATTAATGCATATACTTTTTATACTAATGATGAAAGGTATGATGAGCTACCTTGGGTAGAAGAGATGATTTCACTTACGAAAAATCCATTAAAAAAAGTATTATTAAACGTAGATGAAATTGAGGATTTATCAGAAAAAATAAACAGTTTTCAAGATGAACCTTTTGGTGGAATACCAACATTAGCGTATTCTAAAATATTTGAAAAAGCTAGAGAAGATGGAGTTTTGGTGCTTTTGGATGGTCAAGGAATGGATGAGCAATGGGCGGGTTACGATTATTATGTTAAAAAATCTGGAAGCTTAATTCAAGGAGTTAATAAATCGCCATTTCGTAAAAATGTACTTTCTGAATATTTTTTAAATCTTGCTGAAAAACCTAATTATCCTAAGCCATTTAAAGATGATTTATTAAATTTACAGTACAGAGATTTATTTTACACAAAAGTACCTAGAGCATTACGTTTTAATGATAGAATCTCTATGGCACATAGCACAGAATTGCGAGAACCTTTTTTGGATTACAGATTGGTAGAGTTGGCTTTTTCTCAACCTTTAGAGTACAAAATAAAAGATGGAGTACAGAAAAGCATGTTACGAGAAATTGTTTCAGAATACTTAAATGATTCGATTAGTTATGCACCTAAAAGGCCATTGCAAACTCCACAAAGAGAGTGGTTAAATAATGAATTGAGAAGAAATGTTGATAATAGTATAAAGAAAATAAAAAAATCAACTTTTAGAAATTGGTTTAATCTAAATGAACTTGATTTAGAATGGAAAAAATATGAGGACGGTAACATAGATTCTAGTTTTCATATATGGCAATGGGTTAATTTTGAATTATTAATAACGGAATGAATAAAAAAATATTAATTTTTTTACCAGACGGAGTTGGTTTACGAAATTTTGCTTTCACTGATTTTTATAAAAAAATGTCAGTAGATAATGATGTTTTTTTTATGAATAATACTGGTTTTCCACTAAAAGAAAACTTAAACATAAAAGAGATAAAAATTTCTGGTTTAAAACCTCATTACTTAACAAATATTTTAAAAGTTGCCAAGAATACAATTGAATTAAAACAAAATTATAATAATTCAAAAAATAAAGTATATCTGTCATATCTTTTTCCTAGAAAAAGTAAAACGTTAAAACATTTAATTAAAAATAGTTTAATTAATTTTTATATCAAATTTTATAATTCTAGTAATGGAGTTCTTAAAATTAATAAAAAAATTAATAAATTAGAGAGAACAACTCCAACTTATAAAGCAAGTTTAAAGCTGTTAAAAAAAGAAAACCCAGATTTTATTTTTTGCACAAATCAAAGGCCCATTGTTGCGGTTTCAACCATTTTGGCAGCAAATGATCTTAATATACCAACTGCTACTTTTATTTTTTCTTGGGATAACCTACCCAAAGCAACTTTGGTTTTAGAAACAGATTACTATTTTGTTTGGAGTGATTTCATGAAAAATGAATTAATAAAATATTATCCATCAATTAAAATAGATCAAATCAAAGTTACAGGAACACCACAATTTGAAAACCATTTTGATGAAAAATTATTAGACAAAAAAGAAATATTTTATAAAGAGAACAATCTAGATGTCAATAAAAAATATATTTGTTTTTCTGGCGATGATATTACCACTTCACCTTATGACGAATATTATTTAGAAGATTTAGCACATGAAGTTCAAAAATTAAATAAAGATGGATATAATTTAGGTATTATTTACAGAAAATGCCCAGTTGATTTTACAGGTAGAGCAGATAATATTATTAGAAAATATAAAGACATTATTTATGTTATAAATCCAAAATGGAATAATTTAGGAAATTCTTGGAATAAAGTAATGCCCTTAAAAGAAGATTTAAAACTATTATCAAATACAATAGCACATTCTATCTTAGTAGTCAATATTGGTTCATCAATGGTTTTTGATGCAGTAATACACAATGTTCCTTGTGCATATATTAATTATAATACAAATAAGGTAAAGACATCAATTTGGGATATAAATAAAATATATAAATTTATCCATTTTAAGTCTATGCCATCAAAAAAATCTGTGTTATGGATAGAAAAAAAAGAAGAATACAAAGAAATTATAACAGATGTTGTAAATAAAAAATATTCTTTAGAAGATACTAATAAATGGTTTAATAAAATAGCAATTGAACCACAAAACTTAGCTTCGGATAATATTAAGAAAGAAATACAAAAAATAATATCTTAATATGCATGTAGCTTTTGTTACCTCAGAATACCTTTATGTCAATTCTAAAAAAAGCGTTGGTGGTATTGGTACTTTTACAAAAAGTTTAGCAGAGCAATTAGCTCGTAATAATTTTTCAGTGACTATATTTCTGTACAGCCAATCTGAAAATAAAATTATTGTAGAAAATGGAGTTCAAATTCATTTAGTAAAAAGGAAAATTTTAAAAGGCTTAACTTGGTTGTCCAATAGATATTATTTTAATAAGTACGTAAACAGTATTATTTTAAAAAATAAGATAGATGTGATTGAAGCACCAGAATGGACAGGTTTTACAGCTTTTATGAAATTTAAATGTCCTTTTATAATTAGATTGCATGGATCTGACACTTATTTTTGTGATTTAGAAAACAGAAAAGTTAAATTTAAAAATAAATTTTTTGAAAGAAATGCACTTATTGGAGCAGATAAAGTAGTTGGAGTAAGTAAATTTGTAGCTACAAAAACCAAAGAAGTTTTTAAATTAAATATTAAAATAGAAGTAATATATAACACTGTTGATGTTACTGTTTTTAAACCAAACCATCAAAATATTATTTCGAATTCATTATTATATTTTGGAACATTGGTGCGTAAAAAAGGAGTGTTAGAAATTGCAAAAATGTTTAATATATTAGTAGAGAAAGATAATGAAGTTACTTTATTTTTTTTAGGAAAAGACAGTAAAGATGTATTTACTGGAGAATCTACATTAAGAATGATGAAAGCTATTTTATCAAAAAAAGCATTAGAAAAAGTAAAATTTATTAATGCTGTACCATCTGCAGAAGTAATTAAATTTATACAAGAAGCAGAAGTAGTTTTATTACCAAGTTTTGCAGAAGCATTTCCAATGACTTGGTTAGAGGCTATGGCAATGGAAAAGAAATTAGTTACTTCAAATATTGGTTGGGCAAAAGAATTAATGATTGACGGAAAAACAGGATTTACAGTAAATCCTAATGAAACAAATAATTTTGCAGTTAAAGTATTAAACTTATTAAATGATAAAGAGTTATCTGTTTTAATGGCAGAAGAAGCAAGAAATAGAATTATTAATAAATTTAACATGAAAAATTCAATTCAAGAAAACATTAACCTCTATAAAAGTTTGAAAAATTGATGGATTTATTATGTAATTTAATTTTTGAAACATGAAATTTAGTTTAATTATTTGCACATATATGCGTCCCAATGCAATTGTGACTCTTTTAGAATCTGTAAAAATACAGACTGTTTATCCTACAGAAATTATTATTGTTGATGGTTCTACTGATAATCAAACTACAAAAATTTTAAAAGAGAGTAATTTTGATAAATTAATTTATTATAAAGTTTCGAAAGAAGATAGAGGTTTAACAAGACAGCGTAATTTTGGCATTAATAAAGTAACCAAAGAAACTGATATTGTTTGTTTTCTAGATGATGATACAGTTTTAACTAAAAATTATTTTGAAGAAATATTAAAAACTTTTATTTCAGATGATGAAATAGTAGGAGTTGGCGGATTAGCTATAAATCAAAATAGATGGAAAATAAAAGATAAAAATTATAATAAACTTTTGTACTACGAATTTGATGGTTACATAATAAAAGAAAGCTCACGAAATGTTATAAGAAATATTTTAGGTATTCAGTCTAACTTGCCTCCGAGTAGAATGCCAGAGTTTTCTAATGTTAGAACATATGGTTATCCATTTAATAATAAAACTTATGAAGTAGACCTATTAGTTGGAATGAGTTTTTCTTTTAGAAAAAAAGTTGTTGATACTATTAAGTTTTCAAAATATTTTGAAGGTTATGGTTTGTATGAAGATGCAGACTTTTCCATAAGAGCACAAAAGTTTGGTAAAAATGTAATTAATACCAAAGTACAACTTTACCATTATCATGCCAGTGAAGGAAGGCCTAATAAATATAATTATGGAAAAATGGTTGTTAGAAATGGTTGGTATGTTTGGCGTTTAAAATACCCAAACCCAAGTATCATGGCACGTTGTAAATGGAACATTATTGTTATTACCTTAATATATATGCGTTTTCTTAATGTTTTTACTACAAAAAAAAGAAAAGAAGCTTTTACAGAATTTTTAGGAAGAAAAGTAGGTTTGCTAAGTTTACTTTTTAATAAACCGACTATAATTAGATGAAGTTTGGTATCATAACACATACATGTCATAAAGTAAAAGGAAAAGAAATTTTCGCTTATGAACCTTATGTAAGAGAAATGAACTTATGGATAAAATATGTAGATAAAATAGTCATTTTAGCCCCAAAATCTAAAGAAAAAGAAGTTTCAAAAATTGAATCTACATATAACCACTCAAAGATAGAATTTGTTGAAGTATCGAGTTTTAATTTATCAACTATTAAAAACAGTCTTTTATCACTTTTAGTAATTCCAAAAATTTGTATACAAATTTATAAAGTAATGAAATCTGTAGATCACATTCATTTACGTTGTCCAGGAAATATTGGATTATTAGGGTGTTTTGTGCAAATATTTTTTCCTTCTAAACCCAAAACAGTAAAGTATGCTGGTAATTGGGATCCAAAAAGTAGACAACCATTAAGCTATAAATTTCAAAAATGGATTTTATCAAATACTTTTTTAACCAAAAACTGTAAAGTGTTAGTTTATGGCGAATGGAAAAACCAATCTAAAAATATAATTCCTTTTTTTACAGCTTCATACTCCGAAAATGAAATTACAGATATTAGAACTAAAAATTTAAAAAGTAAGATTAAATTGTTGTTTGTTGGTAATTTTAGTAAAGGAAAACAACCTTTCCTAACTGTTAAAGTAGCTGAAAAATTAGCAAATAAAGGGTTTGATGTACAGTTAAATATGTTTGGAGATGGAGTTGAGTATAATTTAATAGAAAATTATATTACTGAAAAAAAATTAAACAAAAATGTAATTTTACACGGAAATCAATCAAAAGATATTGTAAAAAAAGCTTTTCAAGAAAGTCATTTTTTAGTTTTTATTTCTAAATCTGAAGGTTGGCCAAAAGTTGTTGCAGAAGCTATGTTTTGGTCTTGTTTACCCATATCTTCTAAGGTTTCTTGTGTGCCATATATGTTGGGTTATGGAGAAAGAGGTAGCGTTGTAAACAAAAGTACAACTCAAATTATATTTGAATTAGAGAAATATATAAGTCAAGAGAACATATATTTAAAAAAAGTTACTAAAGCAAAAAAATGGTCTCAGCAATTTACTTTAGAGAAGTTTGAAAAAGAAATTAAAAATTTACTATAATTGAAAAAACTTGGTGTTATACAAATAATAGATTCGCTTAATGTCGGTGGAGCAGAAGTGCTAGCGGTTAATATTGCCAACGGTCTTTTCGACCAAAATATTAATTCACATTTATGTACAACAAGAAGTGAAGGGGTTTTAAAAGAAAATTTAAATCCAAATGTTGGATATGTTTTTCTGAACAGAAAAAAAATAATTGATTTTAAAGCAATAATAAAGCTTAGTAAATATATTAAAAAAAATAATATTAAAATTGTTCATGCACATTCAACATCTTCATTTATTGCTGTTTGTGTAAAAATATTAAACCCAAAAATTAAAGTTGTTTGGCACGATCACTATGGAAAAAGTGAGTTTTTAAATAACAGAAAAGTTTTTTACCTAAAGGTGTTTTCATATTTTTTTTCTGCTATAATTTCTGTAAATAATGATTTAAAACGATGGGCATTAAAGAACTTAAAAACAAAACATGTTTTTTTTATTAGAAATTTTCCTGTATTTAGTAATCAAGATAAGTCGACTACATTAAGTGGGCTTGAAGAAAAAAGAATTGTTCATTTAGCTGGATATAGAAAACAAAAAGATCATCTAAATCTATTAAATGCATTTCTTCAAGTGTCAAAAGAAAATAATGATTGGACTTTGCATTTGATTGGTAAATCATATAATGATGATTATTCTGACAAAATTCAAAATTTTATTGACGATAATAATTTATCTAATAAGGTATTTCAGTATGGAGTTTGTTCAGATATACAACATATTTTAACACAAGCAACCATTGGAGTTTTATCTTCAAAATCAGAAGGATTACCAATCTCATTGTTGGAGTATGGCTTAGCCAAAATCCCTGCAATAGTTACAGATGTAGGAGAATGTAACTTAGTTATTAAAGATTTGAGTTTTATTGTTCCTCCGTCAAATAGTACTATTTTAGCGAAAGCTATACAAACATTGATAAACTCTAAAAGTAAAAGAGAAACCTTGGCTTTAGAAATTAACAATATTGTTGTTTCAAATTTTTCTAAAAAAGAAATAATATTTAAACTAATTGACATTTATAACAAATAATGTTAAACAGAATAATAGAGAATAAATTATTATTAATTGTTATCCATATTTTTATTGGGTATTTAGCTACATTTTCTTTTTTTCCTAAAATATTTGGTTTTATTTGTATTGTTGTACCTATACTTTACTTAACAATTCAAAAGAATTTTAATGAGGAAGCATTAATTTTTTCTGCATATATTGTTGGAGCTGAAGTTTTTTTAAGGATGACAAGTTCTTTTGTATTTTATGAGTCAGGAAAATACTCAGTAATTATTTTTTTAACCTTGGGTTTCTTTTTAGGTAGGTTTAATCAAAAATTTGGTATTCATTTTTTATTTTATCTTTTTTTTCTTTTTATTGGGATTCTATTTACAAATGTGCCAGGAGGAGAATCTATAAAGAATGCTATTGTATTTAATTTAAGTGGACCTTTAGTTTTAGGTATTTCTGGTATATATTTTTATAAGAGAATGATTTCCAAAAAGAACTTACTTAATTCATTATTTTGTATGCTTTTACCTTTGTTTTCTACTGTTTCTTACCTTTATCTTAGAACTCCAGATTTAAAAGAAATTGTTTTTGGAGGAACTGCAAACTTTGTAACATCAGGAGGATTTGGACCAAACCAAGTAGCAACTGCAATTGGAATAGGAATTTTTATTCTTGCTATTTTTATTTTAATGAAAAAAAGGGTGACTGGTTTTGTGTTTTTAGATTTAATTTTATTATTATATTTTATTTATAGAGGACTGTTAACTTTTTCTAGAGGAGGTATTGTTACAGGTATCATTGCATTAATAGTCTTTGCTATATTTTATATTCTATCAAATAAAAATTCATTACAAACTTTTATTAAGTATTTTACAGTTGGGATTACTTTTTCAATTGCAATTTGGGTATATACTTCTGGAGTTACAGGTGGTATGCTAGACAATCGATATACTGGAAAAAATGCAAGAGGAATTCAAAAGGAAGATATTACGTCTGGTAGATTAGATATTGTTGAAGAACAAATACAAAGTTTTATTACTAATCCTTTAGGTATTGGTGTTGGAAACGGTAAATATAAAAGATTAAATTCGGGTGAAAAAATAACTGCTGCATCTCATAATGAAGCAGGAAGATTAATAGAAGAACATGGAGTTTTTGGTTTAGTTATTTTAATAGGTTTATTAATCACTCCACTTTTTAATATTTTGAGTTCTACAAATTATCAAAGAGGATTTTTAATAGCCTTTTTTTTGATTTGGTTTTTAACAATTAACCACTCTGCCATGAGGATTGCATTGGCAGGGTTTATTTATGCTTTAAGTTTGATAATAATTATTGATGAAGAAGAATAGCATTTTATACGTAGGTAATGATTTAGTTAAAAAAACTAATTACAATACATCAATGGCTGTTTTAACCAAGTTATTATGTAAAGAAGGTTTTTATGTTTTAAAAACTTCTAAAAAACAGAATAAAATTTTGCGTTTAAGTGATATGTGTTTTTATGTTTTAAAAAACATAAAAAAAGTTGACTATATTTTAATTGACACTTTTAGCACTTCAAATTTTTATTTTGCCTTTTTTACATCTCAAATTGCAAGATTATTTAAGCTTAAATACATCCCTATTTTAAGAGGTGGTGACTTACCAAATAGATTAGATAATTCTATAAAATTATCAAAAATGATTTTTAAAAACTCCTATTTTAACATTGCACCATCTGGTTATTTAGAATATGAATTTAATCAAAGGGGATATATGACAAAATTTATTCCAAATATTTTAGAAATTGATAACTATATATATAAAGAAAGAAAAATTATTTCACCTAAAATTCTTTGGGTAAGAGCCTTTAAAGAATTATATAATCCAAAATTAGCTATTAAAGTATTATCAATTATAAAAGAAAAGTACCCAAATGCTAAATTATGTATGGTTGGGCCTAATAACGATGAATCTTTTACGGAAACACAAAAATTAGTTACCACATTAAGTTTAGATAATTCAGTTGAATTTACAGGCGTGTTGCCAAAAGAAGAATGGCATAAAAAAGCAATAGATTTTGATCTTTTTATAAATACTACAAATTTTGATAATACACCAGTTAGTGTTATGGAAGCAATGGCTTTAGGTTTAGTAGTTATAAGTACTAACGTAGGTGGTTTACCTTATTTAATAAATAATAAAGTAGATGGATTTTTAGTTGATAAAGATGATGAAGTTACTATGAGTGATGTAATAATTACTCTACTCGAGCATCAAAATCATTTAGAAATAGTTAAAAATGCAAGAAAGAAAGCAGAAAGTTTTGGTTGGAATATTGTGAAACATGAATGGTTGTCAATTTTAAAATAATGCATAAAGTTATCAATACTATTTTTTTTAAATTACCAATACTATTACAAAATGGATTGATTTCTTTATATGGGTATTACTGGAAAAATAGAAGATTAGGTAAAGTCTTTAAAAATGAAATTAAATTTTGGAAGGATAGAGAAAATTTTACAAAAGAAGATTGGAAACTTCATCAAACAAAAGGATTAAGAGCATTATTAATTCATGCTTTCACAACGGTTCCATTTTATAGAGAGTTGTATTCAGAAAAAGGATTTACACTTAAAGACTTTGAGAATTTTGAGTTAACCGATTTACATAAATTACCATATTTAGAGAAAGAAGCCCTACGTAAATATGGAGATACTACATTATTATCAGAAAAAAAGAAAAAAGGAAAGTTTTATTCTAGTAGTGGAAGCACTGGTACTCCGGTAAAAATATTTATTACAAAAGAATTTCATCAAAAATGGAATGCAGCATATGAAGTGCGCGTAAGAAATTGGGCTGGCGTTAATTATAGAATGGCTAGAGGTATGATTGGAGGTAGAAAAGTTGTAAAAAATGCTACTAGTAAAGCTCCGTTTTATAGATATAATTTAGCAGAAAAGCAGACTTATTTTTCTGCCTATCATATTTCAGATAAAAATCTTTTAAATTATTATAATGCTATCAATAAAAACAAGATAGACTATATGGTTGGTTATGCTATGAGTAATTATTTTTTAGCAGATTTAATTGTAAAAAGAAAATTACCTCCGTTAAATTTAAAAGCAGTATTAACAAGTAGTGAGAAATTAACTACCGAAATGCGAGAAACATTTCAAAAAGCATATAATTGTAAAACTTTTGATGCATATAGTGGAGTTGAAGCTTGTGGTTTAATTTCAGAAAATTTAGATGGGGATTTTTTATTAAGTCCCGATACAGGAATTATGGAACTAATAGATAAAAACGGAAACCAAGTTAATTTTGGAGAAGAAGGGGAAATTATATCTACAGGTTTATTAAATTTTGACCAACCTTTAATTAGATATCGTATAGGTGATAAAGCAAAATTGTCTAAAAATCAACAAACAAAATCTGGGTTAGAAATGCCCAAATTCGATGAGATTTCTGGTAGAGTAGAAGACACTGTAACTACAAAAGATGGAAAAAAAATAGTACGTTTCCATTCACTTTTTATAGATATTGATGGATTATTAGCTGCTCAAGTTATTCAAGAGAAAATTGATTGTTTTAGGATCAATTTAATTACTACAAGTAGTTTCAATAAAAAGGATGAAACAGAAATTGAAAAGAAAATTAAAAATCAATTAGGTAATATTCAATTAATATTTGAATATTTAGATCAAATACCTAAAAATAAGAATGGTAAATTCCAAGCAGTAATTTCAAAAATAAATTTTAATGAATAAAATAATTTGGGTTTTAAATATGACCGCTGGGAAACCTGATTCTGGTTGGGGTGAGCGTCATTATTATTTTAGTAAATATTGGATTAAAAAAGGCTATGACATAAAAATAGTGTCTGGTTCTTATAATCATTTGTTTCATAACCAGCCAAAAACAAATCCAAAAGAAAATTTCACTTATGAAAAAGTTGAAGACGGAATTACATTTTGTTGGGTAAAAATACCTAAATATGATGGTGGGAGTATTTTTAAATTATGGAGTATGATTGTTTTCGCATACAGAATTCTTTTTTTATCCATCAAAAAATTAGGAAAACCTGAAATAATTTTAGTTTCTTCAATGCCTATTTTTCCAATACTATCTGGTTGGTATTTAAAAAAGAAACACAAAGCAAAACAATTAATTTTTGAAATTAGAGATTTATGGCCATTAACGCCAATGTATCTTAAAGGATATTCAAAATATCATCCAATGGTTTTGGTCATGGCTTGGGTAGAAAAATTTGGTTATAAAAAAGCTGATAAAATAGTGTCATTATTACCTAATGCTGGAAGCTACATTAATAAAATTTCGAAAGATGAAAGTAAATTACATTGGATACCAAACGGAATTGATGAAACACTTTTAGTACATGAAAACTTACCAATTGAAGTAGTAAATAAGTTGCCAAAAGATAAATTTATTATTGGTTATACTGGAACAATGGGAATGGCAAATGCTTTAGAATATTTAATAGAAGCAAGTATTTTTCTAAAAAATAATGATGATATTCATTTTGTACTTGTTGGTGATGGTTACTTAAAACAAGAACTGCAAGAAAATGTTAAAGGAAATAAAAATATAACTTTTATTTCTAAAATCAATAAGAATCAAGTACAACAAATGTTGTCTAATTTTGATGTTTGCTTTGTAGGTAGAAACAAAACGCCACTTTTTGATTATGGAGTTTCATCAAATAAGTTTTTTGATTATATGTTGGCAAAAAAACCAATAATTTCCTCTTCTAATAAGATTAAAGATCCTGTTGAGTTATCTGGTTGTGGATATGTGGTAGAACCAGAATCTTCAAATGCAATTGTAAAAAGCATTATTCAATTACAAAACATGTTACCAAAAGAAAGAAATGATATTGGAATAAAAGGATATGACTACGTCAAAAAATTTCATAATTTTGATTATTTGAGTAGTTTATATGTAAAATTATTTTAAATTCTCTTTATTAAAAATAAATCATAAAAAATTCATACTTTTGAATTAATAGATTACTTCATTAATAGTGTTCCCCTAAAAATTATTATGAGTAAAAAATCATCACATATTGATATCTCTGAAAGAAAACTTCTTTTAAGATCATTAGACGTAATTGTTATAATTTTAAGTCTAACTATTGCATCAAAATACACAGACTTTACATATATAAATATTAATAACGACTTAATTTATAGTTGGTTTATTATTTTAGCAATTTACTTTTTATTGTTTGGCGAAATTTTCCAGTTATATAACTTAAAAGTTTCAAATAACAGATTTTTAGTTGTAAGAAGTATTTTTATTACTTCCTTTGTAACTACATTTATTTATATATTTTCACCTTATATTGCACCTTCCTTACCAGCAAATAGGCTTCAAATTATTTACTTTTTTCTGCTTATTACTATTCCAGTTATTGTTTGGAGGTTTTTATATATAGCATTATTGTTTTCACCTAAATTTTTTAAAACGATAATTGTAATTGGTCATACATCAAGAACAAAGAAGTTAATTGAAATAATGAAATTTAAGAATTTTCATAATATTGCTACTTATATTTCTGATGCAGAAATTAAAGGATTAAATAACTTTAATGACATAAAGAAAGTAAATTTAGAAGAAATTGTACAGACTAATTTTGTGTCAGAAATTGTGATTTCTACCTCTGGTTTTTCTACCGAAATAATTGAGAATTTAAATAAACAATTAATACTACTTTTTGAAAAAGGAATCAATATCAAAAGTTTTGAAACGTATTATGAAGAAGTTACTAATAGAGTTCCGAAAGAGTATTTAGATCATAACTTTTATAAAAAAATAAACTTTAGTAAAAATAGCGACAGTCGATTTTACCATTTTACACAAAGAGTTTTAGATATCATAATTTCAATAATAGGTTTAGTGTTTTTTGTTTTGATTACTCCTTTACTTTTTATTGGAAATTTATTTGGTAATCGAGGACCTTTATTTTATACTCAAGAGCGTGTTGGTTTTAAAGGTAAAACTTTTAAAATTTTTAAACTGCGTTCTATGATAAAAAATGCAGAAACTGATGGTGCTGTTTGGGCGCAAAAAAACGATATTAGAATCACTTCTTTTGGTAAGTTTTTAAGAAATACTCGATTAGATGAATTTCCACAATTTATAAATATCTTAAAAGGAGAAATGAGCTTAATTGGGCCAAGACCAGAAAGACCAGAATTTGTTTCTGACTTAGAAGAAAAAATTCCTTTTTACGCAATTAGACACATTGTTAGACCTGGATTAACAGGTTGGGCACAAGTTAATTATCCGTATGCAAACACCATAGAAGAGCAAGAAACTAAATTGCGATACGATTTGTATTATATAAAAGAAAAAAGCTCTTTCTTAGACTTTAAAATACTTATCAAAACAGTTTCTACAGTTTTATTTTTTAAAGGGCAATAACACTTTATTTAGAAAGAAAAAACGAATACTTAATAGCAATAATAAAGGTAGAATTGCGAACGGTAACAACTGTATTTTTCCAATCCAAATTACTGGAATAATTAAAAGCAAAACAAAGAGTATTTTTACATACGTTTTTACCCATAACTTCGGGTTTTCTTTTACAATATAAAATGCTACAATTATATTTGGAGCAAATGCCCATAAAAAATTAAAGTTGGTTGGAGTTGTAGAATGATTGGTGAAAAACCATAAAAACACAATTAAAACTCCAATAACTCCGGTAAATAAGAACAAGAAGAAATCGAACCATTTTGTTCTTTGTTTTCTTTTTACATCTTTATACGTAATAAAAATACCGAGTAAGAAAATTAAAGTAAAAATTAAAAACGGACTAAAAAATAAAGGCTTAATCTTTATTTCTTCAAACTTTAAAATATACCGATCACTTTTAATTAAATTTTTAGAAATTGCACCTCGTTTTACAGTTGCGTTTTTAAATCCACTATACACATAATCTGGTAAATACATGTATTGTTTTGCAGTCGCAACATTATCTAATTTACTTCCTAAGGCTAAATTTATTCCGAAACTACCCCAAGTGTTCCAAGGAATTTCTTTATTCATTAATTGTCTAAAAGATTGATCTTTTTCAATATAATTTTCTTTGAATTGAACCTTGTCTTTTAAAATGATATCAGTTATATCTCTTAAGATTGAGGCACAATTATTAAAAAAAGGATCATATAAATACGTAGCATTTTCTGGTTTTGCATTATTCTCTAAATATTCAAAAATTTGTTGCTTTTCTTGTTGATTAAGATTTAAAACTTGCTCTTTTATCCAACGTTTATCTCTTTGATAACTTCTAACAAAGTAATGAAAAGGATAACTTTCTAATTTGTATAATAATTTTCCTTTGGTGAAGTTTAAATAAAAATTTGGTGCATCAAAATCAAAGAAGCCGTAATTGTAAGCAGTATCAAATTCAACATCTTTTACTCTTATGGCGCTATGACCAAAACCTTCGTACAATACTTTTCCAGGTCCAGCTGTTATAATACTAATTTCAGCTTTTTCTGATAATTGTTTATACTGAGAAAATGTAAGTTGAACTACAAATAACATCAGAAATAAAGCATTAGTTTTTGTTTTCATAGTTGTTAATTTCTAAAAAACTTATAATCAATTTTAATTGAAAATATATTTGAATACAATGCGTTTCCAACACTTCCGATGTTTGTTAATGCATAATCAATATGAATTCCGTTGTACTTAAATCCAACTCCAAAATTTGGTTGTAAAGAGATTGATTTACTTCCATCAAACTGCGTTGTATTTTGAATATTTCCAATTCCGCCACGTAAATAAACCAAATCTGTATAATCTAGCTCAAATCCAAAAGTTGGATCAACACTTATAACGTTTGATGAAATAATATCGTTGGTTTTTGCAAAACGCATGTTTAAATCGATTTCTGTTAATAGGTGAAAATCTCTTGCAACTCTAAATTTTCGTGCAACACCAAGCTGTATTTTAGGTTTTGTAAGTTCTGTGGTTTCTGGTAATTCTTGATTTTGACCAGGAATTGAGTTTTTAATTTTATCAAATTCAGTTTCGTTAATATTCCAAGTATTATACGTTGTTGTAATATCTCTAACCATTAAACCAAACTTCCAATCATTTCTTTCAAACTGAATTCCGGCATCAAATCCAATTCCCCAAGAAGAAGCAAAATCACCAATAACTCTTCTAAGTACTTTGGCATTTACACCAAAATACATGTCTTTAAAAATTAAGTTTCTTGCGTAAGAAATTGTAAAAGCATAATCAGCTGCAGAAAATAAGCTGATTCTATTAAAATTAATGTTTCCTTGACTATCAATAAGTTCTGTTGTGTTTAATATATCATCAACTCCAAATCTAATTACAGAAATTCCAACAGCACTTAAATCATCAATTGGTAAAGCAATGGCGGTAAAATTATAATTTGCCATTCCTGCAAAATAAGAAGCATGCATTAACGAACCTTCATAATCTTCTAAATTAACTAAACCTGCTGGATTCCAGTAAATTGAATTAACATCATTACTTGTTGCAACAACAGATTTGCTCATACCTAATGATCTTGCATCAACACCAATATTTAAAAATTCGTTAGAATAATTTCTAAATGTTTGCGCTGTAATTTGAAGAGAACAGAAAAGTAATAGAAAGAAATATAGTTTTTTCAAAATAATTGATTGCTAATTACAAATATCTAAAATCCTATTGTAATAACAGATGTTTTATAAAGTTATTGTTTTATAAAAATTGGGTATTTATACTTATTGCTTCTTAGTGTTATGTTGCCTAGTTTTACTTAGCGATATTAAGCACTTAATGCTAATAAAATGAATGGATGTCCAAATTGTAATTCTATAACTTTAAGAAGAAAGAGAAGAAAAGGGTTGCTTAAGCTTATTCCTTATACAAAAGTTTTTAGTTGTTTTAATTGTAGAACACGCTTTTCTTATAACTCAGTTTTTAACAAATACTACATATTTCATAAAAGTTATTAAAAAATATTTTCTTCTATAAAACGACTAATTCGTTTTTCTAACCATCTGCTTTCATTTTGTTTAAATGTTGATATGAATCCAACATGACCACCATATTTTGTAACTTCTAAAAAGAAAAATTCTGAATCGCTAGCTTCTTTATACGGAAAACATTCTGGACTTAAAAACGAGTCGTCTTTTGCGTTTATTAATAATGTTGGTTTATTAATTTTAGTTAAATAAGGTTTAGAACTTGCTTTTTGCCAATAATCTTCTGGACTTTCGAAACCAAAAACAGGAACGGTATATAAATGTTCTAACTGTTTAAATTTTTTTGCTTTAAACAGTTTGTCTTTATCTAATTTAAAATCTGGAAATTTATATGACTTCTCTAAAACTTTTAATCGGATGGTTTTTAAGAATTCTTCGAGATATAATTTGTTTTTTAATTTATCCATTTCGCGCTCTGAACTCGTTATATCAATTGGAACAGAAGTAGCAATGGCTCCTTTTATTTTTGGAGAAATGTTTTCTGAATATTCTCCCATGTATTTCAAGGTTAAATTTCCGCCTAAACTAAATCCGATAATAATAATATTTTCATAATTATATCTGTCTAAAATATGCTTGACAACAAAATCTACATCTTCAGTTTTTCCGCTGTGATAGGTTCCTAACAACCAATTATCTTCACCGCTACAACCGCGTAAATTAAACGAAACAGTATCAATTCCTTTTCCATTTAATTCGTTTGTTGTAGAAAGCATGTATTTAGATTCTGAGCTTCCTTCTAAGCCATGAATTAAAATTGCCAATGTGTTTGAATTTACTTTAGAAAAATCTAAATCTATAAAATCATTATCCCAAGTAAAAACTCTTTTACGAGAATAAGTACAGGTTTCTTTCATAAATAACGGACGATACATTGTGTTAAAATGTCCGTTTCTAAAAGGTAAAGAAGGGTTAAAATCCGAAGTTAATAATGGCATAAAATATTTTTTAAAGCAATTTAGTGTACAAAGATGATAAAAAAAGAAGTAAATTGAAAAATGAGCAAATTGATTTCCTTATTTTTGCTTTATAAAACGAACTAAGCAAAATGAAAAAACACATTCCGAATTTAATTACTTTAGGAAATTTATTATTTGGAACAATTGCTACAATTGCAGCTGTAAACGGAAATTTTGAAATTGCCGCATTGTCTGTTACAATAGGTATTTTACTTGACTTTTTTGATGGTTTTTTTGCGAGATTGCTTAATGTTTCTGGCGAATTAGGAAAACAATTAGATTCTCTTGCCGATATGGTTACAAGTGGTGTTGTGCCTGGAATTGTAATGTATACATTACTCCAAGAAAACGCCTTAAATTTATTTGCAAGAAAGGCAGATACTTTACAAATTGCTTCTTTTAGCACCGGGTATTTACCTTATTTTGGTTTATTATTAACATTAGCAGCTTGTTATCGTTTGGCAAATTTTAATATTGATGAACGTCAATCTGATTCTTTTATAGGAATGCCAACTCCGGCAATGAGCTTGTTTGTGCTTTCGTTACCGTTAATTCCGATTTATTCTGATAATGAATTTTTTATTGATTTAGTGCAGAACAATTATTTTTTGATAGGAATTACGTTAGTGTTAAGTTTCTTAATGAATGCTGAGATACCGTTATTTTCTTTGAAATTTAAGAATTATAGAATAAAAGAAAATGCGTTAAAATACTTTTTTCTAGTTGCTTCTATAGGTATGATTTTAACGTTGGAAGTTATTTCGATACCGTTAATAATCATATTATATGTTGTACTTTCTGTAGGAAGTAATTTGAGTAAGCAAAAAGTGTAATTTACTTTATATAATTTGTTCTCAATACATCAAGTCAAAAAGCGTGACGCTCGAATTGATATTATATAAAAAAGCGTCTTTAATACTAAAATTTTTTCTTTTTCAATTCAAAATCTTTACCAAGATATACTTTACGTACAGTTTCATCAGCTGCTAATTCTTCTGGAGTTCCACTTTTAAGAATACTTCCTTGATACATTAAAAAAGTTTTATCAGTAATGGCTAAAGTTGCTTGTACATCATGATCTGTAATTAAAATACCAATATTTCTGTTTTTAAGTTGGGCAACAATACTTTGAATATCTTCTACCGCAATTGGGTCTACTCCAGCAAAAGGTTCATCTAATAAAATAAACTTAGGATCAGAAGCTAAACAACGAGCAATTTCTGTTCTTCTACGTTCTCCACCAGACAACAATTCTCCTTTATTTTTTCGAACATGACCTAAACTAAATTCTTCTATTAAAGATTCTAGTTTTTCTTTGCGTTCTTTTTTTGTTCTATCTGTAAATTCTAAGACAGACATAATATTTTCTTCTACAGATAACTTTCTAAATACTGATGCTTCTTGCGCTAAATAGCCAATCCCTTTTTGAGCACGTTTGTACATCGGATCGTTGGTAATTTCTTCATTATCTAAATAAATATGACCAGCGTTGGGTTTTATCATGCCAACAATCATATAAAAAGAAGTGGTTTTTCCAGCGCCATTTGGACCCAATAAACCAACGATTTCTCCTTGAGAAACTTCCAAAGAAATTCCTTGAACCACCTTTCGGCTTCCATATATTTTTTCGATGTTATCTGCTCTTAATATCATGTATCAAATATACAAATTGAGATTTAGTGAACTCTTAAATTAATTATAAATCCTTTTGTTCTAAAGCTTCCCAAAACTCGTACGCTCTACGTAAATGTGGAATTACAATTGTTCCGCCAACCAAAGTAGCAATAGACATTGTTTCCATCATTTCTTCTTTTGTAACACCATTTTTATAGGCTGTTTCTAAATGATATGCAATACAATCATCACAACGTAAAACTGCAGAAGCAACCAAACCTAAAAGTTCTTTGGTTTTTACTGGTAAATGTCCTTCTGTAAAAGCGTTTGTGTCTAAATTAAAAATTCTCTTAATAACTTTATTGTCGTTGCTTAAGAGTTTATCGTTCATTTTCTGACGATATGCGTTAAATTCTTCAACTTTATTTGGCATTTTTTAATTGTCTTTTTAAAACGAAACCAGAAATATAAATACTGATTTCATATAAAATTAATATTGGAATAGAAACTATTATTTGACTAGCAACATCAGGTGGAGTAATAATTGCAGATAAAAGCAATACTAATACTAACGCATGTTTTCTATATTTTCTTAAAAATGTTGGAGTAACCAATCCTAATTTTGATAAGAAATAAATAACAACAGGTAATTCAAAAACTAAAGAAATACCCAACATTGTATTAGTAAATAAACTGATATAAGAATCTAATGTAAAATTATTAATGATGTTATCACTAATTTGATATCCGTAGAAAAACGAAACAGACATTGGCATAATTACGTAATAACTAAAAGCAACTCCAACAAAGAAAAGAAAAGACGCAATAAATAAAAATCCTCTTGATTTTTTTCTTTCTGTTTTGTGTAATCCAGGAGCAATAAAACGCCACATTTCCCATAATAAATAAGGAAATGCAAGAATAAATCCTAAAATTATTGAAACCCAAAGAGAGCTCATTAATTGTTGAGTTAATGATAATGCTTGAAGTTTGCTAGGAATTTCAATTGCACAGAAACTACTTTCTATACCAATGCTACCAAAAACATAACAGAAAAACCGATAGGTAACAAAATCTGAATGCGTATGTGCAATGATAAAATCATTATATACTTCTTCTCTAAAAACAAAAAGTACAATTGCAATAACAAATATTACAACTGAACTTCTAACTAAATGCCAGCGTAATTCTTCTAGATGTCCTAAAAAAGACATTTCTTTTTGTTCATCACCCATTTAAAAAATTCCTTCTTTAATTAAATCGTGTAAATGTACAACACCTAAATAATTATGAGTGTCGTTTGTCACTAAAATTTGTGTAATGTCGTTTGCTTCTAAAGTTTCTAATGCATCAATTGCCATAGCATTTATAGAAATTGTTTTAGGATTTTTAGACATAATATCATTTGCTGATAACGAATTAATTTCTGTAGATTTACTTAACATTCTACGAATATCTCCGTCTGTAATAATCCCAACAATTTTATTATTTTCAATAACAGCTGTAACTCCTAATCTTTTTTCAGTGATTTCTACAATTACTTCAGAAATGCTACTGCTTTTATCAACTTTCGGAATTTCATTATTCTTTATTAAATCAGAAACACGTAAAAATAAACGTTTTCCTAATGCACCACCGGGATGATATTTTGCAAAATCATTACTAGAAAAACCTTTTAATTTTAATAGACAAACAGCTAAAGCATCTCCCATAACTAATTGTGCAGTAGTGCTTGTAGTTGGAGCTAAATTATTTGGACAAGCTTCTTTTTCTACAAATGTATTTAAAGCGAAATCGGCGTTTGTTCCTAAAAAAGAATCTACATTACCAGTAATTGCAATAATTTTATTTCCGTAGTTCTGAATTAACGGAACTAAAACTTTTATTTCTGGTGTATTACCACTTTTAGAAATACAAATTACAACATCATCTTTTTGTATAGCTCCTAAATCGCCATGAATTGCATCTGCAGCGTGCATAAAGATAGCAGGAGTTCCTGTAGAATTAAAGGTGGCAACAATCTTAGTAGCAATGTTTGCACTCTTACCAATTCCTGTTACAATAACTCTTCCTTTAGAGTTTAAGATATATTTAACCGATGCTTCAAAATTTGCATCAATAAAATTTACTAAATTAGCAATAGCATTACTTTCTATTAGAATTGTTTCTTTTGCCGTAGTAATGATAGAATTAAAATCTTTCAACGTTTTATAATTTTAGTAGTAAAAAAAAAAGTTATATCTTTAAAATATTGTAGGATATACTTTATTATTAACTTCTACAAATTTACTATAAATAATGATAGACCCAAACCAAAACTTGGTTTTTAAACAGACACTAATAAATACCCAGATTGATTGATTGATATGAGTGATGAAATTGATTTATATGTACCGTTAAAAAAGTTTTTCGGATTCAATAAGTTCAAAGGTTTACAGGAAGAAGTTATTAAAAGCATTTTACAAAAAAAAGACACTTTTGTAATAATGCCAACCGGAGGAGGAAAATCGTTGTGCTATCAATTACCTGCATTGATGAGCGAAGGAACAGCAATTGTTGTTTCTCCTTTAATTGCTTTAATGAAAAACCAAGTAGATGCAATTCGTGGTATCTCTGAACAAAGAGGAATTGCACACGTGCTAAATTCTTCATTAAATAAAACTGAAGTTGCACAAGTTAAAAGTGATATTGAAAATGGAATAACAAAATTGTTATATGTTGCCCCAGAATCTTTAATAAAAGAAGAATATGTTACTTTTTTAAGAACTCAAAAAATATCTTTTGTAGCCATTGATGAAGCACATTGTATTTCTGAATGGGGGCACGATTTTAGACCAGAATATAGAAACCTTAGAACAATAATTAAACAAATTGATAATGTTCCTGTAATTGGTTTAACTGCAACAGCAACAGAAAAAGTTCAAGAAGATATTTTAAAAACATTAGGTATTTCTGATGCTAAAACGTTTAAAGCGTCTTTTAATAGACCAAATTTATTTTACGAAGTAAGACCAAAAACAAAAGATGTAGATAAAGATATCATCCGTTTTGTTAAACAACGCGTAGGTAAATCAGGAATCATTTATTGTTTAAGTAGAAAAAAAGTAGAAGAAATTGCACAAGTATTACAGGTAAACGGAATTAAAGCGGTTCCGTATCACGCAGGATTAGACGCCAAAACAAGAGTAAAACATCAAGACATGTTTTTGATGGAAGATTGTGATGTTGTAGTTGCAACAATTGCATTCGGAATGGGAATTGATAAACCAGATGTGCGTTTTGTAATTCATCATGATATTCCTAAAAGTTTAGAAAGCTATTACCAAGAAACGGGTAGAGCTGGTAGAGATGGCGGCGAAGGTTATTGTTTAGCTTTTTACGCTTATAAAGATATAGAAAAGTTAGAAAAATTTATGGCAAGTAAACCAGTTGCAGAACAGGAAATTGGTCATGCTTTATTACAAGAAGTTGTTGGTTATGCAGAAACTTCTATGAATAGAAGAAAGTATATTTTGCATTATTTTGGAGAAGAGTTTGATGAAGTAAATGGTTTGGGTGCAGAATTAGATGATAACACAAAAAACCCAAAGAAAAAACACGAAGCGAAAGAGGAAGTTGTAAAACTACTTTCTGTAGTTAGAGATACTAAAGAAAAATACAAAGCAAAAGATGTAGTTAGTACCATTGTTGGTAAAGAAAATGCCATGTTAACTTCTCACAGAACACATCGTCAACCATTATTTGGAATTGGAAAAGACAGAGATAAAACGTATTGGATGGCGTTGATTAGACAAGTTTTAGTTGCTGGATATTTGCGTAAAGAAATTGAGCAATACGGAGTTATTAAAATAACAAAAGAAGGATTAAACTTTATTGATTCTCCAACCTCATTTTTAATGACGGAAGATCATACGTATTCTAGCGAAAACGATAACTCTATCATTACAAATACTAAAGGAAATGCTGGTGGTGTAGATGATAAATTAATGGCAATGTTAAAAGATTTACGAAAAAATATTGCAAAGAAACTAGGTGTTCCGCCTTTTGCTGTTTTCCAAGATCCTTCTTTAGATGATATGGCGTTAAAATATCCTATTTCTTTAGAAGATTTAGCTAATGTTCATGGAGTTGGAGAAGGAAAAGCACGTAAATATGGAGCAGAATTTATCAAACTAATTGCAAAATATGTTGATGAAAATGATATTTTAAGACCAGATGATCTAGTAGTAAAAAGTACTGGAGTAAATTCAGGTTTAAAATTATACATCATTCAGAATACTGACAGAAAATTACCTTTAATCGATATAGCAAAATCAAAAGGATTAAGCATGGAAGAATTGATTAAAGAAATGGAAGCTATTATTTTTTCTGGCACCAA
This sequence comes from Polaribacter uvawellassae, assembly GCF_039748955.1. Taxonomy (NCBI): domain Bacteria; kingdom Pseudomonadati; phylum Bacteroidota; class Flavobacteriia; order Flavobacteriales; family Flavobacteriaceae; genus Polaribacter; species Polaribacter uvawellassae. The sequence goes on along the minus strand of NZ_JBDIZN010000006.1, from coordinate 15,326 downwards.
ATTAAACATCAATTATAGCTTAGATGATTTATTAGATGAAGAACAACAAGAAGAAATTTTTGACTACTTTATGGAAGCTGAATCTGATAAAATTCAAGAAGCTTTAGATGAATTTGATGGAGATTATGATGAAGAAGAACTTCGATTAATGCGAATTAAATTTATAAACGAAGTTGCTAATTAATTATACAGCAGTGTTTTAAAAACCCTGTCTTCTTTTTTAACACTCCTTTGACATACTCTTAACATTTTTAAGGCACGATAATTGTACTTTTCGCTCCATAAAAATATAAATATACTAATTAAAAGAAGTGCACTACTTGTGTTATTGTTATTTTCAATAACTGCAACTTTCTCTCAAGAAAAAGAATCTAAATTAAATGTTTTTTTAAATTGTAATTTTTGTGATCAATCCTATATCAAACAAAATTTGGAGCATGTCGAATTTGTAAGAGATCAGGAATTTGCTGACGTCTATTTATTTTTTACCAACCAAAACAATGGAAGTGGTGGTAGAGTTTATGAAATTGAAATTGTTGGGCAAAATGATTATAAAGAGTTTAAGGGTAAAATTGCTTTCTCTTCAAACTCAAATAATACAAGAGATGAAGTCCGTAGTTTAATGCTAAAGAGTATTCGTTTAGGTTTAATTCGTTTTTGGTTAAAAGCAGGTTTGCAGGATAAAATAACTATTTCAATAAAAAAATCTAAACCAGAAGATATATTAGAGGAAGTTGATCCTTGGAATAATTGGATTTTTAGTTTGGGGGCTAACGGTTTTTTTAGCGGACAAGAAACATATAGTAGCAGCAATTTAAACTTTAATGCATCTGGTAGAAGAATAACAGAGAAAAATAAATTTATCTTTAGATTAAGATATGGAAGTGATAAATCTGTGTATAAATTTGAAGGTGAACCAGATCAAGTGTATAAAAATAGTAATAAAAATGTAACCTTATACAATGTGTTTAGTATAAACAGTCACTGGTCAGCTGGTGTATTTAGCTATTTTGGTGGTTCTGATTATTCAAATAAAAGTTTATATGCAAAATTAGCTCCAGCCATTGAATATAACTTTTTTGATTATGCAGAGTCGTTTAAAAAGCAATTGACTTTAGCGTATAGAATTGGAGGAGATTACACAGAATATATTGAAAAAACAGTTTTTGGAAAAAATGAAGAACTTTTATGGAATCATTCTTTAGGTATAGAAGCTAGCGTTAAGCAAACTTGGGGAAATATTAATGGCGCTGTTCGATATGAAAGTTATTTGCATGATACTGCATTGAATCAATTTTCTTTTAATCTAAACGCTAGAGTTAGACTCTTTAAAGGCTTTTCTTTTAATGTTGGAGGGAATTATAACATTACAAATAATCAAATTAATTTACCAGCAGGTAATCTAACTGTAGAGGAAATTCTATTACAACAACAACAAATAAAATCTGGTTATAATTATTTCTTTAATATAGGATTCAGTTACACGTTTGGATCGATGTTTAACACAGCTGTAAACCCAAGATTCGATTAAATTTTTGCTAAATTGTAAAAATAGTTACTAAAATTCCTAGTAAAATAGCAATAAACTTCTGAAGGTTAAATTTATGATTTTCAGAACTTTCAAATAATATAATGGTAGAAATGTGTAAAAACACTCCAATTATTAATGCAGTAATTTCTGTGTGATAATCTGATATATAAGCTATTTTATCAGCTACTAAAACTCCTAACGGACTCATGAAAGCAAAAACACTTAAGAAAGTTATTATTGTGCTTTTTTTAAATTTAGAATGAATTAAAAAAGTTATTAAAACAATTGCAATCGGAATTTTATGTACAACAATTGCTAATAATAAATTAGTGTCATCAGAATGAATTGGAATTCCCTCAGAAAATGCATGGATACATAAACTGATAAAAAGTAATATCGGAAATTTTGTTTTATGAGAATGTACATGAATATGCCCGTGTTCTGCACCTTTAGAAAATGATTCTAAAATTGATTGAATTACAATTCCGGTTAAAATAAAAATACCAACTCTTGTTGTATTGTTTGTTTCAATATAAACTTCTGGCATTAAATGTAAGATGGTAACAGATAATAAATAGGCGCCACTAAACGACAACAATAATCGTGTAATTTTGTTTGATGGTTTAAAAATTAAAACCACCAAAGCACCAACTAATACAGAAAGAATTAACAATATATAACTCATTACGATACTACAAATATTAATCTATTTGAGGTTTCTTTATCAAAATCTGACAAAGAATAATTACCAAAAGTATGATTTATTTTTAATCCGGCTTTTTTAAAATAGGAAGTGAATTTTTCTTTGTCTAAATATTTAACTCTTTCAAAATAAGAGTGCTTTTCTCCATCAACAGTAAATTCAATTTCTTTAATGATAAAACCGTTTTCAATTTTTTTATGAATAAAGAAGTCAATTCCATCAACAGATTTTACTTCATTGCTAACCAAATTCTTTTTTACATCAAAAACATTTAAAAAATCGATAACGGCTATTCCATTTTCTTTCAATCCGTTTTTTATGTTTTGTAATACTTTAATGTCTTCTTCATCATCTTCAAAATATCCGAAACTGGTAAACAAATTAAAAATAGCGTCGTATTTATTTTTAATAGAACTTCGCATATCATGTTCTGTAAAACTTAAGTTTTCATTGGCAAAAGTAGTTGCAAAAGAAATATTATTTTCAGATAAATCTGCTCCAGTAACTTTATAACCTAAAGAATTTAAGAAAACCGAATGTCTTCCTTTTCCACAAGCTAAATCTAAAATATGTGTTTTGGGTTTTAATTGTAAAAACGTAGTAATGTTTTTCATAAAAATACGCGCTTCAGTATCGTCTCTATCTTTATACAGAATATGATAAAATGGCGTATCAAACCACGATGTAAACCAATCTTTTTTAGTGTTCAATTTTGAGTTATTCAATTAAAATTTTTGATGTTTTTCTTTGCCCGTTTAATAAATGATAACTTACAATATACATTCCTTTACTTAAATGCTCAATATTTATTTCTACTTTGTTATTATTTACTTTGTATGCTTTTTTAAGCACACGTTTTCCCAATATCGAATAGATTTCTATGTCTATACTTTTTAAATTATTGGACTGCAAATCTAAAGTAATTTTACCTGAACTTGGATTAGGATATACATTTTTTATTGCTGAAATATTATTAAAAGTATCAACTGCTAGCGTAGAAGTGTTGTATGAAAAAACTCCAGCTCCTTTTGTTCCTGTAAATACTATTTTTCCATCAGATGAAAAAGCTAAAGAAGTGATTGCTCTATTGGTTAATCCTTGAGAAATATTTGTCCAATTTGCGCCAGCGTCAGTAGACATATATGCTCCTGTATGAATATCACCAACAACTATATTGTTTTTGTTTGTAGGATTTACAACAATTCCTGTAATTAATTTTGTAGGTTCATCACCGATAGTAGTATTTACTTCACTTAAAACTTGCGTCCAACTGTTTCCGTTGTCGGTTGATTTATAAACACCTTTACTTTTAGTACCAGCATAAATAATTGAATTATTATCTGCCAACGCGATTGCGTGTATAGTTTGGTCAGGAATTCCTTGACCAATATTTGTCCAATTTGCGCCACCATCAGTAGAATGAAATAATCCATCTCCTCTTAAACCAATATAAACCGAGTTTTCATCAGTGTTATTTACTGCTAAAGCTGTAATGTTTAAGTTTGTTGCTGCAATTCCTGTAGTTCCACTTTGAAACCAATTTTCACCACCATCAATAGATTTATAAACTCCAAAACTATTTGGAAAAGTTGTGCTATAAGGATCAGTATAAAAAAATTGATACGCAAAACCAGCATACATTGTGTTTGGATTGCTTTTAGAAATCACAATTTCTTTTGCACCATGCCTTTGATTAAATGTACCTGCATTTGCAGTTGGTTGATTAAATTTTGTAGTCCAACTATTTCCACTATCAGAACTTTTTAAAATAACTCCTTCATGTTCATCAGAAATAAATAACAAATTGCTGTTTGTTGGATGAATAGCCGCACTATACCATTCTGCATTATTTGCTTCTCTATAGTATAAACCATCATAAGTTGCACCAATATTAGTTGATTTAAAAGGACCACTTCTTCCGATAGTTAAAAATGAAGCTGAATTTTGTGGATCTGTAGCAATTTTATGAATAGTTGCACCAGAATAACCTGTGCCAAGAATTTCCCAAGTTTTGGCTCCATCAATAGATTTAAAAATTCCGCCTCCATAATTTGAAGCGTATAAAATATCAGGATTTGTTTTGTCAATTGTAATTTCAATTGGAACTCCAGCTCTTATTCCTGCTGGTCCCCAAGGTGCTGGAGAACTTGGTGTTCCACCTCGATGTCCAGTCCAAGTAGCTCCTGCATCATCACTTCTATAAAAGGCATAACTACTTGCTGCATAGACAATATTGTTATTTGAAGGAGCAATTTTTACTGCGTTAAAAACATCTTCTGTATAACCAGGTAAAATTACATCTGTTGAAGAAATTACTTGCATCCAAGTGGTTCCACCATTGGTAGATTTAAAAACTCCACCTTTAATTGGTGTATTTAAATTTACTTCAGCATTATTTCCTGTTGCTATATATATCAAACCTGGTGTTGCAGCATCAGACATTCCGCCAACAAAAAGACTTCCAGTAATTCCTGTGTTTGATTGATTCCAAGTTGTTCCGCCATCAGTAGATTTAATAATTCCTACTCCACTAGTATTTGATGCTTCACGATCAAATATTCCTGTTGATGAAACTAAATTAATTGGATTTGTACCAATACATAACCATCTAGCTAAACTATTGCCTTCCCAGATTTTTGTCCAATTTTCTCCTCCGTCTGAAGATTTATAAATTACTCCATTTACTTTCTCAAACTCGTTTCCTTGATTTCCAGTAGGAACTTCACCACTTGCAAAAATAGTATTAGAATCACCATTAACAATACTAATTTCTCTAAAAACAATGTTTGTTTCTATAATACCTTTGTTTTTCTTTGTCCAGTTCTCTCCACTATCAGTAGATTTATAGATTCCACTATCATATTGTGTTCCTGCCCAAACAGTTGTTGGGTTATTTTGATCAATAGCTACAGTAAAAACAGGAATTGCATCATTAGAATCTCCATTTCTTGAAGTGATTCCATTGTTTTTTGGAACCCAAGTATTACCACCATCTATACTTTTATGAATTCCAGATAGTGCATCCGTTATATAAATAATCTGATTATTTGTTGGGTCAATTTTTATATTATAACCTAAACCTCCAATTGGCCCACCAGTTCTTTGCCACTGTTGGCTGAATAAACTAAATGTGCATAAGAAGGATAAAATGAAAAGTAATTTTGTTCTCATAACTAGATATTTTAAATTTTAAAAAAGAAGTCTATTCAAAGATATTAAATTATTTTTGCAGAATGAATATGAATAAAGATTTTAAAATGGTGGCGACCACCATGTTTGGTTTAGAAGAAGTGTTGGCAACTGAATTGCGAAATTTAGGAGCGCAAGATGTTGTAGTTGGAATCAGAAATGTTTCTTTTAAAGGCGATAAAGGCTTTATGTACAAAGCAAATATTGCATTAAGAACTGCTATCAGAATTTTAAAACCTATCAAATCTTTTAAAGTGTATGATGAAGAAGATTTGTACGAAAGTTTGCAAAAAATTAACTGGGAAAATTATTTAGATGTTGATGGAACTTTTTCTATTGGAGCAGTTGTAAATTCGAAGCATTTTACTACAAATTCTCATTATATTACCTTAAAATCTAAAGATGCAGTTGCAGATTATTTTAGACATAAATATAGCAGAAGACCAAATGTTGATGTAAAATATCCAGATTTAAAAATTCATGTGCATATTCAAAAAGAATGGTGTACAGTTTCTTTAGATTCTTCGGGAGATTCTTTACATAAACGTGGCTATCGTTCAGCAACAAATATTGCGCCAATAAATGAAGTTTTAGCTGCTGGTTTGGTGTTGCTTTCTGGTTATACAGGTGATGAAAATTTCATAGACCCGATGTGTGGTTCTGGAACTATTTTAATTGAAGCAGCCATGATTGCAAATAATATTCCGGCAAACATCAACAGAAAACATTTTGGATTTGAAAATTGGAAAGATTATGACGAAGATTTGTACTTTTTAATTCAAGATGTATTATTGAAAAAAATACGTAGTTCTCATTTTAAAATTATGGGATTTGATAAAGCACCATCTGCCGTTAGAAAAGCACAAGACAATATCGAAAATGCAAATTTAGATGAATTTATTGGTGTGCATCACGTGAACTTTTTCAATTCAAAAAAAGAAGTTTTTGGCAACACCACAATTTTGTTTAATCCGCCGTATGGCGAACGTTTGAATATTGATACTGAAGAATTTTACAAGAAAATTGGAGATACGCTAAAAAACGGATATCCAGATTCTAAAGTGTGGTTTATCACTTCAGATTTACAAGCTTTAAAACATGTTGGGTTGCGAACATCAAAAAGAATTCCGCTTAAAAATGGAGATTTAGATTGTCGTTTGGTTCGGTATGATATCTATGCTGGAACAAGAAAAATACGTTCTGACGAACGTGAAATCCCAGAAGAAGATTTAGAAGATTAATTAAAAAATAAGTATAAAAAGAAGGACAAAACAAGCTATTTTACTGATAAATAATACAGATAAAATGCTTAAATTTGCACCTGAAATTTGATAAAAGAAACATGAAGATATCTTACAATTGGTTGCGACAATTTTTACAGGTTGATTGGGAAGCACAAAAAGCAGGAGAATTATTAACTGACTTAGGACTAGAAGTAGAAGGAATTGAAACCAAAGAGTCGATAAAAGGAAGTTTAGCAGGAATTGTAATTGGAGAAGTATTAACTTGTGTTCAACACCCAAATGCAGACAGATTAAAAGTTACTACAGTAAATCTTGGCTCTGGAGAACCAGTTCAAATAGTTTGCGGCGCGCCAAATGTTGCTGCCGGACAAAAAGTCCCTGTTGCAACTATTGGAACAACTTTGTACGATGAAAATGGCGAAGGGTTTAAAATCAAAAAAGGAAAAATTAGAGGCGAAGAAAGTCACGGAATGATTTGCTCTGAAGATGAATTAGGCTTAGGAAGTTCTCATGACGGAATTTTAGTTTTAGATGCTAATTTAAAACCAGGTACACCAGCTGCTGAAGTTTTTAATATAGAAAAAGATGAAGTTTTTGAAATTGGTTTAACACCAAACAGAGCAGATGCCATGAGTCATTTAGGTGTGGCAAGAGATTTACGTGCTGGTTTAATGCAGCAAGATATTAACATCGAATTAATTTCTCCTTCTGTTAGTGATTTTCACGTAGATGAAAGAAAGTTAAAAATTGATGTTGAGGTAGAAAGTAAGGATTTAGCACCTCGTTATTGTGGAATTTCAATTACTGATTTAGAAGTTAAAGATTCTCCAGAATGGATTCAAAATCGTTTAAAAGCAATAGGAATTACACCAAAAAATAATATAGTTGACATTACTAATTATGTGTTACATGAGTTAGGTCAACCTTTACACGCATTTGATGCGCAAAAAATTAAAGGGAATAAAGTATTGGTAAAAACCTTACCAGAAGGAACAAAATTTACAACTTTAGACGAAATAGAAAGAGAATTAAGTGCGGATGACATTATGATATGTGATGCAGAATCTAACCCGATGTGTATTGCTGGTGTTTTTGGAGGATTGGCTTCTGGAGTTTCAGAAAACACAACAAGTATTTTCTTAGAAAGCGCTTATTTTAATCCCGTTTCTATTCGTAAATCAGCAAAAAGACATGCATTAAATACCGATGCTTCTTTTCGTTTTGAAAGAGGAATTGATATTAACTTAACAGAATACGCTTTAAAACGCGCCGCATTATTAATAGAAGAATATGCTGGCGGAACATTAGCTTCAGACATTATGGATTTTTATCCAGAAAAAATTGAAGATTTCCAAGTATTTTTAGCGTACGAAAATGTAGATCGTTTAATTGGTCAAGAAATATCTAGAGAAACTATTAAAAATATTTTAGCTTCTTTAGAAATTAAAATTAGTAGCGAAACTGAAGGAGGATTAGGATTAACAATTCCATCTTACAGAGTAGATGTACAGCGTGAAGCTGATATTATTGAAGAGATTTTACGTGTGTACGGATATAATAATATTGAGTTTTCTCATAAATTAAATACATCAATTTCTTTTGACATCAACAAAGAAGTTAAAGTAGAAAATATTGTTGCCAATCAATTAAGTTCATTAGGATTTAATGAAACGATGGCAAATTCGTTAACAAAAACAGATTATCTTACATTAACAGAAAATTTAAACGAAGAGAATAACGTTGAAATGTTGAATCCGCTGAGTAGCGATTTAAAAGTAATGCGTCAATCTTTATTGTTTAGCGGATTAGAATCGGTTGCGTATAATATCAATAGAAAAAATGCTGCATTAAAGTTGTATGAGTTTGGAAAAACATATCATAAATACAATGATAAATATCAAGAAGACAAGCATTTAACCTTATTTGTAACTGGTAGCAGAACAAAAGATAGTTGGAAAACCATATCGCAAAGTTCAGATTTCTTTTATGTAAAAGGAATTATTACAGCTGTATTAGAACGATTAGGAATAAACAACGCTAAAACAACACCTACAAGAAATGATGTGTTTTCTGAAGGAATTACATTGAGTTTAGGGAAAAATAAATTGGTAGATTTTGGAGTGGTAAAACGTTGTGTTTTAAAGGAATTTGGAATTAAACAAGAAGTTTTATTTGCAGATATTAATTGGGATAATGTTTTAAAACTGTGTGGAAATAAGAAAATTAAAGTTTCAGAATTACCAAAATATCAGGCAGTAAAAAGAGATTTAGCATTGCTAATTGATAACAAAATCACTTTTAAAGAGATTTATAATTTAGCAAATCAATCAGAAAAAAATCTATTAAAAGAAGTAGATTTATTTGATGTTTACGAAGGGGATAAATTACCTGAAGGAAAGAAATCGTACGCTGTGAGTTTTGTGTTGCAAGACGAAAACAAAACTTTAGAAGACAAACAGATTGATAAAATAATGCAAAAATTACAAGCAACTTTTGAGAAAAACTTAGAAGCTGTTTTAAGATAAATTTTAAGCTCCTTTTTGGAGCTTTTTTTATAAATAATAATAATTAATAAAATGTCACCTCGAGCGGAGTCGAGAGGTCATTAAAATGTGTAAGCTTAAAATAGGTCTCGACTCCGCTCGACCAGTCAAAGAAGATGTACAAACTACTTATCCGACCAATATTATTCCTTTTTGATCCAGAAAAAGTGCATTATTTTACTTTTTCGGTGATTAAATTCTTGCATAAAATTCCGTTTGTACCAGGGATTATTAGTAGTATGTATCAGGTAAACGATAAACGTTTAGAAAGAAATTTATTCGGAATTACTTTTAAAAACCCAGTTGGTTTAGCTGCGGGTTTTGATAAAAATGCAGTAATTTATAACGAACTGGCAAACTTCGGATTTGGTTTTATAGAAATAGGAACGGTGACGCCAAAAGGACAAATTGGAAATCCTAAAAAGCGTTTATTTCGCTTAAAAGATGATAAAGGAATCATCAACCGAATGGGCTTTAATAATGACGGAATTGAAGCTGCGATTAGCAATTTAAAAAAGAATAAAGGTCAGGTTGTTATTGGCGGAAATTTAGGGAAAAACACTACGACAACACCAGAAAATTATACGACAGATTATTGTGAAGTTTTTAAAGCCTTACATCCGTATGTAGATTACTTTGTATTAAATGTGAGTTGTCCAAATGTTGGAAGTCATGCAAAACTAAACGACAAAGCTTATTTGGTTGAGTTGATTACGGCTTGTCAAAAACTAAATACAGAATTAGCTTCTTTGTCACCTCGAGCAGAGTCGAGAGGTCTTAGACCAATATTACTTAAAATCGCTCCAGATTTGAACAATACTCAGTTAGATGAAATTATTGAATTGGTTGCAGAAACAAAGATTGACGGAGTAATTGCTTCCAATACATCAACCACAAGAGATAATTTAAAGGTTTCTAAAGAACGTTTAGCGGAAATAGGAAATGGTGGAGTTAGCGGACAACCGATTAAAGCACAAAGCACTAAAGTGATTAAATATTTAGCAGACAATTCTAACAAATCATTTCCAATTATTGGAGTAGGAGGCATTCATTCTGCTGAAGATGCGTTAGAAAAAATCAAAGCTGGTGCAGATTTAGTCCAAATTTATACGGGTTTTATTTATGAAGGCCCGAGTTTGATTAAGAAAATTAATAAATCGATTTTACAACAAATATAAGAGTTGTCATTCCTGCGAAGGCAGGAATCTTATAATAAAAATGTCTAGATTCCAGCTTTCCTAGGAATGACAAAAAAAGAGTAATTTTACCTCAATGATAGAAATCCTTTTTTCATTTGTATTGGCTACGCTAGCTTTAGCTGTTTCTCCAGGGCCAGACAATATTTTTGTGTTGACACAAAGTATGGTAAACGGACGAAAATTTGGTTTGGCAACTGTGTATGGATTGATGACAGGCTGTATCATTCATACTACCTTGGTGGCATTCGGGGTTTCAGAAATCTTAAAGAGAAACGAAAACCTGTTTTTTGCGATTAAACTTTTTGGTGCTGGTTATTTATTGTATTTGGCGTATCAAGTTTTTAGAAGTAGCTCTGAAATTGTTTTTTCTACGGATAACGTACAACAAAAAACTACATTTCAATTGTTTAAAACTGGTTTTTGGATGAATGTATTAAATCCAAAAGTAACCATATTTTTCTTGGCATTTTTTCCGCAGTTTTTATTCTCGGAAGAAATTTCTACAGTAATTCAGTTTTATGTGTTGGGCGGACTTTTTATTTTAACTTCTTTTATTGTATTTAGCGCTATTGCATTCTTAGCAGGTAGTATTTCTAAATACACAACAAGTCATAAAAACGCAGGAGTGTTTTTTAAATGGTTACAAATTGTGGTATTTGTAGGAATTGCTGCTTTTATTTTGATTTAAGAGTAGATTCACGAACTTAGATGTTTTAGGACATTTCAATACCAAAACTAGTTCAGCATAAATGTTTTATATCAAGAGTTAGCTAAGTTATCAAAAAACAAGTTTAGAAACAAAGGAATTAATTTCAGTAAGACCTAAAGTAAACTATAAAACTGATTTTGGTTGTATTTTAGACATGGCTCTTTCTGCAATTGCGGTAATTGATAAAGACGGATTTACACCTGGATTTGCAGAAATCATGGAGCCATCAATAATATACATGTTTTCATATCCAAAGACTTTATTGTTTTTATCAATAACGCCAGTAGAACTATCTTTTCCCATAACAGCGCCACCTAAAACATGTGCCGTAGATGGAATTCCCAACAATGCTTCGCCAATAAAAGTAGTTGGTTTTCCGTTAATTTCTTTAGCATATTGAGAAGTTAATGCTATCGATTCTGGAATAAATGGCGTAGGTTTTTTACCAAAACCAACGTTGGTTTTCATGCCGCCAAAAATACTATTCTTAAAAACCAACGTGCTGTCAAGTGTTTGCATAAACAGCAACACCACCGTTTTTTTTGCCCAACTGTTTTTAACATAAATTTTAAAATATGCTAATGGCGTTTTTAAAAAGTTCCAAAAGATATTCAAATATCTTATAAGATGATTTTTTGATACTGAATAAGGCACGTGTAAAAATTTCCAAGCATTTGATCCTTCGCCATATCTAACAATTTCTAAATGGCTGTTTTCATCAGTATGTAAAATACTACCAATGGCAACTCCTTTAGAAAGATTTAATGTGTCATCTAAAGTAGAAACACTAATCAACGTTTCATTATTTGTTCTAATATCTTGACCTAATCTATCAGAAAATCGAGGTAAAGATGTTTTTTTAAGTTTAAGAAGTAATTTAATAGTTCCTATAACGCCGCCAGAAACAATAATGCCTTTTGTGCTAATTTTTTGTTTCTTCTTAAAAAAGCTTGTACTATTTTTTATATACACTTCATATCCATCAGAACCATCGCTACTTTTAGTTGGTTTGATATCAAAAACCTCTTTTTCTGCCATTATTTTAACGCCATTTTTTTGCGCAAAATATAGGTAATTTTTATCCAACGTGTTTTTTGAATTATTTGGACAGCCAGTCATACAAGCTCCACAAAAAATACAACCAACTCTTTCGGGTCCTTTTCCTTCAAAATATGGATCTGGATGAGAAACATTTGGTTTGCCAAAATACACAGCAACATTTGTTGGTGAAAATTGTGCTTCTTTTGAAAGTTTTTTAGCAACTTTTTGCAAGGCTTTATCTCCGTCAAATAATTGTGGAGTAATCGTTGCGCCTAACATTTTTAAAGCTGTTTGATAATGAGGTTTTAAATCCTCTTCCCAATTATTGAGTTCGCTCCAACTTCCAGAATTAAAAAAAGGCGATTTAGGAATTGGTAATGTATTTGCATATACTAACGATCCGCCACCAACACCAACTCCAGAAGCGATGGTTATATGTCTAAAAAAAGACAATTTCATGATTCCGAAACACTTAATGAAAGGTAGCCAAAGCCATCTTTTGATGTCCCAATTTGTTTTGGGAAAATCTGCTGCTTGATACCATTTTCCTTTTTCTATCACTAAGACTTTATACCCTTTTTCGGACAATCTTAAAGCACTTACAGAACCTCCAAAACCGCTACCAATTATGATGTAGTCGTATTCCATTTAAATGTTGTTTTTAGGTTTGTAAATAAAATTTTCACCTTTTATAATTTTGATACGTTCTTTTTTATTTTTATAAACTAAGTGAAATGTATTGTTATGAGTTGCGTTAAAAACTGCTTTTTGTAATTGATTATTTTTCCAATACAAATCTACAGTAATTCCGCCACGCGCTTTTATTCCAGTAATACTTCCCGTTTTCCAATTGTTTGGTAATGCTGGTAATAATCGTATAATGTTTTCTTCATGAGATTGCAATAACATTTCTGTAACTCCAGCTGTATAACCAAAATTTCCATCAATTTGAAAAGGAGGATGCGCATCAAACAAATTATTAAACATCGATTTTTTTAATAATAATTGAATGTGTTCATAAGCCATTTCGCCATCTAATAACCGTGCGCTACAATTAATCAACCAAGCACGACTCCAACCCGTTCCACCGCCACCATTTTCTAATCGATATTTTAATGTTTCTTTTACGGCTTTAAATATTTTGGGAGTTTTATCAACAGAAACACTGTTTCCTGGATGAAAACCATACAAATGAGACATATGTCTGTGTCCAGGTTCCGTTTCTTTATACGGTCTGTCCCATTCTAAAATGCGACCATTTTTATCAATTACAAATCCTTTTCTTAGCTTTTTACGTTGCTTTTTAATTTTCTCTAAAAAAGGATTCTCTTTTTTTAAAATTTCTGATGCTTTGATATAATTATCAAACACTTCTGCAATTATTTGTTGATCCATTGCAGTTCCTAAAGTACTTGACACTGCTTTGCCACCTTTGGTGTAAAATCTGTTTTCTGGTGAAGTAGAAGGAGCGGAAATTAAAGAACCATCTCTTGGATCTTCAATCAACCAATCGCTATAAAATTTTGTTACTTCTTCCATCGCAGGAAAAGCTCTATTTTGTAGAAAAGTACTATCTTTTGTAAATACATAATGTTGCCAATAATGTTGCATTAACCATCCGCCAGCGCCAACAGAACAACCCCAATAAGCAGTTGGAGCTCTTAACCAAGTTGAAGCCCATAAATCTGATGCATGCGGAATAAATGTTCCGTTACATCCAAAATTCTTTTTTGCAGTAACTTTTCCGTTTGCAACCAACTTGTCAATATAATCAAATAAAGGAGCGTTTAGTTCGTCTAAATTGGTCAAATTAGCCAACCAATAATTCATTTGCAGATTGATGTTTAAATGATAATCGCTATTCCAAGGTGCTTTTATATACGGATTCCATAATCCTTGTAAATTTGCAGGATTTGTACCTTTTCTTGAAGAACTTATTAATAAATAGCGTCCAAATTGAAAAAGCATGGTTTCTAAACCAATATCTGTTTTATCGTTTTTTACTCTTGCCAATCTTTCTGTTGTGGTTAGTGAATCTAGCGAGTTAGATTTTACTTGTAATTCTACTCTGTCAAATAAGTTTTTGTAATCTTTTACGTGTGTGTTATTGATGGATTCTAAAGTTGATTTTTCAATTTTATCTAAATCTATTTGATTTTGTTGCTGATAATTTGGATAATAATAAGACGAATTAGAAACAATATAAAGTGTTACTTTGTTGACGTTTTGTAGTTCTAAAAAAGTATCTCCGTAAAGTATGTTACCGTTTTCGTTCACCGCTTTTAAACGTGTTTCAAACTTTACACCTTTCAATATTGGCGCAGGTTTAGAATCAAATTGACCATCGCGCTGTGTAACTTCTCCATTCATTATTAACAACTGGTTGCTTACTTTGGTAGTAGCGGTTTCAAAACCTTTGTCTTTTGGTCTAGTCAATCTTATTTTTCCATTAAATCCGTTTTTAGCTTCTGATTCTAAGGAAATAACAATGACATTATTTGGATTAGAAACAAACACTTTTTCGCTAATTTTTTTCCCGTTAGCCTTATAAGTAATTGATGAAGTTGCATTGCTAATATTTAATTCTCTTCTGTAATCCGTAATGTTTTTGTGATTAAAATCTAAGAACAAATCACCTAAAGTTTGATGCGATCTTACAACGGTTTTATTAGAAAATTTTTCAACATACAAGGCGTCTGCTTTATCATTTTGACCTTTAAATAATAGTTGTCTTATGGTGTTTAAATCATCTTTCGTTCCACTTGGTTCTTCCCAATTTAAATCTGCTGGCCAAAGAGAATCGTCATTTAATTGAATTCTTTCGTTGCTTGTATTTCCAAAAACCATCACGCCTAATTTGCCATTTCCAAGCGGCAAAGCTTCATTCCAATCTTTTGCAGGATGTTTGTACCAGAGTTTTAAATCGTTTTGATGTATTTGTTTCTTGCAGCTAATAAGTATCGTTAGCAATAACAAAAAAGAGAATTTGACTAGAATAGAACGTGTAATTCTCATGAGTAGATATTTATACTATTTTAAGAATGTCTAGTCCTGAAATATGGCTACAGGTTAAAATTGAATTTACGCTGATAATTTATATACCATATTTGGTGTTTTATAGTCTAAAGATACGTGTAATCTTATTTGGTTGTATAAATTAATTGCAT
>NZ_JBDIZN010000005.1:0-173065 GCF_039748955.1 Polaribacter uvawellassae | reverse complement strand
TTATTTCTTATCAGAACTTCCCCTTATCTCTCAAAGCGGGTGCAAATGTATAAACTCTTTTTACAATACAAAAACTTTTTTAATGTTTTTTTGAAAAATTTATTTCGCAGTAACTTTAATGAACTTTTACTAAATAAAAAAAGCATTATGCTTTCCGTTAGCGGGTGCAAAGATACATCCTCTTTTCGGTTCTGCAAGAACTTTTTTAATCTTTTTTTAATCTTTTTTTCAAGGCGCTTAACATCAGTAAATTATAAAGAAATATTTGTCAAAAAAATAACCGTACATCTACTATAAAATCTTTGAACATATATATTGTATGAAATATAGTTTTCTAATATCTTTGCAGCCAATAAATATTAATTTAAATGATACATATTACTTTACCTGACGGAAGTGTTAGAGAGTTCAATTTAAATAGCACACCAATGGATGTGGCTAAAAGCATTAGTGAAGGATTTGCTAGAAACGTTATTTCTGCAAATTTTAATGGAACAACTATTGAAACCACTACACCTTTAACTTCTGATGGTTCTTTAATTTTGTATACATTTAATGATGATGGCGGTAAAAAAGCTTTCTGGCATTCATCTGCACACGTATTAGCTCAAGCTATATTAGAATTTCATCCAAAGGCAAAACTGACTATTGGACCTGCAATTGATAATGGGTTTTATTACGATTTAGATTTAGAAGACGAAGTCATATCAGAAAAAGATTTTACTAAAATTGAGCAAAAATTCTTAGAATTAGCAAGAGGAAAGCACGAATTTAAACTTCGTTCTGTCTCTAAAGCAGATGCTTTAGCATATTATCAAAAGGAAAACAATCAATATAAAGTAGAATTAATAGAAAATTTAACGGACGGAGATATTACTTTCTGTGATCATTCTGATTTTACAGATTTATGTCGTGGTGGACATATTCCAAATACAGGGATTATCAAAGCTGTTAAAGTAATGAATGTTGCTGGCGCATATTGGCGTGGTGATGAAAAAAACAACCAACTTACTCGTATTTACGGAATTTCATTTCCGAAGCAAAAAATGCTTACCGAGT
The DNA here is from genome assembly GCF_039748955.1 of Polaribacter uvawellassae. Classification (NCBI taxonomy): domain Bacteria; kingdom Pseudomonadati; phylum Bacteroidota; class Flavobacteriia; order Flavobacteriales; family Flavobacteriaceae; genus Polaribacter; species Polaribacter uvawellassae. The sequence continues at coordinate 172,006 of NZ_JBDIZN010000005.1, read as the reverse complement.
ATTTAGAATTGCTAGAAGAAGCTAAAAAACGTGACCATAGAAAATTAGGAAAAGAGTTAGAATTATTTACTTTTTCTCAAAAAGTTGGTGCAGGTTTACCTTTATGGTTGCCAAAAGGTGCAGCTTTAAGAGGAAGATTAGAAGATTTCTTAAAAGTAGCACAAAAGAAAGCTGGTTACGAAATGGTAATGACACCACATATTGGTCAGAAAGAATTATATGTTACTTCTGGTCATTATGAAAAATATGGAGAAGACAGTTTTCAGCCTATAAAAACTCCTAAAATGGATGAAGAGTTTTTATTAAAACCGATGAATTGTCCGCATCACTGTGAAGTATATAACTTTAAACCACACTCTTATAAAGATTTACCAAAACGTTTTGCAGAATTCGGAACCGTTTATAGATATGAACAAAGCGGAGAATTACATGGGTTAACTCGTGTAAGAGGATTTACACAAGATGATGCTCATATATTTTGTACACCAGAACAATTAGATCAAGAATTTAAAAATGTAATTGATTTAGTTCTTTACGTATTTGGCTCTTTAGGTTTTGAAAACTTTACAGCACAAGTTTCTATTAGAGATAAAGAAAATCCAGATAAATATATTGGTGATGTTGATACCTGGGAATTAGCAGAACAAGCAATTATTAATGCGGCAACTGACAAAGGGTTAAATTTTGTGATTGAAGAAGGAGAAGCTGCTTTTTATGGACCTAAGTTAGACTTTATGGTAAAAGATGCTTTAGGCAGAAGTTGGCAGCTTGGAACCATACAAGTTGACTATAATTTACCGAAACGATTTGAATTAACCTATAAAGGAGCAGATAACCAATTGCATCAACCCGTAATGATTCACAGAGCGCCATTTGGTTCTATGGAACGATTTATTGCAGTATTACTTGAGCATACAGGCGGAAATTTTCCTCTTTGGCTAACTCCAGATCAGGTTATCTTATTGCCAATCAGTGATAAATATCAAAAATATTCGGAAAAAGTTTTAGAATCGCTAGAAAATTCCGAAATTCGCGCCCTCGTAGATGATCGAAGTGAGAAAACTGGTCGAAAGATTAGAGATGCAGAAATGAGCAAGATTCCGTTCATGATTATAGTTGGCGAGAAAGAAGAAAATGAAGGAACTGTATCTGTAAGAAAACACGGAGAAGGAGACATCGGAACTTTTACTATTGAAGAATTTATTTTGTTGATACAGAATGAAATAAAAAGTACAAAAGTAGAATTTTAAAGAAGTAAAAAAAGCAGTTAAAGAAACTGCATTGTATAATTAAAATTTATTAGTCATAGCAATTAGAAGAAATAGGCCAAGAAGACCTTTAAGAGTACTTAAAGAAGATCAACACAGAATTAATCATAAGATTAAATTTGTTGACGAAGTACGTTTAGTTGGAGATAACATAGAAGTTGGTGTTTATCCGATTGAAAAAGCAAGAGCGTTAGCGGAAGAACAAGAATTAGATTTGGTAGAGATATCACCTAAAGCAGTTCCTCCGGTTTGTAAAATTATCGATTATAAGAAATTCTTATACGAACAAAAGAAACGCGAAAAAGCTTTAAAATCGAAAGCATCTAAAGTTACTGTTAAAGAAATACGTTTTGGACCCCAAACTGATGAGCATGATTACGAATTTAAAAAGAAACATGCCATAAAGTTTTTAAAAGACGGAGCAAAATTAAAAGCATTTGTTTTCTTTAAAGGAAGATCTATCATCTTTAAGGAGCAAGGACAAATCTTGTTGTTAAAATTAGCCCAAGAATTAGAAGAATACGGTAAAGTAGAACAACTACCAAAATTAGAAGGTAAACGTATGATTATGTTTATTGCTCCTAAAAAAGTAGGTAAATAATAATAACAATCTTATAAGCGAGATAAAAACGAAGGAGAAATGCCTAAAATGAAAACCAAATCTAGTGCCAAGAAACGTTTTAAGTTGACAGGTTCTGGAAAAATCAAAAGAAAGCACGCGTTTAAGAGTCATATCTTAACAAAGAAGTCTAAGAAACGTAAGCTTAAATTGACGCACGCTACATTAGTACACAAGTCTGATGAAGCGAACATCAAACAACAATTAACTTTAAAATAGTTAATTAAAGGGAATTTAATTATTAACCATGGAGTTAGGCAAAAATAAAAAGAGTTGATTTATCAACCGCCTACTACAAAAAACAATTTGAATTATGCCAAGATCAGTAAATTCAGTAGCCTCAAGAAAAAGAAGAAAAAAAATCTTGAAGGCAGCAAAAGGTTACTTTGGAAGACGTAAAAACGTTTATACAGTAGCAAAAAATGCGGTGGAAAAAGCAATGACATATGCTTATAGAGACCGTAAAAACAATAAGAGAAACTTCCGTGCATTATGGATTCAACGTATTAACGCTGGAGCTAGAGAACATGGAATGTCTTACTCTCAGTTTATGGGAAAAGTAAAAGCTAACAACATCGAATTAAACCGTAAGGTTTTAGCTGATTTAGCAATGAACAACCCAGAAGCTTTTAAGGCAATTGTAGAGAAAGTAAAATAATATAATAATCCTTGCTTATATATAAAAACCCAAACGAAACGTTTGGGTTTTTTTTGTTATTTTTAACCTTTTAATATTTGCTCTTTATACCAAAATTATGAAGTTTACTTTTACATTTCTATTTGCACTACTATTTTCTTTGAATTCTTTTTCTCAAGAAAATACAAATACGATCGACAATCAATTTAGAACAGTTTATAAAAAATCTAACAATTACTTAGAGTACAAAGTAATTCTTAAAAAAGATTATGGAGATATACATGACAATGTATTAGATAGTATTAAGGCTTTTAATAAACAGTTAGACGCTAAAAACACATTAATCAATTCTCAAAAAAACACTATTGCAATTTTAAATAAAGAGAAAGAAGAAACTGCTACAAAACTTTCTGAAGCTTTAAACAAAGAAAATTCTGTTTCTCTTTTTGGAATGCAATTAAGTAAAGGACTCTATTCTTTTATTTTATTTACTATAATTATTGCGTTACTTATCTCTCTTGGATATTTTGTTTACAAATTTAAGAACAGTAATGTATTAACAGTTGCTGCAAAAAACGATTTAGAAGATGCAGAAAATGAGCTAAATACTTTTAGAAAAAAATCTTTAGAAAAAGAGCAAAAACTACGCAGACAGCTGCAAGACGAGATTATTAAAAACAGAAATAACTAATTTCTAAATGGTTCAACTCACGGTTTTCCGTGAGACGTCTAACTCACGGTTTTCCGTGAGGCAACTCACGGTTTTCCGTGAGACAAAAAAAACCCCATAAATGGGTATTGCACAACACAATATTCTACTTTACATTTGGAGTATAGAATTACAACAACTAGAGTATTGTTATTCTTTGTTATAAAATTACCCCTTAATTAATTATTTGTTAACTTAAAGCGATTAAAACTTCCCCCTAGATTTTTAATCGCTTTTTTAAAAAGACAAAGATTGCACACATTAAATTTGAAGTATTAATATTAAATTTAACCATATGAAAAGAAAGAAAGAAAGAAAGAAAGAAAAATCTTTTAAAATTAGGACTGCTGTTCTTTGCAATTCCACTACTCTTATTTAATTGCGAAAAAGAAAACTTCCCAGAAGAAGATAGCTATTTTAAAACTGTTAGCATTTCAGAGTCTTTAAATTTTCTGAAAACCAAAAATTTAAATGCTAAAAGCACAAACGACATACAATTATCTGTTGCTTTTGATTCTATAAAACACGAAACTATAATTAATAGTAATCAAAAAATTACTGTATTTCCAGCAGAAACTCAATATAAAGATATTTATAGCAGAGTAGTTTTAATGCGTATTAATGATACTATAAAAACCGTATTAGTTAATATGTATAAAAAAGATAGTTCAGAACAATTTACTGGAAGAATAAGTATTACAAAACTAAATGGTAATTTTATTATAGGCTATACAGTAGAAAAAGGTAAATTAAAATCAATTTTTAAATTAAAAAATAAAAGTACTTTAAAAAGTAAATCTTCTAACGATGACAATTGTGTGCATTTTACTGCAACAACATACGGAAGTAATTGTATTAGACTAGACGAAGTTGTAATAACAGCAGAAGCAAAAAGCACTATATTATATTTAGATCCTTTTGTAAACGAAGGTAATGGAGATTACGAATATGATTACACGCTTGACTGGAATTTTGGTGACGGAAACCCAAATGGTGGTGGCGGTTTTAACTCCAATTGTACTGGCGGGAAAGTTTTAAACCCTGTAACAAGTGTTTGTGAATGTCCAACTGGATATACTGAAGACAGCAATGGAAAATGTGTTGTGAAATGCGAAACTACTGAAGATGATTTGAAAAAAGTTTTCCCAAACACAAATTCTACCAAATTAAAAGAAATTGCTGATATTATCAATAAGTATGGCAAGGATTTTGGTATTGATAACAATGAAAAATTACAACATTTCATATCTCAAGCAGGGCATGAAAGTGATGATTTTAATGCTTTTGAGGAATATACTAATTACAACATAAATAGATTACATTTAATTTTCTCTAAACACTTTAACCCGTATAATAATCCAACAGAGAACCTAAACAAACAAAACCCTCTTGATTACCAAACAACCGGTAGTATTTATGCAAATTCAGAAAAATTATATAATTATGTTTATAATGATGCAAACAGAGGTAAGAAACATAAGCTTGGAAATATTTACACTGGTGATGGCTATAAATTTAGGGGTAGAGGAATTTTTCAATTAACTGGTAGAGCAAATTATCAAAATTTCAATACTTTTTATCAAAACAAATATGATGCAAATACTAATTTAATAAATACTCCAGAATTATTATCTACAAATAATGTAATTGCCGTAATAAGTGCTCTATGGTTTTTTAAAAACAAAGTAAACATTGATATAGATGAAAATACTACTGTTGAAGAAGTCACAGATAAAATTAATGGAGGTGATAATGGCGTGAATGACAGAAAGCAAAAATTCAACAAAGCAAAAACAAATATTAACTGTATAAAATAAATCAATTATGAAAAATAAAAAGTTTAGTATATTAATATTATCTGTGGTTATAGCAACTATTATATACTCTTTTACAACTATAAAAACAAACCAATCAACAAAAGATAAAATTATTGGCACTTGGGTTTCTGATAAAGATATCAATAGTAAATGGGTATTCTCTCTTGATAATACTTGTAAAAGGTATTACAATGGAGTACTTTTAAACACCTATAGTTTTTCAATCACAAATTATTCTTGTAATAATGAATTAGATTCTAAATATGAGTATGTAAAGTTATTAAAAAGTAATCAAAAAACTTATTGTTACGCTATCAATGGAATTACAAAAGATGGTAATGATACTTATTTATCATTAGAATTTGACGGTAATCCTAGACCAATGTTATTTAAAAAACAATAAAATATTAATCAAAACAAAAAAAAGCACCCGTTCGGGTGCTTTTGTTTTATACAAGAAACTGATTTTTAAAAACCGTCTCCTAATTCTTTTAACTTTTCTGTGTTTTCTGCAAGCATTAATTCATCTATAATTTTCTGAATATCTCCATTCATAATATTAGGCAAATCATATAACGACAAACCAATTCTGTGATCTGTAACACGTCCTTGCGCATAATTATACGTTCTAATCTTTGCAGATCTATCTCCACTAGAAACCATAGAGCCACGTTTTAAAGCATCTTCTGCTTGTTTCTTCGCCAATTCCATATCGTACAAACGAGAACGCAATACTTTAAACGCTTTCTCTTTATTTTTATGCTGCGATTTTTGATCTTGGCATTGGGCAACCAAACCCGTTGGAATGTGCGTTAAACGAACTGCAGAATAGGTTGTGTTTACCGATTGTCCTCCAGGACCAGACGAACAGAAAAAATCAATTCTTACATCTTTCGGATTAATTTCTACATCAAATTCTTCTGCTTCAGGAAAAACCATCATCGTTGCGGCAGAAGTATGAACTCTACCTTGTGTTTCTGTTTGCGGAACTCTTTGTACACGATGCACACCAGCTTCAAACTTTAACGTACCATAAACATCTTCTCCGTTTACTTCAAACTGAATTTCTTTAAATCCGCCGTTGGTTCCTTCAGAAAAATCTACTGTAGAAACTTTCCAACCTCTACCTTCACAATACTTTGTGTACATTCTAAATAAATCTCCAGCAAAAATACTTGCTTCATCACCACCAGTTCCGGCACGTAATTCAACAACAGCATTTTTAGAATCTTCTGGGTCTTTCGGAATCAATAAAAATTTAATTTCGTCTTCTAATTCAGGAATTCTGGTATTGGCATCGCTCATTTCCATCTTTGCCATTTCTACCATTTCGGCATCAGAACCATCCGCAATAATTTCTTTTGCTTCTTCTATATTGTTTAATAAAGATTGATATTCTTCACCTTTTTTAACAACATCACCTAAATCTTTATATTCCTTACTTAAACCAGCGTATCTTTTTTGATCCATAATGATTTCTGGTTGGATAATTAAATCCGAAACCTCATCATAACGCTGCTTTACAATTCTTAATTTATCTAACATTTTCTATTCTTTACTTGATTGCGAATTTACAATTTTCTCTGAACTTCTCTAAATTAGATTTCATGTATATTTGATTAAAATTATTTTGTATTAATGAAAAAAATAAATCTCTATTTTTACTTTTATAAAAATAAATTTGCTTTTCCACTAGCTTTAAGTTTATTCATTTTATTTAGCTTAAGAGCTATGCCTTTAGCTGTATTGACTTTAGCTGCAACTACTTTTTTAATTTGGTTTTATCAAAAGTTTATTAATGATCAGAAAAACCAAACTCTCTATTTTTATTATAATTTAGGAATTACAGAACTAAAATTATATACTTTTTTGTTTTTTATAAATATGATTGTTTTAATCAGCATTAATATCAGTATCAAATGGATGTTATAGAAATTGATAATGTTGAGTTAAATTTTGGCATAAACGAAGTTTTAAAAGCAATTTATTTTAAAGCTGAAAAAGGAAAAATTACAGGAATATTAGGGAGAAATGGCTGTGGAAAAACATCATTATTAAGAATCATTTTTGGAGAACTAAAACCTAACAACAAACTAATTAGAATAGATAATAAACCTTTTTTAATTCCTTTATATAAAAAAGGTTTTATAAAATATTTGCCACAGTTTCATATAATTCCAAACTCGGTTTCTTTACAAAGTGGATTTCATTATTTTAATGCTTCATTTACTGATTTTTTAACTGATTTCCCTAATTTTAGAACAAAAGAAAAGCATCGCTTTTCTGATTTTTCTGGAGGAGAAAAAAGACTAATTGAAACGTATATTATTCTAAAATCCGAAGCAAAAATTATTTTACTAGACGAACCTTTTTCTCATTTAGCTCCGCTATATGTTCAAAAAATAAAAGAATTATTAAAAACCGAAAAACAAAATAAGATCATTATTATTACCGATCATTTATATAAAGAGATTATAGACGTAGCTGATACTTTATACTTATTAAAAGATGGCTGGAGTAGATTCATAAAATCACCAGAAGAACTAATACATTACAAATACATAAACTCATTATGAAAAAACTCATAGTACTAATAACTATCATTTTCATCTCTTCTTGCAATACAGAAACCAAACCTCAAAAACCAGATTTCTTATTGGGGAAATGGATAAGAACAAACGACAAACCAGAAAATATTACCTATGAAATATGGAACAACAACTTTACTGGATTAGGAATTACACTCAAAGAAAAAGACACTACTTTTAAAGAAATTCTAAGTATTGTTTCTATGAATGACACATTAACTTTAAAAGTTGAAGGTGTAAATGAAACTCCGACCTTATTTAAATTCACATCTCAAACCGACACTTCTTTTGTTGCAGAAAATCCAACACACGACTTTCCAACAAAAATTAAATACTGGCTAGAAAACAAGCAATTAAAAGCACATGTTTCTAACAAAAAGTTCGGAATTGATTTTGTTTTTGAGAAACTAAAAAAAACTAACTCATTAAAGGGCAAATCAATCAAAGAAAAATCAAAAGAACTTAAAAATAATTATTTAAATGCAAAAAATGCAGACGTGTTAAAGAAAAAGAAAATTGATGAAATGTTTTTTGAATCTTTTCCTAACTCATTTTTTGAAATGTATGAAATTTTTGGTTATGATGAGAATGCTCATAATGAAAATCTATACGATAATGGAAGTGAAATAATTAAATACTTCAGCAAACTTGAACTGAATAACAAAGAAAAATATTACAATAAATATATAAACATTTGTGTGGATGGAAAATGGGACGCAGATAATATTGCTTATGGTTTTTATATTTATAAAAGAATTATCTCTGACAAAAATCCATTTTTAGAAATTTTAAATAAAAGAACAGACGATGAACTTAAATCTGTTTTTAGATTTATGTTTGATGGTCCTCACCCTGATAACAAATCAAATCATAATCTAAATAAAAAACTAATGAAAGAAATACCAAATAAATTTGAACGATTAAAAAAGCTAATAAACTACTCTTTAGAGGAATTGATCTATGAAAATAAAGATAGTAACTAAAAATATTTCAAAATCGAAATAAAAAAATCCCAAATTCTAAATAAATTTGGGATTTTTACTTTCTATAAAATAGGATTTATCCACATTTAGAAGAACCACAATCTTGACAGGTTAAACAACCTTCTTGGTAAATTAAACTATCAGATTTACAGTTTTCACAAGATTGTCCTTTTGCTTTTGTGCCATCTTCCACATAACGTTTTAATGCACGTACAACTCCATTTTTCCAAGTATTAATTGATTCGCTATCAAGCTGTAAGCTATTAATTAAATCTACAATTTTATCAATTGGCATTCCGTGACGTAAAGTTCCAGAAAACAATTTTGCATAATTCCAGAATTCAGGATTAAATTTATGTGACAATCCTTCAATAGTGGTTTTATAACCTCGTTTATTTTTGTACTGAAAATCGTATCGTGATGTACCATCTTCGTTTCTACTTTTAATAATCAATCCGTTTTCTACCCAACGCGGAATTAAAATTCCGTCTTCATCATCAACCAAACCAGTAAAAACTTCATACGGTTTATCATCAACCAAACCAATAAAAGCAATCCATTTTTCTTTTTTATTTTGAAAACGAACTACATCAGCTTCCAAAATTTCTGGTCTAATAACAGGAAAAGAAGTCAATACATTTTCTTGATTTTCTTCTTTCTTTTCATCATTAGAAATCAAAACTCCAGCACGCGAACCATCTCTATAGACGGTTACGCCTTTACAACCAACTTCCCAAGCTTTTAAATACAGCTCGCCCACCAAATCTTCGTTAGCGTCGTTTGGCAAATTTATAGTTACACTAATGGAATGATCTACCCATTTTTGAACAGCGCCTTGCATGGTTACTTTACTCATCCAATCTACATCGTTTGAAGTTGCTTTGTAATACGGAGATTTTTTTATCAAAACATCCAATTCTTCTTGTGAAAAGTTTTTGTCAGCATCAATTCCGTTTACTTCCATCCATTGTTTAAATCGATGATGAAAAACCACATATTCTTCCCAAGAATCTCCTACTTCATCAACAAAATCTACGCGAGAACCTTTATCATTTGGATTCACTTTTTTTCTACGTTTATAAACTGGCATAAAAACAGGTTCAATTCCTGATGATGTTTGCGTCATTAAACTTGTTGTTCCGGTTGGCGCAATCGTTAACAAAGCAATATTTCTACGTCCGTATTCTAACATTTCGTAATACAATTTGCTATCTGCTTCTTTTAAGCGCAAAATAAACGGATTATTTTTTTCTCTTTCTGAATCAAAAATTGAAAATGCACCACGTTCTTTTGCTAAATTCACAGATGCTCTGTATGTTTCTATTCCTAATGTTTTGTGCACTTTTACTGAAAAATCGTTTCCTTGTTTACTTCCGTATCTAATTCCCAATGCCGCTAACATATCTCCTTCTGCAGTAATACCAATTCCGGTTCTTCTACCTTCGTATGCTTTTTGCCTAATGTTTAACCACAGGTTTTTTTCGGTTGCTTTAACATCATCTGCTTCTGGATCTGAATCAATTTTTTCTAATATTTTATCTATTTTCTCTAATTCTAAATCAATGATGTCATCCATCATTCTTTGTGCAATAACAATATGTTTTTTAAACAACTCAAAGTTAAAAGCAGCTTCTTTTGTAAACGGATTTTCTACATACGAAAACAAGTTGATCGCCAACAAACGACAAGAATCGTACGGACATAAAGGGATTTCGCCACACGGATTTGTAGAAACTGTTTTGTAACCTAAATCTGCATAACAATCTGGCACCGATTCATTAATGATCGTGTCCCAAAAAAGAATACCTGGCTCTGCAGATTTCCATGCGTTGTGCACAATTTTTTTCCATATTTTTTTAGCTTCTATCGTTTTTATAACTTTTGGATCAGCACTAAAAATTGGATATTTCTGAGTATATTTTTCATCATTTTTTACAGCTCTCATAAATGCATCATCAATTCTAACTGATACATTTGCGCCAGTAACTTTTCCTTGCTCTAATTTAGCATCAATAAAATCTTCTGAATCTGGATGATTGATAGAAACCGACAACATTAATGCACCACGACGACCATCTTGCGCAACTTCTCTGGTAGAGTTAGAATAACGCTCCATAAAAGGAACAATTCCTGTTGACGTTAATGCCGAATTTTTTACTGGAGAACTTTTGGGTCTAATGTGTGATAAATCGTGACCAACACCGCCACGACGTTTCATTAATTGCACTTGTTCTTGATCAATTTTCATAATTCCTCCGTAAGAATCTGAATTTCCATCATTACCAATGACAAAACAATTAGAAAGTGATGCTATTTGAAATGGATTTCCAATTCCAGCCATCGGACTTCCTTGTGGAACTATATATTTAAAATCTTTAATAGCTTCAAAAACTTCTGACTCTGTTAACGGATTTGCATATTTCTGTTCAACTCTTGCAATTTCTTTTGCAATTCTGGCATGCATATCATTCGGTGTACTTTCGTAAATATTTCCATCAGAATCTTTTAATGCGTATTTATTTAACCAAACACTTGCAGCTAAATCATCATTATTAAAGTAGCTTAAAGCCGCATCTAGCGCTTCTTGTCTTGTGTACGTCTTTTTAGGAGTAATTTGTGTTGTTGATTTCATTGTTTTTACTAGAGAATTAGATTATTATTTGTCAAGACTAAAGTAAGAAAAATAAAACAATTAAAAACATGATTAAAATCATAAAGTTTACAAGAAAAAATCATAAATTGCTTAATATCAATAAGCTAGTGTTTTATCAACATAAAAATGTTTACAAATATTTTATTTTTTTATTCACGACAGAACACTTAAAAACCTCTAAACAAGCGACTAACAGTACTATTTATCTTTAAAAAAAATAACATAAAAAAAACTATCTTTAACTTGTAAAATAAAACACACAATTATGAAAACTAAATCAAAATTTCAATCAATTGTAATCCTATTATTTCTTACACTAAACTTTTCTTGCACAAACACAGAAGGTGAATGTTTAATTTGCAACGAAGATCCAATACATATTTCTAAAAAAGCAATTCAGTTTGATGCAGAATTAAATACTACAACAATTACAACAAAGGGAACAACTTGGAAGCTTATTGAAATTTCTTATAACAATTCTATAATTGATTTAAGCGGAATTAATCCGCAGGCAACTACTTTTAAAGTAGAAAATCCGAATTTTATTTTTGAAAGGAAAAGCTCAAATGAGATTTATATAGAAATGAGTGCAAATTATACAGGAAAAGAAAAAAAGTTAATTGCAATTTTACAAGACGGAGATTATTTTGGTCAAATTGCTGTTTTACAAACTATTGATTAATTTTTACAAAAAAAAAACTACCTTTATTACTTTAATCTAAAATTTTATGAAAATGAAAACAATATTCCAATCAATAGCTTTATTACTTTTTTTAACCTTAAGCTTTTCTTGTTCTAATAATATTGAAGAAGATTGTAACGGATGCCAGACAGACACCATTGGTCTATCAAAAGAGAATGTTCAATTTTCAGCTGAAAGCAATTCAATAACACTAACCACTCAAGGTTCAGGATGGTGGCTAAGTGAAATTGAATTTAATGGAAATACTATTGATATTAGCGGACTTCACAGAATTGCCTACCAACTTAAAATAGAAGAACCAGAATTTACTTTTGAAAGAAAAAATGCAAATGAAATTTTTATTCAAATGACAAAAAACATTACAGGAAAAGAAAGAAAACTTCACGTTCTTTTAACTCATATGAACCGTGGAGCTCATATAGGTGTTTTTCAAGCTGCAAATTAATTCAACTCTAACTTATAACCAACTCCATGAATATTAATTAATTTAATAGAAGTATCTTCTTTTAATTTTTTTCGAAGTTTTGATATATAGGTATCTAAACTTCTACCCACAAAAACGCCGTGATCTTCCCAGACTCTTTTAGTTAATTCATCTCGTTTAATAATTTGATTTGGATTTGCAACAAAAATAGCCAACAACTCACATTCTTTTTTAGAAAGACTAATTTCTGTAGCTTGTTTTACCAATTTATTTTGCTCAGGATAAAATTGAAAACTACCTAATTTCGTATGATTTTTAATAGTTTCATCTAATTCCTCAGATTGTTTTCTTTTAGAATAAAAATAATCCAAAATAGAAACAATAATAATTAGAATAATCAACGCTAATTGTTTCGTAAAAAAAACAGTTATTTTATTTGTAAACCTAACTTCAATGCTATAACAACCATTTGGCAATAATCTTCCTGCACAAGGAATGATTGTGTCTTCTTTTTCAGCGCTCATTTGATAACTATAAGCAACTTCATTATCCGAACACTGTATCACCTCTACTCTATAATAGTTTGGAAGTTCTGTTTTTTGAAAACTATTTTTTATGGCGGAAACTAAATTGCTAGGTTCAAAAGAAAGTTGATTTTGAAATGACAACTTGTATTTAAACTTATTTAATTCAACTACAGGCAAAACTAAAGAAGTAGAATCGTTGTTTGATAACAACAATTGATTTCCAACTTCTCTAAGAGCAATTTTTACTCTTTCAGAAAGGTCATCATTTTTATCATTTGAATCAGAAAATATCCAAACAAAAAAAACAAGACAAATTAAAACACTATATAAATAAATTTTTCTTTTGCTCATAATCTCTACAAATAACATACAATTGAATGACATTTTACAACTGTTGACAGTTCTTTTACATTTTTTTGACACTTTTCTTTTGAAGTTGATATAGTTTTACTCAAAAACACAATCATCATGAAAAAAATTATTATTACTATTCTAGTACTTTCTTCAACATTTATTTTTGGGCAAAAAAACGAATTCAATTTAATACAACTTGATTCTACTTGGGGGCAAGAAGTACTTCGTTTTCCTGCAAGAAACATGGATTATGTTGGAGTTGGAGAAGTTCGATTTCCACCGAAAGGTTGGATAAATCCAGAGCACGACAACTTTTGGTCATATACGTACGCTTGGAGCATCAATATAAATAGAGAAATTCCAGAAAAGGAATTGGAGTTAGATTTAGTGAAGTATTTTAATAGTTTGAATCATATTGAAATGAATGACACAGCTAATATTCAGTATTCATCTGCAAATGCATCAATAACCAAAAAGGAAAAAGCAACTACTTTTTTTAAAGGATCTGTTAGAATTTTTGATCGTTTTGCAACTAATAAAATGCTTACTCTAAATGTTTTGATAGAAAGTCATTATTGTAAAAAAAAGCAGCGAACAATACTTCTTTTTAAATTCTCTCCTAAAGAGTTTAAACATGAAACTTGGAAAATGCTTAATAGAATAAAATTGTATCCTGATTTGTGTGAATAGAAATAAAAAAAACCTCAGAGTTTTCTGAGGTTTTTATAATTATAATATTTTCTAATACTCAAAAACTCCAAACTCACTTTTAATAGTGAGTTTTTTTGTTGATGATGCTTCTACTCGACCTACAATTTGAGCATTTACATTATACGACTTAGAAATCGAAATAATGTCTTCTGCTATTTCTGGAGAAACATAAATTTCCATTCTATGTCCACAGTTAAAAACCTGATACATTTCTTTCCAATCGGTTGTTGATTGTTCTTGTATCAATTTAAATAAAGGTGGAATTGAAAACATATTGTCTTTTACAATATGTAAATTGTCTATAAAGTGTAAAATTTTTGTTTGCGCTCCACCAGAACAATGAATCATTCCGTGAACGGAATCCGAATTAAATTTTGATAAAATTTCTTTGATAATTGGTGCGTAGGTTCTTGTTGGCGACAATACTAATTTACCAGCGTCAATAGGAGAATCTTCTATGCTGTCCGTTAATTTTACATTTCCAGAATACACTAAATCCGCTGGAACAGCAGCATCAAAACTTTCTGGATATTTTTCTGCTAAATAGTTGTGAAAAACATCGTGTCTTGCAGAAGTTAATCCATTTGAACCCATTCCGCCATTGTATTCAGTTTCATACGTTGCTTGTCCGAATGACTCTAAACCAACAATTACATCACCGGCTTTTATGTTTGCGTTATCAATAACATCAGCACGTTTCATCCTTGCCGTTACGGTAGAATCTACAATAATTGTACGCACTAAATCGCCAACATCCGCAGTTTCACCACCAGTTGAATGAATGGTTACTCCGAATTTTTTTAAATCTTCAATTAATTCTTCTGTTCCGTTGATAATTGCCGACAACACTTCGCCAGGAATTTTACTTTTATTTCGCCCAATTGTAGAAGACAACATGATATTATCTGTTGCACCAACACATAATAAATCATCAATATTCATGATTAACGCATCTTGTGCAATTCCTTTCCACACAGAAATATCACCAGTTTCTTTCCAATACATATACGCTAAAGAACTTTTTGTACCTGCTCCATCTGCGTGCATAATCAAACAATAATCTTCATCATTTGTTAAATAATCTGGAACAATTTTACAAAATGCTTTCGGAAATAAACCTTTATCGATATTCTTAATTGCATTATGTACATCTTCTTTTGATGCAGAAACGCCACGTTGTGCGTATCTTTTAGAAACTTCTTGACTCATGTTGCTGTGTTATTGTTGCTGCAAATTTACTTTTTTGTGAGTAAAAAATCCCGCTAAAGCGGGATTTAATTTTTAATTATCTAGTAAATAATAATTCTCTATATTTTGCTAATGGCCAAAGCTCATCGTCTACCATTAACTCTAACTTATCACAGTGATATCTGATTTCATCAAAGTAAGGTTTTACTTTATTACAATATGCATCTGCAGCTTCTTGACCGTGTAATGTATTTGCAATTTTACGCTCATTTATCATTTCTGTTGTCTTAGAATTGATTCCTGCAATACGCATAGATATTTTTTCAATTAACTCGATTTGCTCTTTAGCATGAGCTTTAAACTCGTCTCCAAAAATATTTTTTAATCCACTTACATTTTCTATCAAAGTATTTTGATACCTAATTGCAGTTGGAATCACATGGTTTCTAGCAATATCGCCCAATACTCTTCCTTCTATCTGAATTCTTAAAATATATTCTTCTAATTCTATTTCATGACGAGCTTCAACTTCTACCTTACTCATTACATCCATTTCTTCAAAAAGTGCAATCGTTTTTTTAGATTTTTTTGCTTTTAGTGCTTCAGGTGTTGTTTTATTATTGCTTAAACCTCTCTTTTTAGCTTCGATTTCCCATTCTTCTCCATAACCATTCCCTTCAAATCGTATCTTTTTTGATGCCTTAATATATTCTCTTAAAACATTAAAGATTGCCTCATCTTTCTTTAAGTTTTTACTTTTAATTAACGCATCAACTTCTATTTTAAAATCTTTTAATTGTTTTGCAACAATTGTATTTAAAACCGTCATTGAACCTGCACAGTTTGACCAAGAGCCAACAGCCCTTAGTTCAAATTTATTACCTGTAAAAGCAAAAGGCGAAGTTCTATTTCTATCAGTATTATCTAATAAAATCTCAGGAATTTTACCAACAATATTTAATTTTAAATCTGTTTTTTCTTCTGGCGATAATTTTCCGTTAGTTACATTTTCTAACTCATCTAAAACCGCTGATAATTGCGACCCAATAAATACAGAAATAATTGCTGGCGGCGCTTCATTTGCTCCCAAACGATGATCGTTACTTGCAGATGCAATAGACGCTCTAATTAATTCTTCATAATCATGAACTGCTTTAATTGTATTTACAAAAAATGTTAAGAATTGTAAATTTTTCATTGGTGTTTTCCCTGGACTTAATAAATTAACTCCAGTATTTGTTAATAACGACCAATTGTTATGTTTACCAGAACCATTAATTCCTGCGAATGGTTTTTCATGAAATAATACTCTAAAATTATGTCTTTGAGCAACTTTTTCCATCACATCCATTAATAATGAATTATGATCTACTGCTAAATTTGCTTCTTCAAAAATTGGTGCTAATTCATATTGATTTGGCGCTACCTCGTTATGTCTTGTTTTTACAGGAATTCCCAAAAACATACATTCTTGCTCTAAATCACGCATATAACTTAAAACTCTACGCGGAATTGAACCAAAATAATGGTCATCTAATTGTTGTCCTTTTGCTGGAGAGTGCCCTAACAACGTTCTTCCTGTTAAATTGATATCTGGTCTAGAAATTGCCAATGCAGAATCAATTAAAAAATATTCTTGCTCCCAACCTAAAGAAGCATTTACTTTTGTTACGTTTTTATCAAAATATTTACATACAGCTGTTGCAGATGTATCCATTGCTTGCAAAGCTCTTAACAACGGCGCTTTATTATCTAACGCTTCTCCAGTATACGCAACAAATATTGTTGGAATACATAATGTTGTTCCATAAATAAAAGCTGGCGATGTAGGATCCCAAGCAGTATAACCTCTCGCTTCAAACGTATTTCTTATTCCACCATTCGGAAAACTAGAAGCATCTGGTTCTTGCTGAACCAATTCTCCTCCACCAAACTTCTCCATCGCTCTTCCATTTCCAATAGTTTCAAAAAAAGCATCATGCTTTTCTGCAGTTGCTCCTGTTAATGGCTGAAACCAGTGTGTATAATGTGTTGCATTTTTAGAAAGCGCCCAATCTTTCATTGCTGCTGCAACTTGGTCTGCAACATTTCTATCAATCTTTTTTCCAAACTCAATTGCATCCATTACGCTTTTATATGCTTCTTTAGTCATAAACTGACGCATAGAATGTTCGTTAAAAACGTTTTTACCAAAAGCCTCTGACTTTCTCTCTTCTTCTGTAATTTTTAAAGGAACTCTTTTAAGTGTTTCTTTTAATGCATTAAATCGAATTGTTGACATATTTTTATTTAAAATTAAAATTATACGGGGCAAATGTACAAAAAAATGTATTTAAAATTAAAATACCCCTAAAAAAATAGGGGTAAGATTTAAAAATTTATCTTTTTAAAAGTAAAGACCCACTAAATTAACTTATTGTAGTAAAAATAAAAATTCCGTATAACGCTAAAAGAATAAAGCCATCTTTCCAATCTAGCCTTAATTTTCTTGGAAAAAAGACCAATGGAAGAATTAAGAAAGAAACACCAAGCATCCAGAAGATATCATAATCTAACAATTCAACATCTTTTAATTCTATTGGAGTAATCATTGCTGTAATTCCTAGAACTGCTAAAATGTTAAAAATGTTTGAACCAATTAAATTTCCAAGTGAAATTGCTTTCTCCTTTTTAAGCACAGCAACAATAGAGGCCGCTAATTCTGGAATACTAGTTCCTACAGAAACAACAGTAATTCCAATAATACGTTCGCTTACTCCAAAATCTTTTGCTAAATCTACAGCACCTTTTATTAGTAGTTCTGATCCAGCCCACAAACCTACTCCACCAATTGTAAAAAATAATGCTATTTTATACAAAGGCAACATTTCATCATCTTCTGGCATTTCATCAACAACGGCTTGCTTTTGAAAACGTAATAAATAAATTAAAAAAACTATTAATAAGGAAAACATAATTATACCTTCTGTAGTATCAATAATATTATCATTGTATAAAAAATAAAATAACAAACCCGAAGCAATCATCATTACTGGCCAATCTGTTTTATAAAAACTTTTCTGAACATCAATCTTAGCCAATGTAATTGTAATACCTAATACCAAAGCCAAATTGGCGATATTAGAACCAACAACATTACCCAATGCTAAATCAGGAAAACCATTTAATGCAGATTTTATACTCACAATTAATTCTGGTGCTGATGTTGCAAAAGAAACAACCGTCATACCAATTACAATTTTTGGAATATTTAATTTTAGAGACATTGCAACCGCTGCTTTCAACAACCAATTACCACCAAAAATCAACAGAGTTAATCCTAAAATTATATATAAAAATTCCATTTATTTATTTTTGCACAAAGATAGCATAATTTGATTTTTTTGAGCGGTTTTCTCTTTATTTCATTTTTAAAAAATTACTTTTATCTTTTGATTTTATTCGAATTTAAAATCGATATCAGCTTTATGAAAAAACACAACTACATATTACTTACTTTTCTTTTAGTTGCTGTATTTTTTATTAGCAACAACACAGTTGCTCAAGAAAAGAAAAACTTTTTACAAATTAGATTTAATGGTTTTACAGAAACCATCACTAAAAATTTCACCAAAGAAAAACTAACTGAATTAAAAAAGCGTCTTGAAAGACAAGGATTATTTTTCTCGTTCAGTAATTTAAAATACAACAAGAAAAAAGAAATTATAAAAATATCTATCAAAATAAAAAACAAAAGAAGCAATTCTGAAGTTACTTTTAATGATAATGAAAAACCAATTCCAGATATTAAAGTTGGAGAAGCGAACGGAATAGTAATTGCCACAAAAAGCAGTACTTTAGAGTTCATTTTTAAAGATTCAATATCAAACTAGAAATCATTTTGATTTAAACTTCAAAATAAGTATATTTAAACAGATGAAAAAACAGTTTTTTAAAATTATAGCCAAAGTAAACAAAGTAGTTTTACCTTCATTTACAAAAAGGCAATTAGATATAAGTAAAGCCTCAAAAATGCAATTGGCAATTATTGGTTGGCGCGCTTATGTTACTATAAACTCAAAAGATTAAAGTAATATCAACATGGAAAAAGAACACATAAAAGTATTTACAGGAACTTCAATATTAATTAACAGATTAAGTTACTTACTTGATAAAGAAAAAATACCGAGTTTAATTAAAAATCATCACGAATCTGCAAGGCTTGGTGGTTTTGGTTTAGCAATTGATACTATTGAGTTATTTATCTATAATTCTGATTTAGAAAAAGCAACACCAATTATTGAAGATTTTAGAAAAGAAATAGCAGAATAGGCTTTTAAAATTAAAAAATAGCAACTATATTTGCACCCGCTTACGGCCATGTGGCGCAACTGAATAGCGCACTTGATTACGGCTCAAGAGGTTATAGGTTTGAATCCTATCATGGTCACTAAAAACGCATCAAAAAATGATGCGTTTTTTTATTTATAAAAATTCTCAATTTACTTTTCTGCACTAAATTTCGTTGTTTTTGCATACATTTATCAAAAATACCTGATAATCAATATCAAAACACCAACAATTATTAACTAAATTTTACACTTATGATTCGTAAACTATTAATTTTACCTGCATTATTTTTCATTTCTCTTTCCTTTGGTCAAGAAGTATTTGATGCAAACACAATTGAAAAAATAAGAAACGAAGGACTAAACAATTCTCATGTAGAAAAAATAGCCTTTGAATTGATTGACAAAGCTGGATCTCGATTAACAAACTCACAAGGTTATAGAAGAGCAGCAAATTATGCCGTAAACCAATTATCTAAATGGGGATTAAAAAATTCTAAAACAGAAGTTTGGGGTGAATTTGGAAAAGGATGGGAAATAGAAAAGAACTACGTTGCAATGACAAAACCATATTATATGTCTTTTGTTGCAGTACCTAAAGCTTGGACAGAAGGAACAAATGGGCAAATTTCTGGAAAAGTAATAATGGTAGATATTAAATCCGAAGCCGATTTTGCAAAATATAAAGGAAAACTAAAAGGCGCAATTGTTCTTGTAAAAGCAAACGGAAGTCAAGCACCAACATTTGAAGCAGATGCAGTTCGTTTTAGCAATGAAGCTCTAAATAAAATGGAAAAACCGGCTGAGCCAAGAGCTAGAAGAACTGGAAATAATGATGACATGGCAGCAAGAAGAGCTGCATGGATGAAAAGAAGAGAGTTAGCTCAGAAAATTACAACTTTTCTTTTAAATGAAGGTGTTGCCTTGCAGGTTACTGGAAAAAATGGAAGACACGGAACTCTTTTCACAAGTGGTGGAAGAGGTTATTTAAAAGATGCTCCAAAATCTATTAGCGAAATAGAAATGGCTCCAGAACATGCAAATTTGATGGCACGTTTAATTGAAAACAACGTAGAAGTAGAAATAGAAGCGGAGGTAAAAACATCTTTTAACTCGAGAAGCTTAAATGGATATAATGTTGTTGCTGAAATTCCTGGAACTGATAGAAATTTAAAAGCAGAAATTGTAATGTTGGGAGCACATTTAGATTCTTGGCATGGAGCAACAGGTGCAACAGATAATGCTGCTGGGTCTATTGTTATGATGGAAGCTGTACGTATTTTAAAAGCAGTTGGCGTATCACCAAAAAGAACAATTAGAATTGCGCTTTGGGACGGAGAAGAGCAAGGTTTACACGGATCTAGAAACTATGTAAAAAATCATTTCGGAGATCCAGCAACAAAGAAATTTACCAAAGAGAATGAAAAAGTAGCTGGTTATTTTAATATCGATAACGGAACAGGAAGAATTCGAGGAATATATACTCAAGGAAATAAAGATGTTGTTCCGATTTTTAAAAGTTGGTTTACACCTTTTAGTGATATAATCGATAACACAACTGTTACTACAAATAATACTGGCGGAACAGATCATTTAGCTTTTGATGCAGTTGGAATTCCAGGATTTCAATTTATTCAAGATCCTGTAGAATACAGATCTAGAACACATCACACAAATGCAGATACTTACGAGCGTTTAGTTATGGATGATTTAAAACAAATGGCTGTTATCGTGGCTTCTTTTGTTTATAACACTGCTCAAAGAGATGCAAAGCTTCCTAGAAAGGAAATGAAATAATTGAATTCCACCTTAGATAATAAAAAAACGCGCCAATATGGTGCGTTTTTTTATGAAAAAGAAAAACCTTCAAATATTTCTATTTATAAGGCTTTTCATCTAACCAAACTTAATCTTAAAACTTGTTTTTGCTAATTATTTTTTTTACTCCGTAAATCAATCCACCAATTAATAAGTAAATTAATCCACCATCTATTGGTAAACCTGGAGGTGGCGGTGGCGGAATTGGAGGTGGAACCATTTGTGCATAACCGTTTAATGAAATAATAATTATTGCTATGGTAATAACTATTGTTTTGTTTTTAAAACTCATTTTAATTAATTCTTTACATTATTATGACACAGTAACTCTTAAAAAGTCACTCTGTATTATAAAAAAAATTAAAATTGCGGGAGATTCTCTTAATTTTTATTCGAAATACCTTCTTATCGCAATACGATGTTCCGGTATGCTTTTGTCGTAATCTTCGATTACTGTTTCTAAAAGTAATGGCTTGTTCTTGCCAATATCTTTTTTTGATTTGTATTTAGAAATATACAAATTATATTTTTCATTATTTTTTTCAAAAATCAAAAAATGCTCAGGATTTAACTCACTATAACAAATTTGATTTCCTGCAAATATATCAGATTCA
Source organism: Polaribacter uvawellassae (assembly GCF_039748955.1). Classification (NCBI taxonomy): domain Bacteria; kingdom Pseudomonadati; phylum Bacteroidota; class Flavobacteriia; order Flavobacteriales; family Flavobacteriaceae; genus Polaribacter; species Polaribacter uvawellassae. Next base: position 150,065 of record NZ_JBDIZN010000005.1, on the reverse strand, counting down.
TCTTTAAAAAAAAAATTGAAATCGTAATATAAAAAAATATTTGTCATATTAAACTAATTCTGCGGATAAACCTAGTTGTTGCAATTTAGAGCACCTTGGCTTTAAATCTTTATATTCTCCTGTTTTCACAGTACACTTTCCTTTATAATGCACTAAGATTGAACATTGCTCTGCTTGCTCCAATGTGTGTTCACAAACATCAATTAAAGATTCTATTACATGGTCAAAAGTATTTACATCATCATTGAACAACACTATTTCGTGTTGATTTACTTCCTTTTCAAGAATATCTACTTCTTCTTGTATTTTCTCTTTTGTACTCATTTTAAAAATAAATATACAATTAGTCTTTTAAATATTTTAGCGAAACCCAATTATTTTTTTCAATTGTCTTCTGTAAACTTAATCCGTATTTAGAAACTTCTGTGTCAATAGTTGAAATATCTTCTTTGTAAAATCCACTCAACAATAAGATTCCGTTTTCATTTAAACATTTTGTATATGTAGCCATATCATTCAACAAAATATTTCTATTGATATTTGCAATAATAACATCATATTTCTGAGTTGTTAACAAACTTGCATCACCTTCGTAAAAAGAAATGTGCTTACAATTATTTCGTTCTGCATTTTCTATGGAGTTTAAGTAACACCAATTATCAATATCAATTCCGTCAATTGGTTTTGCGCCTTTCATTTCAGCAAAAATTGCTAAAATCCCAGTTCCACAACCCATATCTAAAGTCTTTTTATTTTCTAAATCTAATGCTAATAAATGCTGAATCATCATGTGTGTTGTTTCATGATGACCTGTTCCAAAACTCATTTTTGGCTCAATAACAATATCGTATTTTAGTTTTTTAACTTTATGGAAAGGTGCACGAACACTTACCAAATCATCAACCTGAATTGCTTCAAAATTCTTTTCCCATTCGCTGTTCCAATTGGTTTGTGCTACTTCATTTTTATCAAAAGTAATCTCAAATTCTTCAGATTTTAAAATTGATATATCTTCTAAAATATCTGCATTCCAATCTTCTTTTTGAATAAAAGCTGTAACTCCATTTTCGTTTTCCACAAAACTTTCAAATCCAGCAAAGCCTAATTCTGCAATTAAAATTTCTGTTCCAGGAACTGTTGGTTCAACAACAAAATTATATTCTATATAAATATTATCCATTAAATCGCTTTAATAATTTCTGTAAAATCATCTACATTTAAAGAAGCTCCGCCAATTAAACCACCATCTACATCTTGTTTAGAAAATATTTCATTTGCGTTAGAAGGTTTTACACTTCCACCATATAATATTGATGTATTATCGGCAACGCTTGTATTGTATTTTTCTTGTAATAATTTTCTGATAAAAGCGTGCATTTCTTGAGCTTGCTCTGGCGAAGCAGTTTCTCCTGTACCAATTGCCCAAACGGGTTCGTACGCCAACACAATTTGATTCCAAGCAATAGCTTCTAGATGAAACAATCCATTTTCTAATTGATTTTGCACAACTTTAAAATGATTGTCCGATTTTCTATCTTCCAATTGCTCTCCAAAACAAAAAATGACTTCCATATCATTTTGAATCGCTTGATTTACTTTTTCTGCAAGAAGCTCATCTGTTTCGCCAAAAATTGATCGTCTTTCTGAATGACCAATAATCACTGTTTTAACACCGATGCTTTTTAACATTTCAGCAGAAATTTCGCCTGTAAAAGCGCCATTACTTTCTTGATGCATGTTTTGAGCAACAACTTCTATCTTTGATTTTTTAGCTTTTTTAATTGCACTTGTTAAGTTTACAAATGTAGGCGCAACAATAACTCTTGTGTTTTTTAACGGAAATCTTTTAATAGCTTTTCTAATTCCTTTTACCAAGTTTTTTGTTTCCTCAACATCATTATTCATTTTCCAATTACCTGCAACAATTTTACTTCTCATTGATACTATTTTACTGTTAAACACTGCAAAAATACGTTATTTTTTTAAGGCTTCAACTATGCTTTTGTCGGTAATCTTTTTTGCTTTAAACAAATCTAAAGTTCCGTTTTCGTTTACTACTAAATATCTCGGAATCCAATTTGAGTTCAGAAAATCCCCAAAAGCACTATTCAATCCATTTTTCAGAAAATAATGATCTCCTTTAAGATCGTATTTATCGATTGCTTTTTTCCAACTAAAAACACTTCTATTTGTAGAAAGAAAAACATATTTTACAGTTGGATTATTTTTCTGAAACTCTTTTAAATCTGGAAAACCAACCACACAATCTCTACACCAAGAAGCCCAAACATTTATGAGTATTTTTTGTCCTTTATGTTTTGCTAAGATTTCTTTAAATTGAATCGATTTATTATTGATTTCAAAAAAAGAATCATCCAATGCTTCTTCTGTAAAATTCGAAGGAGATTTGAAGCTACATCCGATTAAAACTAAAGACAAAAGCGAAAAAAAAGTAATTTTTTTAATCATGATTATTGGTTTGAAAATTAGTCAATAACTAAGTGGATTTCTTACAAAAAATAACAGTAAAAAACTTTTACATTAAAAACAAATATAGATAAACTATCAAAATTAAGTACCTTTGCTAAACTTTATTACTGTTTGAATGACAACAAAGCAACTTATTGAGCAAATTCATCTAAAAAAATCATTTTTATGTATTGGTTTAGATGTTGATATCACTAAAATACCTCAACATTTATTACAAGAAGAAGATCCCATTTTTGCATTTAACAAAGCAATTATTGACGCCACGCATCATTTGTGTGTAGCCTACAAACCAAACACTGCTTTTTATGAAGCATACGGAATCAAAGGTTGGCAATCACTAGAAAAAACAATTCAGTACATCAATAACAAGTATCCAGAAATTTTTACCATTGCAGATGCTAAACGTGGCGATATTGGAAACACATCTAGCATGTATGCAAAAGCTTTTTTTGAAGATTTAGCATTTGACTCTGTGACTGTTGCTCCGTATATGGGTAAAGATTCGGTTGAACCATTTTTAGCTTTTAAAGACAAGCACACCATTTTATTAGCCTTAACATCTAATGAAGGTGCTTTTGATTTTCAAACAAAATTGGTAAATCAAAAAGAATTGTATAAAGAGGTTTTAGAAGCCTCTACATCTTGGGAAAACTCAGAAAACCTAATGTATGTTGTTGGTGCAACAAAAGCTGAATACTTTAAAGAAATAAGAAAGATTGTTCCGAATAGTTTTTTATTAGTTCCTGGTGTTGGTGCTCAAGGCGGAAATCTACAAGACGTTTGTAAATACGGTATGTCAGATTCGGTTGGCTTATTAATAAATTCTTCTCGTGGAATTATTTATGCTTCAAATGATGAAAATTTTGCAAATTCGGCGATGCATAAAGCGAGTGAATTACAAGAAGAAATGGAAATAATTTTAAGAAATTTCTTTGTTTAAATAGTTAATCCTATTTAATTTACCACGGATTTTCATGGCTTTATAAGCAGCTCTATCGCTTTTAATTTCATCAACATGTCTATAATCGCTAGATTTTTCTAGCAATCTGCGATATCTATCTTCTAGATGTTTTCTATATTGTAGCAGTTGACTTAAGCGTGACATTTTAAATTTTATATTTATAAATATACACAAATAATTGAAATCTAAAAAATTATTTTGTTTTAAAGCTATCTGTCTTTTTATCGTAACCGTACGGACAATGCTTACAACCACTTTTACAGCAATAACCCCTTTTTAAATGATACTTTTCTGTAAATACCCGATAACCTTCTTCATTAAAATAAAAGTCATCGGGTTCTAATTCAATATATGGCTTAAACATCTAATAAAAAATTAATTCTCTCCTCTCCATTCTGACCTTTTCCAATATTCATCAATGTTTTTTCCTTTTTTTCCTAAATCACTATCTTTTAATAAAGTCATTTTTCTAGAATAATTTTTCAACATATATTCTTTCTCTATTAAAAACTTAGCATAATTATAATTATATCTTATAATTTCTTTTTCAATTCTCTTCCAATCTCTATCAATCTTAACTCTATATGAATCCTTTACAGTTTCAACTTTTTTAGCAATAACAGAACCTGAGCTATAATTTATGTACAAATCGTTTCTATATTTATAAATTTTTGCTTTAGCGATAGCTTGAACTTGTGCTTCAGTTGATTTTACTTCTAATAAATCTTTTTTTTCTTGTGAATTGACATTCACAAAAACCATTAAAAAGAATGTTAATATAATTGACCTTAAAATTTGCGTGTGTTTTTTCATAATGTTTAACCTTTTCTAGTATGTAAATTTAGTAATAATTTCTTTTACAAATGTTTGTATTCTCTCTGCTTTCTTTTCGCCCGTTTTTGCGCCTAATGCACCAGATCCAATTCCTTGCCAAATTAATTTTTTATTTTCTACATCAATAAAATCAATAAACAAAGTTCCTTCTGTTTGTTTTGTTACTCGAAGTCTTTCTCTTCCGTAATAATAGGAAGGATACCAATATCCATAAGGATAATTTACTCTAGAATCTACTTGGATATTTTTTCTTGACTTTGCAAAAATACTCACCAACATATCTGGATTCTCAGATTTCTTAAATCCTTTTGCAAGCAATTCCACTTCAATTGCTTTTAATATTCTACGTTTATCAATATCAGAAATCTTCGCTTTGTCAATTCCACTTTTGTAAAATGCAAAGGTTTTATATTTAGAGAAATCCGTTTTAGAATCATAATCTGTAACCACTCTTACACTACTACACGAAACAAGTAAAAAAGTTGACAGAAATAATAGTATGAGTTTTTTCATCAGAAAGGCTTAAAAGTTATCAAAGTATAATTAGCAAAAAACATGCCAAAAGAAAAGTCTATTTTAAAAACATAAAATTATTTAACTTTTAAATATAACTAAAGAATCAAATTGTTTTTTAAGAATTCCGTAAATTGCGCACACAAAAATTTTGATTTTTTACGAATGGAACAAATAGCACCTTATAAACCAACACATACAGTACGAATTGTAACCGCAGCATCTTTATTTGATGGACACGACGCGGCAATAAATATTATGAGACGAATTATTCAATCTACCGGTGTAGAAGTAATTCATTTAGGTCATGATAGAAGTGTTGAAGAAGTGGTTAACTGTGCAATTCAAGAAGATGCAAATGCAATTGCCATGACTTCGTATCAAGGCGGACATAACGAGTACTTTAAATACATGTATGATTTGCTAAAAGAAAAAGGCGCAGAACATATTAAAATATTTGGCGGCGGCGGCGGTGTTATTCTTCCAGAAGAGATTAAAGAATTGATGGAGTATGGAATTACAAGAATTTATGCTCCTGATGATGGTCGCGAATTAGGTTTACAAGGAATGATAAATGATTTGGTAAAAACTGCTGATTTCCCGAGCCCATCCTTAATCCTTCCCAAAGGGAATGAAATAGCAACCTCTTTAAAAGAAAAAAACATTAATACTATTGCAAGATTGATTTCTTTTGCTGAAAATCAGCATGACGAATTCGCTAGACTTTTTTCCCCTTTGGAAAAATTAAAAGGGGAAACTCCGGTGTTAGGAATTACAGGAACTGGTGGCGCAGGAAAATCTTCTTTGGTGGACGAATTAGTTCGTCGTTTTTTAATTGATTTTCCAGAAAAAACGGTTGGATTAATTTCTGTTGATCCATCAAAAAGAAAAACTGGTGGCGCTTTGTTAGGCGATAGAATTAGAATGAATGCAATCAATAATTCTAGAGTTTATATGCGTTCGTTAGCAACGCGTCAATCTAATTTAGCCTTATCAAAATATGTAAATGAAGCGATTGAAGTTTTAAAAGCTGCTGAGTTTGATTTAATCATTTTAGAAACTTCTGGAATTGGACAATCCGACACAGAAATCATAGAACATTCTGATACTTCTTTATATGTAATGACTCCAGAATTTGGAGCTGCAACACAATTAGAGAAAATTGACATGTTAGATTTTGCTGATTTAGTTGCCATCAATAAATTTGATAAACGTGGCGCTTTAGATGCTTTGCGTGATGTAAAAAAACAATACATGCGCAACAATCACTTATGGGAAGTGCATCAAGATGATTTACCTGTTTTTGGAACCATTGCTTCTCAATTTAACGATCCAGGTATGAACACGTTGTACAAACGCATTATGGATACATTGGTTGAAAAAACAGGAGTTGATTTAAAAACCAACATGGAAATTACCAAAGAAATGTCTGAAAAAATCTTTGTAATTCCGCCAAGTAGAGTTCGTTATTTATCAGAAATATCTGAAAGCAACAGAGCGTATGATAAAAAAGTTGACGATCAAGTTGTGGTTGCTCAAAAATTATACGGAATTTATCAAACGATACTTTCAATTACGGATGTCACTTCGAGCGGAGTCGAGAAGTCTCTTTTAACAAAATTTGGACTTGACAACGACGAGATTTTATCTCTCGACTCCGCTCGAGATGACAATGAGTTCGTTAAGTTATTGCTTGCACAATTCGAGAAAGTAAAACTAAACCTAGATCCATTAAACTGGGAAATCATTTTAAACTGGAACGAGAAAGTACAGAAATATAAAAATCCTATTTACACGTTTAAAGTACGCGATAAAGAAATCAATATAGAAACACACAGCGAATCGCTATCACACACTCAAGTTCCTAAAATTAGCTTACCAAAATATGAAGCTTGGGGAGATTTATTGCGTTGGAATTTACAAGAAAATGTCCCTGGAGAATTTCCTTTTGCAGCTGGATTGTATCCGTTTAAAAGAACGGGAGAAGATCCAACAAGAATGTTTGCAGGAGAAGGCGGACCAGAAAGAACCAACAGACGTTTTCATTATGTGAGTTTAGGAATGGATGCAAAGCGTTTATCAACTGCTTTTGATTCGGTTACTTTATACGGAAATGATCCTGGTGTTAGACCCGATATTTATGGTAAAATTGGAAACGCAGGAGTTTCAATTTGCTGTTTAGACGATGCTAAGAAATTATATTCTGGCTTTGATTTAAGTCACGCCATGACTTCTGTTTCGATGACCATTAACGGACCTGCGCCAATGTTGTTAGGTTTCTTTATGAATGCAGCCATCGATCAAAATTGTGAGAAATACATTAAAGAACACAAATTAGAAAAACAAGTTGAAGCGAAGTTTAAAGAAATTTACGATTCAAAAGGATTAGACAGACCGGTTTATCAAGGAGAGTTGCCTGAAGGAAATAATGGTTTAGGTTTGCTATTACTTGGTTTAACTGGTGACATGATTTTACCTGCGGATGTGTATCAACAAATAAAAACGGAAACGTTAAGTCAAGTTAGAGGAACGGTTCAAGCAGATATATTAAAAGAAGATCAAGCACAAAATACCTGTATTTTTTCTACGGAATTTGCGTTGCGATTGATGGGAGATGTGCAAGAGTATTTTATCGAAAAACAAGTGCGTAACTTTTATTCTGTTTCTATTTCTGGATATCATATTGCAGAAGCTGGCGCAAATCCGATTACACAATTGGCATTGACGTTATCAAACGGATTTACGTATGTAGAATATTACTTATCGAGAGGAATGGACATTAATAAATTCGGACCGAATTTATCGTTCTTTTTCTCAAACGGAATTGACCCAGAATATTCTGTAATTGGTAGAGTTGCTCGTAAGATTTGGGCAAAAGCCATGAAATATAAATACGGAGCAAATCCGAGAGCACAAATGTTAAAGTATCACATTCAGACTTCCGGACGTTCTTTACACGCACAGGAAATTGATTTTAATGATATCCGTACAACATTACAAGCGCTGTATGCAATTAATGATAACTGTAATTCTTTACACACCAATGCCTACGATGAAGCGATTACGACTCCGACTGAAGAATCAGTTCGTAGAGCGATGGCAATTCAGTTAATCATCAACAAAGAATTAGGATTGACGAAGAATGAAAATCCGATTCAAGGTGCATTTATTATTGAAGAATTGACAGATTTAGTAGAAGAAGCAGTTTTAACAGAGTTTGATAGAATTACAGAACGTGGCGGTGTTTTAGGCGCGATGGAAACAATGTATCAACGTTCTAAAATACAAGAAGAAAGCTTGTATTATGAAACCTTGAAACACAATGGAGATTTCCCAATTATTGGTGTTAATACGTTTTTGAGTTCTAAAGGTTCTCCGACTGTGCAACCTGCGGAAGTTATTAGAGCAACCGAAAAGGAAAAGCAATATCAAATTCAGACGAAAGAGTTATTGAACAAGGCCAATGACGGAAAAGTACAAGAACAATTGGCAATTTTACAAGAAGCTGCAATCCAAAATGAAAACTTATTTGACAAGTTAATGGAAGCAACCAAGTTTTGTTCTTTAGGACAAATTACGGAGGCGTTGTTTAAAGTTGGTGGGCAGTATCGAAGAAACATGTAAGCAGAGAACAAGTTTTTTATTTAAAAACTTTGTGAATCGCTTATCCTGAGCGTAGACGAAGGATCTTAATAAAAACAAAAGTCCGTACAGATTGTGCGGATTTTTGTTTTTCAAGAGATTGCTTTAGTTTTCTATAATGACAGTGAGTTAAGATTCCTTTGTTTGTTCTTTTCTTTTCCATTGATGACCTCTCGACTCCGCTCGAGGTGACATTGAAACAAAAATTCTTCTTATAGCGTTTTTTTGCCAAAGTTGCAATGATTTGTAGGAATTGATGTTTTTACACGAATTTAACTCAAATAAAAATTCTATCTTTAAACCATGACTACATTTATTATTGTACTTATTGGTATTTATTTAATTTTTGTTTTAAGTAGTTATTGGATACGATTTGTAAATTGGTTAATGAATCCAATGATTAAAAGAACCGAAGAAAGGGAAAAGGAATGGCAAGAGAAAAATAAAACCTGAATAATATTCAGATTTTATTTTGATAAAAAGATTGCTTCAATCGTTCCTCTTTCGCAATAACGGTATTTTTGCAATAACAAAATAGTGTTTAACTCTTTACCATCTTACCTAAAGACTCTAGCAATTGAGGTTCTCCTTCTAGTGCAATTCTTGCAATAGCGTAGAAATCGCTCATCCATTTATCTAATTCTACAAAAGCTTTGTTTTTAGTTTTGGTAGCATTTTGTGAATTTCCTTTGGCTTGAATATAAGCTGCTCTTAAATTCTCTAACTCATTTAATGCAGCTATTTGGTCTGTAACATGCTGTTCTGTTATTTGTAATGTGGCTAATTTTGCTAATACATCTGGTTGTGCATTTAATGTGTTGTAAAATAAACTTACTGTTTCTAACCATTTTACATAGGTTCTTGGCAAACTGCCCTTTAAACCTAATTCTCTAAAAACAACTGCATCTGTTTTAAATACTACTTTAGCCTTTTTACGGTCTGTACTATAGGTACTATCTATTTCAACTCTCTTATCTTCAAAGGCTTTGTAAGCATTAAGTTTTATGTCTTCTAACTCTTGACTTTGATTATAGAGTGTTTTAGCTGTACTTAATAAGGCTTTGCCTTCGTCAATTTTTGCAGTATTGTAACCCAAAGCTTCCATTAAAGGTTTAATAATAGGATTGGTTTCTACATTTTCTAATGCAATTCTTGTAATTTCTAAAATTTCTGTTTGTGAACGTGTGTTTTTAAGTGCCATAGCAATTTATTTAAGTTAATTATTATTTTCTTTTTCAAAAGTGAGGATACAATGTGTTTGATTTAGCTCTCAAACCTATTGCGTAGGTTTCCTTACTCCTTAAATATAACAACAAATGTTTTAAATAGCCTTGCTTTGTTAATAAAACCACTTACAATGTTAATAAGGAGCTTTACATTTTAATAAAACGGGGTTACAATTACATAAATTACAGTTACAATTAATGTTATTGTACTTGCAATAAAAGAAAACTACTTTACAAGTACATAGGTGCTATATATTTTGATAAAATTTATGGTTTGGGTTTAAAAGTTATTATATTCGTTGAGTAGAAAAAATAATTTTGAAAAAGCACTATGAAAGGAGAAAGCTTAACCCCACAACAAGAAAAACTAAACGCTTTAAAACAAATATTACCAGAAGTTTTTGCTGAAGGCAAAGTAGATTGGGAAAAATTAAAAGCTACTCTTGGAGAAGATATAAACTTCTCTAACGAACGCTACGTTTTAAATTGGGCAGGAAAAAGTGAAGCCTTTAAAGTATTGCAAACACCTACCACAAAAACACTTGTACCCGCCAAAGACGAAAGTGTAAACTTTAACGATACCGAACATATTTTTATTGAAGGTGAAAATTTAGAAGTATTAAAGGTGCTACAGAAAAGTTACTTTGGTAAAGTAAAAATGATTTACATAGACCCACCATATAATACAGGAAACGACTCTTTTATTTATCCTGATAAATTCTCTGAAACCAAAGAAGACTACGAAAAACGTGTTGGCGACAAAGACGAAGAGGGAAATAAAACATCTGACTCGTATAAAAAAAATAGCAAAGAAAACGGACAATACCATAGCAATTGGCTAAATATGATGATGCCTCGTTTGTATTTGGCTAAGAATTTATTAAAACAAGATGGGGTTATATTTATTTCTATTGATGACAACGAAGTGCATAATTTACGTTTATTGATGAATGAAATTTTTGGAGAAGAAAATTTTATAGCAGAATTTATATGGAAATCTAGGTTAAGTGAAGATAATAGAAATTTAACAGGTGCTTCAATAGACCACGAATATATCCTAGCTTATAGAAAACAATCAGGTGTTTTAACAGGAGTTAAGAAAGATTTAGCAAAGTTCTCAAACCCTGACAATGACCCAAGAGGTCCTTGGAGAAGTTCAGATTTAACAGGCTTATTAACAATTGACCAAAGGCCAAATTGTCACTATGATTTAACAAATCCTGAAACAGGAATTACATATAAATGTCCACCAAAAGGATGGAGAAATGAACCAAAAACAATGGCTACAAAAATTTCTGAGAAAAGAATATTATGGCCATCTTCTTCTGATGGTAGACCAAGAAATAAGCTTTTTGTAAATGAAATGGATTCTTTAATGAAAAACATTTCTACCTTAATAACTAAAGTTTCTACAAATGATGGAACTAAAGAAGTAGCTAAATTAATAGGAACAGGTTTTTTCACTTTCCCAAAGCCAACAAAACTTATCAAGTTAATTTTAAACCAAGTGATTTCTAAAGACGATATTGTACTTGATTTCTTCGCAGGCTCAGGAACTACTGCTCATTCTGTAATGGAATTGAATAAAGAAGATGGAGGTAACAGAAAATGCATCTCTGTGCAGTTACCAGAATTGTGTGATGAAAAAAGTGAAGCCTATAAAGCAGGCTACAAAACTATAGCTGATATTGCCAAAGAACGTATTAGAAGAGCAGGTAAAAACATCTATGATAAAAGCCAAAGTGAAATAGCAAGATTGCAAGCAGAAATAGAAGTACTAGACAATGAGATACAATTGGAGAACACTTTAGATAAAATAAAAGAGTTACAAGAAAAAATAACAAGTTTACAAAATCAAGATTTAGGTTTTAAAGTCTTAAAACTTTCTGACAGTAATTTTAAACAATGGCAACAAATTACGGGCAAGGACAAACAAGCATTAGAAGAACAAATGCAACTTTTTATTGACCCAGTAGCAAAAAATGCTACGATTGAAAACATGGTGTATGAATTGTTGCTAAAAAGTGGTAAAGGTTTAAATAGTACTATTTCGCACGTTTCGACAAGCTCAACGCCCGAGGGTTTTTATGCTATCAATGAAACAGAACTCATATTGGTTTTGGAAAAAGCCAATCAAGAAATCATTGACGCAGTAATTGCCAGCAAGCCACAAAAAGTAATTGCCTTAGATAAGCTTTTTAAAGGCAACGACCAATTGAAAACCAATGCGTCTTTGCAAATGAAAGATGCAGGTATAGAATTTAAAACGATATAATATGAAATTAGCGTTTGATTCTAATCTGCAATATCAGCAAGATGCTATAAAGTCTATAACAGATTTGTTTGAAGGGCAACCTTTGGAAGATTCCATTATGGAGTTTAACTTTAAAGAAGCAGGCACGTTAGACCTTATAAATGGTGTGAGTAATAATTTAATTTTGTCTGAAGACCAGATATTATCCAATCTTCAAACCATTCAAGAAAAGAATGATATTGAGCAATCAACAAAATTAGAAGGAATGCACTTTTCTGTTGAAATGGAAACAGGAACAGGAAAAACCTATGTGTACTTGCGTAGCATTTATGAATTAAACAAACTTTATGGATTTAAAAAGTTTGTTATAGTTGTTCCGTCTGTTGCCATTAGAGAAGGAGTTTTGAAAAATTTAGAAATAACACATGAGCATTTTCAAAATTTATATGATAATATTCCAATAAATTTTCAAGTGTATGATAGTTCTAAAGTTTCAACTTTAAGAGGTTTTGCAACCAATAATAATATTGAAGTTTTGGTTATTAATATTGATTCTTTTGCCAAAGACCAAAACATCATCAATCAACCCCATTATAGAGCTAATGGGCGAAAACCCATAGAGTTTATACAAACTGTGAATCCGATAGTTATTGTGGATGAACCACAAAATATGGAAACAGAAAAACGTATTACGGCAATTGAAAATCTAAATAGTCTTTGTACACTTCGTTATTCAGCAACTCATAGAAATCAATATAATTTAGCTTACAGTTTAAATCCTGTAAAAGCTTATGATTTAGGCTTGGTTAAACAGATTGAAGTAGATTCTATCGTAGAAGAAAACGCTTTTAATGATGCTTTTGTACAAGTAGATTCTATAAAAGCAACCAAAACAAAAATAACGGCAAAAGTTTCAATCAATATCAACGATAAAGGAGGCGTAAAAAAGAAGTCTGTTGCTGTTAAAGTTGGAGATGATTTGTATAAACTATCTAACGAACGAGAAATTTATGCAGATGGTTACATCATTGAAGAAATAGATGCAACAAACAATTGCATTTCAATTTCAAACGGTAATTTATTGTACAAAGGCGATAGCCAAGGAGGATTGAATGATGAAGTAATGAAATTTCAAATCCGCAAAACGGTTGAAGAACATTTAAAAAAGGAAAAACGACTGAATAAATTAGGAATTAAAGTGCTTTCGCTCTTTTTCATAGATAAGGTTGCAAATTATCGTCATTACGATTCGGCAGGAAATCAAAACAAAGGAAAATTTGCAGAATGGTTTGAGGAGATTTATGAAGAATATATTGCAAAACCCGCATTTAAGGAACTTAATAAATTTACTGTAGAGGAAACACATAATGGTTATTTTTCTCAAGACAAGAAGGGTAAATGGAAAGACACTAAAGGCGAAACCAAGGCTGATGACGACACTTACAGTTTGATAATGAAAGATAAAGAGGAGTTACTGAATATTGATAATTCACTTCGCTTTATATTTTCGCATTCAGCACTTAGAGAAGGTTGGGATAATCCAAACGTATTTCAGATTTGTACATTGAATGAAACCAAATCTGACGTTAAGAAGCGTCAAGAAATTGGACGAGGTTTGCGTTTAGCGGTTGACCAAACAGGACAACGAACTTATGACCAAAATATTAATCGGCTAACCGTAATTGCAAACGAATCTTATGATGATTTTGCAAAGACATTACAAAAAGAAATAGAAGATGATTGTGGTGTTGAATTTAAAGGCAGAATTAAAAACAAACGTGAAAGAACAGCTATTAAATACAGAAAAGGATTTGAAGCAGACCCAAAATTCTTGGAGATTTGGGAAAACCTTAAAAAGAAAACCACTTACAGAGTTGATTATAAAACGGATGAATTAATTACGTTAGCTTCAAAATCAGTAAAAGATTTACCTGAAATCAAAGCACCTTCTATTCGTTCAACTAAGGTCAATATTAATATGACTGACGAAGGAATAGAAACAATGTATGCAGGAGATAAGGTAGAATCTTATGACAGCTATTCTTGGAAAATACCAGATGTTTTAGGGTATATACAAAGCAAAACGGAATTAACTCGTTCTACCATTCAAGAAATTTTAAGTAAATCAGAAAGAATTGGAGATATATTAATCAATCCACAATTATTTTTAGACTTAACCACTCAAGCCATTAAAAGAACTTTATATGATTTGATGATTGATGGAATCAAGTATCAAAAAATTGGAGGTTCTGATTATGAAATGGCTTTATTTGAAGCTCAGGAATTAGAAGTTTATTTGAATGACTTTTCTTTTAAAGTAGCGGATACTTCAAAAACGATTTATGAAGAGTTTGTGCCATTAGATTCTGGAGTTGAGAGCAGGTTTGCACAGGATTGTGAAACAAGCGACCAAATTAAGTTTTATTTTAAACTACCTAATTGGTTTAAAATTCCTACACCTATTGGAAATTACAACCCAGATTGGGCTTTGGTATTTGAAGATGATCAAAAAATTTATTTTGTAGCAGAAACAAAGGACACAGGAACGCCAGAAGTTGATGTAAAAAAATTAACTCCAGACGAACAATTAAAAATAAAATGCGGAAAAGCACACTTTAACGAATTTGAGGAGTTAGAGTATAAAGTAGTTAATAAAGTGGGGCAACTTATATAAGGTTTAATCATTGCAATTAAAAACTTCTTATAAAAGATGTTGTTCTATATGCTGACAGAAAATAGCATTAGAAATTGAGTTACAGTATATAAAAGAAGAGATTGCTTTAGTTTTCTATAATAACAGTGAGTTAAGATACCTTTGTTTGTTCTTTTCTTTTCCATTGATGACCTCTCGACTCCGCTCGAGGTGACATTGAAACAAAAATCTAGACTTATTATAATTTTATTGAATTCTAAAAGATATTACACTATCGCGTCCAGACCGTTTCACTCTTTGGACACTTAGCCGTTTCATCTCTTTTGAATTCTTACTAAAATTATAAATATGTCGGGGCTGGATTCGTGAATATGCATCTATTCCATTTTTTTAAAGTCTATTGTTTAAAAACAATATGTCAACACAACTTTTAAAAACTGAATTCTACAAACAAATCCAATTAGGAAAAGAAGCATTAAAACTAAAAAACTATGCTGTTGCTTTTTATCATTTTGAAAACGCACACATTCTTGGACAAAAACATGTATGGCGACATACAATTAGTCATTATTGGATGTTTGTCTTTGGAATAAAAACCAACAATGGTAAAGAAATAATTGGACAGGTATTTAGAATGCTTGCTTCTCTTCTGTTTACTTTGATTTGGGTTCCGCGTGGTAATACTGGAGGCACAAACATTTCCCCGATTAAACCAATTCCTGTCAGAAAAGAATTAACAAAATATTTCTCTAAATAATTGCATCTTTTTTGTACCTTTTTTGTCTATTAGATGAATTCTAAAACATATTATCATGAAAAATAAAAATGAATGTACTTGTAATTGCGAAGGTTGCAAAACAGGAAGTTGCTCTAATTGCACTTGCGAAAATTGTTCTTGTAATAATTGTAATTGTTAAAGTTAGAATGTCTCCTTGAGCGGAGTCGAAAGGTTATAAATAGTTCTCGACTCCGCTCGAACGGACATTATATATTCAAATGAAATTTCTATGACCACACAACAAGTTTGGAAAACCTATTCTGAAGATTTAAAAAGATTTATCATCAGCAAAGTAAAAGATATTGCTATTGCTGATGATATTTTACAGAATACGTTTATTAAAATTCACACGAAACTACATACGTTAAAAGATATTAAAAAACTAAAATCTTGGTGTTTTACTGTGGCTCGGAATTCCATTTTAGATTATTGGAAATCTACCAATCAAACATTTAAAATTGCAAACTTTGAAGCTGAAACAGTTGTAGAAGAAGACGAACATACAGAAAAAGATTGTTTGCGCGGCATTTTACAAAGCTTACCCAAAAAATATCGTGACCCTATCTTTTTATCAGACATTAAAGGGTTGAAACAACAAGAAGTTGCTGATCAATTAAAACAATCTTTACCAACAACAAAATCTCAGATTCAGCGTGCACGAAAGTTGATTGCGCAAGGATTTATGGATTGTTGTGGTTATGTTTTAAATGATGAAGGAAAACTCGTTGGCGAACTACAAGAGAAAGAAGATTGTAAGGTTTGTGGGTAGAAATTTATTTAACTTGTTTCTAAACTCATTTTTCGATAACTTCGCTTACTGCTGATATAAATCATTAAAACGGATTCATATCAAAATGCACGTTGGCAACAATTAAACGAATACCGAAACTTATTGATTTACATTGATTAAAAAAACATAAATGAAAGAAGGTTTAATAAAAGATACTTACGAATCAATCATAAAGGAAATACAAACAGTTATAACTGCTTCTTATATTATTGCTGTTGGAATAGGTATGCTTTTTAATTACCAAAAATATTCAGAATTTGATATAAATATATTTAATTATTCAGACGTATTTGACTTTCTGATTGCACCGTTTTCTGATTTTTATATACTATTATTTGCCACAGCATCAATTTTATTTGTTTCTATATTAATTAAATTAGACACCTTATGGAAAAATAAATGGCCGAAATCTTACTCAAAAGCAAGCTTTGGAATTGATAAAAAATCTTGGTATAAAACATACAGAATCGTGCTTTTCATAATAAGTTTTTTCCTTTACCTATATCTATCAGCTGATTCTTATGGAAAATATACAAAGGATAGAATAAATAACCTGAATGATATTTCAATAAAATTAGCTGACAATGAAATTAAATCAGGAAAATTAATCGGAAAAACAAAAGATGTGATTTTCTTGCTTAACAACGAAAACGTTTATGCAATACCTATTTCTTCATTAGTAAAGGAAATAAAAATAAAATAAAACTGTTGCCAACAATGGCTATAAGTAATTGCTTGTTCTCGCCTACTTCTGAAAATCCTCTCGGATTTTCAGTTTGGTGTGTACTTGCAAAGTTAAGTGCTAAACCACGCAACTACTCATAGCCGAGACCGTTAGCGAAACTTATAAAATTATATTAATTTTTAATTCCTGGCTGTTTTAATTTCCAATTGGTTTTAGCTTTTTCTGCATCTACCATTGTCTTAACATCAGCTAATAATCGCTTTGCGTCGTATATGATTCCGTCTTTAATCGTGTACTTTACGCCACCAACACGAACCACTTCATTGTCTTCAGTTAATTTAATTGCTCCTGTTCCGTACAACACTTTTAAATTTACCAACGGATTTTCTTCAACAATTACAAAATCTGCCAACTTCCCAATTTGAACTGAACCTATTTTATCTTCCCAACCCAAGGCTTCTGCACCGTTTAAGGTTGCAGCTCTAATGATTTCTAAAGGATGAAATCCAGCTTCTCGTAATAATTCCAATTCTCTTGCATAGGCAAAACCATATAATTGATAAATAAATCCAGAATCTGTACCAACAGTTACTCGTCCGCCTCTATTTTTATATTCGTTCACAAAAGTCATCCAAAGTCTATAATTTTCTTTCCATTGCACTTCTTGTTCTGTTCCCCAATAATGCCAATAACTTCCGTGACTTATTTTACTCGGTTCGTAAAATTTCCATAAAGAAGGCATTGTATAATCTTCGTGCCATTCTGCTCTACGAGCGCGTTGTAAATCTCTACTTGCTTCGTAAATATTAAAAGTTGGATCTAGTGTAAAGTCTAAACTCAACAATTCATCCATTACATTATTCCAATGTTCTGAGTACGGTTTTGCTGCTTGCGCCCACAATTTACCAGCTTGTTCAAAACGATGTTGTTCATTTTGATAATTATAATCTGCCGGATAATTCTGAACTGTTCTGTCATTAAACAGCGCTTCTGGCAAACCATACCAATGTTCCATTGAAGTCATTCCTGCTCTTGCAGAATGCAATACATTCCAACGTGAAACACTTAATTGTGCATGATGCGCTGTAGATTTTAACCCTAATCTTTTATTTTCTTTGATGGCAGCATCCATAATTTCTGGCTCTGCACCAAAAAATTTAATTCCGTCTGCGCCATTTTTTGCATTCATTCGAACCCAAGCAATAGCTTCTTCTGGAGTTGTAATTGGTTTTTTAGCACCTGAACCAAAACCTGTATATTCAAAAATTCTAGGAGCAACAATTGTATTTGCTGCACTTTGTTTTTTTAATCCGATTGCATTTCTTCCACTTGGTTGTCTAACAGAAGTTATTCCGTGAGCCATCCAAAGTTTAAAAACATATTCTGGACTTGCTCCTTGAGCAGGGCCTCCAATATGTCCGTGCATATCAATAAATCCGGGCAACAAATACATGCCATTTGCATCTAATTCTTTTCCTCCTCGTTTTAATTTTGGTCTTCTACTTTCATTTATTTTTACTCCTGGATAACCCACAATCTGCATGCTTACAATTTTATTGTCTTCTACAACAATATCCATTGGTCCACGAGGCGGAGAACCATCTCCGTTTATCAACATTACGCCTCTAATTATTAATTGTGAATATGGTCCATCACCTAAATATTCTTTTTGTGAAAATCCCTGAAAACTAAAGATGAAAGCAAAAAATAAGATTAATTTTTTAGTCATGATAAAATGTTTTTAGTTGGTGTGATTTAAAATTTATTTCCAAAGAATAATGCGTTTAAAAACAACTTATTTGTTCCGTACCAAGCACCTCTAAAATTTGGATTATCAGCAAACATAACAGCTCTACCTCCACCAATTGGACTTACCAATAAAGACGCAGATGGTTTTATAAAAGTATCTAAATTCTTTTTGGTGATAAATCCATCTATATGTGGATTATCAGAATATTTTGCAATCGTTGCATACGGATTTTTACTTGGTGCTAAAAACACCATATTATTTTTATACACTGGCATTTTAGCAGTTCGATACCCAAAACCTAACGGGTGTGTTACATCTAAATCAACTTCTAAAATAATTCCGCCAATTCTATCTCTACCTCTATTTTCTCCAGCATCAACATACGGTAATCTTTTCGTTTCAACTATTTCTTTTGATTTCGGTTTTGGCTTCTTCGTAAAACTTTCTTGAACCATTTTTTTGTCTATCAACCATTTAGATCCGCCAGCAATGGTAACAATTGTGTTTCCTTTTGAAATCCAAGTTTTAAGTTTTTGCCTTTGTATAGAATCCAATTCAGCATAACTTCCAGAAACGAGAACTAATGTATTGTATTTATCCAAATTTGCTCTTCTAAAACTATTCATTCTAATTTTAGTAATTGGCATATCAACTCGTGTATCTAACAAATGCCAAACTTCTCCTGCTTCTAAAGAATTTACACCTTCGCCAATTAACATGGCAACTTTTGGCTTGCTCAACGCTCTAAAATTATTTGATCCTAAATCAATTCCTTTAATGCTATAACCACTGTTTGTTCCGAAAATTGGAACATTGTATTTGGCTTGTGCATCAGAAACAATTTGATACACTTCTGCACTCGTTTTTTTCTGTTTGCTAATCGGAATTAATAAACTTCCGTAGTTAAAACTTTTATTTCCACCTGATGTGTTTATCGTAAAAGGTTTGAATGCCGAAGCAACTGTTAATCCTTTTGATTGCATATAATACAAGGCTGCTGGCGTATTATAATCGTCCCAATCAATAATATACGCGTAATTTGCTCTTTGGATTTTTGCGTTGTTTACAATTCCGTCTGCAGATGTAATTTCTGTTCCTAAACGTACAGATTTTAATCCTTTGTATTTTATATTATAGAAATTAGCAACACTCCAAGCCGACGCATCATAATACACACTATCACTATATTTAGAATACGTTTCGAACATGGTTTGCACCATTCTGTGTTGTGGTTGCTTTAGCGGAACCACAAATTTCTCTCCTTTTTTATATACCTTAATTTTGTGCGATAATAATTGCTCTACAAATGCTTTATTACGATTCTTATCAAAAGCATCTCCAAATTCATATCCTGCAAAACCCGTTTTTGCTTTTTGAGTCATTGCAGATTTAAAAAACGTTTGTTGGTATTTTCTTAAAAACGCATTATTCTCAACCGCCGCTTTTATGGTTGCAAATCCAGAAGTAAATTGATTTCTAATGGTAAAAGCAAACGTAATTCTTCCATAATCGGTGTCTTGTACATGTCCGCGAGAACTTGCTTGTTCAAACAATAATGCCAAACCACCTTGTAAATCTGGATACGAAGAACCATAACCTGGATAGGTTCCATCAAACGATTCTTTGGTATAATAAAAAGACCCAATTTTATCCAACGCAGATGAAAAATACGGCGCAAATAAATTATTTAAATCTTCGTAATTTTCTTTTGGCATAATCGGATCTAAAGAACCAATTGGTTTCATTGGCTCAAAAAAGTGATTACTATTGGTTCCCATTTCATGGAAATCTGTCACCACATTTGGATACCAGTCGTGCATCCATTTTAATTTCCCTTTACTTTCTGGATGAACTCCCAACAACCAATCTCTATTTAAATCGAACCAATAATGATTTGTTCTTCCTCTTGGCCAAGCTTCGTTGTGTTCTGCATCTGTATTGTCAGAAACTAATTGTTTTGCTTTGAATTGATTTGCCCATTGTGTATGTCGGTCTCTTCCGTCTGGGTTAATCGTTGGATCAATAAAAATGACAGATTTATTTAAGTAATTTGTTACCTCAACATTGTTTGATGCAACCAACGTATAAGCCGTTAATAACGCTGCTTCTGAACTCGATGGTTCATTACCGTGAACATTGTATCCTAATTGAATAAAAACAGGAACTTCATCATAATTTTTTGGACTCAAACTCGGATTTACAAATTGTAAATGTTGTTGTTTTATGGATGCTAAATTTGATAAATTTTCTTTTGTAGAAATGGTTAGCATTACCAACTTTCTGTTTTCGTGTGTTTTTCCGTACACTTCTATGGTTGCTCTGTCGGATACTTCTGCAAGTTTATAGAAATACGCAACAATTTGATCGTGGCGTGTGTGTTGTTCTCCAATTGGATAACCCAAAAATTCTTCTGGAGTTGGAATTACTTTATTAAACGGCGCTTTGTCTTTAAAAAAATAATCTTGTGCTTGCGTTGCGCTACTTATGATTAGCGAAAAAAACAGTAAAAAAACAAGTTTGGTAAGTTTCATTAGATTGATTTTAAAATAATTGAACCTAAAAATACTAATAATTCGCAAATAAGAATCTTTTCTTTTCTTAATATTTCTATCAACAATAAAATTGCTTGTTTCTAAACTGCTTTTTCGGTAACTTCGTTACATGTATAAACTAATTTTGGTGTGGAAACACAAGAGTCATTAAGATGAAAACAAATAAAATAGTAATTATTATTCTTGGACTAATTATGTTGGTTTCATCTTGTTCTTCTGATGATTTTGATTTAAATCCTGAATATCCAACAGAAATTATCAATTCTTGGCTAGAATCGTATGAAGAAGATTATGGAGTTTATAGACCATCTGATTATAAAACATTCCCAGATTCACATTATAGACAGTATTTTAAGTTTATGGAAAACAATAAGTGTGAGTATTTAGTACTTTCTCCTGTAGATG
Organism: Polaribacter uvawellassae; assembly: GCF_039748955.1. Classification (NCBI taxonomy): domain Bacteria; kingdom Pseudomonadati; phylum Bacteroidota; class Flavobacteriia; order Flavobacteriales; family Flavobacteriaceae; genus Polaribacter; species Polaribacter uvawellassae. Next base: position 128,532 of record NZ_JBDIZN010000005.1, on the reverse strand, counting down.
CACATTATATTGAAAATGGTTTTTGGGAGTTTATTGAAGATGATAATAGCATCCATATATATAATCAAAATATGGAATTACACAGAACATTAAAAGTGGTTTCAATCTCATCTAACCATTTTCAAATTGGACACTAATAAAATATGGCGTATCAAAACACAACTTTAAGAAGTAAAAACAAGGTTTTAACATTAGATGAACTTCATTTAAGTAAAGACGTTCGAGATAAAATTAATCAACTGATTGAAGAATTTACGTATATAGATGCTCTTAAAAAAATTGACATTCCAATTGATAATAAAATTTTATTACACGGAAAAACTGGTTGCGGAAAAACTGCAACTGTGCACGCAATTGGCAAAGCATTAGATAAAGAAGTTCTTACACTAAATTTAGGCGGATTTGTTTCTTCGAGATTAGGAGAAACCGGAAAAAACATTACTGAACTTTTTAGAAAAGCGTCTTACAGCAATGCCATATTATTTATTGATGAGTTTGATTTTATTGGAAAAATAAGAGATTTTGACAATAAAGATTCTGGAGAAATGAAACGATTGGTAAATACATTAATTCAGCAAATAGATCATTTGCCAGATACTTCATTACTTATTTGTGCTACAAATCATTTAGACATCATTGACACTGCATTATTAAGAAGATTTCAACTAAAACTTAAATACGAGTTACCAACTAAAGAAAAACTTGATTTGTACTATGACGCTATTTTGACTCCTTTTTCAAAAGAGATTAATTCTGTAAAAAGAGTTTATGAAATATCGTATGCAGAAGCGAAAGACATTTCTTATCAGCAAATTAAAGCAAACGTAATTCGGTTGGAAAAAGAAAAAAAGCAAGCTTAAGAGAATTCATTAAAAACCTTACCTAGTATTTCTGAGAACAATATTTAGTTTGTTTCTAAACTCTTTTTTAGATAACTTCGCTAACTGCTGATATAAATCATTGAAACGGATTTATATCAAAATGTGTTCTACACAATTATGAGAAAATCTTTTTACATACTACTAACATTATTGGTTTCGGGAAATATTTTCTGTCAAAATTCAATAATTAATGAAAGTGATATTCCAAAACTTGATTCCATTATAAATGAATTGGAAGGAAATTATAATCAAAGTGAAACACCTAATTTTTATTCTCTTCCACAAACATCAGCTACTTATTTTAAAATAATTACAAAAGAACCAAACAATTTTCTATCTGAATTAAAGAAATCAGAGAATATTAAACAATTACAAAATAAATATAAAGGGTTACAGGTTGACAAAGATTTATTAATTATAAAAAACGTCTATTTAAATTATAAAAAGGAAAAGAAACTTGAGATAAAATCATTTGAAATTGGTAAAAGCCAAAGACATATTATTGATAGCCAAAATTATGAGATTGAAATCTTTTCAAATAAAAAACAAAATAATAGAATATATTTCTCTTCTTACCAAGAAAAATGGAGTAAACATAAAGAATCAACAATAATAAAAGGTTTCTACTTAAATCAAGAATTCAAATCAGTCGCTGTTCCAAAAAAACTTTCAGATTGGATAAACTATACAGACTTAATAGTAAGACCAGAAACATATATTTTTTATGATAATGATGACAAGTCAAATGAGTTTAAACCATATAAAATAACTATTATTGACTCATTAGTAAATTACTATGAACTAAAAACCGAAAAACCACCTTATAGAAAAGAACAAGATTATATAACTCGTAGAAACGAATTAAATGAATGGCAATCTAAAAAAGAGAAATTTGCAGACAGCCTTTATACCAATGATAGTAATTTTAAAAATCTTTTATTAGAAGCTTTAGATTACGCAGAAAAAAACAAAGTCTCAAACGGAGATTTAGAGGATTTTACTGCTCAACTTATTTCGAAGAAAAGAGCTTTGGAATTAATGAGACAAAATAGACAAGTTGGAACTGGTAGTTTTGACAACGGACCAATAGTGCAACAAAAAAGGATTGCTAGCTTGGCTTCCAAAACTCAAAATTGGAATGTTTTTGTAAAGTCGTTCTTAAACATAATGAACGATAATGTTTCCAGAAATGCAAATAGTAATATTGCTTCAAATGCAAGAAAAACGTATATAGAAGAACTTGCGAAACTGAATATAGATATTGATAAAATCTTATTAGGTTCTAACATAAGAATTGATGATACAACCCGTACCCACTATTTTTCAGATGGTAGCAAAATCGCAAAAGCATATGCTAACTTAAATTCGGACAAACAAGAATATTTCAAGAATACAGTTTTTGAAATAATTAAAGACAAAGAAATTGATGCTTTTAATAAGCTTCATTTTTATAATACACTAAAAAATTATCAATATTTTGTTAAAGACAGTATTGAAAAAATCCGGTTAGAGAAAGACATTGAAAATCTAATTCCATTTCTTCCTAAAGAAATAAAATCAAGAATTAAAAACCCCAACAAACAATTATACGATTTACTTTATCGTGAAAAGCAAACGTTAGATAACTTTAATATCAAATCCTCAATAATCGCAAATATTTATTCTTACAGTTTCGACGGAGACTGTTGGCAAGCCGAACTTATTGACAAAAACTCTGATGGTAGAATTATTTACGACTTAACAATGGCAATCGGAGAGGAAATCACACCACTTCAAAATTTCATTGACAAAAAAAATGAATTGAAATCTCGTGTTGAACAACATTCATTCTTACAGCAAATTATCAATGATAATAAAGAAAATAAGGTTTATATAAAATTTACAACCGATAAGTCGTTTGTCAATCACAGAAACAGAGTGACCGAAGATATGCCAAAGAAATTAATAGAAGAGTTAGATTTTGAAAATGCAATTTCTCTTTATGTATCATTTTCAAAAAGAAAATATGTACGCTTTGTTTTATTAAATAATGGAAACTTATTGATATTAGGAATTCCAAAGGGTTTTGAATTGCTAGACTATAAGTTTGAGGAATTGATGACTGAAGAAGAAAAATCATTCTTATCGACTTCTTATAAAAGTTTTAAATTGTTTGATGAGAAAGGAAAGATATTGAATTAAAAAATAACTGTGTACAACGCAAATGGTTAAGGCGAGTGGCGTTGAGCTTGCTCAAAAGGCACGTTAGCCTTTAGACATTCGTTTTAATCGTAGTTGTCGGCAGTATGCCGTATAACAAGGTTGAAATTAATGACGTAGGCATTTGCGTTAGCGAAACTTCAAAAAACTACCTCCTCCTTTTCTTCTGTTTTGGAGCTCTAGAAACTTTCTTTTTACGTTGATTAAAAGGAATGGCATCATCAAAAGTATTCTTCGTTTCTGTTGCTTTTTTATTTTTCTTCCAAGAACTGTTATCTGGCAATAACACCTTTAATAAATCTTGTCTTCCAACTTTATTTAATGTGTTTCTAATCCAATCTTTATTCTCTTTTTTATACCAAAAGAAAAAACGATGTTGATCTTCTCGCTCTTGTTTTGTTTTCGGAGTTTTCGTTGGTTTTAACGTATACGGATGGTAACCAGAATAATAAATTACCGTAGCAACCGTCATTGGTGTTGGTGTAAAACCTTGCACTTGCTCTAACTGAAAACCCATATCTTTTGTTTCAGCTGCCAAGTTTGCCATGTCTTCAACTTCACTTGCTGGATGACTCGATATAAAATACGGAATCAATTGTAGATTTAATTTCTTTTTGATGTTGATTCTATCAAAACGTTCTTTAAACATGTGAAAATATTTAAAAGACGGTTTACGCATCAATTTTAAAACAGGATCAGAAGTATGTTCTGGTGCTACTTTTAATCGACCAGAAACATGATTCGTCATTACCTCTTCAGTAAAAGCATCTAATTCTTTTGGATCTGCGTTTTTATTAAATTCAGGAACCAACATATCATGTCGAATTCCACTACTAACAAACGATTTTTTTACTTTCGGATGTTTATCAATTGCTTGATATAATTCCGTTAAAGGTTTGTGCGAAGTATCTAAATTGCTACAAATTACTGGAGAAATACAAGAAGGTGCAACACATTTATCACAGATAGATTGTATCTTTCCTTTCATCTGATACATGTTTGCAGAAGGCCCGCCAATATCAGACAAATACCCTTTAAAATCTGGCATATTTGCAACTGTGTCAATTTCTTTTAAAATAGATTCTTGACTTCTACTGGCAATAAATTTTCCTTGATGTGCAGAAATAGTACAAAAACTACATCCACCAAAACAACCACGGTGAATATTGATTGAAAACTTAATCATTTCAAACGCAGGAATTGGCCCTCGCTTGTTATATTTTGGATGTGGTAAACGCGTAAAAGGCAAATCGAAAGAAGCATCAATTTCCGCTTCGGTCATTGTTGGAAAAGGCGGATTTATCACCAAAGTATTTTCTCCAACTTCTTGGAATATTCTTCTCGCTTTTAATTTATTTGACTCTTGCTCAATCACTTTAAAGTTAGAAGCAAATGTTTTTTTATCAGCTAAACACGCTTCATGAGAATTGATGGTTACATCTTCCCAATCGTTTATAACAGGAATTTTCTCTTCCTTTTTATCAATTAAAACAGCCGTTTGTTTGATGTTTTTTAAAGAAGAAAACGGAACACCTTTTTGCAGTAATTCTACAATTTCTCGCAATGGTTGTTCTCCCATTCCGTACACCAACATATCTGCTTTAGAAGTTTCTAAAATAGTTGGTAATAATTTATCTGACCAATAATCGTAATGGGTTACTCGTCTTAACGAAGCTTCAATTCCGCCAATTAAAACAGGAATTTCAGGGAATTTTTCTTTTAATATTTTAGAATATACAGAACCTGCATAATCTGGTCTAAAACCTTTATCGCCATTTGGCGTATACGCATCTTTATCTCTACGTCTTTTACTTGCGGTATAATTAGAAACCATCGGATCCATACATCCGCCAGTTACAGCAAAAAACAATCTTGGTTTTCCTAATTTTTCAAAATCTTGTAAATTATCGTGTACACTTGGTTGCGGAACAATAGCAACACGTAATCCGTAAGATTCTAAAATCCTACCAATTACTGCTGGTCCAAAAGATGGATGATCTACATAGGCATCACCACTAAAAAGAATGACATCTAACTCTTCCCATCCTTTTAATTTTACCTCCTTATTTGTAGTTGGTAACCAATCTGTTAATCTTAATTCACTCATGCGCTGCAAAAATACAAGATTTTAACTGATTCTACTATTTTTACACTTGTTTCGAGTTGATTTAAAATAAATTTTTGTTAAAGAACTGTTACTTATTTATAATATGAGCGTCTAGTTAGTATATTTGTCCAAATTTTATAAAACATGAAAAAAATATTTATTGCGATAGTAACTATCGCTTTTTTAGGTAGTTGTTCTACCTCTAATGTAGCTGTAAAAAAAGACTTAATTGAAGTTGGCATCAACCTTAACAATGTTGTTGACGATAAAGTTAAAGTTGAGGTAAATCCTCATAAAATTAAAGAAGAAACAGTTGTTTATAACATTCCGGCAATAGTTCCAGGAACGTATTCAATGAGTAATTACGGAAGATTTGTTTCTGATTTTAAAGCTTTTGATTATGACGGAAAAGAAATGGCTGTTCAGAAATTAGACGACAATTCTTGGCAAGTAAACAACGCTAAAAAAATGGATAAAGTTTCTTATTGGGTTGATGACACTTTTGATTCTGAATTAAAACACGGAATTTATGTAATGGCAGGAACCAACATTGAAGAAGGCAAAAACTTCTTTTTAAATCTTCCTGGTTTTGTAGGATATTTTAAAGGAAAGAAAGAAACACCTTACACAATTACGGTTTCTCATCCAACAAACTTATATGAAACTACCTCTTTAATCAACAAGAACACAAGTAAAACTGACAATTCTAAAGATGTTTTTGTGGCTTCTCGTTATGATGAAATTTCTGACAATCCAATTATGTATGCTCCGTTAAATAATGTAAGTTTTACTGTTGACGGAATTGAAGTTACAATGGCGGTTTATTCTCCAAACAATGTACATTCTGCAAAAGACATGGAAGCAGATTTAAAGAAAATGGTACAAGCGCAATCTAATTTCTTAAAAGGATTTAAAACGACAAGCGAGTACAATATTTTACTGTATTTATTTGATCCAAAAGTTTACAAATGGAATAGCTTCGGTGCATTAGAGCATTTATCTTCTACAACGGTTGTATATCCAGAAAGTTTTTCGAAAGAGCAATTGGCAAACGGAATGATAAACGGAACGGTTTCTCATGAGTTTTTCCATATTGTTTCTCCGCTTTCTGTACATTCTGAAGAAATTCATTCATTTGATTTTAACACACCAAAAATGTCTAAGCATTTATGGATGTACGAAGGAACAACAGAGTATTTTGCAAACTTATTTCAAGTAAATCAAGGGTTGATTACTGAGCAAGAATTTATCAACGAAATGAAAGGAAAAATATCTGCCGCTTCACGTTATGATGACACCATGCCTTTTACAGAAATGAGTAAAAATATTTTAGAAAAAAAATATGCAGCTAACTATGGAAACGTATATCAAAAAGGCGCATTAATTAGCATGTCTTTAGACATTATTTTAAGAGAAGAAAGTAAAGGAACTTACGGAATTTTAAATTTAATGAAAGATTTATCTGATAAATATGGCGCACATAAACCTTTTAAAGATGATGAAATTATTCCAGAAATTGTTGCAATGACGTATCCAGCTGTAGGAGAATTTTTCAAAAATCATGTAGAAGGAACTGCTCCAATAGATTATGATGCTTTATTTGCGAAAGCAGGAATTGTAAAAAAATCACAAACTGTAAATACTAGATATCTTATTGATAATAGTAACCAACCTTTTATTGGCGTTAACGCAAAACGTGAAATTCATTTTTTAAAGAAAACAAATAGCGGATTAGTTGCATTAGGAGTTAAAGAAAATGATGTTTTACAGAAAGTTAATGGAGAAGATTTTACATTACAAACTGCTAATACAATTATTGTAAAAACATTTTCTTGGAAAGCTGGAGATAAAATTACATTAGACATTGTAAGAGATGGAAAACCAATGACTTTAGAAGGAACAGCAATTGTTCCTCAAGCTGAGCAAATTGGTTTAGTAATTGAAGATTTACCTGCAGATAACCCTAAAGTTAAGTTAAGAACAGCTTGGTTAAAAGGATAATAAATGTCCGTTAGAGCGGAGTCGAGAACTTATTTTTGTTCTTGCTCATATTTATCTCGACTCCGGTCGATATGACATTTTATAAAAACAAAAAAGCTGCAAATTTTGCAGCTTTTTTTTATGTTATTTTTTCACAACTAAATGCGGAACTTTCTCTAAATTCCAATCAATTACCAAACCTCCAGCCAAGGTTTTTGCAATTTCTTTTCCGTATAAATATTCACATAAATACAACGCAGCTTCAAACGATTTTGCGCCACCGGCAGAAGTAATGTATTTTCCATCATGAACAAATAACACATTTTTTCTAATGTCTAAATCTGGAAAAGTTGCTCTCATTTGGTCAATATCACTCGGAAAAGTTGTTGAAATTTTGTCTTTTAAGATACCTGCTTTTGCCAAAACAAAAGCACCATCGCAATGCGAAGTAATAAACTGCGCTTCTTCATCAATTCGTTTTACAAAATCTATCATTGCTGTATCTTCTAAATCAGAATCTAAATGATGTTCTGCACTAGGCACAACCAAAATATCAATCTTTGGTAAACTATCTTTTAAATAATTAAAATCTGGTAAAATTCGCATTCCCTCAAAAGTGGTAATTGCATCATCAGTATTTGCAACTGTAAACACATTCATTTGTTTGATTCCTTCTCTAAAAATGGTATGTTGAAAAATATCGTACGGAGCAGTAAGTTCTGTATTAAAAGTTCCGTCCATAATTAAAAAAGCAACATTATAGCGTCCTTCTTTTAACGCTGGTAATTTTTTCTGTTCAATCTCATTTTTAACTGAATCTTTACATCCAATGAGTATTAAAACAATTAATAAAAAGGCAATTTTTTTCATTGTAAAATTGATTTTATGATTCGATAAATGTATTAAAATTCAATTTAACTAAATTGTATGATTCTTAAATGTTTTTTCTTTTGTAGATTTACTTCAAAATCAACCTAATTTACATCATGAAAAAACAAGTTTTCTATACGGTTTTATCACTACTTTCTCTTCTTTTTATAAGTAGCTGTAACACCACATCAAAAGATGAAGTAAAAACATCAACCACGTATGTTCAAGATAATTACACTAAAAAAGAAGTTACTATTGAAATGCGAGACGGAACAAAATTACACACTGTAATTTACGCTCCAAAAGATCAAAGTAAAACCTATCCAATTTTATTACAACGAACTCCTTATAGTTGTGCGCCGTATGGTGATGGAAAATTTAAAACCAAAATTAGTCCGAATACTCAATTAATGAAAGAAGGAAACATTGTTGTTTATCAAGATGTTCGTGGTCGTTGGATGAGTGAAGGTGTTTATGATAATATGCGTGCGTATATTCCGAATAAAAAAGATAATCAAACAGATGAAACTTCTGATACGTATGATACCATTGATTGGTTGGTTAAAAATGTAGAAAACAATAATGGCAGAGTTGGTACTTGGGGAATTTCATATCCTGGACATTACGCAACAGTTTCAACAATTGATGCACATCCAGCATTAAAAGCAGCATCGCCACAAGCTTCTATTGCAGATTTTTTCTTTGATGATTTTCATCATAATGGAGCATTTTTATTGAGTTATTTTAGAGCAGTTTCATTATTTGGAACTTATAAAGATACGCCAACAGATACAGCTTGGTATGCTTTACCTACAATGGATTCTCAAGATCAATATCAATTCTTTTTAGATGCTGGTCCGTTAAAAAACTTAAATAAATATTTTAGAAAAGAAACTGTCGATAATTTAAGCCCACAGAATAACGACAGAATAGATGATTTCTTTTGGAAAGAATTGACAGAACACCCAAATTATGATTCGGTTTGGAAAAGTAAAGGAATTATACAACACTTAGATAAAGTTCCTGCTACAGTTGCAACGATGATTGTTGCTGGCGAATTTGATGCAGAAGATTTATATGGACCGCTAGAAACTTATAAGGGAATTGAAAAACATCAACCAAATAATTACAACACGTTGGTTTTTGGGCCTTGGGATCACGGCGGATGGTCTAGAAGTTCTGTAAAAAATATTGTTGGAAATTATTATTTCGGAGATTCAATTTCATTAAAATTCCAAAAGGAAATAGAATCTAAATTTTTTAATCATTTCTTAAAAGGAACTGGCGATAAAAATTCTGGATTACCAGAAGCTTATGTTTATGATTCAGGAAAAAAAGAATGGAATTCTTTTGATGTTTGGCCACCAAAACAAGCTGTAAAAGAAGATTGGTTTTTATCAGAAAATCAAAAATTAACTACTACAAAGAATAGTACAAAAGGAATTCAATTTATTAGTGACATTAAACGTCCTGTTCCGTATTCTGAAGATATTAAAACGGTTTTTACGCCTAGAAAATACATGACAGACGATCAGCGTTTTGCAGCAAGAAGACCAGATGTTTTGGTTTTTGAAACTGATGTATTGACCGAAGATTTTACGTTGGCTGGAGATATTTTAGCAAAATTAAAAGTAGCAACAACAGGAACCGCAGCCGATTGGATTGTTAAAGTAATTGATGTGCATCCAAAAGATGCAAAAAACAATAATAAAAATATGCAATCGCATTTAAAAATGAGCAACTATCACTTAATGGTTCGTAGCGAAGTAATGCGTGGTCGTTTTAGAAATAGTTTCTCAACACCAGAACCTTTTGTGGCTAATAGAAAAACAGCTGTAAACTTAAAGTTACAAGACGTTTTTCACACTTTTAAAAAAGGACATAAATTACAAATTCAAGTGCAAAGTACTTGGTTTCCTTTGATAGATTTAAATCCGCAAACTTATGTAGACAACATTTACAAAGCAGACGAAAAAGATTTTAAAACCCAAACTCATACTGTATTTACAGATTCTGCAATAGAATTTACAGTACTTAAAAACTAAACTAAAAAATGAAAAAATTATTTATACTCTCGTTCATTGTTCTTGCAAGCTGCACAGGCAATAAAGAATTAACCGAACAAGAACGTTGGGAGCAACACGCAAAAAACACAGAAATTATTAGAGATGATTTTGGTGTTCCACATATTTATGGTAAAACAGATGCAGATGCCGTATTCGGATTATTATATGCACAAGCAGAAGATGATTTTAATCGTGTTGAGCGAAATTACATATGGGCAATTGGTAGATTGGCAGAAATTGAAGGAGAAAAATCATTGTATAGCGATTTACGTGCTCGTTTATATATGACTGAAAAAGAAGCCAAAGAAAATTTTGAAAACAGTCCAGCCTGGTTACAAAAACTATGTGTTGCGTTTGCTGATGGTTTGAATTATTACCTAGCGAAAAATCCAGAAGTAAAACCAAAATTAATTACACATTTTGAACCTTGGATGACCATGTATTTTAGTGAAGGTTCTATCGGTGGAGATATCGAAAGAGTTTCTACTAGAAAAATTAAAGAGTTTTACGACAAGGACAATAAAATGGCAATTGTTAATGATGGCTTAATTCGTTTAAAAGATGATGAACCAAGAGGTTCTAACGGATTTGCAATTGCTGGCTCTAAAACAAAATCTGGAAAAGCAATGTTACTGATCAATCCGCATACTTCTTTCTTTTTTAGAGGAGAAGTTCATATGGTTAGTGAAGAAGGATTAAATGCATACGGCGCTGTAACTTGGGGGCAATTTTTTGTGTATCAAGGATTTAATAGCAAAACTGGCTGGATGCATACATCAACAGGAACAGACATTATTGATGAATTTGAAGAAACAATAGTAAAAAGAGGGTCTAAAACCTCGTATAAATACGGAGAAGAAATCAAACCAATGGATTCTATTAAAGTGAGTTTAAAATATTCTTCTAAAGACGGAATTAAAGAGAAATCTTTTATGACTTATAGAACTCATCACGGTCCAATTACTCATGCAAATGGGAATAAATGGGTAACAACGGCTTTAATGTGGAGTCCGATAAAAGCATTGGAACAATCTTTTACAAGAACAAAAAAATCAAATCATAAAGAATTTTATGAAATGATGGACATCAGAACAAATTCATCAAACAATACGGTGTATGCAGATGCAGACGGAACAATTGCTTATTATCATGGAAATTTTATTCCAAAAAGAAATGAAAAGTTTGATTATACAAAACCTGTTGATGGAAGTAATCCAGATACAGATTGGCAAGGATTACATCCTTTAGAAGACAATATTATGGTGTTGAATCCTCCAAATGGCTGGATTCAGAATTGTAATTCTACTCCGTTTACAAGTGCTTTAGAATACAGTCCTAAAAAAGAAGATTATCCTGCTTATATGCATTCTTTTCCTGAAAATTTTAGAGGAATTCATGCAATTCCGCTACTTACAAAAGCATACGATTTAACTTTAGATTCTTTAATAGATTTAGCATACGATCCGTATTTACCAGGAGCAGATATGTTGATTACAGGATTGTTAGAAGCAGCAAAAAAATCACCCATAAAAAGTAGAGAAGCAAGAGAGGCAATTGCTTTATTAAAAAAATGGGATTTTAAAGTAGGTGTAAATTCTGTAGGAATGACCTTGACACAATTTTACTTAAACGCTTATTATCGTTCAGGAAAAATCCCTAGAATGGAAGGAAACAAAAGAATTTCAAGATTGGGTAGATTTAATTACATGAGTAAAACTGCAAGTTATAAAGAACGCTTAGCAATTTTTCAACAGAGTTTAGAAAATCTTAAAGAAGATTTTGGTTCATGGAAAACTCCTTGGGGAGAATTTAATCGTTACCAACGAAATGATGGAAAAATTCAACAAGATTTTAACGATGCAAAACCAAGTATAGCAGTTGGAATGGCTTCTGGTTCTTGGGGAGCTTTGGCTTCATTCGGAACGCGCTTCGGAAAAGATACCAAACGTCAGTACGGAACATCTGGAAATAGCTTTGTTGCTGTAGTAGAATTTGGAGATAAAGTGACTGCAAAAACGATGTTGGCTGGTGGACAAAGTGGAGATCCAAAGTCACCTCATTTTTCTGATCAATCACAACGTTATGCTGACAAACAATTTAAAGAAGTTGCATATTATAGAGAAGATGTTTTAAAAAGAGCAAAATCAACCTATCATCCTGGAGAAGAAAAATAGAACAATGCTGCATACAGATATTATTATAGTTGGTGGCGGATTGTCTGGAATTGGTGAAGCTTGTCATTTAGAACGAAAAAATAAAAGCAAAAGCTACAGAATATTAGAAGCTAGGGAAGAAATTGGCGGAACTTGGAGTTTGTTTAAATATCCAGGAATTCGATCAGATTCTGACATGTATACTTTTGGCTATTCGTTTAAAACTTGGGATCATTCTAAATCTTTTGCGGATGCTCCAACAATTTTAAAGTATTTGAATGAAGCTGTTGACGAGTATCAAATAAGAGATAAAATTCAATATCAAACAAAAGTTACTTCTGTAAATTTTGACTCAACAAAAAATATTTGGACAGTAAACACCACAAATTCAAAAACAAACACCATAGAAACCTACACGTGTAATTTTCTATTTGTTTGCACTGGTTATTACAACTATAAAAACGGATATACTCCAGAGTTTTCTGGAATTGAAAATTATAAAGGAAAGGTAATTCATCCTCAACATTGGCCAGAAGATTTAGATTATAAAGGTAAAAAAGTTATTGTTATAGGAAGCGGAGCAACAGCCGTAACTATTGTACCAAAAATGGCTGATGATACTGCTCATATTACCATGTTACAAAGATCTCCAACATATGTTGGTGCTTTTCCGAACAAAGATAAAGTGGCTGTGTTTTTAAAGAAAATATTTCCTAAAAAAGCAGCACATAAAATCATTAGATTTAAAAATATTGTAACTCAAATTATCTTTTTTAACGTTTGTAAATGGTGGCCAAACACAATGAGAAAATTGATTATAAAAGGTGCTCAAAAAGAATTGGAAACTATTTCTGCAGAACCACATTTTGCCCCCAATTATAAACCTTGGGATCAGCGATTTTGTGTTGCACCTGATGGCGATTTGTTTACTTCTATTAAAAATGGAAAAGCTTCTGTAATTACAGATCATATTGACACTTTTACAGAAAAAGGAATAAAATTAAAATCAGGAAAAGAAATAGAAGCTGATATCGTAGTTAGTGCAACTGGCTTAAAATTACTTGCTTTTGGTGGTGCTAAAATAGCTATTGATAATGAAGAATATGACATTTCTAAAGCATTAACTTATCGTGGTTTGATGTTAAGCAACTTACCAAATTGTATTTTTTTTGCGGGATACACGAATGCTTCTTGGACATTAAAAAGTGATTTAACTAGTGAATATGCAAATCGCCTTTTAAAATTTATGAAAAAAAAGAACTATACCTATGTTGTTCCACAAATTATGGATAATGAAATGGAAACTTTACCTTTATTAAATCTTAATTCTGGATATATTTATAGATCAGAACATGAATTTCCAAGACAAGGTTCTAAAACTCCTTGGAAATTATATCAAAATTATTTTAGAGATTATAAAACATTGCGCATAAATAAAATAACAGATAAACAATTACAATTTAAATAAATATAATTATGAGAATAAAAGTTCTAGTAGTTGCACTACTTCTAGTTGGATTTACAGTTCAAGCACAAGAAAAAACTGTTCCTGTTTTTAAAGACGGAGAAGCACAAATTGTAGAAGCATTTAAAGACCCTAAAGATTGGCTTCGTCACGATTTATGGGTAGAAACAGAATTTGACTCTGACGGAGATGGAAAATTAGACAGAATGCATGTTTCTGTTACCAGGCCAAAACAAACAGAAACTGAAGGTTTAAAATTACCAATTGTATATGAATCTAGTCCATATTATTCTGGAACTGCAGGAAATGCACCAATATTCTGGGATGTAAAACATGAACTTGGCGAACAACCAAAACCAAGAAATCATACCGAAGTAAAAAGAACAGGTAAACGCCCAATTATTTCGAATTCGCAAATTAGAACTTGGGTTCAAAGAGGATATATTGTAGTACATTCTTCATCACCAGGAACTGGTTTATCAGATGGTTCACCAACTGTTGGTGGCGATAACGAATCTTTAGCTCCAAAAGCTGTAATCGATTGGTTGTGCGGCAGAGCAAATGGTTTTACATCAAGAGAAGGAAATGAAAAAGTAACAGCATATTGGTCGACTGGAAAAGTAGGAATGACTGGAACTTCTTACAACGGAACAATTCCGTTAGCTGCAGCAACAACTGGTGTAAAAGGGTTGGAAGCAATCATTCCAATTGCACCAAATACTTCGTATTATCATTATTATAGATCAAACGGTTTGGTTCGTTCTCCTGGTGGATATTTAGGTGAAGATATTGATGTTTTATATGATTTTATTCATAGTGGAAAAGAAGAAAATAGAGCTCGTAATAATAAAGTTGTTCGTGATACAGAAATGGCAAATGGATTGGATAGAATTACAGGAGATTATAATGACTTTTGGGCTGGAAGAGATTATCTAAATGACATGAAGCCAATGAAAGCAGCCTTATTAATGTCGCACGGATTTAATGACTGGAATGTAATGCCAGAACACAGTTATAGAATTTATCAAAGAGCTAAAGAAATGGGAATTCCTTCTCAAATTTTTTATCATCAAAATGGGCATGGCGGACCGCCACCAATGACGATGATGAATCGTTGGTTTACACATTATTTACACGGAATTGAAAACGGCGTTGAGAACGATGCAAAAGCTTGGATTGTAAGAGAAAATGACAAAAGAGACAATCCAACTTCGTACAAAGATTATCCAAATCCTGATGCAAAACCTGTTCAGCTATTTTTGAATGCTGGTGCACCAAAAGCTGGAGGTTTATCAACCAACAAATCAAATTTAAAAATTAAAGAAACTTTAGTTGATAATTATTCTTTTTCTGGAGAAGTTTTAGCGC
This sequence comes from Polaribacter uvawellassae, assembly GCF_039748955.1. Taxonomy (NCBI): domain Bacteria; kingdom Pseudomonadati; phylum Bacteroidota; class Flavobacteriia; order Flavobacteriales; family Flavobacteriaceae; genus Polaribacter; species Polaribacter uvawellassae. Next base: position 113,443 of record NZ_JBDIZN010000005.1, on the reverse strand, counting down.
AAGCGGAATACACAAATCATAGATTATTATATGTAAGTCCAACTTTAAAAGAAGACATTCATATTTCTGGATTGGCTTCAATAACCGTAAAAATTGCAAGCAGTAAACCTGCAGCAAATTTATCGGTTTGGTTGGTTTCTTTACCTTGGAACGAAGGAAGAAGAACAGTAATTACTGACAATATAATTACGCGTGGTTGGGCAGATTTACAAAACTACAAATCGTTACGTAAAAGTAAACCGTTAAAACCTGGAAAGTATTATGAAATGACATTTGATTTACAACCAGATGATCAAATTATTAGAAAAGGACAACAAATTGGACTGATGATTTTTTCTAGTGATAGCAACTATACTTTGTTGCCAAAACCTGGAACAGAATTAACAGTTGACTTAAACGGAACTTCAATTACAATTCCTGTTGTTGGCGGTAAAGATGCTTTTGAAAAAGCAATAAAATAATACTTTACTTAAAAATTTTATAAAAAAAGCACTGAAAAATCAGTGCTTTTTTTTATTCCATAATTTCTTCTTTTTTTAACATTCGTTTTAATAGGAACATAAAGAATACGGCAAGTGCTGCAATTACTGTTACAATAACCCAAGTTATATCAAACCCAACTGCACTTACTAATTGCATTCCAGAATTATGACTAAATATGTGTGCAAAAGAAAATGCGATACTATACAACGCCATATATTCTCCTTGCTTTCCTTTTTTAGCGCGCTCCATTGCAAAGGCATTTGAAAACGGAAAAGCAATCATTTCTCCGATAGTCATTAAAAACATTCCGATAATTAAAATTCCTGTCCAAGTAGAAATCAATAACACAACAAAACTTAATGCAGTTAATATTCCGCCAAACAACATCAAACCAACTTTTGTAAATTTTGAATTTTCTAACCATTTTATCAACGGCATTTCTAAAACAAAGATAACAAAGCCATTCATCCCTAAAAGCAAACCAATTTCTTGTTCTGATAAAAAATGAACATCACTGTAATACAAAGGCATCGTAGAAAAATATTGTAAAAAGACAGCACCAAATAACATTATTCCGATTAAAAAAAACCAAAATGCTTTATCAGAATATGCAGAAATTGGGTTTTCTGCTTTTGATTTATCCAACACTTTTGATTTCTTCGGATTTAAAACTTGTAACAATAAAATTCCTGCTAAAAAACAAGTAATTCCATCAATCCAAAACAGACCAGAATATCCAATCGATGCAATAATTAAACCTCCAATTGCGGGTCCAGCAGAAAAACCTAAATTAATTGCCAAACGAATTAAGGTAACAGAACGCGTTTTATTTTCTGGTTTGCTATACGAACTCAACGCCACAAACATTGCCGGTCTAAAAGAATCTGCAATTATCATCAACCCAAAAATACCAGCACAAAAACCAGCAAAAGTGGTTACAAATTGCATGGCTACAAAAGCAAATCCAGTTCCAATCAAACTAAAAAACATCACTTTATAATACCCAAATTTATCAGTCAGTTTTCCACCAATCCAAGAACCAACCACAGAACCTAATCCGAAGAAAGACATAATCCAACCAACATCAGCCAAAGTAAATTCTAAGCTTTTTGTCAAATACAAAGACAAAAACGGAATTACCATTGTTCCGGCTCTATTGATTAAAGTAATCAATGCTAACCACCAAACTTCTTTAGAGAGTCCACTAAAAGTATCAATATAATTAAAGTATAATTTTTTCATTTTTTTTGGTTGTTGATGTGTATAAAAATAAAAAGTCCGACTGTGAAGTCGGACTCATTATGATAGTAATAATTTATGTTGATATCATTACAATACAATTGACGTTCGACTTTTTCGACTTTTAATCGATTTCTGACACGTATATGTATTGACAATTCTCATTTTAATTTTATTTGATGTTTCAAAACTACATAAATAATTGTAAAAATTGTATTTTTATTTTTTAAAATATTCATCTCAATGAAAAAACTAATTACCCTTTTCTTTTTGTGCGTTCTTATTTCTTGCAATGAAACACCAAAAGACGATTATCTTAAAAAAATTGAAGATTATCAATACAAAGAAAATTTAAAATTTCATGATGAAAGTGGATCTCCATTGACAAAAGAAGATTTGAAAACCTTTAAAAAATTAGATTTTTATCCGATTGATAAAAAATACAGAATTGTTGCAAAACTAGAAAAAACAGTGGATGCTCCGATTTTTGAAATGACTACAACTACAGATAGAAAACCTTTGTATATAAAATACGGTACGGTAACTTTTACGCTAGATGGAAAAGAACAAAAAATTCCTATTTATCAAAATAAAGATTTAGATAGAGATCCGCAATACATCGATTATTTATTTCTGCCTTTTACAGATAAAACAAGCGGAAAAGAATCTTATGGCGGCGGACGCTATTTGGATGTTTTAACGACGGATGAAAATCCAGATGGAACAATTATATTAGATTTTAATAAAGCTTACAATCCGTATTGTGCATACAACGAAACATTTTCTTGTCCGTTAACACCAGAAGAAAATACGTTAACAGTAGCAATTTTAGCAGGAGCTAAAAACTATAAAAAAGAGTAGTTTCTTTTTAATTTTGAGCGGATTCGAGAAATCTTTTAAGAGATGGCTTCATTTTATTCGCAATGACAAAAACATCAAGGATTGATAGCAATTTCTTCTTGCAAATCTAATTCAATTGCTTTTTCAATAGCTTCTAAATGTGGTTTTCTCACTTTTATTTTTGTTGCTGCATGTGCTTTTTCATTTAATTGACAGAACATTTTAGCAACCTTAATTGCAGTTGGCAACAATTGATTCTCTGGAACGATTACATCTAAAAATCCAGCTTTTATGGCATCTTTAGGATTGTATATTTCAGAATTATTAACACTTCTATCTAGAAAAATTGGCGCTAATCTAGCTTTGGCAATCGCAATTCCTGCGTGATGCATTGTCATACCAATCATCACTTCGTTTAAACCGATTTTAAAATCGCCTTCTACTCCAATTCTATAATCTGCAGACAATAATAAAAATCCGCCTTTTGCAATTGCATGACCAGAACAAGCAACAATAATTGGTTTTGGAAAAGATAACATTCGCAATGACAATCGCGATCCTTTTGTAACCAATTCTTTAGCAGATTCAGGTGATTTTGTCATTACTTTTAAATCGAATCCAGCAGAAAAAATTCCAGATTGACCAGTTAGAATAACAATTTTATTTTCTTGTTGCGCTTTGTCTAAACTAGCATTTAAACCTTCTATCACTTCATGCGAAATAGCATTTGCTTTTCCGTTTGCAATCGTAATTATTGCATACTTTTCTTCACTTTTATACTGTACTACTTCGTTCATTTTCTATTTATTATTTGACGGAGCTCAACTAATGAGATTTCTCGTCGTTCATTCTTCTCTCTGTCGAAATGACATTTAATTTTCTGTTTCTTTTGAAATAAATTTCTCTACTCCGCTCGAAAGGACAATTGTTTTATCTTACTTAACAATATAAATCCCTGCAAAAACAGCTAAAAATCCGACTACAAAACTGGCGATTGTGTAAAAAGCAAAGCTTGTAAAATCTCCAGATTTTAAAAACACATGATTTTCATAAGCAAAGGTTGAAAAGGTTGTAAAACCACCACAAAATCCTGTTGCTAAAAGTAATGTATGATTTTCTGTCAACGCATCACTTTTTGCTGCGTATCCCAAAATAATTCCGATGAATAAACTACCGATAATATTGGCTAAAAATGTTCCGTACGGAATTCCAGTTTCAGAATTGTTTAGAAATTTTCCAAACAAAAAACGCAATGCGCTTCCAAATCCGCCACCAATAAAAACAAGTAGTAATTGTTTCATCTTATTTTAAGATTATTTCATCTGCATCAGACCAATTCCATTTTCCCATGATGGTTCCTTTTTGCAGCATCATAATTCCTGGATTTGCTCTTACCATTGTTTTTAATGTGATTCCGTCACAAAACAGAAAATCAAAAGGCAATTCGTATTTTTCTTTTGCTAATAATAATTCATCTGTAAAAGATGCGGATGCACCGTAAACTGAGTATCCTTTCGCAATTGCTTTGTCTGCTATTTCTTTGATGGTTTTAAATCCGTTGGTATCAGCTTTATCCAACGTATGAACAATAATTAACAATACTTTTTCTTCTTCTAAAATTTCTGGTGCTAAATCTGCTTGTGCATCTTCTAAGTAGAAATCATGAATTTTAGGAAGCTCGCCATCGCCTTTGTATTTCATTCCTTCTTGAATGTTATTACCAACTGCATATGCTCTAAAATCGATGATTGGCAAATGCACCAATACATGATACGTGATGTATAAAAATGACGCCAACGACAAAATGGTAATTACTTGTGAAACCTTTACAGAAAAGATAGGTTTAATGTCTTTTACTCTAAAAATCATTAAGAGAATTAATGCGATTAGAAGGATGTTTTTATAGAACGTTTCCCAAGGTGTTAATGTAATTGCATCACCAAAACAACCGCAATCTGTTACTTTGTTATAGTATGCCGAATACCAAGTTAAGAATAAGAATATGGTTGACAACACGAGTAAACTCCATAAGGTTATTTTTGCTTTACAACCTAATAAGAGTATAATTCCCAGCATAATTTCTGCTAGAATTAAAATGATAGAAAATGCCAATGCATACGGAATTAAATATTCCATATCCAACACGCTTTGACTAAAATATTCTTCGAATTTGTATTGAGAACCAATTGGATCTACCAATTTTACAAAGCCAGAAAAGATAAACATCGCTCCGACAAAGATTCTTGAAATGTGTACTAGTAGTTTCATTTTTTTATTAATTGTGGTTGAATAAATTGTTCATTTAATGATAAATAATGAATAGCAATTAAAAGCCTAAATTTAATATCTTTTGAATCATAAAATCTATAATTAAGAGCTAAATCCCATTCATTTTTAACAGAGAGGTCATTTGATAATTCTATTTCCTCAGCGTATTTTTTAAATATTTCAAATTCCTTTTTTGAGTTTCCAACTCTTTTTAGGAAATTTATATAATCTCCATTACCGCGAATCCATAAGACATCTTTAATCTCTTTCTTTCCTTCTATTGTAAATGGATGAGCCCAAATTTTATATTTTAATTTTGGAGTTATTTTATTATATAATTCTTTTTGTTTTTTGAAATCAATAAAGTTTAAATAACGTGGATAACTTATAGAATCTGCAACATTAAATTTTTTATATGCTTTTTGAATATCACACTTGTTTAAATCTCCATATTTTTTACAAATTTGACTTTCAAAAAAATCAACAATCTTAGCTAAATCATTTAATTCATAAGTTGAAAATGATTCTGATAATAATGTATCAGCTTTCATTTCTTTAAAAGTTGATGTTTCATCTTTAGCACAACTTATAAAAAGCACAATTGAAACCAATAAAATGAACTTTTTCATAAACTTATTTTAAAAACTACTCAATCCTTTTTTCTTTTTATCTCGACTCCGCTCGATATGACAGAAAAACACTCGAAGTGACAACAACTTTGAACCTTTGAGCCTTTGCTACTTTGAACCTTTGGAACTTATTTCCCCATATGAATCATCGCAAAAATTGCATAATTAATCATGTCTTGGTAATTGGCATCAATTCCTTCAGAAACCAATGTTTTACCTTTATTATTTTCAATTGTTTTTACGCGCAATAGTTTTTGCAAAATCAAATCTGTTAAGCTAGAAATTCTCATATCCCGCCAGGCTTCACCATAATCGTGGTTTTTATTTTCCATCAATTCTTTGGTAATCGCAATGTGTTTGTCGTACAATTCTGTTGCTTCATCTGTAGATACATCTGGATTTTCAACAACTCCTAATTCAATTTGAATCAACGCCATTACACAATAATTGATAATTCCGATAAACTCACCTCGCTCACCTTCATCAACTTTTCTGACAGCATTTTCTTGCAATTGACGAATTCGTTGCGCTTTTATAAAAATCTGATCTGTTAACGATGGTAAACGTAAAATTCGCCATGCGCTCCCATAATCGCTCATTTTTTTAATGAACAAACTTCTACATTCTTCTACAACTGCATTGTATTGTTTCGACGTATTCTGCATAAATCTTAAATAAAGTATTTCTGTAAAAACAATCTTAGATTGCTTTTCATTTAATTATTTTTCTGATATCTCCGTAAAAATAGTAAATCTTACCTCCTTTTCGTTTATTTTTACAATGAATTTTACAAATCTCTTTGATGAAAAAAGTAGTAGTTTTTTGCGGTTCTAGTAGTGGATTTAATACGGTTTATAAAGAAGCAGCAATTGAATTAGGAAAGGCGTTTGTAAAAAACAATATTGCAATGGTTTATGGCGGCGGAAAAATTGGAATGATGGGAATTATTGCAGATACAATTCTTGCTGAAAAAGGAAATGTTATTGGCGTAATTCCGAAGTTATTAGAAAAAGAAGAAGTGGTTCACAGAGAAGTTACTGAGCTAATCATCACCAAAAAAATGAGCGAACGTAAAGTAATTATGAGCAAATTGGTTGATGGATATATTACCTTGCCTGGCGGATTTGGAACTTTGGATGAATTGTTTGAAGCATTGACTTTAGGACAATTACACATCGAGCAAAAACCAATCGGTATTTTAAATGTAAATGGATTTTTTAATCACACATTGCAACAATTAGATGTGATGGTTAAAGAAGGATATTTAAAACCACAAAACCGAAAATTGTTATTGGTAGATACAACTGTTGATGGTTTGTTAGCGCAAATGTATGCGTATAAAGCTCCAGAAAAATCGCACGTTATTAATAAAGTAGTAAGTTAAAATGACTATAAATTGCAACCATAAACTGATTGATATTTCTTCTCCAAAAGTGATGGGAATTTTAAATATTACGCCAGATTCTTTCTTTGATGGCGGATCGTATAAAAACGAATCTGACATTTTACAAAAAGTAGAAAAAATGCTTTCTGAAGGTGCAACATTTATAGATGTTGGCGCCTATTCTTCAAGACCTGGTGCAATACATATTTCTGAAGAAGAAGAACTACAACGAATAATTCCTATAATTAAATTATTAGTAAAACATTTTCCAGAAATTATTATTTCTGTGGATACTTTTAGAAGTAACGTCGCTAAAAAAACAGTTGAAGCTGGCGCAGCAATGATCAACGATATTTCTGGCGGAAAAATGGATGCGAATATGTTTAAAACTATTGCAGAATTACAAGTTCCGTATATAATCATGCACATGCTCGGAACTCCACAAAACATGCAAAAAAATCCAACATATGAAGATGTAACAAAAGAAGTAATTTCGTTTTTTGCGGAGCAGCTTTATAAATTGCATCAATTAAAAGTAAACGATGTTCTTATTGATGTCGGTTTTGGTTTTGGAAAAACCATCGAACACAATTACGAGTTATTGAAAAATTTATCACTTTTTAAAAATTTAGATGCGCCAATTTTAGTTGGAATTTCTAGAAAATCGATGTTGTACAAACCGTTAGAAATCACACCACAATTAGCATTAAACGCAACCACTTCTGCCAACACAATTGCGCTGTTAAATGGCGCAAATATTTTACGAGTTCACGATGTAAAAGAAGCGATGGAAGCAATTAAAATTATTGAGCAACTCTCTTAATTTCATTTTCGGCATTCTTTTTGTTTCTTCATTAGCAACTACCAAATTTTAAATTAGTAATCAAACTCCAACTATTTACTAATTAAAAATTAAAAAAATGAGCAGAAGAGAAAATCCAGAAATCAATGCCGGTTCTATGGCAGATATTGCCTTTTTATTATTAATCTTTTTTCTTGTTACCACAACTATGGTAGTTGATTCAGGGATTTTAAGAAAAATTCCGAAAGAACAAGAAAATGATGAAAAAATTATTTTAAAAGACAAAAATGTTTTAGATGTTACTATAAATAGCAACAATCAACTATTGGTTGAAAACGAAATTATCAACATCAAAAACCTCAAACAAATTGCTATTGATTTTATTGACAATGGTGGCGGACTCGATAAAGATAAAAACCCTTGTGATTGGTGTAATGGAAAAAAAGATCCAACATCATCAGATCATCCATCAAAAGCATTTATCGCCATACAATCAAGTAGAAATACAGATTACGGAACATATATTACAGTTTTAAACTCTTTAACTAGCGCAAATACATTTTTAAGAAATAAACTTTCTCAAAAACTATATGACAAATCGTATAATCAGTTGTTAGACATGTATAAATCAACAAAAAAAGAGAAAGAAAAAATTGATATCATTAGAGAAAAATATCCATTATTAATTTCTGATATTGAAAATACAAATTGAAACTTTAGAATGTTGCATAATTATTCCTATTTTTACAGTTAAAGCAACAAAAAATTAATGTTAGACTTTATTGATTTTTCTATTTTAGACATTCTAGATATTCTTCTAGTTGCTGCATTATTATACTACATCTACAAACTTTTAAAAGGCACGGTTGCCATTAATATTTTTATTGGAATTGCGCTTATTTTCTTAATTTGGAAAATAACACAAGCCTTAAAAATGGAAATGTTGAGTGGAATTTTAGGCTATTTATTAAGTGGTGGAGTTATTGCATTAATCATTGTATTTCAACAAGAAATTAGAAAGTTTTTATTAATGATAGGAACGACGAATTTCTCATCAAAAAGAAGTTTTTTAAAACAATTAAAATTCTTAAAATCAGAGATTGAATCTGAAACGGATGTAGATACAATCGTAAATTCTTGCATCAAGTTATCAAAAACAAAAACTGGTGCTTTAATTGTTATAGAACGCACAAACAACTTAGATTTTTTAGCAAATAACGGAGATAAAATGAACGCTTCTGTAAACGAAGCCATTATAGAAAGTATCTTTTATAAAAACAGTCCATTGCACGATGGAGCAACTGTAATTAGAGATAATTTTATTGTGGCAACTCGTGTGGTTTTACCTTTGTCTAATGAAAAAATTCCTGCTCGTTTTGGCTTACGTCATAAAGCAGCAATTGGAGTTACAGAAAAAACCGATGCTTTGTGTTTATTAGTTTCTGAAGAAACCGGAGAAATTTCTTATATAAAAGATGGCACTTTTGATTTGTATTCGGATTACAGTGAATTGATAGAAAAAATAAAAGACGATTTAAACTAAACCGCTTCTACACTACTAAATTGTTTGTCGTACAGATTTCTATAATATCCATCTGGTTTTTCTAACAATTCTTGATGCGTTCCTTCTTCAACAATCAATCCTTTGTCCATTACAATAATTTTATCTGCCATTTTTATCGTTGCCAATCTGTGTGCAATTACAATTGATGTTCTTCCTTTTGTAATCGTATCTGTTGCGTATTGAATCATTTGTTCTGCATTAGAATCTACAGATGATGTTGCTTCGTCTAAAATTAAAATACTTGGTTTGCTTACATACGCTCTTAAAAATGCGATTAATTGTCGCTGACCAGAAGACAACATTGCGCCTCTTTCTTTTACGTTATAATGATATCCGCCAGGTAACGTCAAAATAAAATCGTGAATTCCGATTTGTTTTGCAGCTTCTTCCACCTCTTCAAAAGTGATGTTTTCATTTTTTAAAGTGATATTGTTTAAAATTGAATCGGAAAACAAAAAAACATCTTGTAACACAATTGCAATTTGATTTCGCAAAGAATTAATTTCATAGTCTTTTACTGAAACACCATCAACACAAATTTCTCCTGAATTGATTTCGTAAAAACGATTTATTAAATTGATAATAGTTGATTTTCCTGCTCCAGTTGATCCAACAATTGCAACTGTTTGCCCTTTTTCTACTTGTAATGAAATGCCTTTTAAAACCTCTTCGTCTTTTATATAACTAAAGCGAACATCTTTAAATTCGATTTTTCCCTGTAAATTTTCTGCGAAAACAGTTCCGTTTTTATCAATACTACTTTGTGTGTCTAATACTCCAAAAACACGTTCACCAGAAACAATTCCCATTTGTAACGTGTTAAATTTATCAGCAATTTGACGTAAAGGTCTAAACAACATTTGCGTCATCATAATAAAACTCATAATTTCTCCTGGCTCAACATCCACATTATTTACTGATTGCAAACCGCCGTACCAAACTAATAATCCGATAGCAATAGACGATAATACTTCTGCAACTGGAAAGAAAATAGAATAATACCAAACCGCTTTAATATGTGCTTTTTTATGTTTGCTGTTTATTTCCATAAACTTTTCGTACTCTATTTTTTCTCTACTAAATAACTGAACAATGTTCATTCCTGTTACTCTTTCTTGTACAAATCCATTTAGATTTGCAACTTGAGTTCTTACTTCTTGAAAAGTAGATTTTATAGCAATTTGAAATAGTTTTGTAGCATAAATTAAGATTGGCAATACTGCCAATGCAATTAATGCCAATTGCCAATTCATAAAAAGCATCGCTACAATAACGACTACCATTTTTAAAATATCACTAATAATCATGAACAAACCTTGACTAAAAGAACTTGCAATGGTTTCGATATCAGAAACAACTCTTGTAACCAATCTTCCAACAGAAGTTGTGTCGAAATACGCCATTCTAAATTGTAAAATATGTCTAAATATTTTGGCGCGCATATCTCTAATAATATGTTGCCCAATCCAATTGGCAAAATAAATAAACAGCACTTGCAACAGTACTTCTGCAATTAAAACAGCAAGCATTAATAGTGTAAAATACAGTAAAGTCTCTTCGTTTTTATTTGTCGTAAAATCTTTTACTGCTTCTTTCAATAAATACGGTCTGTAAGCAGATAATAATGCTGTTGAAATTACGGCAACAGTTGCAATTATAAAATGAGTTCTATAACTTTTTGCAAAGCTTAGAATTCTCATAAATATTTTTGCGTCAAATGCTTTTCCAGACTCTTTTTTACTCATAATTAATACTTAATTTCTGTTAAAAACAACCCTTTCGCCGGAACTGATAATCCTGCATTTGCTCTGTCTTTACTTAAAATAATATTTCTAAAATCTTCTTTATCTATTTTGTTTTTTCCTACATCAACCAAAGTGCCAACAATTGCTCTAACCATATTTCTTAAAAAACGATTTGCCGTTATTTGAAATATAAGTTGATTGCCTTCTTGCACCCAAACTGCTTTTGTTACCTTACAATTAAACGTTTTTACTTCTGTTTTTACTTTAGAAAATGCTTGAAAATTTTCATATTCTAACAAAATTTCAGCAGCTTCATTCATGGCATTTACATCTAATTTCTGATGAAATAATTGCCAAGTAGTTTCTAGCAAAAAAGGGTTTCTTCCTAACCAAATTCTATATTCATAACTTCTGGTAAGCGCATCAAATCTGGCATGTTTTTCATCAGCAACTTTTTCTACTTGATGCACAACAATATCTTCTGGTAAAATAGAATTTAATTTAAATACGATATTATTATCTAATTCAATAGCAGAATCAAAATGCGCAAACATCTGTGAAGCATGCACTCCTGTGTCTGTTCTACCAGCGCCAACAATACCAATTTCTTCTTGTAAAACAATGCTTATCGCCTTGTTAAGTTCTTCTTGAATTGAGTTCGCGTCAGGTTGTATTTGCCAACCATGATAATTTTTACCTAAGTATGAAAGTTCTATAAAATATCTCAAAAAACAGTACTTTTGTTAACATCAAAACTACATAAATTAATTTGTTATTAGCATTTTTAAAACGTGAAAAAGATTCTTCTATTATCAGACACCCACAGTTATATTGACACACAAATTTTAAAATTTGTAAAACAAGCGGATGAAGTTTGGCACGCAGGAGATATTGGTGATTTACAAGTAACCGACACTATAAAAACGTTAAAACCATTACGTGCTGTTTACGGCAATATTGATAATACAGATGCGCGATTAGAATTTCCGTTAGACAATAAATTTACGGTAGAAAATGTTACTGTTTGGATGACTCATATTGGTGGTTATCCTGGAAAATACAATCTAAGAGTTAGAGAAGAATTACAACAAAATTCGCCACAATTATTTATTTGTGGTCATTCACATATTTTAAAAGTACAGTTTGATAAAAAACTAAATATTTTGCATTTAAATCCTGGTGCTGCAGGAAATCATGGTTTTCATAAAGTAAGAACAATGATTCGTTTTACAATTGATAAAAAAGAAATAAAAGATATGGAAGTGATTGAATTAGCTACGCGTGGCTAGTTTCTTTTTTCTCTAAAATTGGCAATTCAATTTTAATTTTTGTGCCAGTTTCTGCGTTAGAATCTATAAAGAACTTTCCTTTCATCATTTGTATTCTGGCTTCAATTTGATTTATTCCTAAGCCATCTTTTTTAGGAATATCTGTTTTATCAAATCCTTCGCCATCATCCTGAATATCAACAAATAAAACTCCATCTTTATCTAATATTTTCACAGTTGCTTTTGTTGCATTACTGTGCTTTAAGATATTATTGACTAATTCTTGAATGATATTATTTGCTTTAATTTCAAAACTCTGTTGATAACGTCTTACACTTTTAATGTGGGTATTTATTTCAATTTTAGAATTCGAATATTTTTCTGCCATGTCTTTTATAGCATATTTCAATCCAAATTTTAGTAAAACTGATGAGACTAACGTATGCGATAAATCTCTTATTGTTTGCGAAGCTTCTACAATTATTTTTTGTGTTTTATCAATCTCCACAGGAGTTTCGCCATTAAATTGCATTTTACTTGCTTGTAAGTGTAAGTTGGCAGAAGACAATAAAGAACTAACACTATCGTGTAATGTTTCTGCTATTTGTTTACGCTCCTCTTCTTTACCATCTAATGTTGCATTTAAAATACGAACCTGCGATTCTGATTTTAACTTTTCTAAGTTACTTTCTTGTTCTAATTTTGTTTGATCTAAATGCAATTTTAAATTCTTTTGGCGTAATTTATAATTGTAAATAATCACTCCAGAACTTAAAATTATTAGTACACTAAGAAGCCCAAAAAACCAAGCTGACTTCTTTGCCTCTGCTTCTTCTAATTTTACTTGCTCTTTTTTTAGATCTACTTGAAATTTCTCATAAACTCCTTTTACAAGGTGTTCTACCTCTACATCTCTTAAACTATCTTTTATGATGAAGGATTTTTCTTGATAATCATACGCTGTATAATCTTTTAAGTTATATAAAGCCCAAGCTAAATTAAAATACAGATCACGTTTATATTTAAACGCAGTACTACTATTGTCATTTTCAATTAAATCTAATGCATTATAATATACTTCTTTCGCTTCTTTATATTTTTCTTCTAAGACATAAATACTTGCTAAATTTCCAAGAGCTGAAGCCTCATGTAATTTATTATTTGTCTTTCTTCTAATTTCAATTGCTTTTAAAGAATATTCTTTGGCTTCATCATATAAAGAACTCTGTATATAAATACCAGATAAATTATTATATGCTGATGCTTTTATACTCTCTAAATCATTATTTAAAGATTTTAGGTCTATAATTTTATTAAAATAATATCTAGCACTATCAAGTTTATTAATAACTATATATTCTGTACCAAGTTTTAAAAAATTATCAGCTAAAGCTTTATTTCTAGAGAAACTTAAATCATATTTTTTTATTTTTTCACTAAACTGTGACTCATCGCTTTCTAATAATAATGTTAAAGATTTTTTTAAATACTTAAGCGCATTACTATGGTTATTTAATTTTACAAATAGTTCTCCAACTTGATAAGTGCTTAAAAATTCTACATCTTTATTATTTGCTTTTTTAGAATCCTCCAATAACTTTAAACTTAACTCTAAAGAACTACTATATTCATTTTTTTTAATGCTTTTTTTAATGCTTAAATAACGATTTTGTAATACAGTATCTTGTTGTTGCAAAACAGATAAAGGAAAAACCTCTTTATAAAAGATTTTTCCTTTATCTATTGAACTAGCTACAACTTTTAAAGTAAATACTAGAAGTAAATAAAATAGTATGTATGTCTTTTTCAAAATTTTTTATTCATTGTGGAATACAAAGTAATTCTTAGCCACCAAAACTATCATTATCAAAAATAATAATTGGTTTTCTTATAACTGACTCTGCTAAACCTTTTCCTAATAGTTTGTGATTTACAAAATCTAGCTTTAAAACTCCTGTATCTGGTACATTTAATGCTCTAGAAAATTTATTTTCAGAACTAGCTCCTTTAGATAAATGCACTTCATAAGTAGCTAAATCTTCGTTGTAAACAAACTCTGTTTTTACATTATTGTTCACTTCAAAATCTAATTGAATTGTGCCATCATCATTTGTAGTTAATCCATATTCTTTTAAGAACTTTTTACTGGTCCCTTTAGCAAAGGTAATATTTTCATCTTCAACAGAAAATTTCATTTGTTTTCCAGTTTCATTATCAAAAAAACCAATACTTAATTTATTGTTATCTAAAGTAAAATCATTTCTATATTGATTTTGAGTATTATGACTTACCTTATTTAAATGAACCTCATTTGTTGATGAGTTAATACCTTTACGAACATCTGAAAAAGTATTGTTTGCAACTACATAATCTACAGAATAAGATCCTGATGCATCTCTTTTTAATTGTACTTCTTTTAATAAAGATTCTTGAGGGGTTTCAAAATCTGTTTCGTTTGTTGAACAAGATGCGAAACTAAAAGCTAAAACTATGGCTAAAAAGCCTACACTTAGTTTTTTCATGGGAATAAATTTTTAAAATTTGATTAGACTTGATTAATTATTTTCTTTATAAAAAAATGAGTGAGTTAGCAAAACTGCATTTATATAGGATTGGGGGGATTTCTTATTTAGGGGGATAAATCTTTTAATGAAATCTCTATTTAGGGAATAGAATTCTATATAATCTTGTTTTTAACGGCAAACATTGCTAAGCCCACTGCATTTTTTACATTTAATTTTTTTAATAAATTTTTTCTATACGTTTCTACTGTATTTACACTTAAAAACAACTTATCTGCCATTTCTTGTGTACTATATTCTTTTACTAGAAGCTTTAACACTTCCATTTCTCTTTCTGTTAAACCATTTATTACATCAAAATCTGGTCTAGAACCTTCACTTACATTATAACCTAATGATAAATTAAACAACCCTTCTTTAATGTCATCACTAAAATAAGGATCTCCATTATAAACAGATTTAATTGCTTTTAAAATATGTTCTCCAGCACTTGTTTTTGATATAAAACCATCAGCTCCAAAAGTTGTTAATTGTTTTACCAATTTAGCATCATCATAACTAGACAACATAATAATTTTTTGATGTTTCTTCTTTTTGTTAAACTTTTTCAACACCTCTATACCATCTAATTCAGGCATATTAATATCTAACACCAAAATATCTGCTTCGTTAGTTTTAAACCATTCTATAACTTGTTTTCCTGTTAATGAATAACCAACAACCTCTATATCTTTATCAGTATTTAGCATCGCAATAATCCCTTCAATCAGAATCATGTGATCATCTGCGACATGAACTTTAATTTTTACTTTCATAATTAATTACCTTACAAATTTAAACTACAATTACAGTTTGTACAATACCCATTTATGGGGTTTTTTTTACCTCACGGAAAACCGTGAGTTGACTCACGGAAAACCGTGAGTTGAGCCTCTCACGGAAAACCGTGAGTTAGCTCTGTAACTATCTGATTTTCTTACTCTTATGAGCACTATTTTTTACTGTTTTTTTAGACCACTAATTTACAAAAATTAATTGCTTATTGTTTTTTCTTATTTTTTTCTAAAAAATAAAAAGCATAAAAAAGGCTAATTTTATACATGTAAAATATAAAAACTAAAAAACCGAAGTATTAAACTTCGGTTTTTTCGCACTAAATATACTAAGATGTTAGGTTTACCTTAATCTGTCTACAGATTTTACGAGATCTTCATCCTTTTTTATTGCTTTATTAGCCAAAGCTAACAACACAATAACTATAACCGGAATAAACATCCCAATACCCTTCTCAGAAACTTGCGTTTCTCCAGATACAGTTAGAGACAAATATATAAGTACACCTAATAAATAGAAGTTAATCAACATATTTACTCTTCCTATTACAAATTGTAATTGTCTATTCTTATATAAAAAAATAGCAATTACTGATAGAATAGCAGATAGTAAATATGAAAAAAATATTGTTTTTAAAAGTAAACTTGTTTCATTTATTAAATCTGGAGCAGAAATAATTTTTGTTGATTTTTCTGTCCATAAACTAAATACAAAAATCAATCCACCAGAAAATAGAGCGGCACATAATAAATATAATGTTTGAATTCTTTGTATCATTAGTACTAATTGGACAGCAAAAGTAAAACTTTCTTTTTTTAAAAAGAAACATTGTAGTTAAAAATAATTACATATATTTGCTAATAATTCAACTACACACTCGTATTAGCCAAAAGCTTTACAATACTGAATCAAAAAAATTCAACACAAATAATTCTTAATTGTATTAAGAAAAATCCCACTATATTAATTTAACAATGTAAAAATGTTCGAAATCACAGAACTGAAAGCCAAAACTCTTACAGAACTACAAGAGATTGCAAAAACTATTGGATTATCTAAAACAAGTCAATTAAAAAAATTAGATCTTGTATATCAAATTTTAGATACTCAGGCAGCGAATCTTGCTAATCAAGAAAGACCAAAGGCCGAAAAACCAAAAAGAAAAAGAGTTGTAAAAAAGGTTGTACATAAAAAACCTGAAGAAAAAACAGCTCCGATTGTAAAAGAAGAAAACAATCCAAAACCAAAACCAACTCCAAGAGAAAAAGTGGCTGAAACTAAGTCTGAAGTTCAAAAAACTGAAGAAAAACCAACTACACCTGAAGCAACTTCTGATGAAGAAAAAACTGAGCAAAAAAAACCTGTTCATACTAATCAGAAACAGAAAACTAACAATCCTAACCAGAACAAAAACAGAAATAATAATCAACCAAGAGAAAAAGTTTCTAAAGGAAATAAAAGCAATTCACGTTATAAAGATCCAGATTTTGAGTTTGATGGAATTATAGAAAGTGAAGGTGTTTTAGAAATGATACCAGATGGTTATGGTTTTTTACGTTCTTCTGATTACAATTATTTATCATCTCCTGATGATATTTATGTATCTCAATCTCAAATAAAGTTATTTGGTTTAAAAACTGGAGATACCGTTAAAGGAAATGTTCGTCCACCAAAAGAAGGTGAAAAATATTTTCCTTTAATTAGAGTTTCTAAAATTAATGGATTGAACCCAAATGTTGTTAGAGACCGAGTGTCTTTCGAGCATTTAACACCATTATTTCCTCAAGAAAAGTTCAATTTAGCAGAAAAAGGGAGTTCTTTATCAACAAGAATTATCGATTTATTTTCTCCAATTGGAAAAGGACAACGTGGAATGATTGTATCACAACCTAAAACAGGTAAAACAATGCTTTTAAAGGATGTTGCTAATGCAATTGCAGCAAATCATCCAGAAGTATATCAAATTGTTTTATTGATTGATGAGCGACCGGAAGAGGTAACAGACATGCAACGTAGTGTTCGAGGAGAAGTTGTTGCTTCTACTTTTGATGAACCAGCTGAAAAACATGTTCGTGTTGCAAATATTGTTTTAGAAAAAGCAAAAAGATTGGTAGAATGTGGACATGATGTTGTGATTTTATTAGACTCAATTACACGTTTAGCTAGAGCTTACAATACAGTTGCTCCTGCTTCTGGTAAAATTTTATCGGGTGGTATAGACGCAAATGCATTACACAAACCAAAAAGATTTTTTGGGGCAGCAAGAAATATTGAAGGCGGTGGTTCTTTAACTATTATTGCTACTGCATTAACAGAAACTGGTTCTAAAATGGACGAAGTAATTTTCGAAGAATTTAAAGGAACTGGTAATATGGAACTACAGTTAGATAGAAATATCTCTAACAGAAGAATTTACCCTGCTATTGACTTAATTAAGTCAAGCACACGAAGAGATGATTTACTGTTAGATGAAAAAACTGTTCAACGTATGTGGGTATTAAGAAAATACCTTGCAGATATGAATCCTGTAGAAGCAATGGAATTTATCAACGAAAGAATTAAATTTTCTAAAAACAATCAAGAGTTTTTAATTTCTATGAACGGATAATTAAAATACAATTCATAAAAAAAACCGAATCAATATTGATTCGGTTTTTTTTATGTTTTAAAGTTTTACTAATTACTCAATTCCGTAATAAGCACCTCTATTATCTACAATTTCTGCAGCTTCTTTAATAGCATTGTACATTAAACTTGTTTGAGATTTTCTAGTACTTGCTAATCTATTTCTATAAGAATCATAATTTGGTAAAGCAACTGGCGCTTCTCTTTTTGTAACAACAAAAGCAAAAACTCCTTTTCCTCCTTCAACATTATTAAACAATGTATTCTCTTTTGCTGAATACATTGCACCTACAATTTTAGGCTCAAATCCTACAGCAGAAATAATTGGAGATTGCATTGAAATTGCAGAAGCTGTACTAACAGCTTGTTTTGTAGATGTTGCAATATCAGCTAAAGTTGCTCCAATCATTGTTTTATTAATGATTGCCGCTTTCTTTTGATTCATTAAAATTGGCCTAACAGTGTTTGTTGCTCTTGCGGCAGACATTAAACCTTTAAATGTTTTGTTTGTAATTACAGCTACAACATGTCCATTGTTTGTATCAAATCTTTGATAAGCACCAACTTCATTCTCTTTTTTATGAGACCAAGTAACTATTTCTCTTTGATTACCAATTCCAGGAACTGTTTCGTCTAATATTTTTAAACCAAATGCAGATTGAGGGCTTAAAGCTTTTTCTTTTGCAACATCTTCAAACTTTTCTCCGTTTGATAATGCTAAAGCAAATGTTTCTGCATTTTGAAAAATTGTATTCTCTGTAGCTTGTGATGCTTCTATTCTTCTAGCAAAAGTTGCAATTTTAACTGCTTGTTGCTTGTTTTTACTTTCATCAACTCTAATAATGTGGTAACCAAATTTAGTTTTTACTACTTTTATGGTTCCTTTTTTATTGAAGAATAATGCTTCTCCAAAATCTTTATCTAAAGAAAAAGCAGCACTTGGATTAATCCAATCAATATCTCCACCTTTTCCTTTTGTTCCATCAGGGTTAACTTCATCAGCAATTTCAGCAAATTTCTTTGGATTATTTCTAACTAATTTAAAAATACTGTCAATAGATTTTTTTGCTTGAGCATCTGTTATTTTAGTGTCTGGTCCAGAAGATGCAGAACCAATAAAAGGAAGTAAAATATGTGCTCCTTTTACAGAATCTGGAATCTGAACTACTTCATTAATTTTAGAAATTTTAAAATATCCATTGTCTTTATAAGGACCAAATACATCTCCTTTTTTTCCATTAAAAACTTGATCAGCAATAACTGCAGAAACTGTAGTTTTAAAGTTATATCCATTATCTAAAGTTAAATCCGAACCGTTATCAGCAAAAAACTCAGCATCATTTTCTGTGTTTTTAAAACCTTTTACTCCGTCTTTATCATCTAATAAACCAGCAACCTCATTTTTAATATCATCTTCATCTTCTTGTGTTGGAATAATATCAAACTTTACATATTTAATATCTGCAGAAGCATCTACTTTAAATGAAGTTGGATTTGCTTTTATATAAGCTTCAATTTCTGATTTAGTAACAGTAACTAAGCTATCTGCAACTGTTGTAAATGGAACATATACATATTCTGCAGTAATTTTTGTATTATCAGTTAAATACTGTAACTCTCCTTCTTTTAAAGAAGCACCAACACCAGCAGTAATTAAATTATTGTACGTTGTGGTTTCTAAACCACTTTTAAGTTGCCCCATAAAAGCTGACCAAGATGCCCACATTTCTGGGTCGTCAGATTTTGTTAAAGCTAAATATTCTTTTAATTTAGCTTCGTCAAACAAACCAGCAGCGTTTAAAAACTGTGGATTTGTTTTTACAGATTGGTTTTCTATAAGAGCAGTCCAAACATCATTTTCTCCAACAGTAATTCCTGCAGCAGATAATTGTGTTTGATAAATTTTTTCTCTTACTAAGTTATCCCAAACTATTTTAGAAGCTTGCATATCTGTAAGTCCGTTACCTACTTGTGCTTTATAAGCTTCTAAAGCTTCGCTAAAATCTTTTCTTGATATTACTTCTCCACCAACTTCTCCAACTGTATTTACTTTAGTTGAATTGAAAAAATCTTGGATACTTGAAGGATCTAATACAAAAGCAAACAAAGCCAATCCAATTACTAGGATTAATGCCATTGAACGCTCTCTAATTTTAGATAAAATTGCCATACATTATTTATTTAATTAACAGGGAGCGAAAATACAATATCGGTTTTAATAATGCAACTGCTTAGCCACAATTATTTACGATATTTTTTAAGGATAAATTTAATCTTCTATATCGCCAATTTGGAAGTGTATTTCTTCAATTTTTGAGGAGCTAACTTTAAGTATTTTAATCACAAAATCTTCAATTCTTATTTCTTCATTAACATCCGGAATATTTTCTGTATGTTCTATTATAAAACCACCCAACGTTTCGTAAGCTTCTTCTTTTGGGATGTTTAAGCCGTATTCTTCGTTCAAATAATCTATTTCTAACCTTGCAGAAAAACGAAATTCAGTTTCGTTAATTTGCTCTTCGAGTAACTCTTGAGAATCGTGTTCGTCTTCTATTTCTCCAAACAATTCTTCAACAATATCTTCAACAGTTATCATACCTGACGTTCCGCCATACTCATCTAAAACAATAGCAATACTTTTTCTTTTTTTGATTAAATTGTTTAAAACATCGTGAATAATCATCGATTCTGGAACAATTTCTATTGGTAAAATAACAGAACGAATCGTTTTTGGTTTTTTAAATAACTCAAAAGCATTTACATAACCAACAATATCATCTAACGAGTTTTTATAAATCAAAATTTTAGAAAAACCTGTTTCAATAAATATATTTCTTAAATTAGGGATTGTTTCATGAAATTCAACTGCCATCATTTCTGTTCTTGGCACCATAATTTCTCTAGCTTTTACTTTATGAAAATCTAAAGCGTTTTGAAATATTTGAATTTCAGAATCAAAAATATCGTGAGCATTACTAGTTTCTATCTGTTCGTTTATATAATTCCCTAATTCTTCTCTACTAAATTCTGTTTGCTCTTCGTCTTTATTAGTTCTAAAAAAAACACGTAGAAAAAAATCTGAAATAAATGTTATAAATGATGAGAAAAAATGAAAAATAACATAGAAAAAATAAGTTGGTACTGCAAAGTATTTTAGTGCTTCATTGGCATAAATTCTAAAAATTGCTTTTGGCAAGAATTCTGCTGTTACTAAAATTAATAAAGTAGAGATAATGGTTTGAATTAACAATATTGAAAATTCATTAAGCGAATCCGAAGGTAAAAACCCTACTAAAAAATCGCCCATATAAATACTGTAAATTACCAAAGCAATATTATTACCAACTAACATTGTGGTAATAAATTTTGATGATTTATTTGTAAGCTTTGCAAGTATCTTAGAAATAAAGTTATCCTTCTTTTTTTCTAATTCGATATGTAATTTATTGGCAGAAACGAAAGCAATTTCCATGCCCGAGAAAAATGCAGAAAGTAATATTGAAATAACAATTATTGCTATTTGTGTTTCCATGTAAAGTTTTACTGGTTATTTTTAGATTGTACTTTTTTTCTAAAATATCTTTTAAAGAAAAACACTAAGGTAATAAAAACTGCAAACCCAAGCATTAAATAAGATCTTTCTCTGTTAGTATTCCAACCTAAAATTGCTTCAACCAAAAACACAATTGCAATTATCAAATATGCATATTGTAAATATTTCCAAAGTGTATTCATTTTATTCTTCTTTTGTAATTAGTTCTCCAGATAATTTTTTTGCTAAAAACTTTGTTAAATCTTTTTTAGATTCAAAACCAATTCCTCTAATTGTATCTGTTGGGTTTGTTAATTTAAATTTTTTTTCTGAAAAAAAATAATCTGTATTTTGATCCCAAAATAACTGATCTGTATATAATTTTGATTGGTCTGTATGATTAATGATAACCACATTTCCTTTTAACTCAGTAATCATTGTTTTTAAATACGAAATAGAGTAATCGCCAAGTATAGTTGTTGAATCTTTCCCATTATTTTCAAACGTTATCAATCTTATTCCTTCAGGAAATTCATTATACGGATGTTCTACTCTATTGCTAAAATCTTTTAACAAGGGTGCAAATAGCTTTGATGTTGTTCGTCCAGAATCTCTATAAACATGTGCAATCTCTTTTGCAACTCCAACTGGTAAATTTTTTACAGAAAAAAACTCTCTAACTTCATTTGAATTATTAGTGCAAGAAAAAAACATTGCTACTATACCAATAGTAGCAATGTTTTTACATATTTTCTTTGAACTAAAATTCATTATTATTTTTCGGAAACTTTTACTGTTTCTCCTATCCAACATTTAATTGTGTATGGTGTTCCTGCTTTTATTGTTTCACTAAACATTAATTTTTTAGAAGGTTCTTGAGAAAGATAATTCTTAATATATCTAGATGCAGTAGATGCAATACTTGGATCTACAGAAGCAGCTCTTCTTGCTTGATATAAAGCAGCAGTATAAACCATTCTTTGTTCAAATTCTGTTGTTCCACAAGCACTTGCACTAGTCGCATATAAGTTAGCAATTAATAAATATGCTTTACCAAAATTTGGATTATTTTTTAATGCTTGTCTAGCATAACTTCTTGCTTGAGATTTTTGCCCTCTTTTAGCAAACAATTGTGCAATTTTATACTGATTCTTAGCCTTTTCAAAAACGTCTGGCTCTTGATCTACAGCTTTCTTATAGTAATCCATTGCTTCTGTTTCTTTACCTTTCTTATATAAGATACCAGCAAAATAAACCAATGTTTTTGGCGATGGATCTGCAGCAACCCAAGCTTCTACTAATTTTTCATACAATGGTTCATCTGTACACTCTTTAGAGTACATTCTAGAAACAGCTCTATTTAACCATTTTACATTTGTTTTATTAGTTTCAAACTCTCCAGTATATAAAGGAATCAATCTTTCACAAGTAGATAACTCTACAATAATTTGATCTAAACCTGCTTCAACTTGACCTAATGCTTTTGAGTTAATAGAATAAGCTCTTAATAAACTTTTTTCTCTTTTTTCTAAAGTCTCACCTTTTTCTTCTTTTGCTTTTAAAGGCACTAGCTTTTTAGCATAATAATCTAATTTTTCACCTACAGATTCTAAAACATCATCATAAGTATCAAATACTTTTTGAGGATTAGTATCTTTATTTCTATCTGTAACGCCTTGAAAATATTTGTATATATTTCTAACACCCATTTGTGTTGGGTCTAAAGAATATGCTTTTTCTAATAAAGCAAAAATTTCGTCATCAGAACCTATTTTTTCTCTCGCTAAAAACGTTGCGTAATCACTATGCATTTTTGCCGCATCTTTAGGGAAGTACTGTAACCTTTGTTCGTAAATCTTTTTTGCTAAAGCGGTAAACTCAGCTTTATCGCTACCAGCTTTTAATTGATCTTTAACCAATCTGTCGCCTAATTTATAGATGTTAACTGATAACTCAGGACAGTCATTCATTAATTGTTTTAACTTAGGTAATGCAGTGTCATACTTTTTAGTTTGAACTTCTCCTTTAAATAAATTGTATACTCTACCACAATCAGTAGTGTTCTGTGCTAAAATGCTAGTGTTTAAAAGCAGTGTTATTGCTGCAAGTAAGAACGTAATTTTTTTCATCATCTATCTGTTTTTAATTAGTCAATTGATTTTTTTACAAACCAAGCTTGTTGCCCAAATGCGCTTAATGATAAACTTAGTTTAAAGTTAAAATAGTTTTCTTGTATTAAGTTGTTTATTGTTGATCCTTTTTGACCGTACTCAATTCCTAAATTTAGGTTTGATAAACTTCTTAATGGTAAACCTAAACCAAAAGATATGCCAAAATCTTTTATTTCAGTAAAATTTCCTGGTGTGCTTGTTCCATTCACCAATAAACCTGTATTTTCAAATCGGACTCCAGCCCTATATGTAACTCTATCCCAGTAACTTGAAATTGAATTGTCTTTTGGCAGATAAAAACCACCAATAGAAACTCTACTCGATTTATTATATTTATATGATGAGTTAGTTAAAATTGAACCTTGCAAATCTAAAGCATTTTGAAATTCATATTCTATTCCTGCATACCACTTATTCTCTTTTCCAAGTCCAACACCTAAACCTGTTTTCATTGGGTTTACAATTTTACTATCAATAGAAGCACTGTACAATGTGTCTTTTGGAATTTCTATAGTAGAAGAAGTAATAGCTACAGAATATAAATTTTCTGTTCCAGAAGTTTTTAAATTATTTTCTAATTTAAAAGCGGCACCTATATTTAACATTAATTTGTTATCTAACTCCTTTATATAATGCATTCCTAATTTAACTCCTGTACCTCTAATTGTAGTTACTTCATTGTTTTTAGTACCTAATTGTGAATTTAATCTTTGTGATAATATATTATTTTCAGTTTTTCCAAAAACATACTCTCCTTCTAATCCAACAGAAAAGTTTTTTGTGATAGAAATTCCGTATGCTCCATAAATTCTATTTGTTCCTCCAGAACCATAAAATCTTGTTGCTTCAAAAGCATCACCATTAATATCATTTACAATATTTAATAATGAATATCCAACTGTAGTATTTGGCCTTAAACCAAAAGAAACACCTGCATTTTTTCCTACAGGAAAACCAATATTAACATAAGATAAGGTAGATGAAGTTGAGTTTTGTGAACCAGAAAAGTCTTTTATTGTTAAATCATTTACATTTACCCCAATTGAATAGGTTGCAAATCTTAAATATGCATTTGCTGCAGGATTTAAGAAATTTAAATGAAAGACATCATTATAAGCAATTCCAATACCTCCCATACTTGCTTGTTCTACTGTTTGTGAACTGTATTGTTGACCAATACCGAAAAAAGAATACGGAGATGAATTTGTTCTCTGCGCAGTTGCTTTTATTGAAATAAATAATAAAAATATATAGAAAATTTTCTTTAACATTCCTTGTTGTTATATATCAAAATTGTGTTTAAACCCTCCAAAACAAAATTTGGATTGGCAAATATGCTACTTTTTAATTGTTTAGCCAAGAAATATGTATCTCCACCTGTTAAAACTAGTGTTAAAAATGAATATTCTCTTTCATATTGCTCTATTGCTCCATTGATTTCATTTAAAACGCCATTAATTATTCCTGAATGAATACTCTCTTCTGTAGTGCATCCTACAAAGTTTTTAGGAATATTTTTTTCTAATAAAGGCAATTTAGAAGTGTAATTATGCAATGCTTTATATCTCATTTCTATTCCTAATGAAATTGCTCCTCCAAAATATTCTTTCTGTTCATTTATAAAATCGTAGGTAATACAAGTTCCTGCATCAATGATTAGTACATTTTTATTTTGAAATTTTTCTACAGCATTTGACACCAAAGCTATCCTGTCTACCCCCAGTGTTTTAGGGGTTTTATATAAATTCTTAAATGGCACTTTTGTGGATGAATCAAGAACTAAAAAAGAAAGTTTTTTATGTAATTGATCTAATTGACTTGTAGAAATATTCTTAACAGAAGAGATAATTCCTTTATCAATATTATATTTGTTGATTAAAAAAACAACTTTTTTAAGTAGATCATTAGCTTCAAAAACAACTACTTCTAATAAGGTATCATTCTCAAAAACAGCAGCTTTAATTCTAGTATTTCCAACATCAATAATTAAATTCATCCTATCATTTTAAGTGGTCTCCAAAAATACAACAGATTTTTTACAATTTTATTTGGTAGATATAAAAAAGGAGTACTATATTTGCATCCGCTAAGGCAATGGTACCTTAGCTCAGTTGGTAGAGCAAAGGACTGAAAATCCTTGTGTCCCTGGTTCGATTCCTGGAGGTACCACAAAAACCACTCTTTTTAGAGTGGTTTTTTTGTTTAACTCATTAAGCAAAATACACATAAACAGCAATTACTATTGCGCAAATTGCAAATCCGGCAGTTTTTAGATGTTTCCATGGAGTAATATCTACTTGCTCTGTATATTTTTGTACATAATCTTCTTTTCTTGGTTTAAACTTACCAATTACCAACATAATTAGGATGTTCAAAATAAACAAAATTGCCATGATATCTAAAAAATGAGGATACGCTTCTGCTTTTATCAATGCTAATTCTTCTATATCTGTAATACCTTTTAAACCAGCCTCTTCTAATGCTGATGCAATAAATCTTGGTTGTAATATAAATTGACTGATAATATATAAAATACATCCAGATAATAATCCGATTTTTGCAGCAATTGCAGGAACTCTTTTTGTGGTATAACCAACTACAATAATTGTTAAGATCGGAATACTATAGATACCATTTATTTCTTGTAAGTACGCGAACAAACTTCCCGCGTTTGCTATTAAAGGCGCAATAAACATGGATGCAATTGCTAATAAAATTCCAAATGATTTTCCGTATTTAACTACCGTTTTTTCAGTTGCGTATTTATTAATATGCTGTTTGTAAATATCAATTCCAAATAATGTAACCGAACTATTTAACACACTATTAAAAGAACTTAAAATTGCGCCAAATAATACCGCCGCAAAAAAACCTAATAACGGAGCTGGCAACACTTTGTTAACCAACATTGGGTACGCATCATCTGCATTTTCTATACTTCCATCAAACATGTGAAATGCTATTAACCCTGGTAAAACAACAATTATTGGTCCTAATATTTTTATAAATGATGCTAATAATAATCCTTTTTGCCCTTCTTCTAAATTTTTTGCTCCTAATGCTCTTTGAATAATTTGTTGATTTGTTCCCCAATAAAATAATTGCACCAACATCATTCCGGTAAAAATAGTATAAAACGGAACTGGATCTGTTGGTCCACCCATCGATTTAAATTTGTCAGGATTTTCAGTTACTAAAATAGACAAACCATCAAACATACTTCCATCACCAATTGCCATAAAACCAAAAATCGGAATTAACAAACCACCAATTAATAACCCAACAGCATTAATTGTATCTGAAATTGCAACAGCTTTTAATCCTCCAAAAATTGCATAAATAGATCCAATACTTCCAATTCCCCAAACACAAATCCAAATTGATTGCTCTTGAGAAACATTTAACATTTCTGGCACATTAAACATTCCGCTTATTGCCAATGCTCCAGAATATAAAATTACAGGTAATAAAACCACAACATATCCAGATAAAAATAAACCAGAAGTCAATGTTTTTGTAGTTGTATCAAACCTTTTTGCTAAAAAGCCAGGAACCGTTGTTAGTCCTCCTTTTAAATATCTTGGCAATAAAAACACTGCAGTTACAACCATAGCAATTGCTGCCAAAGTTTCCCAAACCATAACCGACAAACCGCTTGTGTAGGCTGATCCGTTTAGTCCGACAATTTGTTCTGTTGATAAATTTGTTAACAGTAAAGAGCCAGCAATTACACCAGCTGTTAATGTTCTTCCTCCTAAAAAATATCCGTCAGAAGATTTTTCGTCTGTTTTTCTAGTTTTTAAATAAGAAATAATTGCAACAATTAATGTAAAGCCAATAAAAGTTAGAATTTGCATAAAATATAGGTTTGGTTTTTCGATGTGAAATTTAAACAAATAATTATAAATCTATTGTAGCTACAACAATTTAATTATTTCTTTTAAAATCGGATTTCTATTATCAGTATTCCAAACTACAGACAAGGTAGTTTTTTGTTTAGCCTTTTTTAATTCGATAAATTTTATTTTATGATTATTTAGTATAGCCAATGATTTTGGAACAATTGAAATTCCGAAGTTATTTTCAACCAATTTGTAGATTGAGCCAGCGTGAATTGTATTATGTGATACTATTGGAGAAAACCCACTTTCATCAAATAATTGCATTACTTTTTCGTAATAAGACGAACTATATTTCGGATCAAAAAGAATAAATGGTTCTTCTTTAAATTGTGTTAAACTTTTAAAATTATCAGCATTTATTTGATGATTTTCTGGCAACACCAAACAAAATGACTCTTTTAAAACGGGTTTACTTATCAATCCTCTTGGCACTCTATCAAGCCTTACAAATCCTAAATCTAACTCATATGAAAGCAACCCTTCTATTTGTTTTTCATTGTCCATTTCTTTTAAACTGAACACAATATCTGGATAATCACTTTTAAAACTCATTAATAAATTCGGAATTACCTCTTGCATTGCAGAGCCAACATAGCCAAATTTTAAATCTCCGTTTTTACCATCACTCAACATTTTAGCATGATGCAAAGTATGCTCAATATTTTTTAAATTAATTACCAATTCTTTCTTCAAATACTCTCCAGCTTTTGTCAATAACACTTTTCTATTATGCCTTTCAAACAACACAACACCCAAACCATTTTCCATCTGCTTTATTTGTTTACTCAAACCTGGCTGCGAAATAAATAATCTTTCTGCAGCTTTTCTAAAATGCAAATCTTCTGCAACGGCTAAAAAATATTTGATATGTCTAATTTCTATTTGATAACTCATAGTTATTATTTATTAGATTAAATAATATTGTAAAGCATCAAAAATAAGAATAACTTTGTTAAAAACATTTTTGACACGATGAAATTTAAATACGGTATAGATCATTTAACAGTTAATAAGGTAATTGCCATTGCAAATGGTAGTTTAAAAGCAGAAATCAACGAAATAGCAATCAAAAAAATTACTGAATGTAGACGAAAAGTTGAAACCATGGCAAATGGCGATAAAGCAGTTTACGGAATCAATACTGGTTTTGGGCCTTTGTGTGATGTGCAAATAACACCGGAAGAAACTAGTAAACTTCAAGAAAATTTATTGATTACACATGCAGTCGGAGTAGGAAACCCAATCGATAAAGAACTGTCAAAAATCATGATGATTTGTAAAGTTCACGCCTTATGTCAAGGTTTTTCTGGTGTTCGTTTAGAATTGATTGAACGCATCCTTTATTTTATTGAAAACGATTTATTACCTGTTGTTCCTGAGCAAGGTTCGGTTGGTGCCTCTGGAGATTTAGCTCCGTTATCTCATTTATTTTTACCCTTATTAGGTGAAGGAGAATTCTGGATGAATAATGAAATTGTATCTGCAAAATCAATTTTAGAAAAACACCATTTACAACCTTTAATTCTTCAAGCAAAAGAAGGTTTAGGATTGATAAATGGAACGCAATTTATTTTAGCGCACGCTATTATCGGGTTACAAAAAATGAAGTATTTACTCGATTTGGCTGATGTTTGTGGCGCAATGAGTATTGAAGGTTATCAAGGAAGTGCCTCTCCGTTTAGATCTGAATTACATGAAATTCGTCCGTTTAAAGGAACGATAAAAGTAGCTGAACGCATGAGAATGTTATTCAACAATTCTCAAAACATCAACTCTCACCAAAGTTGTGAACGTGTTCAAGATCCGTATTCAATGCGTTGCATTCCACAAGTTCACGGAGCGTCAAGAAATGCCTATTATCATTTAGAAGAATTGGCAGAAATTGAAATGAATTCTGTTACCGACAATCCGATTGTATTGAGTGAAACCGAAGCAATTTCTGGTGGAAATTTTCACGGTCAGCCGTTGGCAATGGCTTTAGATTATTGTTCGATTGCCGCATCAGAATTGGGAAATATTTCAGACAGACGTTCGTATTTATTATTAGAAGGAAAATTTGGTTTGCCAAGATTATTAACTTCTGGTGGCGGATTAAATTCTGGATTTATGATTCCGCAATACACAACTGCAGCGCTGGTTACAGAAAACAAATCGTTATGCTTCCCTCCTTCTGCGGACAGCATTCCTACTTCTTTAGGACAAGAAGACCATGTTTCTATGGGAAGTATTTCTGGGCGAAAATTCAATCAGATTTTAGGAAATATTGATAAAATATTCGCCATAGAATTGATGTATGCAGCACAAGCAATGGATTTTAGAAGACCTAATACTTTTTCAGAAATCATTGAAGAGAATTTTAAAATCATCCGAAATAAAGTAGATAAATTAGAAGACGACAGAATTTTAAAAGAAGACATCAACAACTTGATTCAGTTAGTAAAAAATCAATCTTTCATCGTAAAATAAAAAATATCATGACATTTAAAGAACAGATTTTACAAGGAATTCCTTCTGAAATTCCAGCAAAAAAAGACTATCCAAAAAATGCGAATAGAGCTCCGAAAAGAAAAGATATTTTATCGATTGAGGAAAAACAATTAGCCATTAGAAATGCGTTGCGTTATTTCCCAAAAAATTGGCATCAAGAATTGGCGACAGAATTTGCAGAAGAATTAAAAGAATACGGCAGGATTTATATGTATCGCTTTAAGCCTGAATATAAAATTTATGCAAGACCAGTTTCTGAATATCCTGCAAAATCTTCTCAAGCTGCAGCAATTATGTTGATGATTCAAAACAATTTAGACCCTGCGGTTGCACAACATCCTGAGGAATTAATTACCTACGGAGGAAACGGCGCCGTTTTTCAAAATTGGGCACAATATCTTTTAGTAATGCAGTATTTAGCAACAATGAACGATGCGCAAACATTGCATTTGTATTCTGGTCATCCGATGGGATTATTTCCTTCTTCAAAAAATGCTCCGAGAGTGATTGTAACCAACGGAATGATGATTCCTAATTATTCAAAACCTGATGATTGGGAAAAATTCAATGCACTTGGAGTTACACAATATGGACAAATGACGGCGGGTTCATTTATGTATATCGGTCCGCAAGGAATTGTACACGGAACTACAATTACAGTGATGAACGCTTTTAGAAAAGTCTTAAAAAAAGATGAAAATCCTGCTGGAAAAATATTTTTAACCGCTGGTTTAGGCGGAATGTCTGGCGCACAACCAAAAGCTGGAAACATTGCAGGTTGTATTACAATTGCTGCTGAAGTAAACCCGAAAGCAGCAACAAAAAGACATGAACAAGGTTGGGTTGATGAACTAATTGACAACATAAAAGATTTAATTTCTAGAGTTCAACAAGCACAAAAAAATAATGAAATTGTTTCGATTGCATACATCGGAAATGTGGTTGAAATTTGGGAACGTTTTGATGAAGAAAATATTTTTATTCACTTAGGTTCAGATCAAACATCGTTACATATTCCTTGGACTGGTGGTTATTATCCGGTTGATATTTCCTATGAAGAATCAAATCGATTGATTAGAGAAGAACCTACCGTTTTTAAAGAAAAGGTACAAGAAACATTACGAAGACACGCAGCTGCCATCAATAAACACACAGCAAAAGGAACGTATTTCTTTGATTACGGAAATGCTTTTTTATTAGAAGCTTCAAGAGCTGGTGCAAATGTAATGGCAGAAAATGGTATCGATTTTAAATATCCGTCGTATGTGCAAGATATTTTAGGGCCGATGTGTTTTGATTACGGATTTGGTCCTTTCCGTTGGGTTTGTGCTTCTGGAAAAGCAGAAGATTTAGACAAGACTGATGAAATTGCAGCAACCGTCTTACAAGAAATTATGGAAAATTCTCCTGAAGAAATTCAGTTACTAATGCAAGACAACATCACTTGGATAAAAGATGCCAAGAAGAATAAAATGGTGGTTGGTTCTCAAGCAAGAATTTTATATGCTGATGCAGAAGGTCGTTCTAAAATTGCAGAAGCTTTTAACAACGCAATTGCCAATAAAGAAATAGGCCCAGTTGTTTTGGGAAGAGATCATCATGATGTAAGCGGAACTGATTCACCTTACAGAGAAACTTCAAATATTTATGATGGAAGTAAATTTACGGCTGACATGGCAATTCATAATGTAATTGGCGATAGTTTTAGAGGTGCCACTTGGGTTTCTATCCATAATGGCGGTGGCGTTGGTTGGGGCGAAGTGATGAATGGCGGATTCGGAATGTTGTTAGACGGAACAAAAGAAGCAGAAGTACGATTAAAAAGCATGTTATTTTACGATGTAAATAACGGAATTGCAAGGAGAAGCTGGGCAAGAAATGACGAAGCTATTTTTGCCATCAAAAGGGAAATGGAACGGTCTCCAAATTTAAAAGTAACTTTACCGAACATAGTGAATGACGAATTGTTAAAAGATTTATTTTAATGGCTACATTATTTAAAAATATCAAAGAATTAATTCAGGTTAGAACAACACCCATTTCTTTTGTATCTGGAAAAGAAATGAAGGTTTTACCAACCATTAAAAATGCTTTTTTAGTAGTAGAAAACGGCTTAATTACTGATTTTGGCGAAATGAAAGATTGCCCAACTACTAAGTTCTCAAAAGTAATTGATGCAACAGGAAGAATGATTTTACCTTCTTGGTGCGATTCTCATACGCACATTGTCTATGCAGGAAACAGAGAAGGAGAATTTGTAGATAGAATTAACGGTTTAACCTACGAAGAAATTGCAAATAATGGTGGTGGAATTTTAAATTCAGCTAAAAAACTACAAACAACTTCTGAAGAAGAATTATATCAACAAAGCAAAGTTCGTTTAGAAGAAGTAATGCAATTAGGAACTGGCGCAGTTGAAATAAAATCTGGATACGGATTAACAGAAGAAGCCGAGTTAAAAATGTTGCGAGTTATCAAACGTTTAAAAGAAAATTATCGGGTAGAAATCAAAGCAACATTCTTAGGCGCACATGCGGTTCCTGCAGCATTTAAAAACAATAAAGCGGGTTATTTACAATTACTAATTAACGATGTATTACCAAAAGTAGCACAAGAAAACTTAGCAGAATACATTGATATTTTTTGTGAAACTGGTTACTTTTCTGTCGCTGATACAGAATTGATTTTAGCAGCAGGAAAAAAATACGGATTGATTCCTAAAATTCATGTGAATCAATTTACTGCAATTGGAGGTGTGCAAGCCGGAATTAAATTCAACGCATTGTCTGTAGATCATTTAGAAGAAATGAGAGATGAAGATATAGATGCGTTAAAAAACACCAAAACAATGCCTGTTGCATTGCCAAGTTGTTCTTATTTTTTGAGCATTCCGTATACTCCAGCAAGAAAAATGATTGATGCAGGTTTACCTTTAGCTTTAGCAACGGACTACAATCCAGGTTCTACTCCATCAGGAAACATGAATTTTGTAGTTTCTACCGCTTGTATTAAAATGAAAATGACTCCAGAAGAAGCGATTAATGCTGCAACTATTAACGGAGCATATGCAATGGGATTAGAAACAAAAGTCGGTTCTATTACAAAAGGAAAAATAGCAAATTTGATTCTTACAAAACCGATTAATTCTTACGGATTTATTCCGTATTCATTCGGAATTCATCTAATAGAAAAAGTATTTATTAAAGGAAAAGAATTTTAAAGAAAACCAACATTGAAAAAAAACATCTTTGAGAACATAAATATTGATTATCAGCCTGGAAAAAAAAGATTTTGGACAGGTAGAAAATCAAATCCAGATATTGAAAATCAATACTGGCATCAAGAAGTAGAACTACAAGATATTAATGATTTGCAAAGAAAAAACTCAACAGATATTGCTTTGTTAGGTTATGTTTGTGATGAAGGAGTTCGTAGAAACTCTGGAAGAATTGGAGCAGAAAAAGGACCTGAAGTAGTTAGAGATCATTTGGCAAAATTGCCAATACATTTTGAAGAAAAAAGTGTTGCCGATTTTGGTGATATCATTTGTATTGATGAAGATATGGAAGCTTGTCAGCAAGGACTTTCTACAAGTGTTTCTAAATTAATTTCAAAGAGTGTTTTTCCAATTGTAATTGGCGGCGGACATGATATGGCATATGGTCATTTTATGGGAATTAGAGATGCAATAAAAAATACTTCTAAAAAGAAAATTGGAATTATTAATTTTGATGCACATTTTGATTTACGTCCGGTTGATAAAAAATCAAATTCTGGAACACCCTTTAATCAGATAATTTCTGAAGTGAAAAAAGACGGACAAACCATAGATTATTTTGCAATCGGAATTCAACGACAATCAAACACCAAAGAACTTTTTAATATTGCAAAAAGCGAACACGTGAGTTTTGCTATTAATTACGAATGTGAATCTTCATCCGAAGAGTTAAATGCTTTAAAAGAAAAGCTTTCTAAGATAATAGAAAGAAATGATTATTTGTATATAACAATTGATATGGACGGATTTTCATCTGCATATGCACCAGGCGTTTCGGCTCCTTCACCGTTGGGATTTACTCCGTATTTTGTGTTTAAAATGCTACACTTTTTATTTGACACCAATAAAGTAATTTCTTGTGATATTGCAGAACTTAATCCTAGTTTAGATCGTGATAATTTAACTGCAAAATTAGCGGCAAAACTCGTAGATTTTATTGTAATGAAACTCAACAAAAAAGACATCTTTTAAGTAAAAGATGTCTTTTTTAGATTGTTAGATTTTTATTATATCATATGAAGCGTATTTACTTCTTGAGAAGTTAATTCTCTATAACGTCCTCTTGGTAAGTTTTTCTTAGTTAATCCTGCAAAAATTACACGATCTAACTTTACAACCTTATAACCAAAATGTTCAAAAATCTTACGAACAATTCTGTTTCGTCCAGAGTGAATTTTAATTCCGACTTCTGTTTTAGATTCTCCAACAACATAATCAACCTCATCAATGAAAACTTTTCTTCCTTCAATAATTACTTCTTCTCTAATTTTCTGAAGATGCTTCATTTCAAACTTTTTATCTAAAGAAGCGTGGTATAATTTATGAACATTATGCTTAGGATGTGTTAATTTTTTTGCTAATTCTCCATCATTTGTAAACAACAACAAACCAGTAGTATTTCTATCTAAACGCCCAACTGGATACACACGTTCTTTAGTTGCATTTTCTATTAAATCCATCACCGTTTTTCTACCACGCTCATCATCCATCGTAGTAATATAATTTTTTGGCTTGTTTAATAAAATGTATTTTTTTTCTTCTGGTGTAATTGACGATCCATCAAAACGAACTTCACTTCCTGGTTTTACTTTAAATCCCATTTCTGTAATTACAACACCATCTACAGTAACATTTCCAGAAGCAATAAGTTTATCTGCTTCTCTTCTTGAAGAAACTCCTGAATTAGAAATGTATTTGTTCAATCGAATTCCGTCTTCTGGATTTGCTTTTGGAGCAATTTTTATTTTTCTATACTCTTTTTTCTTTCCTTGAAAACCACCACTGTTTCCTGATTGTCGTCCTCGCGACGAGTGTTTATCTGTACTCATTTTTTATTGTATTAATTTTCGGCAAAGATACTGCTAAATATTTGATTTAATTTAGTTTATCAATTACTCTTTCTAAGACCAAGGACGGATCTATAAAAAGCAAACTTAGAATACCTAAAAGCAACATTATTTTAAGAATAGTATGTAATAAAATATAATGCTTTTTTAGGTTCGCCTTCCATAAAAAGTAACCAATAAAAATCAATATAATTAAAGAGAAAAGGAAATAATATTTCATATACCCAACTCCAGAATAATTAAGCAAAATAGCTGTTGGTAAAAAAGTAAAAACAATAAATACTATTCCTAATTTTCTTGTATTACGCTCACCATACTTTACTGGAAAAGTGATGTAATTATTTGCAATATCGCCTCTTAAACTTCCTAAATCTTTAATCAGTTGCCTTAACAACAAAACCAGAAATAAAAATGTAGCATGCACAAATATTATTTTTGAAAAATTTTTATAATACACAAAAATGGCAAAAAATGGTAGAATTGTTAAAACTGCAGCAGAGATTAACCCTATAAAAGGATGCTTTTTTAATTTGTGTGAATACAACCAAATTGCAAAAATATACACTGCAAAAAACAAGGCTGCTCTCCAAGAAATAAAAAAGCCAAAAATAAAACCTAAAAAATTAAGTAAAAAATAAATCTTTAATTTTATTTTTTGACTAACAACATTATCTAAACTTGTTTTAATTGGTTTATTAATAATATCTGCTTTTACATCATAAAAATTATTGATGATATAACCAGAAGAAACAACACATACTGACGCTAATACAATTAACAACAATTCATAATCTAACAGAACAAATCGCAGTGATTTTTTTGGGGAAAAAATAAATATTGCAGCTAAATATTGTGCCAATATTAGTACTAAAACATTGTAACCTCTAACAACTGAAAGTAAACTTAATAGTTTGTAAAAAAAAGATGTTGATTTAGAAGTTCTCACTTTTTGAGTTGTTGTGTTTCTAAAATCGATAGACCAATTCTAACTTATAATCTTGGAGTTTTTCTTTTGCCTTTTCGAAATCTTCAGTAAATCCTAAGATATAACCTCCGCCACCAGAACCACACAATTTTAAGTAATAATCGTTTGTAGTAATTCCTTGCTCCCAGACTTTATGAAAAGCGGCAGGAATCATAGGTTTAAAATTAGTTAAAACAACTCTAGATAACTTTTTTACATTACCAAATAATGATTTAACATTTCCATGTAAAAAATCATCAATACAAGCATCTGTATGCAATGCAAATTCTTCGTTTAACATTTTTCTAAAACCTTTGTTTTTCATCTTATTCATAAAGATGTTTACCATCGGTTCTGTTTCGCCAACAATTTCTGAGTCTAACAAAAACACAGCACCTTTTCCTTCTTTTTGTGACGGAATTCCAGCTGGTTCTATATTGGTTTTAGAATTGATTAAAATTGGCAAACTTAAATAACTATTTAATGGATCTAAACCAGAGCTTTTACCGTGAAAAAAAGATTCCATTATACTAAACGTTTCTTTTAAAATCAACAGTTTATCTCTTGTTAAATTTTCTAAAACGGTTATTTTATTATTTGCATATTTATCATAAATAGAAGCAACCAAAGCGCCAGAACTTCCAACTCCATATCCTTGCGG
This sequence comes from Polaribacter uvawellassae, assembly GCF_039748955.1. Taxonomy (NCBI): domain Bacteria; kingdom Pseudomonadati; phylum Bacteroidota; class Flavobacteriia; order Flavobacteriales; family Flavobacteriaceae; genus Polaribacter; species Polaribacter uvawellassae. Next base: position 76,396 of record NZ_JBDIZN010000005.1, on the reverse strand, counting down.
AATTGAAGAATCAAAATACATTCCGTTCTCTAAATCTGCTTTAAATTCATCTAATCTAAAAGATAAATTATTGTCTTTTAATTCTGATAAATAGTTGTAAAATCTACGTAAATTGCCATTAGATTTTATTGCTTCTTCTGAAGGATTTTTTGAAGCTTTTAATGCACCTCTGTAAGTATTATAAGGAATCGCGAGACCTTTAGAGTCTTTTATAATTCCGTATTCTCCAAAAAGCAAAATTTTAGCGTAAAATAATGGTCCTTTCATTTTTTTCTTTTCTTTAACAATTGCAAAAATACTATTTATTATTTTAACGTACAGTAGTTTAAATTATTTCTTGTCTAGGTTTTTGTAGAAGACTTTCCATGTTCCGGCCTTTTTGCCTTTTACATAATTCCCTTTTTCTTTTATTTTTCCGTTTTTATAAAAGGTTTTCCAATTTCCTTCTCTAAAATTATTTTCAAAATTACCTCTAGAATAAAGTTCACCCGATTCGTAATACTCGTAGTGTTTTCCTTCTGTTTTATCGTCTTTATAATTTGTTACAGTTTTTAATTTTCCAGATTCAAAATACACTTTTCTAACTCCGTCTATTTTGCCTTCTTTATAATTTATTTCCTGAAACAGTACTCCGTCTTTAAAATAATACTTTACTAATCCATGAAACTTTTCGTTGTTAGGATTGTCGTTTAGACTAAATCCTTCCATTTGTATAGTTCCATTTACGTAATAATCAACAATCCAAAATCCGTTTTTCTGAACTTTAGGTTTAGGTCTGTAATAAGTTGCTTTTTCTTTTGCTGTTGAATTCCAATTTGCATCGAACCACATAGCTTCTTGAGCTGAAACCGACGCAGTTAAAAACCCAACAACTAACATAAATAGTAAGGTTGAAGTTTTCATAATTAATGGTTTTAGTTTCTGTAATTTACAACTTTTTTGCTCCAAATCCTACGGAATCAAAAATATATTGCTTTTTCTGACAGTAATTAGACAAAATTTCCTCAATAAAATGATTTACTTTTTCCTTCTCATTTTCTGGATACAACACGTGTACATTTGCACCAGCATCTAACGTAAAACAAATTTTACTTTGAGTTTCTTCTCTAAATTTCCAAATTTTATTGATGATTTCCAATGTATTTGGTTTCATCAAAATAAAATACGGATTACTCGTTAACATCATTGCGTGCAATGTTAATGCTTCACTTTCTACGATGTTTATAAATGCATCAACATCTCCGTTTTGCAATATTTTAGAAATCTTGGCAAGGTTTTCATTTGCTTGTAAAAAGCGTTGTTTTGCATACAGATGTTTGTGCATTAAATTATGACCAACCGTACTAGAAACTTGCTTTTCTCCTTTATCAACTAATAAAATGGCATCTTGATAATTTTCAAAAACCGAATGCACTTTATACGGAAATTGTATACCAAATAAATCTGAACTTCCTTTAATCTCTGAATGATTTCCCCAAACAACTAACGGACCTTCTATACTTCTACTTGCGCTTCCAGAACCCAAACGTGCTAAAAAAGATGCTTTTTGATTGATGAATGCTGATGATAAATTTGGATTTAATTCTTTTTCTAAATTCAATAAACACATAGCAATTGCCGATAATCCACTTGCAGAAGATGCAATTCCGCTTGAATGCGGAAAAGAATTTTCTGAGTTAATTACCATGTCATATTCAAAAATATACGGACAATATTCTTTTATTCTTTCAAAAAATTGAGCGATCTTCGGTTTAAAAGCTTCTTTTTTTTCTCCTTCAAAAAACAGTTCGAAATAGATTTGAGACCTTTCGACTCCGCTCAAGGATACATCTCGTTTAACAAAATCAATTGAAGTAATTGTATGACAATTATTTAATGTAAAACTAATGGAAGCGTTCTTTGGAATTTGCGGATCACTTTTTCCCCAATATTTTATCAAAGCGATATTACTTGGTGTTCGCCATTTATATGTTGCTTTTTCTATCGAAAAATTAAGTACTGAAGGAATGAATTGTGCTGTGTTCAAATCGAAAATAATTTGCTGTAAATATAACTTTTTATTGTTACATATTTTCTAATTTTTTCAAAACAGCATCTTTGTATTTTCTACTAATCGGAATTGCTTTTTGAGCAATTTCTAGAAATTCATTTGTGTAAGAATCAATACTTTTTAAGGAAACAATATACGACCTGTGCACTCTTAAAAATTGTTGCGATGGCAACTTTGCTTCAACATTTGTTATGGTTTCTCTTGTAATTATTGTACTATTTTGAGTGCAAATTTTTATATAATCGCTCAAACTTTCTATGTATAAAATTTCTTCAAAATTAACTTTCACCATTTTTCGTTCTGAACGCACAAAAAAGAAATCAGCAGTTACATTCTTATTTTCTTTTGGCGATTCTTCCGCAACAGAAATCGTATCAAAAAAAGTATTTACGGCTTCTAAAAATCGATCAAAAGCAATTGGTTTTAATAAATAATCTACTGCTTTTAAATTGAATCCTTCAACCGCATAATCTCTATACGCTGTGGTAAAAATAACTTTAGATTCTTTACCAATCATTTTTGCTAAAGACAAACCAGAAACTTCTGGCATGTTGATGTCTAAAAACAATAAATCGATTTTTTGAGTATTGATTATTTCAAAAGCTTCCAAAGCATTTTTACAACTTTTTATCAATTCTAAATTCGATATTTTTTCTACATAAGAAACCAATATTTCTCTTGCCATTGGCTCGTCGTCAACAATAATGCATTTGATTTTTTTAAACATCTGTTTTTGTTTTTAAACCATCAATGGAAATTTGCAATTGTACTTTAAATTGATTTTTCGAATGCTCAACAATTAAATTATGCGCATTCGGATATAACATTTCTACTCTTTTATGAATGTTCTCTAAACCAATTCCATTGCCTTGTTTATCATTGCTTTCTGAAGTATTTACAATCTCAAAAATCAGGATATTATGATCAATTTTTAAATCAATGTTGATGGATAATTTTTCATCAATAATTTTACCGTGTTTAAAACTATTTTCTAAAAACGGAATGAACAACATGGGCGCAATTTGAATATCAGAAGTAAGTTCAGATTTATTAAAAGTAACAATTAAGGTGTCGTGGAATCGCATTTCTTCTAAAGAAATATAATCTTCTAAATGATGAATTTCATCAGCAAGACTAACTGTTGGTTTATCAACCTGATATAAAATATAATCCAGTAAATTAGACAATTTTAAAATCATTTCTGGCGCTTCATTTTTCTTTTTTAAAGCAAAACCATAAATAGTATTTAAAGAATTGAATAAAAAATGTGGATGGATCTGCATTTTTAAAAACTTTAATTCTTGCTCTTTAAGTTGCAATTGCGCCTGCAAGATTTTATTTTCTAAGGATTTATTTTTCTCCAAAGATTTGTAATTGTGTGACAAGATTTTAATTCCGCTTGCCAAAACAACAATCAACAGCACACAAACCAAAATAACAGAAGAACTTTTGGTTAACGCTGGCATATTTTGAAATTCTAAATTAAAATAGAAAACAAAACCAAATGCCATCGTCATAAAAACTCCACAGGTAATAAAAACACCTGCATAAACACTATATAAAGCAAATTCTTTGTATTTCTTTTTCAATAAATAATTTGGTAATAAATTATACACAAAAACATAAGAAGCTATAATTGAAATAATACTTAATAAAATAGAAAACCAAAAAATAAACTGTGCGTTTGAAGAACCAACACTAAAGAATGTTTGAAAGAAAAACCAAACCACAAACCAAAAACTTAGATGTAAAATGGATTGTTTTAAAAAATGTTGAAAAGTGGTATTCATTAATGTAAAGGAAATTAAAAAAGTCTTTTAATGCTATAAATATAGACGATTTTAGGTTTCTGAGATGCCAAATACAGGTTTTGTATTGTTTTTGCAAAAAAGGAGCTAATTAGGTTAAAAGGAATAAAATATCTTAATTTGGTCGTTTTTAATTATTTAAAGTGATGAATTAAAATAATTTAGTTCTGAATTTAAAAACTACAAATTATGACACATTTGCTTTCTGATGGCGGACCAACATTTATGTATCCTTTATTAATTTTATTATTAACTTCAGTTTTCCTAATCGTTAGAGGAATTAAAAACAACACAACAAAAAACTTAAACCTTTTAAAATCTATTGGACTTTTTGCGTTGGTTTTTGGATTTTTAGGCTTTACAATTGGTTTGATTGACGCATTAGATAGAATTGTAGAAATCAAAGGAGATATTGCAACACCTGTGCTTGCTGGCGGATTTAAAATAGGAATTCTTCCTCCAACTTTCGGAATGTTTACTTTTTTAGTTGGTAGAGCAGGAATTATTTTATTGACAGGATTAAAAAAAGAAAACTAATCTTTTTAAAAATCACATTAAACTTCTACTTATGATTAAAAAAATACTTTTTATTACTGTATGCTTGTGCTCAATTTTTACATTTGCTCAGACATCAACAAAAACAAATTTAGACAACTTATTCAAAACATTTGAATCAGAAAATAAAGCAATGGGAACTGTTTCTATTTTTAAAAACGGAACAGAAATCTACCAAAAAGACTTTGGTTTTGCTAACCTCAAAACCAAAAAAAGAGGAAATAAATTTACCAAATACAGAATTGGTTCTATCTCTAAAACAGTTACTGCAACTATCATTTTACAACAAATTGATGAAGAAAAATTAACCTTAAACACTTTCGTTAAAGAGTATTTTCCGGAATTACCAAATGCACATAAAATTACGATTGAAGATTTATTAAGACATCAAAGTGGTTTGGTAAATGTTACAAACGATACAAACATTAGGTCTTGGATTACAAAACCGCAAACTCGCAAGCAAATGATGGATCGTTTTATTAAAAACGGAACTGAATTTGAACCGAAAACACAATCAAAATATTCTAATACTAACTTTATCATTCTCTCTTACATTTCAGAAATAATTGATAAAAAACCTTTTAATAAAATACTAGAAGATAGAATTATAAAACCACTACAATTAAAGAGAACTGAATTCGGAAACCCAATTAAACCCAACAACAACGAAGCGTTGCCTTATTATTTTGAAAATAATCAATGGAATTTTATCGACATGCAAACTAATATGTCTGCGCCGATGGGAGCTGGAGCAATTGTTTCAACTTCATCAGAATTAAATGTTTTCTTATCAAATTTATTTTCAGGAAAACTAACTTCTGCTGCTGCTTTAAAAAAATTAATGACTATTAAAAACGGAAAAGGACTCGGAATTATGCAATTCGAGTTTAACGATTTAAAAGTATTTGGTCACGATGGCGGCATTGATGGTTTTCAATCTTATGCTTTATACATTCCAGAGAAAAATATTACCATGGCTTTTACATTTAATGGGTTAAATGCGATGACGATGCCAACTGTAATTTCTATTTTAGAAACCTATTTTAAAAATGACACTTCGTTAAAAAAGACAGTTACACTTCAATTAAAAACGGAAGAATTAGACGTTTATTTAGGAGTTTATAGCGGAAAAACATTTCCTGCGAAAGTAACTTTTACTAAAAAAGGCACTACTTTGTTTGCACAAGCAACTGGTCAACCAATCTTTAAATTAATTTCGCCTAAAAAAGATCTTTTTATGTATGACGCAATGGGAATTCGTTTTGATTTCAACCTACAAAACAAAACAATGGAATTGACTTTTGGCGGGAAAAAACATTTACTTGAAAAAGAAGAATAAGTATAAATTTTAGTTCGTTGTTAAAATACCTTTTTCATTCATTTGAAAAAGGTATTTTTGTATTTATGAATAGAAAACTAAAATTAATCTGGGATTTTAAAGGAGAAGATGGTTTGGAAACTGCAAAACATCACCACATTCATTTAATGGAATTTGCTGCAGCAAAAGATCTATATTATTACGAAATTGATTTCTTAGAACTCACCGAATTTCATAGTATCGCTTATATTATTGTTGATGAAGTTGATATGAAAACATATCGTGATGCTTTGATTCCGCATAGAGGAGAATTGGCGTAAATTTAAAATAATTATGCAAAATATATTTAAAAAGGGAATTCTTTTAACGCTACTTTTTATCTTTTCAGCAAACATCTTGATTGCGCAAAAGAACAAATCATTTGAACAAATTTTTATCGTGAACGATGAAATTGTTTCAAAAGAAAAAATAAACGATTACATGAAATCCGGATTCATAAAAGGAATGAAGAATGGTATTTCTGATGATGAATACATCCGTTTAAAAAAGAAACTCGGAGATATATTGGGCGAAAAGGAATTTATTGCAGTCATCGAAATTTTTTCTAAATCAGAAATGAGAAAGAAAAAAAGAGTTAAAAAAGCCGAAGAAACCTATGCTAAAAAATTTACTAGAGAATATATTTTAAATGTAAATGATACTGCAAAAAATTTTAGGGTAGAAATGGTAAACGGAGAACAAATTCAGTTATCCGATTTAAAAGGAAAAGTTGTTTTGCTTAATTTTTGGGCAACTTGGTGCGCGCCGTGTATCAGAGAATTTTACGAAATGCCGTCTAAAATTTTAGAAAAATATAAAAACGAAGATTTTGTTTTTATTCCGATTGCAATCGGAGAAGACAAGGCATTGGTTTCAAAAAAAATGACCTACTTAAAAGGAAAAGAAATTGTTTTTAATGCAGGATTTGATCCTGAGAAAAAAATATGGAACAAATATGCAAAAGGAGCAATTCCTAAAAATTTTATTATTGATAAGAAAGGAATTATCCGTTTTACCTCAACAGGAAACAACGAAGCAAATGTTGATAATTTAGCCAAAGAAATAAAAAAATTACTAATAGAATAATCACTTAAAACCTAAAATTATGTTTTTAATAAATGCTTTAGCAAAACCAACAAAAAAATCTGAGCAATACGATGAAGTTATCGGTGCGTATGTAAGTTTATACATCGATTATAAAGATATTGAAGGTGCGTACAAATTAGCAAAATATTATATCAAAAGCGAAGGTTGGAAAGTAACCGAAATCGAAGAAGAATATTATACGCTAGATACTGTAGACGATGTTGATGAAGACCAAGTTGAATTGTACGAAGAAGCATTAGAATATGGCTACTCAATTATTTTTAATTGTTTTGAGGAGGAGGATGAGGAATAAAAAATATTTTTAGAAAATAAATTATGGAATTAAACCAGAAAGAGAATTTAAAGAAGAGACTTTTAATCTCAAATCAAAGTCTAAATGAAGCTAAAGATGATCAATTAAAATTGAACGAATCTTTAGAAAAAATAATGACTTGGCTTGTTGGTTTTATATTTGTCTTTTTAGGAGTTTTAATAAGCAATATTGACAAAATTTGTATTAAACATTTTAAATCATTATTTCTTCTTTTAGGTTTGACAATAATCTTTGGTACTTTATCAAGAGTTTTTAGTTATTTATTTAGTCTTTCTTTTATGTCCGCATTAAATCTTTTTAATTTTGAAATAAAACTAGGTTCAAACTTAAGTGAAGAAGATATTAATGACCTAGAAGTTTCTGAAAAAGCAAATGAAATAGTTTCAAGTTACGCACCAAGCAGTAAAGGTTTTATTAACAAAAACGTCAACTTATATAAAAACTTTTTTGTTTTATTTTCCTCCTTAACATTCTTGTTTTTCATAATATCAGTTATAGTTTTAATTTTAAAAATATATTTTTATTTCTAAAACTATTTAGCAATCGCTTTTCCTGCAATAAAACCGCCAGTCCAAGCATTCTGAAAATTAAAACCACCGGTAACGGCATCAATATTTAAAATTTCACCTACAAAAAATAAGTTGTTGTGTTTTCTGCTTTCAAAACGTTTAAAATTAATTTCTTTTAAATCAATTCCGCCAGCAGTTACAAACTCTTCCTTAAACGTACTTTTTCCGTTGGCATTAAACACTCCTTTGGTTAATTGATTGGCTAATTTCTCTATATGATGATTACTTAAATCTGCCCATTTAAAAATTTCTGTAATATCAGAAGCAGCAACAAAACGTTCCCACAATCTTCTTGGAATTTCAGCAAACGGAGATTTTAAAAATACTTGCTTTTTTGGTTGTTTCTTTTTTAAATTCAACAACACATTTACAATTTTATCGGTTGGTCTCGATAACCAATTTACTTCCACATTGTATTGATATCCTTTTTCTGCTAAAATTCGCGCTCCAAAAGCAGACAATTTTAATACTGCTGGACCGCTCATTCCCCAATGTGTAATTAATAAAGGACCTGAGGATTCTAATTTTGTTCCAACAATATTCACAGTTGCATTCGGAACAGAAATTCCTAATAAATCAATGATTCTTTTGTCTTTAATATTAAACGTAAACAAAGACGGAACTGGCTCAATGATTGAGTGATCTAAAGTGGTTACCAATTCCCAAATTTTATTACTACTTCCTGCAGCAATTACTAATTTATCCGCAGTAAACGTTTCGTTTTTTGTGTGGATTTTCCATTGATTATTTTCTTTTTCTACCGAATTTACTCCGTGATTTTTCAGAACTTTTATACCAAGTGTATCAACAGCATTTTGAAAACAATCAATAATTGCTTGCGAAGTATTTGCTTCTGGAAACACTCTGTTATCTTCTTCAATTTTTAACGGAACGCCACGATCATCAAACCACTCAAAAGTATCGCCAGTCATAAATGTATGAAAAGGTCCTAGCAATTCTTTTTCTCCTCTTGGATAAAATTTTACCAATTCTTTGGGTTCAAAACAAGCGTGCGTAACATTACATCGTCCGCCACCAGAAATTTTTACTTTTTGTAGAACATCATTTCCTTTTTCAAGAATTATAATGTCTAAATCTGGATTTTGCTCTTTCGCATTTATTGCTGTAAAAAAACCTGCGGCTCCTCCACCAATGATAATTATTTTGTTCATTTTTTTTTGTTTGTCAGTTCGAGTGTCACGCCAAAGCGTGATGTATCGAGAACTTTTCTTTAAATCATCTCGTTATAAATTTATTTCAACTTCGACTTCGCTCAGTTACCAATAAATTTACTCGATGTGACATTCATTTATAAAACCATTTTTGAATATGAAAGTACAGTTTCAAACCCTTTTTGTTTAAAATAATTTGGTGTGTCTTCGTTTCCAGTTGCCAATACAAAATCTCCGCCCCAAGCTCCCAAGCTTTTTACAGTGCCAAAATAATCAGAAAATAATTCCTTTTTAACTGGATTTAATTTAATAATAGAAGAAATAATGTTTTCATGTTCTTCTAGTATTTTTTTTAAATCTGATATTGAAGTTGCTTTTACAAACTCGTTTGATAAATTGGAAATCTCAGTAATTTCTTGCTGAATATGTTGGTTATTTTTTCTGTATTGCGCAATTCCATCTCTGCTATTTTGCTTTTTATTTAAGTGTACAAAAAATAATTCGTCTTTAAAAAATGGATTGAAATCAACTTGCTTTACAATGGGTTGTTTATTTTTTAACTGATAAAAAATTGGAACATCATTTTTAGCACAAGCAATATCATAACCACTTCCAGAAAAAGCATTCCATAATAATCTATACCCATCAACATTTGCCCAAGTTGCAATATTATTTATTAAGGTTGAAGAACTTCCCAATCCCCAATTTTGAGGGAAAGTTAAATTTGTTTTTACGATGAATCCTTTATCGGTTTGCAAAAAATCCGGATTTAGTTTTCTTGCTTCGCTTAAAATTTTGTGTAACGTTTCTGCAATAAATTCGGCATTTCCTTCTTTATCAGAATTGAAGGTTGCGTTTTTTAAACGGAGTTTTGGTAAATCAAAAATTGCTTCAAACCAACACTCTCCTGTATTTGTAAAACTTCCCCAAACCAATTGCGGTTCTTGAATTGACGTTACAACTAAATCTTGCCCAAATTTTGTAGGCACAGCCAACGATGTCGCTCCGTCAAGAACAACATATTCTCCTGTTAATAATAATTTTCCGTTTGAATAAAATCGAGTCAATTGTTAGTTTTTTTGTCAGGTCGAGCGCAGTCGAGACCTAAATAAAAACCTCTCGACTGCGCTCGAGGGGACATTCCGTTTACCTTCTCAAAGCATTAAATTGTTCAACAACTGCACTATGTGTAACCGTTTTATCTTTAAAGTAAGCAACAACTTTTTCTTTTTCTTCATTTGTTGCATTCAATTGATTTAAAATATTCATCAAATGCATTTTCATATGTCCTTCTTGAATTCCGCTTGTAGTTAACGCTTTTAACGCAGCAAAATTTTGTGCCAAACCTGCTGTTGCAATAATTTGCATCAATTCTCTTGCCGATGGTTTTTGCAACATATCTAGCGATAATTTTGCCATAGGATGTAAAGCGGTTAATCCGCCAACAGTTCCTAAAGCTAAGGGAATTTCAATCCAAAATTTAAAAATATTATTTTCAATTTCGCAATGCGTTAAACTTTTATAGTTTCCAGATTTTGCCGCATAAGCATGCGCTCCAGCTTCAACAGCTCTAAAATCATTTCCGGTTGCCAATACAACAGCGTCAATTCCGTTCATAATTCCTTTGTTGTGCGTTACAGCTCTGTAAGGTTCTATTTCTGCAATCTGAACTGCTTGTTTAAATTTTTGAGCAAATTGTTGTGGATTTTCTCCGCCCAATTCATCAATCTTACAAGAAACCTCGGCTCTTACTAAACATTGCGGAACGTAGTTTGATAAAATACTCATTACAATTTCAATATCGTCTTTTCTAAAAGCTTTTGCAATGGCTTCTAAACACGAATTGATAAAGTTTGCGCCCATAGAATCTTTGGTTTCAAACGTTGCATGTAATTGATAATAATTTGCAAGCTTATCAGTTTTATCAACCAATTCAATAGCTAAAATTCCGCCACCACGTTTTTCCATATTTTTAGTTATGGAAGCAGTCGCTTTGTATAAATTTTCTTTTTGTTGATGGAAATACGATGTTAAATCTTCTTTATTACCTTCGTACATAAAATGTACTTGACCAATTTTAGTTGTTGAAATTACTTCTGCTTTAAAACCGCCACGTTTACTCCAAAATTTTGCCACTTTAGAAGCTGCTGCAACTACAGAACTCTCTTCAACAACCATAGGAATTACATAATGATCTCCGTTAATTACAAAGTTTGGTGCAACACCATAAGGCAAATAAAAATTGGACACTGTATTTTCGATAAAATCATCATGTAATTCTTGCAGTTTTTTATCTGCATTCCAATATTGCTTAAGTGTTTGAATAATTTCTGGTTGTGAGCTAAAGTAATTTTTAGACAACCAGTTTATTTTTTCTTCTTTAGTAAGTTTAGAAAACCCTGAAATAATTTTGGACATTGAATTGTACTTTTTAAGCGAAGCAAAGATAATTGAATCCTAGATAAATAACCTTAGAATTCCATATTTCTGATTTTTTAGCTTGATTTTTGCCAATTTTTCCGTAAACTTGGCAATCTTTTTATCAACTAAATAAAGAATAATTAAAAAAACAACTAAAATTACATACTTATGTCAGAATCAATAGTCAAACAACCAGAACAGCAAGAAATGTTCGGACATCCAAAAGGCTTATTTTATTTATTTTTTGCAGAATTATGGGAACGTTTTAGTTTCTATGGAATGAGAGCGTTGCTAACGCTTTACATGGTAAATGTAATATTTGAAGCTTTAGTAGAAAGAGATATTGCAGCAGCTGCTGTATATGCTTCATATGGATCTTTAGTATACGCATCTACCGTAATTGGTGGTAGAATATCTGATAGTATCTTAGGAATGAAAAATTCTATTTTCTTGGGAGGTATCTTAATGGCTATTGGTCATTTTGTATTAGCCATTCAAAGCGACATTGCTTTCTTTTTAGCATTGGCTTTTATTGTGGTTGGTAACGGTTTTTTTAAGCCTAATATTTCAACATTTGTTGGAGAACTATATAAAGACGATGACCCTAGAAAAGAAGCAGGTTTTAGTATTTTTTATATGGGTATTAATATTGGTGGTTTTGCAGCCCCTCTATTATGTGCATGGCTAGGACATACGTATGGATGGCACTATGGTTTTGCATTGGCAGGATTCGGAATGCTTTTAGGTTTAATTGTATTTTGGAGTGGAATTAAAAAAAATGTATTTGGAAATAAAGGTGGGGCACCAAGTAAAGAAATTATTGAGAAAAAAGTAATCGGGATTAAACAAGGCGTTTTAGTTCCTGTATTGGCAGTTTTAGCAGTTCCTGTAATTGCATTTTTAATTTCTTCTTATAAAAGTGTTTTTGCTGATGATGCATTCATGGGTGGTAAAAACATTGTAAATATTATCTTTAATATATTACTTCTTGTGATTGTTGTGTATTTAGGGTATATCATGTATCAAGCAAAAGTTGAAGAAAGAAAAAAAATATTTGTTGCCGTATTAATTACTATTTTTATGTCACTTTTCTGGGGATTCCATGAATTATCTGGTAGTGTAATTACGCTATTTGCAGCAAGAAATGTTAACTTATATTTAGTTGATGCAGCAGGTACAAACGCATTAAACTCTATGTTTATCATTATATTATCGATACCAATGTCAATGTTATGGGTTTATCTATCTAAGAAAAAGAAAAATCCAAGAACACCTTATAAGTTTGGGTTAGGACTCCTATTTGCCGGAATCAGTTTTTATATTTTATCAATTAGTGGTGCAAGCGCAGATGAAAATGGTATGGTACCTTTTTCGTTCTTATTAGTTATGTATTTCTTAATTTCTGTAGGAGAAATGTTAATGTCTCCAATTGGACTCTCTAAAATTACAGATCTATCACCAAAAAGAATTGTTGCTTTTATGATGGGGATTTGGTTCCTATCTTCAGCATTTGCTTTTCAATTGGTTGGATTTATTGGAGAACAACTTGCCATAGAAAGTACCGATAAAAACATCGGTGGTTTTGAAACTTTAACTACCTATACTGATGGATTTTTGATGATAGCACAATATGCTCTTGGAGCAGGTTTATTAATACTTATTGCTTCTCCATTGATAAAACGCTTGATGGGCAACGTACATTAAAAAAACATATTTTTAAAACCTCACAAACTCATAGTTGTGAGGTTTTCTTTTTTAACTTCAATTATTAATTATTATGAGCACTACTGTAAAAGCTAATGAGTTTAGTTTATTAGGTCACAAACCTGCCTTATTTGTTCTATTTTTCACAGAAATGTGGGAACGCTTTTCCTATTACGGAATGCGTGCCATTTTTGTATTATTCTTAACCGCTTCATTTACTGATGGTGGCTGGGAGTGGACAAGAGAAAGAGCCTTAGGCTTATTGGGGATTTACACAAGCTCTGTTTATTTAACCCCAATTATTGGTGGTTGGATTGCTGATAAATTTACAGGTTATCAAAAAGCTGTTGCTTTAGGAGCTTTATTAATGACACTTGGTCATGCTTCATTAGCTTTCGAAACTGAATTTATGTTCTATGTTGGAGTTGGTTTATTAATTGCAGGAAATGGATTATTTAAACCAAACGTAACTTCTGTAGTGAGTGGTTTGTATGATAAATATCCAGACAGAAAAGACGGTGCGTTTACAATTTTTTATATGGGCGTTAATTCTGGTGGATTCTTAGGAGTTTTACTATGCGGATTCTTAGCTAGTAATTTAAGTTATGCATGGGGATTTGGATTGGCTGGAATCTTTATGCTTTTAGGAACGATGCAATTTTGGTTTGGAAGAAGCATTTTTGGAAACGTGGGTGCAGAACCTACAAAAAAAGTTGACATCTCTGATGCAATTGAAAACATAGAAGTTACTAAAGAAGAAAAAGTACCAGCAAATGTGCAAAGAGACAGATATATTGTAGTAGGTATCTTAGCGTTTTTTGTTGTTTTCTTTTGGGCTGCTTTTGAACAAGCTAGTGGTTCTATGAATATTTTTGCTCGAGATTACACACAAAGAGGCTTGGAAGGTAGTTCTGCTTTAATTTTTAAAATTGTTGACACCATAATTACCATTGTTCCACTAGGAATCATTTCATGGGTTTTACTAAAGCTATTTGCTCAAACTTTTAAGAGTATTTCTTTATCAAATATTATTCTAGGCATCAGTTTTTTAAGTATTTGGGCAATTGCAATTTGGAAACTAACTGTTATTTTACCTGGTGATAAAGCAGAAATTGAAGCTTCATGGTTTTTGATTTTAAATTCTTTGTTTATTATTGGTTTGGCACCACTTTTCTCAAAATGGTGGGAAAGCAAATACAATCCTTCTGCCGCAATGAAATTTGGAATCGGAATGATTCTTTTAGGAATCGGTTTTGGTGCTCTAGCTTATGGTTCTAGCACAATTCCACAAGGAGCAAAAACAGCTTCTGTTAGTTTAATTTGGTTAGTCTTAGCATATTTATTACATACAATGGGCGAATTATGTTTATCGCCAGTTGGGTTGTCTTATGTTTCAAAATTAGTGCCTCCAAAAAAAATTGGAGTGATGTTTGGCGTTTGGTATTTAGCAATTGCTGCTGGTAACAAAATAGCTGCAATGGTTGGTGGACAAATTGATGCAATTGTAGAACAATATTCTATGAGTTACTTCTTTTTAATATTTACAATTATTCCTGCTGCTGCTGGTTTCATTTTAATATTAATCAACCCATTAATGAAAAAATTAATGCACGGAATTCGTTAAGTTAGAATCACAATATTATTGAAAAAGCTAAAAAACACTTTGTAAATTTGTGAATTAAATATCGACAGATAGAACATGAAAAAAATAATTACTTTACTACTTATTACTTTTGCATTAAACACAAATGCACAAGAAAAAGTAAACTGGCTTTCTTTTGAAAAAGCAATTGAAATCAATAAAACAAATCCAAAACCTTTATTGATTGCTATTTATGCAGATTGGTGTGGTTGGTGTAAAAAAATGGATAAAGAAACCTACACAAATCCAATAATTGCAAAGTATGTAAACGACAACTATCATGCAATAAGACTAAATGGCGAAGGTAAAGACCCAATAACATATAAAGATTACACATTTAAATTTAATCAACAAGGAAAAACAAAATATCACGAATTAAGTGCTGCTTTACAAAACGGAAAACTAAGTTATCCAACGACTGTTATTTTAAATAAAGAAGAACAATTATTAGACAGAATTCCTGGTTATTTAACGCCACGAAAAATGGAAATGGTATTGGCTTTTTTCATTAAGAAAGACAGAAAAGAAAAGAATTGGGGAGATTTTGTAAAAAACTTTAAAAGTACAATTGTAGAGTAAATTACTTCATTTTAGTTTCTAAATTAGTTCTCGACTCCACCTGCCGGATGAAGGCAAGGTTCGAACTGACATTTTGGAAATTACCTAACTAGTTACTTAAAAATGATTGCTCCTTTTTCTGCGGTATAATAAAACGGAATGCCTTTTTGATCACAAATAAATTTCCAATTTACAATCTGACTTTTATAATTTGAAGCATCGGCAATGATTTGTTTGGGTTGGATGTTTTGAATCAATCTTTCTAAGTTAATTTTTGGAGATTGAATTAATAAAACAATTGGTTTTAATTGAATTCCTAATTGATAAACTCCCAAACTATCTACCAAAACAAAAGTTTCTTTTTTAAATTGATAAGCATTAGAAAGTTTATTTTTAAATTGAATTTCTTTTGCTTTTCTGCCAACTTTATAATCTCTAATTAAACCTAAGTTTTTTATACTTACTGAATCTAAATCATGGTAAATCTTTAAATTTCCATTATTATTTTCAGCAATAATAGTTTGTCGGCTTTTATTAAAAATTACAAATTCGTGTCTAGTTTCTGTTTGTTGTTTTTCATAAAAAATGCTTCCTTGAAAAAGGATGATCATTAATAAAAGTGCCACAACTGACTTATAGGTTTTTCTTTCAAAATAGCTAAAACCGAAAATCAAACATCCATAAGACATCATCAAGAATAAAAAAGAGAACGAAATATCTTTTATCAGAAAAGATTCTTGAATTGAAATCCAACTTACAAATTGATTCATTAATGAAATAATGAAGATGTATAAATCTGCCAAAAAGTTAGGCAAGATTTGAAATAATGCTAATACAATTACTAAAATTCCAAGCATTAAAATAATTCCAATAAAAGGAATTATCACCAAATTAGAAAGCATAAATAACCCAGGAAATTGATGAAAATAAAACAAACTCACAGGTAAAACCCCCAATTGTGCAGCAACAGAAACCGTAAATAGTTGCCAAAACTTATCTGTTAAAAACCATTTTGGCTTCCATAATTGATACAGTTTTGGCTGAATGGTTACAATACTAAAAACTGCTAAATAACTTAATTGAAAACCAACATCAAACAAAAACATCGGTTTGGTAAGTAGCAACACAAACATCGAGGCAATTAATGTATGTTGCACTAGTGTTTTTCTCTTAAATGTCATTCCGATTGCAATGGCTGTAAACATGGTTACTGCTCTTACAACCGATGCAGATAAACCCGCAATAACTGCAAAAAACCAAAGCAATAAAACGATTAAAAATGTCTTTATGATTTTTCCGTTTTTAAGTTGTTCTAATGGTTTTAAAAAGAACGTTAGAATTAATAAAATAATTCCGACATGCAAACCAGAAACTGCTAAAATATGAATGGCACCAGCATTTGTATAATCTTCTAATAAATCTTTTGAAATATCTTTTCGTTGTCCTAAAATCAACGCTTTTATAACAGCAAGTTCCTCTCCTTCAAATCCGTTTTTTACTAATTCCTTTTCAACTTTAGCTCGGATGTTTTCAGCTATTTTATACATTGAATTTTCGTTAGATTCTTTTACCAAAAAAGCAGTATTTCTTAGAAAAACTTGATGGTAAACACCTTGTTTTTCGAGATACGTTTTATAATTAAATTGAAATGGATTTAATGGTTTTTGAACTTTATTGAGTTCTGATTTAAACAAAAATACGGAACCAATTTTAGCAGACGTTTGCAAACTATCTCTTTGAACATTTAGCAAAATTGTTCCTACAGTTTTTTGATTTCCAACTTTAATAATTGAACCTAAATACTTATCATAATACAAATTACTTTTTAACACTTTTTCTACTTTAAAAGTGATTAAAGAGTCCGCAGGAAAATAATTTGCATAATAGTTTTCTTTATGTGATTGGTTTTGAGAAAACACAGCAATCATTCCTACAAAAACAAATAAAAACCAACTTGTAATTGTAAAAAAAAGTTGCTTTTTAAAATACTTGAAAAGAAAAATCAGTAGTAAAAATAATACAACAACAAAAACTGATTGCGTAAAAGAATACTGCCATAATTTATAGTAAAATTGCAAAACAATTCCTACAATTAGGCAAATAGTAAAATGAGTTGGTAAAAAACTTAGCAACTTTTTCATAGCATGCTAAAGTTACTAAAAAAATAAGAAATTATTTTATTCCTTCAATAATTAATCTTGCAGACTCTTCTGAAGCTCCTTTTCCACCAAGGATTTTTTCTAACTCGTAGTATTCTAAAAACAACTTTTCTCGATGCGTTTCATCTAGAATTTTAGTCAATTCTTTGCGTAGTGTTTTTGTGTTAAAATCACTCTGAATTAATTCAGTTACCACTTCTTTATCCATAATTAAATTGACCAATGAAATAAATTTTAATGTGATAATTCGTTTGGCAATTGCAAACGTAATGGCGCTTCCTTTATAACACACAACTTGCGGCACTTTAAACAAAGCCGTTTCTAAAGTTGCTGTTCCGGATGTTACCAAAGCAGCAAACGAAACGCTTAATAAATCGTAGGTTTTATTGTTGATAAACTGCACATTATCCGTTTTTATAAATTGCTGATAAAAAGAAAAATCTTGACTCGGAGCGCCAGCAATTACAAATTGATATTCTTTAAAATCATCAACCACAGAAAGCATTACCGATAACATTTTTATAATTTCTTGTTTTCTACTTCCAGGTAATAATGCAATAATTTTTTTATCGCCTAAATTATTTTCTTTTCTAAAAGCGATTTCACCAACTTGTTTTCTATCGGCAATGGCATCAATTAAAGGATGACCAACAAAATTGACATCATAATTACGTTTTGCATAAAATTCTTTTTCAAAAGGGAGAATTACATTCATCATGTCAATATCTCTCTTAATCTTTTCTACTCTGCTAGATCTTGACGCCCAAACTTGTGGAGAAATATAATAATTGGTTCTAATACCTTTTTGTTTTGCCCATTTTGCTATTCGTAAATTAAATCCAGAATAATCTATAAAAACAACAACATCTGGCTGAAATGCCTCAATGTCTTTTTTACAAAAAGCAATGTTTTTAAATATGGTAGGAATGTTTGCCAACACTTCTACAAAACCCATAAAAGCCAATTCTTTATAATGTTTTACCAACGTTGCTCCAGCATTTTTCATCAAATCTCCGCCCCAACATCTAATATCTGCATTCTCGTCTTGTTTAAACAATGCTTTTATCAAGTTAGAACCGTGTAAATCTCCTGATGCTTCTCCGGCAATAATGTAGTATCTCATTCCTTTTATTAAGAATTGTAGCTAAAATAGTTTGACAACAAATGTAGTAAATGCAATTAAAATAGTTGTAAACAAAACACCTCTTGCTCTGTAATCTTGTTTCTTTTTGATAAAAATAAAAAACACAAACAAATTTGGAATTGCAGCTAAGGTTAATATTTTAGCTGTTAAATCTTGTTCTTTTATAACGATTAACGTTTCTTGAAAATTAAATTTTGAAAAAAATTCTATATAAATAAAAACTCCAGAAAATGTTGCAAATAGCGACACTAAAGCTCCAATTAGAATTTCTTTTTTTATAAATCCCATGTATTTAATTTTTGGATTGTGTGATGTGCAGTCATATCAAACTTAACAGGAACCACAGAAACATAACCGTTATTTAACGCCCAAATATCTGTATCTTCTCCTTTGTCTTTACAAATAAACTCGCCAGACAACCAATAATATTCTTTTCCGTTTGGACTTGTTCTTTTGTCAAAGTTTTCTTGCCAATTTCCGTTTGCTTGTCTACAAATTTTAATTCCTTTGATGTCTTTTTCAGGCAAATTCGGAATATTTACATTTAAAACGGTAGCTTCTGGAATCTTCTTCTTTAAAGCTTCAAGTACAATTTGTTTTATAATTACTTTAGATGCTGTAAAATCTGCATGCCAATTAAAATCTAACAACGAAAAACCAATTGCCGGAACACCTTCAATTCCTGCTTCTACAGCAGCACTCATCGTTCCAGAATAAATGACATTTATAGATGAATTTGATCCGTGATTAATTCCTGAAACACACAAATCTGGTTTTCTGTTTAAAATACTATTTACCGCCATTTTTACACAATCTGCCGGAGTTCCAGAACAACTATATTCAATTTGCGGTCCATCATCAACAGTAATTGAATTACAATGCAACACATTATCAACCGTAATTGCGTGTCCCATTCCGCTTTGCGGACTATCTGGCGCAACAACAAAAACGTCTCCAATTTCATTCATCACTTCTATAAGAGCGCGAATTCCTGGAGCAGTTATTCCATCATCATTTGTAACTAAAATTAAAGGTCTTTTTTTCATAATTATATTTTATCACTAACAAATGTACCATAATTTTACTTTCTTTTATACGATACGGATTTAACATTTTTTAAACAGATTTACGATGGATATTTAAGTAACATTGTATCAATAATATCACAAAAAAATACGAAATAAATTTGCACTACTTTTTTTGGTATAATTTTAGTAGTTTGCAATACTCTAAATTGCAAAAAAGAATTTATAAAAACAATAAGAACATGAAGAGAGCATTTAAATTTATCATTCCGTTTGTAGCATTTTTTATACTAGCATCAAGTTTTACAACAAATCCTATAAAAAATGATCCAGAAAAAGACAAAGTATTAATTTCTGTCATCAATTACATGCTTACAAATGGGCATTATTTACCTAAGGATTTAGATGATGATTTTTCTGAACATGTTTTTAATGAGTTTATTGAAGGTTTAGATCCGTCTAAAAGATATTTTACACAAGAAGATATTGAAGATTTTTCTAGATTTAAATACTTAATTGACAATCAACTTAAAAAAGCAGATTTAGCTTTTTATCATTTAGTTTATGGTCGATTTACAGAAAAAATTAAAAGCGCAAAAAAATATTACGGAGAAATTTTAGCGCAACCATTCAATTTTAATAAAAGAGAAACCATTGATATTGATTATGATAAAATTCCCTTTCCAAGAAACGAAAATGAGTTGATAAATAATTGGAGAAAACAATTAAAATTAAACACGTTAAGCAGAATTCAAGAAAAACAAGACTTAGAAACTGAAAAAGGGAAAAATGATAAGAACTTTAAAAAATCATCTTTTAAAACCTTAGAAGCTGCTGCAAGAAAAGAGGTTTTAAAAAATATGGATGAACTATATATCCGTATAGAAGAGTTAGAAAATGCTGATTGGTTTTCAACTTTTTTAAATAGTGTAACCAGTGGTTTCGATCCTCATTCTACATATATGGCTCCAAATGTTAAAGAAAAATTTGATATTGATATGTCTGGTAAAATAGAAGGAATTGGAGCTAGATTACAGAAAAAAGGAATTTACACGCATGTTTTTGAAGTTGTTTCTGGTGGACCAGCTTGGAAACAAGGTGATTTAGAAGCTGGAGATATTATTTTAAAAGTGGCGCAAGCAGATGAAGAACCTTTAGATATTGTTGGAATGCGTTTAGACGACGCCATTAAATTTATCAAAGGAAAAAAAGGTACAGAAGTTAAATTGACTGTAAAGAAAAAATTAGACAATTCTATTCGTGTAATTTCTATTATTAGAGATGTTGTAAATTTAGATGAAACTTTTGTAAAATCTAGTGTTGTTCTAAAAGACGGAAAAAAATACGGAGTCATTAATTTACCAAAATTTTACATCGATTTTAGTGATAAAAACTTTAGAGATTCTGCAAAAGACATGGAAAAAGAAATTGCAAATCTTAAAAAAGAAAATGTAGAAGGCTTGTTAATCGACTTAAGAAATAATGGCGGTGGATCTTTAAAAACTGCTATTGAGATTGCAGGATTATTTATTAGTGAAGGTCCAGTTGTACAAGTAAAATACAGAGGAGAAAAAGCAAGAGTTCAACATGATCAAGATCCAAAAATACAATGGGATGGACCTTTGGTTGTTTTAGTAAATGAATTATCTGCTTCGGCATCAGAAATTTTTGCTGCTGCAATGCAAGACTACAACAGAGCAGTTATTATTGGAAGTAATCAAACCTACGGAAAAGGTACTGTTCAAAATATTTTACCAATCAACCAATTTTATCCAGATTATAAAGAAGATTTAGGTTTTTTAAAAATGACCATCCAAAAATTCTACAGAGTTAATGGCGGTTCTACACAAAAAGAAGGCGTGTATTCTGATATTGCAATGCCAGACAGATATAGTTATATGAAGTTTGGTGAAAGAGATTTAGATGGCGCTTTAGATTGGGATAAAGTTCCGAAAGCAAGATATACTCCTGTAAATTCTTATGAAAATTTTAGCGATGTTGTAAATGAAAGTAAAGAGAGAATTATGCAAAATCCTAGTTTTACATTGATTAATGATTATGCAAAATGGTTGAAGAAAAGTCAAGATGACACAACATATTCTTTAAACTTTAAACAATTTACAAAAGAAGCTAAAAAGCATCAAGAACAAGGAGAAAAATTTAAATCTGTTTTTAAATTTGAATCAAAATTAAAATTTGAATCTCCTAAAAGTGAACTTCCTTTAATCAAAAAAGATATTATAGACGGTGACAAAAGAACAGCTTGGCATCAAAATTTAGCAAAAGACATCTACATAAATGAAGCTTTAAATGTATTGAGTAGATTAAAAATGAGAAATTTAAATCAAGTAGTTCAACACTAAGTCGAATATTTTTATGGAATTTAAAGTAACATTTAAAACAAAATGGGCAGATTTTGATGCAAATAGACATATGCGACACACCGCATATAATGATTATGCCGCAGAAGTTAGAGTTCGGTATTTTAAAGAACATGGATTGTCTATAGATGATTTTGCTAGAGAAAAATTAGGTCCAATTCTATTTAAAGAAGAAACTAACTTTTATAAAGAAATCCACATCGGAGAAGACATTACAGTAAATCTTACGTTAAAAGCTTTATCAACAAACATAGAACGTTGGAAGTTACAACATCAACTTTTTAATGAAAATGGCAAGTTGGCAGCACAAGTAAATGTGTATGGCGCTTGGATAGATTTAGAAAAAAGAAAATTGACCGCTCCTTCAGAAAAATTTAAAAATTTATTTTCTAGTTTAGACAGAACTGAAGATTTTGAAGAAATTATTCTAAAAAAGTAAACGTTAAAAAAAACTTAATATTTATAAGTTCATAGAACAACAAATAGGTTTGTATATAGAATTCTATATCTTTAAAGCTAATTCATTATAATTAACTTAACCTACTATTATTATGTTCAACAAAAAACAAGCAATTACCCTTTTTTCTGGGTTGCTTTTTTGCTTTACTTCTTTGCAAATTTCGGCACAAACCGATTATAGCAATTATAGCAAATTCTCTCAACGACTTAAAACTTTACAAAGTCAAAATGCATCAAACAGTAAATTAGAAACACTTACAACAACAGTTGGTGGACATAAAATTTGGGCATTAACTTTATCTAAAGGAAACTCTAAAAACAAACCTGCAATAGCTATTGTTAGTGGTGTTGATGGTTCTCATATTTTAGGTCCAGAAATGGCAATTCAAATTGCAGAAAATATTTTAAAAAATCATGCGGATGTATTAGAGAAAACTACATTTTATATTTTCCCTAATATGAGTCCGAATGCTACAGAAAATTATTTTTCTTCTTTAAAACATTACAAAAACGGAAACGCAAGAAGTACTGATGATGACAGAGATGGCGAATTTAACGAAGATCCTTTTGAGGATTTAAACAAAGACGGTTTAATTACCATGATGCGTGTAGAAGACGTTACTGGAGATTACATCAAACTAAAAGAAGACGAAAGAATACTTGTGAAAGCTGATAAAAATAAAGGTGAAACAGGAATGTATAAAATTTTCTCAGAAGGAATTGATAATGATAAGGACGGGAAATTTAATGAAGATGGGAAAGGCGGAATTTTATTTAATAAGAACTTCAGTTATAACTATCCTTATTTTAAACCAGGAGCTGGAGAACACGCAATTTCTGAAAAAGAAAATAGAGCTTTATTAGAATTTTTATATGAGCAATGGAATATCTTTTCTATTATTACTTTAGGTCCAGAAAACAATCTTTCTAATCCATTAAGATATAATGCGGCTGGCGCAAGAAAAAGAGTTGTAACTAGTGTTTTAAAAGACGATGCAGCTTTAAATAAATTTTTATCAGGAAAATACAACAAAATCACAGGAACAAAAGACGCTCCAACTTCTAACGGAAAAGGTGGAGATTTCTTTCAATGGTCTTATTTCCATTTTGGTAAATTAGCATTAGCAACTCCAGGTTGGTGGGTTCCAAAAGTAAAAGATTCTGCTAAAAAATCTGCAAAAAACAAGTTTGTAAACTATTTAAATTGGGCAAAACAAGAAAACATAAGCAATGCTTTTGTTGATTGGAAACCAATAAATCATCCTGATTTTCCAAATAATAAAGTAGAAGTTGGAGGAATTTCTCCTTACAAAATGATAAATCCGCCATTTAAAATGGTTGCAGACATCAGTAAAAAACACACAGATTTTATTATTGAACTTGCAAAAATGCAACCAAATATTACACTTCAAAATGTTACTTCTGAAGCTATTGGAAATGGGTTAACAAGAATTTCTGTAGATGTTCATAACAGTGGTTTATTACCAACTCATACAGAAATGGGGAAAAAATCTAGATGGTTATTAAAAATAAAAGTAGCTGTTAAATTGGGTAAAAATCAAGAAATTATTAGCGGAAAAGAAATTACGTTGGTAAATAGTATTGACGGAGATAGTAGTCAAAAATTTTCTTGGTTAATTAAAGGAAAAGGAAATGTTAGTATAGAAGCAGGAACTTCTCATACAGGTTCAGATTCAGCAACAATCAAATTAAAATAAAAAATTAGAAAAGATGAAAATCAACAAAAATATATTAAAGTCATTGTTGCTAGTATTTTTATTTCCATTAGCAATTGGCGCACAGAATAGTTCAGAAATTTTTAGAGCAGCCGGATCACCACACAATCCTAAAGTTCAAATTTCATTTAATAGATATTATACTTCAGAAGGATTAGCTGCACTAAGTAAAAAAATTGCAGATGCACATCCTAATTTAGTTAAAAGACAATCTATCGGTAAATCTGCAAAAGGCAGAGATATTTGGATGCTTGCAATTACAAATTATAAAAAAGGAAAAGCAGACAGAAAACCAGGATTTTATTTAGATGGAAATATTCACTCAAATGAAATTCAAGGTGGAGAAATCAGTATTTATACAGCTTGGTATTTGACAGAGAATTTTAACGATAACGAATATATAACCAATATGTTAAATGACCGTATTTTTTATATTGTTCCAACGATAAATCCAGATGCAAGAAACGATTTTATGAAAGAACCAAATACTGGAAGTAGTCCAAGGTCTGGTATGATTGCTTTAGATGATGATAGAGATGGTTTGTTTGATGAAGATGGTTATGATGATATCAACGGCGATGGTTCTATAACAATGATGAGAAGAAAGAGCAATCACGGAAATTATATTGTAGATCCACAAGATCCAAGAAAAATGATTCCTATTGGTCCAGATGATGTTGTTACAACTCAGCGTTACGAATATTTAGGAAACGAAGGAATTGACAATGACGGCGACGGAAGAATAAACGAAGATACGCACGGATATTACGACCCAAATAGAGATTGGGGTTGGAAATGGCAACCAGATTATATTCAACGTGGCGCATACAGACATCCGTTTTCTTTACCAGAAACGAGAGCAGTTGCAGATTTTGTTTTAGCGCATCCAAATATTGCTGGTGCACAAAGTTTTCACAATTCTGGAGGAATGATTTTACGTGGTCCAGGAGCACAAGAAGATTTAGCAACTTATAACAGAGCAGACATTAGAATTTATGATGCAATTGGTAAGAAAGGAGAAAAAATGTTGCCAGGTTATCGTTACTTAACAGTGTATAAAGATTTGTATTCTGTTTTTGGAGGTGAATTAGATTGGTTTTATGGAAGTAGAGGAATTTATACTTTTACCAATGAAATTTTCACATCATTTGCATACTATAAAAAGAGCGGAAGAGACAGAAACCAAACGTATGATTTTGACAAAGAATTGCTAATGAGTGATGCTTTTACTGATTGGAAAGAGTTTAATCACCCAACATACGGAAAAATAGAAATTGGCGGATTTAAAAAGAATTTTGGTAGAGCAACGCCAGGTTTTATGTTAGAGGAAGAAGCGCACAGAAATATGGCGTTTACTTTTTATCATGCGTATCACATGCCAAATTTATCAATTGCAGATATTTCTGAAAAGAAATTAAGTGGTGGCTTAAAAGAAGTAACTGTTACTATTCAAAACGATAGATTAATGCCAACACACGCAAGTCAAGATTTAAAATACAATATTACAAGACCAGATTATGTAAGTATTTCTGGAGTTAATGTTGTTGCAGGAATGTTGGTTACTGATGCAGATTTTAACGTAACCGAAGAACAAAAAGTGAATCCGGCTAAAATGAGAGTTCAGAACATTCCTGGAAACGGAGTTGTAAAAGTTCGTTGGATTGTAAAAGGAAATTCTAAATTTACTGTTACTGTTGATAGTGCAAAAGGTGGAGTTGTTTCTAAGAGAAGTAATTAAGTTTCACTTATAAATCTAAACAAGATTGACTAAAAAGCACTAAATTTTTAATTGTCTCCTTGAGCGGAGTCGAAAGGTTTGTTGATTATCAAAATAATAACAAGTTCTCGACTCCGCTCGAACGGACAAGAACCTTCTTTTTAGCCAATCTTTTTATTTAATACCAACGTTTCTTTTTCTTTTTAGAAGCTACAGATTTCCTTCCTTTTCTGTATTTTCCAGCATCAGGAGATTTATGTACTTCTGGCTTTGCTTTTGGGTCTAGCGGATACGGATGATCTTCAATAACATCCAATTGCTTATTGATTAACTTTTGGATAGCAATAACATAGTCTTTTTCGTCTGCAGAACAGAATGAAAATGCAGCGCCTTCTTGCCCTGCTCTACCCGTTCTACCGATTCTATGCACATAGGTTTCTGAGATATTCGGAAGGTCAAAATTAATTACTGTATCAACATCTTTAACATCAATTCCACGTGCAGCAACATCAGTAGCAATTAAAATATTAACCTCTCCTTTTTTAAATTTCTGCAAAGCTTCTTGACGTAGATCTTGAGATTTATCACCATGAATACTATCAACTTTATACTTATTTCTAAGTAGTGTTTTTTCTAATTTATCTACTCCGTATTTAGTTCTTCTAAAAATAATGACACTTCCTTTTATAGAGTTTCTAAGCAAGTGCAAACACAATTCTATTTTTTTTGGTTTTGGAACATAAAACAATAATTGATGTACACCTTTTACCGTAGAAGAAGTTGGAGCAACTTCAATTTTCACTGGGTCTTTTAAGATCGTTTTAGCCAATTCCACCACTTTAAATGGCATCGTTGCAGAGAATAATAAGGTTTGTTTTTGTTGATGACATAAGCGTTCTATTTTCTTAACATCATCAATAAAACCCATATCTAACATTAAATCTGCTTCGTCTAACACAAAAGTTTCAATATAATCTAAGTTTACAAAATCTTGTTTGTGTAAATCCAATAATCTACCAGGAGTAGCAATTAAAATATCAACTCCTTTTCTCAGCATTTCTTTTTGTGGCTCAATAGAAATTCCGCCAAAAACGATACCCGTTCTTAGGTTGGTGTATTTACTATAAATATTGAAATTCTCTTCTATTTGTATCGCTAGTTCTCTTGTAGGACTAATAATTAATGCTCTAATTTTCTTTCCTTTTTTAGAAGCATCTTGTTTGTCAAAAAGTTGTTGCAAAATGGGCAATGCAAACGCAGCTGTTTTTCCTGTTCCGGTTTGAGCAGAAACAATCACATCTTTTTTTTCAAGAACAATCGGAATAGTTTGTTCCTGAACTAAAGTAGGGTTTTCGTATCCGTGTTCAGTAATTGCTCTTACAATTGGTTTATTTAATCCTAAATCTCTAAACTGCATATCTCTTTAAATAATGCACAAAGATACTGTAAAAAGTAGTATAAAATAGAAATGTCTCATCGAGCGGAGTCGAGATGTTTAGATATAATCAAAGAATTATAAGTTCTCGACTCCGCTCGAACAGACAATTAAAAAGTTAAGCGATTTATTTTCTATCACCCAATATTCTTAGTAGTAATAAAAACAAGTTGATAAAGTCTAAATACAACATTAATGCTCCAACAATGGCATTTTTAGATTCTTCTTCAGAACCAACTTCAGAAGTACCACTCATTCTTTTAATTTTTTGAGTATCGTATGCTGTTAATCCAACAAATATAAAAACACCAGCATAAGTTATCAGCCAATACATCATTGTACTTTGCATGAAAAAGTTAACAACAGAAGCAATAATAATTCCGATTAATGCCATAAATAATAAATTACCCCAAGATGTTAAATCCTTTTTGGTGTAATAACCATACATACTCATGATAGCAAACGTACCAGCAGTAACTAAAAATGTACTTCCAATTGATTCTGGTGTATACATTAAAAATACGACGGATAATGTCAAACCGTTTAGTGCTGCATACCCTGTGAAAATAATCCCTGCAGTTTGCGCAGATATTTTATTAATCCTTGAAATTAAATATCCTACTAAAAATATTTCTCCAATAAATAAACCAAAGAATAACATTCTATTCTCTTGAATCATTTGTCCTATTCCTGAAATTGATGCAACCCACATTGCTATCAAACCTGTAATTGCTAGTCCACCAGACATCCAAGAATACACTTTTGACATAAAAGCAGCTTGAATGGTTTGTATTTGTTCGTTTGTATAATTTCTTATTTCCATGATCTAATTTCTTTTGTGTAAAAATAAAAAAAAGAGCTATCATAAAATAGCTCTTTTCGTTAATTCTTTGATAATTTATTTTTTAAATAAACCTGCTATAAATAGCACTACTGATGCTCCAATTACACCGGTAATTAAATCGCCAACAATACCATTTGCAATAGTAATTCCCAGAATTCCAAAGATCCATCCGCCTACTGCTCCACCAATAATCCCTAAAATTACATTCAATAAAAAGCCGAATCCACCGCCTTTCATTAATTTACCTGCAAGAAATCCTATCAATGCTCCAATTAAAACTGTGTACAATAAAGTCATAATATAAATTATTTGTTAGTAATTCTTAAATTTAGTAAATTATTTATTATCAATTACTTAACTTAAAACTGAGTTATTAACAGAGATATTATAAAATAAAAAGCTCTTCGAAAATCGAAGAGCTTTTACTTAGTACAGGCGGAGAGACTCGAACTCTCACACCTTGCGGCACTAGATCCTAAGTCTAGCGTGTCTACCAATTCCACCACGCCTGCATTTAAGGAGTGCAAATATAAACATTACTTAGAAATTGCAAAGAAGTTCTTTAGGAATTTTAGTATTTTTGATATTCATCAAAAAACTATCATGCAAAACATTAAAAATTATATCAATTCAAACAAAGATCGTTTTATAAACGAATTAATAAAAATCCTTAAAATTCCTTCTGTTAGTGCAGATCCTGCATTTAAACAAGATGTTTTAAATACATCAGAAGTTATAAAGACATTTTTAGAAAAAGCAGGTTGTGACCACGTAGAAATTTGTAAAACTCCAGGATATCCAATTGTATACGGAGAAAAAATTATTGACGTTAATTTACCAACCGTTTTAGTGTATGGTCATTATGATGTTCAGCCAGCAGATCCAATAGAATTATGGGATTCTCCACCTTTTGAACCAGTAATAAAAACAACTGAAATTCATCCTGAAGGTGCCATTTTTGCTCGTGGAGCTTGTGATGATAAAGGACAAATGTTTATGCATGTAAAAGCGTTAGAGTACATGACATCAACAGGAAATTTACCTTGTAATGTAAAATTTATGATTGAAGGCGAAGAAGAAGTTGGTTCTGAAAGTTTGTCTTGGTTTGTCGAAAGAAATCAAGAAAAATTAGCAAATGATGTTATTTTAATTTCTGATACCGGAATGATTGCCAATGACATTCCGTCTATCACAACCGGTTTACGTGGCTTAAGTTATGTAGAAGTTGAAGTAACTGGACCAAATAGAGATTTACATTCTGGCTTGTATGGCGGTGCTGTTGCAAACCCTATTAATGTATTGACAAAAATGATTGCTTCTTTACATGATGAAAATAACCACATTACAATTCCTGGTTTTTATGATAATGTAGAAGAATTATCACTTGAAGAAAGAGCAGAAATGGCAAAAGCACCATTCTCTTTAGACAATTATAAAAAAGCATTAGATATTGATGCTGTTTACGGCGAAAACGGATATTCTACCAACGAAAGAAATTCTATTAGACCAACGTTGGACGTTAACGGAATTTGGGGCGGATATATTGGTGAAGGCGCAAAAACAGTAATTGCTTCAAAAGCGTTTGCAAAAATATCGATGCGTTTAGTACCAAATCAAGATTGGAAAGAAATTACAGAATTGTTTAAAAATCATTTTGAAAGTATTGCTCCTGCAGGAGTTAAAGTTGTAGTAAAACCTCATCATGGTGGACAAGGTTATGTAACTCCGATTGATAATATTGGATATCAAGCGGCGAGTAAAGCCTATGAAACTACTTTTGGTAAAACGCCGATTCCACAAAGAAGTGGAGGAAGCATTCCGATTGTTGCTTTGTTTGAAAAAGAATTAAAAAGTAAAATAATTTTAATGGGATTCGGTTTAGATTCTGATGCAATTCATTCGCCAAACGAACATTTTGGAATTTTCAATTATCTTAAAGGAATTGAAACAATACCATTATTTTATAAATATTTTACCGAATTGAAAACCAAACAATTAACTGTTTCTTAACTCAAATCAACAGATAATTAAAATATTTTTATACAAACTAATTAAATACTCAACCAATGAAAAATTTACTTCAAAAAGCAAGTATGGTTTCTTTATCCATTTTGCTTTTAACGGCTTGTACTACTTCTACCGAAAAGAAACAACGAACTGCAGATGATTATAAAAATGCTGCTAAATTTATGCAACGTAGTTGGTCTGGATTGGTTCACAATCAAATTACTTCTCAGAATTGGACAAGTAATGATGTACTTGTTTATTCTAAAAGAACTAAAAACGGAACTGAATATGTTTCTGTAAATGCCAACACAAAAGAGAAAGCAACTTTAACTGATTATAAAACTCCAAAAACTGAATCGAAATATGCAAAAGCAACCAGAAACGAACATGTTTCTCCGAATGGAAAATTAGCTGCTTATATTGATAATTACAATTTATGGATCAGAGATTTATCAAACAATAAAAAGACACAATTAACTTTTGACGGAAAAGAAGATTATGGTTACGCAACCAATAACGCAGGTTGGACAAGAGGAGATAATGCGGTGTTAAAATGGTCGCCAAACTCTGACAAAATTGCAACGTTTCAACAAGATGCTCGTGGCGTTGGCATGATGTATTTAACAACAACAAATGTTGGTCATCAAAAATTAGAAGCTTGGAAACATCCATTACCTGGAGATAAAACTATTTTCACGATAGAACGTGTAATTATTCACTTAGGAGCAAGACCAAAAACGGTGCGTTTAAAAATGGGTAAAGACTTTCAAAGAGGAACAACTACAGATCATATTGCTGGTCGTGGTGGTGTTTTATTGGATGCTCAATGGAGTAAAGATGGTTCTAAGTTTGCCTTTGTTTCTGGATCAAGAGATCATAAAGAAGCACATTTACAAATTGCAGATGCAAGAACTGGTAAAGTAAGTTCAATTCACAAAGAAGTTGTAGACACCTATTACGAATCTGGTGTACGAGCAGAAAATTGGAGAGTTTTATTTGATTCTAATGAATTTATTTGGTATTCTGAAAAAACAGATTGGGGACATATCTATTTATATGATTTAAATACAAAAAAACTAAAAAATCAAATTACAACTGGTAACTGGTTGGTAAAACAAATTAAATATCTTGACGAAAACTCTAGAGAAATTTTCTTTACTGGAGGCGGAAAAGAAGAAGGAAATCCATATCATGATTATTTATACAAAGTAGGTTTTGACGGAAAAGGATTGACAAATTTAACTCCAGATTACGGAACACATTCAGTTAGTTTTTCTCCAAATATGGATTATTTTGTAGATACATATTCTACAACAGATACTCCGCCAGTTTCTGTATTAAGAAATAGAAATGGGGAAGAAATTGCAGAATTGGAAGCGGCAGATATTTCTGAATTAGAAGCTGAAGGATATATCGCTCCGATTGAATTTAACGTAAAGGCGAGAGACAATGAAACTGATTTATACGGCGTTTTATTTCTTCCTACAAATTATAATGAAAGTGAAAAATATCCAGTATTAAATTATATTTATCCAGGTCCACAATCTGGTTCTGTTGGTAATTACGGATTTAGACCTGTTTGGAGAGATTTTCAAGCTGCGGCCGAATTAGGTTTTGTTGTGGTTGCTGTTGACGCACAAGGAACGCCAGGAAGATCAAAATCTTTTCATGATTTCTATTATGGAAATATGGGCGATAATGGAATTCCAGATAATATTGCAGCAATTAAACAATTAGCAGAACAATACAAAGGAATGGACATTGAACGTGTTGGAATTTGGGGACATTCTGGTGGTGGATTTGCGTCTACAAGAGCCGTTTTTGCATATCCAGAATTTTATGATGTTGCTGTTTCTGGCGCTGGAAATCACGATAACAGAAACTACGAAGCAGATTGGGGAGAAAAATGGCAAGGTTTATTAGTGGAAGGAAATATGGAAGGAAACGGAGACGGAACTACAAATTATGACAACCAAGCAAATCAATTAATTGCAGGAAATTTAAAAGGAAAATTATTAATTACACATGGTTCTATCGATAATAATGTTCCACCTTCTAACACCATGTTAGTTGTTGAAGCATTGATCAAAGCAAACAAAGATTTTGACATGATTTTATTTCCGAATAAAAGACATGGTTATGGAGACATGACAAATTATATGACAAGAAAAAGATGGGATTATTTTATTACACATTTACGTGATGAAGTTCCACCAAAAGAATTTGATTTAGCAAATTTTAAATAAATAAAACACTTTGTAAAAACCGCTTAGATATTGAAACAAGTTCAGTATCTAAGCGGTTTTTTGGTTGCTAATATTTTTAATTGAAAATAAAGAACATAAATATGTATGTTCGAGTGTCATATCGAGCGGAGTCGAGATACAAGAACTTCTTTTGTTATAAACCTTTCGACTCCGCTCGAACAGGCAATAACTTATTTTATAAAATACGCTTTGATGATATAATCTACTTTTGGATATTTTTCTCTTAAAAAAGCATTACCAAACTTTGCAATAGAATCTTGTTTTCTTCCTAAAGCACCTCCATATCCGCTATAAAATTTCAGTACATTTTCTTTGCCTTCAATCACTTTTGCAATTACAGGAAATCCTGTAACGCCTGGCCCTTTATAATTGTCCAATCTATAATTGTCTTTTAAATTGATGTAAAACTGATTGGATCTTGTTCTTTTACCTCCTCGCGCAAATGCAATCGACATGGCTTCATTTTTTGCCAAAACTGGTTCATCATCAATCTTATTGTTTCTCCAACTATTATTGATAGTACTATCATTATGAATACCAAATTGAGCTACAAAATCAGGAACTACTCTATATATTGCAATATCATCGAAATAACCATTTTTAATTAATTGATACAATCTATCAACACCTTTTGGAGACCAAGCTCTTCTGGCAACAATATCAAAATTTCCTTTTGTTGTTACAAAACGTGCTTTAAACGTATTTGGCGCTTCAGCCTTTAACCATTTTTGATTGAATTTTTTTGGCGCACAAGATGCTAACAATATGATGCTTACAAGTATTAAAACTCTTTTCATTTAAAAAAAATTAGTGGTTCGTTTTTTGACATCAACAAATGTAGAAAAAAAATTTTGACTCTACACTTGTAGAATCAAATTTTATTTCTACATTTGTAGAGTTAATTCTAAAAACGTAGAACAATGCAATTATCAAAATCTGAAGAACAACTAATGCAATACTTATGGAAACGCAATAAAGCTTTCATGAAAGATTTATTAGATGATTTTCCTACGCCAAAACCTGCAACTACAACTGTTGCTACTTTGTTAAAGCGCATGAACGACAAAGGTTTTATTGATTACAAACTCTACGGAAAATCGAGAGAATATTTTCCGTTGGTAAAAAAAGCGGATTATTTTTCGAAGCACGTAAACGGATTAATTAAAAACTTTTTTAATGATTCTGCTCCGCAATTTGCATCGTTTTTTACTTCTGAAACGAATTTATCAAAAGAGGATTTAGAAGAATTGAAGAAAATTATTGACAAACAAATCGATAAAAAAAAGTAAGATGATCGCCTATATCATAAAATCAACAATCTGTTTAGTATTGCTTTTAGCATTCTATCATTTTGTTTTAGAGAAAGAAAAAATGCATCGATTCAATCGTTTTTATTTATTAGGTGCTATTGTATTTTCATTCATCGTTCCTAGTTTTATAATTACAGTTGCACCTGCAGAATTTGTTGAACCAATACTACATCAACAAGAAAATGTGTTACAATTTCAATCAGAATTAACAACAACTCAAATTACTCAAGAAGTTGATTATACCAATTATATTATCGGATTGTATTGCATCATCAGTTTGGTTTTATTATTTCTCCTGACAAAAAAAATATATCAACTTTTAGAACAAACAAAGAGAAATAAAAAAGTCAGTTATTATTCTGCAACAGTTGTGTTGCTTAGAGAAAAAATTATTCCATATACATTTCTACATTATATATTTATCAATAAAAAGAAGTATAAAACGAATGCCGTTGAACAGCAAATTTTAACGCACGAGTTAACGCATGTGCAACAAAAACATTCTTTAGATGTACTTTTTATAGAAGTTTTACAAATCCTATTTTGGTTCAATCCAATCTTTAGATATTACAAAAAAGCAATCCAGTTAAATCACGAATTTTTAGCGGATGATGCTGTACTAAAATCACATAAAAACATTGCTGAATATCAATATGTATTATTAAATACAACTGCTCAGCAAAACAATATTTACTTGGCCAGTAATTTAAATTATTCACTCACAAAAAAACGATTACTTATGATGACAACACCGAGTTCTAAAACAAAAATCCTGCTTAAAAAATTGATGGTTTTTCCATTAGTTGCAGGATTTGTTTTCGCCTTTGCTCAACGAGTTGAAGCAAAACAAACTAAAAATGAAAAACCACAAGTAGTTGTGGTAGAAACAGAGGAAAATGGCATTTCAGAAAAAGAAATGAACGAATATAAAGAATTAATGACGACTGCAAAAAGGTCAAAAATATTCATCTACAAGCAACTTAATAGAATGAAAGAGTTGTACAAAAGAATGTCTGTAAAACAACAAAATTCTGTTGAAGATGTTTATGAAATTGCTCCGCCGATGCCTCCAATTTCGCACAAGAAAAAAACACCTACAGAAGCACAATTTAATTCTTGGAAAAACAAAGAGAAATTTGCTTTATGGATTGATGGAAAAGTGGTTGATAATTCAGTTTTAAACAATTATAAGAATACTGATTTTCCTTATTTTCTTGGAAGTAGAGTTTACAAAAATGCAAGAAACGAACGTTTTCCACAAGAATATCAATTCAGTCTTTACACGCATTTATTTTTCAAAAAAATGAAAGAAAAAGAAGCTCAAGAAAATAAAAAAACTGTAACTATTCTTATTAAAGATGATGGAAATTTAATTGTTCAGAATCAAACAATTGCTCTTGATAATCTAGAAAAAACTTTAGACAAAATAGTAAAAGACGAAGCCTTAGTTATTATAAAAGGAGAAAGTGATAAAAGCACAATTCATCTTAACAAAGTAAAAAATGCGTTAAGAAAATATGGTCTTTATAAAATAAGTATCAATAACAAATTATTGCCTCCACCACCGCCAATGGATATTGTTTTCACCTATAAAAAATTGGCAAAAAGAATTCAATCTACTTCTAAAAATAGAAAAGCAAATGTGATTTATTTAAATGAATTGTATAACAAAATGACTGCTTCTCAAAAAAAGCAAGTGACAAAACCTTCTCGAGTTCTTCCGCCGCCTCCGCCAAAAACGAAAGAAAATGAAATAGCGGAAACTCCAGTAATTAATGAGAATTATGCAAGTTCAAATCAGTGGGTAGAAGTTGTAGAATTACTACAAAGTGCTCCAGGTAAAATTGATGGAAAAGCAATTCCACCTCCACCGTTATTAAAAAAGAACGCTACAAAAAAAGAAACTGAGCGTTATAATAAAGCGTTTACTTATTGGAAACAGAAAACGCAGAATCCTATAAAGGTAGAAAAGGCTACAAGAATTAAAACTATAATAAGTTATATGAAAAACCTTAATAAAAGAGGTGCAAAATTTACTTATAACGGCAAACCAATAACATTTAAAAAAGCAACAAAACTGGTTAAAGAGGAAAACATTCATAATTTATATTCTGTTGAGAATAAAGACAAAACATTCGAAGTCAATCTTTCTGACACACCTTTTGTAAACGAAAAAATAGAGTAATCAAAATTCCGAAAAAGCTTATTCTATTAAAATGAATTAAATTGAGTCGCTCAAATACTGAAACAAATTCAGTAAAATGAGCGGCTTTTTTTTGTAACATTTTTCTAAAAGTATCGTTCTAATTGTATACGAATGTCACTTCGAGTGGTTTTCAACTTTAGGAGAAAATTGTATCGAGAAGTTTTCAATGAGTTCTCGATACTAATTTTTTCGTTCCTCATAAATTCACTCGAACTGACAAAAGCTAGCTCTACTCTTTCTCAGACATTTTCTTTACGTAATCTGTAATAATTACAATCTGAGTTGGTCCAACTTTACCTTCAATATATTTCGCATTTTCTTTATCCAAAGAAATTCTACGCACTGCAGTTCCTTGTTTAGCAACCATGCTAGAACCTTTTACTTTTAAATCTTTTATCAACACCACAGAATCTCCGGCTTCTAAAATTGCTCCGTTTGCATCTCTATGAATTATTTTTTCGCTTTCATCTAAATGATCTCCAGATTCTTTTGCAAAACGCAAATCGTCATCTTCTAAATACATCATATCAAGTAAATCTTGTGGCCAACCTTCTTTTCTTAAACGCGACAATAGTCTCCAAGCAATAATTTTCACAGCTCTGTGTTCGCTCCACATAGAATCGTTTAAACAACGCCAATGATTTGCATCTGTATTTTCTGGATTCTCAATTTGATCAACACAAGTTTCACAAGCCAACAAACTTCCGTCAACACCACCAGTTGATGTTGGTTTTACTTCATAAATTGATAAATTCTCTTTTGATGCGCATAATTCACATTGATTTCCACTTCTGTTTTCTAAATCTTGTTGTAAGCTCATTTCTCTATTTTATTATGTTGTAAAAATACATTTTTTTAGAAGCTATTTCCTGCTTTCCGCTATATCTTTTTTACTTCTGTTCTCGATACACCACGCAAAAAAGCGTGGCACTCGAACTGACAGTAAAAAAGGATGCCGCTTCAATCAGGGCTAAACCTGTTTACTTACTTTTTGCTTTTATTTACTAACTGTTATTTTTTACGAAATGTAGTGAAATTCAGTTTTTAGATTTCTCCAGAAAGTAAAAACAACAAACCACTTTGAAACTTTGAAGCTCTGCAATTATAAAACCCCCAACGAAGTAAACTCAAATGAATCTCCATTAAACAAACCTTTATCGCTTAATTTTAAAGCTGGAATCACCAACAACGCCATAAAAGACAAACTCATATAAGGTGCTCGTAATGTACTTCCCTTTTGCTTTGCCATTTTATCTAATTCTGCATACGATTTTCCGATTTCTTCTGCTGATTTATCAGACATAATTCCTGCAACTGGCAACGGAACAACTTTTTCTTCTTTTGAAGTTACAGCACAAATTCCACCTTTATTTTTGATGATTAAATTCACCGCTTTGCAAATTGCTTCGTCCGAAACTCCAACCGCAATAATATTGTGAGAATCGTGTCCAACCGAACTTGCAATGGCACCTTCTTTAATTCCGAAATTTTTGATAAACGCAATAGAAGGTGCTGTATTTTGATATCGATTTACAACCGTCATTTTTAAAACGTCAGTTTCTGTATTAGAAACTAAATTCCCATCAACAATTAAAGAATTTGCTTCAATTTCGTTGGTTACCAATTCGCCATCCAAGGCTTCAATAACACGAATCTTTTTTGCGGATGATTGAAACTCAAAATCAGACACATTTTTAAAATCTGTATTAAAATTATTCAACACTTCAAAATCAACTGATTTCACAAATGATTTTCCGTTTTCAGCAACCAATACCCCATTGATATACGTTTCCAACACTTTAAATTTCTCTAAATTTTCAACAACAATAAAATCTGCATCATCTCCATTTTGCAACAAACCAACATCTAACTTATAATGTTTCACCGGATTTACACAAGCCACTTGCAATACTTTAAAAACATCCATTCCTTTTGCAATTGCAAGTTCACATAATTGATTGATATGACCAACTAACAAATCATCTGGATGTTTATCATCAGAACAAAATAGCATGTTTTCAAAATGCTCTGGTAATAAATCTATCAACGCTTCAAAGTTTTTGGCTGCAGAACCTTCTCTGATAATTACTTTCATTCCTTTTTGCAATTTCTCTTGCGCTTCATCAAACGTAAAACATTCGTGATCTGTAGAAATTCCTGCAGAAATATATTTCGTAACATCATCTCCACGTAAACCTGGTGCATGTCCATCAATAGGTTTATTATTGTTTTTTGCATGTTGAATTTTCGCTAACACTTCATCATCATCAAACAAAACGCCTGGATAATTCATCATTTCTGCCAAATATTTAATATCAGGATTTTCCATCATCAATTTAATATCTTCAGAATCAATAATTGCTCCGGCACTTTCAAATGAAGTTGCAGGCACACAACTTGGCGCACCAAAATTGAATTTCAACGGAACTTTCTTTCCGTTTTCAATCATAAATTCAACGCCTTTTACACCTAATACATTTGCTATTTCGTGTGGATCAGAAACCGTTGCAACGGTTCCGTGAACAACTGCAATTTTTGCAAATTCAGACGGAACCAACATTGAGCTTTCTATGTGAATATGTGCATCTACAAAACCAGGAAGAATGTAGTTTTCTATAGAATGATTCGTTTCTTTAATGGAAGCAATTTTTCCGTTTTCTACGGTTACTTCACCTTTAAAAATCCGTTTATTTTGGATGTCAACTATATTTCCTTGTACAATCATTTGGTTTGTGTTTCTATGACAAATTTACAAAGAAAATCAGCTAAAATCAGGTTATTGTAACGGATAAATTTTTACATCTTCTCCTAACCAACTTTGTAATTTAGTATACATTTTTTGTTGATCTTCTTTAGAGAAATCTTTAATTCTTGTTCCATGATGTCCTCCTTTTAACACCATTTTTAAAGCATCAACTGCTGGTTTAGGATTTGGAGCACAAGCTCCCCAAGGATCATTTCCTCCATAAATATATAAGAATTTATTTCCTTTATTTTCAACAAAATTTCTTACTTTTTTTATATAATTGGCATTATAAGTTAAATCAACATTTTCGGGCCCAAAAACAACTAAAGAAGACGTTTTTACATGTTGTAATAAGTCTTTAACGGGCTCTAAATCGTAACCATAATAACCTAATTCTGTCATGTGCTGATAAAATGACGGCAAGTAATTATAAATTCCTGCATCACTAAATAAATAAAAACCTGAAACCTGTTTTAAATACTTGAATAATTCTTTTGCCGTTGCATTCTCATTCGGAATATCACCACAATTACTTCCCCATTGCCAAAATGAAAAAGGAAATTCTAAAACAGCATGTTCCAGCGCTTCATCAATTGTCATTTTAGTAAAAGAGATCTTATTTTTTTCAGAATCAGCTTTTAATTCAGCCAAAACCGCAGTTCTGTTTTTTAAAACAGCTCTTTGAAATTTTTGAATACTTTCTCTACACTCTTTTGTTCCTACTGAATTTATTAAATCGGTTGTTCGATTATCTTGTTGCGTATTTATCAAAGGTGCAACATAAGGCACAGCAACATTGATATCATTTGGATATTTCGATTTGTAAATCATCACTGTCTCTCCTCCTTTGCTAATTCCAGTTGACAGCCATTTCTTTTTATAAATTTTTTTTAATTTGGTTACAATTGCATGATAATCGTCTGCTGCTGCATCGTTTTTTAAATATTGCCAATCGATTACTTTTGGTCTAGATTTTCCGTAAAAACGGTACTCAACCATTACTTGATTTGCTTTAAACATCTTACTCAATTCATACGTTTGATGTCTAGCATTATATCCTTCAGTGATTAAAACAGTTGGTTTGTTATAATCTGAATGAGAAACATAAATATGATGCTCAAAACTTCCTGCATCAGGATTTTTATGATCTAGCGGTTGTTGAATTGTCAATTCAAATGCATTTGAAAAATGATCATTTATGTTAATCGAATCAATTGTTGCTGTTGGGAATAATTCTTGTAAATGCTCTTTAAAAGTTACGTTTTCTAATGCTGATTTATGCTCTGAACAAGAAA
Organism: Polaribacter uvawellassae; assembly: GCF_039748955.1. Lineage (NCBI taxonomy): Bacteria > Pseudomonadati > Bacteroidota > Flavobacteriia > Flavobacteriales > Flavobacteriaceae > Polaribacter > Polaribacter uvawellassae. Next base: position 36,409 of record NZ_JBDIZN010000005.1, on the reverse strand, counting down.
CAAACACAACACTTACAAATAGAAAAAACAATACTTTTTTTAATCCCTTCATTTTTATAGATTTCATTTTTTAAAATTAGAAGAAGTACTTCAATATAACTGATATTATTTTAACCAAGTGTTTGCTTATGTTATGATAAAGTAAGTTAGTATGCTATAATATCTTCGGATTTCCTTATTTTTAACCTATGGATAAAATCAAGCAAATAAGTAATGAATTCATAGAAAAAAACACCGCTTTTTTGGAGTTAATTTCTGAAATTAAAATCAATTTTTCTAACGATGAAGTGATTGTTCCGATGCGTCATCATCACGATTTTCCGAATCCGGAAGTCAATTCTGATTCTACTTTATTGCTGATGCCAGCTTGGAACCCAAGTAAAAATGCAGGTGTAAAAATTGTAACGGTAAGTCCAGAAAATGGACAGTTTAGTTTACCATCAATACAAGGAACTTATATTTATTTTGATGCCATAAAAGGCTCTATAAAAGCAATTTTAGAAGCAAAAAGCTTAACAGCAAAAAGAACCGCAGCAGCTTCTGCATTGGCATCTTCTTACTTATCGAGAGAAAACTCTAGTTCATTATTAATGATTGGAACTGGCGCTTTATCTAAAAATTTAATTCTTGCACACGCCGCAGTTCGTCCTATAAAAAAAGTGTTTGTTTGGGGACGAAATTTCGACAAAGCAACTGCGATTTGCAAAGCATTAGAAAATGAAAATTTTTCGATTACTCCCATAAAATCAATTGAAGATAAAATAAGTGAAGTTGATATTATTTCTTCTGCAACATTATCAAAAAATCCGTTAGTTTTAGGCAGCTATTTAAAAGCGGGTCAACATGTCGATTTAGTGGGCGCCTATAAAAAAGACATGCGAGAAGCTGATAACGAAGCAATCACAAAATCTGCTGTTTTTATCGATACTTTTCAAGGTGGATTAAAAGAAAGTGGCGATATTGTAATTCCGTTACAAAACGGAACTTTATCAGAAAAAGACATCAAGGCTGATTTGTTTCAATTGTGTTCAAATCAAAAAAAAGGAAGAAGTTCTAATGTAGAAATCACGCTTTTTAAATCTGTTGGTCATGCTTTAGAAGATTTGGCGGCTGCAAATTATTATTACAAGAAATTTACAAATGAGTAAAACTTATCAAAACATACTTTTAAAAACAGATTTTACACCTCACAAAAATTGGTTGCAAATCAAAACTATTGACATGCACACTGGCGGCGAACCGTTGCGTGTTATTGTTGATGGATTTCCGGAATTAAAAGGAAATTCTGTTTTAGAATACAGACGTTTTTGTAAAGAAAATTATGATGATTTAAGAACTGCTTTGTTATTTGAACCTCGTGGACATGCAGATATGTATGGTTGTATTTTGGTTCCGCCAAACGATGAAGATGGAGATTTCGGAATCATCTTTTTACATAATGAAGGGTATTCAACCATGTGCGGACATGCAATTATTGCAATTTCTACGTTAGCCATTGAAATGAATTGGATTGATGTAAAAGAAGGAGAAAATATTCTTAAAATTGATGCGCCGTGTGGCCGAATTACATCTTTTACAACAGTAAAAAATAGTCAAGTAATAGGAGTTCGTTTTCATTGTGTTCCTAGTTTTGTTGTTGCATTAGACAGAACTGTAGAAGTTGAAGAATTAGGAAATATTACCTATGATTTGGCTTATGGCGGCGCATTTTATGCCTATGTTGATATGGCAAAAAATAATTTTAATTTCGATTTAAGCACAGCTTCTTATCGTGCTTTAATTGCAAACGGAATGAAAATTAAAAATGCTGTGATGAAAGCTGATAAAGAAATTTTACATCCTTTTGAAAACGATTTAAGTTTTTTATACGGAACCATTTTTATAGACAACAACAAACAAGTTTCTGGAAACGACAGTAGAAATGTGTGCATTTTTGCTGAAGGCGAAGTTGATCGTTGTCCTACTGGTTCTGGAGTTTCTGGAAGAATGGCAATTCACAAAGCAAGAAAAGAAATTGATTTTGGAGAAACCATGACCATTGAAAGTATTACAAATTCTGTTTTTAAAGGCTCAATAGTTTCTGAAGAAAATTATGGCCCGTTTACAGCTGTAATTCCGCAAGTTGAAGGAACAGCTCATATCACAGGAATGCACACATTTGTAATTGACCCAAAAGATCCGATGAAAAACGGATTTATTTTGAGATAATATGATACATATTAAAATGAATACATTGAAAAAACTAATTTATCTTTTTACGATCCTTCTCTTTTTTAACTGTATAAAAGAAGAGCCAAAGAGCTATTTAAAATTTAGTGAAAAAGCTTTAAATTATCAAATAACTCCAACTGATAAATTTGACAAATCTGGATTGATGTTTTCAGATCAAGGTGCTTGGTTTGCCTATAGTTTCCCGAATCCAGAAAGTAAAATTTCAGGTTTTACTGGTCCATTTTTAATGACGCAGCAAAATGGAATTTGGAGTAGCGCTTCTTTAACCAATTTAGTGATTGAAAATAATTCATGGACTTCACACACAACATCAAGCTTTAATAGCCATTTAGAACAAACTTTTACTTCTGATAAATTAGAATTGAAACAAGAATTGGTCTTTGCTTCTGGACATACAGCAATCATAAAATCGACCATAAAGAATATAAGTAAATCAAATCAACAACTACAATATCATTTTAAAAACGAAAAAATATTAGCTGATGGATTGCAATTTTTGGCAAGTAACAATCAGCTTATTATTAATTCTTCAAAAACAAATGCTGTTGGACATATTATTTTTCCAAAAAATATCAATATAAAATCTACTGATAGCACTTATATTTCTGATAAAATGAGCATCGAATTAAAACCAAATGAAGTAAAAAATTTCACCATTTCTCAAACTTTTATTTTCAAAGAATATTCTTGGAATGATGAATTAAATTCAATTCAAAACACCACTTTTAAAACAGTTTTAAATGCGCGGAAAGCAGAAAAAAACACCCAACTAAAATCGTTAATTGAAAATAGAAAACCACAATTCTCAGAAGAAATCTATGCCGACGTATTGGCAAAAGCACATTTGACTTTGCAAAATAATTGGCGAATTCCAGCCGGAGAAATAAAACATGAAGGTTTATTTCCGAGTTATCATTACAAATGGTTCAACGGATTTTGGTCTTGGGATTCTTGGAAACATGCGGTAGGATTATCCTATTACAACACTGAACTAGCAAAAAAACAAATGAAATTGATGTTTGAATTTCAACTTGAAGATGGCTTTATTGTAGATTGTGTTTTTAGAGACACAACTATTGAAAAACACAATTATAGAGACACAAAACCTCCACTTTCAGTTTGGGCAGTTGCAAAAATTTACGAAAAAGACAAGGATTTAGAATTTGTAAAAGAAATATATCCCAAACTAAAATTATATCACGAATGGTGGTATAAAAAAAGAGATCACGACCAAGATGGATTGTGTGAATATGGATCAACAGATGGAAGTTTAATTGCGGCAAAATGGGAAAGCGGCATGGACAATGCCATTCGTTTTGACAATTCTAAAATTGTAAAAAACGGTGAAGGCGCGTATTCAATTGATCAAGAATCTGTAGATTTAAATGCATATCTTTTTGCAGAAAAAATATATTTAGCACAATTAGCGACTGTTTTACAAGAAAGTGAAGACGCTCAAAAATTCACAAACGAAGCAGCCGTTTTAAAAACTAAAATTCAATCACAATTTTATGATACAAATGACGGTTGGTTTTACGACACAACTTTAGACGGAAAAACATTTATCAAAGGAGAAGGAAGTGAAGGTTGGACAGCACTTTGGGCAAATGCTGCAACACAAGAACAAGCAGAAGCAGTAAAGCAAAAAATGATGAACCATAAAAAGTTCTATACCAAAGTTCCATTTCAAACCATGAGTGCAGATCATGAAAAATTTAATCCTTTAAAAGGATATTGGCGAGGACCAAACTGGCTAGACCAAGCGTATTTTGGTGTGAAAAGTTTACGAAATTACGGTTTCAACGAAGACGCAGATAAAGCTACAATTCAGATTTTAAAAGGCGCTGAAGGAGTTTTAGGAAAAGGAAAATCTATTAGAGAAAACTATCATCCGTTAACTGGAGAAGGTTTAAATGCACAAAATTTTAGTTGGAGCGCTGCACATATAATGATGTTATTACAAAAGGAATAAGTTCTAATTAAAAAACTACTATCAACTAAAGGGCAAAAAAACTTAACTATAATAAGTTAAGTCTTTTCATAAGTTCTGGTTTTTTAGACCTACTAACAGGAATTACTTCTCGTTTTATAAGGACGCTATTGTCTTCAATGTCTATAATTTTTTTAATATTAATCACATAAGATCGATGTACTTTTAAAAATAATGTATCAGGCAATTTTTCTTCTATTTTTTTTAAAGTTGAATGTACTGAGTAATTTTTATCATCCGTTTTTATTAAAATATAATCTCCTTTTGCTTGGATCACATTAATTGATGATAAATCAATTTTAATTAATCTACTATCAATATTCACATATAAATCTTTTGCTAAAACTTCTGATTTAGAGCTACTTGTTGTTGAATTATGTATTGGATAAGTAGAAGATCTTGCTTTTGAAACTGCTTTTAAGAATCTTGGTGTAGCAATTGGTTTTACTAAAAAATCAACAATACAATTATATTCAAAAGCTTCCATTGCGAAATCTTTTTCTGAAGTAGTAATGATAATATTTGGTGGGTTTTTTAAAGTTTGTATAAAATCAAAACCCGTAAAACCTGGCATATTAATATCTAAAAATATTAAATCTATGTCGTTTTTATTCAAATATTTTATGGCTTCTATAGCATTCGAAAATTCTTCAACTACATTTAAATCTTCTACATTTAAACACAATTGATTTAAAATCATTCTTGCAGTGCCTTCGTCATCTATTAAAATACAATTCATTTTTGGGGATTACTTATCGTTTAAAAAATCTGACATTTTTTGAATAATGGTTTGAAATTCTGTTTGCATAGCAGCATTTTTCTCTTTCAGAGCTTCTTCGTGCTTTTTTGCTAGAACACAACTTTTTTCAAGCCCTAAAATACTAATTTTATGCACAAGTTTATGTACTATTTCAGATGCTTTTATAAATTCTTTGATTTCTAAAAATTTTTTATACTCAGCAACTTCTAATTGGGTCTCTTCTTTAATCGTTTTTATAAGTAGAATTTGAAAAGCAATATCACCATTGGCAATTTCATGTACATAATCTAGGTTTGGTTTTTCGTTCACAAGCTTCCTTTTTTAAAGATTACTTTCAAAGTGTAAAATAAAATATTTTTCCTTTATCTAGAGCATTTTTAAGCCAAATCTCTCCTTTATATAAATCTACAATTATTTTAACGATGGATAAACCAATTTCTGTAGATTATTTATTTTCATCCATTCTTAAAAATAAAACATTGCTTCTGCTCCACGAATCGAAAAAAAGTATTAATAAAAGGTAAGATTTACTTATAAATATATTTATACTTTCAATAAAAGTAACATATTATAATTTTATTTTTATGGATTAATCTGAAGCAAGATTTTTATTATATTTATCAAACTAATAAAAATTTCTTTGGAGTATTTTCTATTCATAATTCAGTTTAAATTTTAATGTTTTAAACTATTTGGATATTTTTAAGATAATGACAATAGCTCTATTAAATTTTAAAGACACAAAATAGTCGCTTGGAAAAAATCTATAAGATAAAATCATCATCCATTTATAGAAGAAATTTTAGTTAGAGCGTTGCACATATAATAATGTTATTAGAAAAAAAATAAAAATGATTCATAAAAACTTATTTAAAAAAAGTATAAAACTAACGCTTAGCTTATTTTTTATCATAAACATAACAACAGCCCAAACTTTAGATCCAATTATTGAAAATCCAGCAGTTTTTGAAATTAATAAACTACCAGCAAGAGCAAGTTTTTTTGCATATGAAAATGAGTCATTAGCCAAACAAAATGACATTTCAAAATCTGAAAATCATCTTTCACTAAATGGAATTTGGAAATTTAATTGGGTAAGAGACCCTGAATTACGTCCGAAAGACTTTTACAAAAATGACTATTCTACTGAAAGCTGGAAAGACCTAAAAGTTCCATCTAATTGGGAAGTTGAAGGTTATGGCGTGCCAATTTATACAAACGTAATTTATCCTTTTGCTCCAAGAAACCCGAATCCGCCAGATATTCCGGATGGTTATAATCCTGTTGGTTCGTACAAACGGACTTTTAATTTGCCTGCAAGTTTTAGCGATAAAGAAATTGTTGTTCATTTTGGCGCAGTAAAATCGGCTTTTTACATTTGGGTAAATGGCGAAAAAGTTGGGTATAGCCAAGGTTCTAAACTTCCTGCTGAATTCAATCTTACCAAATTTGTTAAAAAAGGAACCAACACCATTGCTTTAGAAGTGTATCGTTGGAGTGATGGAAGTTATTTAGAAGATCAAGATTTTTGGCGATTTTCTGGTATTGAAAGAGATGTGTATTTATACGCAAAACCAAAAGTTTTTGTTGATGATTTTACAGTAAAAGCTGGATTGATAAATAACTATACTGATGGTGATTTTCATCTGGCTATTTCGTTAAAAAATGTGCAAAAATCAGCTGAAAAAAGTAGTATTTCTGTGAAAATTGTAAAAGATGGGAAAACTGTTTATCAATCAGAAAAAAACATCAACATCAATCCGAAGGAAAGCAAAACTCTTGATTTCTCAACCAAAATAAGCCAAGTTTTACCTTGGACAGCAGAAACTCCGAATTTATATGAGCTACACATCACTCATAAAAACAATTCCGAAATAGTAAAAGAAGCAATTGTTAGAAAAATTGGTTTTAGAACTTCTGAAGTTAAAAATGGTCGTTATGTGTTAAACGGAAAACCTATTTTATTTAAAGGTGTAAACAGACATGAAACCGATCCTATAACGGGTCATGTAATTTCTAAAGAAAGCATGTTGCGCGATATTAAAATTTTTAAAGAATACAATATCAACGCCGTTAGAACAAGCCATTATCCGAATGATCCCTATTGGTATGAACTCTGTGATGAATACGGAATTTATGTGATTGATGAAGCCAATATAGAATCGCACGGAATGGGTTATAATTTAGAACGTACTTTAGGAAATAATCCGAAGTGGTTGAATGCGCATTTAAGCAGAACGCAACGCATGATTGCTCGTGATAAAAACCATCCATCAATTCTTATTTGGTCTTTAGGAAATGAAGCCGGAAACGGATATAATTTTTACAAAACCTATTTGTTAGCCAAAGAAATGGACAATACAAGACCTGTGCAATATGAACGTGCAGGATTGCAATGGAATACTGATTTGTATGTACCGATGTATCTTACACCAGCAAATGTTGAAAAATATGCGAAAGATAACACCAAAAATATTTCGCTAATTCAGTGTGAATACGCTCACGCAATGGGAAATAGTATGGGCGGATTTAAAGAATATTGGGATTTATATGAAAAATACGACAAGCTTCAAGGCGGATTTATTTGGGATTTTGTAGATCAAGGTTTAAAAACGATTAAAAACGGAAAAGAAATTTATGCCTATGGTGGCGATTTTGGTCCGAAAGATGTTCCGAGTGATAACAATTTTCTGAACAATGGTTTGGTGCAACCCGATAGAAAACCAAATCCGCATATTTATGAAGTGAAACACATTCAGCAGAATATTAAATTTTACGAAAATGATTTATCAAAAGGAATCATCAATATTAAAAATTGGTATTTTTATAGAGATGTATCGAACTACACATTTTCTTGGAACATAATTGCAGATGGAAAAGTTGTAGAAAAAGGAAATTTAAAAAACGTTGCTGTTTTACCACAAGAAACCAAAGCATTTACAATTCCTTTTAAAACAAAATTGAAAGAAAATACTGAATACTTTTTAAACATCAATGCTACTTTAAAAACTAACGAACCTTTATTATCAAAAGGTTTTGAAGTTGCTTACGAGCAATTTCAACTCACAACAAAAGAAGTTCAAAAAACTAAAAAAGCAACCAGAAAAATAAGCTTTACAGATAATGATAAAGAAGTTATTGTTAACGGACGTAATTTTAAAATCACTTTTAACAAAGAAAAAGGGCAGTTAACTTCTTATAATTATAGAGGAAAAAATATCATTAAAAAAGCGGCAGATGTTAACTTTTGGAGAGCACCAAGTGATAATGATTTCGGAGCAAGAACACAAGTAAAGTTTAGAGCATGGAAAGATGTTGCCACAAAATTTAAAGTTGCAACAACAATTCAGCAAGAAAATAACAATTCGCTTACGATTAATACAAAAAGAATCTTTTTTGATGGTGATGCAGAGTATATTCAAACGTATACAATTGATGGAAATGGCACTATAAAAATCACCAATGATTTTAAGGCAATAAAAGGTGAACATAGCAATATTTACAAATTCGGAAACGAATTGATATTACCAGAAACTTATAAAACTATAGAATGGTACGGAAAAGGGCCGTTTGAATCGTATTTAGACCGACAACATGCTGCTAAAATTGGATTATTTAAACAAACAATTGATGAGCAATATTTCCCATACATAAGACCACAATTAACAGGAAATAAAATGGGTGTTCGTTGGGCGAAAATCCAACAAAAAAATGGTATCGGAATTTATATTATTGGAGAAAAACCACTAAATGTTTCCGCGTTACATTTTAGCACGGAAGATTTAGATTCTGGAATTAAAAAAACACAAAAACACGCAGGAGAAATCACACCACGTAAAGAAGTATATTTAAATATAGACGGATTTAGTTCAGGATTAGGAAGCATTAATAGTTGGGGTTATTTACCTTTAGAACAATACAGATTACCTTATAAATCTTACAATTATTCGTATTGGATTATCCCAATTAAAAAATAACATATGAAACAAATATTCCTTTTTATTTTCCTTTTTACAGCAACAATTTCTCAAGCGCAAAAATTTAAAAATTTAGCAATGACTCCGCCAATGGGTTGGAATAGTTGGAATACTTTTAAATGTGACGGCATTAATGAAACGGTGATTAAAGAAATAGCAGATGCCATGGTTTCCAAAGGAATGAAAGCTGCTGGTTATGAATATCTTGTAATTGATGATTGTTGGCAAATTGGTCGTGATAAGAATGGCTATATCATTATTGACAAAGAAAAATTTCCTTCAGGAATAAAAGCCTTGGTGGATTATGTACATTCAAAAGGATTAAAATTTGGCATTTATTCTGATGCAGGAACGCATACTTGTGCAGGTAGACCTGGAAGTAAAGGTTTTGAATTAAAAGATGCAGAAAAATATGCAGAATGGGGCGTAGATTTTCTTAAATACGATTGGTGTAATACAGAAGGACAAGATACCAAACAATCGTATTCATTAATGAGAGATGCACTTTACAAACACAAAAGACCTATTTTATTTAGCATTTGTGAATGGGGAACAACTGAACCATGGAAATGGGGAAAAGATGTTGGACATATGTGGAGAACAACGTATGACATTAGTTTTCATGGTCATTTTAGTGGAAATCGTTGGGGAAATCAAATTGGTTGGGCAGATATTATTGACAAACAAGTTGGTTTAGAAAAATATGCTGGACCTGGACATTGGAACGATCCAGATATGTTAACAGTAGGAATTAAAATGCCAGAAAATGAAAGTAGAGCACAATTTACAATGTGGTCTATATTAGCTGCACCACTTATGACAGGAAACGATTTAAGAAACATGTCTGATGAAACTAAAAACATTCTTACCAATAAAAATGTAATTGATATCAATCAAGATAAACTTGGTAAGCAAGGGTTTAAAATTTATGATGATTGGAATTTTGAAATTTGGCAAAAACCTTTATCAAATGGTGAAATTGCGATATGTTTATTTAATAGAGACTCAACAATAAAAAATTATACATTATTGTGGAATAATCTAAAAATAAAAGACTTTAAAGGAAAGTATCAGATTACAAATGTATGGCAACAAAAACAAGTTGGAACAACAGAAAACAAGATTGATTTAACTGTGCCAAGTAGAGATATTATTCTTTTCAAACTAACTCCTATCAATTAGAATTAATGAATTATTCAGATAAAATAATAACCAAAGAGCAAGCAGAAAAAATACTTTTTGAACTCTATCAAATTAAAGGTGTTGTTTCAGAATTACCTGGAGAAATCGATTTTAATTTCAAAATTAAAGTCAGCAGTTCTGAAGCATATGTTTTAAAAATATCTCGTCCAGACGAAGACGAAAATTACCTAGATTTTCAACAAAAGCTATTGCAATTTGTAAACAAAAACGGAAAGAATATTATTGCTCCGAATGTAATTTTAGACACAAATGGAAACGCCATTTCTAAAATTACAGACTCTTTTGGCTACACAAGAAATGTACGTTTATTAACGTGGGTTTCTGGTAGAATTTGGTCATCAGTAAATCCGCAGTTAAACGATTTACGTTTTAGTCTTGGCGAACAATGTGGTAAATTAACTACTGCTTTGCAAGAATTTAAACATGAAAAAGCAGCAAGAGAATTTGTATGGGACGTTGCACAATCACTTTGGACAAAAGAACATCTTTATCTTTTTTCATCCGAAGAAAAAGAAATTGTCACCTATTTTCAAGAGCAATTTGAATCTCAGAAATCAGATTACGATACGTTACGAAAATCGGTTGTACACAACGATGCAAACGATAACAATATTATTGTTTCAGACGACCTAATCAACCCAACGGTTAAAACGGTTATTGATTATGGAGACGCAGTTTACACGCAAATTATTAACGATGTTGCCATTGCGTGTTACACCACTATTAATTATCGAGACCCTTTAGATGCTGCGTTGTCAATTGTTAAAGGATATCATTCAGTTTTTCCTTTACAAGAAAAAGAAATCAAACATTTGTACAATGCGATAGCGATGCGTTTGGTAATTTCTGTGACAAAATCGGCCATCAATAAAATTGAAGAACCCAACAATGAGTATTTATTAATTAGCGAAAAACCTGCTTGGGAAATCTTAAAAAAGTGGAAAGCAATTCATCCCCATTTTGCAGAATATTCATTTAGAGTTACTTGCGGATTTACCTCGCACCCAAATGAAGAACAATTTCAAAAATGGGCTTCTAAAAACACATTTTCACTTTCTGGTTTATTTCCAACTGTAAACAAAAATGAAGCTCATCATGTTGATATGAGTGTTTCAAGTAAATGGATTGGTCATCAACAAGACTTTAATAATTTAGATTTACTACAGTTTAAAATTGAGCAATTACAAAAAGAAGTTCCGACTAAAATTATTGCTGGCGGATACCTAGAACCCAGAGCATTATACACTTCTACAGCCTATGATAAAACAGGAAATTACGGAAAAGAAAGTAGAAGTATTCATTTAGGAATTGATTATTGGTTGCCAGAAAACACTCCAATACATGCACTTTTTGATGGTGAAGTTGTTATTGCTATAGATGATGCTGGAGATAAAGAATATGGTGGATTAGTAGTTTTAAAACACAAAACAGAAAATTTTGATTTCTATACTTTATACGGACATAATACAGTTGAAAGCGCAACAAAACATAAAATTGGGGACATTATTTTAAAAGGAGAAAAGATTGCTGAATTAGGAAATTATCCTGAAAACGGAAATTGGGTGCCACATTTACATTTTCAAGTGATGCTTTCTTTATTTGATTATAAAACTGACTTTCCAGGTGTTGCGTATTTGAATCAAATTGATGTTTGGAAAAGTGTTTGTCCAGACCCAAATTTGTTATTCAAATCAGAAGGTTTACAAAAAAACACGGCTATTTCAAATGAAGAAATCATCAACTATAGAAAACAACATTTAGGAAAAAGTTTGAGTCTGCAATACAAAACGCCAATTAAAATGGTTCGTGGTGCTGGTCAATATTTGATGGATCAATTCGGAAACAACTATTTAGACACGGTAAATAATGTGGCGCATGTTGGACACGAAAATTACAATGTTGTAAAAGCCGGGCAAGAACAAATGGCGTTGGTCAATACCAATTCGAGGTATTTACACGAAAACATCAACGAATTAGCAAAAGAATTGATTGAAACGTTGCCAAAAGGATTGAATGTATTGCATTTTGTAAATTCTGGAAGCGAGGCAAATGAACTGGCAATCAGAATGGTAAAAGCAGTTACTGGAGAAAAAGACATCATAGCTAGTGAAGTTGGTTATCATGGGAATTCGAATATGTGCATTGACATTTCATCCTATAAATTTGATGGAAAAGGCGGAAATGGCGCTCCAGAATACACACAAATTTTTCCGTTACCAGATTCTTTTCGAGGGAAATACCGAGGAGAAAATGCAGCAGATAAATATGCAGAAGAAGTTGAAAAATGTATTGTAAAAATTCAGCAAAAAGAAAGAAATGTTGGTGGATTTATCATTGAACCCATCATTAGCTGTGGCGGTCAAATTGAATTACCAAAAGGTTTTTTAGCAAAAGCATATGAAAAAGTTAGAAAAGCAGGTGGAATTTGTATTTCTGATGAAGTGCAAACGGGTTGTGGTAGAATGGGAAAAACTTTTTGGGGATTTCAATTACACAATGTAATTCCGGATATTGTTACCATCGGAAAACCGTTAGGGAATGGTCATCCAGTTGCTGCAGTTGCTTGCACACAAGAAGTTGCGGATGCTTTTGCAAACGGAATGGAATATTTTAATACGTTTGGAGGAAATCCTGTTTCATGTGCAATTGCTACCGAAGTTTTAAAAACTGTAAAGCGAGATAAATTACAAGAAAATGCGTTAGAAGTTGGTGAGTTTTTAAAAACTGAGTTAAAAAAACTGGCTCAAGAGTTTCCAATTATTGGTGAAGTACGCGGACAAGGATTGTTTTTAGGAATTGAATTGGTGGATGCAAAGCTAAATCCGTTAGCGGCACAAACCGATTATTTGGCAAATAGAATGAAAGAGTTTGGAATTTTAATGAGTACCGATGGGCCAGATCACAACGTATTAAAAATAAAGCCACCAATTATTTTTACCAAAGAAAATGCAGAAGAATTGCTTTTTTACCTACGTAAAATCTTTGCAGAAGATTTTATGACACAACAAACTAAAATATAAATCTTACATTTATAATCTTATTCAATTAAACACCACAATTATGCGTAAAATTTTAACTTTAATTACAATTATTTCATTTTCGTTGAATTCATTTTCTCAAAAAAAAGATGCAAAATGGAATGTAAATATTCCTCATAAAGATTGGAAGTACACTTCGTTCAACTTAAACACCAATGAAGGAACTTGGATGAATTTAGATGTAAGTCCGGATGGAAAAACTATTGTTTTTGATTTATTAGGAGACATCTATACAATGCCAATTACCGGAGGAAAAGCAACTATTTTACGATCTGGATTGGCCTATGAAGTACAACCGAATTTTAGTCCAAACGGAAAATACATTTCTTTTACAAGTGATGCAGAAGGCGGAGATAATATTTGGGTAATGACTGCGGATGGAAAAAATGCAAAATCCATTACCAAAGAAAAATTTAGATTGTTAAATAATGCTGTTTGGACTCCAGACGGAAAATCGTTGGTTGCTCGTAAACACTACACTTCTACTCGATCAGTTGGAGCTGGAGAAATGTGGCAATATCCGCTTTCTGGTTCAGCTGGATTAAAGTTAACCAAAAGAAAAAATGATCAACAAGATGTAAATGATCCGTCAATTTCTTCAGACGGAAAGTATTTATATTATGCAGAAGACATGTATCCTGGAGGTTTTTTCCAATACAATAAAGATCCAAATAATCAGATTTATGTAATCAAACAATACAATTTTAAAACAGGTAAGACCAAACAAATTACTGGTGGACCTGGTGGAGCAGCTAGACCTGTAATTTCTAAAAACGGAAAATTATTGGCTTTTGTAAAACGCGTTAGAACTAAATCTGTTTTATATATTCACGAATTAGAAACCGGGAAAGAATGGCCAATTTATCATGATTTAAATAAAGATCAACAAGAAGCTTGGGCTGTTTTTGGTGTGTATCCGCATTTTACATTTACAAATAATGATGCTGATATTGTTTTTTGGACAGGCGGTAAAATCAATAAGATTAATATTGAAACAAAACAACTTACAAATATTCCGTTTCAAGTAAATGAAAAGATTAAAATCACAAAAACGCATCAAGTAAAAAGAAAAGTTTTTGAAGAAAGTTTTACTTCAAAAATGATCAAAGATGTAAAAACATCTCCTGATGGAAAATCAATTGTATTTACATCCTTAGGTCATGTTTACAAAAAAGAATTGCCAAACGGAACGCCACAAAGAATTACAAACTTAACTGATTTTGAAGCGGAACCTAATTTTTCTCCTGATGGAAAATCAATTGTATTTGTAACTTGGAATGATGAAAATTTAGGAGCAGTTTATTCGATCAACAAAAATGGTTCTGGATTGCAAAAACTAACAACGATAAAAGGAATTTATAGAACTCCGTCTTTTGACAATACTGGAACTAAAATAGTTTATAGAAAAGAAGGAGGAAACGGAGATCAAGGTTTTGATTACTCTAAAAAAACAGGGATTTATATTGCAAATGCAGATGGAAAAAATGCTAAAAAAATAGCTGATAATGGAGAATTTCCTCAGTTTTCTGCGGACAATAAAAGAGTGTTTTTTCAATCTGGAGGTTCTTTTATGGGCGGATTAACAAAGCGATTACAAAGTGTTGATTTAGATGGTAAAAATCAAAGAAGCCATTTTGTATCTAAACTTGCAAATCGTTTAGTGCCGAGTAAAGACAATAAATGGATTTCATTTATTCATTTGCATAAATTGTATGTTGCGCCGATGATTATAAACGGAAGTGAAATCAATTTAGATGCGAATACAAAATCATTTCATGTAGAAAGTTTGTCAGAAAATGCAGGAATCAATTTACATTGGTCTACAAATAACGAACAAGTTCACTGGACATTGGGCGATGCATATTTCACAAAATCAATTGTAAACAATACAGAAAACCCGTTTGCAAAAAGCAACTTACTTGCTGGAGAAAACACCGGAATTAAAATTGGATTATCAGCAAAATCGGATGTTCCAAATGGAAGAATCGCTTTTACAAATGCACGTTTAATTACGATGGATAACGACAAAGTAATTGAAAACGGAACGATCGTTATTTATCAAAATAAAATTGAGAAAATAGGGAATTCAAGTTCAGTTCGAGTTCCTGCTGATGCAAAAGTATATGACATGAAAGGCAAAACAATTATGCCAGGAATTGTTGATGTACATGCGCATGTTGGTGCTTTTAGAAACGGATTAAGTACACAGAAACATTGGCAGTTTTATGCAAATTTAGCATTTGGAGTTACAACTTCTCATGATCCGTCAGTAAATACAGCTGCAGCTTTTACATTAGAAGAATTACAAAAAAGTGGAGCAACAGTTGGACCAAGAATGTTTTCTACAGGATTTATTTTATACGGAGCAGAAGGAGATTTTAAAGCTGTTGTAAATAGTTTAGAGGATGCACGTTTTGCAATTGCAAGAACAAAAGCGTTTGGAGCAAGATCCGTAAAAAGTTACAATCAACCTAGAAGAGAACAACGTCAGCAAATTATGCAAGCTGCCAAAGAACTGGGTGTAAATGTTGTTCCTGAAGGAGGTTCAAATTTCTTTGCAAATATGAGTATGATTTTCGATGGTCATACAGGAATTGAACATAATATCCCGGTTGCACCAGTTTACAAAGATGTTTTATCGCTTTGGAAAAACAGCAATACGGGTTATACGCCAACCTTAATTGTGAATTATGCTGGAATGAGCGGAGAATATTATTGGTATCAAAAAACCAATGTTTGGGAAAATAAAAAACTATTAAAATACACGCCTAGACATGTTGTTGATACGCGTTCTCGTCATAGAACGATGGTACCAGATGAAGAATATTACAACGGACATATGTTAACATCTAGAACGGTTACTGATTTATCGAAATTAGGCGTAAAAGTAAATTTAGGTGCTCACGGACAATTACAAGGTTTGGGTGCGCATTGGGAGCTTTGGATGTTAAATCAAGGTGGATTATCTAATTTAGAAACGTTAAAAGCTGCAACAATAAACGGCGCAGAATACATTGGAGTTGGAGACGAATTGGGCTCTTTACAAAAAGGAAAATTAGCGGATTTAATTGTGTTGGATAAAAATCCGTTAGAAGATATTCAAAACACTAACTCTGTTATTTACACAATGATTAATGGTCGATTGTTTGATACTAGCACGATGGATGAAATTGGAAATTACAACAAAAAAAGAAGTCCATTTTATTGGGAAAGCGGAAATTACAATCAAGGTGTTCCATTAAATTTAGACACCAACAGTTTTACAATTCCGACGTGTAGTTGTCATTAATTAAATTATAAACAAATCTATTTTAAAACAACGTTGATGAAGTACAGAATTCTGATTTTAATTGCAATTGTTTATACTTTTTCGAACTGTCAACAAAAAAAATTAACAGCAGTTTCTGAACAAAAAAATCATTACAATCATCAGGTATTTGAAGAACATAAATTAGCGCCAAGAGCCAGTTTTTTTGCATTTGAAAATCCTGAAATAGATTTAAAAGAAAATTCTAATCGCTATTATTCATTAAATGGCGATTGGAAATTTAATTGGGTAAAAGATCCAAAAAAGCGTCCAACCAGTTTTCAGAATGTAGATTTTGATGATTCTGATTGGGAAACAATTCCTGTTCCGTCTAATTGGGAAGTTGAAGGTTACGGTTATCCAATTTACTTAGACGAACGATATCCGTTTACCACAAAATGGCCCAATGCACCAACAGATTACAACCCTGTTGGAACGTACAGAAAAGAAATACTACTTGATGAAGAATTTCTATCTGAGGATATAATCCTCCATTTTGCAGGTGCAAAATCTGCCATGTATGTGTATATCAATGGTAAATATGTTGGGTATTCTCAAGGAAGTAAAACTCCGGCTGAATTCAACGTTACAAAACATTTAAAAGAAGGAAAAAACCTAATCGCCTTACAACTATTTCGCTGGTCTGATGCTAGTTATCTTGAAAGTCAAGATATGTTGCGCATGAGCGGAATTGAACGAGACGTTTATTTATACACAAGACCAAAAGTATTTATTGCTGATTTTCATGCAAAAACTACGTTGGATGATTCTTATAATAATGGAATCTTTAATGGAGATGTAAGAGTATCAAATAATACAATGGATGGTGTAAAGAAAAACATTCAATTAGAAATATTTGACGGGGAAAAATCAGTTTTTAAAGAAATAAAAACTATTGAAATTCACGGAAACGGAAATGCTAGTTTTAAAACTAAATCAATCTTAAAAAATGTAAAATCGTGGTCTGCTGAAATTCCAAATTTATACGATTTACATATTTCTATAGACAATCAATTTATCAAAAGGAAAATCGGATTTAAACGTGTAGAAATTAAAAATTCTCAAGTTTTAATCAACGGAAAACCCATTTATATAAAAGGTGTAAACCGACATGAAACCGATCCATTTACTGGTCACGTTGTTTCGAAAGCTTCAATGGAAAAAGACATCCAATTGATGAAACAAAACAACATCAACGCGGTGCGATCTTCTCACTATCCGAACGATCCTTATTGGTTAGATTTATGCGACAAATATGGTTTATATGTGGTTGACGAAGCCAATATTGAAAGTCATCCGTTAGCAATTGATCAAAAAACACAAATCGGAAACGAAATGAGTTGGTTGCCAGCTCACATGATGCGTACAAAACGCATGTATTATCGAGATCGAAATCATGCTTCAATTTATTCTTGGTCGTTAGGAAATGAAGCTGGAGAAGGTGATGTTTTTAGAGCAACATACAAATGGTTAAAAGAGCAAGATGATAATAGAATTGTACAATATGAACCGGCAGGAAAAGAAGATTATACCGATTTGTATTGTCCGATGTATCCAAAACCTGAGTATTTAATCAAACACGGAAAGTCTAATTCTGACAAACCATCGATTATGATTGAGTATGCGCACGCAATGGGAAATTCAGTTGGAAACCTACAAGATTATTGGGATATTATTGAAAAATACGACAATTTACAAGGCGGATTTATTTGGGATTGGGTTGATCAAAGTTTAGAGTACATTGACAAAAACGGCAAACCTTATTTGGCTTACGGACACGATTATCATCCAGATTTACCAACAGATGGAAACTTTCTAAACAATGGTTTGGTTGATCCGTACAGAAATCCACATCCACATTTATCGGAAGTAAAAAAAGTGTATGAACCCGTTCAGTTTAACTATTTAGGAAATCAAACCATTCAAATTACCAACAAGAATTTTTTTGCAGATTTTTCTGATAAAGAAATGCGTTTTAAAATTTTAAAAAACGGAAAAGTAGTTTTTGAAAAAACGAATATTTCTCTAAATGTAAAACCACAATCTTCTATAAAACTTCGTTTTAAAGATATTCCTGAAATGTTTGTACCAGAAAACGAGTATTTTTTAGAAGTTAGTTTGCATCAAAAAGAAGCAACTGAATTAATCCCGAAAGGCTATGAGGTTGCTTGGGACCAGTTTGCTTTAAAGTTTGGTTCAAATCCTCTTTATGAAAAAAATAAAGGAGAAAAATTTACTATCAATTTAAATAATGATGTTTTTCTTATTAAAAACAATAAATCACAATTAAATATTTCTTCAAAAACAGGCGAAATTACTTCGTGGGTTTTTAACGGAAAAGAAATTACAAATCAACCAATTCGACCAAATTTTTGGCGTCCACCAACCGACAATGATTTAGGAAACGGAATGGATAAATGGGCAAAAATATGGCAAGATGCTAGTTATAAGTATACAGCAAAACTGATAGAAAAACCAAAAAAATCCGAAAACAGTGTTTCATTTAAAGTACTTTATTCAACACCAAAAAATGAAATAGATTTAGAAGTATCTTACTTTTTAGATTCTAATGGAAGCATTTCAGTATATTCAATTTTCAGTCCAAAACAAAAAAACCTACCAAACATTCCGAGATTGGGAATGTACTTAACAATTCCGAATACATTTACTGATGTTTCTTGGTACGGAAAAGGCCCTGAAGAAAGTTATTGGGATCGAAAAACTGGACAAAAACTCGGAATTTTTTCTGGAAAAACTAAGGAACAATTCCACGTGTATTCTCGTCCGCAAGAAACAGGTAACAAAACGGATGTTCGTTGGGTGCAAGTAGCATCTAAAGACATCAGTTTAAAAGCTACAAGTCAACAATTATTAAACACAAGTGTTTGGCCTTTTGTTATGAAAGAAATCGATTTTAATGCTGGTGATGGCGCAACATCAGCATCAGGATTAGTTCCTGTTACTACCAAACACGGAGCAGATATTAAAATTGGAAATAGCATTCAATGGAACATCGATTTTAAACAAATGGGCGTTGGCGGAGATACTTCTTGGGGACGATTGGTTCACAAAGAATATACAATTCCAGCTAACAAAACCTACCGTTATTCATTTACAATTACACCATCCAAAAATTAAAACAATGAGAAAAATCTTCATGTTGTTATGTGCTTTATCACTTATCTATTCTTGTGATAAACCAAATGACGAAATAAAAGACAAGGCAGATATTATTGCCGTTTTAAGAGCTCAAGAAAAAGCCTGGTCTAAAAATAATATTGAAGGCTACATGCAAGGTTACTGGAAGTCTGATTCCTTAAAATTTTATGGAAGTAGTGGTGAAATAGCTTATGGCTGGAACAAAACATTATCAAATTACAAAAAGAAATATCCTACAGCAGAGCATACTGGTACGTTAAAATTTAAAGTGAATGATATTACTCAAATTCAAAATGAATCATACTATGTAATGGGTGAATATCATTTAACTAGAAAAGTTGGGAATGCCAATGGGGTTTTTCTAATTATTTTTAAAAAGTTTGACGGCGAATGGAAAGTTGTTGCTGATTTAACTCCTTAAATTATGAAACCAATTGTACGACTTGCTACTAAAAATGACTTGCCTGTTTTAGATACATTTATGGATGATTTGGTAAATGCCGAAAGACCTATGGATGTTACTATTAAAGATGGAAAAGTTGTGTATTATGATTTAGAAAGCTTCATTACCAGTAATGATGCAGTTTTGTATGTTGTAGAAATTAATAGCGAATTGGTAGCATCTGGTTATGCAAAAATAAAACCAGACAGCGTTTATTTAAAACACAGTACACACGCATATTTAGGTTTTATGTTTGTTCCAGAAAAGCATCGAGGAAATGGATATAACAAATTAATTGTTGATGCATTATTAGCTTGGAGTAAAACAAAAAACGCACATGAAATTAGATTAGATGTTTACTGTTCTAATCCATCTGCAATTAGAGCTTATGAAAAAGCTGGTTTTGCTAAACATATGATTCAAATGCGAATGAATATTGATGATTTAAGTGATTAAATACCAAACGGATTGTTAATAGAATGCATTGGTTTTGTAAACCATTTAGGTCCATTTTCTGTCATATAAATATGATCTTCCAATCGAATTCCGAATTTATTTGGAACACAAATCATGGGTTCATTACTAAATGTCATTCCAGGTTCTAAAACAGTAAAATCATTTCTAACAATATATGGCCATTCATGAATTCCTAAACCGATTCCGTGTCCGGTTCTATGTGGCAATCCAGGTAATTTATAATCTGGACCTAAACCGTGAGATTCTAATACCTTTCTAGAAGCGTTGTCTACATCTGCACAAGTATTTCCTAATTGTGCTGCGTCAAAAGCTGCTTGTTGCGTTTCTTTTTCGATATTCCAAATTCGAGTTTGTTCTTCATTTGCTTTCCCAAACACAAAAGTTCTTGTAATATCAGAAATATAATCGTGCAACATACAACCCGTATCTATTAATACAACTTCGTTTTCTTCTAAATTTTTGGGTGATTTTACTCCATGTGGAAACGAGGAATCTACTCCAAATAACACAATACAAAAATACGATCCAGACGGAATTCCATATTTAATATGTGCATTATGAATAAAATCGGTCACTTCTTTTGCTGAAATTCCAACACGTAAAATTCTTGCTGCTGCTTTATGAACTTCTAAGGTAATGTTCATTGCATGTTGCATAATTGCAATTTCTGCTTTAGACTTAATCATTCTACAACCCGCAGTAATTGGTTTTGCATTTATTAATTGATATACTTCTTGACAGTTTATAATGCCGTCAAAAATAAAAAAAGGCGTTGCTTCATCCATAAAAATTGCGCCATCTTCTACTCCATGTTGTTTTAAAATTGATACAAATAACTCATACGGAGATTCATGTTCTTCCCAACAAACAACTTCTCCTTCAATCATCATAAAATCGAAAATAGTTCCTTTTTCAAATTCTGGTGCTATAAAAATTAGTTTCCCGTTTGAAAACAAAATAGCTCCAACCATTCTTTCACTCGGATTCCATTTCATTCCTGTAAAATAAAACAAGTTGGTTCCTGCATGCAAGTACATTGCTGAAACATTTTGAGCTTGCATTAAGCAACAAGCTTTATCTATTCGTTGTTGAAAATCTTCTTTCTGAATAGGCTTTACTAAATGTGCAGTTGGTTGAATTGCATTTAATTCTGCTTCTATGGTTGATCCTCCGATTCCTTTCATTCTGACAATTAATTATTCATTAATGCTTCAATTTCTTCTATTTCAATTGGCATTGCAGCTGTTAAATTGATGTTTCCGGTTTCTGTAATTAAGTAATCATTTTCTAAACGACAACCAATTCCTTCTTCTGGGATGTATATTCCAGGTTCGCATGTCAATACCATTCCAGCTTCTAAAGCACGAGAATACAAACCAACATCATGTACATCTAAACCAATATGATGCGCTGTTCCGTGCATAAAATATTTTTTATACAATGGTTTTTCTGGATTTTGATTGGCAACTTTATCTGCGTTTAACAAACCTAATTGTATCAGTTCTTTTTCTACTAAAACAGCCATTTTAGTTTCGTAATCGGCAGGTAAAATACCTGGTTTTAATAATTTACTTCCTTCTTTTAAACAATGTAAAACAGAGTTATACACTTCTTTTTGTCTTTCAGAAAATGTTCCGTTGACAGGAAAACATCGCGTTGTGTCGCTATTGTAATTTGCATAACAGACTCCGAAATCTAACAAAATCATTTCTCCATCTTTACAAATTGCATCGTTTGTATTATAATGCAATGCACAAGCATTTTTTCCTGAAGCAACAATTGGTTTAAAAGCATGTCTGGTGGCGCCAGATTTTACTAAATTATAGGTTAATTCAGCTTCCAATTCATATTCTTTGATGTTTGATTTACACGCTTTAAGAACTCGTTTAAAACTGTCAACACTTATGTCTGCTGCTTTCTGAATTAATGCTATTTCAATTTCTGATTTAATTGGACGTAATTCTCTTGTGATTTTTGCTGCTCTATAATAATCGTGCAAAGGATATTTTTCTTTACACCATTTTATCATTCTGTCTTGCTGAGTTTCTTGATCTTTAGTGACTCGCTTTAAATGCTCATTGTGTCCTAAATAAAGACCATCAGCTTCAAAAACCATGTATTGCAAAACCATTTCAAAATCTTGATTCCATTCTACTCTTTGTATTCCTGAAACATTGGTTGCTTGCTCTTTTGTTAGTTTTTCTCCGTCCCAAATTTTAATTTGCTCATTGGTTTCTTTTACAAATAAAATTGCTTGGTTTTCTTTTTTAAAAGCATCAGGATACAAAACTAAAATGGTTTCTTCTTGATCAATTCCAGACAAATAAAATAAATCGTTGTTTTGAGTAAATCCCATTACATCATCAGCATTGTTGTGTTTTACATCGTTAGAAGTAAGAATAGCAATGGTATTTGGTTTCATTTTAGCAATAAAATTGCTTCTATTTTTAATAAACAATGAATTCGGAATTGACTCGTATCTCATATTAAAATTTTCTATCTGGATGAAATGGACTTAAATCTAAGCTTGTTGTTTTATTTGAAATAATTTCTGAAACTAACTTTCCTGTTGCTGGACCTAAGCTCCAGCCCATCATTGCATGACCAGCAGCAACGGTTAAGTTTATACATTTAGCAGATTTACCAATAAAAGGCAAACCGTCTGGAGAACAAGGTCGTAATCCACATTGTACATCATTTTTTTCTTCCTCAGTTATTTCTAATCCTTTGTAATATTTTTTTACAGCATCAGCAATTGCGTTTACTCGAACTGGATTAATATCATGGTTAATTCCGTTAATTTCCATTGTTCCTGCAAATCTTGTAAAACCAGACATTGGAGTTACAGCAACTTTTGTTTCCATTAAAATAGTTGGCATTGTAATTCCTGTTTCTCTAGCTACATTCATTCGATATCCTTTTCCAGCCTGAATTAACAAATTCAATCCTATCTTTTTTGACACTAATGAGCTCCAACTTCCTGCGGCTAGCACAACTTCATCAGCAGAAATTTCTCTTTTATCAGTAATTACTTTTGATATTTTTTTGTTAGATATTTCTATATCTTTTACTTCTTCTTTTGCTAAAATCTCAACTCCTAATCCTTTTAAATGCAAAATCATTTGTGGCATAAAATCAGATGGAGTCATGTGTGCATCACAATCATAATAAATGGCTCCTTTAACATCTAAGTTTGCATTTGGCTCCAACTTTTGCACTTCTTCCTTTGTTAATTTTTCTGCTGATAATCCTTCTTGAATCAATCTTTCACCAACTTTCCATTCGCCTTCACCAGCTTTATCAGTTTTATAAGCCATTAACAAACCTTTGCGTTCGTAATGGAAATCAAACTCGTTAGAAGCCTTTAAATCTTCGTACAAATCTCTTGTCAATAAATTGATATCTCTAATTACTCGAACAGATTTTTCTACTTTTTTGGCATTCGCAGATTTCTTAAATGCCAAAGTCCATTTTAAAAATTCTGAATCTAATCTAGGTTTTACATAAAACGGACTTGCAGGATTTAACATCCATTTTATTCCTTGATTTATGATTCCAGGATGCGCCAAAGAAATAATATGACTTGGTGTAATATAGCCAGCGTTAACATAAGATGCGCCAGTTGTAAAATCTGATTTATCGATTACCGTAACTTGGTGTCCTTCTTTTTGAAGGTAATAAGCAGAACTTAATCCTACGATTCCGCCACCAATAATTATTACTTTTTTACTCATTAATTAGTTCCACTTAAAGTTCCAAATAGGTTTGTTATTCCCAAGATGTTCTACAAAATAGTTCCATCTTTTCTTTAAAAAATATTTTTGATAATCGCCTTGATATCCATGGTTTTGACTTGGTAAAATTAACAAATCAAAATCTTTATCTGCTTTGATTAATTCTTCAGCTAATTTAAAGGTTGCAGACGGATTTACATTTTCGTCTAATCCGCCATGCGTTAGCAATAATTTTCCTTTTAATTTTGATGCATTTGTAACATTAGAAACCTCTTGATATGTTTTATCAATTGGCCAACCTTGATACATTTCTGGCCACCACGCTTTTTCCATTCTAAAATCGTGATCTGCAGAACTTGCTACTCCAACTTTATAAAAATCTGGAAAAGCTAACAAAGCTCTTCCGGTATCATATCCACCAGCAGAATGACCGTAAATTCCTACTTTATCAACATCAATCCAAGAGTATGTTTTGGCTAAATGTTTAATCGCCAACACATGATCTTCTAAATTATTTCCCATGTTTTTATAAGAATGATTATGAAATTCTTTAGATCTACCAGAAGTTCCTAAACCATCTACTCTAACAACAATAAAACCAAGTTCTGCTAAAGATTGATTGCTAAAAACATTGTCAAAAGACTTCGGAAAACGTTGTGTATGCGGACCAGTATAAGTTGCATCTACAATTGGATATTTCTTAGAAGCATCAAAATTTGTTGGCTTCCAAAAAGCGCCATAAATGGTTGTTTTTCCATCTTTTGCAATCATAGAAAATGTTTCTGGTGTTGTATAGCCTCTACTTTTTGCTTCAGAAATATCTGCTTTTGTTAATGTTGCTAAAATTTTTCCTGTAGCTGCTTCTCTTAAAACAGTTTCTGTAGGAGAATTTATGGTTGAAATATTATCTGTAAAATAAGCTCCATTTCTTGAAAAAGAAACTTGATGATGTTTGTTTTCTGGAGTTAATAATGTTTCTTCACCGCTGAAATTTACTTTATAAACTTGTTGATGATACGGATTGTTTTCTATTTCTTTTCCTGAAGCTAAATAATAAATTGTTTCCGTTTCTTCATCAATATATTCGATGCTGTTTACGTAATAATTATCGCTAGTAAGTAATTTTGTTGTGTTGGTTTTAAAATCATACAAATGCAATTGTCTCCATCCTGTTCTTTCTGATAAAAACAGTATTTTTTGACTCTTTTCTAAATGTCGATATTCAAAATTATCGATGTTTGTTTTAGAAGTTTCTGTTAAAACAACTTTTGATTTTTTAGTGTTTAAATCTACTTGAACCAATTCATTTTTTTGAAAACCTCTGTACGGAATATGAGCTAATAAAACTCCAGATTTATTTGTCCATTGGCTATTTACAGAATTAATATGTGTTTGCGTTGGTAAGTTTGTTTTTACTTGTCTTTTTGTAGCAACATTAAAGAAAGTTGGTGTTAATTTTACCATAGTTGTATCGCCTGGAGAACCACGATAATACGACAACAACTCTGGCTTGTACACACCATCTTTACTCCAATCTAATAAATACATTTTCTCTGCAGTTCTTGTATCTACAATATTGGCAGAAATCCAATTAGAATCTGCAGACCAATTTACATTAAAGCGTTTTGGTCTTTCTCCATTTTCGCCATACATTATATCATACCAACCATACCAAGATGCATATTCGTATCCTTTTTTCCCATCAAAACTTAATTGAAATGTTCTTTTAGTTGTTGTTGATTTGATATATAAATTATATTCTTTGGTAAACGCAATCCATTTTCCATCTGGCGATGTGCTTTCAAATTCGTTTCTTCTTTTTCTTTCTTTATTTTCCTCTTCAACAAGTTTGTATGAATCAGTATTTAAAACATAGTTTTTATTGTTGGTTGTAAACGAAAAACCATTCTCTGTTGGCTGAATATTAGTTAAAGAAATTTCGTTTGCTTTTAGTTCTTCGTTGGTGATTTTATTTAGTGCATCAACTAATTTTTGTTGATCAAACATTAGATTAACTTCTGTAGCATTTTTTAACGAAACTGTTTTATAAGCTTTTCCATTTTTGCTATAATCTACAAACCAAAATCCAGATGCATCATTAAACCAGTTCACTCTAGTGTTTAAGTTAAATGCTGTTTTATTATAATAGTTTTCGCCCATAAACGAAACTGCACTTTGATAATTTTTCTCTGAAATTTCGTTTCTAGAATTTGAGCACGACGCCATCAATAAAACTCCAAAAACTACAACTACTGATTTAAAATATTTCATGTTTTTTAATTTTAGATAACTTGAAATCCATGAGCATACGGATCATCTTCATCATCAATAATAATATTGTTATATCCATACACTTTTGCCCAACCTTTAATACTTGGAATAATTGCTGCTTTTCCGTCTAATGTAGTTTCTTCTTCTACAGAACCAATAAATTTACTTCCAATAAAACTTTCGTGGATAAATTGTTCGCCTTTTTTTAATTTTCCTTTTGCGTGTAATTGTGCAATTCTGGCTGATGTTCCTGTTCCGCACGGACTTCTATCAATGGCTTTATCGCCATAAAAAACAGCGTTTCTTCCAGAGGATGTTGGGTCAATCGGATTTCCTGTCCACAACATATGTGTTACATCTCTAATCGTATCATTTTCTGGATGGATAAATTGATTCGGATATTTTTCGTTAATTCTATCTCGAACAACTTGAGAATATTGAATAATTTTCGAAGCTGTAAAATCGTGTACACCAGAGAAGTTTTTCTGCGGATCTACAATTGCGTAATAATTTCCGCCATAAGCAACATCAAACGTTATTTCACCTAACTCCGGGCAATCAATGGTTAAATTTTCTGCTGCTAAATAACTTTTTACATTGGTTAATTTAACCCAATCTACTTTTTTTCCAGTTTGCCCATATTCAATATTCACCAAACCAGCTGGCGCTTCCATTTTAATTTTCCCAGGAACTTTTGGTGTAATTAAACCTTCTTCAATGGCGATGGTAATGGTTCCAATAGTTCCGTGTCCGCACATTGGCAAACAGCCAGAAGTTTCTATAAACAAAATAGCAAAATCGTTTTCTGGATTGTGAGGCGGAAATAAAATACTTCCACTCATCATATCGTGTCCGCGTGGTTCAAACATCAACCCTTTACGAATCCAATCGTATTCTTTTAAAAAATGCTGACGCTTTTCGCTCATGGTATTTCCAACCAAATTTGGTCCGCCACCAGCAACAACTCTTACTGGATTTCCACATGTATGTGCATCCACACAAAAAAATGTTTTTCTACTCATTTCTTTTACTATCAATATAATTAAGTACTCTTTTTTCTAAGATTGATAAAGTAACTGTTCCTTCTCCTAAAATTACTTCATGAAATTCTCTAATATTAAATTTATCACCTAAATCAGCTTCTGCTTTTTTACGCATTTCACGGATTTTAATTTCTCCCATTTTATAAGACAATGCTTGTCCTGGCCAAGAAATATAACGATCTGTTTCTGTAGTAACTTCATGCATAGATAAAGCTGTGTTTGACGCCATATAATCAATCATTTGCTGACGAGTCCAACCTTTCGCATGAACGCCTGTATCAACAACCAATCTACAAGCTCGCCACATTTCATAGGTTAACTGACCGAATTTTTCGTACGGAGTTGTATAAATTCCCATTTCTTGCACTAAATATTCTGAGTACAATCCCCAACCTTCACCAAAAGCTGATAAGTATAAATTTCTTCTAAATCTCGGAATTGTCTCAGGCAATTCATTGTTTAAAGACATTTGTAAATGATGTCCAGGAACTGCTTCGTGTGCTGTTAAAGCAGGAATTGTATACAATGTTCTGCTTGGTAAATTGTAGGTGTTTACCCAATAAAAACCTGCCGAAGTTTCACTTCTAGAACCAGAATATCTTCCGCCTGTATAATTGGGTGCAATTGCAGCAGGAACAGGAACTACGCCATAAGGTTTTCTTGGTAATGTGATAAAGTATTTTGGTAATTCTGCATCAATTCTTTTTGAAATATCTCTAGCAAACATTAATAATTCTTTCGGAGTTTTTGCATAGAATTGTTCGTCAGTTCTTAAAAATTTTAAAAATTCTGCAAACGAACCTTTAAAGCCTAAATCTTTAACTATTTGTTGCATTTCAGATTTAATTCTAGCAACTTCTTTCAATCCGATTTGATGAATGTCTTCCGCTGTATATTTTGTACTGGTTGTGTAATAATTAATTCTGTTTTGATAAAATTCTTTTCCGTTCGGAACTGTACTTACTCCCAAACCTTTTCTTGTACTCGGAAAATATTCTTCTTCAAAAAAGGTTTTAATTTTCTTGTATTGATCTATCGCATTTTTTTGAACACTTATTTTTGCAACTCCAATAATAGAATCTTTTAATTCACTAGAAAGTGATGCTGGTAATTTGTGAAATGGCGCATAAAACTCACTCTTTGTAACATCATCTAAAATATGTTTGTTGTAGGTATTATCGTACTTATAAAAAACCGCTTTTGGTTGAGAAATTCCCTCTTTAACTCCAGCTCTTAACAAGTTTAAATTGTAATCAACTCTTTTTGGCAATTCTTTTAATTGATTTAAATATCCAATTATTTGTGTTTTGTTTTTAAAGTTTCTGTTTGCCATTCTACTTAAATTTAAGTGAAAAGCAGACTCATTTGTAATCGGATTTAGATACATTTTAAAGGTATGTGTATCTATTTTATCTTGCAAAACAAACAGTAATAAATCTCTAGAAATTTTATCAGTTTCAGACAAACCATCTACAGAAATAGCAGACAGTTTTTCTTTTAAATTTGCTGCAAAATCAGACTCTGATTGATAATATTTTATAGTATTTTCTACAGATTCTGACCTGTTAAAATCATACTTTCTGGACTTTTCATATTCTATAATAATTGATTTTAATTGATCACTCGAAGTTGTCTTTGTACAAGCCGAAAAACTTATTAAAAGTAAAAGTCCAAAAAGTTTGATTGTTTTCATATGTCTATATTATTTGTTTTTTATCGGTCACATATAACTTCCATATAGTCATTCTCTTGGGTATCGACTACTCGTTACGGAAGTTTCCATATTCTTAAATTTTATCTGTAGTTTTTATTCCATTAATATTTCTTAAAATTCCAAGCGGATTTTCATTTTTCAATTCATCTGGCAGCAAGTTATTTGGCCAAGATTGAAAACTAAATGGTCTAACCCAACGCTTTATTGCATCTACACCAACAGCTGTAAATCTTGAATCTGTTGATGCTGGATAAGGTCCACCATGTTGCATTGACGGACAAACTTCAACTCCAGTTGGAACGCCGTTAAAAATAATTCTACCAACTCGGTTTTGCAATGCAGAAACAATTCCAGAATTTGAAGAAAGTTCTTTTTCAGTTCCAATAATGGTTCCTGTTAATTGACCTTCTAAATGCTGTAAAATTTGCTCTAATTGCGCTTCGTCATCACAAACTACTAATAAAGAAAATGGACCAAAAACTTCTTGATGTAATGTTGGATTGTTTAAAAATGTAGCTCCATCAACTTTAGAAACAATCTGACGCCCATAATTTGCTTTTGAATCTCCTTCAAAATCTGCTAAAACTTCAATTCCTTCTTGAGAAATTACTTTTGATTTATTACTATTGTAAGCACCAACAATATTTGGATGCAACATACAAGATGGTTCAATTTTTACTATTTCTTCAGCTAAAGTTTGTGCAAACTCATTCAAGCCATCACCTTTAATTGCTAATAATAAACCTGGATTTGTACAAAATTGTCCAGATCCTAAAGTAATAGAACCTGCATACGTTTTTGCCCAATCAACAGCTTTTTCTTTTAATGGTTCTGGTAAAATTACAACCGGATTTATACTTCCCATTTCTGCAAAAACCGGAATCGGTTCTGCTCGTTGAGCTGCTAAATCAAATAATGCTCTTCCTCCACGAATACTTCCTGTAAATCCAACTCCTTTTACCTTTGGATGAGAAACCAATTCTTGTCCTACTTCAATTCCACTACTATTTAAATTAGAAAAAACGCCATTTGGCATTCCTGTTTTTTCTGCTGCTTTTATGATTGCTGATGCAACTAATTCTCCAGTTCCTGCATGCATTGGATGCGATTTTACAATCACAGGGCAACCTGCAGCAAAAGCTGCTGCTGAATCTCCACCAGCAGTTGAAAATGCCAACGGAAAATTAGAAGCTCCAAAAACCACAATTGGTCCTAACGGAACATTCATTTTACGTAAATCTACTTTTGGCAATGGTTGTCTTTCTGGCAGAGCAGTATCAATTGTTGCTTCAGACCAAGAACCTTCTTCTACATGAGTTGCAAATGCTCTTAATTGCCCAAGAGTTCTTCCTCTTTCTCCTGCTGCTCTTCCAGCTGGCAAACCAGATTCTGAAGTATAGGTTTCAATTAATTTTTCTCCTAAATTTTCAATTTCTTCTGCAATCGCTCTTAAAAAAACAGCTTTTTCTTTTCCTGATTTTTTAGAATAAGTTTCAAAAGCTTCAGAAGCTAATTTTGCTGCCTCATTGATTTCTTCAGAGGTTGCTTCTGTAAAAACAGTTGTATTTTCTGTATTTGTTTGCGGATTAAACGTTGTATATGTTTTTGTTCCTTTTGCGGAAAGTTGATTTCCAATATAATTTTTTCCTGTAACTTGTGTTGCGGATGTATTCATAATTAATTTGTTTTGATGAATTTTTTTTTAATATGTCAAATTGAAATACATAAAGTGCATCAACTTGATAAAGATATTAATTTATGTAGTTTATTATGTTAATAAGCTAATAATAAATCTTTTGATTACAAAAATAGTATTGATTTAATGTTTTTTTTGTTTGTTTACTATCTTGTTGTGGTATTATTTTAACTATTTATATGACTTTACTTGCGTTATACGTGAATATCGTATATGTTTTAGTTCTTCTTTTGGTTATTTTACATAGTTTTACAAAAAACTTACTGACATAATTTTAGACAATAAGAAAATATGAAAAAAACGAATAATTCAGATTGGAGGTATAGCGTTATGCCGGCCGTGTTTACATGGCTGAAAGAATCAAAATCCGGCGACCTTGAAATAGACTTAGATGCAACAAAAAAATATGCTGCAGATATTTTAAAAGTTCAAGGAAAAGGTGGAAGCAGAATGGGTGGACTTGTAGGTTCTGGTACTTTGGGTGAGAATAGCTATCTGAGCTCAGAACAACGACTTTCTTTACTTAAAGCTCTTTCTGAGGTTGCTAAAGAATACGATGTACCGTTAATCAGTGGAGCTGCGGCAGAAACTAAAGAAGAGCTTGCTAAAATCATTGAAGGCCTTGCTACTGTTGGAGTGGACACTGTTATGGTTATGCCACCAAAAACTTCAGCAATTCCTTCTGATGAAGAAATGTATGCGTATTTTGCACTTGCTGAAGCAACAGCTAGAGACGCAGGCGTAACTATTATGCCTTATAACAACCCTGATGCAGCTGGATATCATAAACTTTCTACGGATCTTCTTAGAAGAATTTCTGTTCTTACTAATGTAACTGCTCTTAAAATATCAACGATAGATGTTTCCATAATTGAAACACTCATGTTAGAGAATAAAGATTTAAAAGTTTTAGCAGGAGTCGACACAGTAACTGTATATGCTGGACTTGCTGGTGCATGTGGAGGAATTACAGGTGTAGGTTGTATCTTCCCTAAAGCTAGTGTTACTATGCAAGAATATGTTGTAAATGGAGAATGGGTTAAAGCAAAACAAATTTCTCAAGCTATGAATTCCATTTCATACTTAGATGCACAGCCGCTACTTATGGAATATCTTAAATATGCTTTTGGAATTCATCATAATGATGCTGATGGAGGACTTAACACCTTTGGTAAGAAATTAACGCAACAGCAAATTGCTGATGTCCAAGCAAGATATATCCTAGCTAGAGAAAGACTTGAAACTCTAGACTTGATATAGACAGGTTATTTTAAATATTCAAAAAAGAAAAAACTCCATTTTTATGGAGTTTTTTTATGCCTAAATACTTTGTATCGTAAAGAGAGAATAGACTTAGATTGGATTAGCAACAAAAAATTGAAGAAATTTATAAGGAAAAATTTCTCTTATAATATTTAAATTATCACACAATGATATTATTTTATCTTTTTTTTATTAAAAAAATTATTTATTGAGTAATATTTGAATACTTTTGAGTTTGAATTTAAGAGTATACTAATGAAAGTTTTACCTTTTCAGATACCAAAATCTAAAGATGTTTCTTTAATTTATCAAGAAGATAAAGGAACTATTCTGTACGATAAATTACATCAACATGAAGAAATTCAGTTGTGTGCAATTGTAAAAGGTGAAGGAAGTATTGTGGTTGGAGATTCTATTAACGAATACAAATCTGGAGATATTTTAATTATCGGAAGCAACTTACCACACGTATTTAAAAGCGACACTTCTAATTATACAACTACTTTTATGCAATCCTTGTTTTTTACCAAAACATCTTTTGGAGAACAGTTTTTTGAGTTGGGAGATTTTACAGAAATCCAACAAATATTTGCGATGAGTACTTCTGGCGGAATTTTATCATCAAATAATACAGTTGTTTTAGAGTTGTTTCAGCAACTTAAAAAAGCATCCAATCTGCATCGGTTTATTTTGTTTTTAACGATTATTAGCGAATTGTTAAAAGCAGATATACAACCACTTTCTACGTTTATTTATCCAAAAAAATATTCTGATAACGAAGGAAAACGCATGAGTAATATTATGGAGTATACGATGAACAATTTTCAGAAAGAAATTAGTTTACACTCCATTGCCGGAATTTCTTATATGACGCCAAATGCCTTTTGTAGGTATTTTAAACAACGAACTAACAAAACATATTTTCAGTTTTTAATTGAAGTTAGAATTGAAAACGCGTGTAGATTATTAAAGAATAAAGATTTATTAATTACAGAAATTTCTGAAAAATCTGGCTTTAAAAATATTTCTAATTTTAATAGAAAGTTTAAAGACAAAAAAGGAATTACACCTTCTAAATATCGAAGTTTACATTAGTGGTTTTAGTTTGCAGTCTCAGCACTCAGTATTCAGTTTTTGTTGATGTTATTGATATCCCTTTTTTTATGAAAGACTCTCTAATTCTGCTTTTAGTTTTTTGGTTAGTTTATTAACCACAACTTGATACGCGTCTTTAATTAAATTAAAAACTTGCGCATCAGAAACTTCTTGGTTTACGACAACCGTATTCCAATGTTTTACATTTACATATTTTGCCTCTGGTTTTCTTCCTTGTTGAAATCCACCCAAAATGCTTTCGTTAGCTTCTCGTAATTCAATTGCAATTTCTGGATCTAGCTTTATCACAATATTTTGCTCTCCTTTTTCCCAACGATCCAACGGAACCATCATAAACATTTTATTCATCACTTTAAAAACCAACGTAACATCATCAAACGGAAAATGTTCGGTAACACCTTTTTTTGAAATACAATATTCTCTAAGTTGTTCTATGTGCATTTTTTTATTTTTTATTGAAAAATTAAAAGATTTAAATAATTAAAGATAAGATAGTTTTTGAAAAACAATTCAATTTGTTTCTAAACTCCTTTTTCGGTAACTTCGCTAACTACGATTATAAAACATTAAAACGTTGCATAATCGTGTTAACGTTGGCGGTAATTTAAGACATCCGAAATGAAGATAAAAACAATCGAAAATCATAATATCAAAACCATTCATTTGGCAATTCTTGTGTTGCTCTTGGTTTCGTTTGTAATTGGAAAGGACTTTCTACACGCTTCAATCCAGAATTATTCGTTTTACCTATCAGAATCATTATTGTTCGGTACGTTTTGGATATTGTTTATCCCATTGGCATTTATAAACAAAAAAGTGACGATAGTAAAACATCCAATACCTTCTTTGTTTTTGAGCAGTTTACTTCACATCAGTATTTTTTCTCTATTTGTTTATGTAATTTCGGAATTGTTCCTTAACCATACTTTTGCTTTTAATGCAGTCTTTATAAATAGCATTTCAGAAAACGGAATTGTATGCTTGTTGATTTATGGAGTATTAAATTACGGTGCATTTCATAAAAAACAATCAAATAAAAACACGGTGGTTAAAGATGATGAAGGTACTATTTTAGTGCGTTTTCAAAATCGGACTATTGTTGTTAGTCTTGATAATATCATTTATATAAAATCAGAAAAACCATACATTTCGCTTGTTACCAGAGAAAGAAAATACCTTCACAGTTTTTCTTTAAAGAGATTTCTTGTCGAACATTCAAGCGATATGTTTATTCAAATTCATAAGAGTACCATTATCAATAAAAACGATGTTGTTTCTTTTAACTCTCGGAAAAATGGCGATTATGATGTTCAATTGACCAATCAGGAAATAGTTAGAGCAAGCCGAAGTTTTAGAAACAACTTCAAACATTTTTTATAGCGTAACAACTTGGAATAATATTCACTCAAGTCAGCAAATTTCTTTCCTGATTAAATTTAAGTTTTATTAGATTCGGAAGAAATTAATATTATGAAGTTCTATTATTCAATATTCCTTTTTTCTGTTCTATCCTCGTGTCTTGCTCAAACAGAAAGCCAAAAGATTGTTGGCGGATCGTGTGAAGGCTGTGAGGCAATTTATGAATATGGAAACCAAAGATTAATATCAATTGATACACTTCCCGATTTTAAACATACCGAGCCAAAGTTAAAACTGACAGGAACAGTATTTGAAAAAGACGGTAAAACGCCAGCAGAGAATGTTATCTTATACATTTATCAAACCGACAGAAAAGGAATTTATGTTACAAAAGGCAACGAAAAAGGTTGGGCTAAACGACACGGATATATTCGTGGTTGGATTAAAACGGATAAATCAGGTAAGTACACATTTTACACTTTTAGACCAGCATCATATCCAAACAGAGCAGAACCCGAACACATACACATCACAATAAAAGAACCAAACAAGAACGAATATTACATTGACGAATTTGTGTTTAATGACGACCCAACACTAACACAAAATAAAAGAGATGACTTGGAAAATCGAGGTGGTTCGGGAATCGTACAACCAATCCAAGAAGATGGTATTTTAACTGCAAATCGAGATATCATTTTAGGTTTAAATATTCCAAACTATGAATAAGCATTTTTTAATAATCGCATTTTTGGTTTCATTAAGTTCCTGTATTGGCAAACACAATTCAGAAGCTCAAAAAGCAACAATAACAGAGGAAAACACAGAAGTTGAAAATCAAACAAAAGGCGATACGATTAGAATTGACCTTACCAAATCAAATATTCATTGGAAAGGAACCAAAATGCGCGGAACAGGAAAACACGAGGGCAAAATTGAATTAAAAAACGGTTATCTGATAGCAAATAATAAGCAGATATTAAGCGGAAAATTTGTTGTAGATATGACTACAATTAGTGTAACAGACATTCCGGAACACGAACCCATTCCAAGAAACAATTTAAATAATCATCTAAAAAGTTCTGACTTTTTTGATGTCGATAAATTTCCAACATCTGAATTTCAGATTATCAATGTTAAACAAATAACTTCAGACAGTTTGTTAATATCGGGAAACTTGACCTTAAAGGATATTACAAAAAACATTGAATTTGAAGCAAAATACCAAGGCGATTATTTCACTTCAAAATTTACGTTTAACAGATTTCAATGGAATATTGCTTATGAAGGGAATTTTGTAGATAAAACATTAGTAGATAGAGATATTGAACTAAAAATTAAGCTGAAAATGAAATAAAAACTACCGCCAACAACGTATATAAAAAATAGCGGTTTAATCGCTTAAACAAATGAAAATTAATAAATTAGAGGTCGTTGTTAAACTGAAAAATTAGTATGTGAAATCCGCTGCTTTTCATATACAAGACCGTTAGCGAATCTCCTGACCCGTCCTGAATAAAGGCTACATAATTTTAAACATTATGTATAGAAATGACAAAGTAATTAGACGGTATTCAGAACCCTTTAAACTGAAAATTTTAGCCGAACTTACAACCGGAAAACACACA
>NZ_JBDIZN010000004.1:0-213571 GCF_039748955.1 Polaribacter uvawellassae | reverse complement strand
TGTGTGTTTTCCGGTTGTAAGTTCGGCTAAAATTTTCAGTTTAAAGGGTTCTGAATACCGTCTAATTACTTTGTCATTTCTATACATAATGTTTAAAATTATGTAGCCTTTATTCAGGACGGGTCAGAAGTTTCGCTAACGGTTTTGTATAAGATTAGTTGCGTGGTTTAGCAACGAATTTAGCAAATACAAACCGAATAGAAAATCCGCGAGGATTTTCGTAAGCTGGCTCGTACCAAGCAATTAATTTTATACGTTGTTGCCAACTGGCTTTTTTCAATTAATAATCTTGAATTAAAACTTCAGTAGGAATATGTAGAGTAGTGTTGAGTTTTCTAATCATATCTAGAGTCAGTTTTCTTTTTTTATTCAAAATTTCGCTAACTCTACTTTT
Organism: Polaribacter uvawellassae; assembly: GCF_039748955.1. Lineage (NCBI taxonomy): Bacteria > Pseudomonadati > Bacteroidota > Flavobacteriia > Flavobacteriales > Flavobacteriaceae > Polaribacter > Polaribacter uvawellassae. The sequence goes on along the minus strand of NZ_JBDIZN010000004.1, from coordinate 213,177 downwards.
AAATCCGACAACTTCTGCTAAATCCTTTTGTTTCATTCCCATTTGTTCCATTCGGAATTTAATTGCTTCGATTGGGTCAGGCATTCCGATTGGGAATTGTTCATTTTCATATCTATCAATCAAAATTGACAGGATTTCCAATTCGTCTCCATCTTCCGTTCCTTTTTTTGCATCAAAAATTTCCTCAAGTCTGTTGAGTGCGTTTTGATAGTCTTTTTCGTTTCTAATTGGTAATATTTTCATAATTAGATATTATTTGCGTCAATTTTATCATATTCAGCGTGAGTTCCGATAAACCTTATCCAGCATATTCCGTATTCAAAATTAAATTTTGCAATCAAACGATAATTATTACCTTTTATATTGTAAACAATTCGATTGTCTTTTAAAATACTAGCACTCGGATATTCACTTTTTAATTCGTTAATATTTTTCCATTCGGATTTTTCAGTTTCTCTATACCACGACTTTAATTGTTCTTCACAATCAGCGTGTTTTTCCCAAAAATCTCGTAAAGTTCGTTTTGCGATTACTCTCACATTATAATTGTTTGACGCAAATATAATAAAAAAGTTACCAATTTGGTAATTAGTTCGGTTTTTTTTAGCTTGTTGGCAATGCATTTTGATATGAATCCGTTTTAATGATTTATATCAGCAGTTAGCGAAGTTACCGAAAAAGGGTTTTAGAAACAAGTTAAATTAATTTCCAATATCCAAAGCTTTGGTTATCTTTGATTCTTTATGAAAAAAGTCAAAATTATAGAATGTCCACGTGACGCCATGCAAGGAATAAAATCGCATTTTATTGCTACAGAAGACAAGGCAAACTATATCAATGCGTTATTGCGTGTAGGTTTTGACACAATTGACTTTGGAAGTTTTGTTTCACCGAAAGCGATTCCACAAATGCGGGATACAGCAGCAGTTTTGGCAAAATTAGATTTGTCATCAACACAAAGTAAATTGTTGGCAATTATTGCCAATGTTCGTGGTGCAGATGATGCTGCTCAGTTTGAAGAAATTGATTATTTAGGCTATCCGTTTTCAATCTCAGAAAACTTTCAAATGCGAAATACGCATAAAACCATTGCAGAATCTATAGAAACCTTGGACGAAATTTTAAACATCGCCAACAAAACCAATAAAGAAGTGGTGGCGTATTTATCAATGGGATTTGGAAATCCGTACGGAGATCCTTGGAATGTTGAAATCGTGGGGGAATGGACAGAGAAATTATCGAAAATGGGCGTTAAAATTTTATCGCTTTCTGACACGATTGGTAGTTCAACTCCAGAAGTTATCGAGTATTTGTTTTCTAATTTAATTCCAACGTATCCACAAATAGAATTTGGTGCACATTTACATACAACTCCAAATTCTTGGAAAGAAAAAGTTGATGCTGCGTATAAAGCTGGTTGTCATCGTTTTGATGGCGCAATTATGGGTTACGGTGGTTGCCCGATGGCAAAAGATGATTTAACTGGAAATATGCCAACAGAAAAATTATTGTCTTATTTTACTGAGCAAAAAGTAGAAACCGGAATTAAACCAATGAGTTTTGAAAGTGCTTATAATGTGGCAATGAATGTTTTTGGATAAGTAGCAAAGGCGCAAAGGTTCTAAGTTGCAAAGTGGCAAAGTGGCAAAGGTGTAAAGTTTAAAAGTTGTCACCTTGAACATTAGCAAAATCAAAATATATTTTGATTGAAGGTAGCTAGTGAAACTAATCGAAACCTTAAAAAATATATTAAAATGAAATCAATCAAATCAATTTTATACTTTTTATCAATAGTTCTATTTCTTTCATGTTCTCGAGACGATGGAAAAATAGATTTCACTTTTTTACAATTGAATGATGTGTATGAAATTGCTCCGATTCAAGGTGGCGAATTTGGCGGAATGGCACGAGTAGAAACGGTGCATCAAGAATTATTACAAGAAAATAAAAACACATTATTGGTGATGGCGGGCGATTTTTTAAATCCGTCTTTATTAGGAACCGTAAAATATAATGGAGAACGAATTCGTGGAAAACAAATGATAGAAACCATGAATGCCATGAATTTTGATTTGGTGGCTTTTGGAAATCACGAGTTTGATTTAAGTGCCAACGATTTACAAAAACGAATGGACGAAAGTAATTTTGATTGGATTACAAGCAATGTTTTAGAAAATAAAGACGGAAAAATAGCTCCGTTTTCTAACAAACACAATCGTATAAACGAAACCATTATCAAAGAATTTACCGACGCAGATGGAACTACAATCAAAGTCGGATTTATTAGTGTTTGTGTGCCTTCTAATCCTAGAAGTTATGTTACTTATAAAGATGTATTTGAAGAAGCAACACGTTCGTATAACGATTTAAAAGACCAAGTTGATGTGGTTTTTGGGTTGACACATTTAAGCATCTCAGAAGATAAAAAAATTGCAGAATTGTTGCCAGACATTCCGTTAATTATGGGCGGACATGAACATATAAATATGATGATTCCTGTCGGAAATTCGTTTGTAGCAAAAGCCGATGCCAATGCAAAAACGGCATATATTCATAGAATTTCTTTTGACACAAAAACCAAAAAAGCTACAATTCAATCAGAATTAAAAGAGATAAATGCATCTATTGAAGAAAATGAAAGAGTAGGAGTAGTTGTTAAAAAATGGCAAAACATTTTAAAGAAAGAGATAAAAGAAATTATTGATACTCCAGAAGAAGTAATTTTAAATGCAATAATTCCGTTAGACGGAAGAGACAAACCGATAAGAAGCGAACAAACAAATTTAGGAACTCTTATTGCAACATCAATGTCTTTTGCGTTTGATGACGAAGTAGATTGTGCATTGGTAAATGGTGGTTCTATAAGAATTGATGATGAATTGGAAGGAAATATTACAGCAGTCGATATTTTTAGAGTGTTGCCTTATGGCGGCGCTGTTTTAAAAGTTAAAATCAAAGGAAGTTTACTATTAAAAGTGTTAGATTATGGTGAAAAAGCTGCAGGTACAGGAGCTTATTTACAACGCTATAATGTTTCAAAAGCAACTTCTACATGGCTGATAAAATCAAAACCAATCAACCCAAACAAGACCTATACAGTTGCTTTTTCTGATTACCTTTTAAAAGGATTCGACATTCCATTTTTATCCGAAAAAAACAAAGAAGTACTTTCTATTTATCAACCAATTGCTACAGATATTTCTTCTGATATTAGAAATGCTGTAATTTTATACTTAAAATCTTTGTAGGTAAATAACAGTATTTCAACTTCTTATTTTAATCTCATTATTTTTTATTTAAAATAAATCTAAATAAGCTTTTTTAAACTAAAAAGTGTTTTTACTTTTGCGGCATAATTAAAACTATTTATAATTAATCTAAATAAAAATGAAAAGAATTTTATTACTTGCAATTGTAAGTTTATCAATCAGTTTATCAGCACAAGAAAATGCTGCACAAAAATTATTAACCACAAATGGTAACCAAAAAGGGCTAACAATTGGAGGTTATGCAGAAGCACATTATAATAGAGCAACAGGAAAAAATGCAACATTAGACGTGCATAGAGTTGTATTATTATTGGGATATAAGTTTAACGAAAGAACTCAATTTATAACAGAATTAGAATTTGAACATGTTAAAGAAGTTTATGTAGAACAAGCATTTTTACAGTATTCTTTAACTGATAATATTAATTTAAGAGCTGGTTTAATGCTGGTTCCGATGGGAATTGTAAACGAATATCACGAACCAACTACATTTAATGGAGTAGAAAGACCAAGTATGGATAAATCAATTGTGCCAACAACTTGGAGAGAAATTGGTTTAGGACTTTCTGGAAAGTCTAACGAAGCTTCTTTGCGTTATCAAGTATATATGTTTAACGGATTTGCTTCTAAAAACGGAAGTAAATTATTAGGAGGTTCAAATGGATTAAGAAACGGAAGACAAAAAGGAGCAGAATCTACCATGAACAATGTAAATTTTTCTGGTAAATTAGATTATTACGGATTGCCAGGATTGCGTTTAGGGTTATCTGGTTATTTTGGTAGAACACAATCTGATAAATCAATAGAAGATATTGATGGTGCAGATGTTGGTGTTGCAATGCTTGGATTGGATGCGCGTTATGCATACAAGCGTTTTTCTGCTCGTGGACAATTTATCCACACAAACATTACAGACAGTGAAGCATACAATGCATATTATGGATCTGATTTAGGTTCTTCGCTACAAGGTTGGTATGTAGAAGCTGCTTACAATTTATTATCTCAAGAAAAAGAACAAGAATTAGTAGGATTTGTACGTTTTGAAGATTTTAATACTCACGCTTCAACAGAAGGAAATTTAGCTCAAAATTTAAGTTATGATAGAAACGAAATTACTTTTGGTTTAACGTATAAAGTTGCTCCAGGAGCAGCGTTTAAAGCAGATTATCAATTTAAAAAAACTGCAATTCCGGGTGCTGATACTGTAAAACAATTAAACTTAGGATTCGGAATTTGGTTCTAAGAAAAACTATTAGTATAAATTTTAAACTAGGATATTGTTTTAAAATAGTATCCTAGTTTTATCCGTTTTAAAAACATTCATCTATTTTTGCAACATGAAAACTAGAAAATTTATATTTCTAATTATATTCTTTATAACAGCACAATTATTTGCATATCAATTACCAAAAAATATTGCAAAAAAAGTAACTAAAGAGCTTGTAAGAAATTTTAATAAAGAAAATTTACAATTAGTAAGTGTTACAATTCCTGTTGAAATAAATAATCAACTCGGTAAAAAAATTGGAAGCGCTAATTTATTTAAAATTGTTGATGGTAAAAGTGTTTTGGGTTACGCATATATTGATAAAGCACCAAGTAAAACAGATGAATTTGATTATTTAATTCTTTTAAATAAAGAGTTGATAATTCTTAAAACAAAAGTTTTAATTTATAGAGAAGATTATGGCGGAGAAATTGGGAGCGGTCGCTGGTTAAAACAATTCATAGGAAAATCGTCTAAAGATCAATTAAAATATAAAAACAACATCATGGCAATTTCTGGTGCAACAATTTCCGCATTGTCTATGACCAAAGCTGTAAATCAGTTTTTATTGGATATTGGTATTTTACATAAAAACAACATTTTATAATGCAAATTCACGGTAGTATTTCTCAGTTTCCAAAAGAAATTAAAGGCTTAGTAATCGCATTTATACTTACGCTAAGTATTGGTTTTTATTCAGGAATTCGTTTTGTTGATGAAACCAGTAATTCCAATCCAACCGGAATTGAAGAACGCTATATAGGAAACGAAAATGATGAAGATGCTACGGTTATGAAATTTAAAAAAAGCAACCAAGAAGTAATGACATTGGTTCACAATCATATTTTATCATTGTCTGTTATCTTTTTTTTATTAGGCGGAATAGTTGCTACAACTGGAATCAATAAAAAGTTAAAAGCATTTTTAATGATAGAACCTTTTGTTTCTATCCTTTGCACTTTTGGCGGAATTTATTTTATGTGGATAGGAATTTTGTGGATGAAATATGTAATTATGATTTCTGGAATTTTAATGACAATCGCATTTACAGCCTCAGTTTTTTTTATTTTAAAAGGTTTATTAATTAAAAAATAGAATTTTAGTAGCTTTTCAATTAATAATTGTAAATTTGCCTGCAATTAATTTATAAGTTGATTGTAACATGAAAGCTCACAATTCAAAACTTGTTGGAGAAGGTTTAACCTACGATGATGTACTTTTAGTACCCGCCTTTTCTGATGTGCTTCCTAGAGAAGTAAATATCCAAACAAAATTTACCAAAAACATAACGATTAACGTTCCAATTGTATCCGCAGCTATGGATACCGTTACAGAATCTGCTATGGCAATTGCTATTGCTAGAGAAGGCGGAATTGGTGTTTTACATAAAAATATGACCATTGAGCAACAAGCTCAAGAAGTTAGAAAAGTAAAAAGAGCAGAATCAGGAATGATTTTAGATCCAGTAACTTTGCCTTTAAATGCCACAGTTTTAGAAGCAAAAGTATTAATGCAAGAGCATAAAATTGGCGGAATCCCAATTGTTGATAATGCAGGTGTTTTAAAAGGAATTGTTACCAACAGAGATTTGCGTTTCGAAAAGAAAAACGATAGAATAATTACCGAGGTAATGACATCTAAAAATTTAATTACTGCTGCTATAGGAACTTCTTTAGCGCAAGCAGAATTAATTTTACAAGAAAATAAAATTGAAAAATTACTTATTGTAGATGCTGATTTTCATTTATCAGGATTAATTACATTTAGAGATATTACAAAAGTAACTCAAAAACCAACAGCAAATAAAGATACATTTGGTCGTTTACGTGTTGCTGCTGCATTAGGAGTTACTCCTGATGTTGTAGAAAGAGCAGAAGCGTTGGTAAATGCTGGAGTTGATGCAGTTATAATTGATACAGCTCACGGACATACACAAGGAGTTGTAAATGCGTTAAAAGCAGTAAAAGCAAAGTTTCCTAATCTAGATGTTGTAGTTGGTAATATTGCAACCGCAGAAGCGGCTCAATTTTTAGTTGATGCTGGAGCCGATGCAGTAAAAGTAGGAATTGGACCTGGATCAATTTGTACAACAAGAGTGGTTGCAGGAGTTGGTTTTCCACAATTTTCTGCAGTAATAGAAGTTGCAGCAGCAATAAAAGGTTCTGGTATACCAGTTATTGCCGATGGTGGAATTCGCTATACTGGTGATATCCCGAAAGCAATTGCAGCAGGAGCAGATTGTGTAATGTTAGGTTCATTATTAGCAGGAACCAAAGAATCACCTGGAGAAACTATTATTTACGAAGGAAGAAAATTCAAATCATATCGAGGAATGGGATCTATTGAAGCGATGAAAAAAGGTTCAAAAGATCGATATTTTCAAGATGTAGAAGACGATATTAAAAAATTAGTTCCAGAAGGAATTGTTGGTCGTGTTCCGTATAAAGGAGAATTAGAAGAAAGTATTCATCAATTTGTTGGTGGTTTAAAAGCAGGAATGGGCTACTGTGGCGCAAAAGATGTGGCTACTTTAAAAGAAACTGGAAAGTTTGTTAGAATTACTGCAAGCGGAATTAATGAAAGTCATCCACACGATGTTGCAATTACTAAAGAGGCACCAAATTATAGTAGAAGGTAAAACGGTTATCAGTTTTCAGTTAACAGTTATCAAATTAGTTGTCATTCGTAAATGAGTTGTAAAACGATTGAGGAATCTCATATTAGAAAAAGCAAAATATAATTTTATTGCTGCGTATAATAGCTATAATCTTTCAATACAATTTCAATAAAATCCATTGCATTTAAATCTGTTTTTATTTGTGTTAAATTGATGATTTTTGCGTGTAACTTCATCAATACTTTATGATTACGTTTTCTTTTGGCTTTATAATACACACTTTTTATGGTTTGCATATCTTTATCAGTTAAAACAGTTACTTGCGGAAAACGAGGAACGTAATTTTCTGGCAAATCTACAGCCACAGTTTGCGCTATACTTACTCTTTTCTTTTCACTAATTACAGTTGTTCCGGCTGCTAAGTCTCCTAAACGTTGTCCTTTTCCAGTTAATAAAATACTAACTATAGCTACAGAACCTGAAGACAAAGAAAAATCAATAAAATTCAACATCCAACGTAATAAATAACTACTAAAAGTTGGTTTTGATCCGTCTAATTTTACAACACGAATTTTGTTAAAATGTTTTCCAGGAGTTTGTCCGTTCATCAACATTTCAAAAATCAACGTATAAAAAAAGATTGGCAATCCAAATAATAAATAAGCAACCCAAGCATCAAAACCATTGTCTAATTTTGTTAAATTCATTATAATAACAATGATGATGATATAACCAACAATAATCAACCTATCAATTAGGTACGAACCAATTCTTGTGGTTAAATGTGCAACATTTTGATTGATAGAAATATTTTGAGCAGTTTCTATTTGAAAATTATCCATTTTTACCGTTATTTGTTAATCGTCTTTTTCATATGAAGAGCGAATATAAAAAGATTCTATGACTACTTTGATTACTTTACAGATTTTGTTATTAAATAGGTTTTTTAGTTAATGAGAGAAGCCGCATTTATAAAGAATCATAAAGAAAAGTGGCAACTCTTTGAAGCTATTTTAGCAAAGAAAAAAAGTGTTTCTCCAGATAAATTATCTGATTTATACATAGAAATTACTGACGATTTAAGTTATGCTAAAACATTTTATCCTAATAGTAAAGTAGTTACTTATTTAAACGGTGTCGCTGCTGCTGCGCATTTAAAAATTTATGTTACTAAAAAAGAAAGTAAAAATAGATTTATTACCTTTTTTAAAACGGAATTTCCTCTAGAGTTTTATCAACATCAAAAACAATTATTAATTGCGTTTTCTGTGTTTTTATTTTTTGCTTTAGTTGGTGCATTTTCTGCTGCTAACGACGGTGATTTTGTGCGTGTAATTTTAGGAGACTCTTATGTGAATATGACTTTAGAAAATATTGCAAAAGGCGATCCGATGGCTGTGTATAAACAGCAAGCAGAAATGGATATGTTTTTAGGAATTACCATTAACAATATTAGAGTTGCAATGATGGCTTTTGTTTTGGGAATATTGTTTTCTGTAGGAACTTTATATGTAATGATGCAAAACGGAATTATGTTAGGCTCTTTTCTGTACTTTTTTTATGATAAAGATTTGTTATGGGAATCGTCTAGAACAATTTGGATTCATGGTACAATCGAAATTTCTGTAATTATAATTGCTGGTTGTGCAGGAATGGTTTTAGGAAACGGTTTGTTGTTTCCGAAAACGTATTCGCGGTTAGAATCGTTTAAAAAAAGTATCAAAGCTGGTTTAAAAATTATGGTAAGTACCATTCCGTTTTTTATCGTTGCAGGATTCTTAGAAGGTTTTGTAACTAGACATACAGAAATGCCCGATTGGTTAGCCGTTTTTATCATTGTATCATCTTTAAGTTTAATAATATTTTACTACATTATATACCCAATTAGAATCACAAAAAAACTCCAAGAAAATGAATAACAATAACTACATCGAGTTTAAAAAAGAAAGAGATTTAGGAGCAATAATTTCTGATACGTTTAAGTTTTTAAGATTAGAATGGAAACCTTTTTTTGGTGCCATTTTAAAAACGGCTTTTTTACCAATTATTATTGCAATTGGTGCACTATTTTTCTACATGTATTCATTTCCGTCTATTTTTGGGAGTTTAGATACTTCTGATTTTGGTGTTTATGAAGAACCAAATTTTGGGTTGCTATTTATCTCAATTGCATTTATGATGGTTTTCTTTTTAATTGCTTATGTGATAATGAATATTACAGCATTGTATTATGTAAAATCATACATAGAAAATAATGGATCTGTAGATTTTATGATGATTCAAGATAGAGTTAAAGATAAATTCTGGTCTTTTACAGGATTATTTTTCTTGGTTGCTTTAATTGTTTTAGCAAGTGCTTTATTATGCTTTTTCCCTGCAATTTACACAGGAACAGTGTTAGCGTTAGCTGCACCAATATTGGTGTATAATAACTTGGATGCAACAGAATCTATTAGTTATTCATTTAATTTTATCAAAGGACATTGGTGGGAAACTTTTGGAGTAATGTTAGTAGTTGGAATAATTGTAAACATTATTGGATACGTTTTTTCTGTACCAGCAATCATTTATTTTTTCATAAAAGCAGGAACTGTAATAACAACAAACGATCCAACTGCTTTTGCAGAATCGCTAACAGATCCAATTTATTTGATGTTAAACGGAATTTCTTATATCGGTCAGTTTATTTTGTATGGAGTAACTTTAGTGTCAAGTGTTTTTATTTATTTTGATATTGATGAGCAGAAAAATGGAAGAGGAGCAATGGATAAAATTGATAGCTTAGGAAGTTAATTAATTTGAAAAAAAGCCTCTTATATATCGTTTTCTTTTTTATTATTTCAGGGATTTCTGCACAAGAAAAATTCCCTGAAATAAAAATTGATTCAACATCAATTATAAAAAAACAGTTTGATAAAAACAATATAGAAGATTACAAAAACGATTCTGCTTTTGATTATTCTGAAAATACATCTGGACCTTCTTTATATGAGCAAATTTCTAATTGGTTTAATAGAGTTTTACAAAAAATACTTTCTTGGTTTTTTGATGATATTGAAGCTCCGTTAGGGTTTATAAAGAGTTTTTTAAAGCTGCTGCCATACATTATTGCAGTTGTTGTTTTGTATTTGATTATCAATTTTTTCTTAAAAATTAATTCTAGAAACATTATTGGCGGTAAAAGCAATAAAGAGATTGTACACTTACAAGTTGATGAAGAATTGTTACATAGTAAAGATTTGCCAACATTGATAAACGCTGCAGTAGAAGCAAAAAACTACAGATTAGCAACTAGATATCAATATGTTTTATTGTTGCAGAAACTATCTAATAAAGAGCTAATTGTTTGGGAGCAACAAAAAACAAACGAAGATTATAGTAAAGAACTTCAAGATAAAAATATTCATATAGAGTTTGATAAAATAACCCAACTTTACGATTATGTTTGGTACGGAAATTTTGAAATTAATGACAAACAATATTTAAAAGGAATGGAAAATGTTCAAAAAATAGAACATAAAATTAAATAGATTTGGATAAGAAACTAAAAATATATTTTTCGGTTTTCATACTCATGTTTGCACTCATTATTTTTATGGAAGCAAGCAAGCCAAAACCTATCAATTGGTTTCCTAGTTATGCAACTAATCATAAGATTCCGTACGGAACTTTTGTGTTTACAGAAGAGTTTAAAAAACTATTTAAAGAAACAGAAATTAAAACGATTACCGAACCACCGTATCAATTTTTAAAAGATACTACTCAAAACGGAACCTATTTTTTTGTTGATGGTGCTTTAAATTTCGGAGAGGTTGAATTTGAAGAATTATTAAAATTTGTAGCACGTGGAAACGAAGTTTTTATGTCAACAAATGGCGCAAATATTGATACACTAAATCTAAAAACAAAACAATTAGCAACCAGCTTTTTTAAAGAAGAATCTTTTTATAAACTATTAAATAAGAACCTAGACACCACAGAATATATGTTCGACAGAAAAAATAGCAATATTGTTTTTTCTGAAATAGATACGTTAAAAACAACAGTTTTAGGAAAGCTAATTATTAAAGATTCTGATTCAATAAAAGGAGCAGAAGGCATCAATTTTATTAAATATAAACACGGAAGAGGACAGTTTTATTTTCATACATTTCCGTTAGCTTTCACTAATTACAGCATGTTAAAAGATGCAAATCATCAATACATTTCTTCGGTTTTATCTTATATTGATGAAAGCAAACCGATATTTTACGATGATTATTATAAAACAGGAAAATCAAAAATAACATCACCAATGCATTATATTTTAAGCTCAGATAATTTGCGTTGGGCGTATTATACAGCTTTAATTGGTGTGCTATTTTTTGTTGTTTTTAAAGGAAAAAGAACACAAAGAATTATTCCAGTTATAACATCATTAAAAAATCAAACAGTAGCTTTTACAAGAACTATTGCTATGATGTATTATCATAAATCAGAACATAAAAATATAGCAGAACATAAAATTAATTACTTCTTAGAATATATCAGAACTCAATTATATATTTCTACACAAACTATTGATGCTGAATTCTACAAAACTGTAGCATTAAGAAGTGGAAATGCGTTCGAAGATGTTCAAGATTTATTTAAAAACATAAACACAATACAACGTTTGAAAGTAATTTCTAAAGAGCAATTAATCGCATTAAATTCTCAAATAGAGCAATTTAAAAAACAAAGAGTATAATAAAAAACATCATATGGAAACACAATCAGAACAAAACCCAGAAGAAAACCAACAATTTTCTAGCAGAATAGATTTATCGAAGTTAAAAGAAGCTGTCGATAAAATTAAAGAGCAATTAGGAAAAGTAATTGTTGGTCAAGATGAATTTGTTGAGTTATTATTAGTTTCTTTATTAGCAGACGGACATGTTTTAATTGAAGGCGTTCCTGGAGTTGCAAAAACAATTACGGCAAAATTGCTTTCTAAAACGGTTCATACTGCGTTTAATAGAATTCAATTTACACCAGATTTAATGCCTTCGGATGTATTAGGAACTTCTGTTTTAAACATGAAAACGTCTGATTTTGAATTTAAAAAAGGACCCATTTTCTCGAACCTAGTATTGATTGATGAAATTAATAGAGCGCCTGCAAAAACACAAGCTGCTTTGTTTGAAGTAATGGAAGAAAAACAAATTACAATTGATGGAAATCAATATAAAATGAAAGCTCCATTTATGGTTTTGGCAACTCAAAACCCAATTGAGCAAGAAGGAACATACGCATTGCCAGAAGCACAATTAGATCGATTTTTATTTAAAATCAATGTTGGTTATCCAAATTTAGAAGAAGAAATTACAATCATTAATAATCACAATAATAGAAAAGGAACATCGGTAGAATCTGCAATAGAAGCGGTTTTAACAGAAGAAGAATTAATTCTATTTAGAGCAAATGTTCACGATATTATTGTAGAAGAAAAAATTGTAAAATACATCGCAGAAATTATTTTAAATACCAGAACACATCCGCATTTATTTTTAGGCGGATCGCCAAGAGCAAGTATTGCTGTTTTAATGGCTTCAAAGGCTTTTGCTGCAATAAACGGTAGAGATTTTGTGATTCCGGAAGATGTAAAGAAAAGTTTATTTCCTGTGCTTAGACACAGAGTTATGTTAACTCCAGAAAGAGAAATGGAAGGTTTTACAACAGATAAAGTGATAGAAATGATTATTCAAACCATAGAAGTTCCAAGATAATTTTGACAATCTTTAAACAACTACATATTCACAACAGGTTTTTTAGCTATATAGCAGTTCTTTCGGGAGTATTTTTACTTTCATATTGGATTTCTATTTTATTGGTTGTTGCATGGTTTTTGGCAATCACTTTTACAACAATTGCTCTTATTGATATTGTACTTTTATTTAGATTTAAAAATGGAATTACAGCAAATAGAGTAGTGCCAGAAAAATTTTCTAACTCTGATGAAAATAAAGTTTCTATCACATTAAATAATCAATATCCGTTTGCAATAAAATTAACAACTATTGATGAATTACCAATACAGTTTCAGAAACGAGATTTTGTTCATTTTAAAAGTTTAGAAAAACACGCAGCTGAAACTTTTGATTATACAGTAACACCTTTTGAAAGAGGCGAATACCATTTTGGAAGCTTAAATGTATTTGCTGCAACAGCATTATCATTTTTTTCTAGAAGATTTCGATTTGATGCAGATAAAATGGTCGCTGTGTATCCTTCTTATATTCAAATGAAAAAATACGAATTCTTAGCAATTAGCAATAAATTAAATGCAATTGGCTTAAAAAAAATAAGAAGAATCGGACATACTTTAGAGTTTGAACAAATTAAAAATTATGTTGTTGGAGATGATGTTAGAACGATAAACTGGAAAGCAACAGCGAAGAAAGGTGAGTTGATGTTGAATCAATATCAAGATGAAAAATCGCAACCAATATATTCTATTATTGATACTGGAAGAGTCATGAAAATGCCGTTTAATGAATTAAAATTATTAGACTATGCCATTAATGCAACTTTAGCTTTTTCTAATATTGCGTTGCTAAAAAATGATAAAGCTGGAATGTTAACGTTTTCAAAATCAGTAAATAACTTGGTTTTGGCAAGCAATAAAAAAACAAATTTATCAGTAATAAACGAAACGTTGTATAATATTAATACAGAATATTCAGATTCAGATTTTGGACTGTTATACGGAACCATTAAACGTAAAATTAATCAACGAAGTTTATTGATTTTATATACAAATTTTGAACATATTTCTTCTTTAAAAAGGCAATTGCCTTTTTTATTAGCCCTTTCAAAAAAGCATTTATTAATTACTGTATTTTTTGAGAATACAGAATTAGATGAATTAATTAAAAACAATGCAAATGATTTACAAGAAGTTTATCACAAGACCATTGCAGAAAAATTTTCTTACGATAAAAGGCTTATTGCTAAGGAGTTGGAAAGCAAAGGAGTAAATACTATTTTAACTAAACCAGAATTACTTTCTGTTAATGTTATTAATAAATATTTAGAGTTTAAATCTAAAGGATTGATATAAAAAAAACCAGCACAATTGTACTGGTTTTTGTTCAATAAAATTTAGTGTTTATTCTTTAATTCCTAATTTGGCTAAAACCAATTTAGTAATGTCATGATTTATGTCTAAATACGCAAAGTTATTACCAGATACAGTTAATATTTGTGTGTATCCTTTTTCTTTTGCAATTCCTTCAATAACTTCATTTACTTTTTGATATAAAGGACGCATAAAGTCGTTTCTTCTTAATTGCATCATGGTAGTTCCGTTTTGTTGAAACTGAGTAATCTCTTGTTTTAGTTTAGAAATTTCTGTAAATTTTATTTTTTTATCAGCTTCAGATAGCGTTTTAATATTATCATTAAATTCTTTTACAGAAGCATCGTGTTTTGTAATTTTTGATTTATTTATTGAATCTAATCTTGCACCATATTTACTAATACGATCTTGTACAGTTTTTAATTGTGGCATTTTTGCAATAATAAATTCTCTATCTACAGTTCCAACTTTTGTTTGTGCAGTTATGGTTAAGCAAACAAAAAAAGTAGCAATGATTAATGTAATTTTAGTTTTCATTTTTATAAGTTTTTGGCAAATATAAGAAAGCGAGTGCTTTCACCTAATTTATTAAGAGTTTTTAACAGCTTTAAAGCCTTTTTCTATCAATTTAATAATAGATGTAACTTCTGTTTTATAATTAAACCAAGCAATACTTTCGTCTTTTTTAAACCATGTTATTTGTCTTTTAGCAAAACGTCTCGTGTTTTTTTTGATTTCATCTATAGCAAACCCTTTAGTTATTGTACCGTCAAAAAAGGAAAATAATTCTCGATAGCCAACGGTTTGTAAAGCATTTAATTTTTTATTTGGATATAGTTTTTTAGCTTCATCTATCAATCCGTTAGCAATCATCATATCAACACGTTGATTAATTCTATCGTATATAATTTCTCTTTCTGCTGTTAAACCAATTTTTATCGATGTAAAATTCCTAGGAGTTTTTGGTTTATTTTTAAAACTCGAATACGTTTTACCAGAACCAATACAAATTTCTAATGCCCTTATAATTCTATGCGGATTATCAATTGCAATAGTTTTATAAGTTTCTAAGTCTAATTCTTTTAATTGTTGTTGTAAACTTTCTATTCCGTTTTTTGCTAAATTTTCGTTTAATTTTTTTCTAATTGATGGGTCTACATCAGGAAAATAATCCAATCCATTGATTACAGCATCAACATATAAACCGCTTCCGCCAACCATAATTACAACATTATTATTTAAAAAAAGTTCTGATATTTTTTTTAGAGCATCACGTTCAAACTCTCCAACATTATAGTTCTCAAAAATACTTCTATCTTGAATAAAGTAATGTTTTGCAGCGTTTAATTCTTCTTTAGTTGGAGCAGCAGTTCCGATTGTCATTTCTTTATAAAACTGACGAGAATCACAAGAAATAATTTCGGTATTAAAATAGTTTGCAAGCTGAATACTCAAAGCAGTTTTACCAATTGCAGTTGGGCCAACTATTGTAATTAAATAGGTATTGTTTAATGAAGACATTTAGTGAATTTTACTTCCACATTTGTAACAAAACTCTGCTTTATCTTTATGCTTATCAGCTAAGCAATTTGGACAAGATTGTGTGTTGGTATTAACACTGTCCATTTTAGTCATTTCTGAGCTTATAATTCCTGTAGGTATTGCAATAATTCCATAACCTAAAATCATAATAATACTTGCAATTAATTGTCCTAAAGGCGTTTGTGGAGTTATATCACCAAAACCAACTGTAGTTAACGTTACAATTGCCCAATATACACTTCTAGGAATGCTAGTATAACCATTTTCTTCACCTTCAATCATATACATAACGGTTCCTAAAATGGTACAAATAATAACAATAAAAAATATAAAAACAGCGATTTTTGCTTTACTTGCTCTTAATGCAACCAAAAGTCTATTTGAAGCACCAATATATCTTGCCAACTTTAAGATTCTAAATATTCTTAACAATCGCAAAGCTCTTAAGGCAATTAAGTTGTGTGAACCTATGAGTACAAATGAAAGATATTTAGGAATTGTAGATAATAAATCTATAATACCGTAAAAACTAAACACATATTTTAAAGGTTGTTTTATAGAAACTAAACGTAAAATATATTCAATTGTAAATAAGATGGTAATTACCCATTCAGAAATATTTAAAATATTATGATATTCAGTATCTATACTTGCAACACTTTCTAACATTACTAATATAACACTTGTAATAATTGCAATAAATAAAATTACATCAAAAATTTTTCCGCCTTTAGTGTCAGCTTCATAAATAATTTCATGAATTCGATGTTTCCAATAAGTTGTTGGTTTTTGGTTTCTCAAGTGTAAAAATATTTTTTGCTAATTTACTATAAAATATAATGATAAAAGCTCTAGTTTAATTTTAAACTAGAGCTTTTTTGTTTTTTTTACTATTATCTACTTATTCCTTTTTGACAAAAATAAAATCTCCACCTTCATCTCCAATTCCGTAAATAGTTCCATATTGCGGAGTATTCGGACTGTTGTTCATAACAGGTTCTTCTATTTTATCAAATAATTGACGAGCAGATAAATAATTATTTGGATTGTTTTGTAATCTATCTAAAAGGTATTTTAAAAACATACTTTTGTTAGGAACTGTTTTTAGAGTACCACTTGTAATTGCTTTTCTACTTGTTAACTCAAATTTCTTTTGAATAGATTTCGGAGATTTATCAAACGAACGTGTTTTAAAAATACTACCACTAAAACAAGCATCAGAAATTAATAATGTGTGTTTAGATCTAATCGATTTTAAGAAATCTACTACTTGAGAATTACTAATTAAATTTAGCTCGTATTCCATATCAGCATCAGAAGGTAACCAATGTCCAACCTGACTAACTTCATCATAAACTCCATGACCAGCGTAGAATACTAATAAGTTGTCTTTATCGGTAACTTTCTTTTTTAGTTTGCTAAATTCTTTAATAATATCATTTTCTGTCGGACTATTATTTAGGATAACTACATTTTGTTTTTTAAAGCTGTATTTGTTTATCAAAACATTTCCTAAGTCTTGAGCATCTTTTGTTGGTAATCCGCCTAAATCTGTAATTGCGCCATCACCATAATCACTAACTCCAATTAGTAATGCATAATATTCTCCGAAGCCTTTATTATCATTATTTACAACAATAACATCATCATCTTTAACATCAACAACATCTGGAGATTTTCTTTTAATTGTAAATGTTTTGGTTGATGAAGCTTTCTTCATATCTGTAGCTTTTACAATTAAGTCATTTTCTCCATATTTTAAAGGAACATTTGCTGTAAATGTTCCATTTTCAGAAACACTTGCTTCAACACCATTAACTGTAATTTCAAAGATTCCATCTTTATCTGTTGCTTTACCACGTACTAAAATCGTTTTTGTTTTAACAATTTTAAATCCACGCTGAACAACTGGTTCAATAATTACAACTTCTGGAGGTGTATTAAAACTAGAAGATGGGTAAGTAACATTCAAATAGTCAACAGAAATTTCTTGTTGATTATAAACACTAAACCCAATATAATCTCCAAAAAATTTAGAATATGGAGCTTCATTTACATATTGATCATTGATATAAATTCTCAATAAATTATTGGTTTTTACAATTTTTATTTTATTTGGTTGATATGTTTGAGTGTTAAGAGTAGTAGTTTCTGTCCATGGAATTAATTTATTAGAAACATCATTTTCTAACTTTCTAAATAAATAGCTACCATCTTTAGATAAAAATAAATCAAACTCGTTTGTGTTATTTTGACGACCAAAAACAAAAGCTATAGAACCATTAGATGAACTGGTAAGTCTAGTTAACGATGTTTCTATTATAAAATCTCTACTAGTATCTATTCCAACTTTTTTACTTATAAAAGCACCACCTTTTTCGTTGTTACTTTTTACATAAAGCTTACCATTACTAATTCTGGTTTTTGCATTTGTATCATCAGATAAGTTCCATCCGTTTGTATTATTAGCAAAACTTTCGTTTAATGGAACAGTTAAAGTGTTAGAAGTTACAATAGTGTTTTTTGATTTTTTTAAATATTTAATTGTAATATAATCAACACTAATTTTTTGTTTGTTAAAAACAACATAACCTAATCGATGTCCAAAAAAGGCTTCAAAATCTGTCTGTGTAATAAAAGTATTATTGATATAAAATTTATATTGCCCACTTTCTTTTCTAATTTTTAGCGTATTAAACTCGCCGTTTCCTTTTTTAATTGCTGATGATAGTGTAAACTTTTTAATCAGTTCCTCTTTATCATCTACTACACGTGCAATTTTATAATAACCGTTTCCTGTAATATAAAAACGGAAGCTACTTTTACCTTCTTTTCCCCATTGCAATCCATATGAAATATTGTTAACTCCACTAGCTTTTTTAATTCTAGTTATAATTTCAAAATCTCTAGAAGTATCAATAGTTTTTGGGATGTTAACAGCCCAACCACTAGATTCATTTAAATGTTCAAAATTATAATAATTGTTTGCGACACTCATAATTGTATTGCCACTAGAATTTGTAGTTGGCCAATTATTATTGTTGTTTGTAAAATAATCTGAAAGTACATTTTCTCCATTAGCAACAACAACATTGTCATTATTGTCATTTTGATTTATATACTTGATATTTAAATCGTCGATTGCAACTTTTTGTTTATGATATACAACATAACCAAAACGATTGCCCATAAAGGGTTTATGCGTATATAAAGTTAAATACCTATCGTTTACATAAAATTTTATAAACCCTCTTTCTTTTTTTATTTTTAAGGTATTTACTGCATTATCTCCAGTATTTATATAAGAGGATTTAGTCCAATCTTTTAGAGCTGTATATTTACCGTCTATATATTGATCTATTGAATAGGAACCGTTAGATGTAATGGTAAAAACAAATTGATTATCGCCATCTTTTCTTCCAAAAACAAAACCAAAACCATTGTTATTAATACCACTAATTTTTGTGAATTTAGATTCAATTTCAAAATCTTTGTTGGTGTCAATATCAACAACTTGTGTACTTGTCCAACCACCTGAATCTCTTTTATGACTAAAATAATATTTGCCATTTCTAAGCTCAATTTCAGCACTTTCAGTTGATGATTCTGCCCAACCATTTTTATCTGAAGAAAAATCATCTTCCATAATTACACTACCGGTTGTTGTTGTGGTAGTAACATTGTTATTTACTGTAACATTACTTTGGTTTATGTATTTTATTTTTAAATCATTAATAGCAATTTTTTGATCATTGTAAACGATAAAACCAAAGCGATTACCTAGAAATGGTTTGTGCGTATATAATGTTAAATATCTATCATTTACATAAAACTTAATAAAGCCTCTTTCTTTTTTTATTTTTAAGGTATTGTAAGCATAATCACCAGTTTTTATATGTTCTGATTTTGTCCATTCTTTTAATGCAGTATATTTTCCATCTACATATTGATCTATAGAATAAGAACCATCTCCTGTAATTGTAAAAACAAATTGATTATTTCCATCTTTTCTACCAAAAACAAATCCATAACCGTTATTGTTAATTCCGCCAATCTTTAAAAAACGAGATTCAATTTCAAAATCTTTATTGTCATCAATATCAACAACTTTTGTACTAGACCAACCTCCAGAAGTTCTTTTGTGTTCAAAATAATATCTATTATTTTTTACTTCTAAAACTGCATCACTTGTAGACGATTCTGCCCAGTTACCTTTATTAGAAGTAAAATCGTCTTCTAAAATTATATTGCCATTTGTTGTAGTAGTGTTTACAATAGGGTTTGTACTAATTTGAGTAGCTTTAATGTAGTCTATCGCAATTTTTTGTTTATCAAAAATGTAAATTCCCAGCCTTTTACCAGTGAAAGCATTATAATTTTTACTTTCTAAAAAACTATCATTAATGTAAAATGACATTACATTACCAACTTTTTTTACTTTAAACCTGTTGGTTGCATTGGTTCCTGTATTAATAGCACTTGAAGTTTTCCATCCTTTATAGTTTACATATTCATCATTTCTTTTATCTGAAACTCTGTATTGATTGTTGCTCAAATAAAAATGAAAAGTATTTTTATCATCTTTATTACCAAACATAAAACCAAAAGCATGGTTTGCATTGTCAAAAGAAATTCTTTCTATGGATGTTTCTAGTTCAAAATCACCATTTAAATCAATTTCAAGTTCTGGAGTTCTTACATTCCAGTTTTTATCTTTTCTTTTATGTTCAAAATAATATTTTCCGTTTTTAACAATTAACTCTCTGGTAGTATTATTTCCTTCTGGCCAACCATTAGTACTAGAATATGTTTCGTTATAAATTACTTGTTGCGCATTTGCAATAAAAGTAAATGTTAAAAAAAAGAAAGCTAAGAATAAATGTTTAGTTTTCATGATGTTGTTTTTTATTGGTGATTCATTTCTATAAAAATAGGCACTACTTTAGCATTGCTATTTGATGATTTTGTTTCAAAAGCAATTTTGCCATCATTAAATTTAATGTCAGATCCATTATACATTTTGTTTTGTAATGCTTTTTTAACTCTAGAAACAAAATCTCCAGAACCAAATTTTGATGAACTTACAATTTTATCAATGTCTAATTTTTCTTTACTATATAAAACACAAAGTATATCTCTACCTGGATTAGAATCAAATTCTATAAAGTAATCTTCATTTGGTAATGCAATTTCACTATCTACATAATTAAAATAATCACTAAAGTTTTCGAAAGGATATAATTTATTTACAGATTTATCTGCAGATCCATATCCAATTAAATATACATAACCTCTTTGTTTACTTTTTAAGTAAATTCTAAACTGAGTTCCAGAAGTATAACTTTTTTCTATTCTATAAGTAGTTTCAGTTGCTTTTACAATGTTAAAATTTCTTGAAGCTCCTTTTGCTAAAATTGGAGTCATATTTTGACCGTTGCTTAATTTTAAAGTAAGTTCTCCTGCTAAAGTATTTGTATTGTTTGTAACAACTACATCGTCATTATCATCTGGAGATACAATTACTTTAGGTTTAGGACTTTTGTCTACTAAAACATAAGCAGTTTTTGTGTTGGTTTTAAAATCATCGTAACGTACCCAAATGTATCCGTTATTACCCCAGTTTGTGCCCCAAGAATTTAATAATTCAAATGCTCCACCATATTTATCATCATCATAACCAACAACAACCATTGCATGTCCGCCTGGTTTACTTGTATGAACTCCGTTCCAAGCACCTTTTGCTTTAAAGAATGTAGAAGAAACTTGCATTCCAATTACTACTGGATTTTTATTTGCGATTGCTTTTTTTACTTTTCCAACCAAATTATAAGGATTATCCCATTTTGCTAATCTTTCATAAGTTAAAATTGTGTTTTGCTTTGCTTTTTGTAAACCATAAGTAGATGGACTTTTAACACAGTTTGTTTGATCGTAAGTAAAATCTTTTAATTCTAAAACTCCGTAAATATTTAGTAATTTCATTGCATCAGCAATATAAGATCCACGTTTACAATCATTATCTCCTTTAAATTTAATTAAGTTGTAAACAAATGCTGGCGAAAACGTGTTTTGATTGATTTTTGCAGTATTATTTGCCCAACCATTTTTAACTGCATTTGCAATTGTTCTTGCTCCGTAACCACTTGCCCAGCCAACACATGATGGTTGACGACCTTGGTTTCCTGGAGTTGGAGAATAAGATTTGATACTGTAACTTCTCGGAACAGAAGTTACACTTCTAGTAATTAACGGAACTGTTTCAGTTACTTCTTCGTATTTCTGTTGACTAAATTCTAATCCTGTTACAAATTCTTGTGCATAAAATGTTGTACTTAGAAATAGTAGTAATACAATAAATGAAAACTTTTTCATGATGTTTGTTTTTAGGTTATTGTACAAAAATGGGGGATATGCGTAAAAAAAACAATACGCAGTTTTTCGTATATTTTATAAAAATAAATAAAAATGATTAAAATTTTAGAAAAATGATAAGAAATAACTTACTTTTTTTCTAAAGTAATTATAGTAGATTGTGCTTTTACTATTTGATTAAAGAACTCTTTTAAAGCAAAATACTCTACGTTTGTATATTCTACCTTGTTGAGTTGAAATTTATAATAGATGGTAATTTTAGAATTTATTTTTTTTATGTTAAAAATAAAGCTCCCGCCATTATTTGGTAAAGAAAATGCTCTACTTTTAGGCAATTCTCCAATGGTATAATTTTCAGGTAAACTTATACTTGCTCTGTATGTGTAGTTTCGTTTATAACCAAAGTTAACTGGATATAAACGTTCTGTTAGTTGAAACGGATTTGATTGTGTTTTTTCATGAAAAAACGGATTGAAATAAATTTTATCTTGTAAACCATCATTTGTAGTTTCAAAATTAAAATTAAAGGTTTGCGATATTTGATTACTCTTTCTATCTAAACCAGAAATTTTATAATCATTTACTTCTAAATTATTATCAGATTCGTATTTTTCTAAATAACTTTCTTCGCTAGAAGAATTTAGTTCAGATTTTAAAGTATAGGCTTCATAACCAGTATTAATAACTCTTAACAGTCCTTTAATTTCTCCAATATCTGTAATGGTTACACTTAAGTCTATTTTTTCATTTGAATCAATATTTGGACTTAATGCTTTCCAATAACTACCTTCTTTAAAATCCATAACTCGTACATCACCGTTTAATGTAGAAAACGGAGTAAGACCAAAAGTTAATCGTTTGTTTGTAGCATCTAAAAAATATTCTTTATCAGCAATTTTTAAAAGCACAATCACATAATTAAAATCTGTAATTACAGGATAAACTTTTGTAGGTAAACCATTATTTCTGGTTGATAACAAGGCTATTTTAACATCTAAATCTGCCGATTTTAAGGCATTAAATAATGAAATGTTTATATCTGCAAGTGTGCCATTTTTATCGTTAAAAGATCTTTTGGTATCAATTTTATTGTAAGAAAAACTTTTACCGTTATTGGTATAATGATTCTGAATAAAGTAATAAATGTTTTTAGCTTTTGTTAAGGCATTACTTTCAGTAATTATTTCTTTTGGTAAATTCTTTTTAAAGAAATTAGATTTTCTTAGTTCTGAGCCAAAATATTCTCCAGATTTAAATTTTTTATCTGTCGATTTCCAAGTATCTGTATATCTAATTTTACTTCCGCTTGCATTTGTAAACGTTTCTAACTCAAAAGTAACCCTAGAAATAAAATTCTTTTTGCTTGTCATAAAACCTTCTTCTTTAAAAGCAGGTATATGATTCATTCCTAAAGATAAAACTGTACAACCTCCTTGCGTTAACCCTGGAATATTTACACATCTTTTGATAACAGACGGATTGTTTTTATTTAATTTTAAAAATCCTTTTAAACCAACATTATACATGTAATTTCCGAGAATTGCAGATTCATATTCACTTTTTATTTTAGGAATATCTGACTGAAAATACCAATCGTCTAATTGTTGAAAATATGGAGTTGTATAAGTATATGAATACTCAATTACAGAACCAACTTTAATATCAGGAAGTGTAAAAGATAAAGTTGTCCAATTTTCAGTTTCCTTATTTTCAAAAATGTCTTTATCTAATAAATGTTTTTTCTGAATAGAATTTGCTACAATATTATAAGTAATTGCTTTGACATCATCAATAGATTCTTTTTTATAAAATGGAACTTGAATAATTCCTTTTTTAAAACCTTCTTTTTTAAGTATTTTAATTCTGTAATAATAGGTTGTACTTAAATTGTGGTCTTTCGCAGGATTCATAAACGTATTTCCTTGCTCGTACAGAACAACAGCTACAGCGGTAGAATCTTTGTCATAAACGGTCATTTGTAATTCCTCTAAAGTTGCTTGACCCATTTTAGCTGACTTAGATTTTTGTGAAAAAGAGAATGTTGTTATAAATAGAATGCCAATGAGTAAAGTGATGTTTTTCATAAACTAATATCTTACAATTTTTAAAACAGATTTATTTTTTAAATAGTTTTTTATAATCGTTTTTGCCAACTTTTTATTTAAAATAGGAGTAAGCATTTCTTTTAAAATACTCATTTGATTTTCTTGAAATGCCAAATTAGTATAGCAATATCCTAAAACTTCGTTATTTTCTATTACAATTACTGAGTTTTCACCAACAGTTCTTCCTTTATCAATTAAGAGCATATTATCACTATTAAAGTTTTCTAAAGTAAGTCTTTTTTTACTTTTTAAATTATACTTTGGTTTGTTTAAGTCTAATTCTAAAAAATATTTTAAGCTGGTAAGTAATAGGTTTCCAGTAAGTTCGTAGCTTATTGATGTAGTTTTATTTTGAACCTTTACGCTTCGTTTTGTAGTTTTTATAAATTGATTTGTAAGATCGCTTTTTATGTTATTTCCTTTACCCATAAAAATAATTTCTCCATCATCTTTATGTAAATAATAAATGCCCATAATAGTTGGAATTTCTTCCACCAAACCAGTTAATTTTTCAGTAACTTTCTTACAATCAAAATGTTTAATTGTACTTTTTATTATGGTTTTATCAACATCTTTATCTAACAATAATTTAAAAAGCTGAATGGTTGCTAAGGCATCTCCAGAAGCCCTATGTCTATCGTTCATTGGTATTCCGAGCGATTTACATAATTTACCTAAACTGTAAGAAGGTTTATCTGGAATTAATTTTCTACTTAACTCAACCGAACACAACGTGTCTCTTTTAAATTGATATCCTAAACGCTTGTATTCTGTTTTTAAAATTCGATAATCAAAACTAGAATTATGAGCAACAATAATACAATCCTCTGTAATTTCTAATATTCGTTTTGCTACTTCGTGAAATTTTGGAGCATTTCGCAGCATTTTATTGTTGATTCCAGTAAGTTGAACCACAAAAGGCTGAATATCTTTTTCTGGATTTACCAGCGTAATAAGTTGATCTATAACTTTATGTCCGTCAAATTTATAGATTGCAATTTCGGTAATTCCTTCTTCGTTAAATTTCCCTCCGGTAGTTTCAATATCTAAAATTGCGTACAAATTATTTTTCTTTTATGTAAAATTAAGCAATATAATTTCTTGCACCAAAAATAGCACTTCCAACTCTAACCATATTACTGCCATTTTTTATTGCTAATTGATAATCACCACTCATTCCCATTGATAAAACTGTAAGTGTAGAATGTTGTGCTTTAAGTGTGTCAAAAAAGTTTTTTAATGCTGTAAACTCTTCGGTTAATTGTTCTTGGTTGTCAGTAAATGTTGCCATTCCCATTAAACCAACAATTTTAATGTTTTCTAATTCTAATACTTCTTCGGATGAAATAATTCCTTCAATATCTAAAAAAGACAACCCAAATTTAGTTTCTTCTTTTGCAATTTTAGCTTGCAATAAACAATTGATAATTCTATTGTGTTTTTTTGCTTGTTTGTTAATTTCTTTCAAAGTTTTAAAACTATCTACACCATGAATTAAATCAACAAAATGCGCCATGTATTTTACCTTATTTCGCTGTAAATGTCCAATCATGTGCCATTGAATATCTTTAGGTAATTCATCATATTTGGCAGCCATTTCTTGAATTTTATTCTCACCAAAAACTCGCTGACCAGCGTTGTAAGCTTCTAAAATATCTGAATTCGATTTTGTTTTAGAAACAGCAACTAAAGTTACCTTTTCTGGTAAACTTTCTTTTATTTGAAATAGATTTTTTGCAATCATAATTAAAACTCATAAATAGTTAATGCGCTTCTTAATTTTGGTTCAATATACGTAGTTTTTGGAGGCATTAACAAGTCTGCATCAACGATATTTTTAAGTTCTTCGATAGTTGTTGGTAACATCCCGAAAGAAACTTTAAAATCACCAGCATCTACTTTCGTCTTTAATTCTAAACTATCAGATTTATTTTGAGAATAAATAATTTTAGAATCATTTCTAATATCTAAAATTCCTAAAATAGGTTTTAATATTGTTTGGTATAAAATTTCAGCATCTAGTTCGCTAAGAGTATCAGTAAACTTATAAATAGTCTTCCTTAAATATAATGCATAAAAATCACCATTTAAATACATACTAAAATGATGTTTTTCTTTTGGTTTGTATAATTCTTGTCCACGATTTTCAATTCTAAAATACGTATCTAATTCAATTAAAAATTCATCTGGTGTTAATCCGTTTAAATCCTTAATAAAGCGATTAAATTCATAAATACTAAGTTGACTTTCAGGCAATAGATAACTCATAAAAAAGTTATAATCTTCGTTACCAGTATGCTTTGGATTTTCTTTTGCTAAGTTTTCTGCCAATAAACACGAGGATGTAGATCGATGATGACCATCAGCAATATATAAAGTATCTACTTTTTTAAAAGCTTCAGTAATTTTATCAATATCTTTCTGATTATTTACAATCCAAAGTAAATGAGCATCTTTATCTGTTGTAGAAAATTCATATTCTGCTCTAGTTTTTTGATATTTTTTAATGATGTTCTCAATTACATCATTATCTGGATAGGTTAGGAGTACAGGTTCTGCATTAAAGCCTGTATTTTTTAAATAATTTTCAAATAACAATTCACGTTCTTGCAAAGTGCCTTCGTGTTTTTTGATGATATTATTATTGTAATCATCTACAGCAGTTGCAGCAATAATTCCACAAAAAGAATTTGTTGTAGTTGTTTTCTGATAAATATAAAAAGCGGGAGTTTCGTCTTGAGTAAAAACACGATTCTCTTTGAATTCTAAATACCTATTGTGTACTAATTTAAAACGTAAATCTCCACTTACATCTTGTTTATGATACTTATATCCAGGATTTATAACATGTAAAAATGTATATGGGTTAAAAGCCAATTTGGCATTTAACATATCTGGAGTATAAATTTCGCGTGATTTTGTAGAAACTAACGCAACTTTATCTCTTGTTGCTCTAACTGCCTTAAAAGGTTTTAGAATTGCCATATTACTTTTAAGAAAGTAATTTTATAATTTGATCGGCTAATTCTTTACCAATTCTATCTTGTGCTTCTACAGTTGCTGCTCCAATATGTGGAGTTAAAGAAATATCAGGATTCATTAATAATTGAATTTCTGGAGTTGGTTCTTTTTCAAACACATCTAAACCAGCATATTTTACTTTTCCAGTTTCAATTGCGTTAACCAAAGCAACTTCGTCAATTACTCCACCACGAGCAGCATTTATGATTCCAACACCATCTTTCATCAATTCAAATTGTTTTGCTCCAATAATATATTCATCTTGATTTGGAACATGTAACGTAATAAAATCTGCTTGTTTTATAACTTCATCAAAAGATTCAGTTTCTATTTTTACATCAATAGATTGCCCGTTGTAAAAAGGAACATTAATAATTGCTTCACCAACAAAACCATCATTAGCAATTACTTTCATACCAATTCCTAAAGCAATCTTAGCAACTTCTTTTCCAATTCTACCAAAACCGATAATTCCAAGAGTTTTTCCTCGTAATTCTGTTCCGCCAGCAAACCCTTTCTTTAAATCTTTAAATCGCGTATCACCTTCTAAAGGCATTTCTCTATTTGCTTGATGTAAAAAACGAACCATTCCGAATAAATGTGCAAAAACTAATTCTGCAACAGAACTAGAAGAAGCATTTGGTGTATTAATTACGTGTAAACCTTGGTTTATTGCATAATCTACATCAATATTATCCATTCCAACACCACCACGGCCAATCAATTTTATACTCGGACAAGCGTCAATTAGTTCTTGACGAACCTGGGTTGCACTTCTTACTAAAATTGCATCTATTGAATTTTCGTTGATAAAATTTTCTAACTGATTTTGTGCAACTTTTGTGGTGATAACTTCAAATCCACCTGCCTCAAGTGCTACAATTCCGCTTTGTGAAATTCCGTCGTTTGCTAATACTTTCATTCTTTTATTTAAATATTCAAAAATTTAAAAACTCAAAAATTGTTACATTTTCAAATTTTTAAATTGTTACATTAATTTTTTCTTTCTAATTCTTTCATTACATCAACCAAAACCTGAACGCTGTATAATGGCAAAGCATTGTATATACTTGCTCTGTATCCGCCAACACTTCTGTGTCCGTTAATGCCGCTAATGCCAGCTTCTGCACACATCTTGTCAAACGTTTGTTTTAAGCTTTCATCAACAAGTGTAAAAGTAGCGTTCATGTTACTTCTGTCTTCTTTTGCAGCAAATCCTTTAAATAACGGATTTCTATCAATTTCGTTATAAATTAATTCTGCTTTTTTGTTGTTTGCTTTTTCAATGAATGATATTCCGCCTAAATCTTTTAACCACTCTAATGTTAGCATAGAAACATAAATTGCAAAAACAGATGGCGTATTAAACATGCTTTCTTTGTCAATATGAACTTGATAATTTAACATTGATGGAATTGCTCTGTCTACTTTTCCTAAAATTTCTTCTTTAATTACAATTAAAGTTGTTCCTGCTGGACCTAAATTTTTTTGTGCTCCTGCGTAGATTAAATCGAACTTAGAAAAATCTAATTGACGAGAAAAAATATCTGAACTCATATCGCAAACAGTAACGCCGTCAAATTCTGGAAATTCTTTTATTTGTGTTCCAAAAATGGTGTTGTTACTTGTGCAATGAAAATAATCTACATCTAAAGGAATTGTATATCCTTTAGGAATGTATGTGTAATTATCGTCTTTTGAAGAAGCAACTTCTACTAATTCTCCAAATAATTTAGCTTCTTTTATAGCCTTGTCAGACCAAGTTCCGGTGTTTAAATACGCCGCTTTTTTATTTAATAAATTGTAAGCCGACATTAAAAATTGAGTACTTGCGCCTCCTTGTAAAAATAAGACTTTATACCCTTTATTTTCTAAGTTTAATAACTCTAAAACTAGACTTTTTGCCTTTTCCATTACAGCAATAAAAGGTTTGCTTCTATGAGAAATTTCTAATATTGATAAACTTTTATTATTAAAATTTAGAACAGCTTCGGAAGCTTTTTTTAGGACTTCATCCGTTAAGATAGATGGTCCTGCGCTAAAATTATGTTTTTTCATTATTGAGTTGTGTTGTTGTTTGTAGCACAAATATCCTACTTTTTGATGATTTTCTTTTTAAATTTTTGCTAAAAAATCTAATGTATTTATTCCGTCTGCATAATCCCACAATTGTGGATTCTGAGTTTCGCCAAATCTTATTTCAGAATCTAAAACACCTTTAGCTACAACACATTGTATTTTATCAGCATCTGTACTTAGTTTTTCTTTTAATTGGTTGATGTCTGAATAATATTCGTAAAAAACAGTTGCAATTGGCGAAGAATAACTTTCGTCTTCTTTAATCATTAGAAAACCGTTTTCTAACAAATCAAATAAACTCATTAAATACACAGCTTTATTATAATCGTAATTGTTGGCGTATTTTGCGTTGTTTACAATATCTTTTTTGGTGTACATTCCGTTAAAAAAGGCATCAAAATTATATCCTTCAGGAACAAATAATTTAGAAACACTTCTGCAACCTAAACCAAAATATTGAAAAACATCATCGCTTAGATTTGCTAATTCTGTTTCAGATTCATTTCCTGTTAATACAGCAACAGAATTTCTATTTTTTCTAATGATGCTTGGTTTTCCTTTAAAATAATGTTCAAAATAACGCGCTGTATTGTTACTTCCTGTTGCAATTACAGCATCAAAGTTTGTTAATTCCTTTTCTGTAAATTCAATTTTACTTTTAAAAGAAGGTGCAACAAACTCTAAATATTTCGCTAAAAAAGGCATCAAATTTTTATCGTTTGATGATTGCTTCACTAAAACTGAATGTCCAGAAATCAACACCGATAAAAAGTCATGAAAACCAACTAACGGAATGTTTCCTGCCATAATTACAGCCACTTTTTTTTCAGAATTATGAAATGAAATATCAGAAACCCATTTAGAAAGATTGTCTTTTGTAAGCGCATTAGACCAACTTTCTAAAGAAAATAAAATATTGTCTTTTGTAAACCAACTATTATTTTCTTCAGCTAATTTTAGTTGATGTTTAAATCCATCAAAAAATAAATCATTATAAGCAATATGCTCTTTCTTTTTGATGCCAGTTTGAGAAAACTGACTCAAAAACGTTCCTAATTTTACAAAAGCGTCAATTCGTTGTTGCATTCTGTCTATTTCTTTTGGTTGTGAATTATTTTGGGCTTATTTTTGCACCGCAAAGGTACATAAACTCAAAGAAAAAAACTATGGCAATTATTATTACTGATGAATGTATAAATTGTGGAGCATGCGAACCAGAATGCCCGAATACAGCAATTTACGAAGGAGCAGATGATTGGAAGTATGCAGACGGTACAGATTTGTCTGGAAATGCTGTGTTGCCAAACGGTAAAAAAGTAGATGCTGATGAATCAAACGAACCTGTTTCTGACGAAATTTATTATATTGTTGCAGATAAATGTACAGAATGTGTAGGTTTTCATGAAGAACCACAATGTGCTGCAGTTTGTCCTGTAGATTGTTGTGTTCCTGATGAAGATAATGTTGAAACAGAAGAAGAGTTGTTAGCGAAGCAACGTTTTATGCATAATGAATAGATAAGAGATTCTAGAAAATAGAATTTTAAACCTCGAATTAATTCGAGGTTTTTTTATGCTTAAAATTGTAGATAAATCAACTATATTTGCACACGAAAAATTTTCAATAACTATTACATGAAAGCAGGAATTGTAGGATTGCCAAACGTAGGGAAATCAACCTTATTTAATTGTTTATCAAATGCAAAAGCGCAAAGTGCAAACTTTCCTTTTTGTACGATTGAACCTAATATTGGAGTTGTAAATGTGCCTGACGAAAGATTAGAGAAACTAGAAGAATTAGTAAATCCAGAAAGAGTTGTGCCAGCAACTGTAGAAATTGTTGATATTGCAGGATTGGTTCGCGGCGCAAGTAAAGGAGAAGGTTTAGGAAATCAGTTTTTAGCAAATATTAGAGAAACCGATGCAATTATACATGTATTGCGTTGTTTTGATAACGATAATATTATTCATGTTGATACAACCATCGATCCGATTAGAGATAAAGAAACCATTGATATTGAATTACAGTTAAAGGATTTAGAAACTGTAGAAAAACGTTTAGAAAGAGTTAAACGAACAGCAAAAACAGGAAATAAAGAAGCGCAAGCAGAATTGGTAATTTTATTAAAAATCCAAGAAACTTTATTGCAAGGATTATCAGTAAGAACTATTGATTTTTCAGAAAAAGAAGAAGAGTTTGTAAAAACATTACAATTGATAACATCTAAACCTGTTTTATATGTATGTAATGTTGATGAAAATTCAGCCGTTTCTGGAAACGCTTATGTTGATAAAGTAAAAGAAGTTGTTGCCAACGAAGATGCAGAAATTATTATTTTGGCAGTTGGTACAGAAGCAGATATTACTGAATTAGACGATTACGAGGAGCGTCAAATGTTTTTAGCTGACATCGGATTAGACGAGCCAGGTTCATCAAAACTGATTAGATCTGCGTATAAATTATTAAAACTACAAACCTATTTTACAGCTGGAGTAAAAGAAGTAAGAGCTTGGACCATTAATATCGGAGATACTGCGCCTCAAGCGGCAGGAGTTATTCACACTGATTTTGAAAAAGGTTTTATTAGGGCAGAAGTTATTAAATACGAAGATTATGTTGCTTTAGGAAGTGAAGCAAAAGTAAAAGAAGCAGGAAAATTATCTATTGAAGGGAAAGAATATATTGTGCAAGATGGTGATATGATGAATTTTAGATTTAATGTGTAAACGCTTAAAAAAAACATCAAAAAATATTTTAAAACTCTGTTGATAACTAATTCAATAGAGTTTTTTATTTTTTACGCTTATTGCTATTTTAGCAAGGCATTCAACCCGCAAAATTTTATGGCACAAGAAACAAAGTATACCGAAGATAATATTCGATCTCTCGACTGGAAAGAACACATCCGAATGCGTCCTGGAATGTATATTGGTAAATTAGGTGATGGCTCTTCTCCGGATGACGGAATCTATATTTTATTAAAAGAGGTATTAGACAATTCTATCGATGAATATGTGATGGGCGCTGGAAAAACCATCGAAATTTCTATCAGAGACAAACAAGTTACTGTTCGCGACTATGGTCGTGGAATTCCGTTAGGAAAAGTAGTTGATGTGGTTTCTAAAATGAATACGGGCGGAAAATATGATTCTAAAGCATTTAAAAAATCGGTAGGATTAAATGGAGTTGGGACAAAAGCTGTAAATGCGTTGTCAGAATACTTTAAAGTGCAATCTATAAGAGAAAATAAAACTGCTTGGGCAGAATTTAATCAAGGAAATATAATTGAAGTTGAAGATGCGCACGAATCATCGTTAAGAAAAGGAACAAAAGTGCAGTTTATTCCTGATGAAACTATTTTTGGTAAATATAAATTCAGAAATGAATATGTTGCTAAAATGTTAAAAAACTATGTGTATTTAAACACAGGTTTAACCATTTTGTTTAATGGCGAAAAATTTCATTCAGAAAATGGTTTAAAAGATTTACTAGAAGAAAATACTTCGGCATCCGATTTATTATATCCAATTATTCATTTAAAAGATGAGGATATAGAAATTGCAATTACACACAGTAAAACGCAATATTCAGAAGAATATCATTCGTTTGTCAACGGGCAACATACAACGCAAGGCGGAACGCATCAAGCGGCCTTTAGAGAAGCAATTGTAAAAACAATTCGTGAGTATTTTGGTAAAAACTACGAATCTTCTGACGTCCGTAAATCAATTATCTCTGCAATTGCCATTAAAGTAATGGAACCTGTTTTTGAAAGTCAGACAAAAACAAAATTAGGTTCAACAGAAATGGGCGGAGGTTTGCCAACAGTTAGAACATTTATCAACGATTTTGTAAAAACAAATTTAGATAATTACTTACATAAAAATACTGATGTTGCAGAAGCTATTCATCGTAAAATTTTACAAGCAGAACGTGAGCGTAAGGAATTATCAGGAATTAGAAAATTAGCAAAAGACAGAGCTAAAAAAGCAAGTTTGCATAACAAGAAACTACGTGATTGTAGAGTGCATTTTGATGATATCAAAAAAGAAAATTATTTAGACACAACACTTTTTATAACCGAGGGAGATTCTGCTTCTGGTTCTATTACAAAATCTAGAAACGTAAATACGCAAGCGGTTTTTAGTTTAAAAGGAAAACCTTTGAATTCGTACGGATTGTCAAAGAAAATTGTATACGAAAATGAAGAATTTAATTTACTGCAAGCAGCATTAAATATTGAAGACGGAATAGAAGGATTGCGTTATAATAATATTGTTATCGCAACTGATGCCGATGTTGATGGAATGCACATCAGATTGTTATTGATTACCTTCTTTTTGCAATTTTTTCCTGAAGTGATTAAAGAAGGACATTTGTATATTTTAGAAACGCCGTTGTTTAGAGTTCGAAATAAAAAAGACACGTATTATTGTTATTCTGATGAAGAAAAACAAGAAGCAATTGAAAAGTTAAGAGGAAAACCAGAAATAACACGATTTAAAGGGTTGGGAGAAATTTCTCCAAATGAATTTGTTCATTTTATTGGGAATGACATTCGTTTAGCTCCTGTAATGTTAGACAAAGAAATGTCGGTTGAAGAAATGTTGTCGTTTTATATGGGTAAAAACACACCAGATAGACAAAAGTTTATTATTGAGAATCTGAAAGTTGAATTAGATTTAGTTGAGGAATAGTGTTAGATTATGAGTGAAAATATTAGATTTATAATTGCTGCTTTAGCTGGAGTTTTAATCATAGTTCATTTTTTTAGGATTAATTTTAAAAATTTGTCTTGGAAAGAAAATGGTTCATCTTATTTAGGAATCATAAGTATGATTTTGATAATAATTGCAATGTTATTATCTAAATAATAGACAAAAGAGAAAAAGAAATTAAAATTGGAGTTCGCAATTTGCGTACTCAAGAGTAAAAAATGCAAGAAGAAAAAGAAAAAAGTATGATTCCTGATGAAATCATTACTAACAAAATTTATTTGATTCGCAATCAAAAAGTAATGTTAGATAGAGATTTGGCAGAATTATATCAAGTAGAAACAAAAGTTTTAAAACAGGCTGTTAAAAGAAATTTAAACCGTTTTCCAGAAGATTTTATGTTTGAATTGACTAAAAGCGAGTTTGATAATTTGAGGTCACAATTTGTGACCTCAAGTTGGGGAGGAAGCAGATATTTGCCTTTGGTCTTTACAGAACAAGGCGTTGCAATGTTGTCAAGTGTGTTAAATAGCGATAGAGCAATTGCAGTAAATATTAAAATTATTAGAATATTTATAAAAATGTGTCAGTTATTAAGTGATAATTTATCGCTACAATTTGAAATAGAAAACATTAAAAAGAAATTAACCAATAATTCTAAAAATATTGAATTGGTTTTTAATTATTTAGATGAATTGGTTGAGAAGAAAGAAAAGATATCAGACAGAAATATAATAGGCTATAAAAAGTAGTTTTTATAAAATAAATAAACTCTTAAACGAATAAACGTTTTTTTAAATGAGTGAAGAAATAAACGAACACGAAGAAATAAATCATCCAGTAGAAAATACGGAGACCATCACAAAAGTTACAGGAATGTACAAAGAATGGTTTTTAGATTACGCTTCGTATGTAATTTTAGAAAGAGCAGTTCCTGCAATTGATGACGGATTTAAACCTGTACAGCGTAGAATTTTACATTCTATGAAAGATTTAGACGATGGTCGTTACAATAAAGTAGCGAACATTGTTGGTCATACCATGCAATATCATCCGCACGGAGACGCTTCTATTGGCGATGCAATGGTGCAAATTGGTCAGAAAGAATTGCTAATTGATATGCAAGGAAACTGGGGAAATACGCTAACTGGTGATCGCGCCGCAGCATCAAGATATATTGAAGCACGACTATCAAAATTTGCATTAGATGTCGTTTTTAACCCAAAAACTACAAAATGGCAATCTTCGTACGACGGGCGTAGAAAAGAACCTGTAAATCTCCCTGTGAAATTTCCGATGTTATTGGCGCAAGGTGGAGAAGGAATTGCAGTTGGTTTATCAACCAAAATATTACCACATAATTTTAATGAATTAATTGATGCTTCCATCAAACATTTAAAAGGAAAGAGTTTTAAAATTGTTCCTGATTTTTTAACGGGCGGAATTGCAGATTTTACTAATTATAACGAAGGAAAACGTGGCGGAAAAGTTAGAGTTAGAGCTAAGGTTTCTCAACTTGATAAAAAGACCTTGATTATTACAGAAATTCCGTTTAGTACAACTACAACAACGCTGATCGAAAGTATTATTAAAGCCAATGAAAAAGGAAAAATAAAGATTAAAAAAATTGAAGATAATACAGCCGCAAATGTAGAAATCTTAGTGCATTTACCATCTGGAATATCTCCAGATAAAACCATTGATGCTTTGTTTGCATTTACCAATTGCGAGAATTCAATTTCGCCTTTGTGCTGTGTTATTGAAAACAATAAACCTGTTTTTATTGGGGTACATGAAGTATTGCGTAAATCAACAGATAATACGGTTGAATTATTAAAATTAGAATTAGAAATTCAGTTAAATGAATTAGAAGAGCAATGGCATTTTGCTTCCTTAGAACGTATTTTTATTGAAAACAGAATTTATCGAGATATTGAAGAAGAAGAAACTTGGGAAGGCGTTATTGCTGCAATTGATAAAGGATTACAGCCGCACATCAAACATTTAAAAAGAGCCATTACAGAAGAAGATATTGTGCGTTTAACAGAAATCAGAATTAAAAAGATTTCAAAGTTTGATATTGACAAAGCAAAACAGCATATTGAAAGTTTAGAAGATAAAATTGCAGAGGTAAAAAATTACTTAGCAAATTTAATTGAGTTTGCAATCGACTTTTTTAAGCGTTTAAAAGCAACTTATGGAAAAGACAAAGAGCGTAAAACAGAAATCAAAATATTTGATGATATTGTTGCAACTAAAGTAGTAATGCGTAACACAAAACTCTATGTAAATAGAGAAGAAGGCTTTATTGGAACGTCGTTACGTAAAGATGAATATGTAACCGATTGTGCCGATATTGATGATATTATTGTCTTTAGAAGTGATGGAGGAATGATGGTGACGAAAGTTGATGCTAAAACTTTTGTTGGTAAGGATATCATTCACGTTGCTGTTTTTAAGAAGAAAGACAAGAGAACCGTTTACAACTTTATGTATAGAGATGGTGCAAAAGGTCCTTCTTATATGAAACGTTTTAATGTGACTTCGGTAACGCGTGATAAAGAGTACGATTTAACCAACGGAAGTAAGGGTTCTAAAGTATTGTATTTTTCTGCAAATCCGAATGGAGAAGCAGAAGTTGTTACCATTAATTTAAGAGCTGTTGGAAGTATTAAAAAACTAAAATGGGATATCGATTTTGCTGATTTAGCAGTAAAAGGTAGAGCCGTTAGAGGAAATACAATTACAAAGTATCCAATTAAGAAAATTGAATTTAAATCGGCAGGAGTTTCAACATTAAAACCACGTAAAATATGGTTTGATGATACCGTTCAACGTTTAAATGTGGATGGAAGAGGTGAGTTGTTAGGAGAATTTAGAGCAGAAGATAAATTGTTAATTGTGCATCAATCTGGTAAAGCAAAAGCGGTAACGCCAAATTTAGCAAGTAGGTTTGAAGATGATATGATTGTCTTAGAAAAATGGAAACCAAATAAGCCTTTATCAGCAATTTATTTTGATGGAGAAAAAGAACGTTATTTTGTAAAGCGCTTTTTAATTGAAAACGTAGATAAAGAAGAGTTATTTATTTCAGAACATCCAAAGTCGCAATTAGAAATTATTGCAACAGATTACAGACCTGTAGCGGAAGTGCAGTTTTCTAAAAGAAGTTTAGCTAATATTGAAGTTAATTTTGAAGATTTTATTGCCATAAAGGGAATAAAAGCACAAGGAAATCAATTAACTACGGATAAAATTAAACAAGTAAACTTATTAGATTCTTTGCCTTATGAAGAGCCTGAAGAGTTGACTTCTGAAGAAATAGAAGTAGTAGAAGAAGAAGTTGTTTCTGATGAAATTTTACCTTTAGAAATTACAAATTTAGAAAAGTCTTCAGATAAACCAAGGCTGTTAAGCAGTGAAGAAAAAGCAGAAAAAGCTTTGCAAAAAACCATTGAAAAGAAAAAGGCAGATCAAAAGGCTAAAGATGATGAAAGTCAAACCACATTGTTTTAGAAATTTGTAATTAAGATATAAGAAGCGTCAACTTTTTTTAGAAACTATTTCATTTTTTCAAAGAAAGTTGTCGTGTACTCTTTAAGTAATTCTGGATGCGTAATTTTAATAATATCTTTTAATACTAAATCTGGTCTTG
Source organism: Polaribacter uvawellassae (assembly GCF_039748955.1). Taxonomy (NCBI): domain Bacteria; kingdom Pseudomonadati; phylum Bacteroidota; class Flavobacteriia; order Flavobacteriales; family Flavobacteriaceae; genus Polaribacter; species Polaribacter uvawellassae. The sequence continues at coordinate 175,436 of NZ_JBDIZN010000004.1, read as the reverse complement.
TAGGGCCTAATTCAAAGTAAAGTACGCCGCCCGTTTCTCCAGTTTTGGTTGCAAAAGTATATAATTGGTCATTTTTAAAAGCTGTAAACTCTTTATAATATGCGTTCTTTTCTAACATTTGTTTTTTTGATGAAAAATAACCTGGTGCAATCCAAATTTTAGCAGATTTTCCTTTGTCCAAAATACTTTCAAAACTAATAGATAAGCTTCCTTTTCCTTTAGAATCTTTCCATAAATAATTTGTATTTGCATCTGTTAAAAATTGCGCTACAAAGCTTTCTCCTGCTGGTAAATTCCAAATATCTTTACTCATAATGGCACCAGATAAAACAGTAGGTATTTTTGTAGCATTATTTGCGAGCTTTTTTGCTGCTTTGTAGTTAGTTTCAATTACATTAAAGATACTGTCAGCTTCTTTTTCTTTGTTGTACAAAATACCAAAGAACTTAATCCATTCTGCTCTTCCAAGCGGCGTATCTTCTAACCAATCTCCGTTTAACACAACAGGAATTCCTGATTTTTCAATTAAATTTAAAGACTTATTTGTTTTTGTCATGCTGTAACCGATTACAACATCAGGATTTAAATCCAATAATATTTCTGTATTTAAAGCATCCTTTACACCAATTTCTTTCACAAAATTTGCGTCAATTAATTTTCTTGTTTTGGTTGATGAAATGTATTTTGTATGCGGAAAACCAATCAAAGAATTTTCTACACCTAGCAATTCTAACATTGGAATATGCGTTGTAGAAGTTACCACAACTTGCTGAATTGGAGTTGTAATTATTGTTCCTTTAATTGATGTAAACTCTTTGTTTTCGGAATTGCTTAAAATGTATTCAAATTGTTCCTTGGAATTTTGATAAGGCGACTTAATAATTAGTTTTTTATAACTGTCAAAATACTGAATATCAAATCCTTTAGCATACCTTACCTTTTCTGATTGTTTAACTTTAAAATTTGCTGTTTCAGAACTGTTTTTTTCTTTGCAATTAATTAAAATTAATGATAAAACAAATACTCTAACTAAAAATTTCATGTGTACATAATTTGAACTGCAAGGTTACAAAAATGTTGTGAATAAAATTTCACTAATGATAATAAATCATTTACATTTGTCGCGAAATTTGGTTTTATCAACTTTATAAATTAGTTGATGAATTAAAAGGGAATTTGGTGCTACAATTTATATTGTTATCCCAAAGCTGTTCCCGCAACTGTAAGCTTCGTTCTTTTAGAAAGAATGCTTGTAATTATTCTTTAAGCCACTGTTAAAAATGTTGAAAATTAATTCAACATAAAATGGGAAGGTAAATTACAAGACGCGAGCCAGGAGACCTGCCATAATCACTGAGTAAAAACTTTCGGGACAAAAGTTTTTGTACAATTCATATCGTACAAAATATCCTGATTTATTTGTTAAATTAAATCATTAGTAATGAACAAACAATTAAGTATTGTTGGACTGCTAACTTTCTTTCTAGTTGGCACAACTGCGTATTCGCAAAAATCAAAAGTAAAAGAAATTGAATTAGAAGAGGTTGTAATTTCTGCAACAAAATTCAAGTTAAAAAAAGAAAAAGTAGGGAAGGTGATTCATAAAATCACCCAAGAAGAAATTCAGAATAACGCTGGTAGAACCGTATTAGAATTGTTAAATGCAATTCCTGGAATAGAAATTAAAGGTTCAAATTCTGTTTTAGGAGAAGTCAAAGGAACTTATATTAGAGGAGGAAGAAATAGACAAGTGTTGGTCTTAATTGATGGTGTTCCATTAACAGATCCAACAGGAATTAGTTTAGAGTATGATTTGCGTTTGCTAAGTTTAAACCAAATAGAATCTATTGAAATTATGAAAGGCGCATCTAGTACAATGTATGGCTCTGGCGCTACTACTGGTGTAATTAATATCGTCTTAAAAAAAGCATCAACAAATGCAATTTCTGGAACTTACCAAGTAAGTTTGGGGACAAATAATTCGGCGATTTCAAAAAACAAAAGCTTGTTGGATAAAAATCAAACGGCAACAATTAGAGGAACTGTAAATAATTTTAATTATTTAACTTCTTTAAGTTTTACAGCTGTAGATGGACTTTCAGCGGCAAAAAGCAACACAAATCAAGAATTTACAACAGACCCATTTTACAGTGAAAATGGTTTGGTAAAATTAGGTTATGATTTTTCTGATAAACTTAATATTGAATCATTTTTTAACATCGATAACTTAGAATATAGTTTTGATGCAGGCACAAATAACGATTCTAAAACCAACCAAGCTACTCAAAAGCAACTTAGAATTGGTATAAAACCAAATTATACATATAAAAACGGAAATGTTGTTGCTATCGCTTCTTTAAACAGAGTAAAAAGAATTTTGTTTGACGATACTTTTGAAGGAAATTCTACTAATATTGAAGTAATTAATAAATGGGATATCAATTCAAATACGCAACTAATATCTGGAGTTAATTATCAAAAACACTTTAATCAAACAAATTCTCCTTGGGGAAATATTGATGAAGATGTGGCTAATTTTAACACGTTAGATGTTTATGGAGCTGTTGTTTTTACTACTGATTTTGATTTGACAATAAATACTGGTGGAAGATTAAATAAGCATAGTAATTATGGAAATCATTTAGTGTATCACATCAATCCATCGTTGCATCTTTTTACTTCGGATGACACTTCTTTAAAATTGCTAACTTCTTATAGTACTGCTTTTATTGCACCAAGTTTATATCAACTATTTTCTGTGTATGGAAATACAAATTTAGAACCAGAAACTAGTAAAACAGCTGAGTTTGGCTTTGAATCTACTTATAAAAAATGGTTGGAATTTAATGTAGTTTATTTCAATAGAACCGAAAACAATGCAATTATTTTTCAAGGACTATCTGTTGCTCCTTGGGGGCAATATGCCAATTCAAATGCAAGGATTAACGCAAAAGGAATTGAGTCAATAATTGAGTTAAAGCCGAGTTCAGAAGTTAATGTTGCAATTGGTTATACATACACAGATAAAGACGCTGAAGCAGATTATCTTCCGAAAAATAAAATTACAGCTCAAATAAATTATAAACCTTCAGAGAATGTATTTGTGTCTTTAGCTTATAAAAATGTTGGCGAAAGAACAGGAAGATATTATGATGCTACAACATTTACAACTGTAGAAGAGCAATTACCAACGTATCAATTGTTAGATATTAATGCGAATTTAAAACTGCTAAATGGTAGAGTAGTGTTTTTCGGTTCTTTGACGAATATATTTAATGAAGATTATGAAGAAACTATTGGATATACAACCAGAGGAAGAAATTATAAATTAGGAATTCGTTTACGATTTTAATTTCATTTTTACTCACAACAAAAAAGCTCTAAAGAAATTTAGAGCTTTTTTGTTAGATAATTTTTTTAATATCTTTTTTTAGATAAGCAATAGCAGTATCAGTAGCTGGAGCTGAATTTTGATAAGCAATCATCATTTTTTCTCTAAACTCTTGTGTATTTTTACTTGTTGATGCAACTTGTTTTAACTTGTTGATAATTGCACTTTTAGAAGCGATGATTACATTCCAACATTCTTCAGAAATGTATAATTGTTGCACCAAATTGTGTTCAAATTCTTGTTCAATGTTCTGCAATAAAAGGAATAAGTAATCTTCTACAACATCAGATTTTGGTTTTACTCTCACCAACATTTTTATTGGATTTACTCGCTCACAAAACAATAACATTCTTTCGTATGCTTGCAACTTTATAGGCAATGCATCTTTTTTTCTATCCGCAAACAACTCAACTTTTTGTTGACTGTCTTGTGATTTTAATTGAGCCTTAAAAAAATAAAAACCAATAATTCCTACAATTAAAATAATACCAATTACTTCTAAAAAACTAAAATCCATCAATTAAAATTTTATGAATTTGTACCCATTATTTTGATATTGCAACAACGCTGTCATTGCAGAAAGTGCAAACTTTACTTCAGGAATAATAACAGATCTATCAATTTTTCTAAACATAGCTGTTTGTCCACAAATAATAACATCTACACCAGCTTTGCTTAAGTCTTTAATAAGTTGGGTATTTGGATTTACAAAACCAAATTTCTTTTTATATTCAGCATCATTTAACACATCTTTCCAGGCATCAGCATGTATTGTCATTGCCACTTTTAATTGACTCGGTTTCATTCCTTCGTCTGCGTGCATATTTAAAAAACGAGCAGCAGTTACAATGTGTTTATTGATTACATTTTTCTTTTCTGAGGTTTTAGAAACATCAAAAATTACTTTCAATTCAGCAGAAGTGTCTGTTTTAATATCTGGATTTTCAACTTTAAAAGTTTCTCCGAAGTTTTTAATAATTTTTCCTTCAGTTCTATTATTTTGAGAAAAAACAACAGTAGAAAGCGTTGTGAACGCAAGTAAAAGGATGTACTTTTTCATGATAAAAAAATTTAATGTTGTAAATGTATTTATAATTTTATGAATCTAATAAATAAAATCGATGAACATTGCCTAAATTTACGCTTTAAAATTTTCCAATTGTCAAATTACTTAGATTCTTTAAATCCTGCTCAAAAAGATGCGGTTTTACAAAAAGACGGACCAATGATTATTATTGCTGGCGCTGGTTCTGGTAAAACGCGTGTGTTAACATATCGCATTGCGCATTTAATGCAACAAGGCGTAGATTCGTTTAATATTTTATCGCTAACATTTACCAATAAAGCGGCTAGAGAAATGAAAGAACGTATTGCAAGCGTTGTTGGGGTAAGCGAATCTAAAAATCTTTGGATGGGAACTTTCCATTCTGTTTTTGCAAGAATTTTACGCTCAGAAGCAGACAAGTTAGGATTTCCATCAAACTTTACCATTTACGATACGCAAGATTCTGTTCGTTTAATAACATCAATTATTAAAGAGATGCAATTAGATAAAGACAGATATAAACCGAAGCAAATATTAAGCAGAATATCTTCTTTAAAAAATAGTTTGATAACGGTAAACGCCTATTTTAATAATGCTGATTTGGTTGAAGCTGATTTGCATGCAAGCAGACCAAAAGTTGGAGAAATTTATAAAGAATATGTAGCGCGATGTTTTAAATCTGGTGCCATGGATTTTGACGATTTATTGTTAAGAACGAATGAAGTTTTAGCACGTTTTCCGGATGTATTAGCAAAATACCAAGACCGATTTAGATATATTATGGTTGATGAGTATCAAGATACAAATCATTCGCAATATTTAATTGTAAGAGCGTTGGCAGATCGTTTTCAGAACATTTGTGTTGTTGGAGATGATTCGCAAAGTATTTATAGTTTCCGTGGTGCAAACATCAATAACATTTTAAATTTTCAAAAGGATTATCCGGATGTGAGAACCTTTAAGTTAGAACAGAATTATCGTTCTACGAAGAATATTGTGAATGCTGCAAACTCTGTTATCGAGAAAAATAAAACTCGATTAGATAAAGTTGTTTGGACTTCTAATGACGAAGGAGAAAAAATAAAAGTAATGCGTACAATTTCTGACGGAGAAGAAGGACGTTTTGTCGCGCAATCGATGTGGGAAAACATGATGAACAAACAGTTAACTGCTGATGCGTTTGCTATTTTGTACAGAACAAATTCACAATCGAGAGCAATGGAAGATGCGTTGCGTAAAAAAGATATTAAGTATAAAATTTATGGGGGAATTTCTTTTTATCAACGAAAAGAAATCAAAGATTTATTGTCTTATTTACGATTGTTAATCAACCCAAATGACGAAGAAGCGTTAAAAAGAGTAATCAATTATCCAGCAAGAGGAATTGGACAAACAACAATTGATAAGTTAACAATTGCGGCAAATCATTATAAGAAATCAATTTTTGAAATTCTAAAACATATCGATAAAGTTGATTTAAAAATAAACGCAGGAACAAAAAATAAATTACAAGATTTTGTAAATATGATTTTGCGTTTACAAATAGAATCGCAAACAAAAAATGCTTTTGAAATTGCTGATGTTGTTGTAAAACAAGTCCGTTTAATCAAAGATTTAGAAAAAGACGGAACGCCAGAAGCGGTTAGTAAAGTAGAAAATGTTCAAGAATTATTAAACGGAATAAAAGATTTTATCACCGATAAAATAGAAACAGGAGAAGATGCTTCTTTAACATCATTTTTAGAAGATGTAGCCTTGGCAACTGATTTCGATTCAGATAAAAAAGATGACACACCAAGAGTTTCTATGATGACAATTCATCAATCTAAAGGATTAGAATATCCGTACGTATATATTGTTGGTTTAGAAGAAAATTTATTTCCTTCAGGAATGAGCATGAACACAAGAAGTGAACTCGAAGAAGAACGCAGATTGTTTTATGTAGCACTAACCCGAGCAGAACATCAAGCGTATTTGAGTTACGCACAAACACGTTATCGATGGGGAAAACTAACCGATGCAGAACCAAGCAGGTTTTTAGAAGAAATTGATGAAAGTTTTTTAGAATATATTACACCTAAAAAACCAGAACCGTCTGTAAATAAATTTGTTGATGCAAGTTTATTTGATACACCGTCAAAAACCATTCGTTTTCAAAAACCAATTCAGCGTAAAAAAAAGGAATTCAAAGCAAAAAAAGAAGAACCTTTTATTCCGCCGAAAAAATTAAAAAAAATACCGAATACTACTTCAGAGAATACCAATCTTTTTGATGCAAACATCACAGTTGGCACATTAGTAGAACACAATAGATTTGGAGCGGGAGAAGTATTGAGCTTAGAAGGAAATGGACCAAATAAAAAAGCAGAAATTAAATTTGGAACAGTAGGGAAGAAAAAATTATTATTACAGTTTGCCAAGTTAAAAGTAATCGGATAAAATAGCTCATTATTAATTTTTGATTACTTAAAATTAATCCTTAATTTGCAAGCTTTAAGATACTTCAAAAACAAACAGAGATAAAAAGCGTTACAGCTATATATTTCAATAAACTTTAGAATGGAATTCGAACTAGAATACAACTCAGAAAGACCGTTAATGATTATACCAGAATACGGCAGACATATTCAAAAATTAGTAGATTATTGTGTAGCTTTAGATGATAAAGAAGAAAGAAATGTAATGGCAAAAGCAATAGTTGATGTCATGGGAAACTTGCAACCACATTTGCGTGACGTTCCTGATTTTAAGCACAAATTATGGGATCAATTGTTTATCATGTCTAGCTTCAATTTAGAAGCAGATTCTCCGTACGGGAAACCATCTAAAGAAGAATTGCAAGAAAAACCAGAATCATTGCCGTATCCTAAATCTGCATCAAGATATCGTTACTATGGTAATAATATTCAAGAAATGATAGATGTTGCGCTCTCTTGGGAAGACAGCGAAAAAAGAGAAGCATTGGTGTTTACAATTGCCAATCATATGAAAAAATGTTACTTAAATTGGAATAAAGACACAGTTGATGATGTAGTGATTTTTAAACATTTATTTGAATTATCTGATGGTAAAATAGATTTAAGAAACTCTGAAGAAGTACTTTCTGAAAGCAAAAGTTTACTAAGAAAAAGAACCACTCAGCAAGGTAAAAGCAATTCAAAGAACTATAAATCTAACAAAACAAATAGATCAAATAACAATAACAACAATAATAGAAAGAAATAATTATGACATCATTTAAAATTGAAGGCGGACACAAATTAAATGGTACAATTACTCCGCAAGGAGCAAAAAATGAAGCCTTACAAGTTATTTGTGCAGTATTGTTAACTCCAGAAAAAGTAGTTATTGATAATATTCCTGACATTATAGATGTAAATAAGTTAATTTTTATTCTTGGAGAATTAGGAGTTAAGATAGAGAAACTAGAAGCAAACTCATATTGTTTTCAAGCCGATGAAATTAATTTAGACTATTTAGAATCTGCAGAATTCAAAAGAGACGGAAGTTCTTTAAGAGGTTCTATTATGATTGTTGGTCCGTTGTTAGCTCGTTTCGGAAAAGGATACATTCCAAGACCTGGAGGAGATAAAATTGGACGTAGAAGATTAGATACACATTTTGAAGGTTTTATAAGATTAGGCGCAAAATTTAGATACAATAGAGAAGAATATTTTTACGGAGTAGAAGCAGACGAATTATACGGAACAGAAATGTTGTTAGATGAAGCTTCTGTAACCGGAACAGCAAATATTTTAATGGCTTCTGTTTTAGCTACAGGAACAACAACTATTTACAACGCAGCTTGCGAACCATATATTCAACAATTATGTAAAATGTTGAACTCTATGGGAGCAAGAATTTCTGGGGTTGCTTCAAATTTATTAACGATTGAAGGAGTTAAAGAATTAAAAGGTTGTCGTCATAGAATTTTGCCAGACATGATAGAAATTGGTTCTTGGATTGGTGTTGCAGTAATGACACAATCAGAATTAACTATTAAAGATGTTAGCTGGAAAGATTTAGGTCAAATACCAAATGTTTTTAGAAAACTAGGAATTCAGTTAGAAAGAAAAGGAGATGACATTTACATTCCTGCACAAGAAAGTTACGAAATTCAGAATTATATAGATGGTTCAGTGTTGACAGTTTCAGATGCACCTTGGCCGGGTTTTACACCAGATTTATTAAGCATTATTTTAGTAATTGCAACACAAGCAAAAGGAACTGTTTTAATTCATCAAAAAATGTTTGAAAGTCGTTTGTTCTTTGTCGATAAACTAATTGATATGGGCGCAAAAGTAATTTTGTCTGATCCGCATAGAGCAGTTGTTATTGGTCACGATCATAAATCGCAATTAAAAGCAACCAAAATGACATCGCCAGATATTAGAGCAGGAATTTCATTATTAATTGCAGCTTTATCAGCAAAAGGAACATCAATTATTAATAATATTGAGCAAATTGATAGAGGTTACGAAAATATTGAAGAGCGCTTAAAATCAATTGGAGCTCGTATTGAAAGAATAGAAGATTAATATTGAACTTGATTCAATAATTTTTATAATACAAATAGTGTCAGTTTGACACTATTTTTTTATTGGCAAAATTATTGCCTATAAATTGTTTACAATTTAACGATTAGAATAAAATGAGTACAGAAGATAATAAGAAAGAAGAAGAGATTTTAAACAACGATGCAGAAGCAAAAGTTGAAGAAAATCAGGAAGTAGAAGTCAATGAACCTACTGCAGAAGAAATCATTCAAATAGAGAAAGATAAGTATTTGCGTTTGTTTGCTGAATTTGAAAACTATAAAAAAAGAACAACTAGAGAAAGAATCGAATTATTTAAAACTGCAGGTCAAGATATAATGACAAGTTTACTGCCAGTTATGGATGATTTTGACAGAGGCTTGGCAGAAATTAAAAAAGCAAAAGACAAAGAGTTGTTAAAAGGTATGCAATTAATCAATGATAAATTGAGAAAAACCTTAGAGCAAAAAGGATTAAGCTTGATAAAAGTAAAGGAAGGTGATGATTTTGATGCAGATATTCATGAAGCAATTACTCAAATTCCTGCTCCAACCAACAAATTAAAAGGAAAAGTTATTGATTGTGTGGAAAACGGATATAAATTAGGTGATAAAATTATTCGTTTCCCAAAAGTGGTTATCGGACAGTAAAAAAGTATGCAGTAACAGTAAACAGTTAGCACTGAAAACTGAGACTGAAAACTGAAACTAAAACATATGGCAAAAAAAGATTTTTACGAAATATTAGGAATAAGCAAATCAGCTTCGGCGGCAGAAATTAAAAAAGCATATCGAAAGATGGCAATTAAATATCATCCAGATAAAAATCCTGATGATACAACTGCAGAAGCGAAGTTTAAAGAAGCTGCTGAAGCTTATGAAGTTTTGAGCGATGAGAACAAAAAAGCACGTTATGATCAATACGGGCATCAAGCTTTTGAAGGTGGTCATGGCGGCGGCGGTTTTGGTGGCGGCGGAATGAATATGGAAGATATTTTTAGTCAGTTTGGAGATATCTTTGGTGGAGGTTTTGGTGGCGGATTTGGCGGCGGTGGTCAACGTCAAGCTAGAGTTAAAGGAAGTAATATGCGAATTCGTGTAAAGCTAACTTTAAAAGAAATTGCAGAAGGTGTTGAGAAAAAAGTAAAGGTTAGAAGAAAGGTTCAAGCTGATGGAGTAACATATTCAACCTGTTCAACATGTAATGGAGCTGGTCAAGTAACAAGAGTTACCAATACTATTTTAGGAAGAATGCAAACAGCAGCTACTTGTCCAAAATGTAAAGGATCAGGTCAAATTATCGATAAGAAACCAAGTGGTTCTGATGCAGATGGATTGGTTGTAAAAGAAGAAACGGTTTCAATTCAAATTCCTGCAGGAGTTACAGAAGGAGTGCAATTAAAAGTAGCTGGAAAAGGAAATGAAGCTCCAGGGAAAAATTCAGTTTCTGGAGATTTATTAGTGTTGATAGAAGAAATTCATCACGAAACATTAAAAAGAGAAGGCACCAATATTCATTACGATTTATATATAAATTTTTCTGAAGCAGTTTTAGGAGTTAGTAAAGAAGTTGAAACGGTAACTGGAAAGGTGAAAATTAAGATTGAGCCAGGAACACAATCTGGAAAAATATTACGATTAAAAGGAAAAGGTTTACCAAGTATTGAGCGTTACGGAAATGGAGATTTTTTAATTCATATTAATGTTTGGACACCACAAGAATTAAACAAAGAGCAAAAAAAGTTTTTTGAAGACATGAAAAGTGATGAAAACTTTGCTCCAAACCCAAATACTTCAGACAAATCTTTCTTTGAAAAGGTAAAAGATATGTTTATGTAACAAAAGTTACTTTGTAATTCAAAAAATATAGTTATATTTGAACTATTATTAGTGTCAAAGCTAATAATTTCTTTTTCATAGCAATTTTCCCACTTAAGAAATTAAGTGGGTTTTTTTTATTTGTACCTTTGCAGAATAATATAGCAGGTCAATCTTATCGCCACGATATTAACGTGGAGGAAAGTCCGAACACCAAAGAGTAGCATAGCGGATAACATCCGTCCAGCGTAAGCTGAGGACAAGTGCAACAGAAAGCAAGTACAGTTCGGCTGTAGTGAAACCAGGTAAACTCTATGCGGTGCAATGCCACGTATATTAGAGATTGAGAACTTCTCGTTCGATTCTAAGGGGTGGGCAGATTGATTCTAAGAGTAATTTTAGAACTAGATAAATGATAAGATTTCGTTTTATTACGGAAACAGGATTCGGCTTATAGACCTGCTTTATTTTTCTTTATTATCAATATGATAAATAACCTTGTCTTATTTTGTTATTTTTTATATATTTATTACTATCAAAGTGTTAAATTATCATTTTTGTAATAATTTTACGATATCACTGTTTATTATGTAATCTCATTATAAAATCGTATTTTTGCATTACAATAATTAAACAATTACTACCTATGGCTTTTGATATTGAAATGATAAAATCGGTTTATTCAAAAGTAGTTGAAAGAGTAGATGCTGCTCGAGAAATTACTGGTAAACCACTAACACTTGCAGAAAAAATACTATACTCACATCTTTGGGATGGAACACCAACTAAGGAGTTTGAAAGAGGAAAAGATTATGTAGATTTTGCACCTGATAGAATAGCTTTGCAAGATGCAACTGCACAAATGGCTTTATTGCAATTTATGCAAGCAGGAAAAGCTAAAGTTGCAGTTCCCACTACAACGCATTGTGATCATTTAATTCAGGCTAAGAACGGAGCAACAATGGATTTACAAAGTGCATTAAACACAAGTAATGAAGTTTTTAACTTTTTAGAATCTGTTTCAAATAAGTATGGTTTAGGTTTCTGGAAACCTGGAGCTGGAATTATACATCAAGTTGTATTAGAAAATTATGCATTTCCTGGAGGAATGATGATTGGAACCGATTCACATACAGTAAATGCAGGTGGATTAGGAATGGTTGCAATTGGTGTTGGTGGAGCAGATGCTGTTGACGTAATGGCAGGAATGGCCTGGGAATTAAAATTCCCCAAATTAATTGGAGTAAAATTAACTGGAAAATTATCTGGTTGGACAGCTCCAAAGGATGTTATCTTAAAAGTTGCTGATATTTTAACTGTAAAAGGAGGAACAGGAGCAATTGTAGAATATTTTGGACCTGGAGCAACAGGAATGTCTTGTACAGGAAAAGGAACTATTTGTAATATGGGAGCAGAAATAGGAGCAACTACTTCTACTTTTGGTTATGATGAATCTATGGAGCGTTATTTACGTGCTACAGATAGAGATGATGTTGCAGATGCAGCAAATAAAGTAAAAGATTATTTAACGGGCGATGCAGAAGTATATGCCAATCCTGAGCAGTATTTTGATCAAGTAATTGAAATTAATTTATCAGAATTAAGTCCATTATTAAACGGACCTTTTACGCCAGATTTATCTACAAAAGTAGGTAAAGACATGACAGAAAAAGCAACAACAAATGATTGGCCATTACAAGTTGAATGGGGATTAATTGGTTCTTGTACAAACTCATCATACGAAGATTTATCTAGAGCAGCTTCTATTGCACAACAAGCAATTGACAAAGGTTTAAAAACAAAAGCAGAATTCGGAATTAATCCAGGTTCTGAAAAAGTAAGATACACTGCAGATAGAGACGGAATTTTAAGTGTTTTTGAAAAATTAGATGCTACAATATTTACAAATGCTTGTGGACCATGTATAGGTCAATGGGCTAGATATAGCGATCCTGCAAATGCACCAAAAAACTCAATTATACATTCTTTTAATAGAAACTTTGCAAAACGAGCAGACGGAAATCCAAATACACATGCATTTGTTGCATCACCAGAAATGGTTGCTGCAGTAACTATTGCAGGACGTTTAGATTTTAATCCGATGACAGATAAACTTATCAATGAAAATGGAGAAGAAGTAATGTTAGATGAACCAACTGGATGGGAATTACCTCCAAAAGGTTTTGAAGTAAAAGATGATGGGTATTTAGCTCCAGAAGCAGATGGAAGTGGTGTTAAGATTGCTGTAAATGAAGATTCTGAACGTTTACAATTATTAGAACCTTTTACTCCTTTAGGAAATGATTTAAAAGGAGTGAAGTTATTGATAAAAGCTTTCGGAAAATGTACAACAGACCATATTTCTATGGCTGGACCATGGTTGCGTTTTAGAGGACATTTAGACAATATTGCAAACAATACTTTAATTGGAGCAGTTAATGCGTTCAATCAAAAAACAAATTTTGTAAAGAATCAATTAACTGGAGAATATGATGCAGTACCTGCAACACAAAGAGCGTATAAAAAAGCAGGAGTTAAATCTATTGTAGTTGGAGATCATAATTACGGTGAAGGTTCATCTAGAGAGCACGCAGCAATGCAACCAAGACACCTAGGTGTTGCCGCAGTTTTGGTAAAATCTTTTGCTAGAATCCACGAAACCAACTTAAAAAAGCAAGGAATGTTAGGTTTAACATTTGCTAATGAAAGCGATTACGATTTAATTCAAGAAGATGATACGTTTAACTTTATAGATTTAAATGAGTTTGCTCCAGGGAAACCTTTAACGCTAGAAGTTGTTCATGCAGATGGAACGAAAGACATTATTGTTACAAATCACACGTATAATCAAGGACAAATTGATTGGTACAATGAAGGTTCTGCGTTAAATCTTATCAAAAAAGAAAATGCTGCATAACTCTTTTCTTAATTGATACACAATAAAAAATGCTCCTAAAATTTAGGAGCATTTTTTATACAACTTATAATGTTAATCAATAATCATCATCGTTGTTATTATTGTTTCTAATTTTGCCAGTAACTCCTGTACTTTTAATATAAAAATTTATATAAAGTCTGCTTTTATCAATTCCTTTGTTAATATCGAAAGCTTCAACGTAAGTTTTTTGTCCGTCAGAAAGTTTAAAAACAAATCCAAATGTCGATGAGATTGCTGTAAGTTTATCTTTATCAATATGTAAAGAACCGTAACTAATTATTGGATAAGGAATTGTAACATATTGTAAATTGTTTATTTTATAATAATGATATCCTTGATGTTTTCCATTAGAACTATAATTATCTTCTGTATAAGAATCAACTGGAGAAATATTAGAAGGAATTGGAATATATTTTACAGAATCGGTAGCAATAAAATCTCCTTGTAAATTTTTTGCTCCAACATATAAGGTTCCTTCATTCCAAGTTGTTTCTGTGTAATTGGTTAAATCAAAATTAAACGAAGTATCTTCTAAAACAAAATCATTTACAAAAACAATACAAGAATTAAAAATAAATGTTAAAAGTAGTAAAGAGAGAATATGCTTTTTCATGTTTTTTTTTCAAATTTAAACATTTTACCATACTTAACTTTTATTAGTAAGGTTTTTATTTTGAACCGACAGAAAGTAATATCTTTATATCTATATGAAAATAACTAAAAAACATATTACAAATATTGCTTTTGTGATAATAATCGGATTGATGATTTATCCGCCAACAAAGGTATATTTTATCAGGTTAATTTCTTTTTCTCCATCAGAAATTAAAACAGAAAATCAACAGCAAATCAAAAATACAAACTGGCAATTAAAAGGATTGAATACCGAAAATATCAATTTAAAAGAATTAGAAAATAAGGTTGTATTTGTAAGTTTTTGGGCAACTTGGTGTGCGCCATGTATTGCAGAAATGCCAAGTATGCAAAAATTATATGATGATTATAAAGACGACGTAACGTTTCTCTTTGTAACCAATGAAGATTGGCAAACGGTTTCTAAATTTTACACAAAGAAAAATTTTGATTTCCCTACATACAACCAAATAACACTTTCTCCGAGTGAGTTAGAAAGCTCATCTATTCCTGCAACATTTATTTTAGATAAAAGCAAAAATATTGTTGTTGAAAAAAGAGGAGCAGCAGATTGGAATTCAACATCAACAAGAAAAATATTAGATAATTTATTAAACTAAGAAAGCTCCCAATTTCTTAGAAGCTTTCTACATCAATCAATCTAAACCAAACTAACTAGACTGAATCATTTTTAATGGAATTCTATAAACTGTTCCTTTTGTAATTCCTTTTACAGTTAATTTTTTATAATTCAATTTTGACTTTACATAATTGGTAACTGTTTCACTGTTAGAATTTACAGAAACAACCACTAATTCGTTTTTATTATTCAACATCACTGAAACTTGCGCTTCTAATGTTTTTTCTGATAAATTGTATGAATGATTTCCTAATAAGGATATAATTTCTGTTCTTAAAATGGTTTTTGAATCTTTAGAAGTTGGCTCTGTGTTTGTGTTTGCTGCTACAGAAATTACTGAAGAAATACTGATTGCTACTACAGCGATAATTGTTTTTAAATTTTTCATTTTATATGTGGTTTTAAATTAATGTTATATCAATATAGACCAACAGAAAACGAAAAGGTTGCATTGAGAAATGGGTTTTGGCAGTAACTTAACAGCATTTAACATACTTTAAGAAGTAGTTGTTAAATTCTAAGAAAAATTTAAGAAGAGATTGAAAAAAAAAATTACAAACAGCTACATCCAAACAAATCTATTGAATCAGACCAAAGATTAACTATTTTATTATCCTCAGTAATATAAAAAAGTGATCTACTTGGAGTATAAGAATCATCTCTATTTGGTGTAGGATTGTTAAACGAAAAAAAAACATTTTTTGTTCCTTTTAACTTAGCAAAAGTTTTATTTTTATCATATGAGTTAAGACAGTCGCTACATTTATTAATTATATTATCTTTTATTAAAGAGTCAATATTACTCCAATTTCCAAATTCTACATTAATATTATAAGGACTAACCACGAGTGGATTTGTGATTGAATATTTATTAGCTGTAATAAAATTGTAAAACACATAAGGTTCACATTCACTGTTTTGTTTACCCAGGATTGTAACTAAAGCTTCTGAAGTTTTATTTTGACCTATAACAAAAATTTCTCTTTCATTTTTGTTAACTTTATTAAGTATGTTCTTATAGTACTTTCTTGATTCACCAAGAAATTCATTTGAATCATTAGTTTCTACTTTATTTAATAGTTTACTTTCAGGATAATAATTAATATAGCCTTCTCCAATTTTCTTCCATTGATAATTAGAAATAATAAATGGTTCAGGAGCTAAATCTTTAAAAACAGCAGAAAGAGGTTGTTTAAACTTTAATAGAGAATCTTTATTTTCTTTTAAAGCATATAATAAACTAATGTTTTCAAATGATAAAGATTTTTTATTCTGATTTATAATCTTTTGAATAATACTATCTTTTTTAGATTGAAGTTGAGACCAAGATTTCCAGATGCTATCACAATTAATATTTTTTTGGACGAAAGAAGTATTACTTTTTTCTAAAATAGTTGTATCTTTTTTATTGTTCTTTTGACAAGAACATATTATAAATACAGTGATAAGAAAAATGTTATTTTTTTTCATTTTTTTAAAACTAAACCACTTCTTCAAAAGCATCAATAATAATTGCACAACCTTTTTTAAGTTCGTCATCAGAAATAGTTAATGGAGGCGTTATTCTAATGGCTTTTCCTTCGAACAACAACCAAAACAGGAGTAAACCCTTGTCTAAACATTTTAAAATGATTTTAGATGCAAGTTCTGGCGTTTCTACAATTGCTGCTAACATCATTCCTTTTCCTCTGATTTCTTTAATTGCTTGGTGTTGTAAATGCTTTCTAATTAATTGTTCTTTTCTGAGCGTTTCTTCAATTAGATTTGAATTATTTAACTCCGTAATTGTTGCCAAACCTGCAGCAGCAATTACTGGATGTCCACCAAAAGTAGTAATATGTCCTAACTTCGGGTTTTCTTTTAAGCAACTCATCATTTCTTGCGAAGCCATAAATGCACCAATTGGCATTCCGCCGCCAAGTCCTTTTCCTGTGATAATAATATCCGGAACAACCTTATAATTTTCAAATCCCCAAAAAGTTCCTGTTCTTCCTATTCCAGATTGAATTTCATCTAAAATTAACAACGCACCAACTTCTTCACACTTAATTTTTACTTTTTGCAAATAATTATTTGTTGGTTCTATAAAACCTGCGCCACCTTGAATGGTTTCTAAAATAACAGCAGCAGTATTTTTGGTAATCTTTTTTATATCTTTTTCTAGATTAAACTCGATGAATTTAATTCCCGGAATCAAAGGTCTAAATGCTTGGTTTTGTTCTTCTGCACCACAAACGCTCATGGCACCTTGTGTATTTCCGTGATAACCCTTTTTTGCAGCAATAATTTCTGATTTTCCTGTAAATCGTTTTGCTAATTTTAATGCGCCTTCTGTTGCTTCTGTTCCAGAATTGGTTAAATAAACTGCACAATTTTTAGAGGGAATTGTAGTTGCCAACGCTTTACACAATTCCACTTGTGGTTTCTGAACAAATTCGCCATACACCATTACGTGCGTATAGTTATCAACTTGATTTTTAATTGCTTCCGTTACTTTAGGATGATTATGTCCCAAAGTATTTGCAGAAACTCCAGCGATAAAATCTAAGTATTTTTTATGGTTTGTATCATAAACATAACTTCCTTTTGCGTGAGAAATTTCTAAAGCAAGTGGGTAAGGAGATGTTTGTGCTTGATATTTTAAAAAATCAGTTTTCATCTATTTTTCCTTTTTTAGAACTTTAGAAGTGTTTATTTCCTTTTTTCTTGGAATTTTATCTCCAACAACAAAAATGTCTTCCATTGTTTTTGGTTGTTCATCTTCTCGCCAAATAAATCCTTTTAATTTTCTGGCATTTTCTGGTAAATCTTCTGGCGGATACGAAGTTCCTTCTGGTTTCTTAATATATTTTACAGATTCTATATTGTTGGTTTCGTCTAACGTAAACTCAATAGAACTACATTCTTGTTTGGTAATGGTTTCTAAAATTCCTGCTTCGTTTCTGTTGTAAAAAACAACTTCTGCGTTTCCTTCAACTAAAAAATATTTGAGTTTTCCGTCAGCAAATTTACCAAACATATTTCTTCCTTTAATTTGATTGAAGGTAGAAATGCCATCAATAATCGTATCTAATTGAACAATTAACGCATTGTTTAAAATTTTTAAAGAATCTAATTTTTCAGTTTCTTTATTGTTTAAAAGCTGAATGCTATCACCAGTAATTTGGTTTTTTCCTGACCATAAAACAGGATTTTTAAACATTCTCGTTAAACCTGTTGTTTGATTCATGTGAATAGAATCTGCTTTTCCTTGCAAGTCTGTTTTAAAGATTTTTACATCGTTATAAATCCGCGTAATTCTATTTTCTGGCTTTCCAGTAACCAACAATGTATCTCCATGAATGTAGAGCGAATCTTTTTCCATCAACGAAATGGCAACAGCTTTATCAACAATAAAAACAGAATCTTTTAGTTCAAAAAACTCAGCATAATTTCCTTTTGCAATAAAATTTTGAATAGTATCAATAAACTTGATATTATTAGTTGCAGAAGCAAAACCTTTAAATTTATCATAATACAAACTATCGCCTTCAATGGTTTTATCTGTAAAATAAATTTTAGAATTTTTAACAAAATGAGAAATCTCTGATTTTGTGTTGTAAAATCCTTTTTCTGTATAAATAGTATTGTCTTTTCCTTTTATGGTTGATGGACCATACAAATAAGCATGCGCAGAATCTGTATAATAATCTAAATGATTCGATTCTAACACATGTTCTGGATTTGTTACCGTTACTTTAGTAGTTGCTGTAAACTTTTTATTTTCTAGAAAGTAATTTCCGACTTTACTTTTAAGAACATTGGTTTCGTCTTGTATAATGGCGTGGTTTTTATAAAACAACAATTGCTTTTGTCGATCAAAATGCAACGTATCAGTTTTTAAAGTCATTTTTGGATCTTTCAACACAACATTTCCCCAAGACAACGCTTTTTTTGTATTTCCGTCATAATCAACATAATCGCTAGTTTGTGTAATGGTATCGCCTTGCTTGATTAAAACATTTCCAAATGCTTTTGCAAAATTTCGTTTTTTATAAAGTATAATTCTCTTAGCAGTTAGAATAGCTCCTTCATGAGAAATTTTCACTAAACCTTCTTTATCTTTAGTTAAAATAGTTGCTCCAGGAAATTTTTCTTCATCCGCAGTACTAACTCCAGCATAAATAATATTAATCTTTTTAGCTTGAGAAAAGCTAGCAAAAGAAGCAAATAATAAAAAGAATAGAGTAAATTTTTTCAACCGAAATTTTATTTTCAACAAAAATAGTGAAAAGATTACGGCTTCTTATTAAAGAAAAGTGAAATTTAAATTGATTCATTTTTATTGTTTTTTTAATAAAAGATTCTCTGTTTTATTCTAATAATATATATAAGTTGACGTATTTTTGCAAAAAATAAGAACTCCATGAAATCGCCATTTGATTTAACTAAAGAAGAAATGAAAGCGTATGGCTATAAAATTATAGACATTATCGTAGAACATTACGATACCATTGAATCTCAAAAACCTGTAACTTCAGGTACACGAGAGCAAATGGATTCTCTTTTTTTACAAGAAGCACCAAATGAAGCAATGCCAGCAGATGAAGTGTTAGATTTTGTTATGCAAAATGTAATTCCGCATAGTAATTTAACAACACATCCAAAATCATTTTCTTTTGTTCCAGGTCCAAGTAATTATATCAGTACGCTTGCAGATACTTTGGCAACAGGATTTAATGTTTTTTCTGGCGGATGGATTGTTTCTCCGGCTGCAGCAGAATTGGAAATTGTTACCATGAACTGGTTGTTGAAAATGTTTGATTTCCCAGTGCAAAAAGGCGGTGGAATTTTTACAAGTGGTGGTTCGATGGCAAATTTAACAGCTTTGGTTACTGCAAGAAGAATAAAATGTGGCGACGATTTTTCGAAAGCAATTATTTATTTATCAGATCAAGCGCATTCATCAAACATAAAAGCAATTCGTGTGTTGGGTTTTAAGAAAGAACAAATTAGAATAATCCCAACTGATTTAGAATTTAAAATTAGCTTTAACAAACTAAAAAATGCCATTGCAAAAGATCGTTTAGAAGGAAATCAACCGTTTTGTTTTATTGCATCAGCAGGAACAACAAACACAGGAACTGTAGATCCGTTAGATGATATTGCAGATATTTGTGAGAAAGAAAATCTTTGGTTGCATGTTGATGGAGCTTATGGTGGTGCAGCAATTTTATCTAAAAAAGGAAGTAGAGTTTTAAGAGGAATTGAACGTGCAGATTCGTTAACAGTTGATCCTCACAAATGGTTTTATCAACCTTATGAAATAGGATGTTTATTGGTAAAAGATTCGTCTTGGTTAAGCAATACTTTTTCTGAAAAACCTGAGTATTTACGAGATATTGAAGGAAATGAATCTGAAATTAATTTTTACGATTACGGAATTCAATTAACAAGACGTTTTAGAGCATTAAAGTTTTATATGTCAATCAAAACTTATGGTTTAGACACTTTTAAAAAAGCAGTTACTTATAGCATTGATTTAGCTGAACAAACAGAAGATTTTTTGCGTAAAAGTAAAAACTGGGAAGTCATTTCTCCGGCAACTTTAGCAATAATAAATTATAGATACAATCCGATTGGTTTACATTTATCTGAGCCAGAATTAGACAAGTTAAATCAAGAAATTTCTGCAAGAATTACTAAATCTAAAGAAGCCTTATTAGTAACAACCATATTGCAAAATCAGGTTGTTTTAAGAATGTGTTTGATAAACCCTAGAACTACATTTAAGCACATTACAGAAACGTTTAATCAATCTGAGGCATTTGCTACAGCGATTCTTGCTGAGTGGAAGAAGTAAAACTCGATTTTAACAATATACCAAGAATTCCCAACGGCATTAAAGCGCTACAAATTACTAAATAAGTAAAATAATTATCTAGTAAATAGCGTTGTTGCCAAGCAGAAAACCCTTTGTAAAAAATGAGTAATTCTGATAAAACAAATCCGAGTATATAAATATTTATCCAAATCTTTGGGAGTGCTATCAACTTATAAAACCTTAGAAAAACAAGTGTAGATAAAGTTACAACGCCTAAAAAAGTTAAGTGTAAATAACCGATAACAAAATCTAAAATTATTGTTGCTAACTCAGAAAAATATGGAATTGCAGTACATGTTTGTAAAATAATTTTAATAAAAATTAAAACAAAAGCAATTTTGAGAAGTGCATAGAGTTGTGGTTTTAAAAGTTTCTTTAGTTGCACTTTAATTTCTTTTAATTGTTTGTAGTAAACCCCAAATGCAATTAATTGTAAGATAGCTCCTAAAGCTGCAATTATATAAATAATTGATGATGGTTTCATCCATAAAAAAGACAAACATAACGTAAGCACACAGCTTATAAGCATCAGTCTATAAAATTGATTTGCAATTTTTATAGAAAACTGAATTTTAGATTTTTCAAGTAGAAAATAAAATACACCAATTAACGAAAAAATAAACCAACCATTATATTGAAAATGCAAATAGAAATAAATAGCATTTTTATACCAAGATGATGTTGGTCCAAGTGTATTCATTATTGCTCCTAACGCCCAAGGACCAATTGTTGAAATTACCATTAACAATAATGATGTTGAAATAAATTTATAGGAAACACTTTTAACATCAAATGTGTGATTTTTTTTAAAGAAAAAGTAAAACCAATAAGAGCATATTAAAAACAATGTAGAAAAAATAATAGAATACAAAGCGTACCCAATAAAAGGAAATGTAACTAACATTCCTATAATGGTAATTTGTGTACTCCAGAAAATAAGATTGTATTTTTTTGCTTTCTCTTTATCTATTCCGAAATGATAAATAAGTGTTGTTAACGCTATGTAAACCCAGCCTAAAAGGGCGATATGCGAATGTGTATGGATGATGTATTTATATGTTGCATTAATATTTGTAACATAAAATAGTCTTAAAACAATTCCTAAAAAAGCAGCAATAAAAAGATACAATAAAGCAATTTTACTGTGTAGTTTTACGCAATTATTGGAGTTTAACAACATCTAGTAAATTATTATTTTTTGCATATTCATCAGCCATTTCTACAATTGTTTTTGTTTTTAATTTATCTAGCAATTCATTTTTAAATGGATAATATAAGTGATGTATAATACACGGGTTGATGTTGTTGCATTCTTTTTGACCTAGAAAACAACTATCAATCTTTTGAAATCCATCGATACTTTCAACAACATCAAAAAACGTTTTTTTATTATTTTTTGAAGTTAAATAGAACCCACCATTTGGTCCTTTTAGAGAAGAAATGATGTTCTTCTTTGTTAATTCTTGTAATATTTTTGCTAAAAAAGGAGCAGGAATTTGCAACTCATCTGCAATTTGTTTAGAACCAATTTTAGTATGTTTAGTACTATAATTTGATATGAAAATAACAGCTCTTATTGCGTATTTACTAGATCTTGATAGCATAAAATAATTTAAGGCGTGAAATTAAAGACAAAAAAGTCTTTTTTTATGACTTTTATCATATTTTTAAGCTATAAAAGTAATAATTTTGCATCAATATTATAAGTATATAAGTATAAAAAGATGAAACTAAAAATTATTATGGCATTCCTAGCAGTAGGAGTAATGGTAAGTTGTGGTAGTGATGATAAAAAACAACCAGCTAGCACAAAAAAAGTAAAAAAAGCAGTAGTTAAAAAAACTCCTGAAAAGAAAGAAGTAGAAAAAGAAAAAATAGTTGTTTCTATTGATATGAGTAATAAAGGTATTGGACCAATTAAGTCTGTAACTTTAGGAAGTTCAATCGATAAAGCTTTGGCAGACAATGGTCAACAAATATTTAAAAATAAGTGTTCTGCTTGTCATAGAACGGATAAAAAATTTATTGGACCAAACCCAACTGGAATTTTGGATAAGCGTTCGCCAGAATGGATTATGAATATGATTATGAATCCACAAGAAATGACAGCTAAAGACCCTATTGCAAAAGAATTGTTAGCACAATTTAACGGTGTTCCGATGGCAGATCAAAATATTCAAGAAGAAGAATCAAGAGCTATTTTAGAGTATTTTAGAACTTTAAAATAATGTAATTAAATTTTTTTTTGGTTGATAAGACTGTTTAATGTCTAAAATTGTAATGATTTTAGCTTTAGGCAGTCTTTGTTTTTTATTTGTTAATATTTTCTTAAAATATTTACCTTTTTGTGATAATTATCATGTTTTCAATTTTCATAAAATAATAAATTTGCTACATAAAAGATAAAAAGGTCTTTTATTAACTAAATTCAACTAATTATGTTATCAAAAAAACAAGCAAAAGCATTCTTTCTTGGAGGTACTTTAGTCACATTTCTAATTTTTATTGGATTGACTATTTATTCATTTTCAAAAAGTAATGATCAATCAAATTATGGAGACATAACCGATTCTGTTGTTAGGGGTAAAGAAATATGGGAGGTTAACAACTGTATGGGATGTCACACCATTTTAGGAGAAGGAGCATATTATGCTCCAGAATTAACCAAAGTAATTGACAGGTTAAATGAAAAGTATAACGGCGCAGGAGAAGACGTTATAAAAAGTATTTTAATGTCTCCAGTTCCATGGCAACCTAACGGAAGAAAAATGGTTGCTTACAAAATGTCTGAGCAAGAAGCAAATGACATGGTAGCATTTTTTAAATGGATTGGAAACATTGATTTAAACGGATTTGGAGAAGTTGTTGGTGTTGATAGAAAGATATCTCCATTATCAAAAGGTAGAAACAAATAAAACAGAGCATTATGAAATATAAATCACAAAAAGTAGCGTATTGGTTTTTTGCATTATCAATGCTCTTATTAGTATTACAAATCACATATGGATTCATTATGGGATTTGCACGAATTGGAATGGATAATTTACATGATTTTATACCATTTAACACTGCAAGAGCAGTGCACACAAACTTATTAGTAGTTTGGTTGTTATCAGGATTTATGGGAGCTGCGTATTATATTATTCCAGAAGAAGCACAAAGAGAACTAGCAAGTGTTAAACTAGCGTATGTACAATTAATCAGTTTAGCTATAGTTGGAGTTGTATCTATTGTTGGGTTTCACTTTAATATTTGGGAAGGAAGAAAGTTTTTAGAGATTCCAAGACCTTTAGATTATTTAGTAGTTGTAAATGTGTTACTATTTTTAGGAATCATTTTAATCACATTATTTAAAGGAAAACGTAGAACAACTACAGCTTTAGTACTCTCAATGGGTTTATTATTTGCTGCATTACTATATTTGCCAGGAATGTTACCATTTGATAGTCAAGTAACAGATTCATTTTTTAGATGGTGGGTTGTTCACCTTTGGGTAGAAGGAGTTTGGGAGTTAATTATGGGTGGTATTTTATCATTCTTATTAATTAAACTTACCGGTGTTGATAGAGAAGTAATTGAAAAATGGTTATATGTAA
The DNA here is from genome assembly GCF_039748955.1 of Polaribacter uvawellassae. Taxonomy (NCBI): domain Bacteria; kingdom Pseudomonadati; phylum Bacteroidota; class Flavobacteriia; order Flavobacteriales; family Flavobacteriaceae; genus Polaribacter; species Polaribacter uvawellassae. Next base: position 150,978 of record NZ_JBDIZN010000004.1, on the reverse strand, counting down.
TTGTTGGTTTAACTTTCTTATCTGGAGTTTTAGGAACAGGACATCATTATTACTATATCGGAGTAAATGATATTTGGTTAATTGTTGGTGGTGTATTTTCAGCATTAGAACCTTTAGCTTTCTTAGCAATGGCATTATTTGCTGTGAATATGTATAGAAAAGGAGAGAAAAAACATCCAAATAAACTAGCATTATATTGGACGTTAGGTGCAGCAATTGTGTCATTTGTTGGAGCAGGTTTATTAGGATTTGCACACACGTTACCACAAACAAATTTATATACTCACGGAACTTTAGTTACTGCAATGCATGGACATTTAGCTTTCTGGGGGGCATACGGTATGATTGTATTTGCAATAATTAGTTACGCATTGCCAAATATGACTGGTAGAAAATTATATGATAGTGCAAGAGGAAGAATGGCCTATTGGTTTTCTAATATAGGAATGATTGGTATGACTGTTGCTTTTGGAGTTGCAGGTGTTGCACAAGTATATTTAGAAAGAAAAATGAAGCTAGAATTTATGACAGTACAAAATGAAATTAGTATCCACTTTGTGGTATTAATGCTATGTGCATCTTTATTTGCAACAGGAATTATTCTTTACATCGTTGATTTCTATAAGCATGGGAGACCAAACGATGAAGCATTAGAAATAGAATAATATTAATTTTATAGTACTTGTAAATAATCAAATTATTTATATATTGTCATAATAACAGCAAAAATAAAAAACAATCAAAATTAACTTAAAACTAAAAAAATGAAATTATTAAAATCATTAAGTCTAATAGTAGTAGCAAGTATGTTACTAACAAGTTGTGGCGACAATGACAAAAGTGCAAAAGCTGTAGATGCGGCAACAATTCCAATAAGTGGAACAATGAAAGCAGATTTAACGTCACCACCATTTGTACCTGCACCAGTTGGAGACAGACCAGCAAAAAAGCTAATAGTAAATATGGAGATTATTGAAGAAGTTGGTGAAATGGCTAATGGTGTAAGTTATGTTTATTGGACTTTTGGAGGATCTGTACCAGGAAGCTTTATTAGAACTAGAGTAGGAGATGAAGTAGAATTTACCTTGTCAAATCACCCAGATAATAAATTACCTCACAATATTGATTTACATGCTGTAACTGGTCCTGGAGGTGGAGCAGAATCATCTTTTGTTGCCCCAGGTCACGAAAAAACATTTTCTTTTAAAACGTTAAATCCAGGTTTATATGTATATCACTGTGCTACAGCACCAGTAGGAATGCACATTGCAAACGGAATGTATGGTTTAATTTTAGTTGAGCCAGAAGGAGGTTTACCTCCAGTTGATAAAGAATATTATGTAATGCAAGGTGATTTCTACACTAGTGGAAAAAATGGAGAAAGAGGTTTGCAGGCTTTTGATATGCAGAAAGCAATTGATGAAAATGCAGATTACGTTGTATTTAATGGTAAAGTTGGTGCTTTAACTGGCGATAATGCAATTACTGCAAATGTTGGAGAAACTGTACGTTTATATGTTGGTAATGGTGGTCCAAATTTAACTTCATCTTTTCACGTAATTGGAGAAATTTTTGATAATGTGCATGTTGAAGGTGGAGATTTAATCAATAAGAATGTTCAAACAACATCTATTCCTGCTGGTGGTGCGGCTATAGTTGATTTTAAAGTTGATGTACCTGGAACACTTATTTTAGTAGATCATGCTATTTTTAGAGCATTTAACAAAGGTGCTTTAGGAATGTTAAAAGTAACTGGTGAAGAAAATAAAAAAGTATATTCTGGTGTAAAGCAAGAAGGTATTTACTTACCTGAAGGTGGTTCAATCCAATCAATGCCAAAAGGTGCTAAAAGCAAAGTTGTAGAAGTTGTAAAAGAAAAATCTTTAGCACAGAAAATGTCAGATGGTAAACAAGTGTATATGAATACTTGTTTCGCTTGTCACCAAGGAGAAGGTCAAGGAATTCCAAATGCTTTCCCACCACTTGCAAAATCTGATTACTTAAATGCAGATGTAGATAGAGCAATTGGTATTGTAAAACATGGATTAACAGGAGAAATTACTGTAAACGGAAATAAATACAATAGCGTTATGACTGCTCAAAATATTACAGATGTAGAAATTGCAGACGTAATGACTTACATATATAACTCTTGGGGTAATAACAAGACGAATGTAACTATTGAAAGAGTTAAAAAAGTAAAATAAAAATACAATGAAAACTATTTTAAGATTGACAATTTGCGGACTACTATTTCTAAATTCTTATTTAGCAAGTTGTCAATCTGAAATGGTATCAATCAAAGGTGGAGAATATACTCCCTTATACGGTAGAGACTCAATAAAGGTAGCTATTTCAGATTTTTTAATGGATGTTTATCCTGTTACAAATGAAGATTATTTAAAATTTGTAAAAGAAAACCCAAAATGGAGAAAATCTAAAGTTCTTAGACTTTTTGCGGATAACAGATATTTATTAAACTGGAAAAATGATACTGAATTAAGTGATAAACAAAAATTAAATTCTCCAGTAACCGATGTTTCTTGGTTTGCTGCAAAAAATTATTGCGAAATTCAAGGAAAAAGATTGCCAACCGTAGATGAATGGGAATATGTGGCAATGGCAAATGAAAAAGTGCCAGATGCAAGAAGTATTGAAGCTTATAATAAGTATATTTTAGGTTGGTACGAAAAACCAAAAACCTTTGATAATGTTGTTGGTTCTACCTTTAAAAATTACTGGCGTGTATATGATTTACATGGATTAGTTTGGGAATGGACATCAGATTTTAATTCGGTTTTAATTACAGGAGAATCTAGAAAAGATGTAGATAAAGATAGCGATCTTTTTTGCGGAAGCGCTGCTGTAAATGCTACAGATTTAATGAACTACGCTGCTTTTATGCGCTACGCAATTCGTGGTAGTTTAAAAGCAAAATACACAATGAAAAACTTAGGTTTTAGATGTGTACAAGATGTTAAAAAACCAATACAATGAAAATTACAAAACCTCTTATAATATTAATATTAGCAATTATTTCATTTGGCTCTTGTAAAGAATCAGATAAAAAAGAAACAGCTAAAATAGAATACCAATGCCCGATGAAATGTGAAGGTGAAAAAATCTATCACAAAGAAGGAAGTTGCCCAGTTTGTAAAATGGATTTAAAACCAATTGCAGCATCAACCAAAATATTAGCTGATGATAATGAAATTTCAGATTCTTCTATTTTTAATTTAACAACAAAATGGAATACTCAAGATGCTAAAAGTATTGAGCTAAAAGAACTAAAAGGTAAAACCTTGGTAATGGTTATGGTATATACAACTTGTAAAGCCGCTTGTCCAAGATTAGTTGCAGATATGAGAAATATTGCCAAAGAGATTCCAGAAAAATACACCAATGATGTACAGTATATATTTGTTAGTATAGACCCAGAAGTTGATACTCCAACCCGATTAAAAGAGTTTGCGAAAGAAAACTTTATGGATACCGATAATTATACTTTTTTACAAGGAACTGACAGTGGAGTTAGAGAATTTGCAAATGTATTAGCGGTAAAGTATAAAGAGATTTCTCCGTTAGATTTCTCGCATTCAAACATTATAAGTGTTTTTAATCCAAAAGGAGAATTGATTCATCAGCAAGAAGGTTTAGGTGTTGATAACAAAGAAACTATTGCTAAAATTATTGAAACCGCGGGTAAATAACAAATTATGAGTACAGAAGCTTTGATTATGGAAAAGACTATTCATGAAGTAAAAAAAATCCCTTATTATAAACCTTTAGGAAAAGAAATTAACGTTTTTGAGCATTCTTACAAACAAAAACTTCCTATTTTATTAAAAGGTCCAACAGGAACAGGAAAGTCGAGATTTATTGAATTTATGGCGCATCAATTAGACAAACAATTGATAACAGTTAGTTGCCATGAAGAAACATCATCAACAGATTTAATTGGTAGATATATAATTAAAGGAGCGGAAACTATTTGGTTAGATGGTCCATTAACTATTGCTGTTAAAACAGGTGCTATTTTATATTTAGATGAAATTGCGGAAGCAAGACCAGACGTAATTGTTGCAATCCATTCTTTAACAGATCATCGAAGAGAATTGTTTATTGATAAATTAGGAATTACTGTAAAAGCGCATGAAGATTTTATGTTGGTTGCCTCCTTTAACCCAGGATATCAAAAAGGATTTAAAGAATTAAAGCCATCTACAAGACAACGTTTTGTAGCGGTTTCTTTTGCATATCCAACAGATAAAACAGAAGTAGAAATTTTAACAAATGAAACTTCAGTTTCTGAATCAGATGCAAAAAAGTTAGTGCAAATAGCAACAAAAATTAGAAACCTAACAGAATTAGGATTAACAGAAACAGTTTCTACACGTTTATTGGTTGATGCAGCAAAATTAATAGCTTCTGGCTTACCAAAAAGATTAGCAGTTCACGTTGCAGTTGTAGAGCCTTTAACGGATGATATTGAGGTTGTGGCAGCATTGAATGATTTATGTGACTTAATGATATAAAATTGTCAGTATACAGTCTTAGTTTACAGTTTTAATAACTTTGTTATTATAAAACTTAATATTGAGATATAAATAAAAAACAATGTTTGAGTTTGAACCAGACGAATATATCTTTACAAAATTTGCTTATTACTTTAAAAGAAGAAAGAAAGCAAAAGAAAAAAGCAAACAATATGCTGCAAAGCTAGATGAGTTAAAACCTCGATTAACTTTATTTGCAAGAGCAATTACTGGTAAAACTATAGAAATTTATGAAGCAGAACGAGAAGGCGGTTATAAAAACGATAACTTTTTTTTGCCTAATCAAATCGATTTTTTTAAATCTATAGAACAAAATGTTTCTTTCTATTTGTTTAGAGTTTTGTATTTGTCAATTCAAAAAAACGGAGATTTCAATTGGAATGATAATAAAGAACATGACTTAATAGAGTCTCAAGAAAAAGCACAAGAAACTTCAGCTTTAATCTTAAAAGAACTTTTTGAACAATTCCCCATTACAGAGGATTATTACAGCAGTTTTATAGCTTACTTTAAATCAAAAGAAACAACCAAAACTTCTGTAGATTATAGTTTTATCTACGGAAAATGGATGCGGAATAGTTTAGAAGATGCAGAAAATAAAAGACTCGAAAACTTTACAGACAAAGCTAAAAAAGCAAAAGAAGAGAAGATTGAAACTATTTTAAAAGCCAATGCAGTAGAAGAAATTATTTCTGTGCAAATAGATCAAAAACAACAAGATGATGCAGTTTTACAACATCAATTTGAAAAAGTTGAAACTGCTGAAGAATTTGGTGGAAACTTTAAAGACTTTGATGGCGAAGACGAATTAGATGAACATTCTAATGCGTTAGAAGATTTAAATATGAAATATACTGTTCGTGTAGATGATACGGCACATTCTGTATATCAAGCAGATTTTATCGAAAACACAACAGTTTCTGAAAGTGCAGAAAGTGATAGTTCTGGTTATTTTATTACCTACGATGAATGGGATTATTCTAAAAGAAGATACAAAGACAATTTCTGTAAAGTATATCCAAAATCAATCTTAAAAACGGATGTAAACTATTATAAAAAAACAATCTCAGAAAACAGTTCAACTTTAATGGGATTGCGAAAAATGCTAAGCAGCGTTAATAATAGATATCAACAACAACGCAGACAAACACAAGGAGAAGAGTTTGATTTAGATGCATTAACCGATTTATTTGTTGATGTAAAATCAAGACAAACGCCAACCGAAAAAATATATTTATCAAAAAGAAAAAAAGAAAAAGACATTTCCATTTTATTGCTGTTAGATGTTAGTTTGTCTAGCGATGGTTATGCAAACGGAAATAGAGTTATTGATGTAGAAAAACAAGTTTCTATTTTATTTGGCGAAATTTTAGATGAATACAATATCGATTTTTCTATCGATTGTTTTTATTCTAAAACGAGAAATCATTCAACTTATATAACAGTTAAAGATTTTGATGAAGATTGGAATCGTGCAAAATTTAAAGTTGGAGCAGTAGAACCAAGTGGTTATACAAGAATTGGAGCTGCGTTAAGACATTCTGGCGCATTATTAGATAAAAGAAGTACCAAAAATAAATGGGTTATTTTAATTTCTGATGGAAAGCCAAACGATTACGATAAATACGAAGGAAAATACGGAGTTAACGATGTAAAACAAGCATTACGAGAACTAAATGAACGCAATATCAATTCGTATGCATTGGCAATAGAAGCACAGGCAAAATATTATTTGCCACAAATGTTTGGACAAAATCATTATCAAATTCTTACAACGCCAGTTGAATTGTTAAAATCACTTGTGCAATTGTATGAAAAAATTAAAAATCAATCTTAAAATTAATTAATTTCAATAATGAATAAAAGCCTTGTTAAGAGCATCTATTATCCTCCAGGAGGAATTTTAATGTGGATAGTTATTTTTTTAGAATTGCTAACATTTGGAATGGCATTAATTGCAATGGCGGTTTATAGCCAAGATGAACCAGAAGTTTTTCATAATTCAAGATTGTTATTAAACACAACTTTCGGAACAATTAATACATTATTTTTAATTACTAGTGGTTTTTTTATGGCTTTATCTGTTAGCTATCTAAAGGAAGGAAACGCTAAAAAATCATCTTTGTATTTAAAACTGACAATGCTTGGCGGATTGTTATTTTTAATTTTAAAAACAATTGAATACAATGCAAAAATAGACGCCGGGCTTACAATTGATTATAATACTTTCTTTACTTTTTATTGGATGTTAACGCTGTTTCATGTAATTCATGTTATCGTTGGTTTGGTTATTTTAGTTATTGTTGATAGAGATTTAAGTAAGAAAAAAGAGCAAACCAATTTAGATGATTTTGAAGCAAGTGCTGCCTTTTGGCATATGTGTGATTTAATCTGGTTATTATTATTTCCAATAATCTATTTAATTTTTTAAAATGACTAGAAAAAACCTTTTTATAGTTTGGATTTTACTGCTTATTTCTACAGTAACAGTAGTCTTTTTTTCATCTTCTTTAGTTAGTGAAAACTCTTCGGCAGCACTCATTATTTTAATTTCTGTATTAAAATTTTTAGCTGTTTCGTTTTATTTTATGGAAATGAAGAACGCACATGTTTTTTGGAAAGCTTCAATTATAATATACCTTCTGCTTTTTTCTGGAGTTGTACTTTTTTATTAATTCTAATTAAATTTTAAAACTTGACATTTATCAGTTTATTAGGTTTAAATCTACTGTAACTTTACAGGGTAAAAGATGAAATAGTCTTTTATTAATCATATAACATAAAAGAAACATATTATGAGAAAATTAATTTTTTCATTACTAATGATAACAATATTTGCATTGCCGTTATCTGCACAACAGGTTCATTTATCAGGAGAATTAAGACCAAGATATGAAAACAAACATGGATACCAATCTTTACTTAAACTAGGTGAAGAAGGGTCAAGTTTTATATCTCAAAGAACAAGGTTAAATTTAAATTATCAGCAAGATAATTTTAAAGTTAGAATTTCTTTACAAAACGTTCGTGTTTGGGGAGATGTTGGAACTTTATCAGCACAAGACAAATCAAGTTCATTTCATGAAGCTTGGACAGAGTTTTCAGTTGCAAATTATTTTGATTTAAAGTTAGGAAGACAAGAAATTATTTATGATGATAGTAGAATTTTTGGTAATGTTGGTTGGGCACAACAAGGTAGAAGTCATGATGCAATTATTGCCAAATTTAAAACATCAGATAATGGAAAATTAGATATCGGATTTGCTTTAAATAATGATTCACAAGCTGGAGTTAAAACTATTTATAGCAATGTAGCAGGCTATAAAACATTTCAATATGTATGGTACAATACAAAAATTAATAATTTCGGAATTAGCATTTTGGCTTTAAATAATGGAATTGAGCATTTAGATGTAAATAACGAAGCAGATGTTAGTTACTCTCAAACTTTTGGACCAAGAATAACTTATAAAAAGAAAAGCCTTTCAATAGACGCAGCTGCTTATTTACAATCAGGAAAAGTAAAGACTACGCCAATTTCTGCAAGCTATTATTCGGCTAATATCAATGTAAAAACTACAAAAGAATTTAATTTAGGACTTGGTTTTGAATACTTATCAGGTAAAGACACAAACGATTCAAGTACAGATTTAAAATCGTTTAACCCAATATTTGGAACAAACCATAAATTTAATGGTTGGATGGATTATTTTTATGTTGGAAATCATATAAATTCAGTTGGATTAATTGATATACATGCAACTGTTTCTTATACAAAAGATAAATTTTCGGCAAAGTTAGTTCCACATATTTTTAAATCTGCTGCAGATATTTATAACGGAACTACAAAAATGAATAGCAGTCTTGGTACAGAAATCGATTTTACTTTAGGATATAAAATAGCAGATAATATTCAGTTTAGCGCTGGTTATTCACAAATGTTTGGAACTACTTCTTTAGAAGCATTAAAAGGTGGTTTAAGCAATAAAAATAATTCATGGACTTGGTTTATGTTAACATTTAAACCAACTTTTTATGCATCAAATTAGTTTTTTTAGTTAACGAGAAAGCCTCTTTAAGATGTACATCAAAAAGAGGCTTTTTTTATATTAAAAAGAATAATATATAATACTAAATATATATTTTAAATAATGAAAAAAGCACACACATTTCATATTCCAGTAATGGGAATAGGATTTACAATAGATTCGCCTTTAAAAGTTGCACAATACGGAATCGATTCTGTTATTTCTTTGGTTGATGATATTTTACTAGAAAAATTACGAAAAGTTTATAGTGAAAAATTTGAAGTTCCTTATAAAGAAATATCTGATAAAGTGGATGATTTTAGAGCAAAGAGAATTACTTCTTATTTAAATTTAATTCATGAACAAACCGAGAAAAAGTTCAATCAATTAAAAAACATCACTTCTGAAAAAAGCAAAGCTTTAAAAGATTATATTCAGATGTTACCAGAATATTCTTCCATGAAAAAAGATTTTCTAAAACTAACTGAAGAAGGAGTAGATTTTTCTAAACTAAAAGATTGGGCTAATAAAAATTTAACAATGGGAAGTATTGATGTAAATATTATGACCAAAGTTGATAAAGGAAATTATAAAAATAAAGAATTATTGCCCATAGAATTTAATGACGCTCATGCTGCTTTAAGAGGATATTCTAAAAGTAAATTATCATCTTCTTTAGTACTTTCTGCGGGAATGAATCCGAGATTGTATTCGTATATAAGTAGTTTTGATGATTTTTTTCCGGATGAAAACGGAACAATTAAAAAGAAAATTATTTTAAAAGTTAGTGATTATAGATCTGCAATGATTCAAGGTAAGTTTCTAGCAAAAAAAGGATTGTGGGTTTCAGAATACAGAATAGAATCTGGATTAAATTGTGGTGGTCATGCTTTTGCAACTGACGGATTCTTACTTGGTCCTGTTTTATATGAATTCAAAGAAAATAAAGATGTTTTAAAGAGTGAAATCTATGCTTTATTGATTGATGCACTTAATGAAACAAATAGAACTGTACCAAAACATGGATTAAGTTTAAAAATAACAACTCAAGGTGGAATTGGAACAGAAGAAGAGCATTCCTTTTTAATGGATCATTATAAACTTGATTCTGTTGGTTGGGGAAGCCCGTTTTTATTGGTGCCAGAAGCAACAAGTGTTGATGAAAAAACGATGGAAAAATTAGCAAAAGCAAAAGAAGAAGATTTGTACTTGAGTAATACATCGCCACTAGGAGTTCCGTTTAACACATTAAAAGGAAATACAAAAGATTTTGAAAAACAACAATTTATAGATAAAGGCAGACCAGGAAGTTCGTGTCCGAATAAATTTATAGCTTTAAATAATGAGTTTAAAAAAACAGGTTTGTGTACTGCGTCTAGAGAATATCAATTTTTAAAATTAAAAGAATTAAATACTTTAGAAATTTCATCAAACGAAAAAGCACAAAAGCATCATAAAATTATAGAAAAGTCTTGTATTTGTGTTGGTTTAAGCACTTCTACATTAATTTTAAATAAGATGAGTACCAAGAAAACTGGAGATGGAGTTTCTGTTTGTCCTGGTCCAAATATGGCTTATTATGATAAGGTGATGAGTTTACGAAACATTACAGATCACATTTATGGTAGAAAAAATGTTTTAACAAGAACTGACAGACCAAACGTGTTTATAAAAGAATTATCTCTTTATATTACACATTTACAAGAAAAAATTGAAACTGTAAAAACTTCAATTGATAAAAAGCAGTTGCGATATTTATTAAAGTTTAAAAATAATTTAGATGAAGGTATTCGTTACTACAAAGAGTTATTTTTAAATCAAAAAGAATCTTTTGTTTCTTGTAAAGAATCACTTATAGAAGCCTTAAGGATAGAGCAGCAGAAGCTTGTTTTATTAGGTATTGAGATAGAGAAGCTTTAACAAATTGTTTCCATTAAAAAAGCATCTTTCAATAATTGAAAGATGCTTTTTAATATTTTATATAGTAATAATTATCTGGTAATCGTTTGTTTTCTATCTGGTCCAACAGAAACAATACTTACAGGAACACCAGTTTCTTTTTCTATAAAAGCAACAAAATCTAATAAATTTTGTGGCAATTGATCTGCACTAGTCATTTTAGTTAAATCATCTTTCCAGCCTTTAAATTCTGTATAATTTACTGATACATTTTCAGGCTCAATATTATAAGGAAAATGAAAAATTTCTTTTCCTTTATAATTGTAAGAAGTACATATTTTTAATGTGTCAAAACCAGAAAGAACATCGCCTTTCATCATCATTAATTGCGTAACTCCGTTTACATCTACAGCATATTTTAAAGCAACTAAATCTAGCCAACCACAACGTCTTGGTCTTCCAGTTGTAGCACCAAATTCGTGACCAACTTTTGCCATTCTTTCTCCATCTTTATCAAATAATTCAGTCGGAAAAGGACCAGAGCCAACACGAGTTGTATAGGCTTTAAAAATTCCGAATACATCTCCAATTCTATTTGGAGCAACTCCTAAACCAGTACAAGCGCCTGCAGCAGTTGTGTTAGATGATGTTACAAACGGATACGTTCCAAAATCAATATCTAATAAAGAACCTTGTGCACCTTCAGCTAAAATTGTTTTTTTATCTTTTATCGCTTGATTTAAAAACTCTTCGCTATCAATAAATTGTAACGTTCTTAATTTGTCAATTCCTTTACAGAATTCAGATTCTAATTCTTTTAAATCATATTCGATTTGAACATCAAAGAATTCTAGCATTTTTAAATGCTTTTCTGTTAAAGCATCGTATTTTTCTTTCCAATTATCTAATTCTAAATCTCCAACTCGCATTCCGTTTCTACCTGTTTTGTCCATATAAGTTGGACCAATTCCTTTTAATGTAGAACCAATTTTAGCTTTTCCTTTAGACGTTTCTGATGCTGCATCTAGCAATCTATGTGTTGGTAAAATTAAATGTGCTTTTCTAGAAATCAATAATCTAGATGAATAATCTATTTTATGATTGTCAAGATTTTCTAATTCTTTTTTAAAGATTACTGGATCTATTACAACACCATTTCCAACAACATTTAAAGCTGTTTTATGAAAAATTCCAGAAGGAATTGTATGTAAAACGTGTTTAAATCCGTCAAAAATTAAAGTATGTCCAGCGTTTGGACCTCCTTGAAATCTTGCGATAATATCATATTGTGAAGTAAGAACATCTACAATTTTTCCTTTTCCTTCGTCGCCCCATTGTAATCCTAGTAATAAATCTACTGCCATTAGTTGTTGTTAAGAGTGTTGTTGTTTTGTTTATTTTGTTTGTTTTTTTGTGCCGTAAAAATAAAGAGAATGATTATGAATATCAATATCAAAAACTTCTTCTATTGTTTTTTTAATTATCTGAATTCTTGGATCGCAAAATTCTTTAACTTCTCCAGTATCTGTTAAAATTACATGATCGTGTTGTTTATCAAAATAACTTTTTTCGTAATGCGCCATACTTTGACCACCAAATTGGTGTTTTCTTACCAATCCGCATTCTAATAATAAATCTATTGTATTGTATAATGTGGCTCTACTTACTCGATAATTTTTATTTTTCATGTTGATATATAAAGATTCTATATCAAAATGCTCTTCTAAATCATAAATCTCTTGAAGGATTGCATATCTTTCTGGAGTTTTTCTATGTTTTTTAGATTCTAAAAATGCAGTAAAAACATTCTTTACAATGTCCTGATTTTCTTTTGTACCCATTTTTCTGAATTTATCGAAGCAACAAATTTAAACTTATTTATCAATATAAATTATCTTTTTATACAACTAATATCTACATAGTATTAACACGTTCTACTTTTTGTACGCCTTCTACTTTTTTTATGCTAGCAATTAGCTTAGTTAATTGCGTTTTATTTTTAACACTGATAGATAATTTCCCTTCAAAAACACCGTGATCGCCAGAAATATTTATATTGTGTATATAAACATCCATTGTGTTTGTAATTATACGTGTTAAGTTGTTAACAATTCCTTTTTTATCGTTTCCACTTACTTTTAAAATTGCTTTAAATTCTTGCTTAGAAGAATCTATCCAAGTAGCTTTTAAAACACGATACGCATAATTTGATTGCATTGATATTGCATTCGGACAATCTTTTTTATGAATTTTTATTCCGTCGTTAATGGTTAAAAACCCAAATACTTTATCACCAGGAATTGGGTTACAACATTTTGAAAGTGTGTAATCTAATTTTTCGTCTTGATCACCAAAAACAAGTGCATCATATTTGTTAGTAACCTCTTCTTTATCAAAGTTTTCTTTACTTGGAGAACGTTTTAAACGGTTTTTAAAGAAGCTTATAAAAGCATTGTTTTTTTGATTTGCAAAAGCTTTTAATTGTTTGTTGTCAATAGCACCATTTCCAATTCTATAAAACAAATCAAAACTAGTTTTTAATGAAAAATAAGAAGCCATTTCATTAACAACACGATCGTTTAAAGTTATTTTTAAGTGACGTAATTTTCGTGTTAAAATAGCTTTTCCTTCTTCAGCTATTTTCTTTTCTTCTTCTTTTAAAGCAGCTTTAATTTTGGTTCTAGCTCTTGCTGTCATTACAAAATCTAACCACCTAACATTTGGTTTGTTAACAGTAGATGTTTGTACCTCTACATGATCGCCACTTTTTAATTCATGACTTAACGGAACTAATTTTCCGTTTACTTTTGCGCCTCTACACTTTAAGCCAACATCTGTGTGAATTGAAAAAGCAAAATCTAATGCTGATGCTCCTTTTGGTAAGGATTTTAAATCACCAAGTGGTGTAAAAACGAATATTTCTTTAGAATATAAGTTCAACTTAAAATCTTCTACAAAATCCACTGCATTTGTACTTTGATTTTCTAAAGTTTCTTTTAATTTATTTAACCAAGTATCTAAACCGTTTTCTTTTTCTACACCTTGCTTGTATTTAAAATGTGCAGCATAGCCTTTTTCGGCAATTTCATCCATTCTTTCTGAGCGAATTTGTACTTCTACCCATTTACTATCTGGACCAATAACAGTTATGTGCAAGGCTTCGTAACCTGTAGATTTTGGTTGAGAAATCCAATCTCTTAAACGTGATGGGTTCGGTTTAAAAAAATCGGTAACAATAGAATAAATTTTCCAAGCATCAAATTTTTCATCGTTTGAAACAGGTTTAAAAATAATACGAATTGCAAATTTGTCATACACTTCATCAAAAGAAACATTTTGTTTTTTCATTTTTCTTCGGATAGAAAAAATAGATTTGCTTCTTCCTTTAATTTGATATTCAAAATCTTCTTTTTGCAAGCCTTCGTGTAAAATTGCTTCGAAAGTATCTATGTATTTTTGTTGCTCTTCTTTACTGTCTTTTATATTACTTAAAATATCTGCATAAACTTCTGGTTCTGTATATTTTAAACCTAAATCTTCGAGTTCAGTTTTAATATTGTATAAACCCAATCTGTGTGCTAATGGAGCATAAATATATAAGGTTTCGGATGCAATTTTTACCTGTTTATATTCTGGCATAGAATCCATCGTTTGCATATTGTGTAAACGATCTGCAATTTTTATTAAAATTACACGAACATCATCATTTAAAGTTAGTAGCATTTTTCTAAAATTCTCTGCCTGTATAGAAACATCTTGACTTTTATTTAAACGAGAAATTTTGGTTAATCCGCTAACAATACGTGCAATGTTTTGTCCAAACAAACGCTCCATATCTTCAATGGTGTAGTAGGTGTCTTCAACAACGTCGTGTAATAATGCAGCAGCAATAGAAGTTGCGCCTAAACCAATTTCATAAGCTACAATTTTTGCTACAGAAATTGGATGATAAATATAAGGTTCGCCAGTTTTTCTTCTTTGATCAGAATGTGCTTCTACAGCCAAATCAAATGCAGAACGAATTAACTTTTTATCTTGTGCAGATAAAGTTTGATACGTTCCTTTTAAGAGATCTTTATATCGTTTAGAAATCTCTTTATTTTCTTCTTCTATGGTTGCCTTATACATCATCATTTAAAAGTAAAACAAATAATGAACTAAGCAAAGTTTTTTTGCTTTTTTGATGAGAAGAATTATTTTTCTAAGTTTTGGACTCTTTTTAACAACGTTGGATGTGAGTAATGCATAAAAACATAGGCTGGATGCGGCGTTAAATTACTCAAACTATTTTTTGATAATTTTTTTAATGAAGTAATTAAAGGTTTTGCAGCAAATGTTTCTTTGGCATAATTATCTGCCTGATACTCAAACTTTCTAGAAATATAATTCATAAATAAACCAGTAATTTCTGATATTGGTGAATATAAAATTCCGAATACAATTAATCCAATATGAAAACTTGGATTAGAAATATTTAAGGCTTCAGAAAAAATTGGTAAGCTCACAAATAAAGATAGCAACCACAAAGTAAATCCGGTTAATAGAGTAGAAGCAATCAAGTTAAAAATGATGTGTTTGCGTTTGTAATGACCAACTTCGTGCGCTAAAACGGCAACAATTTCATCGATTTCTAAATCGTTTATTAATGTGTCATATAACGTAATTCTCTTCTGCGAACCAAATCCAGAGAAATAAGCATTTGCTTTTGTAGAACGTTTAGAACCATCAATTACAAAAACATTTTTTAGTGTAAACCCAACTTTGGTTACATATTTTTCTATAGCTGTTTTTAATTCTCCTTCTTCTAACGGCGTTTGCTTATTGAATAAAGGAACAATTAGTTTTGCGTAAAATAGATTCATAAACAAAGAAAAAATTGCAACCAAAGCCCAGGCGTAAATCCAAAAGTTATTTCCTGCAAACTGATAAAACCAAATTATCAATGCTAAAATTCCGCCACCAATAATTGCAGTCATTAATAATCCTTTTATTTTATCAACAACAAATGTTTTTAAAGTGGTTTTGTTGAATCCAAATTTTTCTTCAATAACAAAGGTTTTATAATACGAAAAAGGAGTGTTTATAATATCTGATCCAATGATAATAATTCCGAAGAAAATCAACGCAATTATAATAGAATTTGAACTGTAACTTCTTGCCAATTCATCTACAAATAGAAATCCATCAAAAAAGAAAAATGCAAGTGTGAGTACTAAAGAAAAAAGTCCTGTTATATTTGAAAATTTTGCATTTGTCTTTTTATACGCTTGCGATTTTTCATATTCTTCTTTTTCATAGACATCTTGTAATTCAGCCGGAATTGCATCATCAAAATGTTTTGTGTTTAAAACATCTAGTATTTTATCAACGATAAAGTTGATGATTAGAATTGCGATTAGTATGTAGAAAAGTGTAGTTGGAGTCATTTAATCTGGTTTGTATTCATACATGTCAAAAACATTTGAACCGCCTGATTCATTAGAGCCTCCACCAACATAAGCTTTACCATTTAAAACAAAAGAAAAATGTGAACCTCTTCCTATAATTCCAATATTTTCAATTTTATTCCACGTATCTAAATTTGGATCATATTGCCAACAATCAGTATTATTACCGCCACCAACTTTACTTCCACCAGTAATATATCCAAAGTTATTTAAAGCAAAAGAAGAACTTCTAGATCTAGCATCTGGAAAATCAGCAATTCTTAGCCAACTATCCGAATTAGCATTATACGACCAAAAATCTGTCATTCCTGTATGAGACGCTCCGTTTCCTAGATATGCAATATTATTAATAACAAACGTAGACGTGAAATTTCTTCTAAATGAATTGTTGTAAGGAAAATCGGATATTTGTTTCCACAAGTTTGAAGATGGATTATATTTGTAAAAATTTTTGTAAAAAACAGAAGTATAATTTTCATCATTTGACCCTAAACCAATATAGATTTCGCCATTTAAAAGAAACTGAGAAGCACCTCTTCTTTTAGCACCTGGATAACTTTGTTTTTGAGCCCATTGATTTGTTGCAAGATTATATTCCCAAAAATTATTATTACTACCATCGTAAAAATACAGGTTTATACCATCAGATATGAAATTATTAATTTGAATATTGTTTGGAATATCAAATCTTTCCCAACTAAAATCATTAGGGTTTAGTTTCCATAAGTAGTCATCATCCTCACTATAATGCTTTGGTCTTGCTACAAGATATATTTCATTATTAGCAGATAAATAATAGCTACTATGTCCATAATATCTAAAAGGTAAATCATCTGAAACCAAAATCCATTGATCTATTAAACTAACTTCTTTTGAATACTCTACTATTAAATCAGCAACTTTTAATTTTATTTTTAACTCTCGTTTTTTAAAAGGACCTAAAGGAATTTTTACTTTTATGTTTTTATTTTCGATTGAAATAATTTCTCCTTCAATATTATCAAATAATATTTTATTATTTTCTTTCTTTGGATTAAAATAATCAGCTTTAATTATAATCTCTGTATTTGATTTAATATTATCATCAACAAAAGTTATCACTGGTTTCTTTAAAATAAAATTTTGATTATAAGTAACATCTATAGCATTTGATTGTACCTTTACTGGGGCAAAACTTAATTCTAAATCATTTGGAACAATAACTTTAATACTATTCTTGTTTGAAGCCGAAACTTCTGCTAAAACATCTCCAAAATACACTTTGTTAAATTCTGGTTTAAGCCCAAAATTATCTCCTGTAATTGTTATTTCTTCTCCAAAAGTTGCTGTTAATGGAGCAATAGAGGTTATTGTTGGAGATTTAATTATAAATTTAGTTGCAGCATAAGTTTCTCTGTTGGCAATTTCTAAACCTACAGTAACTTCCTTACTATTAACTCCTTCTGGTACAACTGCAGTAATAATAGAATCGTTGCTCTTAATTACACTAGCTACTTTATCTTTAAAAGTAACTTTATTGTTTGAGTTTATATAACTAAAGTTTTTTCCCTTTATCTGAATAGTATCTCCCCAAACGCCTGAATTTGGTTCTAAGCTAAGAATAAGTGCTGCACTACTACCAAAACTCATAAACTCTTTTTGATTGCCATAAACTAAATAATCTTTTGTTTTTACAAAAGACCTTACATAATACTTATTGCCATTTACTAATGTGGTTGTTATCGTTGCAGAAAAACCACCTGAAGTCAAATTAGAGGATATTATTTTTTTATCAGAAATATTAATATCAGGAAATGTTCTTACTGACCAAACAAAACCATATTCTATAATATCATACTGATTTATATTGTTAATCGTTGCATTTAATTTTACTCCATTTTCAGAAACATCTGTTACTTGTAGCGTTTCTATAGTTGGGTAACTTCTTTCTAAAATATCATTTTCTGTACACTGAATTAAAAAAAGTACACTAAAAAAGATAATTGCTAAGGATTGTATGTTTTTCTTTTTCATTTTTAAAATCTTATTCCAATTAATACTTGTAAACTAGACATAGAGTTTTGATAATCACTAATTCCGGTTGATGCACCGACATAGGGATCTAATACTTTACGACTATTGCTCATTGTAGAGTTTTCGTAAACAACATCAATAAAGCCATGAAGTTTTTCTGATACTTTTTTCTTAAAACCTATACTAGCAAAGTAACCAACTGCTAAACTACCAGTTTCATATTTTTTGTTAGAAATGCTTACTACATTATTAATTTCACTTTCTCTAATCCAATTGGTAGACGAGCTAATGTTGGTATAACTTGAAACACCAAAAGTAACATAAGGTGTAAAATTTCGCTCTGGAAAAGTATAGCGAACTCCAATTGGAATTTTCAATTGTTTTAAAGTAGTTCTCACTTCACTAATATAATTAAAACTACTATTAGAGCTTAACATGTTTGTATTAAAATTATTTGTAGAAAAGAAGATACCAGTATAAAACGATATTTTTTCAGAAATTCTAGGAGAATTTAATTCAGCAAAACCACCAAACAAATAAGAGAAACTAGAATTAGATTTTTCCGTAAAGTAAAGTACTTCAGTAGATTTATGATCATAGTTTAAGCTTGAAGAACTAATTCCAATGGAAGCTCCAAAATTAGCTTTAAACCAAGGTTTATCCTCTTTATAGACAATACTTTTTTGTCCTTTACATTCGTTATACTTGCGAACTATAGCTTCTAAACTTTTTTCACCATAACCCGTAGCATCAATTTTTGATTTTACTTTTGGACAATCATTTAAGAATACTTTTAAGATACCAATATACTTTTTTGAGGGTCTTCTAAATTTATTATTATTTTGCGTATATTCTATAACATCATTATTTAATTCTTTAAGAAGTCCTTCTTTTTCAAGATAATAAGTTCCTGTTGTTTTGTATAGCGTAGCAATACCAAAAATAATAACTTCTAAAAATTTATTTTCAGTTTTATTAGCTTCAATACTTATGTTTTTTGAAGCAAAAAACTTATCATTTTCAAAGCCATATCCTCTAATTGAGTTTGGGTAGTATTCTTTAATTTGACCTTCAGGAGTTGTTTTAAATTCACAATACTCATAAATAGATGAGTTTTCTTTGTAATTTATAAATCCATTAACTTTTTCGCCTTGACTATTGATTATGTATCCTTTTCTAAAATCTGTTTGTGAAAACACACTAATAGACATTAAAAAACAAACAATTATTGCAATTTTTTTCATGAAATGATTGGGGGTAAATAAGTTTTTTTATTAAAAGTAAAGGTAAATATTATTATCGAAATTAAAGCAATTAAAACAAGATTTAGTAACAAAAAAACACAAACTCTAAATAACAATTTTTCTAATATAAATCTCAGCTATTATAATATTTGGAACCCAACACAACCAAGAAATTATGATGTATGCTTCATCAAAAGAAATATTTAAGATTGCTGGTAAAGTTGGTAACCATAATCTTAATGTAACAGCAGCTAAGGTATGGGCATAACTACGAATCATCCATTTTCTATGTGGAATAACATTTTTCTTTTTAATTGTTTTGTAGCCTTTTAAAGTTGTAAAAAACCAACCAATTGCTAAGAATGAAAAACCAAGTTGTGCAACAATTCCGCCATTAGCAAATAGCGCAACATAAAAACCAGCAATGGCACTAATTAAAACAGCAATTACATATATTTTACCTAATAAACGATGTAGTTTTAATCGTTTACCTCGAATGCGTTTAGAAAACTGAGACCAACCAACTAATAATGAGACTCCACCAAAGTAGATATGTGAAAAGAATGCAATTCTCCAAAGAGAGTTCTCTAAAATATTTATTGGTTTAGATTGAAGAAAACCTTCAGCTTCCATATCAACAATCAAATAAATTAGAGGATATAAACCAATCGCAATTGAAAAAAAAGCAATTACCCAATATCTTATTTTACTTTTCATATTTTTTCTAATTAAAATTTCGTTGTCTTTTGGCTTCAAAAATGACAATGGCAGCTGCAACAGAAACATTCATAGAATCAATTTCTCCTTGCATTGGTATATTAATATTTTGTGTTGCATCATTTCTAAAATCTTCGGATAAACCAGTGTCTTCAGTTCCAACAATAATTGCAGTTGCTTTTGTGTAATCTTCTTTGTAATATTCATTAGAATTTTGCAAAGTTGTAGCAAATGAATTGATATTTTTCTCTTTTAAAAAAGTAATAATTTCTTCGGATGTTCCTGTTGCTATCTGATTGGTAAATAAACCACCAACACTAGAACGAATAATGTTTGGATTGTACATATCCGTTTTTGGATTTGCAATTAAAACAGCATCTAAATTTGCAGCATCAGCAGTTCTTAAAAGCGCACCGATATTTCCAGGTTTTTCTAGAGCTTCTGTAATTAAAATTAATGGAGTAGAAGTAGAAAATTGAATGTTTTCTAATGAAAAGTCTTTCGTTTTTGCAAGTGCAATAATTCCTTCTGTTGAATTTCTGTACGCTACTTTTTGATATACATCTTTAGAAACTGAAATAATTTCTGTTTCTGCTATTGAGTAATTTCTTAACTCGCTTTCGGTAATATAATCATCACAAAACAAAAGAGTTTTAATTGTATAATTCCCTTTAATTGCTAATAAAACCTCTCTTTTACCTTCAATAATAAAAAGTCCTGATTTTTTACGCTCGCGAGATTTCTCTTGCAATTTTAAAATGTTTTTTATAGTTGAATTTTGAAGACTTTCAATGTATTTCATAGTTAACAAATGTATCTATTTCGCTTTAAAAATCAAGTCGTTTTTTTTTCATAATTTTAGAATGTTAAAATAAAACAATAAAATGATGAAAAAAAGAGGGATTTTTTTATCAATCTTTATGTTAATAATGATTGGTTCAATGGCTTTTACAAATACGACTGAAAGTCAAAATACATGGAGTGAATGGAAAAACACTAAATGCTTAAAAGGAATTAGCTTTAAAGTAAAAATGGGTAAATACGAAATGTCTCGTAGAGCTCGTAAATGGGAAATCCAGTTTAAAAACAGATATAACGCAAAAATTTATTTTAATTTTAAAGCAATTAGTTCTACTCAAATTAAGAATATCAGATCTGCTAGAGAAAGTAGAAATAGAATTATTTTAGAAGGCGAAGGAGCAGAGTCTAAAGTGTTAACTACTTATGTAAAAGCAAATAAAGAACTTTTTGTAGATATTACTAAAATACGTTTTGGTAAAGAAGATGTTGGAAAGAATTATTATAAATGTGATAAAAATTAATTAAAAAAACCCGAAGAATTTTCTTCGGGTTTTTTTTAATTGTTTCAACTTATTTATTTAATGACAATCTTTTTAGTACTTAAACCTTTATTTGCATCAAATAGTTTTAAAAGATAAATTCCTGGATTTAATTTCGGTATTTTATATTTGATTTCTGAACTATTTTTACTGATAATATTCCCATTATAATCATTGATTAACTGTCCGTTAATTGTAAATAGTTTTATCGATAAATCTTTTATATCTGTAGAATAATTGATTGTCATTATATCGTTTGGAGCAATTGGGTTAGGATATAATGAGAATTTTCCAATACTATTTTCATCTACACTTGCAGTTTTATTACCTGGTCCAATTTGAGAATACAAACCAGTATCTGTACCAACAAGTAAATCATCATAATATAAAAAATTAATTCTTGTTCCATTCGGATACGTATATCCTTTTGCCCAAGCTGATGCAGTTTTAGCTAAATAATAAATCTCATTATCTACTGCACAATACAATGTATCTACACCATAAGTTGTTGCTTTTCCTTCTTTTCCTGCAACAAAAGGAAACCCAGAAGTTGTATTAACGGTCCATTTTCCTGTTCCACTTAATGGCTTGTAATAACTTACAGGATGATTAGTCCCTGCATCTGTACCTGTAGCATAAACGGTATTATTTGTAGATTCATAATCTAAATCATTGATGGTAACAACAATGGTTGTTCCTGTGCTTGTTGTTGCAGCGTCCATATCTCGCGTAACCGTCCAACTAGAACTTCCTTTTGTTACTTTATAGATACTTCTTCCGGTCGGAGAACTTAAATCGTAATCTACGCCAACGTAGGCTGTGATAACGCCAGATTCTTGAGTAAATACAATATCTCTAACATCTACATCATTTGCAGAACCGCTAGAATGTAATAATTGTTGCGTCCAAGTAACTCCGGCATCTTCAGAAATAAATAAACCACCTTTATCTGCATCTTTTATTTCAAAACCAGCAAATACAATATTTTCATTATACGGGCAAATGGTTATTGCTTTTGCCATGGTTCCTACACTTGGAAAATTATAAGGAGCACTTTCAGGCGTAAAAACTCTAGACCAGTTTGTACCACTGTTTGTTGTTTTATATATTCTAACATTTCCTGCGTACGCAGTATTATCATCAGAAGGTTTCATTGCTATAGAATGATATCCAGATCCGTCACCAGTTGGAAACATTGCATTTGTCCAAGATGGAGTAGTAGTTTAAGATGTTACTTTTCTTACTCCAGATTTAGAAGCTATCCATCCAGTAGTCTTATCTGCTGTCATTTCCATATCATTTACTTGAACAGCTTCAATACCATCATCTGCACTAGAAACGTTTATTCCTTTATCAAAAGAAATTCCCAATCCTTGATCTGACGTTGCATAAAAAATATTGCTATTATTTGGGTCTACAAATACAGCTCCATCATTAGGATGCGTATAGTGTGATGTTGTTCCAAATTTAGCCCAAGTTCCACTAGCTCCTTTATTATTGCTAAACATTGTTGCTGTTAAAACATAATAACTACTTGCTGTTCCCGAAAAACTAAAATTAGTTGCAGAAACTCCAGTAATTGTAGTATCAAATTCGCTCCAAGTGGTTCCGTTATCATCAGAATAGGCAATAAATTTTGTTGAACCATTATTACCACTTATAAAAAAACGACCGTCTGGTGCAATTCCAAATGCAGTCCATGTAACAGCAGGACTTGTTAATGTTGGAGAAATGTCTGTAAATGTAGTTGTTGCATTAAAAGCATCATACATATCAGTTGAAACATATAATTTTGGAGTAGCACCTTTGCCAAATGCATAGACTAATTTTGAAGTTGCATCAATATTAAGATAAAACAAATCAGTAAATGATGGAAAACTAATTGGAGATCCAGTTCCTGTTGTATAAGATCCAGTTGCATTTAGGGAACCAAAATTCATATTACCTGCACCAGCTGCAAAAGTATAATCTCCGTTAATTAAAATATCTCCAACACCACTTATTCCAGTATCTGTTGCTGTAGCAGCACCAATTGTTGTTGTATAAAGTTTGTTGTTTTCATTGATAAATACAAATTGTTCTGATGGTTCATGTATTTGAATATTGTTGATTCTAGACCCAAAATTTTGTGTATTATCTAAACTCGGTACCACTTTAAATTTAGTGGCAGATGGTGTACCAGAATTTGTAGTGTACATATCAGCATAAAAAACTGAATTTGCACTTTCTGTAGAAATAAAAATTCTAGTAGAATCTGCGTGAATTTTATATCCGTTGATATAATTAATTCTTCCTCCATAAACTTCTTCTACGTCTGGAGCTTTAAGTTCTGTTATTGCTGTAAAAGTGATAAAGCCAAGTGATAATAATACAGCAAAAATTAATAAGTAATTCTTTTTCATGTGTAAAGTTTTTAGTTAATATACTAGCAACTAAAGTAATAAAAAAAAATTATAAAAAAAACTCTGAAGAAATTCAGAGTTTTTATAGTTGTTTTTATGTTGGTTATTGATTTTTATATTTATTGGAATACCGTTTCCAAAGTGTTGTTTGATGTGTTTCTAAACTCAGCTTTCTTCCTTGAATAAATGCATCATTAATAATATTACCTCGCATATCTAAAGCATCTCCTTCAGAAATAAATAGTGTTGCATCTTTACCAACAGTTAAAGTACCTACTTTATCATCTATTCCTAAAATTTTTGCAGAATTAGAAGTTATCATTTTTAAGGCAACTTCTTTATCGATTCCGTATGCAGCATACGTTCCAACATAAAAAGGTAAATTACGAGTATTCATACGTTCCATGCTTCCGTCCATACCAACAGCAACAGTAACGCCTTTGTCTAATAATAACTTCGCTAATTTGTATGAAAAATCATAATCAGAATCATCACCATTCGGAATTCTATGTGCTCTTTCTACAATTACTGGCACATTGTTTTTCACTAATAAGTCTCCAACTTTGTATGCTTCGTCTCCGCCAACAATTACCAATTTAAAATTGAATTTATTTGCAAAACGAACTGCATCAATAATTTCTCTTTCTCCACTTGTATGTACATATAGTTTTTTAGAACCATTTAACAAACCTTCTAAAGCTTCAAACTCTAAATTTTTAGGAGATTTACTTCCTTTTAAATAGATTTTTGCATCGTTTACATATTCTTCAAAATCTTCAATAGATTTAGCATATGTTTTGCTAATTTTTGCTCCAGCATCTTCACCTAACCACCATCTACCAAAAGTAATGCTGTTTGGCCAATTTACATGAATACCATCATCAACTTTTAAAGCTGCATCTTCCCAGTTCCAAGCATCAAACTGAACAACAGATGAAGTTCCAGAGATAATTCCGCCACGAGGTGTAATTTGTCCCATTAAAACTCCGTTTGGTCGCATACTTTCAACAACTTTAGATTCTGCATTGTAAGCAATTAAACTTCTAATATGCGGATTCATTGTTCCTATTTCGCGGTCATCAATAGATGCTTTTACGGCATCAATTTCTCCTAGTCCTAAAGTTGTATTTGCTGCAATAAAACCTGGGTACACATGTTTTCCTTTTGCGTTGATAATGGTTCCTTGTCTTGCAATTCTCATTTTTGCAGAACCTACAAAAGTTATTTTTCCGTCTGCAAACATAATAAGAGAATCATCTATTACGGTTCCGTCTCCTAAATGTGCTGTTGCTCCTTCAATAGAAAAAGCTGTAGTTTGTTTAGAAGCTGGTGTTTGCTGCGCGAAACTATTTCCTATTAGTAAGAAAAATAGCACACTATATATAATTTGTTTTTTCATAATTTTCTTATTTTAATTCAGTTTCTTCAGTTTCACAATACAAAACTCTTTTCACGTTTTTTCTAGGAGCTTGAACTTTTCCGCCATTATTCTTTTCATTAAGCATCATGTTCATTAACAAGCTACGTTCTTTTTTGATAGCAGCTCTTTTAGCCAAATCTTGATCGATGTCAAAATAAACACGTCCTTCTATAATAGTAGTTTGTGCTTTTGCATAAATAGACATTGGATGATCTGTCCATAAAACAACATCTGCATCTTTACCTACTTTAATACTACCAACTCTATCATCTAAATGCAATAATTTTGCAGGATTTATAGTAACCATTTTCCAAGCTTCTAATTCTGTCATTCCACCATATTTAATGGTTTTTGCAGCTTCTTGATTTAAACGTCTAGACATTTCTCTATCATCAGAATTGATTGCAACTGTAATACCAACGTTGTTCATAATTGCAGCGTTAAACGGAATTGCATCATTTACTTCATATTTATAAGCCCACCAATCTGAAAAAGTAGAAGCACCAACACCATGATCTTTCATTTTATCAGCAACTTTATAACCTTCTAAAATATGTGTAAATGTATTGATGTTAAAGTTGAATTTGTCTGCAACTTTCATCAGCATATTAATTTCTGATTGTACATAAGAGTGACAGGTAATAAAACGTTCTTTATTTAAAATTTCTGCTAATGTTTCTAATTCTAAATCTTTTCTGTACGGTTTACCACTTTTCTTTAACGCATCATATTCTTTAGCTCTTTGAAAATAATCGATATAAACTTGTTCAACTCCCATTCTAGTTTGAGGAAAACGTGTTCCGTTTGTAGAACGAGATTGTTTTACATTTTCTCCTAAAGCAAATTTGATAAATTTAGGGGCATTTTTATACACCATATTATCTGCTGTTTCTCCCCACTTTAATTTTACAATTGCAGATCTTCCTCCAATCGGATTTGCAGAACCATGTAATAATTGCGCAGTGGTTACTCCACCAGATAAATTTCTGTAAATATTCATGTCCGAAGGATTTATTGCATCTTCCATTGTAACTTCTGCAACAGAATTATGTCCAGATTCGTTAGAAGAAGACAATGCAATATGTGTATGTTCATCAATAATACCAGCAGTTAAATGTTTGCCCGTTGCATCTACAACTCTTGCACCACGAACTCTAAGGTTTTTACCAATTTGAGCGATTTTTCCGTCTTTTAATAAAACATCGGTGTTTTTTAAGATTCCTTCTTTTTCACTTGTCCAAACAGTTGCATTTTTAAACAAAATTGTTTCTTGTTTTGGTTTAGAAGTAAAACCGTAACCAACATTTGGATAGGTTACAGGAACTACAAATGGAGTAGTAGTTTTAGAATTTTTCTTCTTTGATGATTTCTTTTTTGCATCTTTCTTTTTGGTTGCTGTCCAAGAAGATTCATTTCCGTATTCATCAACTACAGTTCCAGTAAATCTATTTTGACTTTCATTTAAAGAACCAACAAAGCGCGTAAATTTAGAAGCATCACTTTGATTATTCAATGTGATAGAAACCCAATTGTCTTTAAAAGAAAATTTAGATTTTAAACTTGTTGTTCCACTTTTTAAAGTTCCTTTTGTGCCAGAAATAGTTAGATTTAAGTTTTTGTTATTATAAGATAAGGTGTAATCTCCACTTGCGTCAACAACATTCATATCGGTAATTACATGTTTATCTCCTTGTACCCAGTTTTCATAAATTTTTGTTGAAGCGTCGAAAATGGGACCAGAAGTAATTAAAAAGTTTGCATAACTACCATTTTTTAAAGTTCCTATTTCAGATGATTTTCCTAATAATTTTGCAGGAATCGTTGTTAATGCTTCCAATGCTTTTGTTTCGTCTAACCCATATTGAATTGCCTTCTGAATGTTTTTCTGAAAACTTGCAACAGATTTTAACGTGTGTGTTGTAATTGTAAAGTTTACATTGTTTTTTGCTAAAACCGCTAAGTTAGATGGTTCTTGATTCCATCTACGCATATCATTTAATTCTAGTTGATTTGCCAAATACGGATTTGAAACATCGTAAGCATTACGGAAATTTACAGGAACAATCATAGTTGCATTCATGTTCTTAATTTCATCAATATCTTCATATTCGTAACCAGAACCTACAAAACTGTATTGAACGCCGCTTTCATCACCAACTTTATCTGCTCTAATGGCATTTAAGTTGTTTTGACCAGCATCAAAAATTTGAGTTAAGTTTCTGTTTGCAATCAATGCTTCTAAAGACATGTCTTTATTTGTAACATTACCAGCTTCGTACCATTTTGCATCCATATAAACTTGTCTTAATAAAGACGTTGACCCCATAAATGAAGTTGGATATGCTTGTCTTGACATTCTACTTTTTCTGAAAGAAAAATATTGAGCAGATTTTGTATCAAGAATTCTAAAAGCATCAGAAGAGTTTGCATTTAAAGCAACTAAAACTCCGTTACCACGAATAATTCCGTCTTGTAAATGAGTATTTACAACTCCAAATCCAGCTTTTAATAAATCATTTGCTTTTTTGGTATCGAAAGAAAAATTGTCAAAAGCATCGGTTTCTGGTCTGATATGATCATTCCAATAATACCCTTTTCTGCCAGCTTCGTATTGTCTAACATTGCTAGAACTTCTTGGCGGAGTCGGATTTTTAATCCCGAAATTAGAATACACTTCTATAAAAGAAGGATACATTGTCTTTCCTAATAGATCTACAGTTTTAGCTCCATTAGGAATTCTCACATTTTTACCAACAGAAACAACTTTACCATCTTTTACAAGTAAAGTCCCTTTGTTGATAATTTGTGTAGGTGTCACATAAATTTTTGCATTGGTAAAAGCTACAGTTGTGTTTTTTGTAGTCTTAACACCAGAGTTTGTTGGAAAATATTCTTGAGCTTGTACAACCAAAGTTGACAAAAACAAAAATAGAAGTAGTGTTTTTTTCATTAGTTAAGTTTGTTTTAGTTTATAAATTTATTGAGAAGAAAATTGTTAAGTTACAATTAAAAGTACTTTAACATAATTTTAAGATTTTAAACCTTTTTTTGATTGGTTAGCATAACTAATAATTAAATCAACAACATAATTGTAAGATTGTATTCCGTTTGCTTGATTATTAGCTTTTAAATACGAATTATAGCCTTTCTTAATCAATGGTTCAATCGGATTTTGATATTCATTCCAAAACGCTGAACTTTCTTTAAAATCGATTAAAACTCCTTTGTTTACAGAATTTATCAATGTTTTAAAAAGTTCTTTATCACGTTTTCTAACTTCAGAAATTAAATAGCTAAATGCCATTCTGTAAGCAGCATATTTAAAATAAACATCCTCATTAGACAAGGCAGCTAAATAACCTACAAAATTGGCTTCATTTTCCGCTGCAATTCCTAATTGATGTGCCATTTCGTGACAAACAGTTGTTGGGTAACCCGTTTTTGGAATCCGATCATTTACTTGCGCTTCTCCAGTAAACGGATTAAAATATCCAGAGGTTCCATTATAGGTTTGCAATAAGCTCATCAACGAATTTTTAACAGATTTAAATTGATATTCAAATTGCGGAAAAGTAATTGCTAAAGTTGCATATCCAGAAAGTGCTTTTTGATACATTTCTTTTTGAGAATATGGATTTACAACTTTTATAGAATCGTTTTTTGTGATTAAAAACTGTGTTTCGTTTAATTGTTGAATGACGTTTTTAGAAACCTCGGTTAACTGCTCGGTTGTGTATGTTGTTTGATGATACCCTAAGTTTTTTGCCAACGGTTCTCTAAAATAATTGAATCCCCAAAACCAATAAAAACATGAATATAAAATTGAAATAAAAGCAATTGCTTGGAATGATTTTTGCTTTATGTTTTTAAATTTATTTTTAAATAAGCGATAGATAAATCGGAAGGAAACAAAAACTAAAAAACCAATCAACAAATCACCAAACGAAAAAGGAATCCAACCAAAAAGAATTCGAAATAATGTACTTGTAAAAAGATAAATTCCGTTTGAATAGTAGTGTTCAACAAAACTCGGATAGTTGCGTATCAATTGTACAAATACAATTTGAAACACAAATAAGTAAGAAAGATAAACGGTTAACTTTTTGTTTTTCATCGTTTCAAAAATAGAGAAATAGTTTTGAGTTTTGTCTTAAATTAAATTAAAAGCGCATTGTCTGTTCGAGCGAGTCGAGAACTATTCAAAACCTCTCGACTCGCTCGAACAGACAAGTTGAAAAATTAATTATCTTAAATCTTACATTAAAAATAGAGAAATAAATGAATCTTGAGGTGTTGTTAACAGGTTAATAACATTTTGTAAACAAAAAATGTGCATAAAGAAAATGAAATTTCAGCTTAAAAGTATCAACCTAAAAAACTACATTTGTTGTTATGGAGGAAACAAAATTTGTATCTGGTAAAAAAGTAGATAAAGCTAGAATTATTAGCTTAGAAAAAGGGAAAATACCACCACAAGCATTAGATTTAGAAATTGCTGTGTTGGGTGCAATGATGATTGATAAAAAAGGAATTGACGATGTCATTGATATTTTACATCCAGATGCTTTTTATGATAAAAAACACCAAGAAATTTACGCTGCTATTTATACCTTGTTTCAAAATTCTGAACCTACAGATTTATTAACGGTTTCTCAACAACTTAGAAAAGACGGAAAGTTAGAATTGGTTGGCGGCGATTTTTACCTCATCAATTTAACACAAAAAGTAGCTTCTTCTGCACATATAGAATACCATGCACGTATCATTTTACAAAAGTACATTCAGCGTAAATTAATTTCTATTTCAAGCGATATTATAGAAACTGCTTATGATGAAACAGTTGATGTTTTTGATTTATTAGATGAAGCAGAAGCAAAACTATTTGAAGTTACCCAAGGAAACTTAAAGAAAGGTTCTGAAGATGCTGGAGATTTGGTAAAACAAGCCTTAAAGAAAATTCAAGATATTTCTAATCAAGAAGGAATGAGTGGTTTAGAAACAGGTTTTTCTAAATTAGATGCTTTAACTTCTGGTTGGCAACCATCCGATTTAATTATTATTGCTGCGCGTCCTGGTATGGGAAAAACAGCTTTTGTAATTTCAATGGCAAAAAATATGGCGATAGATTTCGGTCATCCTGTTGCATTATTTTCACTTGAGATGTCTTCTGTACAATTAATTACACGTATGATTTCTTCTGAAACAGGTTTAACTTCAGAAAAACTGCGTAAAGGAAATTTAGAAGCGCACGAATGGGAACAACTAAACGTAAAAGTAAAAAAATTGTCTGATGCACCTATTTTTATTGATGATACACCATCATTATCAATTTTTGATTTACGTGCAAAAGCAAGACGTTTGGTTTCGCAACACGGCGTAAAAATTATTATAATTGATTATTTACAATTAATGACAGCTGGTGGTTCTTCTGGAAAAGGTGGAGGAAATAGAGAACAAGAAATTTCTACCATCTCTAGAAACTTAAAAGCATTGGCAAAAGAATTAGAAGTTCCGGTAATTGCATTATCTCAGTTATCGCGTGCGGTTGAAACACGTGGTGGCTCTAAAAGACCTTTACTTTCTGATTTACGTGAATCTGGTGCAATTGAACAAGATGCAGATATTGTATCGTTTATTTTTAGACCAGAATATTACGGACTTACAGAATGGGACGATGATGATCATACGCCATGTGAAGGACAAGGAGAATTTATCGTGGCAAAACACAGAAATGGTGGATTGGAAAATATCCGTTTAAAGTTTACAGGACATTTGGCAAAATTCTCAGATTTAGAAGAAGGCTTCAGTTCTGAATTCCAATCGAGTATGAATTCTGTTTCTCCAGATCAATTTATCAGCCCAAAAGATGCTTTTGGAATTGAAGATGAAAATACTGATGTTCCTTTTTAAATTTTATTAATAATTTTGAGGTTTGTCATTCCCGCGTAGGTGGAAATCTATAATAAAGTTAATGGACACAAACTAAGTTAAATATGGATTCCTGTTTTCACAGGAATGACATTTAGATCATTAAATAATTCTTAAAAAATAAATAATGCACAATTGCTTACTTGTAATTGTGTATTTTAGTTTTCTGAAATGAAAAAAATCTTTTCCATACTCGCTTTTTTATTGATTACCAATTCACTTTGGGCGCAATTCATTTATATACCAATGAGTGCAGAGAATCAGAAGAATCATTTAAAAGCTTACGGAATTGTTTTCTTTTCGTTACAAAATGGCGTCAAAGCAAAATGGTTGTTAAATTATGATGGCGGCGCATTTTTAATAGAAAATAATGAAACTATTATCAAAGAATGTAAAATCAGAGGCGTTTCGTATCAAGTAATTTCTGATGCAAAAGCACAATTAATTTTACAAGATATTTCTTCTCCGTCTAAAAATCAAGAAGCTGTAACTTTAGAAAAAGCGCCTAAAATAGCAGTGTATTCTCCAAAAGATAAAATGCCTTGGGACGATGCTGTAACCATGGTGTTGAAATATGCTGAGATTCCGTTTGATGTTATTTACGATGAAGAAGTGTTGAATGACAAGTTATTGTTATACGAATGGTTGCATTTGCATCACGAAGATTTTACTGGTCAATACGGACGATTTTATGGTTCTTTTAGAGCAGAACCTTGGTATATTGAAAGAAAAAAACAAGCCGAAGCATTGGCAAATAAATTAGGTTTCGACAAAGTTTCGGAAGAAAAATTAGCAGTTGCAAAAAAGATTAGAGATTATGTAATTGGTGGCGGATTTATGTTTGCAATGTGCTCTGCAACCGATAGTTTTGATATTGCGTTATCAGCCGAAGGCGTTGATATTGCAGAAACTATGTTTGATGGCGACCCATCAGAACCCAATTATCAATCTAAAATAGATTTTTCAAAAACCTTTGCATTCGAGAATTATACGTTGGTAAGAAATCCGACAACCTACGAGTTTTCATCCATCGATATGACACGAAAACGTAGAATTCCGAAAACATCAGATTATTTTTATTTACAAGAATATTCTGCAAAATGGGATCCTGTTCCTACGATGTTAACGCAAAATCATACACAATTGGTAAAAGGTTTTATGGGACAAACCACTTCTTTTGATAGAAATACTGTAAAGCCAACCGTTTTGGTGATGGGAGAAAATAAAGTAAATAGAGAAGCACGTTATATCCACGGAACCAAAGGAAAAGGAATGTTTACGTTTTATGGTGGACATGATCCTGAAGATTATCAACACAGAGTTGGAGATCCAAAAACTGAATTAGATTTGCATCCAACTTCACCAGGTTATCGTTTAATCTTAAATAATGTGTTGTTTCCTGCTGCAAAGAAAAAAAAGCAAAAGACTTAAAAAATGTCCGTTCGAGCGGAGTCGAGAACTATTCTTAATAACTTTTAAATTATGTCAATAAAAAGGTAAAAATGCCATTGTCAAATTGTATTTAAAAAAGTACTTTTGTCAGCAACAAACAAAACACACATGTCTACAACAGTACAACGCTTAGAAATTTTTACACAACAAGTTAGAAGAGATATTTTACGCATGGTTCATGCAGTAAATTCAGGTCATCCAGGAGGTTCTTTAGGATGTGCAGAATTTATTACTTGTTTATATCAAGAAGTAATGGAGTATTCTACCGATTTTAAAATGGATGGAATTAACGAAGATCTATTCTTTTTATCAAACGGACATATTTCTCCGGTTTATTACAGCGTTTTGGCGCATACAGGATTCTTTAAAGTAGAAGAATTAGCAACTTTTAGAAAACTAAATACACGGTTGCAAGGACATCCAACAACACATGAAGGTTTAGAAGGAATTAGAATTGCTTCTGGTTCTTTAGGTCAAGGAATGTCTGTTGGAATTGGAGCTGCAGAAGCTAAAAAATTAAACAACGATTCGCATTTAGTATATACTTTACATGGTGATGGAGAACTGCAAGAAGGACAAATTTGGGAATCTGCAATGTATGCCGCAGGAAAAAAAGTTGATAATTTAATTGCTACGGTAGATTTAAACGGAAAGCAAATTGATGGTGCAACAGATGATGTATTGCCAATGGGAAGCATCAAAGCAAAATTTGAAGCTTTTGGCTGGGATGTTTTAGAAATTAAAAAAGGAAACGACATTGCATCAATCTTAGAAGGATTAGCAGAAGCAAAATCTAGAACAGGAAAAGGAAAGCCAGTTTGTATCTTATTATATACAGAAATGGGTAACGGTGTTGACTTTATGATGCATACACATGCTTGGCACGGAAAAGCGCCAAACGATGAGCAATTAGAAAGTGCATTGGCTCAAAATCCAGAAACATTAGGAGATTATTAATTCCCTTTGTCTTTCAGACATTTCCCCAAAGGGGAAAATTTGTTAAGTTAAAACATAAAAAAAGAGTTTTTCAAATATTTGAAAAACTCTTTTTTTATGTTTTTATTTAGGATTAGAATGTAAGAATAGTTTTACCTTTACAACTAACAAGTTGAAGTTTTTGTAGCTTTAATTTTTTAAATCATTTAATCTTTCAATTATTAATATGAAAATAGGTATTGTTTGTTATCCAACTTTTGGAGGAAGTGGAGTAGTTGCAACAGAATTAGGAATGGCGTTGGCAGATAATGGACATGAAGTCCATTTTATAACTTATAATTTACCAGTTCGATTAGATTTTATTTCTCACAATTTACATTTTCACGAAGTAGTAATTGAGGAATATCCTTTGTTTCAATATCAACCTTATGAATTGGCATTATCAACAAGAATGGTAGAAGTTGTTGCTAAATATCAATTAGAAGTTTTACATGTTCATTATGCAATTCCGCATGCATACGCAGCTTATATGGCAAAGCAAATGTTAAAGGAAAAAGGAATCGACATAAAAGTAGTGACAACTTTACACGGAACAGATATTACGTTAGTTGGAAGTCACCCAACCTATAAAACCGCGGTAGAATTTAGCATCAACAATTCTGATGTTGTAACAACAGTTTCAAAGAGTTTAAAAGAAGATACATTACGACTTTTCAATATTAAAAAAGACATTCATGTTATTCATAATTTTATTGATACAGAAAAATATGATAAAGCGCATGAACAAGAATGTCAGCGAATTGCATTGGCAAAACCAAACGAAAGAATTTTTACGCACGTTAGTAATTTTAGACCAGTAAAAAGAGTTGAAGATGTTATCAAAACTTTTGAAATTGTACACAGAACTGTTCCGTCTAAATTGTTAATGGTTGGTGATGGTCCAGAAAGAAGATCTGCCGAATTATTAGTAAAAAGATTAGGCATTAAAAAAGATGTATTGTTTTTAGGAAATAGTTCTGAAGTTGCAGAAATTTTATGTTATACTGATGTGTTTTTACTGCCTTCTAAAACAGAAAGTTTTGGACTGGCTGCTTTAGAAGCAATGGCAGCTGGAACAGCTGTTGTTTCTGCAAATTCTGGAGGTTTGCCAGAAGTAAATGTTCATGGTGTAACTGGTTATTTAAGCGATGTTGGTGATGTGGAAGACATGGCGAAAAATGTCTTAAAAATTATAAAAGATGACGCTACTTTATTGCAATTTAAACAAAATGCAAAAGCACATACAAAGAAGTTTTCTATCAAGAATATCTTACCAGTTTATGAAGATATTTATGAATCGCTTAAAATAAAAGTGAGTTAAAAATTTCGCATTGTGAATTTTGATGCTGAAATGTATCAAAATTCTCAAAGAGTTAAGAATTGTAATACTGAATACTTTCAATAATCAATTCTGTTGCAGCTTTACAATCTATTTTTGTTTGCTCTAAATCAGTTAATAATACAAAATTAACTTGTCCGCCAACATTCTTTTTATCGTGTTTTAGATATTCTAGAATTCCGTTAAAATCATCTTCTAAAATTTCAGTTCTTCCATAAATATTTACAATGACTTGTTTGATGTTTTCTAATTCGTTTTTAGGAAAACCAAGAATTTCTGAAGACAGATAACACTCCGCAACCATTCCGATTGCAATAGCTTCACCGTGAGTTAAATTTTCTTTCGATTCAGATTCTAAAAAATACGATTCTATAGCATGACCAATTGTATGACCAAAATTTAAAATTTTACGTAAGTTTTGTTCTTTGGGATCTTCTAAAACAACTTCATTTTTAATTTCTATAGAACGATGAATTAACTCCGTAATATCTAAGTTTTCTGAATCTTTAATTTTATTGTACAAACTTACATCGTAGGTTAATCCGTATTTGATAATTTCTGCAGTTCCAGATCTAATTTCTCTTGGAGTTACCGTTTCTAAATAGTTTGTATCTACGATAACCATTTCTGGATTTGCAAACAAACCAATCTGATTTTTTAATACACCTAAATCAACACCCGTTTTTCCTCCAACAGAAGCATCAACCATACTTAATAAAGTTGTAGGGATGTTTACAAAATCGATTCCACGTTTAAAAGTTGCCGCTACAAAACCTCCTAAATCTGTAATAACACCGCCACCTAAGGTAATTAGTAAACTTTTTCTATCAGCATTTAATTCGGTTAACACATTCCAAACACCAATACACGTTTCTAAGTTTTTATGAATCTCTCCAGATTCAATTTCGATGATTTCAATCGGACAATTTGCAGTTAAATTTGGAATAAATTTTCCGTAGCAACATTCATTTGTATTCTCATCGACTAAAATAAAAATTGAAGAATACGATTTAGAAGCTATTAATGTGTTTAATTGTAAGTATCCATTTTCTTGAAAATGAACAAAATAGGTTGCTGATTTAATTGATTTCATTACTTGCATATTGTGCTTGCAAAATAAGCAGAAATAATTGAAATATAAATACATTAAAGTTATCTTTGTTATAATAAATTACAACTGTTTATCTATGAAACTTTTTGAAAATACAGAAGTAGCATTTTCTTTAAAATCTGATTCTCAATTAGAACGCGCATATTTTTTATTTAAAATGATACAGAGCCAACCAATGGTTCGTATAGGAACTGCGGTTACAAACTTTGCCTTAAAAGCACATTTACCTGTAGAAGGCTTAATACGTTCAACTGTTTTCGATCACTTTTGTGGCGGAGTAACAGAAGAAGATTGTATGCCAAACATAGATAATCTGTTTACTAAAAGAGTAAGCTCTGTATTAGATTATTCTGTTGAAGGAAAAGAAAATGAAGAAGAGTTTGATAAAACTTTAGGCAAAATAATGCGAATTCTTGACTTTTGTGAAGAGAAAGAATCGATTCCTTTTGCTGTTTTTAAACCAACAGGATTTGGTCGTTTTGCTTTGTATCAAAAAATTACAGAAGGAGAAACTTTAACAGTTGATGAAAAATCTGAATGGTTACGAATTGTAGAGCGTTATCATACAATTTGCAAAGCAGCAGCAGAAAAAGATGTTCCTATTTTAATTGATGCAGAAGAAAGCTGGATGCAAGATGCAGTAGATCATTTAATTGAAGAATTGATGGAAGTTTACAACAAAGAAAAAGCCATCGTTTTTAGCACATTGCAAATGTATCGTCACGATAGATTAGCATATTTAAAAGAGCTGCATCAAAAAGCACATCAAAAAGGTTTTCATATCGGAATGAAAATTGTTCGCGGAGCTTATATGGAAAAAGAGCGAGAAAGAGCAGAAGAAAAAGGGTATGAATCTCCTATTTGTGCTGATAAATTAGCAACTGACGAAAACTATAATGCAGCTATTGTATATATGATGGAACATCCAAAAATGGCATTGTTTGCAGGAACACATAACGAAGAAAGTTCGTTTTTAGTAATGGATTTAATCAAAAAGCACAACATCGAGTTAAATGATAAACGTGTTTGGTTTGGTCAGCTATACGGAATGAGTGATCACATCAGCTTTAATTTAGCGAAAGAAGGTTATAATGTAGCAAAATATGTACCGTTTGGACCAGTAAGAGATGTGATGCCGTATTTAATTAGAAGAGCAGAAGAAAACACATCTGTAGCCGGACAAACAAGTAGAGAATTGAATTTAATTAAAACAGAAAAAAAACGTAGAAAACTATTGTGAGTACTACAATTCAAGAAATAAAAGTAAATATTTATAAAAATAAAAAACGACTTGCAAAAGAAATTCAAGAAAGCAAAGAGTTACTTTCATTATTAACTAAATCTACACACAAAAAACTTACTTCAGAAGAAAAAGGAAAAGTAAAAAAACAATTGATTGACATTTGTAAAAGTATTCCTGCATTGGCAGTTTTTATGCTTCCTGGCGGAGCTTTATTATTGCCACTTTTAATAAAATTGATTCCAGATATTTTACCCAGCGCATTTAGAGAAGACGATTCTATCAACATAGACTTAAAATAAATCAAAAGAATTCAACTTTTAACTTCTTTATATTCAATCAAAAAACACTACTTTTGCACGAAATTTAA
Organism: Polaribacter uvawellassae; assembly: GCF_039748955.1. Classification (NCBI taxonomy): domain Bacteria; kingdom Pseudomonadati; phylum Bacteroidota; class Flavobacteriia; order Flavobacteriales; family Flavobacteriaceae; genus Polaribacter; species Polaribacter uvawellassae. Next base: position 113,497 of record NZ_JBDIZN010000004.1, on the reverse strand, counting down.
GAAGCAAGTATGCAATCAATTAGAAATATCGCTATTATAGCACACGTCGATCACGGAAAAACAACCTTGGTTGATAAAATTATAGATCAAGCTAAAATCTTAGACGATCGTAAAGAACGTACAGATTTATTATTAGATAATAACGATTTAGAACGAGAAAGAGGAATAACAATTCTTTCTAAAAACGTATCTATAAATTACAAAAACACAAAAATTAATGTAATTGATACTCCTGGTCACGCCGATTTTGGTGGAGAAGTAGAGCGTGTATTAAAAATGGCAGATGGTGTTTTGTTATTAGTTGATGCATTTGAAGGACCAATGCCACAAACTCGATTTGTATTAGGAAAAGCACTAGAATTAGGGCTGACTCCTATTGTAGTTGTAAATAAAGTAGACAAAGAAAACTGTACTCCAGATTTAGTACACGAGAAAGTATTCGATTTAATGTTTGCGTTAGAAGCAACAGAAGAACAATTAGATTTTACCACAATATATGGTTCTGCAAAGAACAATTGGATGAGCACTGATTGGAAAAATCAAACAGACAATATTATTCCTTTATTAGATGCTGTATTAGAATCTATACCAGAAACTAAATACAACCCAGGAACTCCACAAATGCAAATTACTTCATTAGATTTTTCTTCATTTACAGGAAGAATTGCTATCGGACGTATTTTCCGTGGAGATTTAGAAGCTGGTAAAGATTACATGTTATGTAAAGCAGATGGATCTACTAAAAAAGTAAGAATTAAAGAATTACACGTATTCGAAGGAATGGGTAAAGTGCAAGTAGATAAAGTTCCTTGTGGAGATATTTGTGCAATTACTGGAGTTGAAGGATTTGAAATTGGTGATACCATTGCAGATTTAGAAAATCCAGAAGCATTGCCAAGAACAGAAATAGACCAACCTACAATGAGTATGTTGTTTACCATTAACAATTCTCCTTTCTTTGGCAAAGAAGGTAAATATGTAACTTCTCGTCATATTCGTGACAGACTGTTCAAAGAATTAGAAAAAAACTTAGCATTAAAAGTTGAAACAACTGATAGTGAAGATAAATTTAACGTTTTTGGACGTGGAGTTTTACACTTATCAGTATTGATTGAAACAATGCGTAGAGAAGGATATGAATTACAAGTAGGAAGACCACAAGTAATTATCAAAGAAATTGATGGAAAAAAACACGAGCCAATGGAAACATTGTCTATTGATGTGCCAGAAGAAGCTGCTTCTAAAGCAGTAAACTTAGTTTCTTTACGTAAAGGTGACTTATTGATTATGGAACCGAAAGGAGATTTGCAACACTTAGAATTTTCAATTCCATCTCGTGGATTGATTGGTTTGCGTAACAAAATTTTAACAGCAACTGCTGGTACTGCAATTATCAACCATAGATTTAGTGAATACGGACCTTATAAGGGTGATTTTAATGAAGACATCAAAGGAGCAATTGTTTCTTCTGCGGCTGGTAAAGCAACTGCATATGCATTAAATCGCTTACAAGATAGAGGACGTTTCTTTATTGATATAAATCAAGAAATTTATGTAGGTCAAGTAATTGGAGAAAACTCGAAGTCAGAAGATATGGCTGTAAACTTAATCAAAGGAAAGCAATTAACAAATATGCGTAAATCTGGCACAGATGATGCGATGAAAATTGCACCGAAAGTTGACTTTTCTCTTGAAGAAAATATGGAATATATTAAAGCAGACGAGTATTTAGAGGTAACTCCAGTGAGTTTACGTATGCGTAAAATTGATTTTAGAGCATAATAAAAATTACATTTATTATTAAAAGAGCTACATTTTGTAGCTCTTTTTTTATTTAAAAAAGTACATTTACTAAATGAAATCAATTCAAAAAAACATTTTTATTATACACTTACTCGTTTTACTTTCTAGTTGTTCTAAAGAAATTAAAGTCGATTTTGCTGCTTTTAACATTTATCATGAAGGAACCAAGGTTGATAATGGTTTCAATCAAATAAAAGAAGTCGTACTAGCTGTAAACCCAGATGTTATTGGTTTTACTGAAGTTAGAAACTATGATGGAGATTGGACAACTAAAATTCAAACTTCTTTAAAAGAAAGTAATAGAAATTATTATAGAGGATATGTTGGTGGAGATATATCATTATTGAGTAAATTTCCAATAATCGATTCAGTTTTAACAGGAAACGGTAGTATCGGAAAATTTACAATTGATATTAAAGGAAAAATAATTACGGTTGCTGTTGCTCATTTAGATTATACTCAATATGCATGTTATTTACCTAGAGGATATTTTGGTGGAACTCCAAATTGGGGAGAAATAACTGATAAGAACGGGCAATTAAAACCAATAAAATCTATTGATAGTATTTTATCTTACAATTTGTCATCACAACGAGATGAACAAATCAATAGCTTTTTAAAGTCGATACAAAACTCTTTAAACCCAATAGTTCTTTTAGGTGATTTTAATGAACCTTCTCATTTAGATTGGCAGCGGAATACCAAAAGCCTATTTGATCATAATGAGTTGGTTATTAATTGGCAAAATAGTATTGTTTTAAAAGAAAATGAATTTATAGATTCTTATAGGGAAATCTATCCAAATGTAGTTAAAAACCCTGGATTTACATGGCCTTCATCATATAGTGAAAATAAAAGTACAAGTTGGACTCCAAAAGCTGATGAAAGAGACCGCATTGATTTTATTTATTATAAAGGGAAAGATATTTCAGTGTTAAAATCTGCAATTATTGGACCTAAAGAATACTATGTAAGAAATGTTGTATCTACAAAAGGAACAGAAAATGACACTTATTTAGCTTCAGAATTAAATTGGCCTTCTGATCATAAAGCTGTTTTTACAAGTTTGATTATTAAATAAACAATTTATCTTTGCAACATGAGTGATTTTAAAGTTTTTTTTGAAACATTACGCAATAGCGTTATAAATGATGAATTCGTAAAATTAACATTAAGCAAACCCATCAGAAAAAGTAATGGTTTATTAAATGTGTATTTGCGCTTGTTTGTAATTGACGGAAAAGAAATTTTTCAGTTCAAATACCGTTATGCAACCGAAAACACATACAAACAATTTTCTTTAAATGAAGCAATTTCTGAATTGGAAATATTACTTATGGAATCTTTTAGAGTTGGAACTTTATTTACCTTAAATGAAGATTTATTGGTAACTGTTTCTAAAAAGAAAGTAATTTCTTACAGAGATAATGCGCCAAGTTTTAAAAATAAATTACCTGAAATTCCTTTAGAATCGTAGTGATTCTAACAAAAAAAAATTTTAATCAAAATTTTACAGAAATCATTTGTGTATTAAAAAATAAAATCACAATATTTGCGGAGTTAAAAACAACGACATGACATTTATTCAAAACCATCATCATCATTTTCATAATTCGACTCAGGCGAAGTGAAAGTGTATTGAATAAATTCAACATATATTTTAAACCCGTTTGAGTACATCGAACGGGTTTTTTCTTACACAGATATTTCCTTTTGGTTTACTCAAACAAATTTAAAAAAACAATGAGTAAACTAAGAATAGCCATTCAAAAATCAGGAAGATTAAACGAAGATTCCTTACAAATTTTAAAAGATTGTGGTATTTCAATCGACAACGGAAAAGATCAATTAAAAGCAATTTCAAGTAATTTTCCACTAGAAGTTTTTTATTTAAGAAACGGAGATATTCCACAATACCTAAGAGATGGAGTAGTAGATATCGCCATCATCGGAGAAAACATTTTGATTGAAAAAGGAGAAGATATCAATATCGCAGAAAAATTAGGTTTTTCAAAATGCAAGGTTTCTTTAGCAATTCCTAAAAATGAAACTTATACAGGAATTGAATATTTTGACAATAAAAAAATTGCTACTTCATATCAAAATACAGTAAAAAAATATTTGCTAGACAAAGGAGTTGATGCACAACTACACATCATTAATGGTTCTGTAGAAATTGCGCCGAATATAGGTTTGGCAGACGGAATTTGCGATATCGTTTCAAGCGGAAGCACTTTATTTAAAAATAATTTAAACGAAGTAGAAGTTTTGTTAACATCGGAAGCTGTATTAGCCGTTTCACCTTTAATTTCTGATGAAAATCAGCAAATATTGAACAAATTACAATTCAGAATTAAAGCTGTTTTAAAAGGACGAAACTCTAAATATATTTTATTGAATGCTCCGAATGAAAAACTATCAGAAATCATTGCTGTTTTACCTGGAATGAAAAGTCCTACAGTTTTACCATTAGCAGAAGAAGGTTGGTGTTCTGTTCACTCTGTGATTGATAAAAATCAATTTTGGGAAATTATTGATGTTTTGAAAGTAAAAGGTGCAGAGGGAATTTTAGTATGTCCAATTGAAAAAATGGTACTGTAATGAAATTATAGTGTTAGGTCGAGCGGAGTCGAGACCTCATAATTAGTTCTCAGCATCGTTTGTACAGACAAAATATTAAGTGATGAAATAATAAAATTAAAAAAATGAAAGTAATCCAAAACCCACAAAAAAAAGTTTGGGAAACTATCTTACAACGACCAACAAAAACTTTGGATGATATTGAAAAAACAGTCAATCAAATTTTTAATGAAGTCAAATTACACGGTGATGTTGCCTTAAAAAAGTACACAGAAAAGTTTGATGTTGCTGCTTTAAATAAGACACTTGTTTCTAAAGATGAAATACAAGAAGCAATTGAGTTCGTTTCTGATGATTTAAAAAATGCTATTACTGTTGCTAAAGAGAATCTCACAAAATTTCACGTTGCTCAAAAAACAGAAAAAGTAGTTGTTGAAACTATGATCGGAGTACAATGTTGGCAAGAAAAAAAACCGATTACAAAAGTTGGTTTGTACATTCCCGGTGGAACAGCGCCATTATTTTCTACCGTTTTAATGTTGGCAATTCCTGCTCAAATTGCAGGTTGTAAAGAAATTGTGTTGTGTTCTCCACCAGATAAAAACGGAAAAATCAATCCAGCAATTGTATATGCAGCAAATCTTTGTGGAGTTACCCAAATTTTTAAAGTAGGCGGAATTCAAGCGATTGCTGCCATGACATTTGGTACAGAAAGCATTCCTAAAGTGTCTAAAATATTTGGACCAGGAAATCAGTATGTAACGGTTGCAAAACAAATTGCTACAAAATATGGCGTTGCCATTGATATGCCAGCTGGTCCAAGTGAAGTTTTAGTTGTAGCAGATAATTCAGCAAAAGCATCGTTTGTTGCTTCAGATTTGTTGAGTCAAGCTGAACACGGAATCGATAGTCAAGTTGTATTGGTTTCGGATTCCGTGGAATTGATTGAATCCGTTCAGCATGAAATACAAAAACAGCTTTTAGAACTGCCAAGAAAAGATATTGCTGCAAAAACATTAGAAAATTCGAAAGCTATTTTAATTGAAGATGTAAATGAAGCCATAGAACTCATCAACAATTATGCGCCAGAACATTTAATTATTGCAACAAGAAATAACGATTTTTTTATTGAATTTATAGAAAATGCTGGCTCGGTATTTATTGGAAATTATACACCAGAAAGCGCGGGAGATTATGCTTCTGGAACCAATCACACCTTACCAACAAACGGATTTTCAAAAGCCTATTCAGGAGTGAATTTAGATAGTTTTTTAAAGAGCATTACCTATCAAAAAATATCAAAAGAAGGTTTGCAAAATATTGGAAAATCCATTGAAATTATGGCTGAAGCAGAAGGATTGCAAGCGCATAAAAATGCGGTTTCGATTCGGTTAAAAGAAATTAATTAATACAAATGTCTGTTCGAGTGATTTCGAGGAACGAGAAATTGTATCGAGAACAAATGAATATTACATCTCGATACAAATTTATTCCTGAAGTCATAAACTCACTCAATGTGACAACATAAATATAAAATGAAAACAAATTTCAACATCAACAATCTAGTAAGAGAAAACATCAAATCTCTAAACGCTTATTCATCCGCAAGAGACGAATATAAAGACACAGCATCTAAAGAAATGATTTTCTTAGATGCCAATGAGAATCCGTTTGCAAATGGTGTCAATCGTTATCCAGATCCGCAGCAAAATTCGGTAAAAGAATTGCTGTCAAACATTAAAAAAATTGACACTAAAAACATTCTTTTAGGAAATGGAAGTGATGAAGTATTGGATTTACTTTTTAGAGCATTTTGCGAACCAAATAAAGACAACATCATCACATTACCACCGACGTACGGAATGTATGCTGTATTGGCAAATATCAATGCAATTGAAAACAAAAGAGTTGCTTTGACAGCAGCTTTTCAACCCAAAGTCGCACAAATTTTAAGTAGAGTTGATGAAAACACAAAACTCTTGTTTTTATGTTCACCGAATAATCCAACCGGAAATAGTTTTTCTGAAGACGCTGTTGAAGAATTATTATTAAAATTCAACGGTTTGGTGATAATTGACGAAGCTTATATCGATTTTTCTGAACAAGAAAGTTGGTTAAATAAATTAGAAGAGTTTCCGAATTTGGTCATCACACAAACCTTTTCTAAAGCGTATGGAATGGCAGGAATTCGGTTGGGAATTTGTTATGCTTCCAAAGAAATTATTTCGGTTTTAAACAAGATAAAACCTCCGTATAATGTGAATGAATTGTCACAACAAAAAGCCATAAGTAGATTGTTAGATTTTAATTCAGTTCAAAAAGAAATTCAACAACTAAAAAGTGAAAGAGTTCAACTTGAGAATGAATTAAAAAATATTGATTTTATTAAAAAAATCTATCCATCAGATGCAAATTTTCTGTTGATACAAGTAGACGATGCTACGAAAAGATATCAGCAATTAATTAGCAACGGAATTGTAATTCGAAATAGAACTAATGAGCCTTTGTGTGAAAATTGCTTGCGAATTACTGTTGGAACTGCATTAGAAAATAAAAAATTAATAAAAATCTTAAAAGAAATTAATTAAAAAATATCATGAAAAAAGCACTATTTATAGACAGAGACGGCACGTTGGTTATTGAACCACCCATCGATTATCAATTAGACAGTTTAGAAAAATTAGAATTCTATCCAGGTGTTTTTAGATGGCTGAGTCGCATTGCAGAAGAATTAGATTTTGAGTTGGTAATGGTCACCAATCAAGATGGTTTGGGAACAAAATCTTTTCCGGAAGAGACTTTTTGGCCAGCACAAAACAAAGTAATTCAAGCCTTGAAAAACGAAGGAATTGTTTTTAATGATATTTTAATCGACAATAGTTTTCCTGAAGAAAATTCGCCAAACAGAAAACCAAGAACAGGTTTGTTAACAGCATATTTGAAAGGGAATTACGACTTAGAAAACTCATTCGTTATCGGAGATCGTTTAACAGATATTGAATTGGCAGAGAATTTAAAGGCAAAGGGAATTCTTATCACCGTTGATGAAACATTGAACTACAAAAACGATACACAAGCTTTAAAAACAATCAGTTGGAAAACCATTTACGAGTTTTTAAAGTTATCAGAAAGAACTGCATCGATAGAAAGAAATACCAACGAAACAAAGATTAAAATCGATGTTAATTTAGACGGAACTGGAAAAAGTATTATTGATACTGGAATTGCTTTTTTTGATCATATGTTAGACCAAATTGCGCGTCACGGACAAATGGATTTAAACATTCAAGTGCAAGGCGATTTAGAAGTTGATGAACACCATACCATTGAAGATACCGCAATTGCTTTAGGAGAAGTATTCAACAAAGCATTGGCAAACAAATTGGGAATTGAACGTTATGGTTTTTGTTTACCAATGGATGATTGTATGGCGCAAGTTGCCATCGATTTTGGTGGTAGAAATTGGTTGGTTTGGGATGCCGATTTTAAAAGAGAAATGATTGGCAAAATGCCTACAGAAATGTTTTATCACTTTTTTAAATCGTTTACAGATGGTGCAAAATGTAACCTAAATATCAAAGCAGAAGGAACTAACGAACACCATAAAATTGAAGCAATTTTTAAAGCTTTTGCAAAAGCAATTAAAGTAGCAGTAAAAAGAGATGTAAATAAAATGGTATTGCCATCTACAAAAGGAATGTTATGAAAATTACGAATTATAAATTACGAATTTTGATTTGTAAGAAACTAATTACTAAACCCTAACTACTAAATATGAAAATCATAATCATAGATTACGGAGCAGGAAATATCAAAAGCATTCAGTTTGCCTTTAAACGATTGGGTTTTGATGCAATTTTATCAAACAATATCGATGAAATAAGAAATGCTGATAAAGTGATATTTCCTGGAGTTGGAGAAGCAAGTTCTGCCATGAAAATGTTGCAAGAAAGCGGATTGGATGCATTAATTCCGACGTTGAAACAACCAGTTTTAGGAATTTGCCTAGGAATGCAATTGATGTGTAAATCAACAGAAGAAGGAAATACAAAAGTTTTGGGGATTTTTAATACGAAAGTAAAACGCTTTTCATCAAAGGTAAAAGTTCCGCAAATGGGTTGGAACACTATTTCTAATTTGAAATCAGAATTATTCACTGGAATTAAAGAAAAGGAATTCATGTATTTGGTGCATAGTTTTTATGCAGAAAATTGTGATGAAACCATTGCAACCACCAATTATGAAATGGAATATGCAGCAGCTTTGCAAAAAGATAATTTTTACGGAGTGCAATTTCATCCAGAGAAAAGTGGCGTTATAGGAGAACAAATTTTGAAGAATTTTATAGCGCTTTAACGTTATTCTGAACTTGTTTCAGAATCTTATAAAATAAATATAAATCAAAAGACCCTGAAATATATATTCAGGGTTGATTAACAAGTTAATCAATGAGAATCATACCAGCAATAGACATCATCGACGGAAAATGCGTCCGATTGTCAAAAGGTGATTATAACACCAAAAAAATATACAATGAAAATCCGTTAGAAGTTGCCAAAGAATTTGAACAAGCAGGAATTGAGTATTTACATTTAGTAGATTTAGATGGTGCAAAAGCGAGCAAAATTATCAATTATAAAGTATTAGAAAACATCGCATCAAAAACCAATTTAAAAATCGATTTTGGTGGCGGTTTAAAATCTGATAAAGATTTAGAAATTGCTTTTAATTCTGGTGCAAATCAGATTACTGGCGGGAGTATTGCTGTAAAAAATCCAGCATTATTTGAAAAATGGATAACTAAATATGGAAGCAATACAATCATTTTAGGTGCCGATGCAAATCATGGAAAAATTGCGACCAATGGTTGGTTGGAAGAAAGTGAACAAGAGATCATTCCATTTATTCAAAACTATGTAGAAAAAGGAATTGAATATGTGATTTCTACTGATATTGCAAAAGACGGAATGCTTTCTGGGCCTTCGTTTGAGTTGTACACTGAAATTTTAAAAAATTGCAGAATGTCAGTTCGAGCGGAGTCGAGAACGAATGACTTCTCAACTGCGTTCCAGGAGACAAAATTTCTGAAATTAATTGCTTCAGGCGGAATTTCAACCTTTGATGAATTGCCAAAATTAGCAGAACTAGGTTGCGAAGGCGTCATCATCGGAAAAGCAATTTATGAGAATAGAATTTCATTGAAACAATTAAAACAATTTATAATTAATAACTAAATGTCTGTTCGAGCGGAGTCGAGAACTATTTATAACCTCTCGACTCCGCTCGAGGAGACAATATAATAACTATGTTAACAAAAAGAATCATTCCGTGTTTAGACATCAAAAACGGAAGAACAGTAAAAGGTGTCAATTTTGTGAATTTACGTGATGCTGGAGATCCTATTGAGTTGGCAAAATTTTATGCAGAAAATGGTGCTGATGAATTGGTGTTTTTAGACATTTCTGCAACAGAAGAAAAACGAAAAACATTGATTGAATTGGTGTTAAAAGTAGCAGAACAAGTAAATATTCCGTTTACCGTTGGTGGCGGAATCTCAAGTGTAGAGGATGTTTCTGTCTTATTAAATGCTGGCGCTGATAAAATTTCAATCAATTCATCCGCAGTGAAAAACCCAAAATTAATCAATGAGTTGGCACGTAAATTTGGAAGTCAATGTATTACTGTTGCAATTGATGCAAAAAGAATAGAAGGAACTTGGAAAGTACATTTGGTTGGTGGAAAAGTAGCAACAGAACTCAATTTATTTGATTGGGCAAAAGAAGTGGAACAACGCGGTGCAGGAGAAGTTTTATTCACATCGATGGAAAATGATGGAACAAAAGACGGTTTCGCAAATGATGCTTTGGCGAAATTATCAAGCTTGGTAAATATTCCGATTATTGCTTCTGGTGGCGCAGGAAATAAGCAACACTTTACGGATGCTTTTATCAAAGGAAAAGCAGATGCAGCATTGGCAGCAAGTGTTTTTCATTTTAAAGAAATAGAAATTAACGAATTAAAAAAAGAATTACGTCGAAATGATATTCCGGTAAGATTGTAAATCCCCCTTTAATCCCCCAAAGGGGGAGTTTCTGCGAGGATTATTTATTGGAGTTATTTGAAAAATAAAAAATATAATATGAGTTTTATAGATATAGAAAAGAGTAAAATCTTTTCCCCTTTGGGGAAATTAAAAGGGGAATTAGTCCCAGCCATCATTCAAGATGCAACTACAAAAAATGTATTGATGTTGGGTTATATGAATGAAGAAGCATTTGCTAAAACGAATGAAACGAAATTAGTAACCTTTTTTAGCAGAACTAAAAATCGTCTTTGGACTAAAGGAGAAGAAAGTGGAAATACCTTGCAATTGATTGATATGAAACTAGATTGTGATAATGATACGTTGTTAATTCAGGTAATTCCAACTGGACCAACGTGCCACAAAGGTTCTGATACCTGTTGGAATGAGGAAAACAGTTCAAACTATGGCTTCTTTTCAACCTTAGAAGACGTAATAGCAGAAAGAGTTGTCAATAAAGAGACTCAGAAATCGTATGTAGCCAGTTTATTTGCAAAAGGAATTAATAAGGTAGCACAGAAAGTAGGAGAGGAAGCTGTTGAAGTTGTAATAGAAGCAATGGATACAAACGATGAATTATTCATATATGAATCTGCGGATTTGCTATTTCACTATTTGATGTTATTGCAAGCAAAAGGGTTTACGTTAAAAGACATTGAGGCAGAATTAAAGAAAAGACAAAAAAAATCGTCATAAAAATTAATTTATGACGATTGCAATTCTAACTTACTCAAGTTTAATATTCATTCATCAGAATTACTTTAAAATTCGGATATTTTTCTTTGAACTCTTTTTCTAAACCAATCACATGAGCGGCACCTATAATAACAACATTTTTGTGTTTTTGCGATTTTAGTACATCATTAGCAATGTTTTTAGCAATTCTCATATTTCTTTCATCAAAATATTTTCTACCTTCTTTACAACCTTCTGTATCGGTAATTACATAAGAAAAAGATGCCATGTCATGCAGCTGTTGTAAAGATTTTCTCTTATTGGTGTGTTTTCCTAAGCCTCTAAAAAGTGCCGGTAAAATGGCGCTATTATAATTTTTCTTGTACAATTTAGAATTCGCTTGGTTATTTCCGTTGCTTACACCTTCTTTTCTACATTTTGTCCATGCATCATGATACTCTTTATTAGTTTGTTGATCATCTATATTGATAACTTTTTTATGATTCATTGCCAACGCCAATTTGTACGTTAAATCTCCATCTTCGTGTCTTGTTGGCTTTTTGGCACCTTTTATTCCGTATTTTTTGATGTATGAATACAATTCATAATTTCCATTATCTCTTTGATATGCGAAAGACTGAACTAAATAATCGAAATCGGCAGCGCTCATTTGTGTAAAGTGCTTTTGTAAAATGATTGTGAATTTTGATTCATTAAAATCGAAATGCTTTTGTAAAGAATCGGATAGTTTATAAAATTGTTGGTACCCTTTAGACCAGCCATTTTTTAAATATTCCCAAGAAATAGAATCATTTGGCATTGGCGATTCTACATAAATAGCTTCTGGATTGTAGTCCTTTGCAAAACGCAACATTGGTTTGTAACTGTTTTTTACAATTTTAGGAACTGTGTGCATCGTTCCAATAATTAAAATTTCTTGTTGCTTTTTTTCTTGGCTAAAAAGTGATACAACTGATAAGATGAATGCGAATACTGTAATTTGAGTTTTCATAATGTGTTTTTTTAATGATTTAACTTGATGAGACAAATCTATATCAGAAAAATAAACAAACTCAATTATAATAGGTCTTTGGGGCGAAATACAGTTATTCTGTGGTAGAATTCAAAACTACTTTTACATCGTTTTGATAGGTTCTAGAAACTGGCACCTCTATGTGGTGAGATAACAAGGTAAAAAGTTTGCTATTTGCTGTTTTCCATTGTAAAAAGTGAAAAGGATTGATTAAAAAAGAACGATGTGTTCTTAAAAATTCAGGAAACTCATCAGCAACTACAGACAATTTGTTTCTAATTAAGCTTTTCTTTAAAGCATTTCCCGAAATATAAAAAACTTCTACATAATTATCGGAAGACTGAATGCAAATGACATCATTAAAAAACAACCGTAAACCTTCATAATTTCCTTCGCCTTTAATTTCTATTTTTTGTTTTTCTACTTTTTTGTTTAGGTATTTTCCAAAAGCAAATCGAGCAATAATAAGCATTGGTAAAATTGTTGCCATTGCAGGTAAAATAATCGATTTTATATGATATGATAAATCATGTGCATTTGGATGCCAATTCACAACAAATTGTAGATAAAATAACCGAACCAAAACAATGGTGATTATTATAAAAACAGTGAAAAACAATAGCTCAGTTCCAAGAGTCCATCTCTTTTTACTTTTTGTATACAACCAATATTGAAATGGAAGTGAAATGCTATATAAAAACCCTCCTAACAAACCATAACCTGATAAATACAGTAGCTTTTCATTAGCCAAAAGTTCGTTTACATCAAAAGGTTCAGTAAAATAAAGGAATATAAAAATCCAGAACGCCAAACCTAAAGCAATAATAAAATGGTTTTTCACTGACGGATCAAATGGATAACTTTTATTCAATGTAGAGTTTTAAGGTTTTCAAATATAATAAAACGAATTCTAATTGATTATGAACGAATTCTAGTTTTGAAAATTTAATGTTTCCTTTCTAGACTAATTTTAAAGTCATAAACTTTAAACACTTTTAATTATGGAACAACAACCAAACAAATTTTTACACTGGATTAAAACATCAACAACTGCAAGAATGGGAATGATTGGCTTTTTAAGCTTTTTATTAATGATTCCTTTATTTTATATCGAAAATTTAATTAGAGAACGTTCTTTTCGGCAAGAAGCTGTTGTGAATGAAATTAGCAATCAATGGGGAAATGAAGTCGCTATTTATGGACCCATTATAAAAGTTCCCTATAAAGTATTTTCTGATAAAACAATCACTAATCAAAAAACAAAATTAGTAACAACAGAAACTGTTGAATATATAGAATATGGCTATTTTTTTCCTGAAAAATTAAACGTTAATTCCACCATTAATCCAGAACAAAAAAAACGAGGAATTTATACCACAGCAGTTTTTAACAGTAGCATATTAATTAATGGAACTTTTGATTCATTGAGTTTTAAACAAAAGGAAATTGAAGATGAAAATATTCTGTGGGATAAAAGTAAAATTATATTAAAAACAACCAATGTAAAAGGTGTAAACAATGCTTTATCTATAGTTGTTAACGGAAAGAATTTTGCGTTATCATCAGCAGGAAAAAGCAGGTATAACAGTCAAGGATATTACACTTTAGAAAGTGGAGTAATAGCTTTAAAAGAAAATAGAAAATCTGCCAAACCAATTTCGTTTTCTGTAGATTTTAGTGTTCGTGGAAGCAAAGAAGTCCGTTTTATTCCAATAGGAAAAGAAACAACTGCACAAATAAAATCGAGTTGGAAAACTGCAAATTTTATGGGTGAATTTTTACCATATAATTCTGATAAAATTAATAAAGATGGATTTGATGCAAAATGGAAAATTCTAGATATCAACCGACCATTTTCTCAACAACATTTTAACGAATTACCGTTTTTTAATGAATTTGATTTTGGTGTAAACTTTAAAATTCCGGTTGATGAATATCAAAAAAGTGAACGCTCTGCTAAATATGGTTTCTTAGTAATTTGCTTAACTTTTCTAGTTTTCTTTTTAATACAAACCATGAGTAAAATTAACATGCATCCATTCCAGTATTTGATGATTGGACTTGCTTTGCTAATGTTTTATACTTTATTAGTTTCAATTTCTGAACATAGCAACTTTTTAAAAGCTTACGGAATAGCAAGTGTTTCTGTAATAGGATTGATTACCATTTATGCAAAGAACATCTTAAAAAGCGCAAAGTTTATGATGTTAATAGGAACTTCATTATCAATTTTATATGCTTTTATTTTTGTAATTATTCAGTTAGAAAGTTATGCATTGTTAGTTGGTAGTGTTGGTTTGTTTTTAATTCTTGCAACTGTAATGTATGTTTCTAGGAAAATAGATTGGTCAAACACTTAAACAAGCTGAGCTTGCCACCAAACCATAAAAAATTTAGAAATTTCTCCGTTTGGATGTTTCATCCAGCAAAGCGGAGACGTTTCTTTGTTGAGTATTTCTGAAACTTCTTTTTCAAAAGAAAGATAGTTTTGCCAATTAACTTGCGTGTGTGGTTTGAGTAGCCAATTCTTTTTCGTCGGAATGTAAAACTTACAATCTGTAAAAGCTGTTAATTCTTTTTGGTTGATGTAAAACCCAACAATACAATCCGAATTTAAAACCTTTAACTGAACATCTTGTTGTGTAAACGGAACAAATAATTGCGCTTTAAAATACACTTGTTGTTCAATTTCTGATGATTCTAAACCAAGTTCTTCTAAATACGATTCACATTCAGCAGCGTAGAGCAAAGGCAATTGTTTATCTTTTAGTTTTGTGATTTTTTGCACCAAAGAATCTTTTCTGTTTGGGCCAATACAATGATCAATTTCAGATTCTCCAACCGAAGTATCGTACACATAAAACTTGTAAATCACTTCTAAATGAATGGGTTTTTCATCTTTTAAAAGCAAACAATCCAACTCGCCAAGCGTAATTTTTTTGCGCTGAATTTGAATGTTTTCAGCCAAAATTTGTGTCGATTTTTCTTGTTGTAACTGAAATGAAACAAAGCGTTCTATGTATTTTCCTAATCGGAGTTTTGTATTGATGGCTAAATTAAATGTAACATCGTTTTGTGTGATTTCAAATTGTTGCAAACCAAAAACAGCATCTTTTTCCCATAAACGATGTGTTTGCAGAAAACCTGTGTACTGTTGTTGTATTTGTTTTGATGGCAATTTCATTCTGCATCGAAAATACAAATCTATTTCCGATTTCTTTTGTACATTGAACTTTTAAAATTTCTACTTTATGCAATTCGACAAATCAGCCTTTCAATTTTTATCAGATTTAAAAGAAAACAATAATAGAGAATGGTTTACAGCACATAAACCAAGGTTTGTAGAAATACAGAATGATGTAAAAAAGTTATTCTCAGAAATGCAAGTAAACCTTGAAAAGCATGATGAAATTGAAAAAATGAAAATCTATAGAATTTATAGAGATGTTCGTTTTTCTAAAGATAAAACTCCTTACAATCCGCGTTTAGCAGTTTCGTTTTCAAGATTAGGAAAACAATTACGTGGTGGTTATTTCTTGCAAATTAAACCAGGAGAAACTATGATTGGCGGTGGATTTTGGCAACCAGAAAAAGAAGATTTATTAAGAATTAGAAAAGAAATCGAATTAGATGCTACTGAATTTAGAGATGTATTAAGTGATGAAAATTTTCAAAAATATTTTGGAAAAGAATTTCATGGCGAAGAATTAAAATCTGCGCCACGTGGTTTTGACAAAGAACATCCTGATGTAGATTTGTTGCGTAAAAAAGGATATATCGCTGTCAGAAACTTTTCTGATAAAGAAGTGTTATCGCAAAATTTTTTAGAAGAAATAGATAATACATTTAAAGCAATGCGTCCGTTTTTTAATTTGTTTTCTGATGTGTTGACTACCAATTTGAATGGAGAATCGTTGATTTAAGAAAACCTGTTCTCGATACAGTTTCCTTTATTCTCGACTCCGCTGGAATTGACAGAAAATTACTCGAACTGACATATCGTTTACATAGTTAGTCTTCTAACAATTCATCATCTTCTTTATATTCTTTAGAAAAACGTGCTAATAAAAGCGGTAAAATAATAGAAATGATTCCTATAATTGTTAGAATCGGACTCTTTTCTATAAAATTTAGTGCAATAATATAAAGTCCACAAAGAATAAAAACTGCTTTAAATAATTTTTTATTAAAAATAATTCCTGCAATTGTATAGAAAAGTCCAATTAACACAAACATTATTGTATTAAGTAGTTGTTTTGTTTCTGGGCTGTAATCTAGAAACCAATTAGATATTTGTCCAATTAAGACAATTGCTATCAATACTCTAAAAATTGTAATTCCGATTTTCATTATTTATTTTTTTTGGAGTGTTTACTCAATTTTATATAGTTATAAATCATAAAAAACATTACAATTGTATAAAAGGAAACTTCCAATATAAATAGTGTGTTTACTTCTTTTATATCTGATAGTTTAAGAAATAAAAGTATGAATGCACATATAAACATTAATACAGAGTATGTTTTATTCATGATTTTTTAGTTAATTATTTGTAAGGTTAAAAATATATTTTCCAATAGAAAATCCAAATAAGTAGAGTAGTGCTACACCAATTAATACTGAGTAAATTCCAATAAATAGCTTTTTTCGTTTTGCATCTTTTTCATCTTTTAATGTAAAAAATGCTGCCAATGCTAAAAGTATAATGTAAAAATAATCCATAGTGTTTGTTTTATTTGTTGTTACAATATATTATTTTTAATGAATACAGTCTACAATGTGTTTAAGCGTTGTTACATTTTGATAAATTTGCTTTAAATTTTATTGAATTACTGATGCATTTATGTAAATACGGTTTACAATGCCTTTAAGTGAACTTACATTTTAATTAATTTGATTTGCATTCTACTAAAGTACCGTTTCTTTTTAATTGGGTTGACTTACTTTTTATGAAAGCGACGTTGCTTTTTAATTTATTTAGTTTACATTATTATTAGATTGCCTTTATCTTTTTAGAAACCTGTATTCATAAACTTTCGGTTCAATTTTTTTTGCAAGAGATTTTAAGTTATTACGTAGATCTGAAATCAATTCGGTATAAATTGTATCATCACTAGAATTATTCATTTTTCCTTTTTCATTTCTTCCTTGAAAATATTCTCTGATTTCATAAAGTGATGCATTAACATTCAAATTATTTTTTGAATGATAGTATTTCCATAATTCTCGTCCTGAATTTAATGCTTTTTCAGATTCTATTGAAAATACCCGAGAACCTTTTGGGTTATTTAACTCATTTTCAAAAAGAGTAGATTCATCTATATTGACCTTTTCTATTTTTCCATTAATAAAGTCAAACATAAAATTACTTTTAAACTTTTCTTTTGCATTAACTTCTTGTTCTGAAAATGGAATCCAATAATTTGTACCTATTTCACTTTTGATAATAGTACTAAAAATTGTAAAAACAAGACAATCATTTTGAAATTCTAAATCTTTTTTCCAATCTGAATTTGGGACTAAATATTGATCTCTGTCATTTATCCATGTTTGAGCAATAGATTTTCTAACAGAATAATATATGGTAACAGGAATGAGGTTATTTTGGTTAATCCAAATCCCTCTAGGATTTGCCATTTGTTCTTTTTTATTTAGAATATAAACGATACCATTTTGTTGAAAATCATTACCGTTTGTTCCTGCTAGAAACCCAATATAATTATCTTTAATTTTGTATGATGAAATCCACTTGTTAATATACTCACTTTTATCAGCAGAATAAAGTTCTTTAGTTCCAATAAATTCTGCTTTTTCGTCATAAATATCTGTATTTATACTGTTAAAAACCTCCTTTTCTTTTGTATTCCAAATTTTAAACCCAATTGGAAACTTACCTTTTACATTGTCAAAAGTATATGCAGGTGCAATAAACATTTTTTCAATTCTTGCTTTTAAATAGTTACGTAGAGATATGAAAGCAGAACCTTGTAATACTTTTAATTTTGAGAATTCCGCTATTATTACTCCTTCCATTTCTGCGTATATTCTTATCAGAAATTGTGCATAAATTTCTCTTCCAGCTGTTCCTAAAATATTATTATATTTTGAATGAGTTTTTGATTGATTTACTCCAGCTTTTCCTTTTTTACCAATACTTGAAACTTCCGCATAAGGAGGATTTATATAAATAATAAGTTTTTTTCTTTTTTCTTCATCATTTATAATGTCTTGTAAGTTTTGTGGAAGTTTTGTAAAATCATCATTTAAAAAATCGAATTGAAAAACGTGGTTTTTAAAAGGTTTGCACCGTGTTCTATACGTTCGTGTACTACGTTTACATCTGCTTGGTCTAAAGTACTTGCATAAATGTTGTATTTATTTGTTAAACCTGCAAGAAGATTACCAGTACCAGCAGCACAATCCCAAATATAATATTCGTCTTGCCAGTTTTCTCCTAAAGAATTTGTAAGATACTTTTGTGAAAGTTCTACCCATTTACGAGGAGTAAAAAAAGCTCCTTTACGTTCTCTAATATCTTGAGGAACTAATAAATCTCTTCGCTCTATAATATAGTCTTGAAATTCTTTTAAAGGTGGTCTTTTGTAAATTTTCCAAAACTGTTGGTATGTTTCTTTAATTCTAATGTTAATTGTTGCATCAAACATTTGTTTGATATTTTCTTTTGCTATTGTATAACCTTGGTTGTTAAAAACAACAAATAAACTATCTCGTATTGAAAGGTCATCATCAATATTTTGAGTTCCTTTATCGTCAACAAATAAATCTGCAAGGTAAAAATCGCTATCAAAGATATTTGCTTTTCTTAAATCGTCCCAATTAACATCAATTATTGGTTTTACAATTTCTAGCCAACGTAAATAAATTGGTATAAAATTATTTTTATCAATCTTTATTTTGCTTTTAGATGTTGCTTTGGCAACATTATTTTTTATAAATGTTTTTAATTCTTTTTCGTCTTTTTGGTAGTTGTAAACGTAAGTGTTAAGTTTTAGATTGGCTTCTATTCGTTCTTTAATAAGTTTAAATTCTTTGGTTTCGTGGTTACTTGGTGTAACATTCCAATTAAAATCATTTATATAAAAAATATCTTGAATGTTTATATAAGGCACAAATGCAATTTTTTTAAAATCAAAAGCACCAAGAAATGCTGGCGGCATTGTTTTATCAAATGTTCTAGCTTTTCCAATAGTTAATATAAGTTGCACAAACATTGTTGGTACATCAAAATTACCTGTTTTTGCTTCTGCCCAAAGAAGTGGTGTTCGACCAAACAAACTATCTTGTTTAGGAAAAACTGTAAAATCTATATTTCCTAATATTTCTGTTGTATCAAATTGCTTAAACCAGTCAACACCAACTTTATTTTTTAATTCTTCTTCTCTAATTTTTTTGTACTTCATTTAATTATTATGGAGATTTTTTTATAACTTCTATTGTCACATATTAAATAAAAGCTTTTTGTTTGGATAAAATATATTTTTAAAAAGCAATTATTGAGCAATGACGAAATTCTAAAAGCTAAGATACTAAATACAGAACAATATAAAATTGTAGAAAACCGCAACTGTTTATAAGTATTTAAAAAGATACCTTAACTCCCAGCAAAAGGAGAACCAAAAATTCCAACCGCCATTTCTATATAAAGCAACACCAAAAGAAATAGGAGTATTGCAATAAGGAGCAATTTTTTATTTTTTAGAAGTTTCATTTTATAGTTATTCTTTCTTCGTTTTCTTCATCGGTATTTCTTCTCCGTTTTCAAAAGCATCAATTTTTAGTGTTCCGTTTACCATTTCAAAACGTAATACATAAGAGCTGCCAACTACTTTGTAGGTATTGTTGTTTACCACAATTGCGGTTGCTTCATCAATTCCAAAACCTAACATTTCTGGATGGTCTTTTACTGCTTTGCTCAATCTAGCCAATCGGTTTCTCTTTAAAAAATGTTGATCTATAATTGCGGGTAATAAATCAAATCCTGTAGCAATTTTTGGTTCATCTTTTCCGCCAACAATCATAATTTTTGTTTGTATTGCTGCTCCGGCTGAGCTTCCACCAATAACTCCGCCACGTTGTATTAAGTTGTACAATTCTTTTTCTACTGTTGTGCCCAAATACGCATCGGCAATTCTTATTTGCGAACCTCCGTTAAACCAAACGGCTGTTGCTGTTTTTAACGGCGCAGCAAAGTCGGTAGAATTTGCAATGTTTTTATCTCTTGTGTGTAAAATGTGTATTTCTTTAAATCCGCGAGAGAGCCAAAGTGCTTGCATTTTTTGTACATCAATTTTCAAACTAGAAGCAGTTGGCACAACTACCAATTTTGCATTTGGACCTGTGAGTTTTAAAAACTCTTTGTACATAGTTTCTGGTAAAGCACCGCCGCCAATAAATAATTTTGGAGCTGTTTTAGTATTTTGACTATTCGCTGTAAAAACGAATACCATTAAAAATAGCAAAAATAGTTGAATTGCTTTTTTCATTTTTTTACTCTTTTTTTTTATCATTCTCATTTTGCTCTAATCTGCGCCCAATTACCAAACCAAAAACAAGACCTAAAGGAATCCAAAGTCCAAGATTATCTAAAGCAACTCCAATTGCAACTCCAAATCCAATTCCGATTGCCATTGCTTGTCCTTTTTTATTTTTATTCTTCATGTTTTATTGTTTTTTTATGAATTTATTCTTGGAAATAATATACTTAGCAAATACACTAATAAGAAAACCCGAACAAGCATAAAAATTAGCAATGCAATACACACTTTAAAAAAGCGTTTCCAAAAAGGCACTTTTTTAAAAAAATGCATATTTGCCCATGTAATATATAACATGGTAATAATGATGATGGCAGCTTTGGGTAAAATATTATCACTAAATAAAGAGAAAGATAATATCAAAAACAAAATGATGATCAATCCGGTAGAAAAGTAATAAAAGCTCACCGCCAAGAGTTCTGTAAAATTGAATTGTAGTTTCTTAAAGAGCACTAAAAAGGCGAGTGGAAATATACAAATCATTGTTAAATTATGTATCAATGAATATTGTGTTGCCAACGTATGATTCCAAAAAGCCATGCTTTTATTGATTTCATCAGAAAGAAAAGAAATGTTGATAAAATCGGGTTGTTCTGTCAATTCTGGATGAATAAACCAATAATCAACAAATGCTTGTAGTGCAATGGCAATAATTAAAAACCTAACAGGATTGGTGTATTTTTTTCGTTGTCCAGAAATATAGGCATTACCAACATTTCCTGGTTGTATAATGAGTTTATAAAAGGTAAAAAATAAGCCTTTATGAATGTTAAACACATTGTCGAAAAAATCGGAAATAATATCAGAAAACTGCAACCTTTTATTGGCAACAGCTCTTTGTCCGCAATTGGAACAGTAATTTTCTGAGATTATATGCTGACAATTATTACAGTTCAATGGTTTCTATTATTCATTAATCTCTAAAGATATAATAAACTAGAAAAACTCTATGAAGAAAGTTTATACTTTATTTTTACGCAATTCACGTTTTAGATAGATTAGTGTAATTGCCGTTGCCAAAACATCTGCGATTGGAAAAGAAATCCACACGCCATTAATTCCATAAAACATAGGTAAAACAAATACCAAAGGAATTAAAAAGAAACCTTGTTTAAGCAGCGTTAAAATTAATGCAGGCAACGCTTTTCCAATGGCTTGGAAATAAGCAGAACCAACCAATTGAGCTGTAATTACTGGTGTTGCAAAAAAAGCAATTATCAAAGCATTTGGAGTTCGGTTTAACAACTCTGCATCATCGGTAAAAATGAGCGCAATTTGAGTTGGAAATAACATAATTCCAATAAAAATAATTGTAGCAATTGCGGTTCCAAAAATAATAGCTGTTCTAATTGTTTCTTTTACTCTAACTAAATTATTTGCTCCATAATTATATCCAGCAATTGGTAAAAAACCTTGTGTAACGCCTAAAACTGGGAATAAAGCAAACATCATTACACGGTTAATAATTCCGTACACAGCTATAGAAACTTCTCCGCCATATTTAAATAGAGTGTAATTTAAGATGATTACTAAAATACTAATTGTTCCTTGTCTTACAATAGTTACACCACCTAAAGCAACAATTTCTTTTAAAATATTAAAATTGATTTTAAAATATTTTGGAACAATTTTTAATTCCGTTTTTTTAGACAAGAAGAACCATAAAATAAACAATCCGCAAACAGCGTAAGAAATAGATGTTGCTAAACCAGCTCCAAACATTCCTAAATCTAAAACCTTGATAAAAACAATGTCTAAAACGATATTTGCAATTGCAGGTAAAATCATTGCCACCATTGCATAGTTTGGTTTCCCTACTGCTCTAATTACTGGATTTCCCATCATTGCAAATGCTAAAAAAGGTACTCCCCAAATTATCACATGAAAATATTCTGTTGCAGGAATAACAATATCTCCGTTTGCGCCAAATAATTGTAAAATTGGAAAGCAAAAATAAGTGCCGATAAATACAAATAAAGTTGATAAACCAACTGTTAAAGAAATTTGATTTCCGAAAACTTCAAATGCTTTTTCCGATTTATTTGCACCTAAAGCTCTTGATATAATTGAGCTACCACCAATTCCAATTCCCATTCCGATAGAAGAAATTAAAAAAGCAATTGGCAAAACAACAGTTACTGCAGCAATAGCCATTACACCAATCCATTGACCCACAAAAATGGTGTCAACAATCATGTTTAACGACATTACTAAAATACCGATAGAAGCAGGGATTGCTTGTTTTAAAATAAGCTTACTGATTTTTTCTGTACCTAACTCGTTGGCAATTTTATTCATGAAGTATATTTGGTTGGCTCAAAGATGCATTCTTTCTCTTTGATATTTTCAGAAAAAAATGTTAAAGATTTCTTTAAGTATGTTGTAATTTTACTGTTCAATTTTATAAATGGATTTACGCAAACATATTTTTACTTATTCTCATATTGTTACTAATGATGAAATTGATACACTAAACCATGTAAATAATGTGGTGTATGTACAATGGATTCAAGATATTTCTACCAAACATTGGAACGATTTAACAAAAAATAGTCCAGATTTAAATTTTGTTTGGGTAGTTACCAGACACGAAATCGATTATAAAGGACAAGCTTTGTTGGGTGATAAAATTACTTTTAAAACTTGGGTTGGCGAAACCAAAGGAGTAACTTCTGTGCGTCATGTAGAAATTTTAAAAGGCAACAAATTATTGGTAAAAGCGCAAACCATTTGGTGTATGTTACATGCAGAAACACTTAAGCCTGCAAGAATTACAGAAAGTGTTTTAAAAGTCTTACAAACATAGAAATATACGTACATTTGCACTTTCAAAACAGCAAGTTATGTCAACATTTAAAGATTTAGGAGTTCGTAAAGATTTTATCGATTCGTTAAAGGAATTGAAGATTACAGTTCCTACAGATATTCAAGAAAAAACAATTCCAGTTTTATTAAATTCTGAGGTGGATTTTGTTGGTTTAGCACAAACCGGAACAGGAAAAACTGCTGCTTTTGGATTGCCAATTTTACATAAAGTTGATGCTGATAACGATGCTGTACAAGCGTTAATTTTATCACCAACAAGAGAATTGGTACAACAGATAAAAAAGCAACTTTTTAAATACACAAAACATTGTAGTAAAAAGATTTTTGTGGAAGCTGTTTATGGCGGAGAAAAAATCGACAGACAAATTAACAACCTAAAAAGAACCACGCACGTTATTGTTGCAACTCCAGGAAGATTGATCGACTTGATTGAACGTGGAGATGTGAATCTTAAAAACGTAAAAAATGTTGTTTTAGACGAAGCCGATGAAATGTTAAGCATGGGATTTAAACAAGATTTAAATAGGATTTTAAAATATACAAGCGGTACAGGAAATGTGTGGTTATTTTCTGCAACGATGCCAGATGAAATTCAAAAAATCATCAAAAAGTATATGAGTCCAGATGCAGTCCGTGTTTCTGTAAATCCAAACAGTTTGGTCAACGAAAACATTACGCATCAATATATCAAAACTACGATTAAAGAAAAAACAGAATTGATTGTTTCTTTTTTAGAAAAAAGACCCAATGATAGAGGAATTATTTTTTGTAGAACAAAAGCAGGAACACAAAACTTAACTCAACAATTAAAAGAAGAAGGTTTTGCGGTAGAAGCCTTAGAAGGAAACATGCAACAAAAAGAAAGAGACAAAGCAATGCGTGCGTTTAAAAACGAAAGCATTCAATGTTTAATTTCTACGGATGTTTCTGCGCGTGGCATTGATGTAAATAACTTGGCTTTTGTATTGCATCATCAATTACCAGATCAATTAGAGTATTATACGCACAGAAGTGGAAGAACTGCAAGAGCTGGTAAAACCGGATTTTCTTTGGCCTTTATTTTGCCTTATGAATTGGAAGAAATTCATAAAATTCAAAAAGAACTAGGAATAAAATTCACGGAAATTTCTTTTTAAAATGGATTTAATTTATGTGTTAGATATCATCGGAACTTTTGCTTTTGCAATTTCTGGAGCATTGGTTGCTTCTGATAAAGATTTCGATTTATTTGGCGTAATAATCATTGCATTTGTTACTGCTGTTGGTGGCGGAATGACACGGGATGTTTTAATAAATGCACATCCAATAAACTGGATTGGCGATTTAAATTATATCTGGACCATTTTAGCGGCTGTTGTTTTTACCTTTTTATTTAAAAGTAAAATTGCACCGTTAAGCAAAACCATGTTTTTGTTTGATACCATCGGAATTGGCGTTTTTACAATGTTAGGAGTACAAAAAGGATTGTCGTACGATTTGCATCCATTTATTGCAGTGGTTATGGGAATGGTTTCTGCTGTAATTGGAGGAGTTATTAGAGATGTATTAACAAATGAAGTTCCGTTAATCTTTAAAAAAGAAATTTACGCTTCTGCATGTTTGATAGGTGGAACCGTTTTTTTGATAACGTATCATTTTAAAGCACCAGAAAGCATTCAATTTTTTGCAACCATTTTAACTGTGATTCTCATTCGATCTTTAGCTGTAAAATTCAAATTACAATTACCAAAAATCAAAGATGATTTATTTGGAAAAACCTCATAAAAAAAGCGAAGCATTTAGCTTCGCTTTTTTATTTTTATAATTTTAATGTCTGTTCGGCGGAGTCGAGAACTATACAATTTGAAGCCTTAAATTAGGTTTCGACTCCGCTCGACCTGACAAAACATAAGACTCCTCTTTTTTATTTTACATCTTTTAACAATTCTCTAATAGAACGCTCTAATTGTTGATCTCTACCGTTATCAATAACGCCAGGCATATTTTTTACCTGTATTAAAGGATTTGTTTGGTTGTTTTCCATCCATTCTCCCGCTTTGTTTTTTGCACTCACAGGAACAACTCCCCAATACGAACCATTTGGCAATCCTTCCCAACCAGCAAAACTACAGGTTCCAGGAACTGGCATTCCAACTGTTTTTCCAATTTTTAAATCCGTATAACCAGAAGCATAACAATGTCCGTCTGAATACATGCTTTCATTAAAAATAGATAAAGTAGGCTTTGTCCAACGAGAAGTTGGTTCTCCACCAACAACTTTTGCAGCTGTTTCATAACTTATAAAAGGAACACCAGTAAAGAACATTGCTAAATCTGCAACTAAATCTCCACCGCCATTAAAACGTGTATCGATAATTACACCTTTACGATTAGAAAATTTCCCCATCATATCTTGATAAATACTTCTGTAAGGACCATCGCTCATTCCAGGAATATGCACATAACCTAATTGTCCATTACTTTCTTTGTCAACTTGCTTTTCATTGATTTTTACCCAACGGTCATATAACAATCTGTTTTCAGCGCCAATTGAAATAGGTTTTACAGTAATTGTTTGTGTTTTCTTAGTTCGTGTATCTAACACCTCTAACAGCATAAATTTTCCACTCATTCGGTTTAAATATTTAGCAACATCTTGATCTTTATCAACGGTTTTTCCATTGATTTTTTCAATCACCATTCCGGCTCTAATATTAAACTTTGCCTTGTCTAATGGACCACCTTTAATAATCTCATCAATTAGAATTCCATCTCCTTTATGATTGTAATTCATAAAAATTCCTAAAGAAGCAGTTGCATCTGCATTAGACATTGGCTCGCCTCTAAATCCGGCACCTGCATGAGAAACATTTAATTCTCCTAACATTTCTGATAACATTTCAGAAAACTCAAACGCATTGCCAATATGTGGCAAGTACTTTTGGTATTCTTTTTTCATTAAGTTCCAGTTTACACCATGAAAAGTTGGCTCATAAAAAACAGCTTTTGTACGAATCCAAACATGATTAAACATGGCAACTCTTTCTGCTGCTTCATCAAATTTCATTTCGCCATTAATTTTCACACTAGTTTGTTTTCCTGCTTTAGGATCTATTTTAGAAATTCTACCACTACTTAATAAGTATAGGTTTTTCATCTCTTTATCCCATTGCAAACTACCGCCACCAATATTTAGTTTTAAAACCATTTTGGTTGCTTTTGTTCTAAGATTTGTACTCCAAAGATTTGCTCTTCCTTCAAATCTTGATAAATAGTATAAGACATCACCTTTTTTAGATAGAACAGCATCTCCCAAACTAGAAGAATGTATTGTTAATCTTTTTGTTTGGTCTTTCATAGAATCCCAATCAAAAGTAAGTGGAGTAGGACCTTTCTTTTTATCGTCTTTCTTGTCTTTATTTTTAGATTTTTTATTGTCTTTTTTCTCTTTATCTGCTTTTTCTTTGGCCTTCTTAGCTTCTTCTTTTAATGCCTCCATTAATTTAAAATCTTCATCACTTAAATTAAACTCATCCCAAGCATCTTGAGTAAAAAACATGCTGTACACATCACTCTGAGATTGACCACTAGTTGCATACGATTTTAATCCGTTTCTATTGCTAAACCAAATCATTTGTTTACCGTCATTTACCCATTTTGGATTGTAATCATAGTAACCGCTTTCGTTTAAGTTAACTCTTTTAGAACCATCTGCTGCCATTAATAAAACTTCGCCATTACTTAGTGTTTTACTCCAATCTACCAACAGCCATTTGCTATCTGGACTCCAAGTAAAATTTTGATCTCCATCTCCCATTGTAAATAAATCCTTTGGTGTAAGTAAGGTGGTTTCTTTCCTTGATTTTAAGTCTTTTACTTTTAAAGTTCTTCGTCCTTCAATAAAAGCCAATTGTTTTCCATCTGGCGAATATTGAGCTAAATAATTGTCGTGTTTATTTTCTATAACTACAGATTCTTTTACCAAAGTTGCTGCGTAAAAGAAAGGCTCTTCGTCTCTTAATTTCTCCGTTTTATAAATGTTCCATTTACCATTGCGTTCGCTACTATAAACAACCGATTTACCTTCTGGTCCCCAAGTTACAAAACGCTCATTTTCTGGAGTATTTGTCAATCTTTTTGTAAACGATTTATCTACAGAAGTTACAAAAACTTCTCCTCGGGCTATAAATGCAATTTCTTTTCCATTCGGAGAAATAGCCATTTCGTTAATTCCGCCATTGATAGAAATAAACTTATCGCTATTATCAATATTTTGAGTGGTAATTTTTACGTTTACTTTTGATGGTTTTTTGCCTTCTCTCATCGTGTAAATTTCACCATCAAATCCAAAAGAAATAACACCGTTACCAACACTTAAGAAACGTACTGGATGTAACTTAAAATTAGTGATTTGTTCTGTTTGACTTGGATTGTTTAATGAAAGTTTGTGCACATTAAATGTGCCACTTTTTTCACTTAAATAATAAATACTTTTTTCATCAGCACTAAAAACAGGTTGTCTGTCTTCGCCGTTAAAAGTAGTCATCATTTTATGTGTTTTTGTTTTGGTATCGTAGGTCCAAATATCTCTAGTTATAGAAGAAGTATGGTGTTTTCTAAATTCATTTTCTCCACCTTTTTTATCGTGATAGACCATGGTGTTACCATTTTTTGATACTTGCACATATTCTGCTGGAACAGTAAAAATCTGAGTTACTTTTCCGCCTTTAACTGGAACGCTATATAATTCTGGTTGAGAACCCGTTGGATATTGTCTATGTTTAACATCATCTTGACGTTGTGCACCAAAAATAACATCTTTGTTATTTGAAGAAAAAGAATAAGGTGATTCGTTTGCAGAATGAAAAGTAAGACGTGTTGCATCGCCACCATTTGCAGCCATTACAAAAACATCAAAGTTTCCGTATCTGTTAGAAGCAAAAGCTATTTTAGAGCCATCTTTGCTCCAAACTGGCATATAATCATGTGCTTTATGAAAGGTTAATTGTACTGCATCACCGCCAGAAGCAGCAACCTTATACAAATCTCCTTTGTAAGTAAATGCAATTTGATTTCCGTTTGGTGAAATGGATGAATAACGCATCCATTGTGGATTATTTTGTCCGCTGATTGTCAGACTAATAAATAAAAATAAAAGTGTTAGTTGTTTCATGTTTTATAATTTTTGTCTAAACTAATCATTTATTTTAAAAATTATTTATTTGTAGATTAATTTTATCTTCACTACATCAATTTAAATTATATCAAAATGAAAACATTAGCATTTAAAAATGTATCAGAATTTAAAGAAATGATTGGTAAAGAGTTGCCAACTTCTGATTGGATTACAGTTTCTCAAGAAATGATCAACGACTTTGCAAATGCTACTTTAGATAAACAATGGGTTCATGTTGATGTTGAGCGAGCTAAAAGAGAATCACCTTTTAAAAGTACCATTGCGCACGGATTTATGTCGGTTGCGTTGTTGTCTAAATTTTTAGAAGATTTGATACAAATTGACAGTATTAAATTGGGTTTAAATTATGGATTGAATTCCGTTCGGTTTGCAAACGCAGTTCCTGTAAATAGTAAGTTGCGATTAAAAAGTACAGTAAAAAATATTGAAGATCATAAAAACGGAATTAAAGTAACATTTTCTTGTTTTGTAGAAATAGAAGGAGAAGAAAAACCCGCTTGCATCGCCGAATTTTTAACCTTATTATTTGAATAAAAAAATCGCTTAATTTCTTAAGCGATTCTTTAGATTCTTAAAAAGGTTCTTTTTTAAGAGATAAAACCTTTCTTAGTTACATCTTTAGAATACCAAACTAAAAATAGACAAACAATAATAATCATAATTGGCATTACAAAATCTTTCATTTCAACATTCAT
This sequence comes from Polaribacter uvawellassae, assembly GCF_039748955.1. NCBI lineage: Bacteria > Pseudomonadati > Bacteroidota > Flavobacteriia > Flavobacteriales > Flavobacteriaceae > Polaribacter > Polaribacter uvawellassae. The sequence goes on along the minus strand of NZ_JBDIZN010000004.1, from coordinate 84,072 downwards.
AAATAAATATACGTGTTGAGCAATTGCACCAACCGCCGAAACTAAAAATAAAGTTGCTGCAAATTTTTTCTTAAATAAAAGAAATAAGGCTCCAAATGCTCCGCCAAAAACGGCTAATGCAAAAGCTGCTGTGTACCAAGCAGGATAGTCAACTAAAAATTCTGCTTGTGCTTCTGGTGGTAAAGCAGCAATCATATCATCTGTAATAAAAGCTCTTGTTAAATAAGCCATTACACCCATTAAATTCCAGATTAATGCAACTACTGCAATAACCCAAAATGCTGTATTTGGTTTGTTTGTTGATTCTGACATTTGTTAATATTTTATGGTTAATATGGTTACAAGATAGTTAATATCTTAAAAGTTAGAAAATTATAGAATATAAAATATAATACTAGCAAATATATTTTTGAGAATTTATTCGTTAAAAACCTTAAAAACAACGTACTTTTGCAACTTTCATTAAACACAACAAATGTCAGAAATTATTGCAACTACAGAAACAGAAGAACGTAAAACTGGTAAAGATTTATATAGTTATCAAAAAGGCGCAATTAATAAAATTTTCAAGCTTTTTGAAAGCGCTCCAGACGATTATCACTTATTATATCAATTACCAACTGGAGGAGGAAAGACGGTAATTTTCTCTGAAATGGTGCGTCAATATTTGAAACATCATCAAAAGAAAGTGTTGGTTATGACACACAGAATTGAGTTGTGCAAGCAAACTTCTACAATGTTAACAGAGTTTGGTGTAGTTAACAAAGTAATTGATAGTACAGCAAAATTAGACGATCAATCTAATTATTCTTGTTTTGTTGCGATGGTAGAAACGCTTAACAACCGTTTAAATGATGATAAACTTGATATTTCTGATATCGGTTTGGTAATTATTGATGAAGCACATTACAATTCGTTTACAAAATTGTTTAAGTTTTTTGATAAATCGTTTATTCTTGGAGTTACAGCAACGCCTTTAAGCTCGAATATTAAATTGCCAATGAAAGACAATTACAATGAGTTAATTGTTGGCGAAACGATAGAATCTTTAATAGAAAACGAGTTTTTAGCACAAGCAAAAACCTATTCATATAATGTAGGATTAACCTCTTTAGTTGTTGGTTCTAACGGAGATTATACGGTAAAATCATCAGAAGATTTATATTCAAACACGATGATGCTTGGTAAATTATTACAAGCGTATGAAGAACGATCAAAAGGTAAAAAAACATTGATTTTTAACAACGGAATTAATACTTCTATTCACGTTTACGAAACATTTAAAGCCGCTGGTTACCCGATTGCACATTTAGACAATACAGCAACCAAAAAAGAAAGAGCATTTATTTTAAGATGGTTTAAGAAAACGCCAAATGCAATTTTAACTTCTGTAAGTATTTTAACAACCGGTTTTGATGAGCCAACGGTAGAATCAATCATCTTAAACAGAGCAACAAAATCGCTAACTTTATATTACCAAATGATTGGAAGAGGCTCTAGAATATTAAAAAATAAATCGCATTTTAATATTATAGATTTAGGAAATAATTTTCACAGATTTGGTCCTTGGGGAGCAGATTTAGATTGGCAACAAATCTTTAGATCACCAAATTTCTATTTAGAGAAATTATTAAGTGATGAAGAATTAGAAGAAACATTTTCTTATAATATGCCAGAAACTTTAAGAGCAGAATTTGCGAATTCTAAAGACATAACTTTTGATGTAAAACAAACCTATTTAGATTCTTTAAAAAACAGAGAATCAACAAAAGTGGTATTAGAAAAATCTTTATTACATCATGCAAAAATGTGTGTTGAAAATAGTGAAGATGTCTATGATGCGCTAGATTTAGCCAAGAAATTAGGCGATGACATTGATTTTAGATTGCAACGCTATTCAAAATGTATTAGCAAAAGCACCAACAATTTTATGGATTGGTTAAAAAACGATTATAGAGTTAAATTAAGGCTGCATCTAAGAGCAAATTTTGATGAAATGTTTGAAGAAATTCATGGAAGACCAGCTGAATAAGCAATTAAAATAATTGTAAAAGAGGCTGTTTTATGAAATTGACTAAAGAAACCATATTAATTGTTTTAGCCTTTTTTGCTATTTATGTTATTTGGGGTTCTACGTATTTGTTGAATAAAATTGCAGTTCAAGAAATTTCACCTTTATTTTTATCGTCTACACGGTTTACTTTTGCAGGATTTTTAATGTTAATTATTGCTAAATTTTTAAAGTTACCGTTAAAAATTACTAGAAAACAATTATTTAATAACACGCTTGCTGGCTTTTTATTTTTGGTTTACGGAAACGGTGTTTTTGTTTGGGCTTTAAAATATGTTGATAGTAGTTTTGCAGCTTTAGTTGCTTCGTCTTTACCGTTAGTTGTAATTATTTTAATGAGGATTTTATACGGAAATAAAATCCATAGAATGTCTTTGTTTGGTGTTTTCTTAGGAATTATCGGAATCTATTTATTGGTTAGTCAACAAGAAATTACAAGCGGAGAAAATAGTTTATTGGGTATTTTTATGATTGCTACCTGTATTATTAGCTGGGCTTTTGCAAGTATTTTTGTTTCTAAGGCAGATATGCATTCTAGTTATTTTGTAAATTCTGGTTATCAGATGTTTATAGCCGGAATTTTATTGTCAGCATTTAGTTTATTGTTAGGAGAAGAATGGAAATCACCTTTTTTATGGAACTTTACAACCTTAAATTCCATGGTTTTACTCGTCATTTTTGGGAGTATTATTGCATTTACTTCTTTTAATTTTTTATTAAAAAAAGTATCTCCAGAAAAAGTAGCAACTTCTTCCTACGTAAACCCTTTAATTGCCTTACTTTTAGGTTGGTATGTATTAGACGAAAATGTAACATTACAATCAATTATAGCAGCAGTTATTTTACTTTTTGGCGTTTACTTTATAAATTCTAGTAAGAATACAAAAGAATCATCATAAAATTAAATAGAGTTTAATATCTTTAAAGTCTATTTAATTTTTATTGATGGAAAAATACTTTACTGCTTTTAAAAATGCATTTTTTGGTTCTGTAGATTGGACATGGAAATCTATTTTATTTGAAGTTCCGTGGTACACAAATTATTTTTGGGGATTAATTTTGATTTCTTTGATAGTTTGGTCTTTAGAAATTGCTTTTCCATGGCGTAAAAATCAAGCAATTATTAGAAAAGATTTTTGGTTAGACGCATTCTACATGTTCTTTAATTTTTTTATTTTTTCTATCGTTATTGCAGGTTTTTATACAGTCTTTGAACTTGTTTTTCAAAACTTCGGAATCACTTTAAAAAGCTTAGCAATTATAGATTTAAAGAGTTTACCAACTTGGGCTGCGCTTTTAATTTTCTTTATCATTCTTGATTTTGTACAATGGTTTACACATGTTTTATTGCATAAATACGAGTTTTTATGGCAGTTTCATAAAGTGCACCATTCGGTTAAAGAAATGGGATTTGCAGCGCATTTGCGTTATCATTGGATGGAAAATATTTTGTACAAACCGCTAAAAACAATTGGTGTAATGCTACTTGGTGGTTTTGAACCAGAACAAGCGTTTATTGTACATTTCTTTGCTATATCAATCGGACATTTTAATCACTCGAATATTAAAATTACTTGGGGATTTTTAAAATATATTTTCAACAATCCAGTGATGCATCTATATCATCATATTAAAGTATTGCCAGAAAATAGACCTAACGGAATTAATTTCGGAATTAGCTTAAGTATTTGGGATTACATTTTTAAAACCAATTATGTTCCTGAAGATAGTGGAACTATAGAATTGGGTTTTTCTGATGAAGAAAATTTCCCTAAAGGATTTTTCGGACAATTATTTTACGGATTTAAAAATAAAAAATAACAACTATAAATTAAATACAAACCAAATGAGAACAACACTTTACAGTTTGCTTTTTTTACTTACTATATCGGTAAGTGCACAGAAAAAAGTTTTAGATCATCCAGATTTTGATATTTGGAACACCATAAGAAGTCAGTCTATTTCTAACAACGGAAAGTATATTTTGTATTCTTTAGAAAGAGGAGAAAAAGACAGATTTCTAAAAATAAAAGATGTAAAAGCGAGAGCAATTTTTAAGTATGATAGAGTAGAAGGTGGGCAATTTACTTACGATTCTAAAAATGCAATTTTTACGATAACTGCATGGAAAGACAGCATTACAGAAATGCAAAGAAGAAAAGTTAAAAAAGATAAAATGCCAAAAGATACGTTGGCAATTTATAACCTTTCAAGTAAATCGTTAACTAAAATAGCGAATGTAAAATCATATAAAGTTCCACAAAAATGGGCTGGTTATGTAGCTTATTTATTAGAAGATATTAAAAAACCAGCATCAAAAGACGCTGCTAAAAAGACAGATAAGAAAGAAAAACCTAAAAAGATTAAAAAAGTAAATGCTAAAAACGGATATCATTTGGTTTTAAGAAATTTAGCTACTCAAAAAGAAGATACAATTAAATATGTTACTTCATATTCATTTGCAAAAGAAGGTAAAACTTTGGCGTTTATATCTACTGGAGAAACAGATGATGAAAATGGCGGAGTTTCAGTATTAAACTTAGAGAATAACAAGCAAGCAGAAGTGTTTACAGCAGCAAATGCAACCAAGTATTATCAATTAACTTTGAATGATGTTGGTAATAAATTAGCCTTTGTTATTGATGCAGATACTACAAAAGCCTTGGTAAGACCATATCAATTGTATGTTTGGAATGGAAATGCAAAAGCAGCTGAAATTACTGCACAGAATGCAGCTTCAAATGGATACTATATTTCATCAAACGGAAGAATTAATTTTTCTAAAGACAATTCTAAAATGTACTTCGGATTGGCAACAAAACCAATTGTAAAAGACACCACTTTATTAAAAGACGAAATCGTAAATGTTGAAGTTTGGGCTTACAATTCTCCGAGATTATATACCGTTCAAGAAATTCAAGTAAATAACGATAAAAGAAAATCGTATACAGCAGCTTTACATTTAAACTCTAATAAAGTTGTGCAATTGGCAACTACAGAATATCCAAATGCAACAATTGGAAACGAAGGAAATTCAGAAAATGTGTTGATTTCTAATCCAACTCCATATATGTTAGAAAGTCAGTGGTCTGCAGTTAGAGCAAGCGATTATGCAATAATAAACTCTACTACTGGAAATCGTAGAGATATTTTGCAACAAGTTGCTGGTAGAGTTCAATTAAGTCCGAAAGGAAAATTTGCTTACGGTTATAATAGTGTTGATAGTACTTGGTTTGCATATAATATTGCTAAGAATACAAGATTAGATTTTACAAAAGGAAAAGTGTTTTACAATGAATTAAATGATACTCCAAATCATCCTGGTTCATACGGAATGGCTGGTTGGACAAAAGATGATAATGAGATTTTGATTTATGACAGATATGACATCTTTAAATTTAATCCAACAACTGGCCAGAATACTAAGTTAACAAATGGTAGATCAACAAAAACGGTGTATCGTTATGCTAGATTAGATAGAGAAGATCGTTTTATAGACGATTCTAAAACATGGCTTTTAACAACGTTTAATGAAACAACTAAGAATAGTGGATATTACGAATACAATGCGAAAAGAAATAGAGGAAAACAATTATTAGACGGTCCTTTTAGGTATTCTAATCCAATAAAAGCAAAAGATGATAATAATGTATTATTTACACGTCAATCTTTTATTGAGTTTCCGAATTTACGTGTTTCTGACTTGAGTTTTAAAAAGCAAACGGTTGTTAGTGATGCAAATCCACAACAAAAAGAATACAATTGGGGTACTATTGAATTGCACGAATTTACTTCTTTAGAAGGAAAAGCGTTGAAAGGTTTATTGGTAAAACCAGAAAATTTTGATCCAAATAAAAAATACCCAATGTTGGTAAATTTCTACGAACGTAGTTCTGACGGATTGCATAATCATAGAGCACCATCACCAGGAAGATCAAGTATTAATTACAGTTTTTATACAAGTAGAGGTTACATAATTTTTAATCCAGATATTGTATATAGAGATGGTTATCCTGGAGAATCTGCTTATAATGCAGTAATTCCTGGAATTACTTCTTTAATTGATAAAGGTTTTATTGACAAAGATAAAATTGGAGCACAAGGACATAGTTGGGGTGGATATCAAGTAGCTCATTTAGCAACAAAAACAGATATTTTTGCAGCTATTGAATCTGGAGCACCAGTAGTAAATATGATTTCTGCTTATGGCGGAATTAGATGGGATTCAGGTTTAAGTAGACAATTCCAATACGAACACACACAAAGTAGAATAGGAGGAACTCCGTGGGAATATCCAATGCGTTATATAGAAAATTCACCAATATACAATATGGATAAAGTGAACACTCCAATTCTAATAATGCATAATGATAAAGATGGACATGTTCCATGGTATCAAGGAATAGAATATTTTAATTCGTTAAGACGTTTAGGAAAACCAACATGGTTACTAAACTATAATGGTGCTCGTCATTGGCCATTAAAGATGCAAAACAGAAAAGATTTTAACATCAGAATGGCGCAATTCTTTGACTATTATTTAAAAGATACAGCAAAACCAACTTGGATGGAACGTGGAGTTCCAGCAATTGAAAAGGGAATAAATCAAGGATATGAATTGATGAAAAATTAACTTTTTAAAAAGCTTCTAAGAAATTAGAAGCTTTTTTATTTGTCTTGTTATACTGATATTAATTTCATTTCTTTGAGAAAGATAAAAACAAACACACATGATATTTATACAGAAAATTTTTAAACCAATCTTTACTACAATTGTATTTTTTGTTTCACTAAGTTTAACTGCGCAAAATGTTGCTGAAAGTAATTTAAAAACAGTTCCTGTTGATGATTACGGAAAATGGGAACGTATTAATTGGGGAACATCTTTTTCAAATGATGGTAACTGGCTGCAATATGTAAAGGTTAATAATGAGAGTGATAAAACATTATTTATTGTAAATACAAAAACAAAAAAGGCAAAAGAAATTAATAACGCCGAGTTTGCAAGGTTTTCGGTAAATAGTAAATGGTTGGCTTATGCAAAAGTTTTATCTGGTAAAGCAAGTAAGAAATCAAAAAAGAAAGCTCCAAATAAATTGGGCGTTCTAAATTTAATAACAAATGATTCTCTTGAGTTTTTAGATGTTGTTAATTATAAATTTAGTGGTTCTGGATCATATTTAGCAATGAAACGTCAAAAGAATAAATCGAATACACTAATTGTTAAAAACTTAGAAACGGGTTTAGAAGTAACTTTTGGAAACGTAAAAGAATATGCATGGCAAGATAAAGGAACATTGCTTGCTATGTTGATTAACACTACAGATAAGGTTGGTAATGGAATACAATTGTACAACGCAATTACAGGAAATTTAAAAGTGTTAAATCAAAAAGAAGAAATCTATTCTGGTTTAGAATGGAGAAAAGAGAGCAGTGATTTATTTGTAACAAGAAAAAATATTGATAAAAACTATAAAGAAAGTTCTAATGATTTATTGTATTGGAAAAATTTAGATTCAAATTTCAGTTTTAAAATATTTGATCAAAGTAGTTTTTCTAACTTTCCAAAAGACACAAAAATAATCAATAGAAATATTCGATTTTCTGATGATGGAAACATCGTTTATTTTAATACAGAATATAGAAAACCAAATGACAAGAAAAAAGAAGATGATAAAAAAATAAAAAGCATAACTGACGATGATGAAGCACCTGCATTAGAAATCTGGAATAGTTCTGATGCTGTAATTATTCCTGCTCAAAAGATGAATTCTAGATTTGGTTTTAAACTAGCAGCTTGGAATGTTAGTAACAATTCATTTTATAAAATTGAAAATGATTTAGTTGAAAGAATTCGTTTACAAACCGATACAAATAGTAGTATTGGTCAAGATCAAACTCCTTATGAGTTTGATGGAATGTTTGGAAGACCAAGTTCTGATTTATACGTTGTAAACAATAAAAATGGAAACCGTAAGAAAGTAGTTACAAAAGCAAACAGATATTGGAGTATTAGCCCTAATAATCAATATTTTGTATACCTGAATAATGATCATTTACACCTTTATAATATCAAAAATGAAACATCTTCAAATATCACATCAAATATTAAGGATCAATTTATCGATGTTGAAAATGATCATCCAACTCCACAAAAACCAGCATTTGGGTTTGTAGCTTGGAGTAGTGATAGTAAATCCTATTTCATCAATTCAGAATATGATGTGTGGCAAATATTTACAAACGGATCAAAACCTAAAAGAGTTACTCAAGGAAAAGAGAAAGGTGTTATTTATAGATTTTATAATTTTGATAGAGAACAACAATATATTGATGTAAAAAAGCCAGTTTATTTTTCAATGAGAAACAAATTAACGAAAGCTTCGGGCTTAGCTTCGGGAAAACTTGGAAAAAAGATAAATACTTTAATTTTTAAAGAAGCTTCTATATCAAGTTTTATTAAAGCAAAAGAATCTAATAATTTTGCTTTTGTAGAACAAACCTATATGCAATCTCCTAATTTATTTATTTCAAATTCAACGTCATTTAAATCACCAACGCAAGTTTCTAATACAAATATTTTTCAAAAGGATTATGCTTGGGGAAAAGCAGAATTAATAACGTTTACAAATGCTTTAGGCAAACAAGCACAAGGAATTTTATATTATCCTGCAGATTATAAAAAAGGAAAGAAATATCCTATGATTACTTATATTTATGAGAAATTAACACAAAATTTTCATAGATATATTTCTCCTTCAAGAACAAATTATTATAACACAACAGTTTGGACTCAAAACGGATATTTTGTGTTAAATCCTGATATCGAATTTATTGCTGGTGATCCAGGAATTTCATCAGCAAAAACATTAGAAAGTGCAGTAAAAGCAGTTGTTAATAAAGGAGATGTAGATGCAAAAAGAGTAGGTTTAATTGGTCATTCTTGGGGTGGATATCAAGCTGCTTTTGTGCCTACGCAAACCAATATATTTGCAGCAAGTGTTGCTGGTGCAGGCTTAACGGAATTAATTAGTATGAATTTAGCGGTGACTCCAGCATTTGGAGGAATGCCAGAAAATGCACATTTTGAAGTTAGTCAAGAACGTATGGAAGTTGCTCCTTGGGTTTCACCAGAACGTTATTTAAGAAACTCTCCGGTAATGAACATCGAAACTTTAAATACTCCGATGTTATTTGAAGTTGGAGATAATGACACGAATGTAAATTGGTTTCAAGGAATTGCCTATTACAATGCAGCAAGAAGAGCTAAAAAACCTTTTGTTTTATTGGTGTACGCAAAAGAAGGACATGGTTTAAGGCAAGATAAAAATAGAATTGATTATCAACAACGAATTTTAACGTGGTTTGGACATTATTTAAAAGATGAAAAAGCTGAAGATTGGGTTTTAAAAGGAATTCCTTATGCAGAACAACAGCGCAGATTAAAAAAGAAAAAGTAAACAAAAAGCTCCTAAGAAATTAGGAGCTTTTCACTTTTATAATTTAAATTGATATGTTTTTTTATTTCAACACTAAATGCTGAATAAAGAATTCCATCATTCTATCTCTTCCTAAAGCAGTATGTCCTTTATCTGGACCAATCTGAACTTCAAAACTTTTACCAGCTTTTTGCAACGCTTGTATCAATTGTAAAGAATTTGCTGGATGCACATTGTTGTCATTGGTTCCGAAGAAAATCATTAATTCTCCTTTTAAATCCTTTGCATAATTCATAATGCTAGAAGCATCATATCCTTTTTTATTGTTTGTTATTAAGTTCATATAACGTTCTGTGTACACATTGTCATAATTTCTCCAATCTGTTACAGCAGAATTTGCAACTGCAACATGATACACATCTGGATGTCTTAATAAACTTGTTGCAGCTGTTGTTCCTCCATAAGAAGTTCCGTACACACCAACTCGGTTTTTATCAATATAAGAACGATTGTACAATGATTTTATTCCTTCAGCAAAATCGTCCATTTCTACGATTCCTAAGTTTCCATATAATGTATCTAATAAGCGTTTTCCTCTTCCACGAACATTTCTTCCATCAATATTTAAAACGATAAATCCATACTCTGTAATAGAACTTGGATATGTAAAAGATTCTCTAAAAGCGTTTGTTGCAGGTCCGCCATAATTTGCTAAGATGACTGGATATTTTTTATTTGGATCAAAATTAGAAGGAAAGTGAATCATTCCGTGTAATTCTGTTTCACCATCAGCAGAAGTAAATGTAAATACTTCAACAGTTTTAAAACCTAATTGTTTAAATTCAGTCATATCACTTTTAGCAATTTCAGAAATCTTTTTACCTCTCGAGTTCATTAAATTTACAAAAGGAGGAATGTTGTGTGTTTGTGCAACATCCACAAAATACTTTCCGTCTGGAGAAATAATTGCGCTATGGTTGAACTTAGGATCTGTTAAACGCACATCTTTTGTTCCGTTAAGATTTACACGATGCAATTGCATTTTCATGTGATTTTCTCCACTACGAGCATAATAATATACTTGTTTCTTTTTTTCATCAACCTTCACCAATCTAGAAACTTCAAAATTGTGATTCGTTAAAGTATTCACTAAAGTTCCGTCATAATTATACACATAATAGTTGTTAAAACCATTTCTTTCTGAAGCCCAAATAAAATGTTTTCCATCAGCTAGTTCATACATTTCTGGAGTGTTTTTTGTAAAACTCGGCAACCATTCTTCTCTTACAATTACTCTGGTTTCTCCGGTTGTTGCATTTCCAGCACTAAATTCCATGATGTCTTGCTTACGGTTTGTAGAATGATACAACAATTCTTTTCCGTCTGGCGACCATTTCATTCCGTATAAATACGTTCCTAAAGCACCATCGTTATATGGTTTTCCTTTTCTAACATCTAACGTAACCGTTTTTTTAGTTTCTAAATCATACACCAATAAATCTACTGGTAAATTTTTAGCACCAACTTTAGGATATGCTTCAACCTCAACAGAATCTTGTATTTTTGTTTGATTGTACAATACATAATATTTCTTTGCGTCTTTTTCTTCAAAGCGATAAAAAGCTACTTTTTTAGAATCTGGCGACCACCACATTGCAGTATTTTGACCTAATTCTTCTCCGTAAACCCAAGTTGCGATTCCGAATTTAATTTGATTTTCATCATTTCCTTTAGTTGTTACAGCTTGTACGTTTGATCCATCAGCATTACTGATATACACATTTCTGTCTTTTGTAAAAACTTTTAATTTGTTGTCTGGAGAAATATGAGAAGCATATTGTCTTCCACGAGCTGGCCTGTTTCCTCTTCTAAAACGTTGTTGTCTTTGTGCTTTTTCTGATGCAACAACTTTCTTTTTTCGTACATCGTACGTGTGCTGCATTCCGTCTTCCACATAGGTAAATGTTTTACCGTCTTTTGCCCAAACAACAGAAGTTGGTGCTCTTTTTACAGAACTAAATAGTTTTGGTGCCATTTTTTGATACTGTTCGTAACCTGGCATCTTTTTTAATTTGTCTTGTGCAGAGCTATGTAACGAAAAGACAAATAATAGCAACAATGAAAGTAATGTTGCTTTTTTAGAATGATTGAAATTCATTTTGAGTTAGTTTTAATTTTATTCGAGTAAAGTTAAATCAAAAAAAGTTCTAAGGAAAAAAAGATGCTAATTTTAACGTAAGCTTATAATTTTATTAAAATTAAAGTTTTCTTAGAAAGATTTATATCCCTAACTTTCACTTCTCAATTTATAGAAATATATCCTTATGAATCAGTATCCAAAAAAAGTATATATAAATGGTAAAATTGTAGATGCAAAATCTGCAAAAATATCTGTATTCGACCGAGGTTTTTTGTTTGGTGATGGCATTTATGAAGTAATGGTTCAGATAAATGGTCAGTTTTTTTATGGCGATGAACATTTAAAACGATTGCAGTTTTGTGTAAATAAAATCAATATTCAATTTGATGCAACATCCTTAACTGATGAAATTCCAAAATTATTATCTGCATCAGAATTGCAAAATGAAGATTGTTTGTTGTACATACAAGTTACAAGAGGAACTGCACCAAGAACACATTCATATCCTAAGAATACTGCTCCAACTGTAATGATGTACGCTGTTCCGAAGAAGTTACCAGATATTAATTTGATAAATGCTTCTGTAGTTACAACAAACGATTACAGATGGGAAAAGTGCGATATTAAAATGACTTCACTTTTAGGAAATGTAATGGCAAATGATTTTGCGATGCAACAAAATTGTTTTGAAACTATATTTGTAAAAAACGGAATTATCACAGAAGCATCGCATTGTAATGTGTTTTTTGTTAAAGACAATGTTATATGTACACATCCAGCAAATGAGTTTATTCTAAACGGAATTACACGTCAAATTGTGCTTAATTTATGTAGAAAACTTAATTTAAAGGTTGTAGAAAAAGGAATTCATTTTTCTGATATTTCAAAAATGGACGAAGCTTTTTTAACAGGTACATCAACCCAAATTGCTGCTATAAGACAAATCAATAATCATTCTTTTTATAAAAATGATGAGATAGGAATGATTACAAAAAAACTACAACAAGCCTATTTTGAGTTAAAATAATACTCTCACAAAATAATTAAAAATCAATTTATATATTTACGATAGTAACGTATTTACTTTTAAAACTACCAAACAAATGAAATCACATTCCTTTTTAATTCGCTTATTTTTATTTTTAATTGCTCCATTTACATTAATTGCTCAAGATTTTAGTGCTTTAAAATACAGAACTGTTGGTCCAGAAAGAGGAGGAAGAGTTACTGCTGTAACCGGAACACCAATGTTGCCAGGAACTTTTTATTTAGGAGCAACTGGTGGTGGCGTTTGGAAATCTGATGATTATGGAGTTTCTTGGAATAATGTTTCTGACGGATTTTTTGCAACACCATCAATCGGCGCAATTGAAGTTGCCGTAAACGACCCAAATATTGTTTATGTTGGTACTGGTTCTGATGGTTTACGAAGCAATGTAATTTCTGGAAAAGGAGTTTATAAGTCAATAAACGCGGGTAAAACTTGGGAACATATCGGTTTAAGAGAAACTGGGCAAATTGGAGCTGTAGAAATTGATCCTACAAATCATAATATTGTTTGGGTTGCTGCCATCGGAAATGCTTTTAAAAACAACAATGAACGTGGAATTTATAAAACAATTGATGGTGGAAAGAATTGGGAAAAAGTATTATTTATTTCTGATGAAGTAGGTTTTGCTGATTTAGAATTATTACCAAGTAATCCTGATATTGTGTATGCTGCAGCTTGGAAAGGGCAACGCAAACCTTGGACAATCATTTCTGGTGGAACGAATGATGAAGGCGGAATCTATAAATCTATTAATGGTGGAAAAGATTGGGTAAAATTAGAAAATGGTTTGCCAAAAGGTTTAATTGGTAAAATTGATTTAGCAGTTTCTGCAGTAGATTCGAGTATTTTATATGCAGTTATTGAAGCGCCAGGAAAAGAAGGAGGTTTGTATAAATCTGTAAATCAAGGAAAATCATTTGTGCAAGTTTCTGATAATAAAGGTTTGGTAAATAGGCCTTTTTATTATACCAATATTGAATTAGATCCTACAAATCCGGATATCATTTATTCAAATGCAAATCCCTTATTAAAATCGATTGATGGCGGTAAAAGTTGGAGAAGAATGTCGGTTCCTCACGGAGATAATCATGATATTTGGATCAACCCAAACAATCCAAATTTATTAATTCAAGCTAATGATGGCGGCGCAAATGTTTCTCATAATGGAGGAAGAACATGGTCAACTCAATACAATCAACCGACAGCAGAATTATATCAAGTAGAAGTAGATGATCAATATCCATATTGGTTATATGCTGGTCAACAAGACAATTCTACCGTTGCCATACCGAGTTTACCTCCGTCTGCAACTGTAATCTCTAGAAGAGGTTGGGGAATAAGTGTTGGTGGATGTGAAACGGGTCCTGTTGTTCCAAAACCAGGAAATCACAACATTGTTTATGCAAACTGTAAAGGGAATTTTGGAGTTTTTAATAAATTAACAGGAACAGAGAAAAAATATACTGTTGGTGCTTCTTATATTTACGGTCACAATCCAAAAGATTTAAAATATCGTTTTCAGCGTGTGGCTCCAATTCATGTTTCTCCACACAATCCAAATCTGGTGTATCATGGTTCTCAGTATATTCATAAAACAATGACAGACGGAAAAATTTGGGAAACTATTTCTCCAGATTTAACAGCTTTTGAAGAAGACAAACAAGTTAATTCTGGAAGTCCAATTACAAGAGATATTACTGGAGAAGAATATTATAGTACTGTTTATTCGATTAGAGAATCGAAATTAAAAGAAGGTTTAATTTGGGTAGGCTCTAATGATGGAGTGGTTTCTGTTACTCAAAATGGTGGAAAATCATGGAAAAATGTAACACCAAAAAAATTACCAAAAGGAGGTAGAGTAGAATCTGTTGAACCATCGCAATTTAATCCTGCAAAAGCATATATTGCTGTTGATAGGCATTTATTGGGCGATGATAAACCTTATTTTTATAAAACTGAAAATTATGGAAGAACTTGGGAGTTGATTTCTACAAGTTCAAACGGAATTCCAGATGACTTTACAAGCAAAGTTTTACGTGAAGATCCAGTAAGAGCAGGATTATTATATGCTGGTACAGAATTCGGAATGTTTGTTTCTTTTAATGACGGAAAATCATGGGAGAAATTTCAACAAAATCTGCCAGTTACACCAATTACAGATCTTAAAATATTTAGAGGAGATTTAATTTTAAGTACTATGGGAAGAGGTTTTTGGATCTTAGATAATATTACTCCTTTAAGACAGAAAGAAATCAATAGTTTAAAATCTTCTCCTTGGTTATTTAAACCAGATACAACGATTCGATATCGTTCTAGAGGTTATAGATCTGAAGGTATTGTTCAATATCCAGGAACTAGTGTAATGATTGATTATTTTATTCCGAATGGAAACAAATCACCAATACAATTAGAAATTTTAGATGCAAATAAAAAAATAGTTGCATCAATTGTTAGTGATAAAAACTTAATTGCAAAAACAACCATTGTAGAAGATATGAATTTAAGTCAGACTTTTGTTTATGTTGATAGCAGGTTAGAATCCAAAGCTGGAATTAATCGTTTTAATTGGAATTTACAACAAAAAGGAGTTTGGTCAGCAAACAAAAATAGAAGTTTTAAAAACGGACCAATGGTTGCTCCAGGAATTTATTCTGCAAAATTAACAGTAAACGGAAAATCGTTTGAACAATCGTTTGAAATTGTAATGGATCCAAGAGTAATAGAAGAAGGAATTACAAAAGCAGATATTGTTAATCAGCTTGCAATGCAACAAAAAGTAATGGATTTTCTTTCTGAAGCAAGACAATTTCAAGATAGATTAGAAAAAGAAGCAACCACTTTACAAGGAAAAAAATCAGCTAGATTAGATAAAGTAAATACCGCTTTAAAACAATTAAAAAATGCTTCAGGTGCTTATCCTCAACAAATGTTGGTTTCGCAAATCTCGTTCTTACTAAACATGATTAGTAGTGCAGATCAAATTCTGGGACAAGATGTAGAAAACAGATTTAAAGAATTAAAAAATCAGTTTTATACATTAAAAAATGAACTTAGAAATTAGTTTTATTTGAAAGAAACATTAGTGTAACAAATAAATTGCTTATTTAATTTCTCTATTATTAACGGTAAAATAGATATATTTGCATAATAATTTTAAATAATTTACAGTACGAATGGCAAAATCGCAACAGACATACAATAAGAGTGAAAAAGAAAAAAAGCGTTTAAAAAAACGTGAAGACAAAAGAAAGAAGATGGAAGCTCGTAAAGCTGAAACAAAAGAGAAAGGTTCTTCAGGTATTGAGTTTGCTTACGTAGATCATAATGGAAATTTAACTGATACTCCGCCAGATCCAACTTTAAAAGTGGAAGTTGAGTTAGAAGATATCATTTTAGGAATTCCTAAAAAAGAAGAAGGTGAAGCAGAAGATCCGATTAGAAATGGTAAAGTTTCATTTTTTGATTCCTCTAAAGGATATGGTTTTATTTTAGACACTGATAATCAAGAAAAATATTTTACTCACGTTAGTGGTTTAATTGATGAAATCACAGAAAACGACAAAGTTACTTTTGAATTAGAAAAAGGTTTAAAAGGAATGAACGCTGTAAAAGTGAAACAAAAAAAGTAATTATAATTAATACATAAAAAAAGCAACTTTCTTAAAGTTGCTTTTTTTATGCTTTAAAAGTTGGCGTGTAAATGGTTCGTTAATGAATTTTACACCATTTTATGACACTTTTGATGTAAAGCCTTGAGATAAAAACTACAAGCCTAAAAACGAAAGAATAAAGATTTGGTAGTTATATTTTAATAAATTGAAAATAAGTCAATTAAAGTGTTGAATGTCTAAATAATGTAACCACCTTTGCAAATCAATAAGTATTATAAATTTAATTACATTACAATGAGTAACGGAACAGTAAAATTTTTCAATGAATCTAAAGGATTTGGATTTATCACAGAAGAAGGAGTAGACAAAGATCATTTTGTACACATTTCAGGATTAATCGACGAAATTCGTGAAGGCGATAGCGTTGAATTTGATTTACAAGAAGGAAACAAAGGATTAAATGCAGTTAACGTAAAAGTTATCTAAAACATATACTTTAAGTTTTATAAAAGTCCATCAGCAATGATGGACTTTTTTTATGCTGATATTTCGCCTATAAATAAGAAAATATTAATACACTAATTTCTTCAATTCCCGACATCGGTATGATTACCTTTGCAAAAATTATTATTTTATGTCTAAACGTTTTTCCGATTTAGGAATTCATGATCAGCTAATACAAAGTTTGTCTGATTTACAGATTTCTACTCCAACAGATATTCAAAAAAAAACAATTCCGGTTATTTTACATCAAAAAGAAGATGTAGTTGCGTTGGCAAAAACAGGAACAGGAAAAACTGCGGCATTTGGTTTGCCTTTATTGCAATTGATTGATGTTGATAAAACTAATATTCAAGCAGTAATCTTAGCGCCAACTAGAGAATTAGGACAACAGATTTACACAAATTTAGTCTCTTTTTCTACACATTTACCTGCTGTTTCCATTGCTACAGTTTGCGGTGGAATTCCGATTAAACCTCAAATTGAACGTCTAAAAAGCATCACACATATTGTAGTTGCAACTCCTGGTCGTTTGGTAGATTTGGTAGAACGAAAAGCAATTGATATTAAAAACATCTCTTATTTTATTTTAGATGAAGCGGATGAAATGGTGAGTGCTTTAAAAGTTGGATTGGATGCAATTATTAAAGAAATTCCGAAATCTAGAAGAACATTATTGTTTACGGCGACAATGCCAGGAACCATTAAACAATTGATTCAGAATTACATGTCAAAACATGTTGTTCAAATTGAAGCAGATATGACAACTGTTGGGCATCAAGGAATTGAGCATCAATATGTGGTAGTAGAACCAATAGAAAAATTAGAAGTGTTGTTACATTTCTTAAATTCTAAAGAAGGAAAACGAGGCATTATTTTTTGTAAAACAAAAGCTGCGGTAAATAAACTAGCGAAGAACTTAGCCATCAATAAATTTTCGTCTGGAGCTATTCATGGGAGTCTAACTCAAGGAATTCGAGATCGAATTATGGGGCAATTTAGAGAAGGTTTTATTGATATTTTAGTTGCAACAGATTTGGCAGCAAGAGGAATTGATGTCAAAGACATTTCTTATGTCATTAATTATCATTTGCCTGATACTTTTGATGCTTATGTTCATAGAAGTGGACGAACAGCAAGAGCAGGAGCAACGGGACTTTCATTAACAATTTTACAACAAGAAGAAGTTGCTGATATTGCTGATTTTGAAAAAGAATTAGGCATTGTTTTTAAAGAATTTAAAAAAGCGGATGCTAAAAGTATTGAAGAAAATAATGGCTTATTGTGGGCAAAGAAAATATTTAAGACCAAACCAAATCGTTCTATTTCTGAAGAGTTTAGAAAAGAAGTAAGAACGATATTTCATCACTTAACAAAAGAAGAATTGATAGAAAAAGTATTGGCAAATTATATAGCACAAGCCAATTCTGGAGCTTCAAAATTAGAAGAAACTAAAAAGAAAAAGAAGAAATAGACATGGCAAATAGCATTAAAGACCAACAAGATATTCTTGATAAGTTAAAAATATATAGTTTAAATCCGATGCAAGAAGAAGCGTTGGAAACAATCAATAACAATGCAAACACCATTTTGTTATCTCCAACTGGAACTGGAAAAACACTCGCTTTTTTATTGCCTTTACTAGAACAGTTAGATCCAGAAAGTAAAGAAGTACAAGCTTTAATTATTGTACCTTCTAGAGAATTGGCAATTCAAATAGAACAAGTTGTTAGGAATATTGGCTCAGGTTACAAAGCCAATGCAATTTATGGTGGAAGAACGATTGCTAAAGACAAAACAGAATTAAAACATACGCCAGCTATTTTAATCGGAACTCCAGGTAGATTGTCAGATCATTTTGAACAAGCGCGTTTTACAACAGAAGAAATCAAAACATTGGTGATAGATGAGTATGACATTTCTTTTGAAGTTGGTGCTGGTGGAGACATGAGAAACATCATCAGTCATTTACCAAATATTACAAAACGCATATTGACTTCTGCTACAAAAGGAGCTTCGATTCCAAGTTATTTTAGAATGGACAATGCAGTAACGTTGAATTATATCAAAGAAAAAGCAGCTTCAAAACTGATAATAAAAACCATTCTTTCTCCATCTAAAAATAAACACAATACCTTGGTTGATTTATTAAATCATTTAGGAAATGATCCAGGAATTGTGTTTTGTAATAAGAAAGATAGCATTGAAGATATTAGTGCATTTTTAGATAAAAAGAAAATTGCACATACATGTTTTCATGCAGGAATGGAACAAAAAGACAGAGAACGTGCTTTGATAAAATTAAGAAACGGAAGTGTTTCAATTTTAGTAGCAAGTGATTTGGCTTCAAGAGGAATTGATATTCCTGAAATGAAATTTGTAGTTCATTATGAAACTCCAGATGCTTACGAAGAATACACGCATAGAAATGGAAGAACTGCTAGAGTAGAAGCTAAAGGAACAGCGTATTTGATAAAAGGAGATCGAGAAGTTTTTCCTGAATTTATAGAAAATGCTAAAGTTGAAAAATTGTCTACAACCGGAAAAAGAAAACCTCAATATTGGATAACTTTATTTATTTCTGGCGGAAGAAAAGATAAAATTTCTAAAGGAGATATTGCTGGATTGTTCTTTAAACAAGGAGAAATCAATAACGATCAATTAGGAACTATTGATTTAAAACAAGATTGTGCTTTTGTTGCTGTACCATTAACAATTGCTGATGCTTTGGTAGAAAAATTGAATAATACACGTTTAAAAAAGAAAAAAGTAAGAGTCAGTGTTATATAAACGAAGTCCTTAATTTGGAATTAGATAACACATCTTTTTTACCTCGTTTATAACACGGTTAATTTTTACATCTGATAATCCTATTTGTTTCATTTTATTCGAAGCAACTAAAAGCTCTTTTACCAAGATAACATCATTCTCAATAAGTAAATGTTTTTCTTTTTTACTTAATGTTGTTAAAGTTGTAATTGGATAGAGCGCATGTGTATCAATATTTGCTTTTAAACCATTATTTACTGGATAATCCCAACTTAATAAATGTAAACCAACACATTTACCATAATTAATGGCATCTTCTGAAAACCGGGTATTGGTAACCAACCAACCTTGTTTTAAATGTGTGTTACGGTTAGAATTTGTATTCCATTCTTTCTGAATATCCAAAAATCTAGAATTAATATACAATGGAATTTTTACTCCACTTGAGTTTCTAGCATCCGAATGAAATTTACATTCAATTGCATAAACATTTCCATCTTTTTCTGCCAATACATCAATTTCATGAGTTACACATTCTCCATCTAAAACAACACTTACTTGGGTTTTATAACCTTTCTCTTTTAGTAAAGCGCCAACCAATCTCTCAAACGGATAACCCGTTGGTCCTAAATCAAAAATAGCACGTTTTAAACTATAGCGAGAAGCAGAAATACGGTTTTGTTTTTTTAATAGTGCAAAAGCTTTTTTATAAATTGTGTTTGATGAAATACCATCATAAACATCTATTTGTATTTTTTCTACTATAGATTCAATTAAACCTTTGGAAGCACCAGCAGATAAGAGTGAGTTTCTTAATTTGTTAAATGAAAAAAGCTCAGTTTCTCCATTACTCTTTCTAATATAAATTTGTTTTTCCATTTTATTAATTGTTTTAAAACCTCAAAATTTCTGTCATTAATCCAAAACGAATGATAGACATTTGATGTTCAAAGTTAATATTATAATAATCGGTACCACGATATAACTGAACAAACAATCCAATATCTTCCAAAAATTTTGGATGATAATAAAAAGTAAGACTTGCATTAAGTCTATCTAAATCAAAAAAATCTAAGTTATTAAAATGATCTAGCATAAAGGTCGTTTCAACTTTTAAAGAAAACTTCGCTTTTCCGTTTTCATCATCTTGCAAAGGAAACTTAAATGATGTAAATGAATTGTGCCATCTTAATCCGCTATATTGACCTCTCATCTCTTGAAGCATCCAGTTTTTTGGATGAAATTCAACGGAACTTTTTATTGTTTTTATCGCTTTTAACTTCGTGCTATAAGATGTTTTAAGAAAACCTAATTCTATGAAATTAGTTGCAAAACTTCCAGATTTTGTATTAATTGTGTTGTCTGCATTATAAAATTCTCCTTCTTGTCCGTTGGAGTGATGTGCAATCCTTCCAAATAAAACCGAATAATTAAGAGCTGCTTTTTTACTAGCTAAATAGTAAAATGATATTTGAGGAATGTAACTTGGTGTTCGAATTGGATACGAATCCTCATTAAACATTCTAAGTATTATTTGTGGCGTTAATACTGCCATTAGTTTAGAATCTTTACGTTCTCTTATTATAAAAGAAGGGTTTACGTTGGCTTCAAAAATTAATGGAACAATGTTTCCAATATCTGTTGGAAAGGTGATATAGGTGTCATTTTGATTGATTAATGCAATTCTTTCTAATGATAGTTTTGGTAAAACTGTATCTATTTTTTGCGCCATCAATTGACTGAAAGAGCTACTAACCAGAAGTAAAATGATAATTCTTAATTTCATCTTTTATTTATAAATTACTTGTATTGTAATTATGGTATCTTTATCTAAATTAAAACTTGCTTTTTTAAAATCTGGACGATTATTCAATCCGAAGTTTTTAAAATTGGAAAAACCAACGCCTTCAGCAGGTAATGGTAAAAGGAATTTTTTATCTAATTTTTCATTTTTATTCTCATCGTGCAAAATGGTTGCAGCATACGTTCCTTTAGGTAAATTATTAAATGTAGTTTCAGCTTTATCATTACGTATGATAACCTTTTTTTTCTTATAAAAATTTTTAAATTTTTGATCTGGAATTGAGCCTTCTTTATTGTATAAAGCAACAATAACAGTTCCTTTAGAGTTTTCTAAACCAATTGTTTTAATAGTTAATGAATACGAATCTGTATATACATTGGTTAAAATTAAACTTAAATAGATCAATGTTTTCATTTTGCTTTAGGTATTGTAAGCTTTGCTAGTATTGCAAATACCAAAGTAAACGTCATTCTAAAGATCATCGCTTTTACCGTTTTATCCTCATAAATTCCATCGTTATAAATATGAATTTGCAAAGCAATAAATGCAATAGCTAACAGGATAAAAACAAATCGTAAAATAGAAAAAGCTTTGCTGTTATTTTTAAATAAATAATATGCGGCGGCTAGATATAACAAGCCAGAAATTAGATTCACCCAAACAATAAACAATACATAATTTCCTTCTTTGGCTCTGATTCCAAACCAATCAAAAATAACAGAACTGCTCATAAATAGTGTTGCAAAAGCAAATAGTAATAGGATAAGCACACTAATTTTGTTAATGATGTTTTTAGTTTTCATATTATGAGATTTTTACGTTGTTTTTTTATAACTCCAAATTGCTAAGCAATTCATAATAATTGCATACAAGAGTGTTTTTAATACCTGCGGAAGAATGTCCGTAAAGCTTGCGCCTTTTAACATCACCATTCTCATCACTTCAACAAAATATTTTATCGGATTGAATTCCGTAACAATCTGGGCCCATTTTGGCATGCTTTCTATTGGCGTAAATAAGCCGCTCATTAAAATAAAAATTACTGTAAAAAACCACGCAATAAACATGGCTTGTTGTTGTGTATCTGTAAAATTTGAGATGAATAAACCAATTCCTAAAATCACTAAAATGTAAATAGAGGTGTAAGCATACATTAAAAATAAACTTCCAAGCATTGGCACGTCAAATATAATTTTAGCGATGACTAATCCGATGGTTAACAAGCTCATGCCAATGGCCCAAAACGGAAACAATTTTCCGATGATAAACTGACTTTTTTTAATTGGTGTCACGTTGATTTGTTCTAAAGTTCCAATTTCTTTTTCACGCACAATATTCATCCCAGAAAGAAATAACGTAATCATAGTTACCAATAAAACTAAGATTCCGGGAACCATAAATGTCTTGTAGTTTAAGGTTTCATTATACCAAAAAGAAGGAATGGAAATGATGTTTACTGGTCTTGCTTTAGCATCAGAAAACTGAATTAAATCTGTTTGTATTTGTTTATTAAAACTTTGTAACAACTGCAATATATACACATTCGTAACTCCGGCTGCAGCGCCATCAATTGCATTTATTCCGATGCCTAACGATACTTTTTTCTCTTTTAACAAATCACGCTGAAAATGCGCTGGGATTTCTAAAATAACATCAACATCGCCTTTTAACATCGCTGTATTTGCCACTTTTGATGAAGTGAAATTTTCCAATACATCAAAATAGGTGGAAGCACTAAACTTGTCAATCAAAGCTCTAGAAGTACTGCTATGATCATTATCAATATAAGAAAACTTAATGTTTTTAACCTCAAACGTTGCCGTGTTAGAAAGAATGATCAATTGGAGTAGTGGTAGCACAAAAATAATTGGCAACATTCCTTTATTTCTAAAGATTTGCTTGAACTCTTTTTGTATGATGTATAGAATTATTTTCATTTTTAGTTTTTTTCTGCCAACTGATACTGCTAACTGAATACTTATTTATTCCAACCTAATTTTATATTTCTTAATACTTAATGCGATAAAAAACACTGTCATTCCTAATAAAATCAATGTTTCTTTCCAAAGGAATTGGATTCCCACACCTTTTAACATAATACCTTTTACAATGATGATAAACCATTTTGCAGGAATTATATTACTAATTACTTGCAAGGGCAATGGCATACTTGCAATCGGAAAAATAAATCCGGATAATAAAATTACGGGCAACATCAATCCCATTAAAGAAATCATCATTGCAGTTTGCTGAGTTTCTGAAATGGTGGAAATTAAGATTCCCAATGCCAATGCAGAAACAATGAATAAAATGCTTTCCAATCCTAATAAAAATAGACTTCCTTGTACTGGCATTTTAAATATAAAAATGCTCAATACAATAATTACTACGGCATTAATAATCGATAAAAATATATACGGAAATACCTTACCAACAATTACTTGAAAAGGTTTTAAAGGCGATACCAATAAGATTTCCATCGTTCCTTGTTCTTTTTCACGAGTGATAGAAATCGAAGTCATCATCGCAGAAACCAACATTAAAATGATAGTCATTACTCCAGGAACAAACATGTACACACTTTTTAATTCTGGATTGTACACCATCCGTGTTTCTGGAATCATTTGAACGGCCATTTGAATGCTTTTATTTTGCTCTTTTTGATATTGCTGAAGGATAGCATTTACATAATTACTTATGGTATTTGCTGTATTTGGGTCAGTAGCATCAGTAATAATTTGCACAGTTGCTTTGTTTTCTTTGACGAGCTTACTGCTAAAATTTTGCTCAAAATTTAACACTGCTTTTACTTTTCCTTTTTTAAAAATAGCTTCAATTTCTGATTCTTTTTCTAAAAATTTATCGATACTAAAGTATTTTGAAGAGGATATTTTATTGATAATTTCTTTGGTAGTTGCATCTTTCGAATGATCTAAAATGGCAATATCTACATTGTTTATTTCATTTGTGATGGCAAAGCCAAACAGTAAAATCTGAGCAATAGGCATCCCAAATAGAATAAACAACGAGCGTCTATCTCTAAAAATATGATAGAACTCTTTTTTTATAAAACCTTTAAATCTTTTCATTTATTTTTCTGTTTCCCGCAGATTTCGATGATTTTCGCGGATTTTTTTTCACAATCCATTTACTTTTCTAAAAATTCCTTTTACTATACTTTCTACATTAAAATTCACTAAAATTCCTAGTTTTAAATTAGAAAGCTTCAAATATGTTAATACTTGTTTATGATGAACTTCTGCTAAGTTATCTACTGATTTTATTTCAATAATGACTTTATCATTTACAAGTAAATCTAATCTAAATCCCAATTCTAATTTAGTTCCTTCGTAGTATACAGGTAATGGTACTTGACTTTTTACTTCCAAACCTTGCTTTTGTAATTCAAATAATAGAACTGTTTCATAAACAGATTCTAATAAACCTGGACCTAATTCATTATACACTTTAAAAATTGCACCTCTAATTAAGTAAGAAATGTCGTTTTCTGATAAAATTTTCATATAGCTCTTTTTTATTTTTATTTATGTTTTTTCTGCGTATATCCGCGTAATCTGCGGGAAACATTTTCATCCACGTGCTAATTTTAAAAACACGTCATTCATGCTTTCTGCATTGAACTGCTCTTTTAATTTTTTTGGTGTATCCAACGCTTCAATTTTTCCGTTGACCATAATTGATACGCGATCACAATATTCTGCTTCATCCATATAATGTGTGGTGACAAAAATGGTGGTTCCTGCATTTGCTGCTTTGTAAATTAGTTCCCAAAACTGTCTTCTTGTTATTGGATCTACGCCTCCAGTTGGTTCATCTAAAAAAACAATTTTAGGATTGTGTAATAAGGATACAGAAAAAGACAACTTTTGTTTCCAGCCTAATGGGAGCGAACCTACAAGCTGATTTTCAACCTTTCCTAAACCTAATTCCTTGACCAATTCTTTCGATTTTTCTTTGATGATTTTTCTCGACAACCCATAAATTCCACCAAAGAAATTAATATTCTCTTTTACTGTTAAATCGTCATACAAAGCAAATTTCTGACTCATATATCCAATATTCTTTTTGATGTCTTCAGCATGACTATACACATCAAAACCAGCCACAGTTGCTTCTCCTGAAGTTGGATTAGAAATTCCGATAAGCATTTTCATTGCTGTCGTTTTTCCTGCTCCGTTTGCTCCTAAAAATCCGAATATTTCCCCTTTTTTCACATCAAAAGTAATGGCATTTACTGCCGTAAAATCTCCAAATTTTTTGGTAAGTTGATTGACTTGTATGACGTTGTTGTTCATGTTTTGCTTTTTATTTATACCTACAAGGTTTTAAAAACCTTGCAGGTTTTTTATTTTGCCAACTCCATAAAAGTATCTTCAATCGTTGCAGTTGTTTTCTCAATTATGATATCGGATACATTTTTAGAAACTAAATATGCTTTTAGTGTTTCTGGGGTAAAATCATCATTCAAATCAGTATAATGAACAAACTCTCCAAAAGGATAAACGCTATACTGATTTTTATAATTTTTTAAACTTTGTATCAACAGATACATATCATTTGCACGCACATTGTAAATGGATTTAGGAAACCTGTTCACAATTGCTTTTGGCGTATCAATCTCTAAAATTTTTCCACCTTGAATCAACGCAATCCGATCACACAATGCAGCTTCATCCATATACGGAGTAGAAACTAATATGGTAATTCCTTTTAATTGTAAACGTTTTAGCATTTCCCAAAACTCTTTTCTAGAAACAGGATCAACACCTGTTGTTGGTTCGTCTAAAAACAACACCTTAGGTTTATGAATTAAGGCACAACACAAGGCTAGTTTTTGCTTCATTCCGCCAGATAATTTTCCCGCTCTACGGTTTTTAAAAGGAGCTATTTGAACATAAATTTCCTTTATTAATTCGTAGTTTTCTTCAATGGTTGTTCCGAAAATTGTTGCAAAAAAATCTAAATTTTCTTCAACTGTTAAATCTTGATATAAGGAGAATTTCCCTGGCATATAACCTACGTGATTTCGGATTTGTTTGTAATCAGAAACCACATCAAAACCTGCAACTTTAGCTGTGCCAGCATCGGCAATTAATAAGGTTGTTAAAATTCTAAAAAGCGTTGTTTTTCCCGCACCATCTGGACCAATAAGACCAAATAATTCGCCAGCTTCAACATCAAAAGAAATATCTTTTAATGCGTTCACCTCTTTATAGGATTTTGATATATTAGCAATTGAAATACTCATTTATTTATTTAAAATATGTTGTATATGCATCAAGGTTTTCAGAAATACTAGAAACAATTTTTTCGGCATCTGAAGCAGATTCCACTTCTAAAAGTGCATTTATTTTTTCAATTAATGGATACAGAAAAATATGTAGGTTGTCGTGAGAAGGTCCTACCATAGTACATTCTTTTACCAAAATATTATTTCTTTTATTTAGTTTTTCTGCAAGTGATAAATATGCTTCTAGAGATGTTTCTTTATTTTCTTTAAGCAAGATTATCATGTCAGAAACTCCTTTAGTTGTTTCAATATTTGCTTCCCATTTTTCACCGTTATCTAAAGCAATTTCTTTTTTCCAATCATTATTTAAGATAGAATTTGATGCTTCTTTTTTGTCTACACAACTTGTTAATGTAAATGCAATCATTACGATAATTAATACTAATTTTTTCATGTTTATTTATATTTAAAGGTTTAATTTTTATTTTTGAAACCACATTTCTGCTGGCATTCCTATTTTTAGACTTCCGTCGTTTTTTACAGTAATTTTTACGGCATACACTAAAGCAACTCGTTCTTCTTTAGTCTGAATTATTTTTGGGGTAAATTCCGCTTCAGTAGCAATCCAATTTATTACACCTTTATAAGACTTCATTGCTTCTGCATCATCTATTTTAACCGTTACTTCTTGTCCGATTTGCACACTTGCCAATTGTGTTTCACTAATATAAACACGTAATTGCATAGTCTTTAAATTGGCAATTTTATAAAGCGGTTTTCCAAAAGCTGTAATTTCGTTTGGTTCTGCGTATTTGGTTAAAACGGTGCCATTTACAGGATTGATAATTTTACTTTTTAGAATTTGATCATTGATTTGTTTTAACTGAACATCAATACTTTTATACTCATTTAATATAGGTGCATTTTGAAACTCAACACTGCTAATTTGTTGTTTAATGATATTAATTTCTCCGTTTACATCATCCAGTTGTTTTTGAGTAGCAGCTTTATCTTTTAGTAAGTTTTTAATTCTATTTTTTGCAGTATTTGCAGTTTCTAATTTTGCATTTAAGACAGCAACTTGAGACAAAACACTTTTAGATTTTGAGGCAATTATTGCTTTAGAAATTCCTAATTGTTCACGTTTTAAAGAAAGCGGAATGGTATCGATATAACCAATAAATGTATGTTCTTTTAACACACTTCCTTCATCAATAGTAAACTGCATGATTTTTCCATTATTTTCTGCAGAAATAGTAATCTCTGTAGCTTCAAAATTTCCGTATCCATCTGCTTTGTCATTGTCGTTTGTGCAAGAGGCAAGCGCAACGAGTATGATACTTAAAATGGCACTATTTTTTATGTATTTCATTGTTCGAATTTTATTGTCCTTTTGTAATTGTATAATTTGCCTTTACCAATTGTAATTGTATTTGATGCGTTACCAATTTGTTTTTATCAACAAATAAATTGGTTAGTTCAGTAATATATTCAGAAACGGTAATTGTTCCGTTTTTAAGTTGCGAATCAGCAGTTTCTAACACTTCATTTCGCAGTTTAATAATTTCTGTATCAGAAAGAATAAATCCATTTATTTTTTCAATTTCCTTTTCTTGTTGATGCAAGTCGATTTGTGTATTTAATAAAAACACATCTTGCTCATTATCAATGATTTCTTTATTGAGTTCAAGTGATTTTTGTTGTTTTTTATTCGAGCTCCAATCAAAAAGAGTCCATTGTAATTTTGCTCCAACGATATAGTACGACTGAAAAGAATTATCTAACATATTTAAACCAGGATTCCCAAAGCCTCCTGTTGCAAAACTCATAATAGTTGGTGCATTTTTTTTTGAAACAAGATTGATAGAACTTTCAATTTCTTCTTTTTTTAATTGAAACAAATCCAATTCAGGTCTATTAATTTCAGTGTTTAAGGCTACTTCTATAATAGGTTTCTTAAAGACAGCATCCTCATCAATCGTAATAGTAATTAATTTAGAAAGTGTTGCAATTAATACTTTTTTATTGCTGATGATTTCTTCTAATTGTTGCTTGTTTTTTAGCAATTCTACTTTTAATATTTTTTCTGAAGAAGCTACTAATACACCATTTTTTATTCCAGAGGTTACTTCCTTTAGTTTTGATTGTATCAGTTTGTTTTTAGCTTCAACTAATAATATTGCTTCTTGAGCCATCAATACAGAAAAATACAATTGATTTACTTGTTTTTTAAGCTGATAAACTTGAACTTTAAGTTGTTGCTGTTTTGTTTTTAATTGTGCAGATTTCAACTGATTATTTGCTTCAATCAATCCACCATTAAAAATTAGCTGATTTACAGACAACGTGGTTTTGTACTGTTCTTTGTTTAAAGATGTAGCACCAGGCATCGGAACCTTAATTACATCCGATTGATAAGTGAGTTGTCCGTCTAAACTAAACTGTGGTAACTTTCCGTTATTTATGATTTCTGTATCAAGCTGATTTTGCTTTATTAAGGTTTCAGATTGTTTTAATAGCGGATAATTTACACTAATTAATTGCTGGCATTCTTCTAGTGTAATTGTTTGCTGACCAAAAGTTGCTCCACTAATAATCAGTATTAAAAAGAGACTAATTTTTTTCATTTTATGATGTTTTTATTGCGTCAATAATAAAATTGGCAATTTCAGTTTTTCTAGCTTCCATAAGTGCTTTAAATTCCGCATCATTAACATTAACTAGTGCTTTTACAAGTGGAGAAGCAACAAACGGAAAAACACATAATGAAATAATATTGATAAATAATTGTTCGCCATCAATTGGTTTTAAAATGCCATTTTCAACTTCTTTTTTAACTTGACCTTTAAACTTTTCTAGATTTGGAAATCCTGCATTATCTTTTATTTTTAAAATAAACTCAGGGTTTTTATTCAACTCCATTATGATAAAGCTTGGTAAATAAGGATGCTTACTTATAAATGAAATATAATTGTTTGCGAAATTTCGAATTTTAATTTCTATAGTTGAATCGTCGTTTAAAACAGCATTTAATTGAGGTGCTAACAAACCAAACGCTTTTTTAAATACAGCTCCAAATAACAATTGTTTGCTTTTATAATAATAATGTAGCATGGCTTTGTTAATGCCTGCTTCATCGGCTATTTCTTGCATTCTCGTACCATCCATTCCTTTTCTTTGAAATATTGATTCTGCTGCTTCTAATATGGAACTTTCTGTATTTGTATCTTTCGATTTCATGTGTTAACTATTTAGTTTAACCATTTGGTTAACAAATGTACATAATTTTTTAATATCGAATAAATCTTTAGTAATAAATAAAAATATTTAACAAGGAATTAACCTAAAGTAGAAACTTAGCTTTTTGAAGAAATGATGATTGGTTTTAAAATCTCCCAAACATTGTTAGCTAATATTTTCTGTCCTTCAACAGTTGGATGAATTCCATCACCTTGATTTAAAGAAGGAATTCCACCAACATCTTTTAATAAAAAAGGAACTAAGTACAAGTTGTTTTTTTGAGCCAAATCAGGAAAAATAGTTTTAAATTCAGTCGTGTAATCAATTCCCATATTTGGAGGCAATTGCATTCCTGCTAAAATAATTTTAGTTGCAGGATTTTTTTGAAGAACTGCATCAATAATAGCTTGTAGGTTTTCTCTAGTTTCTTTTAATGGAACGCCACGCAATCCGTCATTTGCGCCTAATTCTAATACAAAAACATCAATTTGTTGATTTAAAATCCAGTTGATTCTATTTTTACCACCAGAAGTAGTTTCTCCACTAACACCAGAGTTTACAACTGTATATCCTAAAGAAAGCGAATCAATTTTAGTTTGAATCACTCCAGGAAAAGCATCATTTATATCATCTAAACCATATCCCGCAGTTAAACTATCACCAAAAAAAACAATGCGTTTTGTATTCTTTTTTTCATCAATCTTAGTGTCTGTTTCAATAGATGTTTTTGTAGTTTTGTTTTCTTTTTTAGAAGTGTCTGCTCCACAAGAGAGCATCATCAGTAAAAATGAAAAATAACAAAACTTTAAGAAAATCTTCTTCATAGGAGTATTCAAATTTAAAATCATTTGTCTATTTTTCAGTTTTAGCATTTCTTGGTAACATATATATTAAATAAGTACAATGACAAAGATATTAAAGATTGATGAACTAGAGAAAACTTATACAAGTGGTTCTAAAAAATTAACAGTATTAAGCAATATTTCCTTTGACGTAGAAAAAGGAAGTATTTTCTCAATTGTTGGTCCTTCTGGAAGCGGAAAAACTACCTTGCTTGGTTTGTGCGCTGGTTTAGATCACCCAAGTGCTGGTAAGATAGAATTATGCGGAAGCAATTTACAAGACTTAGATGAAGATGAACGTGCTTTATTACGCAATAAAGAAGTCGGATTTATCTTTCAGAATTTTCAATTACTACCAACATTAACAGCTTTAGAAAACATTATTGTTCCGTTAGAATTACAAGGAGAAAAAAATGCTTCTAAAACTGGAATGGAATTATTAGAAAAAGTTGGTTTGGCAGATCGTTCTCATCATTATCCATCACAATTATCTGGTGGAGAACAGCAAAGAGTAGCGTTGGCAAGAGCTTTCTCAAACAAACCTTCTATTTTATTTGCTGATGAACCTACAGGGAATTTAGATGAAGAAACAGGCGAAAAAGTAATTCAGTTGCTTTTTCAATTGAATAAAGAAGCTGGAACTACTTTAATAATCATCACACACGATTTAGAATTGGCTAATAGAACCCAACAAATATTGAGATTAAAAGGTGGGAAGATTGTATCTAACGAAAAAACAATTGCTGTTTAATGAGTAAGAAATCTTCAAAAACTTCGGTACAATGGCTGTTTAAAATGGCTTGGAGAGACGGAAAAGCAAGTCTTTCTAGATTGATGCTTTTTATGGCATCCATTATTTTGGGTATTGCAGCAGTAGTTTCCATTCAATTATTTAGTGATAATTTAAAACAGAATATTAAAAATCAGTCAAAAGCATTAATGGGCGCTGATTTTATTATTGATAGTAGACAACTTCCTTCAAAAAAAGTACAAGCAATTATAGATTCTTTAAATGTTGGCGCTTCAGAAGTCAATTTTGTTTCTATGGCTGCGTTCCCAAAAAATGACGGAACAAAACTCGTAAAAGTGCGTGCTATAGAAGGTAATTTCCCTTTTTACGGAACTTTAGATACAGAACCTGCTAGTGCTGCTTCTCAATATCAACAGTTAGGCGGAGCATTAGTCGATGCTACTTTAATGTTACAATACAATTTAAAACCTGGTGATTCTGTAAAATTAGGAAAACTAACTTTTCCAATTATTGGAGCTTTAAAATCAATTCCTGGAAGTACAGCAATTTCTACTTCTGTTGCGCCTCCAATTCTGATTCCGTTTCGTTTTATTGATCAAACTGAATTATTACAAGTTGGAAGCAGAAAAGAATATCAATACTTTTTTGTTGCGCCACCAACAATGGATTTGGTGTTGTTAGACAAGAAATTGGATCCTATTTTAGATGAAGAAAAAGCGGATATAGATACGCATACAAGCACAAGCGAACGTTTAGGAAGAAGATATGATAATGTGAGTAGATTTCTAAACTTAGCAGCTTTTATTGCACTTTTATTAGGTTGTGTCGGAATTGCAAGTTCTGTTCATATTTATATCAAAGAAAAGCTAAAAAATGTAGCAGTTCTAAAATGTTTAGGAGCCACAAGAAAACAAACATTTTTAATTTACTTATTGCAAATTGTTGGCATTGGACTCATCGGAGGTGTTTTAGGTGCCAGTATCGGAATTGGTTTACAATATGCTTTTCCGTATATTTTACAAGGATTTTTACCTTTTGATGTTGAAATAGCAATAACTGTTCAACCCTTAATTATCGGAATAACATTAGGAGTTTTAATGTCCGTTTTATTTGCTTTATTGCCATTATTAGGAACTTGGTATGTTTCTCCACTTGAAGTATTACGTGGAACAGACGAAAATTTAGTAAAGCCAAGAAAAGCAAGACTTTTTACCTTGGCGGCAATTTTATTGTTCATCTTTTTGTTTTCTTTTTGGTTATTAAAAGATGCATTTAACGGACTCGTTTTTACAGTTGGAATTTTAATTACGTTTGCTATTATGGCAGGAATTGCTAGTCTTTTTATGAAAGCAATTAAAAAATTCTTTCCAACCAATTGGGGATTTACCAAACGTCAGAGTTTGTTAAATTTATATCGTCCAAACAACCAGACAATGGTGTTAATTTTAGCCATCGGTTTGGGAACTTTTCTAATCAGTACATTGTACTTTACCAAAGATATTTTATTAGCAAAAACATCCATAGAAAATAGCACAAAAGATCCAAATATTATTTTAATGGATGTGCAAACTAATCAAAGAGAAGCTGTAGTAAACACTATTCTTCCGAAAGGCTTAGAAGTTATAAATAACATTCCAATTGTAACAATGCGCATGCATCAAATTAAAGATGAATTGGTAAATAATCTTCGTAAAGACAGCACTTCTAACAGAGGAAAAAGATGGATTTTAAATCATGAATTTAGAGTTACCTTTCGCAGTGAATTAATTCCTTCTGAGGAATTATTAGAAGGAAGTTGGAGCAAGGAAGTTAAACAAGGCGAACCTATTTTAATTTCTATTGCAGATAATATTGCAAGAGATGCCAATTTAAAAATAGGTGATAAAGTTATTTTTAATGTGCAAGGAGTTTTAATGGAAACCAATGTTGGAAGCATCAGAAAAGTAGATTGGGGACGCGCTCAATTAAATTTTTCTATTGTTTTTCCGACTGGAGTTTTAGAAAATGCACCACAATTTAGTGTGTTAACAACCTTTGTGCCCGATGAAGCAAGTTCTGCGGATTTACAACGAGATTTGGTAAAACAGTTTCCAAACATATCCATATTAGATTTACGTCAAATTTTTACAATCATTGAAGATATTCTAGATAAAATAGCTTGGATTATTAATTTTATGGCATTCTTTAGTATTCTTACTGGGATAATTGTTTTAATAGGATCTGTTAGAAATAGCAAATACCAACGAATTAAAGAAAGCGTTTTATTACGAACACTAGGAGCAAAGAGCAAACAAATTCTGCAAATTACCGCATTAGAATATGTGTATTTAGGAATGTTAGGAAGCTTAGTCGGAATTTCTCTCTCTTTAATTAGTAGTCAATTATTAGCAATCTTTTTATTTAAAGAACCATTTATTCCGTCTGCTATTCCGTTTTTAGTATTTCTACCTGGAATTACATTATTGGTATTATTAATTGGATTAAGTAATATTAGAAGTGTTTTAAAAAGTCCGCCTTTAGAAGTCTTAAGAAAAGAAGTTTAATAAAAGACATCCATTTTACTGACTATCAACTACTCAAATTTAATAACAAGTTTTTTAAATATTTACAAGCTAAATAAAGAAATATTGTTCATAAATAAACAGATATTTTCATCGTACTACTTAAAATGATTTGTATTTTTCAGAAAAATATTTTTTAGAATGTGCAAAGAAAAATTTATGTTAGAAGCTGTAAATGCAGCTTTAAAAGGAATGAACAATAATGAAGGTGGTCCTTTTGGTTGTGTGATTGTTAAAGACGGAAAAATAGTAGGAAGAGGAAACAATAAAGTAACATCGACCAACGACCCAACAGCACATGCAGAAGTTACTGCTATTAGAGATGCTTGTAAAAACCTAGACTCATTTCAATTAGATGGTTGCGAAATTTATACTTCATGCGAACCTTGTCCGATGTGTTTAGGTGCAATTTATTGGGCAAGACCAGATAAAGTGTATTATGGATGCAATCAAGTTGATGCAGCAAATATTGGTTTTGATGATGAATTTATTTACAAAGAAATTCCGTTGCCGTATGCAGAAAGAAGCATTCCGTTTGAACAATTAGCGCACGAAGTTGCGTTAAAACCATTTCAAGAATGGGCAGCAAAAGAAGATAAAACAGAATATTAAATTATATTTAATGTCAGTTCGAGTGTCTCGCTTTTGGGTGTGATGTATCGAGAACCTTTGAAACCTTTTATATGATAACCTTCATCCTAAACAACAAAACCATACAAACTTCAGAAAAAGCTGGAATGACCTTATTGGATTTTGTTCGGTATCAACAACGACTTACTGGAACCAAAATTGGTTGTAGAGAAGGAGATTGTGGTGCTTGTACTGTTTTAGTTGGAACCTTAAAAAATGATGTAATACAATACCAAAGCATCACTTCGTGTATTTCTCCTTTGGGAAATGCGCATGGCAAACATATTGTAACGGTTGAAGGTACAAATTTGCAAAACAAATTAACCACAACTCAAGAAGCAATGAAAGCAAATTATGCTACACAATGTGGGTTTTGCACTCCAGGTTTTGTTGTTGCGTTAACTGGTTTTGCTTTGTCAAATTCTGATAAAAATTACAATATTGCATTAGATGCAATCAGTGGAAATATTTGTAGATGCACTGGTTATAAAGCAATTGAAAAAGCAGCACATCAAGTAGTTGAGAAATTTCAAGACGAAGCAACAACTTCTTTTGAATGGCTGATTGAAAACGAATTTATTCCTGAGTATTTTACTACAATTCCAAAACGCTTAAAAGAAATTGAAAAGAACAGTTTAAAGCAACCTAAAGGAAAAGTAGTTGCTGGCGGAACGGATTTATATGTGCAACAAGCAGATAATTTAATTGAAAATAATGTTCATTTGATTGCTGAAAAAGATTATCTAAAAGATATTTTTATTGAAAACGGAACATGTGCTATCGGAACTAACGCAACAGTTTCAGATTTATGGAATCATTCTGAATTAAATAGGTTGTTTCCGAACTTAAAAAAACACTTAAAACTGGTTTCTTCAGAACAAATTAGAAACATGGCTTCTTTGGGTGGAAACTTTGTAAATGCTTCGCCAATTGGCGACATGACGATTTTCTTTTTAGCTTTGAATAGTGATATTACAATCGTTAATTCAAAGAGTGAAGAACGTACAATTGCGCTTAAAAACTTTTATCAAGGCTATAAAACTTATGATTTAAAAAAAGGCGAACTGCTAAAACAAATCAGCTTTAAGTTGCCAACAAAACAGTCTTATTTTAATTTTGAAAAAGTATCTAAACGCACACATTTAGACATTGCAAGTGTTAATTCTGCTATGAATATTTCTGTAGAAAATAATGTTATTTCAGAAGCACATATTTCGATTGGTGGCGTTGCTGCAATTCCAAAATATTTACACAAAACTTCCGCTTTTTTAAAAGGAAAGCAATTATCAACAAAAACCGTTATTAATGCCAACGAAATTCTTCAAAAAGAAATCGCTCCAATCAGTGATGTGCGTGGTACAAACGATTATAAACGTTTGTTAGCAAGACAATTATGTATTGCGCATTTTACGGAGTTATTCCCAAAGCAATTCACGTTAAAAGATCTTATTCAGCATGCATAAAAAGAATTCAAATATCATCTTAGATTCAAAATTAGATGCTGTTGCAGTTAGCTTAAAACAAAGCATCAAAAACTTAGATTCATTTACCCATGTTCGTGGAGAATCTTTATATGTTGATGATGTTAATGTTAGACAAGGAACCTTTTACGCAGTTGTTTTTGACTCTCCAAAAGCACACGGAAAAATAAAAAGTGTCGATTATTCTAAAGCTGAAGCATTAGAAGGAGTAGAGCGTATTTTTACATATAAAGATGTTCCTGGAGAAAATCAGATTGGCGGAATTATTCCTGATGAACCTTTATTTGCGGAAGAGGAAGTCCATTTTTGGGGAATGCCAATCGCATTGATTGTAGCTACATCAGAATTTATTGCTAGAAAAGCAAGAAGTTTAATCACAATAGAAATTGAAGAACTTCCGGTAATTACAACAGCAAAAGAAGCCAAAGCAAAAGGAAGTTTTATCAATGCACCAAGATCTTTTAGTTTGGGTGATACCGAAAAAGCATTTGCAGAGTGCGACTATATTTTTGAAGGTGAAACCTTTTCAAACGGGCAAGAACATTTATATATTGAAGCGCAAGGCGCGTATGCAGAACCTTTAGAAAACGGAAATATAAAAATTACGTCTTCTACACAAGGCCCAACTTCTGTCCAAGCAATTACTGCAAGAGTTTTAGGAATTGCCATGCATAAAGTTGAAATTGATGTAACACGACTTGGTGGCGGATTTGGAGGTAAAGAAGATCAAGCAACACCTTGGGCTGTAATGGCTGCTTTGGCGACGTTTCATCTGAATCAATCTGTTAAATTAATTCTAAATCGACATGATGATTTAAGAATGACAGGAAAACGTCATCCGTATGAAAGTACTTATAAAATAGGATTGTCAAAAGACTTAAAAATACTTGCGTATCAAACAGAATTTTTACAAAATTCTGGAGCAGCAGCAGATTTATCTCCTGCAATCGCAGAAAGAACTTTATTTCATGCAACCAATAGTTATTATGTACCAAACGTAAGCACAAAAGTAATCAGCTGTAAAACCAATTTACCACCAAATACAGCATTTCGAGGTTTTGGCGGTCCACAAGGAATGTTTGTAATTGAATCTGCTATTGCAAAAGCTGCCAATGAAATTGGTGTGAGTGCAAGACAAATTCAGGAAGCCAATTTACTAGATGAAAATGACACCTTTTCTTACGGGCAAATCGCAAAGAAAGTAGAAGCCAAGAATACTTGGAATTCTGCTAAAAAAATATTCAATACCAAAGCATTAGAAGAAGAAGTTGAAGTGTTCAATAAAAACAATTCAAACTTCAAAAAAGGAATTGCTTTTATGCCGATTACGTTTGGAATTTCATTTACAAATACACCCATGAATCACGCTCGTGCGTTGGTGCATATTTATTTAGACGGAAGTGTCGGAATAAGCACAGCTGCTGTAGAAATGGGTCAAGGTGTAAATACCAAAATGATGCAAATTGCAGCCGATGTATTTTCCATTCCGATTGATAAAATTAAAATTGAAACTACCAATACAACTCGTGTTGCCAATACGTCGCCATCTGCAGCAAGTTCTACGGCAGATTTAAACGGAAAAGCCACTTTAATGGCGTGTAATGCGTTGTTAGAAAGATTGAAAATAGTTGCTTCAGAAGAGCTAACTATTTCTAAAAAAGACATCATCTTAAAAGATGGGTTTGTGTGTGTAAACGGTAAAAAAACAACGTTAACTTGGACAGAACTTATCAGCAAAGCCATGTTAAAACGTGTAGCTTTAACTGAAAATGCACATTACGCAACTCCAGAAATTCATTTTGATAAAACCATTGAAAAAGGACATCCATTCGCTTATCACGTTTACGGAACTGCAATTATAACAACAACAGTAGATTGTACACGTGGCACTTACGAATTTGATTCTGTTAAAATTGTACACGATTACGGAAAAAGTATGAGTGAAGGAATTGATTTAGGGCAAATAGAAGGCGCTTTAATTCAAGGAATTGGTTGGATGACCATGGAAGAAATTGCGTATAATAAGGAAGGGAAATTATTATCAAATGCACTTTCAACCTATAAAGTTCCAGATATTTTTTCTGTTCCTAAAAATGTAGAAGTAATTCCTGTTGAAACAAAAGGAAATGAAATGGCCATTTTAAAATCGAAAGCTGTTGGAGAACCGCCTTTAATGTACGGAATTGGAGCTTATTTTGCACTTCAAAATGCCATCAAAGCGTTCAATCCAAATTATAAGTTAGAATTTCATGCGCCCATGACTCCAGAAAAAGTGTTAATGAATTTATATTCCAAAAAATAACTGTCTTATCGCACTGCATTTTAAAAAATCAAACATACTTAAAGGCGCACTAATATATAGTGCTGGAGATACCATTGCTGCATTAATACTAGATGAATTTGTTTTGTCTCGTTTAATAGGAATGATGTTAGTTGGTGCAACTTTTTACGCTTTTGAAATTCCCAATTATTTTGATTGGATTGTAAAAAGAACACAATCTCTAAAAGGAATTAAAGCTACTTTGACAAAAACATTGTTGGCAATTCTCTATTTCAATCCCTTATGGATTGCAAGACATTTACTATTTATTAAATTGTTTTCTAGACAGTTAGAAGACATTGGTTTCAATCTCTTAGAAATTGCATTTTGGTCGTTTTTAGTAAATATCCCGATTTCTTTTATTGCGAATTACATCATTCAAAATCGTTTTAAATTAAAATGGCGCTTTATTGGATCTGCTGTTTTCTCAGCAATTATGGCAATTTACTACGCACTCAGCGAAACTATTTTTAGCTAACAGTTTAATTATCCACTGAAAAATTACTTGGCAATTCAAAAATTTCTAAATCAAAATATGGAACTGCAGCAATCACATGATCAAAAATATCTGCCATTATATATTCGTAATTTACCCATCGTTTATCTTTGCTAAAAGTGTAAATTTCTAAAGGAATTCCTTGAGAACCTGGAGCTAACTGACGTACCATAATCATCATATCTTTATTAGTGCCAGAATGATTTTCGATATAAGTTTGAATGTATTTTCTAAACACACCAATATTGGTAAGGTTTCTACCATTTAAAAGTAATTCTTTGTTGATATTGTTTTTAGTATTATAGGCATCAATATCAGATTGACGTGTTTCTAAATAAGAAGTAATAGAAGAAATCTTTTTTAGTTTATCTACCTGATCTTTAGTTAAGTAATGTATACTATTTAACTTAATATTTAAAGATCTTTTAATTCGTCTACCGTCAGAATCAGCCATACCTCGCCAGTTCTTAAACGAATCAGAAATTAAAGCATAAGTCGGAATTGTAGTAATGGTTTTATCAAAATTCTGAACTTTTACGGTTGCTAAATTAATTTCTACAACATCTCCATCGGCACCGTATTTTTCAAAAGTAATCCAGTCACCAATACGAACCATATCATTTATAGAAACTTGAATACTGGCAACAAAACCTAAAATAGTATCTCTAAATACTAAAATAACAATGGCAGAAGCAGCACCAATCGTGGTAATAAACTCCATAAATTCTATTCCTGTAATAATCGCAAAAACCGATAATACACCAAGAATCCAAGCAAAAATCATAAACACCTGAACATAACTATCTGTTGGTTTATCTTTTAAACTTGGTAAAGTTTTAAAATAACCTTTAAGTGTGCTTAAAACACTTCTAACTGTCCAAAGTGTAAGTATAACCGCAAATATTTGCAGACATTCTATAACAATCTTTCCAACATATTCAAAGTCTGTAAAAACAACAGGAGTAAGTTCATAAGCAATAATTAACGGAAGAATATGAGCAACATTACGAGGTACTTTATTATCTACTAATAAATTATCAAATTTTGTTTTCGTTTTATTAGATAATCGTGAAAAGAAAGCAATAATAATTTTTCGAATAATAAAATCTATTAAAAACGTAATAAATAATAAAACTGCTAATAAAGCAATCATGTTTAAATACTTAGCTAGTGTATGAGATTGTCCCAAAGACACTAAATAATCGTATAAAAGGTGTTCTATTTTCATAATTACATGGTTTTAAAAAATAAAGTTTCCTCTAAAAATGAGCATTCTTTAATTAAGAACACAAAGTTAACCATTATTAAGTGCATACTAAATTCTTTAAGTAATTTGATTAGTAGAATACACACAATTATCATTTTGATAAAAATAGAAATCACATAAGAGTAGAGTAGAAGTCATATAATTCTTCAATCATACCTTATTATGTATAAAACATTAACCTTTCACTGTTCTCTGATAATTGATAACTGGTAATTGTTCATTGTTCATTGATAACTGAAAAGAAAAAAGAATATGAATAAAAATAAAACACAAAACTTAATAATTAATCACTTAATTTTGCGGACTTAAAACACCGATAATTTAAAGGTTCATAAAGAAACAAAAATGGATAATTTAATTACATTCTGTATTACCGTATTTACTGCGTTTTTTGCGATTACAAATCCCATTTCAAACATGACGGTTTTTGTATCTTTAACACAAGGAATCGATAAAAAAACAAAGAGAGTTATTAATAAAAGAGCCAATTTAACAGCTTTTTTTATAGTTGCATTTTTTGTTCTTTTAGGTAAATATATTTTCGAATTGTTTAATATTAGTATTCCTGCATTTAAAATTACTGGCGGAATCTTAATCTTTTTTATCGGATTTGAAATGTTACAGTCCAAACAATCTGATGTAAAAAGTATTAAAAATGTTCATACCGATGAAGATATTGCAATTTCTCCATTGGCAATACCAATTTTAGCAGGTCCAGGAACAATTGTAACTGCTATGAACTTTGTTTCAAATGTATCAGCATTACAAATCTTTTTAGTAATTGCTATTTTTGGTTTTATGAGCTTATTAACCTATTTTACCTTTAGATTAAGCGATTTTATTGTAAAAATAGTTGGACATAATGTTATTTCTGTTATTGGTAAAATTATGGGATTAATCATTGCCATTATTGGTACAGGAATGATCATACAAGGAATTAAAATTGCTTTTGATTTAGTTTCTCAGTAATCATTCCTTATTTCAGAATAACAACTGCTAACTGTAGCACTAAATCAACAGATTACATACTTTTAGTTTTTAATTATTGCTAGTTGAAATTGTAAAAAGAGAATCACTAAGAACCTCATATTCAGAGTGATTACATCATTTAATATTTTTTTATTAAATTTGTATCACTTACAAATGCTATGTAAAATTCTTACCTACTTTATCTAAAATCATTAGGCCGATGATTATCAAGGGATTCGCAATTGCGCAATCTATTTATATTTAATCAGATTGTTATGCTTTTTATAGCTAACAGTATGCTGTGCGTTGTTGGGCATAACAATCACAAAACAAAAATTATTATGGCAAAGCAAAAAGGCTTTATCAAGCTAAAAGGTTCATTAGGTGGACTTACATTTTACGAAAGCGGTGGAAAAGACATCGTTAAAACTACGGGAGGAATAGAGAAAAGCAGGATTGAAAACGATCCAAATTTTAAACGTACTCGAGAAAACATGTCAGAGTTTGGTGCTTCTGCAACTGTAGGTAAAGCACTAAGACAAGGATTTGGTTCTATCATTAAAAACATTAAAGACACTACCATAACAGGTAGACTTACAGGTGTTTTTAAAAAACTAAATTCTTTAGGTACTGGTGTAAGAGGGCAACGCAAATTTGAAATTCTTCCAAACAAAGCTGTTTTAGAAGGCTTTCAATTCAATAAAAAAATACCACTAAGCACGGTGTTTTACCCAGAATACTCAGCGCCAACCTTAGATGCTAACAGAAGTATTACCACTTGGGTAATACCAGATTTTAACACATCTAACTTTTTAAGAGCTCCAGAAGGAGCTACACATTTCAAACTAATTTTAGCCACTACAGTGTTAAGCAATTATCAATTTGTAGCAGAACTAAAAAAGTACGAACCCGAAGCACCTACAGAAAACAAGGTTAGCGGCATTCAGTATTCTGATGCAATACCTATTGGCGGAGACGTTGGTGCAGATACTACCTTAACGGTAGATTTAGGCTTCGCAGCTCTATTACCAGACACTGTTGGTGTGGTCATAGCCACAGGTATTCTATTTTACCAACAAATAAATACAGAGTTGTACGAGCTCTCTAGTGCAAATGCAATGAGCATAAGTACTGTTGGTTAGAGCATAGAACAAAAAAATGCCTTTTTAGGTATTAAAAAGATAAGGTAGTAAGAAGCCTTAT
This sequence comes from Polaribacter uvawellassae, assembly GCF_039748955.1. Taxonomy (NCBI): domain Bacteria; kingdom Pseudomonadati; phylum Bacteroidota; class Flavobacteriia; order Flavobacteriales; family Flavobacteriaceae; genus Polaribacter; species Polaribacter uvawellassae. The sequence continues at coordinate 41,675 of NZ_JBDIZN010000004.1, read as the reverse complement.
TTAGTAGTAAGTAGGAGGCAACCTTGTAAAGGGTTGTCTCTTTTTTTAACCGTCATAACGAGGGAAGTAGGACCGACGCAATCTCACAATAGAAACTATAACCACACAAAACTTCCATGTCATTCCGACAGAGAGTAGAATGAACCACAAGCCCGCCTGCTTCGGGTAGGAAATCTCATAAAAAGAAGCAAAGGAAATAAAAAACAAACTAATTTGCTGTTATTCTTTAAAAACAGCAATAAAAAAGTCCTACCGAAGCAGGACTCAAGAATTTCTTCTACGGCATATAGCCTTATTGTGATAAGATTAAAGATTAGAAATTTTAATCTATACCAAATATAACAAAATATTTTGTAGTTAGCTTAATTATCAATAATTTTAGAGAACTTAATTTAAAATTGCTATATATTATGACAAAAATACTTGGATTAGATTTAGGTACCAACTCTATTGGTTGGGCTTTGGTAGAAAATAATATTATTTTAGGTATTGGGAGTAGAATATTCCCAGAAGGAGTTGTAAATCTTGGAGAAGGAGAAGGAAGAGAAACTTCAAAAAATGCAAGTAGAACAGATGCTAGAGGAACAAGGAGACAGTTTTTTAGAAGACGGTTGCGTAAAAGATATTTATTAAGAGAATTAGCGACATATAATTTTTGTCCCATTACAAAAAATTTAATTAAAGATTGGAATGGTTCCGAAATTTTTAACAATGCCCAACTTCAAGAATGGCTTAAACTAAATCCTTATGAACTCAGAGCAAAAGCAATTAATGAGGAAGTTTCATTATTAGAATTAGGTAGAATTTTTTACCATATGATTCAAAGAAGAGGTTTTTTAAGTAATAGTAGAAGTGCAGGAGCAGAGATTAACGAGAAAAGCACTATTTATAAAGGTGATTCTAAGATTGGTAAAATAGGAATTAGTAAAACTTTAGCGAGTATTGATAAGGATAAAACGTTAGGTTCATATTTATATACTATTCAGCCAAAAGAAAATAAACCTTTTATCGGAGAATTAGAACGTGTAAGAAATAGGTATACAACTAGACAAATGTATATTGATGAGTTTGAGTTAATTTGGGAATTTCAAAAAAAGTTTCACACAGAGTTAACAGATGATTTAAAAACTTTATTAGGAGGAAGAAAGAAAGATGGTTATAAAGAAGATGGTGTTTTATTTCATCAAAGACCCTTACGTTCTCAAAAACACTTAGTAGGTAATTGTTCGTTTGAGCCTAAAAAAACGAAATGTAAAATTAGCTCTATACCATTTGAGCTTTTTAGAGTTTATCAATGGATTAATACACTTTCTTATGATTTAAATGGAGAAAAACAAGAAATAACAACAGAAGAAAGACAAACAATAATAAACCTTCTACTATCTAAAGAAAAAATAAAATTTAAAGAAATAAAAAAAGCAATAAATAAATTGGAAGGGTATTACCAATTTAATTATAAAGATGATGATATAATCTACGGTTCACATACTATAAGTAATTTATCTAACAAGAAATTTTTTGGTAAACAGTGGTTCAATTTTTCTCAAGAAAAACAAGAAAATATTTGGCATGTATTATCCTTTTTTGACGACAGAGATAAACTGAAAGATTATGCTATTAAAAATTGGAGTTTTGAAGAAGAAAAAGCAATTAAAATTTCAAAATTTAATCTAAAAGATGGATATGCTAATTTAAGCAGAAAAGCTATTAATAATATATTGCCTTTTTTAAAACAAGGCTTTATGTATGATATCGCTGTAGGTTTAGCAGGTATTAAAAATGTATTAGGAAATGAGTGGAGTAGATACGAACAATTTGTTTTAGATAATGCTCCAGAAATTATCCGTTCTAATATAAAAGGCGGTTACATTGAACCTTTAAAGAGGATGATGAAAAATGAGTTTAATACTACTGATAAGCAGTTAAAAAAATTATATCATCATAGTAGTTCAATTGAATCAGAAAAAATATTGATAAAATTACCTGTAGATGTAAATGCAGACAGAGAAATACAAAAAATTAAAAACCCAGTTGTAATCACTGCTTTATTTGAAATAAGAAAATTAGTGAATAAGATTATAGATACTTATGGGAAACCAGATGAAATAAAAGTAGAATTAGCTCGTGATCTAAAAGCCTCAAAAAAGAACCGATATGAAACTAGAAGAAAACAGCAAACTTTAGAGCGTGAAAATAATAGAATAAAGGATGAATTAGAAAAATTAGGTCAAAGAATAAATCATACTTCTATTTTAAAATATAAGTTATGGGAAGAGTGTAATCATACATGTCCTTTTACAGGTCAAACAATCACTATTAGTCAACTATTTACAGGAGATGTACAAATAGAACATATTTTTCCTTGGAGTAGGTCTTTAAACGATAGTTTTAATAATAAAACGTTGTGTTTTGCTGATGAAAATAGAGCAAAAGGAAACAAAACACCTTATGAATTTTATAGTGAGCAAGGAAATGAGAAATGGGAAGCAATAAAACTACAAGCATTAAGTTGTTTTAAAACAAAATCTAATTATCCAAATTGCTACAATAAATTTAAGCATTTTGTAAAGCAAAAGCATGATGAAGATTTTGTAAGTCGACAATTAAATGATACTAGATATATAAGTAAAGAGGCTAAAAATTATCTTTCTAAAATATGTGCAAATGTTATGGTAGCACCAGGACAAATGACTGCTACTTTAAGACACCATTGGGGTTTGAACACTATTTTAAACACAGAAGATGACACAAAAACAAGAGACGACCATAGACATCATACTATTGATGCATTAGTTATGGCTTGTGCTACAAGAAGTCATCTACAAGAATTAAGCAAATGGAATCGTTATAATAGAAATTACGATTTAAAAGATTTTATGATGCCGTGGCAATCTTTTAGGGTTGATGCAGAAAAAGCCGTAGAACAAATTTTAGTCTCTCATAAAAAACAGAAAAACATATTGACTGTTAGAACTCATAAAACTAAAAAAAATGGAGTTGAACATACAAATTTAGGAGTTGCTGCAAGAGGGCAATTGCATTTAGAGACTGTTTATGGCAATAGAAAAGATGTTTTTACACAAGAATTAAATTATCATGTTAGAAAGCCATTGGAATCCCTTACTGCTGCAGAAATACCAAAAATTGTAGATATTGAAATAAAAAAAATAATTTATAAATCTATTGAAAAATTAGGGTTAAGAATCAATGTTAAAGACAAAAAGCCAATAGTTAAAACCAAAGATGAAAAGGTCTTATTTGACCAACTGTTAAGTAGTTTATTTTTCTTACCTAACAAAAATGGGAATCCAGTACCAATCAAAAAAATAAGAATTAAAAAGAATTTTAGCAATGCTGAACCCTTAAAAGAAAACATAAATCAATGGGTTGATTTAGGGAAGAATAATCATGTTTTGATTTATAAAGATGAAAAGGGTCTTTTAAAAGAAGAAGTTGTTACCTTTTGGACAGCTGTTGAACGTAAAAAACAAGGAGAGAAAGTAGTGAAATTACCTGTTGACGGAGAAGAAATCGTAACCACTCTACAAATTAATGATATGTTTTTATTAGGATTGAAAGATGAGGAAATTGATTGGGATAATCTAGATTATAATTTATTGAAAGAGCATTTGTATAGAATTCAAAAATTAACTTCTAGGGATTATTTTTTTAGGAAACATACATCTTCAAAAGTAACAGATAATGAATACATTCAAATAAGAGGTTTTGGTCAAGGTAAAACAGGATGGGAAACATTTAATCCTATCAAAGTAAAAATTAATAGTATTGGAGATATTGAAAAATTATAGAGAAAATAAAAAGGAGTTCTTTGACATACTAAAAATACTCTTAAACAATCAAGCCACAACGAAAAATTGACCTTTTCAATTTTTCGTTGTGGTTTGATTAAAGATTAGAAAAAACGATATTAGCTTCCAAATGTTACGGGCAACCAGGACGTTGTGGTTTGATTAAAGATTAGAAAAAACGATATTCTAATAATATTTATAAAAGTAAATCTTGTTGTTGTGGTTTGATTAAAGATTAGAAAAAACGATATTTATGCGTACAAAAGTCACTCCAATGAATCCGTTGTGGTTTGATTAAAGATTAGAAAAAACGATATTTAAAAAGGTTTTAAAAAACGAATCAGGAATGTTGTGGTTTGATTAAAGATTAGAAAAAACGATATTGCTAACGAAGGAACAGACTATAAAGAGTTGTTGTGGTTTGATTAAAGATTAGAAAAAACGATATTATTAATTAAATTTTGCTTATTGAAGCATTGGTTGTGGTTTGATTAAAGATTAGAAAAAACGATATTAGGGGTTAGCGAAAAAATGGATTCCGATGCGTTGTGGTTTGATTAAAGATTAGAAAAAACGATATTTAGCGTGTTCTCTATGAACTTCTATTGCTTGTTGTGGTTTGATTAAAGATTAGAAAAAACGATATTAAATAAGCGTTTTTTACTTAGCGAACAAGTGTTGTGGTTTGATTAAAGATTAGAAAAAACGATATTAGGGGTTAGCGAAAAAATGGATTCCGATGCGTTGTGGTTTGATTAAAGATTAGAAAAAACGATATTTAGCGTGTTCTCTATGAACTTCTATTGCTTGTTGTGGTTTGATTAAAGATTAGAAAAAACGATATTAAATAAGCGTTTTTTACTTAGCGAACAAGTGTTGTGGTTTGATTAAAGATTAGAAAAAACGATATTAAGCTACTAAGTCTGGAATGCCTGATTTATGTTGTGGTTTATTAAAGATTAGAAAAAACGATATTAAAGAAGGATTAGAACTCTTTGGTGTTTATGTTGTGGTTTGATTAAAGATTAGAAAAAACGATATTACAGAAGTTGAAATTGTAGAATCTAAAAGTGTTGTGGTTTGATTAAAGATTAGAAAAAACGATATTACGAATGTTGTTTAATTTGATACCAACATGTTGTGGTTTGATTAAAGATTAGAAAAAACGATATTTTAGAAATGTGTATGTAAAAGTTGCAAAGGTTGTGGTTTGATTAAAGATTAGAAAAAACGATATTAAAAATAACCAATAGAGTGATGAATGGTGGTTGTGGTTTGATTAAAGATTAGAAAAAACGATATTGAACGGATTTAGAAGGTGTTACTGCATCAAGTTGTGGTTTGATTAAAGATTAGAAAAAACGATATTGGTGTTTATTTCTATGTCTGATGCTGAAGCGTTGTGGTTTGATTAAAGATTAGAAAAAACGATATTCCTACAGCAGATGGTATTTTTAACGTAGCAGTTGTGGTTTGATTAAAGATTAGAAAAAACGATATTGCATACGCTTCTTTTACTACTGCATCCGTGTTGTGGTTTGATTAAAGATTAGAAAAAACGATATTATTAATGAAGCGTACAGATCAACATCTCTGTTGTGGTTTGATTAAAGATTAGAAAAAACGATATTAATCATATCCATAGTTTTTATATATCTCGCGTTGTGGTTTGATTAAAGATTAGAAAAAACGATATTATCATCATATTAAACACCGCATACGTATCGTTGTGGTTTGATTAAAGATTAGAAAAAACGATATTCAGAATTCAAAGAACCAATGAGCTTACACGTTGTGGTTTGATTAAAGATTAGAAAAAACGATATTCCATCCACTTTCAAGGCGTTAACATCAAGGTTGTGGTTTGATTAAAGATTAGAAAAAACGATATTAGGTTAATTGTTGATGATGTTAACCATTTGTTGTGGTTTGATTAAAGATTAGAAAAAACGATATTTAAACATCCATACAGCTTTTACAGTTGGTGGTTGTGGTTTGATTAAAGATTAGAAAAAACGATATTCTTCTGTTAGAGAAAATGTTTCTCCGATTGGTTGTGGTTTGATTAAAGATTAGAAAAAACGATATTTTAATGATGCCCAGGCACCAACGCTTAAAGGTTGTGGTTTGATTAAAGATTAGAAAAAACGATATTAGTTGTGTTTAAAGCTTCTAATAGTCAAAGGGTTAAAGGAATATATCGTTTCAAAAAATGCTTCTTTTACGTTGTTTTATGACGTGATTGAGGCATTTTTTTATTTGTACTTGTTTTTAAATATTTAAAAAAGTTCGAGTTGAGTGGGGGTTGGTTCTGTCGGTTTTTGAACTTTTCCCCAAAAGTTCATGATATTTCCGTATTGTTTGTCAGTAATTCTTAGAATAGAAACTTTACCTAGAGGTGGTAATAGTATTTTAATCCTCTTTTCGTGTGCATCTGCGCTTTCGCTACTGGCACAATGGCGCATATATACAGAATATTGCATCATTGTAAAACCATCTTTTAATAAGTTTTTACGAAATAACTGTGCATTTCTACGGTCTTTTTTAGTTTCGGTAGGTAAATCAAAAAAAACAAATAACCACATAACTCTATACGCATTTAGTTCCATAATTTTGGGTAAATAATCTTTTTAACAGTACCAGAAAAGCATTGCTGCAAAGAACTAGTTGTTGTGCTTAGAGCAATCATAAGTGGACTTTTCTTATCTTCAAAATAAACCGTTTGCGTTAATATACTAAGCAACTCTGATTTAATTTCTGTAGTTAGTTCTTGTTCATTAAAGTTGTTTAGTATGGTTAGTACTTTTGCATCAATAAGGGGTCTGTATGGCTCCATAATATCATCAGCTAAACAAAAAGCATTGTATTTATTATGATGATGAATTCCTAAGGTGCTTAATAAACCACTACCAGAAAGAGCTCTTGCAACTGCTGCCCTTAAGACGATGTACCCATAATTTAAAAATAGATTTGGAAATTCACCATAACGTTCTCTTTTAAAATTAAAATCAAACAAGTGTTTCCAATAATAAGCTGCCGCAGTACCTTCACGGTTATCAGTATCACCACTTAGTACTTTAGAAGCATAATATTTTAAAGGCGAATTGTTTTGCCCAATGTTTTCTAATAAATCTGCTTGATTGGTTATTTTATGTTTAATTACTTGTTGCCATAATTGTTTTTTTAATGGTTCAGAAGCATTAATTTGATTTCTAAAATGTTCTTGCTGTATATGATGACTGTTAAGGTTTAATAACATACTTTGTGGCATATGAGTTGCATCACAAAAAATAACACTAACATTATTATTAGATAATTTAGATAATGTAGGTATAGATATATAAGTTTCTTGATTTTCTAGAACAATAAAGCCAATATCTTCAATTGGTATAGTAGTTTCTCTGTCTGATGTTTTAACGACTAGTTGTTCATGTTTTGTGGTTAAAGAGCATTTATTACCAAAAAAAAGTGTTCTTTTTATCATTTCATTTTTTATTAAATATATAAAAATTAAGTTAGAACATTGGAAAGCAACTAAATAAAGGAGCTAGATTTTTGGTGTCACCTTGAAGGACAGAGTCGAAAGAACAGAAAAAAAGTAAAAATTCTTTACTACATAAATTAATAAATTGATACTTCATAGCAAAGGCATAGCAAAGCCATAGGAAAGCCATGTCAAAGCCATAGTAAGTGCACCTCAGATATTTCATATAAAAAAGTGTAAAGTTTTCAAATCCGTAATTCCTTTTAACATAATTGTGATCGATATAGACCTAAAGGCACTATATCTACAATTATGATTAAATAGCCGCTTTACGGCTATACAGAAATTACTATGTATTTGTACTATAATGTTCTGCGTTATGTAACTTGAGCTTTGGTTAAAAGCGAAAGTTGTTACTACAGTTTCTTTAAAAAAATTTATTCTCAAAAATTTCTTCTACAATGTTAATGGAACACTTTTTATGCGACGACGTAGGAGGGAAGCGTAATATGTGTGGAATGGAAACTAAAAGACAAATTTAATTAGTAAAACGAAAAACTCATTTATAATTTATTACATTTATTCCGTTAAAATTTAAACATAGAATAAAATTGGAATTAAAATTTATAGGTCAAGGATTAGATTCAGAAAATGATATTGCAGCTGGTGATTATTTAATAGATTCTTTAAATGATGAAAGATATACTTCATTTAAAGCTTTTGTTGCTTTTATTAGTAAAAGTGGTATCGATAATATCCTTGACGAGTTAACAACATTTATAGGGAATGGTGGCTCTGTCTGTTTATATGTAGGTGTAGATTTGAATAGCACATCAAAAGAAGCCTTGGAAAAATTGATTGAATTAGGAATTGAAACCTATATAATTTTTTCACCTAATAGTATAATTTATCATCCAAAAATATACACTTTTGAAGGTGATGAATATTCAAAAGCAATAATTGGTTCTTCAAATTTTACTAAAAGAGGACTTTTTCAAAGTATTGAAGCATCGGTGTCTATAAGTTTTAATATTGAAGATGATGAAATTGGAAATAATTTTTTAGCTGAAGTTTATGAATACTACAATACTATTTTAAATGATGAAAATCCAAGTTGCAATAAATTAACTCCAGAATTGTTAAAAATTCTAGTTGAAAGTAAAGTTGTTCTTCCAGAAGCAGTTAATTGGAAAAAGCAGAATAAAGTTAATAAAGAATTTGGTTCAAAGGATTCATCAGCTTACGACTCTTTACTTAAGAAATTTGGTAAACTTAAAGCAAAAAGACCACCAAAAGGTCATAAAAAGGTTGTGACAAAAGAGGAAATAATTTTTAACGAAGATAAAGAAGAAAGTATAACTTCAGAAATTATTGAATTAGAGACTGGTTCAATGTGGATTGAGACAGGTCGACTAACAGGTGGTTCAAAAAATCAGTTAGACTTAAGTAAGCAAGGAAAACTTGATGATGTATTAATTCAAGGTAGTGTTACTTTTTTTGGATTAGAACCTGATGATTTTGAAAAAGTTATAAATATAAATTTAAAACTAGGAGGAAAGCTTTATAAAACAAATCCAATTGATTACAGAGAGGACAATCAAAATTGGAGACTTCTATTAAAAGGAGTTACTGATGAAGGAGATAAATTAACTTCAATATCTCGAATGCAACTAGGACAAGATGGAGGTTTCGTAAAAAAAATTCTCTTATTTACTAAAATGGAAGGTGACAATTACAAACTTGAAATTCTAGATTTAAATGACAAAGACAGTTTAATAGAAAATTCAACTGTTTGGGGAAAAATGGGTAGAAATAAAACTGGTAGAGCTTATGGATTTATTTGATTTAAGGTTGGAGTGACTTTCGATAAACCATTGTTTATCATTTTCAGAATATTGTTTATTAAACGAATCTAAAACAATTTGTACTTCGTTGTTTTCTAAACGATATAGATAAATGAATAGTAAATCAATATATCTAATTATTTCAAATTTACTTAAGTGATTAAGATTTGAATTACTGTATTCTACAGTATTAACTAGGTCTATAAGTTTGATGTCATTTTTATATAATAATGAAACCAAAAATGATATGTGATTTTTGATAGAATGAACTGTATCATAAAACTCTAATTTTTCATCTAATAGTTGATTATTTGGAACTGGAACTTGTTTAATTAAGTTCTGTGTTAAGTCTATTCCATTTATTTTTTTCTTTAATATAAAATCAAAAACTACTGAATTAAAAAGACCATTTAAATAAAATAAATCATTCTTATTAGTTGTTAAAAATTGTACTGATTGAGAAGCAGGAATAAATGGCAAAACAGTTGCGATACAAGTCCTTGTATTGGTTGCCGAAGTAAGACTTCTCCACGATAACATATACTCTTCAGAATGATTTTTAGATAATTCTATCCATTTCTTTTCATTTATAAAGTATCTCGATTCGGGATAAAATGATATCTCATCCTTTTCAAAATCATTAATTATTCTGGATGATGATTTATTACCATATCGTAATTTATCTTCAACTTGGTTAAAACCAGAATACTTATTATCGAACTGATTAAAAAACTTTCCCTCAAATATTGCTAAATTTTCAGATGTCTTCTTTTTAGATATAAAACTTGAATGACTTGTGAAGTGAACTATTCGACCGAAATTCACCTCGTTATACACATCTTCAAAATAAGGATTGTTTTTTGAAACTTTAACCAAAAAATTGATTTCTTCTCTGTTCGAGAAATTTGGCAACATTCCTGTAAGTGGATTAATTAAAAATAAATCATTACTCGAGAATATTACATTAGAGTTCGAATTATTTATATCTTCACTATCCAAAAGATTCATTGAAACAGAAAATGAACTCGTTTTGGAATTACCTAATAACAGAAAACAAAATCTCTCTCTGCTATCAATATTGAATATTTTTTTTCGATTAATAAAATCATAAATTGCAATTAGAGAATTGTTTTTTGAAAGAGTATTAAATAATAGTTTATTCACTTGACTAGTAACAATACTACTTTTCAAAACTAAACCAATAACACCTCTTTTAGTTTTTAATTTATAAGCTGCATCAGTAAATAAAGTATACGTATTAAGTTCACCCTTATGTGATAAATTGAAAAAAGCATCCTGTTTCAATTTGGCTTTTGCTAAATTAATCTCTTCTTTAAAAGATTTAGAAAATTCTGCTAATTTTGTATTTTTTTCTTTTAACTTTTTAATCTCTTTTGTCCTAGAAGATTTGAAATGTACGTTGGAAATTATATTATCATAAAGCGCATAAAATTTCTTTTCTTCAAATCTAATTTTTTCCCAAGGAGGGTTTCCAAGTATTACGTCAACTTCTCTTAAATTTTTATTCTCAATAGATAGTTTACTATGATAAATAAATCCACTAGAAAATATTTTCTGTTTTTCTAATGTGGATTCTTCAAAATCTGAATGTAATAGAAAATTACAATGATTAAAATTACCGTTAATTAGTTTGTAACTGGAAGTTTGATTAACCTTAAATGTTAAAAGTATTTTAGCAACTTCGAGAGCTATACAATCTACATCATAAGCATAAATATTTTCGGCAATATTAGCTAATGACTCCGCTTTTTCATCTGAATTTAGATTGGATTTTTCAAAAAGAATTTCGAAATAAGAAATAACCTCCATAAGAAAAATTCCACCACCACAAGAAAAGTCAGCAAATGTTATTTTTTTTATATCATCTAAAAACTCTTTGCTTATCTCAATGTCTTTTAAGTTAGAAAGGTTTTGAATATTATAATTAAGCTCAAAAAAAGTATCAATTGTTTTTTCCGTTATTTTACTCGCTAAACTTTTTGGAGTATAGTAGCTACCTAACTTATTTCTGTAATTTTTGGCATTTGAAATTACTGTTTCAATATCTCCAGTAAAAGATTCAACACTTAATAAATCTTCATATAGTGTAATAATATCAATATCGTCAATACTGTTAAATTTGGTAAAATTACTTTCGATTATTAACGATAAATCTTCTGAAATACTATTTAATATAGAAGTAAAGAGATTTTCTTTATTAAAGTTAACTTTTAGCCACTCATTTACTTCTGCAATAACAAGTTTATTCTTCTTGTTTTTATTGTTTTTTAAATAAATAATTACAATTATAAAAGCTGCTCTAACTCTAAATCTCTCTTTATTAAGTTCAACAGGATTAATATTATTAAAACCATTAAATCTTAATGAAAGATGTTCCTTTAATATAGCTGAAAATATTTCTAATGCTTTAATCATATTAATACTGACCAACAATTACAGATTTATTTTTCATCGATATTAATGGCGTATTTAAAAAACTACTTTTATGATGTTTATTAACAATATGAGAAATTGTTTTATTCAAGTCCTTAAACTTTTCTAGAAAAACATACTTATGCTTTAATGATTGCACTAAATCATTCAAACTAATAATTTCTTTTGTATAATCTGAAATATGGTTAACACCTAACTCATAAAGTACTAATTTGTGTAGTAAATCTTTATAATATTTATCTTGTGTAGATTTCAATAATTTAATATTTTCAATAAGATTCGTATATATAACTTTAGGGCTTAAATCATATATATATGAAAGTTCTTCTAATACACTTTCACTTCCTATGGAAAACCCATTAATTGTCTTACTTCTAGATAGGCAATTAATATCTATGCAATTACTTAAAAATGTGTCCAATTCAAAAATTGATAATTCTTTATTGGTTTTTTTATTATAAAATGGTGATTCTCCTACCATTCTTTTCATTTCTATTAATTCTTCTTTTTCAAAATTGTATTCACTACGAATCCTATTCTCAATTTTCGATTCTAAAAATAAGCGTTGAAAATCATTATCCAAATCCTTTAATATACATTCATTAATAAAATTGTCTAAATTATTAATAGTAGAATAATCAATATGATTGAACTCAAAATTTGGTAGTTTATTTTTTAAATAATCATCTTTTAAGTCGAGACATTCTTTACTTTTACTAGATATATATTTAGAACCTAATATGTTTTCTGGAACAGGAATTTTAGAAATATAACCTGCACTAATTGTAAATTTTGGATTAATTAATTTCAATAGAAATGTTGCAACTCTAGAGTTTAAAAAAGCTAAATGAGCATATTTATCACCTTTCACAACTTGTATTCCAGGACCAGAAGCTATGAATACTTGGTTCTCTTTTAATATTCTCACATTTAACCCTAGAGTTCCAGTATCACTATAAACCAATTCTGTTAAAGGTATTTTATTAAGATTGCGTAGAGCACTTCCTTTATTTGCTTTGATATATTCTGCATTTTCACCCCAAAGTACCTTATAATAGTTTAATCCAATCCATTTACTAAAGCCACCACCTTTACTAACAAGTTTCCAGTCAGAATTTCCATTAACCTCCCAAGCATACTTTATAAATTCTTTATTATTTCCTGTTGATGTACCTTGCATTGGGTTACCATAATTAGAATATAAATTGAACTTTTTGATAGTTTTAAATCTATCTGTTAGTTGATAATTAAATTCAAAATTTAGATTATCTAAAAAAGCATTCTGATTAACTTTATACACAACTTCTTCAGGTATATTATTACTAGAGACTAATAGTTTTTTTTCATTACCTTTTTTATGTTTCAAATTAACAAATAGGGTAGGACTTGAATCTGATTTTTCTATGACACACAGAGCTACATTTGTTTTCTCTCCATTTATATCTTCAAAAGCATTAGTTCCTAAATCTACACAAACTCTTAAGCTGTTCTCTTTTAAAAATAATTCTCTGAACCTTTTTAAAGAAGACAAATACATCCAATTATTTTGAGTTACGACAGCTAGAATATCGTTCCGATTCATTAATTGCATAATCCTTTGAATAAAAGAAACACATAAATCTCCTTTGCTTTCTGGGTAATTATTTAACAAATAGTTTTTAAGTGAAATATCCATATCCCTTTTTCCCATAAAAGGCGGGTTTGTCAAAAATATTTTTTTAAGACTATCTTTATTAAACTTTTTAAGTTTAGAATTGATAGTTGACCTCTGAATTGAATTTGAAGTAATTTTAGAATTTAAAAAACCTAAATTATCATTATCCTTTCCTCCAAAAATATTAATTGATACTGTTTTATTTGGTATTGAATATTGACAAGCATTAATGAATAAAGATAATGAGGCGATTTTTGAAAGATTTGAGTCTAAATCATAACCAACTATTGCATTGTTTAATATCCAATTAACAATTTTACTATCTGTCCAATCTTTTTTGTGAGATTTAAATAAATAAAATAATTTTTCAAATGAATAATTTAGAAAATTACCTCCTCCAGAAGCAGGGTCAATTATCACTATTTTTTCAAGATCTTGAGGTTTAATATTTGATAGCGTTTCATCTACTAAATACTTAACCATATAACTATCTGTAAAAAATTGGGTCGTTAAAAGTAATTCTGCATCTTGAATTTTATTGCTGTTTTTTCCAGTTTTCTTGAAGGCGTTATTCGTTAATTCTTTTTTTAAATATTGAAAAGACCAAGAAACAATATCGATTATATCGTCATTTATATTTTCAAAACTTAACTGTAAACTACTTAAAGTTTGATTAAGCAATTTAGAATTAACACCGTTTTTAGTTTCATTAAATGATTTAATAAGTTCTGGGAACCTTTTTTCAATAATCAGTAACTCGTCTTTAAAAATTAATAAAATATTATCAGAATTAATCTTATCTATATGAACATTTACTTTTCTATTATTAAGAATAAAACTTGAAATAAGCACAGAAAAAAACACACTTAAATCTGAAACAGGGATTTCAGTACTAGCTGTATTTATTTCGCTATTGAATTTTGAAATTATTTTCTTTATATCTTGTTTCAAAATAATTAATTTTTATTCTTTTTATTATAATTTATCAATTGTTCATTTACAAGCTTAACTGCATTAAAAGTAATTTCATTAGCACCATAATCTTTTAATATTTTTTCTGCTACGTGTTGTATTTTTAATTTTTCTTCAGATATTTTATAATATTCGGCAAGTCGTTTTATTTGTTCTGAAGTAGGTAGTCGTTCACTTCTTTCAATTTTACTTAAAAGGGGAGAGTCTATATCTGATCCTTTTGAAACCTGATGTAAGGTTTCACCCTTTGAATTTCTTAACTCACGTAAATATTTACCTAATTCTAGTCTGTCCAAATTCATTTTGCTAATTATTGACTTGTCAAGTTTTGTCAAATATATTTGAAATTATTTATTAAAACATAATAAAAGGCATTAATTTTATGAACAACTATTATGAAAATAGAATCTCAATTTTTACTTGGCCTCATAAAATTTTGGTTAAAACAATAGGTGAAGTGAGTGTACATATTTTAGGGGTTTAGTAATACTGTTTCTTAAGAGTTATAATTATACAAGAGATTTCAAAGCAATCTTAATAAGTTCCAATGTTTCCTAAAATATAGCGAATGAACCGTTAATTGTTTCCAAAATTATATGCAGCCTTGATTTTTTTGTTTCTTTTTTTATCAAGAAAAAAAGATATAATATTTTAAAAAAGGATTAATTGAAGTTCTAAATATAACAAGTGCATAGAATTTTATTTTTCTTAAAATTTATGCTCTTGTGGCAAGCTTACGAGAATCGTCTAAAATTTTTTATAACGTACATTTTATCGAATACGCGATTTTTAATAAGTGCAAAAAGGTTAGCTTTTATTTTGGCGTTGGCAAGCGTTGGATAATTGTGTGTAAAATAAATTGCCATAGCAATTTGATTTTATAAAACAATCGAGCGTTTGGCAGCGGCTATTTTACATAACGGCTAATTATAGATACAAATGTTTTTTAAACGCTGCGAAGCAAACCGCTTATTAGTTTAATGACCCAAGTTCCAATTATTCTTATGAAAACAAATGCTTCTGGGATATTTTACATAATACTACATTATAGCTATCAAATGGATAAACCACTCTTATTAACTAAACGATACATTTGTACTATAATTTACATTATGTTAAATAGTGTTTTTCAGCACATACTCTAATAAGGTAAATAACAAAAAAATACAATCTTACTTTAAGAACTTGGTTCCTAATAATTCTGAAGCATCCATAACAACCATTTTTGCACTCTTATCATTCTCAAAGATAATTTGCTTTAAGGTTTCCAATCTATTTATTGGAACTGCTACAAAGATCATGTCTTTCTTTTCGCTTAAACTTAAATTGTTTCCTTTTACTAAAGTTCCGTTTACACCAATGCGTTCTTTAATTAAAATCCCGATAGCATCTAAATTATTACAAGAAGAAATATGCACAATACGATCATTTGGTCTTCCAGTTAAAACAATGTCAATCATCTTTGTAGTTGTAAAAATACTTATCATACTCCACAAAGCCAATTCTACACTATTAAACACAATACCGGCAGCAATAACCACAACAGAATCTAACATTAAAATAACGGTTCCAGTTTTTAAAGACGTTTTAGACGTTACAATTCTAGCGATAATCGTTCCGCCACCAGCAGATCCACCACCTTTAAAAATAAATCCAATTCCAACACCAACAGCAATTCCGCCATACAAAGTAGCCAAGATTGGTATTTCACTCAACGCTCCTAAACCAATAAATTCTGATAAAATATCAATAAAAATTCCAATTAATATAATGGCTATCGCACTTTTTAGTGCAAAGTATTTCCCTAAGTATTTTACACTTACTAACAACAACGGAATGTTAATCATCATAAATAAAATACCGATAGAAGATTTAAAAACACTGTCAAAAATAATCGCCAAACCTCCTGTTCCGCCCATTGTAATGTTATTTGGGCTTAAAAAACCAACTACACCAAATGCCATAACAGCACAACCAATTACAATATAGGTGTAGTTAAAAAACTCTTTCTTCATTTTTTAATGCTTTTAAAAATGCAAAGTTACTATATTCAAGTAGTAACTGTATAACATCTATGCTAAATATCATTTGTTAATTTCTTTATAAACATATTTTATTTTTAAACTACCAAATTATAAATTCTTAACGGTAGCTTTGCCGAATGCAAAATAACCAAAGTTCCAAAATAGAATTTATTGCTTTAATGGCATCATTAATGTCTATTGTTGCCATGTCTATCGATGCTTTATTACCTGCGTTAGAACAAATCGGAATTTCTATCGGAATCCACGATTCTACTGATAATCAATTATTAGTTACTATGATTTTCTTAGGATTAGGCTTCGGACAATTAATTTTTGGACCTATTTCTGATAGTTTAGGTAGAAAACCTGTTATTTATATGGGTTTTACGCTCTTTGTAATTGCGAGTTTTATTTGTGTTTATGCAACCAATTTAGAAACCATGGTTGTTGGTAGAATCTTACAAGGAATTGGTTTGGCTGCACCAAGAACCATTAGTATTGCGATGATTAGAGATCGTTTTAGCGGAAATTATATGGCTAAAATTATGTCGTTTGTTGTGGTTATTTTTATTTTGGTTCCTGTGGTTGCACCTGCAATCGGAAAACTAATTTTAGACGCTTATGGTTGGAAAGCCATTTTTATAAGTCAGTTAATGATCGGTGTAGTTATTATGTTTTGGTTATGGAAACGTCAGCCAGAAACATTGCCTGTAGAAAAGAGAACAAAGTTTAGATTTCGCCTCTTTATAGATGGCGCAAAAGAGTTTATAAAACACAAACAAGCAGTTACTTTTACCTTAGTTTCTGGATTTATAACGGGTTCTTTTATGGTGTACTTATCGGCATCACAACATATTTTTCAAGAACAATATCATTTTAAAGAAGAGTTTCCTTACATTTTTGCTGGATTGGCAATTTCAGTTGGTTTTGCAACCTTTTTAAACGGAACGTTTGTAATGCGTTTTGGCATGTATAATTTAGTAAAAGTGTTTTTATTAATGTTTACAATAGTGCCACTACTCTACGCAATTATCTATTTTAATAGCAATATAAATCCAAGTATTACAGTTTTTTTAATTTTCTGTGGATTAGAGTTCTTTGCAATCGGGTTTTTATTCGGAAACTTACGTGCTTTAGCCATGCAACCTGTTGGACATATTGCTGGTGTTGGTTCTGCAATTAACGGATTTGCATCTACAATTATGGCAGTACCAATTGCTACGTTTATCGGTAGTTTTGTTACAGAAACTGCGTTGCCTTTATTTATTGGATTCTTTTTCTGCGGATTGTGCTCTTTTTTATTGATACAGTTTTTACCTAAAAAAACAATAACAACTAATTAATAGATTCAATTAATAAGCCAACAATTCTTTTAATTCAGATTCAAAACGATTCTTAGCCAAATATTGATTTTCTAATTCCTTTTCAAACGGAATTGGAGTTTCTAAACTTCCAACACGTTTTACTGGCGCATCTAAATAGGTGAAACAGTTTTCTGTAATCAATGCAGAAATATCACTTGCAATTCCGCCAAACAAACTGTCTTCTTGTAAGATAATTGCTTTTCCTGTTTTCTGTACAGATGCATAAATTGCATCAACATCTAATGGTTGTAAACTTCTTAAATCGATTAAATCTGCAGAAATCGTTGCGTTTTTCTCTAAAGTTTCTAACGCCCAATGAACTCCTGCTCCATAACTTATAATCGTAACATCGTTTCCTTTTTTTAGCGTAGCCGCTTTTCCAATAGGAAGCGTATAGTAATTCTCTGGTACTTCTTGATAAACAGAACGATACAACGCTTTGTGTTCAAAGAATAATATCGGATTTGGATCATTAATTGCAGCAATTAACAAGCCTTTTGCATCGGCAGGAAATGCTGGATACAACACTTTTAATCCTGGTGTTTTGGTAAACCACGCTTCATTTGTTTGAGAATGAAAAGGTCCTGCACCAACGCCAGCGCCACAAGGCATTCTAACTACAACATCTGCATTTTCATTCCAACGATACTGAGATTTTGCTAATAAATTTACAATCGGATTGAATCCAGAAGAAACAAAATCTGCAAATTGCATTTCCATCACAGCTTTCATTCCATTGATAGACAAACCATACGCAGCAGCAACAATTGCCGATTCACAAATGGGTGTATTTTTAACTCTGTCTTTTCCAAATTGCGCTACAAACCCGTCTGTTATTTTAAAAACGCCGCCATATTCAGCAATATCTTGTCCCATAATCACCAAATCATCGTGTTGTTCCATCGATTGTCTCAAACCGTCAGAAATAGCATCAATTAAACGAATCTTCTTTGTTTCTGTTGATGGATTTATAGTTTCTGGCTGATAGTCTTTATACACATCTTTTAGTTCTGTTTCTAAATCAACTGTAATTGTTGGTTCGTCAAAAGCTAATTGTAAATGTTCATTAATTTCAGAAATAATAGCTTCTTTAAACTGAACTTCATCTTGTTCTGTTAATATGTTTTCTGCTCTTAAATACGCTTGAAAATTCTCTAACGGATCTTTTGCTGCCCAAGTATCCATTAACTCTTTCGGAACATATTTTGTACCACTCGCCTCTTCATGACCACGCATTCTAAAAGTTTTAAACTCTAATAAAATGGGTCTTGGGTTTGCACGAACACTTGTTGCTAATTCAGAAACTTTTGTATAGACTTCTACAATATTATTTCCGTCTATAATATGACTTTCCATTCCGTAACCAATTCCTTTGTCAGCAATGTTTTCACAATTAAACTGTTCTGATGTTGGTGTTGAAAGTCCATAACCATTATTTTCTACACAAAACAACACAGGTAAATTCCAAACAGAAGCAACATTTAACGCTTCATGAAAATCACCTTCACTTGTTCCACCATCACCAGTAAACACAGCACACACTTTTTGCTCATTTCTAATTTTGTGTGCCAATGCAATTCCGTCTGCAACTCCAAATTGCGGCCCTAAATGCGAGATCATTCCTACAATATTGTATTCTTGTGTTCCAAAATGAAAACTACGATCTCTACCTTTTGTAAATCCGTTTGCTTTTCCTTGCCATTGAGAAAATAAGCGGTACAACGGAATTTCTCTCGTCGTAAAAACACCTAAATTTCTGTGCATTGGCAAAATATATTCGTCTTTGTTTAATGCAGAAGCTACACCAACAGAAATTGCTTCTTGACCAATTCCAGAAAACCATTTAGAAATTTTACCTTGACGTAATAAAATAAGCATCTTCTCTTCTATCAATCTTGGTTTTAACATCGCTTTATATAAATCGATGAGTTGAGCTGTATCTAAAGAAGTGTTTGAGTAGTTAATTTGAGCAATCATGTAATCTTTTAGTTAGTTGTAGTTGCGAATTTAAAAATAAAAAGCGAAGTACAATGCATTATTTTAATAGTAATAC
This sequence comes from Polaribacter uvawellassae, assembly GCF_039748955.1. Classification (NCBI taxonomy): domain Bacteria; kingdom Pseudomonadati; phylum Bacteroidota; class Flavobacteriia; order Flavobacteriales; family Flavobacteriaceae; genus Polaribacter; species Polaribacter uvawellassae. The sequence goes on along the minus strand of NZ_JBDIZN010000004.1, from coordinate 22,017 downwards.
AATTATAATTTATTTAAAATTTCTGCTGCTTTTAGCAAGGTTTCATCTTTTTTAGCAAAACAGAAACGCAATACTTTTTCATCTAATTTATCAGAATTAAAAACTGAAACCGGAATGGATGCAATACCAAATTCTATGGTTAGTTTCTTTGCAAATTCAACATCATTATCATTAGTAATATTGCTAAAATTTAATACTTGAAAATACGTTGCTTTAGATGGAATGAACGTAAAGTTAGAGTCTTTAATTGCTTCTAAAAAAAGATCTCTTTTCTGTTCGTAAAATAAGTTTAATTCCTTGTAATTATTGGCTACAGAAATATATTTAGCTAAAGCAATTTGCATTGGATGATTTACACAAAACACATTAAATTGATGCACTTTTAAAAACTCTTTTATGAGTTCTTTTGGACCACAACAATAGCCCATTTTCCAACCTGTATTATGAAATGTTTTTCCGAAAGAAGCTGTTATAAAAGTTCGTTCTTTTAACTGCGGAAATAAACAAGCACTTTGATGTGTGAATCTGTCAAAAACCATGTGTTCATACACTTCATCACTTAAAACAATAATGTCGGTATTGTTTGTAATCAACTCTAACTGTTGCATATCTTCTTTAGAAAAAACAGTTCCACAAGGATTTTGTGGTGTGTTGATGATGATCATTTTCGTTTTATTGGAAATCGCATTTTTTACTTCATTCCAATCTACTTTATAATCTGGATATTTCAATTGCAAGGAAATAGCTTTTCCGCCGTTTAATTGAATTGCTGGTTCATAACAATCATACGCAGGTTTAAACAAAATTACTTCATCCGATGGATTTATAAATGCGGTAATTATTGAAAAAATTGCTTGCGTTGCTCCAGCAGTAATTACAATTTCATTTTCTGGATTGTATGTAGATTGATATAAATCACTAAACTTTTGCGCAATCGCTTCTCTTAATTTTAAAACGCCAAGCATTGGTGCGTATTGATTGTAGCCAGAACTCATTGCTTTTGAAACTAAATCGATAAGTTTTTGATCACTTTTAAAATTTGGGAAACCTTGAGCTAAATTAATGGCATTGTATTTATTAGATAGATTACCCATTGTTGTAAAAATGGTGGTTTCTAAATTGGGTAGCTTTGAAAAATGATTCATAAGTTATTTTTAACAATGCTCTAAAATAAAAAAATCCTTATCGAAATGGATAAGGATTTACATTTATTCTGATAGCAAATTACAATTCTTTAAAAATTGCGTGCATCATTCTTTTTTTATCATTAATGCTTTCTTCTAAAGAAATCATTGTTTCTGTTCTATTGACTCCATCAACATCATCAATTGCATAAATAATGTCTTTTGCATCATTTGTATCTTTAGCTCTAACTTTACAAAAAATATTGTATTTACCAGCAGTTACGTACGCTACTGTTACATTAGGAATGTTTTTTAATTCTTTAATTACACTTTGAGTCATCGAAGTTTTTTCAAGAAAAATACCAACATGAGCAATAAAAGAATAGCCCATTTTTTCGTAATTAAGCGTTAATGTAGAACCTTGAATGATGCCTTCATCTTCCATTTTTTTAACCCTAACATGTATTGTACCTGCAGAAACTAACAGTTTTTTTGCAATGTCTGTAAACGGAGTTCTGGCATTTTCAATTAATACGTCTAGGATTTGATGATCTATTTCGTCTAAAACAAATTTTTTCATTCTTTTTTATATATTATTCAATTAATATGTCAAAAATATAAATTATATTTAAAATAAAGACAATAAAGCCAAAAAAAATACATAAAAATCAAACTATTGTTTTATGTCCTAAATAGTTTTTAAGATCACCTTCTTTTTCTAACACAACTTCAGTTACAAGCTTGTTGTCTACAACTTTATCTACAAATTGATAGGCTTTTCCTTTTGTAGTGTTTTTGGTTAGCTCAATTATATCAAAAAAGTTTTTTTGATTATTTGGAATCTTAAAATACGGTAAATACTCTTTATAATCAATAGCTGTAGCAATATGATGTATTCCTTGAACAAGTGCGTAAAAGTTAAACTTCCTTGCTTCTTCTCTGTCATAATCATCAGGAAAATGTCCAGCTTCAATTAAAATAGTATTGAATCCTAATTTCTGAAAGTTATCTCCTGTTGCAGTTGGATAAAACTCGTCTGTGTATCTACCAACATGATTCGGTATTACTTGTTGCAATAGCGTATTCATTGCTACAATAACATTCATCGTTAGTTTTCTGCCTTCTGTTAGCTTTCTTGTTACTTCTTCTGATGGCGCTAAAAATGATATGGTTGCAGGATTCTCAGTTCCTTCTACTCCAAAAATTGTTCTTTGATCGTGTAAATTAAAGCAGTAATCTGGTTGAAAACTTTCTAATACACTTCGCAACAACTTGCTTTCTATGGCTTTTTGATCTACTGCATCTCTATTCAAATCAATATTTTTAGCATTTGCTCGCGTGTAGTTTAACGATCCATCTGGATTTAACATCGGAATACATAAAATGGTACACTTCTCTAAAATTGCTTTAAAAACAGGATCTTTAGAACTAACAATACAATTAAAAAAGTCGAATAAAGCTTTCGTTCCTGTGCTTTCATTTCCGTGCATTTGTGTCCAAATAAGAATTTTACTTTCTCCAGAACCAAATTGTACAGAACGAATTGGAACTTTATTCTCAGAATTTCCAATTACAGTAACAGCAAGTTTATTTGATAATTTTGACAACAACGGAGAAATATGTGCATCATGAATCCATTTCCCAAAAAGAGCAGTTTCTTTTTTAGAGTTAAAAATTGTTTCTAATAAATGTGGATTTAAAGTTTCCATTGATAAAAGTATCCGACAAAAATACAAATTCAATTTTAGGTTCTTCTTTATTTTATTACAAAAGTAAACTGATTAAATGTTACAATTGTAATCTAGTTTTTTCTATTTTATTGATACAATTGTAATCTAATACTAAACAAAATCTATTTACAATATTACAAATTACAAACTCAATAAAATCAATATAAATATCTTCTATTGTTTATATATAAGCATCTAATTTACAGTTTATTAAACTTTATTATATAAACCTTTAATTTAGTTTAAAAGTAGATGTTTAAAAAATTAATAAATGATTACAAGGTTATTTAATAAGATTGTTTTACATTTGTAAAACATTTTATAATTTACAATGGTAAACACGAGTGATTTTACAACAAGGCTAAAAAAAGTGATGGAATATCATCATTTAACGGCATCATTATTTGCAGATAAAATTGATGTGCAACGTTCTAGCATTTCTCATATTATTTCTGGTAGAAATAAACCTAGCTTAGATTTTATTTTAAAAGTGACAAATACTTTTAAAGATGTAGATATTTATTGGTTGTTAAATGGTAAAGGCACTTTTCCGAAACAAGTAGTAGAAAAAATAAGTAGCCACGTTCCTACTCTTCCTTTTGAGGAAAAACAGACAATCAATTCTGATACAGAAAAGAAAATACAACGAATCGTCATTTTTTATTCTGACGGAACTTTTGAAGAATATAAAAAATAAAAGCCTTTAGGTATTCTAAAGGCTTTTAATTTATAGTTTGATACTTTATTAGTTGACAAGCTTTGCCATACCAATTCGTATAATTTGAATGTGTTTGTTTCTATTTGAAACTCCGCTGTTTTTTTGAATTTCAACCATTTGTAATAATAGGTTTATTGCTGTTTTGTCAAAATTATACTGCTTAAACTGAATTCCTTTAGCTACAACATCGTCAACTAAATTCTCAATTGCCTTTGTGTTATTGCTTTTTGCAATTTTATCATACGCTCTTTTGTACAACTCTTGTATTCTTGTATCGTTGCTTAAAAACATTCCAGACAATACATTTTTAGCAATAAATTCTAATTCGGTTTCGTCATTTTCTTCAATAAATATCCTTGTTAATGGTGTTGCAATAATTTTTCTAACATCATTTGGCAATTCCTTAGAAAGCTTAATTGCTAATGCTTTATCAATATAATAAATTGCAACTAAGGTTTTTCCTAAAACGCTGTACGATTTACTTTTTAACGACTCTTGAAATATTGGTAAATTTCCTGGATCAGTTAATTTTCCTAAGGTTTCAATTGCTGCCGCTCTAACCAACGTTTTTTTATCATTCAAAGCAATTTTTTTAATTTTATCAATTACAGCTCTTTTAGAAGACTTATCAAACAAATCGATATTCTCAATCGCTAAAATTCTAATCTTATAAAACGGATCATCTATGGCGTTTGAAATTGCTTCGAAAACTTTTTTATCGTCTTGTAGCTTTGCGATTGCTAAAATTGCTTCTTTTTTATGCGCATAATTTGTAGTGTATTGCAACTGATTTAAATATTGACTTGTTGTTTTTGCTTCTGTAAAATCTGCCAATAAAACTCCGTCTGCATTCACAAGAATATTTTCTGGCGTTTTAGAATAGCTAAAAGTAAATGACGCATCTTTGCCATCAACAAAAACTTTTTCGCGAGTTACTTTACCATTTTCTATTATATCAATTGCAATCGGAAACTGAAACTCACCTTCTGTTTGATAAAAATTTACAGTTACTTTTTTCTCTAACGTGTTATAATCGTAAGAAACTTGAATCTTTGGATGTCCGCCCGAAAAATACCATTGATTAAAAAACCAGTTTAGATCTTTTCCAGTAATTTTTTCAAAAACCAAGCGCAATTGATGCACTTCTGCACTTTTGTATTTATTTTCTGTTAGATATAAATTTAAACCCGCAAAAAAAGCTTCATCGCCAACATAGTTTCTTAACATGTGTAAAATTGCGCCGCCTTTATTATAACTCACCGCATCAAACATATCTTCTTTGTCATTGTAAAAATAACGAACCAAATGTTTGTCGAAATTTTCTCCTTGTTTATATGCTTCTACACTTTCTAATAAATGCGCATTTGCATTGTCTTTTCCGTATTTGTGTTCTCTCCATAAATACTCGCTATAATTGGCAAAAGATTCATTTAGTGTTAAATTACTCCAACTTTCTGCAGTAACTAAATTACCAAACCAATGATGAAATAATTCATGTGCAATTGTGTTTTCTTGTACATTTTCATCAATCAGTTGCCCTGGCATTTGATTTGCATTTTCTCCATGGATTACAGCGGTAGTATTTTCCATGGCACCACTTATATAATCTCGTCCAACAAACTGACTATATTTACTCCAAGGATATTCTACACCAGTAATTTTTGAGAAAAACGCCATCATTTCTGGAGTTAATCCAAAAATGTCTTTTGCATACGGAGCGTATTTTTTTTCTACATAATATTCTACCGGAATATTTTTATAAGAATCTTTAATGATTTCAAATTCGCCTACACCTAAAAAGAATAAATAAGGTGCGTGTTTTTGTTTAAAATTCCAGTAATCTGTTCTTGTTCCGTTTGGATTTTCAGTTTGACTTTCTAATATTCCGTTTGATAAGGTTTTAAATTTACTAGGAACTGTAATTGTTAATTCTTGCGAAGTTTTTTGATTTGGACTATCAATCGTTGGAAACCAACAACTACTCGCTTCAGTTTCTCCTTGTGTCCAAACCTGTGTTGGTTTTGATGTATCTAATCCATCAGCATTGATAAAGTACAAACCTTTTGCTTGTGTAATTGCAGCACTTCCTTTTTGCTGAACCTTTTCTGGTCTTGCGGTGTATTTTATATATAGTGTAAAACTTTCGTCTTTTGTATATGCTTTTGGTAATTCTACTATAATTTTTTCTCCGTCGTAATTATAACCAACATTTTTAGTATTCAATTGAATGCTGTGAATAATCATTGCTTTTGCATCTAATATAACTTTATCAGTTGCATAGAAATAAGGTTTTAACGTAAGCCAAGCTTCGCCATTTAATTCTTTCTTTTTAAAATCTAAAGAAACATTGAGCTTTGTATGTTGCAATGCGTGTACTTTATCTTTCTCTTTTCTGTAAATTGATTGTGCATCTACTTGCGCAGAAAAAACAGCAATAAAGAAAATACAAATTAAAAAAGTGATTTTTTGAAACTTCATAAATAACGATTCTTATTAAGACTTCAAAAGTAAGAAATTTAAGATGTTTCCTTGTTAATGGCTCGTTAAAAAGAAAAGCCCAAAATCTAAGGTAGATTTTGGGCTTTATTATAAAATGATTATTTGTTTATTTTAATAAAACTTTAAACTGATCTAAATTAATTCCGTCGCCATCAAACTTTACTTCACTCATCATTTTCATAATATTAGAAGGATTCATATTGTCGCCTAAAATTCTAGCAACTCCAACTCCTTGTTTTGCTCCGTAACCAAAAGCAATAAGTTCATCAATTGCATCTGCTTCTCCAGTATAATACAGACTTACTTTCATGTTCTTTTCAGTAAATCTCATAATACTTTTATAATCTTTTCCTTTTAAAATTTTATCTAATTGCGCTCTTTCTGCTTCAACTTCTGTTGCATTGTCTTTAAAAGGCATTGCAACAACATTTACTTTTTTAATACTTTTTAATGTTTCTTTTGTTTCTTCAGAAACATCATCAGATTTTATTTGTAAAATACTTGCTGGCACATCAAAAGTGATAAATCCAGATTTATCTTGACTTTTAACTAAGTAACTTTGTAAAGATTCTTCGTTACATGATGTAAATGAAAACGCTAAAATAAAAGCTACTAATAGTGTTGTTATTTTTTTCATTGGTTTTGTTTTAAGTGATTGTTTTTTTAAGCAAATTTTGTAAATCTAATTTCTAGTTAGATTTTTTCCCATCATTAGAAAACTGGTTTGCAATGCTAGCTAATTTATTAACATCTATCTTACCGGTTAAAGAAACTACAACAGATTCTGCATTACCTTCAGTAACTCTACTAACTCCATTTACAAACATTAGCACTTCGCTAACAAAATCTTTATTGCTGCCAGTATTAACATAAATTTTAACTCTTGCATCTTTGTCTTTAATTCTCATTAACTCGATTAAGCTTGATTTTTTAACTGCAGATGTTACCATAGATTCCATTGTTTTTGCAACTTTAGGATCATTTGTTTTAAAAACTTTTAATTCATTTAAGCTTTCTATCAATTTAAAAATTTCAACAGCTTCTTTATCTCCGCCAAAATCTCCGCCAAATTTTTGTAGTAATTGGAATGCATCTTTATTTACAATAACAGAAGATACTTCGTCCATATTTTCTAGTTTATCAAATATAGATTGTCCAAAACTTACTGCTGGTGCTATAACTAGCGCTATTAATACGATTATTTTTTTCATGTTTTCTCTTGTTTACTTGGTTTGCTTATTACTTTTAATTTACTTGGTTTTAAATACTTTATTTACAGCGTCTTCATATACATACAAACTTGCAACAGCTTCGTTTCCTTTGTTTAAGTTTGTAGAGATCATTTTTAACGCTTCTTTTACTTGTGCAAATTGAGCTTTCGCTTTTTGCTCTTGCACATAACTATTTCCTATATATACGCTAAATAGTAAGGCTACTGATGCAGCTACTGACAACCATTTCCAATTCGTTTTTTTAGTATTTAATTGGATTGGTTTTTCAGATGTTTCTGCTTTATTGATGGCAAAATAACCAAACATCGATTCATATTCTTGCAAATGTGAAGCTACATTACCTGATAAAAAATAGTTTTTTAATGTTGCTTCTTCTTGCAAAGTAGTTTCTGCATTTAGATATTTTTCTAACAACTGTTCTATTTTAGATAATTCCATAATTGTGTTGTTTTATTAGTTCTTCTCTTATTGTTTTTCTTGCTCTTGATAATGCTACTCTTACAGCTGTTGGTTTTAAGTCTAACATTTTTCCGATCTCTTCAAAATCGTACTCTTCAACGTCTCTTAATTGAATTACTAACTTTTGCTGTTCTGGCAACTTCTCAATAAGCCTATGTACTTGGCTAACACTATCTCGATACTCCATTTTTTTATCTAAAGAAGTATCTTTTTCTTTATAATTACTATGAACCAATGTTAAGTTTGATGCTTGTTTAGATTTTAATCTATCAAAACAATAATTTTTAGTCATTGTCATTGCAAACGCTTCAACATTTTTATACTCAGCTATTTTTGCTCTATTTTTCCATAATTTAAAATACAATTCTTGTGTTGCATCTTCTGCTTCTTCAGTAGATACTAAAAGCCTTTTGGCTAAACGAAAGACCTTGTCTTTAAAAGGTAATACAGATTTTAAAAATTCTGATTGATTCATTAGTTTGTTATAATTGATTTGTAAAAACGTTTCTTTTCATTGCTTCTACACCTTTATGACGATGCACAATTAATTTTGTTACATCTATTTTTTAAATGTACTATAATTATCTAAATTGCGTTACTTAAATAATAGCTTTTTAAATGCTGAATTAATGAAAAACCTCTATAAAATTCTACTCTTAATATGTATTTCTTTTACTTTGTACAATTGCACCAAAATAGATGAGATTCCTGCGGATGTAGAAATCAATGATTTTGTTTGGAAAGCAATGAACGCGTATTATTTATATCAAGATCAAATTCCAGATTTAGCAGACAGACGTTTTAACAATCAGCAAGAATTAAATAGCTTTTTAAGAGAATTTGCCTCGCCAAATGAATTATTTTTAAATCTAATTTACGACAGACCAAACACTGATAACAAATCCGTTTTATTGGACGATTACAATTTAATTGAACAACCAAGCTTAAGAACTTCAACTACTCATGGAGTTGAATATGGAATTATTGCAGAACCTGGAAGTGCTGATAATGTTTTTGGTTATGTACAATATATTTTACCTAATTCTGATGCATCAACAAAATCGATTGCTAGAGGAAATTTTTTCTACGCAGTAGATAATGTGCAATTAACAAGAGATAATTACAGTACTTTATTAGAAGGTGCCAACTCTACATTCGAATTAAGTATGGCAGATTTTGACGGAACGACCGTTACGCCAAACGCTATAAAAGTTTCTTTAACAAAAGTGGGTTATACGCACAATCCAATTTTCATGTCTAAAAATATTGCAAGTCAAGGAAATAATATTGGTTATTTACTCTACAATAATGATTTTTCTAGCAATTATATCAACGATTTAAATGCTACATTTTTACAGTTTAAAAATCAAGGTGTTAATGAATTGATTTTAGATTTACGCTATAATGTTGGTGGCGGAAGTTTTGTTAAAAACATTACCCAAATTGCAAGTATGATTACTGGTCAATTTAAAAGTCAGCCATTAATAAAAAAACGTTGGAATAGCAAAGCGCAAGCTTGGTTTGAACAACATCAAGCAGATTCTTTACTCACAAAATTTACAGATAAAATAAATACTTCTACTCCAATTAACAGTTTAGGATTAACTGATGTGTATATTATTTTAAACGGAAGTTCTTCTTCTGTAGAGTTATTAATCAATAGTTTAAATAGTTATATGAATGTTCATGTGATTAATAGCGAAACAACAAACGGAGACAATACAGGATCAATAACGCTTTATAATTCTATCGATTACGATTTCACTGATAAAAACACAAATCACACTGTTGCGCTACAACCAATTGTGTTAGAATTCTTAAACAGCAATGATGAAACTTATGCCGATGGTTTTACGCCAGAATTGAGAATTTGTAACGAAGAAAATATTTTAAATTTAGGAGTTTTAGGAGATGCTTCTGATCCATTATTAAATGAAGTCATTAATTTAGTAAATGGCATTCCACCAAATCCACCTTCAATTTGCAATCCAAATAATTTAACTTTTTTATACAGTTCTGTTCGCAATCAACAAATTGTTGACACTGGAATTTTTATTCACCAAGATTTACCAAATACAAACTAAGATTTTTCACGAACTAGAATATGAATACTTCTTGCTCTAGAAGTAAAATCTTTAGAGAATTTTACAGGATGATTTGAAGATGGTGGAAATTGCTCAATCCAAATAGTATCTTTATCTATAACCCTTAACAAACCTGGTATTTTTATTTCTCTACCAGCACGTTCTAAGGTAAAATCTATCCAAAAAGGAGATTGAGAAAAATCTACTTTGTAAGAAACCGACATTCCATATCCCATTTGAGAAAAATAAGCTTTAGCATTCTTAGAAAAATCATATTCTACCTGCAACTCTTTGTCTGTCCATTTTCCTTCTAAATCAATTTCTTTAAACTGAGAAAAAGCATTGATACTAAACAAACAAGTTATCAATACTAGTGTCTGAGTAATTTTTTTCATTTTTATTATATACTATTAATTAAGATTTTGCTTCTATTAAATCTGGTCTATATTCATTCATTAATCCTTCGTCTTTTAATTTGGCATATTCAAAACCAGAATGCCACCATTTGGTCATTAACTTTTTATCAAAAATTAAAGAGTTTGTTGTTAACACAGTTGGAGTATAATATAAATTTAACTTTACATCGTTTTGTTTTGCGGTTAATTTACCAATGGTAATGTTATGTCTTTCTACATGTTCTAACATAAAATCAAATGTATCAAACAGCAAAGAAAAAGGATTTTTAGACTTTACTCTATTTATTTGAGTTACTTCGGTTTCTAATATAATTGCATCAACTTCTTTAGCTCCACGTAAAATTGCTTCTCTAATTGGCACCAAACAACCAAAACCACCATCGGCATATTGACAACCATTTTTTTCTAGCAAACTCATAAACGGAATGTAATTACATGATGCCCAAATCCAATCACAAAAATCGTTGTAGGTACATTCTCTTAGGGTTTTATACTCAACTTTGTTGGTCGATAAGTTTGATACTGTAACAACAACTTCAGTTTCATTTTTAATGATTTTTAAAAACACATCTTCAGTAATATATTTTTTAATTAATTTTCTAAGGTTTTTACTTTCTCCAAAGGTTTTTCTTCCGTTGATAAAATTCCAAAGTGTATTTAAGTGATTTATGGCTATTACTTTTTCTCCATGTCTTTTTTTAATAATAAAAGGGTTGTTGCTAAAAATGGTGTGCTGATTTACATTCGTGTAAATACTTTTAAGCTCTTCTATTTTACCAATTGCTAAATGAGAAACCAACAAACTACCTGTAGAAGTTCCAATAAAAATATCATAATTTCTTTTATTCTCTTCTATTAAATATTGCGCAACTCCACCAGCAAAAGCACCTTTGCTTCCTCCTCCAGAAATAACCAATGCTCTTTTATTATAACTCATTAAAACACCACATAAATAGTTGACAAAAATTTCATGCTAATTTACAATTAAACAAAGCAATATTGTAAATTAGTGGCTTAAAAATAAAGAAAATGAAAAAATATATCCTTTTAGTTTGTATTACAATTATTAGTTTTTCTTGTAAGCAAGAATATATAGTAAGAAGTTTTGATTCCGTTTCTATTCAAAAATTTGATATGGATAGCACAAGTATTAGAGCAATAATTGCTGTAAATTCTAATGAACTTTTATTTGCTGGTTCTCGTGGAGATATTGGTTTAACTGATGATGGCGGAAAAACATGGGATATTGAATACTTAAAATATCAAAATTCTATTGTTCCACATTTTAGAAGTTTAGCAAAAACAACTTCTGCAGTTTTTGCGTTGTCTGTTGCAAATCCTGCATTATTATATAAAATTTCTAACGGAGAAAAAACTGTAGTTTATAAAGAAGAACACGAAAAAGTGTTTTATGATGCTATGACTTTTTTAGATGATAAAACAGGCATTGCCATTGGAGATCCAATTGATGGATGTACATCTATTATTATGACCAATGATGGCGGAAATTCTTGGAAAAAAATTGACTGTGTTAATTTACCTGAAGTTAATGAAGGTGAAGCTTCTTTTGCTGCAAGTAATACAAACATTGCTTTTTATAAAAATAATATTTGGGTAGTAACTGGCGGAACAAAAGCAAGAGTTTTAAAATCTGCCGACAAAGGAAAAACTTGGGAAATAATTGAAACACCGTTTGTACAAGGAAATGGACCACAAGGGATTTATTCAGTAGATTTTTATGATGAAAATAATGGAATAATTGTAGGTGGCGATTTCTCTAAACCAGAAGAAAACAAAGCCAATAAAGCAATTACTGTTGATGGTGGAAAAACGTGGACTTTAGTTGCAGACGGACAAGCACCAAATTATAAAAGTTGTGTAAAATACATTCCTGGCACAAAAGGAAAAGAAGTAATTGCTGTTGGAAAAACTGGCGTTTCTTTTTCTAATGATGGCGGAATAACTTGGAAAGACATTAGTAAAGATGGTTATTATGCCATTGATTTTGTAGATAAAAATACGGCTTGGTTATCTGGTCACGAAAAGATTGGGAAATTGGTTTTAAAATAATTTCTTTCGCATTAAATGAAACTTTTTTTTACACTTTTCTTGTGTTGTTTAATTTTTTCTTCATGCAATACTTCTTCTGCATTAGCAAAAGAATTTTCTTGTTCAAACACTAAATTTACTGGTAATTTAGAACAAAATACAGACATTAAGAAAACGTTTAGTATTCAGATTCCAACACATTGGAAAACCAATTTCTTTTACAACGATTTGCAATCTTCTATTTATTTTGCAGACACCACCAAACAATTAACAGAAACTGTTTTAATAGACATAACACATATTAAAAGCGATTATAAATTTGATACCGATTTTGAAAAATCAATTTTAAAAAACGATTCTATTCAACAACTTGTAAATAGTAAAAAAGCACAATTTTCTTTTTTAGAAAACAACGCATTTTACGCAGTTTCTAAAGGTAGAAAAGGAAATTTTCCGTATCAAATAGTAAATATATTTATCAATAAAAATTCAATAAATTCTTATCATATCAAAACAGAGATTTATGGAGATACTCAAATTAACGAGCGTCTTTGTAAAGCAATCAATTTGATAAACAGCTTAGAATTATAACAACATAAGAAGATGAACAGAGAGAAAATTATCAACAGATTTATAAGTTATGTAAAAATAGACACAGAATCTGATCCAAATAATCCTGCTTTTCCGAGTACAGAAAAACAATGGGATTTAGCCAAACTACTTGTTAAAGAACTTCAAGAAATTGGAATGTCTGATGTTACCTTAGACGACAATTGCTATATCATGGCAACTTTGCCTAGCAATATCGAGTATAAAGTACCAACTATTGGGTTTGTTGCACATATAGATACAAGTCCAGATTTTACAGGCGCAAATGTAAATCCGCAGATTCATGAAAATTACAACGGAAAAGACATCGTTTTAAACAAAAAAGAAAACATAGTACTTTCTCCAGATTATTTCGAAGATTTATTACAATACAAAGGTCAAACGATTATTACAACAGACGGAACAACATTGCTTGGTGCAGATGATAAAGCGGGCGTTACAGAAATTGTTTCTGCGATGGAATACCTTATCAATCATCCAGAAATAAAACATGGTAACATTAGAATTTGTTTTACGCCAGATGAAGAAGTTGGCAAAGGCGCGCATTTGTTTGATGTCGAAAAATTTGGTGCAGAATGGGCATACACAATGGACGGAAGTCAAGTTGGAGAATTAGAATACGAAAATTTTAATGCTGCTGGCGCTGTGGTAACTATTGAAGGAAAAATTGTACATCCAGGTTATGCAAAAGGTAAAATGGTAAATTCTATGTTAATTGCAAATGAGTTTATTAGTGCGTTACCAAAAAATGAAATTCCGCAAGAAACAACCGGTTACGAAGGATTTTTCCATTTGCACGATATGCACGGAAATGTAGAAAAAACCACCTTAGAATATATTATTAGAGATCATGATATGGATTTGTTTTTAAAACGAAAATCAGATTTTGAAAAGGTGGCAATTGCAATCAATCAAAAATTAGGGAAAGAGTTGATTTCTGTTCAAATAAAAGATCAATATTACAATATGAAGGAAAAAGTAGTTCCGGTAATGTATATTGTAGATATTGCCGAAGAAGCAATGTTAGACTTAGGAATAAAACCATTAATTAAAGCAATTCGTGGCGGAACGGACGGTTCTCAATTGTCATTTAAAGGATTGCCTTGTCCGAATATTTTTGCTGGCGGACATCATTTTCATGGTCGTTACGAATATGTTCCGGTAGAATCAATTTTAAAAGCAACACAGGTAATTGTTAAGATTGCAGAGAAAGTTGCTGTTAAGTTTAAATAACATTAAAGGTTATATTGTTAGATTTTGAAGAACATGAATAGTAGTTTGTATTTATTTTTTACATTTACCAACTTAATTTTAGAAAACAGAAATGAATAGCAAAACCTTACTGCAATTAGCAAATAAATACGGAAGCCCTTTATATGTATATGACACAGATAAAATTACTTCGCAATACAACAGAATTACCAATGCATTTTCTGGTGTAAAAAATGTAAAGATCAACTATGCAGTAAAAGCGCTATCGAATATCAACATTTTAAAAGTGTTTAAGCAATTAGGCTCAAATTTAGATACGGTTTCTGTTCAAGAAGTACAATTGGGTTTGGCAGCTGGCGTATTGCCAGAAAACATCATCTATACTCCTAACGGAGTTTCTTTAGAAGAAATAGAAGAAGTTGCTGCGTTGGGCGTTCAAATTAATATAGACAATCTTTCTATTTTAGAATTATTTGGTCAAAAACATCCAACAATTCCGGTTTGTGTACGTATCAATCCGCATATTATGGCTGGTGGAAATTCTAAAATTTCTGTAGGACATATTGATTCTAAATTCGGAATTTCGATGTATCAAGTTCCTTTGATTAAACGTGTTATGGAAAATACCAATATGTGTATAAACGGAATTCACATGCACACAGGTTCTGATATTTTAGATATTGATACTTTTTTACGCGCAACAGAAATTTTGTTTGATGTTGCTTCACAATTCGAAAATCTAGATTTTATTGATTTTGGAAGCGGATTTAAAGTGCCGTATAAAGAAGGAGATATTTCTACAGATATTGAGCAATTAGGAAAACAACTTACAAAAAGATTCAACGATTTTTGTATAGAATATGGCAAAGAATTAACCTTAATGTTTGAACCAGGAAAGTTTTTGGTAAGCGAATCTGGTTATTTTTTAGCCAAAGTAAACGTTATTAAACAAACAACTTCTACTGTTTTTGCGGGAGTTGATAGTGGTTTTAATCATTTAGTACGACCAATGATGTACGAATCGTATCATCATATTACAAACATTTCAAATCCGAAAGGAAGAGAGCGCTACTACTCTGTTGTTGGTTATATTTGCGAAACAGATACGTTTGGAAATAACAGAAGAATTAACGAAATTACAGAAGAAGATGTATTGTGTTTCCACAATGCAGGCGCGTATTGTTTTTCTATGGCTTCTAATTACAATTCTCGTTTTAAACCTGCTGAAGTAATGGTGCATAACGGAAAAGATTATTTGATACGTAAAAGAGAAACTTTTGATGATATTTTAAGAAATCAAGAAGTTGTAGATATTTTTTAGTAGATTTAGAATATATTTTGATATAAAATACAAAAAGTACTGTTATCCCAAAAATAATACGGGATATCGGTAATAAAAGTTACTATATAACGAGTTGTGCGTCAGCTGAAAAAAAGCCAGAACATTAAATGAAAATAGACAAAGCCTCATTTGACAAAATATATGCTTCCAAATTTTGGACAAAACTAAAAGACAGTATTGTACCTTTCGGAAAAACACCAGATAAGGCTGAATTTCTTGACGAATTATATCAAGGTATAACGGAATTCACTTATAACCCTAAAAATCCAAGGGAGTATATTGTAATCAATAAGCATAACGGAATTTCCAGATACGTACCAACATTTTCTCGAAAGGACTATTGTGTATTTTTTCTTTGCATAAAATTACTTGAAAACGAAATTGCAGTTAACAGAGTTGACGGAACATTTGGAGGTTGGACACTTGGAAATCCAATCAGACTAAAAGAAGAACAAGAAATTCTTGAATTAGAATATGTTCCGTTTAATACAATAAATGAACTTTCTTGGGTTCAAGAATGGCAATCCTTTCAGAATATTGCTAAAACTTACAGAGATTTAGACGATTGGAAATGCTTTATAAACTTGGACATTGCCAACTTTTACGATTGTATCAACTTGACAATTTTAGAAAGAAAAATTAGACACGTAATACCTAAATCTAAACAAGACGTTGTTACTCTTTTATTTCACTTCCTACAAAATTGGAATAAAAAATTAGAAGGCTACAATCTAAAAACCGTTGGAATTCCTCAAGACGAAATTGGCGACTGTTCAAGAATTTTAGCAAATTTCTATTTACAAGATTATGACTTGATAATGAACGAAATTTGCGATAAATATGGAGCTAAATACATTCGATTTGCTGATGACCAAATCATTTATGCAAAAGATTTACAGGTAGCAAAGAACATCTTATTTGAAGCTTCAAGAGAGTTGTTAAAGATTAACTTAAACTTTAATAGTAGTAAGGTAAAAGAATTTAAATCTAAAGCGGAATTTGACACATATTGGTCATTTGAACTTTTTGAACTTCTAAAAAACAAAACCGACAAAACTTCAATAAACAAAGGAATTGAAAAGTACTTTGAGTATTTAGACAACTATGTAAAATTTAGAGATAATTCGGTGCTAAAACGAATTTTATCAGTTGACAGTAAATTAATTGAACCAAAATTCAGACACAGATTAATTGCTATGTTCTTTAATCCAGATTTTCTCGCTCAACTTGGGGTTTGGCACTTTAAGCGAATTAGAGAGTTTATTGACAACGACACAGAATTTTTTGGAGAATTAGACAAAATGGTAAGTACAGTACCATTTAATTCTTATCATTATAATTTGTTAGCATTTTACAAAAAAGAAAGGACAGGATTTGACTGTTCAGAAATTGAAAAACGAATCGAAGAAATTAAATTAAAATAAAGCCGAACGCACAACAATGGCTATAAGTAATTGCTTGTTCTCGCCTACTTCTGAAAATCCTCGCGGATTTTCAGTTTGGGGTGTACTTGCAAAGTTAAGTGCTAACTCACGCAACTA
This sequence comes from Polaribacter uvawellassae, assembly GCF_039748955.1. NCBI lineage: Bacteria > Pseudomonadati > Bacteroidota > Flavobacteriia > Flavobacteriales > Flavobacteriaceae > Polaribacter > Polaribacter uvawellassae. Next base: position 5,002 of record NZ_JBDIZN010000004.1, on the reverse strand, counting down.
CTCATAGCCCAACCGTTGGCATTAATTTAGCTTCCTACTTTTTAAGAAAGAATAGTAATTAATTATAGGCTTATCTTCTAATCCTAAATCCATTGCTAAATCGTACCATTCGAAAAACAAATCATTAGGTACATCTTTTTCTAAATCAAGTCTAATATCTTCGAAATTCACGTAATAATCCATCGAAAAACAAGCAATAGTTCCACTTAAATCTGCAACCCAAAAATCAAATGATAATTCGTGTTTAACAGCAAATAATTCTACATATTTTTTAATTGACATTTCGAGTTCATTGTATAAACTAATGCCAACACCACCTATATTCAATGGCTTTTTACCGCTTAATTCTTTAGTCTTTGTTTTTTTACTCATTTTATTTATAATTTGAAAGTTATTTAATTATTTATTCGCCACTAAACATAGCTGTAATACGTTGGCAATAATTTGACACAAATTTAAAATGAGAAATAAAAAACAAAATTATTTATTATTTTCAATCTTATTATTTGTATCCAGTGTTTATTCCCAGCTTCAAGGTAAAGCTGATTTTTCATTTGGAACTTTAATAACAAATCAAGATACAATTAAGTGTTTTATAGAAAAGGGGGTAAATTACAATTCTACAAATATTAGATATAAGAATGAAAAAGAGGATAAAAAGATTTTAAAAATAAAAAGTCAAAATGTAAACTATCTGATTTTAAGAGCAACGAAATATGATAGAATTCAACTTGATAATAAAAGTCTTTTATTAGAGGTTTATAAAAAAGGAAATATATCTCTCTATATTGATAATTCAGAACTTTCTACAAAACCAACTCGAAAAGTAAAATTTATGAATGATATAAGAGTTTACGAAAAATCATATAGCCCTAAATATCCTGAAACATACTTTTATATAGTTGGAAAAGAAAAAACATTTAAGATTAAAAAAAGAAAATATAAAAAGGAACTAAAATCAATGATGTCTGATAATATTGAAATACTTAACAAAATAGATAAATTAGAATATAAAAGCCCTTTATTTAAATTTAAACTAGGCGAAGTAATTTCAAAGTACAATTATTGGTTTAAATACGATAAAAAATAACTATTGCCAACAACGTACAAAATTAATTGCTTGGCTAGTGCCTACTTACGAAAGTCCTCACGGACTTTCTTTGCTCGGGAATTATTTACTAAATTTATAGCTTAAACACGCAACTAAATCTTGTACAAGACCGTTGTGTGCAAGCTCTGAAAAACAGTACGCAGTAGAAAAATAACGAAAGAAATAACTATTTTTGTTGAATGAATTATGACTTAAAAAAACTTTATAGAACTGCTTTTTGGGCGAGTGTTCTTGGAATATTCGCCTTTATTTTTGATTTTGGTTTTTCAAAAGCTACTTTAATTCAGCAAATCATTGATGGATTTTATTTTATAGTGATTGCATTAGGTCTAATTGCCACTTTTGCAAGGTATTTTGAAAATCCGAATTTGTTAAAACGGAAAGTAGCCGTTTTCGATATTATTTCAGTTGCCTACACACTTTACATCTTTTATATGTACCTATTTGTTGGAGAAGCATTTAAAACCGATTTGATTTTAGAAAATCCTATTTGGGTTGTTTTAGCTGTTATATTAACTTTCATTAGAGAATTTTCAGAACAAAAACTAAACCTAAACAGAACATATTTTAATCCAGCGCAAATATTCATTTTAAGCTTTCTAACTATCATTTTTATTGGTTCGTTGTTGTTGATGTTACCAAAAGCAACACATAACGGAATTTCATTTATAGATGCATTGTTTACTTCAACTAGCGCAGTTTGTGTAACAGGATTAATTGTGGTTGATACAGGTACGTATTTTACACTTTTCGGACAATCTATTATTTTATTTTTAATACAAATTGGTGGATTAGGAATATTAACTTTTGCAAGTTACTTTAGTTACTTTTTTAAAGGAGGTAGTACTTATGAAAACCAACTCACATTAAGTGAAATGACCAATTCTCAAAAAATTGGTGATGTATTCAGTACCTTAAAAAATATTATTGTAATTACCGCAATTGTTGAATTAACTGCTGCAATCCTCATTTTCTTTTCTTTAGACAAGTCTTTAATTAATTCATTTTCTGATAAAGCATTTTTTTCAGTATTTCACGCCATTTCGGCATTTTGTAATGCAGGGTTTTCAACCTTGAGCAATAGCATTTACGAAACTGGCTTTAGATTTAATTACACCTTACAACTTATCATTATTGCAACGTTTGTATTAGGTGGTTTAGGATTTCCTATTGTTGTTAATATTATTAGATTTATTAAACACAAGGTTATTAATATTTTTCGTTTCAACTCAAAAGAAAAAATCCATAAACCTTGGGTACTAAATATAAACAGTAGAATTACACTTGTTACAACGGTATCTCTTACAACTATTGCATTTATATTATTTTTTATACTTGAATACAATAATACGTTATCAGAACATTCTTTATTTGGAAAAATAGTAAATGCACTATTCGGAGCAGCAACACCAAGAACCGCTGGATTTAATTCAGTAGATATGAACGCATTAGCCTTTCCAACAGTAATGATAACCTTTCTATTAATGTGGATTGGTGCATCACCAGCCTCTACTGGTGGTGGAATAAAAACAAGTACCTTTGCTATAGCAACACTTAATATTTTGAGTTTGGCAAAAGGTAAACAACGCATAGAAGTTTTTAGAAGAGAAATTGCTGATATTTCGGTAAAAAGAGCATTTGCAACAATTGCTCTATCTTTAATTGTTATTGGTACAGGAATTGTGCTGATTGCAATTTTTGACCCTGAAAAAGGATTACTCAATATTGCTTTTGAGAGTTTTTCAGCTTATAGTACAGTTGGTTTAAGTTTAGGTATAACAGGCAGTTTAAGTAGTGCAAGTAAAATAATTATTATACTTATAATGTTTGTAGGCAGAGTAAGTATGTTATCAATAATTGTTGCACTTTTCAAAAAAATAAAACATAAAAATTATCGCTATCCTAGCGAAGAAATCACTATAAATTAAACAAAATGAAGTATATCATTGTAGGTTTGGGCAATTTTGGAGCATCATTAGCTGAAAAATTAACAACGCAAGGAAATGAAGTTATAGGTATTGATAACCGAATGAACAAAGTAGATTTGTTCAAAGAAAAAATATCACATACCATTTGTATGGATGCCACAGATGAATTTACTGTATCTGGACTTCCTCTTAAAGAAACAGATGTGGTTATTATTGCTATTGGCGAAGACCAAGGTGCCAATGTAATGACAACCGCTTTATTCAAAAATTTTCAAGTAAAACGTTTAATAAGTAGAGCTATTGACCCTTTACACGAAAAAGTATTGATAGCTATTGGAGTTGATGAAATTGTACATCCCGAAGAAGAAACAGCAGAACGTTGGGCAAAAAAATTATGCTTAACTAATGTTGTTGATTCATTTGAATTGAGTGATGACTTCAGCATTATTGAAATTGAAGTGCCAAACAAGTTTATTGGAAAAACAATTAGAGAAATTGAGTTAAGGTCGAAATATAACCTTTTAGCCTTAACAACAATTAAAAAAACAGAAGTTAAAACAGTTGTGGGAAAAACAAAAAGCCAAGAACACGTTCAAGGTGTAGCGTCACCAAATACCATTTTAAATGAAAACGACATTTTGGTTGTTTATGGAGCTAACAGCGATTTAAGAAACTTTACAAATCAATAAAATGAAAACTAAAAGTATTATTTTTTGTGGTTTTATTCTTTGCATTTTTAGTTCTTGCGAGAACACTCAAAAACAATCCAGACAATATCAAGTTGACAAGACTGTAGAACTATCTATTGAAAATGAAATAAAAAAAGTACCTTTCTCTAAAATGACAGTTATTACTTATGACGAATGTGAATATCTAATCTACAAAGAAGAATTTGACTCAAACGAAACGTTGGGATTTATGGCTCACAAAGGAAATTGCAAAAACCCAATACATTGTAAAACGGAATAAAAGCCAGCACACAACAATGTATAAAAATAATAGCGGTTTAATCGCTAAAATGAAAGTAAGTAAATATAAAAAAGGTCTGTGTTTAACCGAAAAGTTAGTGCGTGAGAATCCGCTACTATTCTTATACGAGACCGTTGGCAGTAATAACTCAACAAATCATGAATTTTATTAATAGAATAAAATGGATTTTTAAGAAACCTGAATATTATTCATTTGATGATTTTAATATTGATAATTATGAATTAAAGTTTCAATTTTTGTCAGACGAAATACTAATGGACATTTCAAAGGAATTAAGAAAAAGATTCAATCCCGATAACCTTGAATTTGCTTTAATCGAATTTAAAGATATTATATCTCAAGAGATAAATGATTCTAATGAATATAGAGAAGAAAACAATTGTAGTATAACATATTTCTTTCATGAAGATTTTTTCGAGTCAAATAATTTATTATTTCTTTCCCAATGTATTTCATCAAATAATCAAGAAATTGGAAACGTAACATCTAATATAATTTCTTTTGAAAAAAAAGAGAATTTTTTAGTTGTTAATAACCTCATTTAGTCAAAACACCAGATAACTCTTTCCTGAACATAAGGAAGATTCTTCAGTAGTTAGTTAATATATAAAAAATATTATTTCAATGTCATTTGCCACTTATTATTTGAAATGTGGATTCTCTCTGAAAATGGAAAAGTAATATCTGAAAATTAAAATAACTACTGCCAACAACGTGTATAACTAATTGCTAGTCAGTGTGTACTCGGAAAATCCTAGCGGATTTTCCTAATGGTTTGTTTCTTTTTTGCTAACTTAGTTCCAGCCAACGCAACTAGCCATAACACGAACACGTTGCCAATAATTATGACCCGTCCTGAATAAAGGCTACATAATTTTAAACATTATGTATAGAAATGACAAAGTAATTAGACGGTATTCAGAACCCTTTAAACTGAAAATTTTAGCCGAACTTACAACCGGAAAACACACAA
>NZ_JBDIZN010000003.1:0-609731 GCF_039748955.1 Polaribacter uvawellassae | reverse complement strand
GAAGTTAAGCCCATTTGCGCCGATGGTACTGCCAATAGGTGGGAGAGTAGGTCGCTGCCTTTCTTTATATTGATACAATCAATATAATATACTAAAGTCCTCAATCTAATGATTGAGGACTTTTTTTAGTTTTATAAACTTATTTTTATTGAATGAAATATCAATTTACCTATTTAGTGGAGATTCAGTTTTTAGGGTTTCGTTTTCATGGATGGCAGAAACAATTAGATGTTAAGACGATACATGATATGGTTGACAAAACTTTGAGTTATGTTTTTGGAAATGATCAGAAATATAAAACACTTGGTGTTGGTAGAACTGATGCAAAAGTTTCTGCATCAAACTTTGGTTTTCAGTTGTTTGTTGATTTTGAAATTGAAACCAAAGAATTTTTAGAAGCATTTAATTTGAATACTACTGCTGATATAAAAGCATTATCAATTCAAAAAGAAACATCTACTTTTAATATTATAAATTCCTCAAAAGTAAAAGAGTACCACTATTATTTTTCTTTTGGAGAAAAGCCTCACCCTTTTTCTGCCCCGTTTTTAGTAGGAATTCATCAAGAACTTGATTTAGAATTAATGAAAAAAGGTGCACTTCTATTTAAAGGAGAACATTATTTTCATAAATACTGCACTAAACCTTCCGAAAAAACCATTTTTAAAAGAACGATTGATTCTTGTGAAATTGTGGAGAATACAATTTTACAAGCGAATTTTTTCCCTACAAAAAGTTATGTATTAAAAGTGAAAGGAAAAGGGTTTTTACGATATCAAATAAGATTGATGATGGGAACCTTATTTGAATTAGGAAAAGGAAATCTTGATTTAGATTTTATAGAAAATTCGTTAAAAGAGCATAACGATAGAAAGTTTTTACGAGCAATTGCACCAGCTTCTGGATTGCAATTGTATGATGTTCAGTTTGAGTTGTAGCTGCGCAAAGGATTGAAGCAATTGTTTGAGCTCTTTTTTTTTTTTTTTTTAAAGCGAGTGCGGAAAGCCTGACCTGAAAGGTTGCGCCCAAAAAAAATCCTACATGGTTTTTGAAAACCTTGCAGGATTATTTATAAGTTCTTTTAATTTGCTTTAACAGATAAATTTTATCCTTTGATAATTCCTCTAGAAATTACAATTTTTTGAATTTCAGACGTTCCTTCGTAAATCTGAGTAATTTTTGCATCACGCATTAAACGCTCTACATGATATTCTTTCACAAAACCATTACCACCATGAATTTGAACCGCTTCTACAGTTTGTTCCATTGCAACTTTACTTGCATATAACTTTGCCATTGCACTAGACATGTCGTAATTATTTCCTTGATCTTTGTCCCAAGCAGCTTTCATTACCAATATTCTTGCCGCTTCAATTTCTGTGTGCATATCTGCTAATTTAAAAGCAATTGCTTGATGATTGCAAATTTCTGTACCGAAAGCTTTTCTTTCTTTAGAGTATTTTAATGCTAATTCATAAGCTCCAGCAGCAATTCCCAATGCCTGAGAAGCAATTCCGATTCTTCCTCCTGATAATGTTTTCATTGCGAATTTAAATCCGAAACCGTCTTCGCCAATTCTATTTTCTTTTGGCACTTTTACATCATTAAATTGTAATGTATGTGTGTCACTTCCTCTAATTCCTAACTTATCTTCTTTAGGGCCAACATGAAAACCTTCCGTTCCTTTTTCAACGATAAAAGCATTAATACCTTTATGACCTTTTTCTTTATCAGTTTGTGCAATTACTAAATATACATCGGCTCTACCACCACTTGTAATCCAGTTTTTTGTACCATTAATTACATAATGATCGCCTTTATCGATTGCAGTTGTGCTTTGTGATGTTGCATCAGATCCAGCTTCTGGCTCAGACAAACAAAAAGCACCAACAAATTCACCCGTTGCTAATTTTGTTAAATATTTTTGTTTTTGTTCTTCATTTGCATACGCTTCTAATCCGTAACAAACCAAAGAATTATTTACCGATACAATAACAGAAGCAGATGCATCTATCTTAGAAAGTTCTTCCATAATTAATACGTAAGAAATTGCATCCATTCCGCTTCCTCCGTATTTTGGATCAACCATAATTCCTAAAAAGCCTAAATCGCCCATTTTTTTTACTAATTCTTGTGGGAATTCTTGCTTATTATCTCTTTCTATAACTCCAGGTAATAATTCTGTTTGAGCAAAATCACGAGCTGCATCTCTAATCATTAAGTGCTCTTCGGTAAGGTTAAAGTCCATTTATAGTAGTATTATTATATTCGTAAAAAATGTCTTCAAAGATACATTTTTAGTAATAAATTATCAATAAAGTTTTATTATTTTTACAGATATGAGTACTAAAAAAATAAATATAATTGGTTTAATGTCTGGAACTTCTTTAGATGGTTTAGATTTGGTTTATGTTACTTTCGATAAAAATAGCTACGAAAACTTTGAAATTAAGAATTCAGAAACCATTGCATATTCAAAACTATGGAAAGAAAAATTAGCGAAAGCAATTGATAAATCTGATTTAGAATTAGAAAAACTTGATTTAGAATATGGGCAATTACTTGCAGAAAAAGTGAATAGTTTCATCAACAAAAATAGGATTAAAAATATTGATTTTATTGCTTCTCATGGTCATACAATTTTACATCAACCAGAAAATAGAATTACGCTACAAATAGGAAATGGTCAACTATTAGCAAATAAAACACAGCATAAAGTAGTTTGCGATTTTAGAACTCAAGATGTAAATTTAGGCGGACAAGGAGCGCCTTTAGTTCCGATTGGAGATGAATTTTTATTTCATCAATACGATGCTTGCTTAAATTTAGGCGGATTTGCAAATGTTTCATTTAAAGAACACAACAAAAGAATTGCTTTTGATATTTGTCCGGTTAATATTGTGTTGAATTATTATGTAAATACGATGGGTATTGATTATGATAACAAAGGCAAAATTGCCTCAGCAGGAATCATACATACGAAACTGTTAGAAGAATTAAATTCATTGAATTATTACAAAACTAAACCTCCAAAATCTTTGGGATTAGAATGGGTTCAGTCAACTATTTTTCCATTAATTGATAACAAAAACCTTGAAATAAAAGATGTTTTAGCAACATTTGTAGAGCATATTGCAATTCAGATCAGCAAATCAACAAAAAAATGTATGAACGTTTTTATAACTGGCGGCGGAGTTCTTAATGAATTTTTAATAAAAAGAATTGAACATTACTCAAATTTAGAAATTATAATCCCAAATGCTCAAATAATTAACTATAAAGAAGCATTAATTTTTGCTTTTTTAGGATTGTTACGTGTTGATAATCAGGTTAATTGTCTAAGTAGTGTAACAGGCGCAAGCAAAGATCATTCTTCAGGAGAAATATTTACGCCAAAATAAGCGGTTAGAACATTATTTTTTTTTAATTTGCTAATCGTTTTTCAATAGTTATAAAACAGGAAAACCAAACTAATAATTAATGAAAGAATTACTTAAAAAGTACGAAAATAAACAGCCAGAAATAGTTTTTAATTGGAAAGATCCTGAAACTGATGCGGAAGGATGGACAGTAATTAATTCGCTTCGTGGTGGTGCTGCTGGTGGTGGAACAAGAATGAGAAAAGGATTGGATATGAACGAAGTACTCTCATTGGCAAAAACAATGGAAGTAAAGTTTACTATTTCTGGACCTGCAATTGGCGGTGCAAAATCAGGAATTAATTTTGATCCAAATGACCCAAGAAAAAGAGGCGTTTTAGAGCGTTGGTATAAAGCAGTAACACCATTATTAAAACATTATTACGGAACCGGTGGAGATTTAAATGTAGATGCAGATAAAGATGTAATTCCGATTACCGAAGATTGTGGTGTTTGGCATCCGCAAGAAGGAATTTTTAATGGACATTTTAAACCAACCGAAGCTGATAAAATTAATAGAATCGGACAATTAAGACTTGGCGTAATTAAAATTATTGAAGACAAAAAATTCTCACCAGATTTATCTAGAAAATATACAGTTGCAGATATGTTAACTGGTTATGGTGTTGCAGAAGCAGTAAATCACTATTACAATATTTACGGAGGATCTATAAAAGATAAAAAAGCTGTAGTACAAGGTTTTGGAAATGTTGGTTCTGCTGCGGCATATTACCTAACACAATTAGGAGCTAAAGTTGTTGGTGTAATTGACAGAGACGGTGGAGTTATTAATAAAGAAGGCTTTTCTTTAGATGAAATGACTGCACTCTTTTTAGGAAAAGATGGAAACAAATTAGTTTCAAAAAACATGATTCCTTTTGATGAAATGAATGAAAAAGTTTGGTCTTTAGGAGCAGAAATTTTTGTTCCAGCAGCAGCTTCAAGATTAGTTTCTAAAGAACAAGTTACACAAATGATTACTTCTGGATTAGAAGTAATTTCTCCAGGAGCCAATGTACCTTTTGCAGATAAAGAAATATTTTTTGGACCCATTATGGAATACACTGACGGACATGTAAGTTTATTGCCAGATTTTATATCAAATTGTGGTATTGCAAGAGTATTTGCTTATTTAATGGAAGCTAGAGTAAAAATACCAATGCAAGATGAAGCTATTTTTAATGATACTTCTGAAACAATTAGAAAAGCATTAGTTAAGACATTCGAGAAGAATAACAGTAAAACAGAAATATGTAAAACAGCGTTTGAAATAGCGCTAAAACAATTAATTTAATATAGTTACAATTATGGAGACGATTATCATTCTGGTTTTTGTACTTGGTTATTTAGCCATTACATTAGAACACAATTTAAAAATAGATAAATTAATACCAGCGTTGGTTATGATGGCGGTTTGTTGGGCTTTGTTAGCTCTAAACATAGACAGCTTTACTAACTGGTTCGATTCAGCAAAACACGCCTTGGTAGATAATTTTCCTTCTTTATTGCATGAAGATAAAATGCATTTGGTAGAAGAAACTTTATTACATCATTTAGGAAAAACAGCTGAAATTATTGTGTTTTTACTTGGAGCAATGACTATTGTTGAAATTATTGATTATTTCGATGGTTTCTCTACAATTAAAAGCTTTATAAAAACAAAAAAGAAATCTAAAATTCTATGGATTTTTGCAGTTTTAGCATTTATTTTATCTGCTATTATTGATAACCTTACAGCAACTATTGTTTTAATTTCAATCTTACAAAAAATTGTTAAGAAACGTGAAGAAAGAATTTGGTTTGCAGGTCTTATAATTATTGCAGCTAATGCTGGTGGAGCATGGTCTCCAATTGGAGATGTAACTACAACAATGCTTTGGATTGGTAAAAAAGTTACAACATTAAAACTAATTGAATACTTATTAATTCCATCATTGTTATGTATGCTTGTGCCAGTTTTTATTGCATCATTTATGCCAGCGTTTAAAGGCGAAATTGATTTTGATGAAAATGAAGTAGAAAAACCAAAAAGTGCTTACAGCGCAAAAATGTTATATCTAGGTTTAGGTGCAATTGTTTTTGTACCAATCTTTAAGACAGTTACACATTTACCACCGTATGTTGGTATGATGTTGTCTTTAGGTATTGTTGCTACATTTGCAGAAATTTATAGTAGAAGAAAATTTTCTTTAACAGATTATAATGATACTGAGTCAGACGCACATGCAAATCACGGACCAATTCATTCGTCATTATCTAAAATTGAAATGCCAAGTATTTTATTTTTCTTAGGAATTTTAATGGCTGTTGCAGCTTTAGAATCGTTAGGGATTTTATTCAATTTTGCAACAACACTTAAAGAATCAATTCCGATGATGGGAACAGAATTACACGGAGAAGGAGTTTCTGATTTAGTTGTAATGTTATTAGGAGTTGGATCTGCGGTTATTGATAATGTACCGTTAGTAGCAGCAAGTTTAGGAATGTTTTCTCAACCAATTGATAACGAATTATGGCATTTTATTGCATTCTCTGCAGGAACAGGTGGAAGTATGTTAATTATTGGATCTGCAGCAGGAGTTGTGGCAATGGGAATGGAGAAAATAGATTTCTTTTGGTATTTAAAGAAAATAGCTTGGCTTGCATTAATTGGCTTTGTAGTCGGTTCGTTTGCCTTTATGTTTATGAGAACATTATTTTAAAATATAAACCCGAGTTCTTCTCGGGTTTTTTTAAGCAATTTTTAAAAAGTTAATACGTTAAGTTTACATAAATCATTAATTTAATATATAATATGTTATTGTTTATTCAAGAAAATATTGATGCAGTTACAGAAGTAATTTCAGACGAAAAAACATTGTCAATTTACAAATTGATAATGGAAAGTGGAACAGGTGGAAGATTAATAATCGGTTTATTATTTGTATTATTAGCTGTTGCGTTATATATTTATTTTGAACGCTTTTTTGCAATTAAAGCTGCAGCCAAAGTTGATGAGAATTTTATGAATCAGATTAAAGATTATGTATCTGAAGGAAAATTAAATGCTGCAACCGATTTATGTAAAAATACAGATTCGCCAACAGCTAGATTGGTTGGAAAAGGAATTTCTAGAATTGGTAAACCGTTAGATGATATCAATAAAGCGATAGAGAATTCTGGAAAGTTAGAAATATATCAATTAGAAAAAAACGTAAGCGTTTTAGCAACTATTGCTGGTGCAGCACCAATGATTGGTTTCTTAGGAACTGTAATTGGAATGATTGTTGCAATTCATGAAATTGCAAATTCTGGCGGACAAATAGATATCAAACTATTATCAGACGGATTATATACCGCAATGACAACAACTGTTGCAGGATTAATTGTTGGTATTATTGCCTACATCACATACAATCATTTGGTTGTTAGAACGGATAAAGTAATCTATAAAATGGAAGCAACTTCGGTTGAGTTTTTAGATTTATTAAACGAACCAGTATAATGAATATCAGAGGAAGAAATAAAGTCAACCCAAATTTCAATATGTCATCAATGACAGATATTGTTTTTTTATTGTTGATATTTTTTATGCTTACATCTACTTTAGTAACTGTTAGTGCAATAGATATTTTATTGCCAAAAGCTAGCGGAAAAACAGAGAATAAAAAATCTATTGCGGTTTCAATCACAAATAAATCATTATTTTTTATTGATAAAACTGAAGTAAGTGAAGCTAATTTAGAGAATGAAATTTTAAAGCTAGTTGGTGCTGATAAAGCAAAAACTGTTGTAATTAGAGGTGATAAAGATGTTCCTTATAAAAATGTTATGACAATTATTGATATCGCAAATAGAAATAAATTAAAAATGATTTTAGCTGTAAAAGGTAAATAAATGAATTTTTTAGAAACAAAACATAAAAAAAAATCTGCTGTAATTACGGCAATAGTTCTTGCTTTAATTTTAGTTGGAATTTTTAATTTTGGAATGCAGTATTTAGATCCGCCAGAAGAATACGGTTTGGCAATTAATTTTGGTGATTCAAATATTGGTAATGGAGATCCGGTTGTGGAAACTAAAGAAAATCCTGTAGTAAAAAAAGTAGAAGAAAAGATTGAGGAAAAAGAAGAAGTAATTCCGAAAGAAACCATCAAAGAAGAAGTTATTACGCAAGACATAAAAGATGCTCCGGTTTTAGAAAAACCAAAAAAGAAGAAGGTTGAAGAACCTAAAAAGGAAGTAAAAAAAATAGAAAAACCGAAAGAAATTCCAAAACCAAAACCTTCAAAAGAAACTCAAGACGCTTTAAATAATTTATTAAAAGGAAATTCTAAAAACGGAGAGAATAAAGGAGAAGGAGATGATGATAATCCAGGATTAAAAGGTGATAAAAATGGAGATCCAAAATCGACAAAATATTATGGGAATAATGGAAGCGGTGGAGATAAAAACTACAATTTAGCGGGAAGAAACGCATTATCAAAACCAATTGAAAAACCAGAATGTAATGAAGAAGGAATTGTGGTTGTTAGTATAGAGGTTGATAATACAGGTAAAGTAATAAGAGCTACACCTGGAGTTAAAGGTTCAACAAATACAGCAAAATGTTTGTTAGATCCTGCAAAAACGGCAGCCTTAAAAACTACTTGGAATGCCGATCCTAAAGCACCAAATAAACAAAAAGGAACTATAATATACCGCTTTTCTTTATCAGAATAAATGACTTATCAAGAAACATTAGATTGGATGTTTTCTCAATTACCAATGTATCAAAGAGAAGGCAAAACAGCATTCAAAAAAGACTTAACCAATATTTTAGCTTTTTCAAAAGAATTAGAATTTCCAGAAAAGAAATTTAAAACAATTCATGTTGGTGGAACAAACGGTAAAGGCTCTACAAGTCATATGATTGCTTCAATTTTACAGGAAGCAGGATATAAAGTTGGATTATATACATCGCCACATTTAAAAAACTTTACAGAACGAGTCAGAATTAATGGTGAAGAAGTTTCTCAAGATTTTGTTGTTGATTTTATTGAAAGAAATAAATCGTTTTTAGAAAAACAAAAACTTTCTTTTTTTGAAATGACAGTCGGAATGGCATTTGATTATTTTGCAACCGAAAAAGTTGATATTGCAATCATTGAAGTCGGTTTGGGTGGAAGATTAGATTCTACAAATATTATTTCTCCAGAAGTTTCTGTTATTACAAATATCGGATTAGATCATACGCAGTTTTTAGGAGAAACACTTCAAGAAATTGCTTTCGAAAAAGCAGGAATCATAAAAAAGAACGTGCCTGCTGTTATTGGAGAAAGACAAAAAGAAATTGAAAATGTTTTTATCAACAAAGCAAAAGAAGTAAAAGCTCAACTCTTTTTTGCTTCAGATTCTATTGAAAATTATAAAACAGATTTATTAGGAGATTATCAGTTGAAGAATGTAAAAACAGCAACTTTAGCAATCCATAAATTAACCGGTTTTAAAGTAAATGTTGTTCATGTTGAAAAAGGATTATTAAATGTTGTAAAGAATACAGGTTTAAAAGGAAGATGGCAAATTCTGGAAGAATCGCCAAAAGTAATTTGCGATACAGCACATAATAATGAAGGTTTATTGATGACAATGAATCAACTTAAAAATGAAAAGTACAATAATTTACATATTGTTTTAGGAGTTGTTTCTGATAAAAAATTAGAAGATGTTCTGGGTTTGTTCCCTGAAAAAGCTCGATATTATTTTTGTGCTCCAAATATTCCTAGAGCCTTAGATGTAGAAGATTTAAAAGAAAAGGCAGGTGTTTTTAAATTATTTGGAAATAAATATAATTCTGTAAATGAGGCATATAATTTAGCTAAAGAAAATGCTGAAGCAGAAGATTTAATATATGTAGGAGGAAGCACATTTGTTGTTGCAGAGATTTTATAAATATTTTAAAAAAATAATTGCAAGATGTAAAAACTCTCGTATATTTGCATCCGCAATTGAGGGCAATTAGCTCAGTTGGTTCAGAGCACCTCGTTTACACCGAGGGGGTCGGGGGTTCGAATCCCTCATTGCCCACAACATTCCATCTCGATAAGGAATTAAAAAAAATCGGGCAATTAGCTCAGTTGGTTCAGAGCACCTCGTTTACACCGAGGGGGTCAGGGGTTCGAATCCCTTATTGCCCACAAAACTCCATAAGAAATTATGGAGTTTTTTTTGATATAAATTTAGTGTTGATTTACTTCATTTTTTGTATTTTCGCTTCAAAATAAATAATTGCTAAAAAATAAAAACATTGAAAAGTATTGATTTTACTGGGAATAAAGTTTTAGTAACAGGTGGAGCAGGATTTATAGGCTCTAATTTAATAGAAGCACTTTTACTTAAAAGGAATAAAGTTATTTGTTTAGATAACTTTTCGACAGGTAAAAGAGAGAACTTACTCCCTTTTAAATCAAATCCAGATTTTTTATTGATAGAAGGCGATATTAGAAACATTAAAGATTGCCAAAAAGGAGTTGAAGGAGTTGATTATGTTTTACATCAAGCAGCTTTAGGTTCAGTCCCAAGGTCTATTAAGGATCCAATTACTTCAAATGAAGTGAATGTAAGTGGTTTTTTGAATATGCTAGTGGCATCACGAGATGCAAAAGTAAAGCGTTTTGTCTATGCTGCGAGTTCATCAACCTATGGTGATTCTGAATCGATGCCTAAAGTAGAAGATGTGATTGGTAGACCATTATCACCTTATGCAGTAACAAAATATGTAAATGAACTGTATGCAGATGTGTTTTTTAAAACATACGGATTAGAAACGATTGGTTTACGTTATTTTAATGTTTTTGGAAAAAATCAAGACCCAAACGGAGCATATGCGGCGGCAATTCCAAAATTTGTGAGCCTGTTAATTAAAGGTGAATCACCAGTGATTAACGGAGACGGAAACTACTCAAGAGATTTTACGTATATAGATAATGTAATTCAAGCAAATCTACTGAGCTTAATTGTAAAAAATAAAGAAGCATTTAATACAGTATATAATGTAGCTTTTGGAGATAGAAATACGTTGAATGATTTGATGAATTATTTAAAAGAGTATTTATCTAAATTTGATCCCAAAATAGCTGACATAGAAGTAAAATATGGGCCAAATAGAGATGGAGATATTCCACACTCACATGCTAGTATTGAAAAAGCAAAAAATAATTTAAATTATGACCCTAAATATTCATTACAGCAAGGTTTAAAAGAAGCTGTGGGTTGGTATTGGGAGAATTTACAAAGAATATGAAAGAAACCAAGATTGCAATCATAGGTTTAGGTTATGTAGGATTACCGCTAGCAAGATTATTTGCAACAAAATATGCTGTAGTTGGATTCGATATCAACAAAGAAAGAGTTGCAGAGTTGAATTCAGGAATAGATTCTACTTTAGAGGTTTCAGGGGATATTTTACAATCGGTTTTGAAACAAAATAATAATTCTGAATTGGGATTATATTGTTCAACAAATACAAAAGATATTGAAGGCTGTGATTATTATATTGTTACAGTTCCAACTCCAGTAGATAAAAATAATAGACCGGTTTTAACACCTCTAATTAAAGCTAGTGAAACAGTTGGAAAAGTGTTGTCTAGAGGAAATATTGTAGTTTACGAATCTACTGTATATCCCGGAGCAACCGAAGAAGAATGTATTCCTGTGCTAGAAAAAGTATCAGGTTTCACTTTTAATAAAGATTTTTTTGCAGGATATTCTCCAGAAAGAATAAACCCAGGGGATAAAGAACACACTGTGGAAAAAATTTTAAAGGTAACCTCAGGGTCAACTCCAGCAATTGGTAGAAAAGTTGATGAATTGTATAAATCTGTTATTACAGCAGGAACACATTTAGCTCCTACGATTAAGGTTGCTGAAGCAGCCAAAGTTATAGAAAACTCTCAACGTGATATTAACATTGCTTTTGTTAATGAGTTGGCTAAAATTTTTAATTTAATGGATATTAATACCCATGATGTCCTAGAAGCTGCTGGGACAAAGTGGAATTTTTTACCATTTAAGCCAGGATTAGTTGGCGGACATTGTATTGGTGTAGATCCTTATTATTTAGCACAAAAAGCTCAAGAATATGGTTATCACCCAGAAATTATTTTAGCAGGAAGGAGATTGAATGATAGTATGGGAAGTTATATTGCTTCTGAAGTAATTAAGTTAATGCTTCAGAAAGATATAGCAATCAAAAACGCTGAAATTCTAATTTTAGGGATTACTTTTAAGGAAAATTGCCCAGATATTAGGAATACCAAAGCTGTAGATGTTATAAATTCTTTAACTGATTATGGAGTTGATGTAACAATTTATGATCCTTGGGTTAATAAAGAAGAGGTAAGAAAAGAATATAATTTAGAGGCATTAAATACATTACCAAATCAAAAATTTGACGCCATTGTTTTAACAGTTGCTCATCAAGATTATGATGAAATAGATTATTTGAAACTGAGAAAAAATAATTCTATAATTTATGATGTAAAAAATAAATTACCTAATAGTACAAAAGATAAAAGTTTATAAATGAAAAATTTTGCACTAATAGGAGCAGCTGGGTATATTGCTCCTCGACATTTAAAAGCAATTAAAGACACTAATAATAATTTGATTGCAGCACTTGATAAATTTGATAGTGTTGGAATTATGGATCGTTATTTTCCAAATGCAGATTTTTTTGTAGAGTTTGAACGTTTTGATCGTCACATTGAAAAATTAAAAAGAAAAGGAACACTTTTGGATTATGTAAGTATTTGTACGCCGAATTATCTACACGATTCTCATATTAGAATGGCATTGCGAAGTGGAGCCGACGCAATATGTGAAAAGCCATTGGTTTTAAACCCTTGGAATGTTGATGCTTTGGCTGATATAGAAAAAGAATCGGGGCAAAAAATTTACAATATATTACAATTACGATTACACCCAAGTATCATTGCATTAAAACAAAAAATAGATTTAGAAAATAAGAATGTTAAATATGATGTTGATTTAACGTATATCACATCACGTGGAAATTGGTATGATATTTCATGGAAGGGAGATGAATCTAAATCAGGAGGAATTGCAACTAACATTGGAGTACATTTTTACGACATGCTTTCTTGGATTTTTGGTAATGTACAAGAAAATAGTGTTCATTTAAGAGAAAAGAATAAAGCAGCCGGGTATCTAGAGTTTGAAAAAGCAAGAGTTCGTTGGTTTTTATCTATTGATGAAAATGATTTACCTATTGATATAAAAAAAAATAGCCAAAGAACCTTTCGTTCTATCACTGTTGATAATGATGAATTAGAGTTTAGTACTGGTTTTACAGAATTACATACGCAAAGTTATCAGGAAATTTTAAAAGGAAATGGGTTTGGATTAAAAGAAGCTAGACAATCTATAGAAATTGTTCATGCTATTAGAAACTCTGAACTTACTTCTTTTAGAGAAAAACATCCATTTATTAAATATTAAACTATATTTGCAGAAAAAAGATGAAAATAGGAATCACTTTTAGTGCTTTTGATTTATTTCATGCAGGGCATGTTAAAATGTTGGAAGAGGCAAAGCGACAATGCGATTACTTAATTTGTGGTATTCAAACAGACCCAACTATAGATAGACCAGAGAAGAACAGGCCTGTTCAATCTATCGTTGAAAGATATATTCAATTGAATGGGTGTAGATTTGTAGATGAAATTGTTCCTTATGCTACAGAGCAAGACTTAGAAGATGTTTTAAGATCTTTTAAAATAAATGTACGTATTATTGGAGATGAATATGCAGATAAAAATTTTACTGGTAGAGAATATTGTGAAGGAAAAGGAATTCAATTGTATTATAATAAAAGAGAGCACCGTTTTTCAAGTAGTGGTTTAAGGAAAGAAGTTCAAGAAAAAGAAAATTTAAAAAATAAAGATAAATAAATGAATATTACTGTTGTAGGTTCTGGTTATGTTGGTTTAGTGTCTGGTACTTGTTTTGCTGAAATGGGAAACAAAGTAACTTGTGTTGATATAGATAAAATTAAGATTCAAAAATTAAATAAAGGAATTATTCCAATTTTTGAGCCAGGATTAGAACAAATGGTCGTCAAAAATATAAAAAACAAAAATTTGTTTTTTACTACAAATTTATCTGATGTAATACAAGATACTCAAATAGTTTTTATAGCTGTTGGAACCCCAATGGGCGACGATGGTTCTGCAGATATGCAATACGTTTTAGCAGTAGCTAAATCTATTGGTCAAGCAATGAATAATAGACTGGTGGTTGTGGATAAATCCACAGTGCCAATAGGAACGGCAGATAAAGTAAAAGCTACTATACAAAATGAGCTTGATAAAAGAAACATTTCTATAGGATTTGATGTAGTGTCTAATCCAGAGTTTTTAAAAGAAGGAGCTGCCATTGACGATTTTATGAAGCCGGATAGAGTGGTTATTGGTGCAGATTCTGATTTTGCATTTGATATAATGAAACAATTATACTCCCCATTTTTTAGAACTCATGATCGTTTTATTACTATGGATATTCGTTCTGCAGAAATGACTAAATATGCTGCGAATGCTATGTTAGCTACAAAGATTTCTTTTATGAATGAAATAGCGAATATTTGTGAAAGAGTTGGGGCAGATGCAAATCAAGTTAGAATTGGAATTGGATCAGATAAAAGAATTGGTTATAGCTTTATATATCCAGGAGCAGGTTATGGAGGGTCTTGTTTTCCAAAAGATGTAAAAGCACTTAAAAAAATTGCTGAAGAGAATGGTTATAAAACTAATTTAATAGCTTCAGTTGAGGAGGTTAATGATGCTCAAAAATTAGTTATTGCCCAAAAAGTAGTTAAGCGGTTTGGAGAAGATCTAAGTGGGTTAACTTTTGGTATTTGGGGGTTAGCATTTAAGCCAGAGACAGATGATATGAGAGAAGCTCCATCTATTTATGTTATAAAAGAATTGGTAAAAAGAGGCGCGAAAATAAAAGCTTATGACCCTAAAGCAATTGAAGAAGCAAAAGAATTTTATTTAAAAGGCATTAAAAGTATCAAATATTTTGAATCGAAATATGAAGTTTTAAATAGCGTTGATGCTTTGATTTTATTGACTGAATGGAAAGAATTTCGTTCTCCAGATTTTGAAAAAATAAGATCGCAATTAAAAAGTCCTGTTATTTTTGATGGAAGAAATCAATATGGGATATTTAATTTAGAAGAAAGAGGATTTGAATACTATCAGGTTGGAAAAAAATAAAAAAATATTAGTTACTGGTGTTGCAGGGTTTATAGGATTCCATTTAAGTGAAAAACTTTTGAGTCTTGGCTTTCATGTTGTTGGGTTGGATAATATTAATGATTATTATGATGTCAATCTAAAATATGCGAGATTAAATGAGCTAGGAATAAAAAGGATAGAAGCAGAAATTTTTTATAACGAATCTAAAAGTACATCGCATGAAAACTTTAAATTTATTCGCGTAAACTTAGAAGATAAAAAGGAACTGTCTGATGTTTTTGAAAGAGAGAAATTTACGATAGTTTGTAATTTGGCTGCCCAAGCTGGAGTTAGATATAGTCTAGAGAATCCTGATGCTTATATTCAAAGTAATATTGTTGGATTTGCTAATATACTTGAGTGCAGTAGACATAATGAGATTGAACATTTATTATATGCAAGCAGCTCTAGTGTTTATGGTGCAAATAAGAAGATTCCATTTGAAACCTCAGACAATGTTGATCATCCTGTAAGTTTATATGCTGCTACTAAGAAAAGTAATGAATTAATGGCCTATACATACAGTCATTTATATAATATTCATACTACTGGATTGCGCTTTTTTACCGTTTATGGCCCATGGGGAAGACCAGATATGGCTATGTTTTTGTTTACAGATGCAATTATAAAAGGTGAGCCTATAAAGGTTTTTAATAATGGTAAAATGGAACGAGATTTTACTTACATTGATGATATTATAGAAGGAATTAAGAGAATTATTGAAAAACCAGTTGAAAACAGAGAGCTTTATAAAATCTACAATATCGGAAATAATGATTCTGTTAAACTATTAGATTTTATTAATGAAATTGAAACTCAACTTAATATTGTAGCTAAAAAAAATATGCTACCTATTCAGCCTGGTGATGTAGAAAAAACATGGGCTAACGTTGATGATTTAATTAAAGATTATAATTATAAACCTAGCATTAAAATAAATAAAGGAGTTGAAGAATTTATAGTTTGGTATAAAAAATACTTTAAATAGTTATGTTAAATTTAAATCAGTTTATTTCAAAACATGTAACGAAAAGAGAGCATAGCATGTTCTTAGAAGATATCAATGAAAATAGTCTTCAGTTAACTAATAATATAAGTAATAAAACTGTTTTAGTAATTGGAGGAGCCGGAACTATTGGTAGCTCTTACATTAGAGCGTTATTACCATTTAAACCAAAATCTTTAGTTGTTGTAGATATTAATGAAAATGGATTAACTGAGTTAACCAGAGATCTTAGAAGTACTAAGGGTATATATATTCCTGAAGAGTATATTACATACCCTATGAGTTATTCAGACCCTGTCTTTTACAAGATGTTTAAAAGTAGGAGCGGATTTGACATCGTAGCAAACTTTTCAGCACATAAGCATGTTAGAAGCGAAAAGGATAAATTTTCTATAGAAGCTCTCATCAGTAATAATATTATCAATGCAAAAGGATTATTAGAACTTTTAGAAGAATATAAACCTAAACACTTTTTTTGTGTTTCAACTGATAAAGCTGCAAATCCTGTTAATATAATGGGAGGGAGTAAAAAAATCATGGAAGACATGATTATGACTTACTCAAAAAAATACCCTGTAACTACTGCGAGATTTGCTAATGTGGCTTTCTCTAATGGTTCTTTACCAGCTGGTTTTTTAGAAAGAATATCTAAAAGTCAGCCAATTTCTGCACCTAGTGATGTTACTAGGTACTTTGTGTCTCCTGAAGAAAGTGGACAAATATGTTTACTAGCTTGTATTGTTGGAAAAACAGGGGAGATATACTTTCCTAAGCTAAGAAAAGAGCAAGTCATGACTTTCTCTAATATGGCTACGAAATTGTTAGCTACTTATGGATATAATGCAGACCAATGCAAGTCAGAAGTTGAAGCTATCGATAAATCTCAACTAAGATCAAAAGACGAATATCCTGTTTTTTATTCTAATAGCGATACAACTGGAGAGAAGCCTTATGAGGAATTTTATACAGAAGGAGAAAAGGCAGATTTAAAAAGACATAATGCTCTTGGAGTTATTATAAATACGAAACCAAGAGACCTTTCAGAAATTGATGAATTGTTGTTTTTATTAAAACAAGCATTTTCTAAACCTGAAACGACTAAATCGGATATTGTAAAAATAATGAAAGACTTTCTTGTGAACTTTGATCACAAAGAGACAGGTAAGTTTTTAGACTCAAAAATGTAATGGATAAAGAAGTTGTAAGTTTTATAAGAAATAAATTCAATACAGAAGATTTTATTCCGCTCCATGCCCCAACTTTTGGAGGGAATGAAAAAAAATACCTTGAAGAATGTATCGATTCTACATTTGTTTCAAGTGTGGGGGCATACGTAGATCTTTTTGAAGATATTATAAATAAAATAACTAAAACAAAAAAATCGACAGCAGTTGTTAACGGAACTGCTGCTCTGCAAGTTGCATTAAGATTAGTAGGTGTAGAAAAAGATGATGAAGTAATTACTCAGGCACTAACTTTTGTTGCTACAGCAAATGCAATTGCATACAATAATGCGCATCCAGTATTTTTAGATGTAGATATAGATACTATGGGGTTGTCACCTAAAGCAGTAAAGAATTTCTTAGAAGAGTGTGGAGAAGTAAGAGAGAATGGATGTTTTAATAAAAAGACAGGAAGAAAGATTGCTGCCTGTATGCCTATGCATACATTTGGCTTTCCAGTGCATTTAAATGAACTAATTAAAGTTTGCAAAGATTGGAGAATACCTATTGTAGAAGATGCAGCAGAATCTTTAGGAAGTGAGTATAGAGGAGAACCAACTGGAGGGTTTGGAGAAGTAGGAGCGTTTTCATTTAACGGAAACAAAATAGTTACTAGTGGTGGAGGTGGAGTTATTGTAACTAAAAACATAGAATTAGGTACTAAGGCTAAATTCCTTACAACTACAGCAAAAAAACCGCATTCATATGAATATGTTCATGAAGAGTTGGGGTACAATTTCAGAATGCCAAACCTAAACGCGGCTTTGGCTTGTGCGCAATTAGAACAATTAAGTTCTTTTTTGAGTAATAAAAGAAGCCTTGCAAAAGATTATGAGTCATTTTTTAAAGCTAAAGGAATAAATTTTAGAACAGAAACGGAAGGTACAAAAGCAAATTACTGGTTAATGTGTATTGAACTAAACGATATCAAAGAAAGAGAACAGTTTTTAAAATCGACAAATGATTCTGGAGTAATGACAAGGCCTATCTGGAAACTTATGTATAGGCTACCTATGTATAAAGATTGTCAAAGAGATAGTCAGAAAAATGCAATATATTTAGAAGAGAGAATCGTTAATTTACCAAGCGGTGTTAGATAAAGGAATAATTTTAATAGGATACTCTGGTCATGCTTATGCTGTTGCAGAGGCAGCGTTGTCTTCTAGTATGGATTTAAAATATTATTCAGAGGTAAATGAGACAATTAATAATCCATATTATTTAGAATTTATTGGCTTTGAAAAAGAAGATTATTTTAAAGGGTGGAAAGAAGGGTTTTCTTTTATTTTAGGAATTGGAGATAATAAATTAAGGCAAGAAGTTTCTAATTTAATCCTCTCTAAAAATAAAAAAATACTTAATGTTATTCATAATTCGGCTTCGATTTCTGATAAAATAGAAATTGGTAGCGGAAATCTTATCGCAAGAAATGCCGCTATAAACCCTTTAGTTGTAATAAAAAACTTCTGTATTCTCAATACGGGGTGTATTATTGAACATGAATGTGTAATTGAAAACGCTGTTCATATTGCGCCAGGAGCTGTATTGTTGGGGAAAGTTACTGTTGGTGAAAGGACTTTTGTTGGAGCCAATTCAGTTATTAAACAAGGTATTGTTATAGGAAAAGATGTAATCATCGGTGCAGGTTCTGTTGTTTTAAACAATGTTCCTGACGGAAAAAAAATAGTTGGTAATCCTTCTAGAGAAATATGAGAAAAAAAGTAATCATAATTGCAGAAGCTGGAGTAAATCATAATGGAGATATTCAAAAAGCAAAAAAACTTATTGATGTTGCTTTTGAAGCTGGAGTTGATTATGTTAAGTTTCAGACATTTAAAGCAAATACAATTGTAAGCCTCGACGCAAAAAAAGCAGCTTATCAATCTAAAAATGTAAAAGACAATGATGATTCTCAATATGAAATGCTTAAGAAGCTAGAACTAACTGATAGTGATCATATTGAATTAATTAATTATTGTAATAAAAAAGGAATTAAGTTTTTCTCAACTGCTTTTGACGTTGAAGGAGTTAATTTTTTAGATACATTAAATTTTGATTTTTATAAAATTCCAAGTGGAGAAATAACAAATTACCCATATTTAAAAGCTATTTCTAGTAAAGGTAAACCGATAATTTTATCTACAGGTATGGCCACTCTTGACGAAGTAGAAAAAGCTTTGAATATTATTTTAAATTTTGGTGTAAATAAAAATGATGTTACCATTTTGCATTGTAATACGGAATATCCAACACCAATGAAAGATGTTAACCTGAAAGCAATGAGTACAATTGGTGAAGAATTTGGGGTTAAAATTGGATATTCAGATCATACATTGGGTATTGAAATTCCTATAGCTGCAGTTGCTTTAGGAGCGGTTGTTATAGAAAAACATTTTACATTAGATAGAACACTCTCAGGACCAGATCATAAGGCTTCTTTAGAGCCCCAAGAATTAAAGAAAATGGTGATGTCAATTAGGAATATTGAAGAAGCTATTAGTGGAGATGGAGAAAAAAAACCAAGTCAGAGTGAATCAAAAAATATTTCAATTGCTCGTAAAAGTATTCACTTAAAAAGGGACATGATAAAAGGAAGTATCTTATCAGAAGATGATATTATTCCACTAAGACCAGGGGATGGGATTTCAGCAATTTACTGGAATGATGTTATAGGAAAAAAATTAAAAGAAAATAAAAAAGAGTTTGATAAATTAATTTGGAATGATTTATCATGAAAATAGGTGTTTTAACAAGCTCAAGAGCAGATTATGGAATTTACAAACCTCTTCTTTCAAAATTGTCTCAAGATAATAGATTCGATTTATTTATTATAGCTTTTGGTATGCATTTACAGCCACAACATGGAAATACAATTGCTGCTATAGAGAATGATGATTTTGGTATTATTCATAAGGTTAAAGGTATGCCTACTGAAGATTCTGTCTTAGATATATCTAAAGGTTATGGAGAGATAATAGTTGAATTTTCTGAATACTGGTACACAAATAAGTTTGACTATGTATTTGCATTAGGTGATCGATTTGAAATGAGTGCTGCTGTTCAGTCTGGTATTCCATATGAAATTAGCTTTATTCATATTCATGGAGGAGAAACAACATTAGGAGCTGTTGATAATGTGTATAGGCACCAAATAACTTTAGCATCTAAAATTCATTTTACTGCGACAGATTTTTTTGCAGAAAGAGTTAAGAATATAATTGGGGATTCTAAGAATGTTTTTAGTGTTGGGTCGTTAAGTTTAGATAACCTAGAGAAAGTTAAATTGCCAAAATGGACAAATGTTTGCGATGAATTTAATATCCCGATTACACCTTTTATTTTGGTTACTTTTCATCCAGAAACAGTTAATATAGAACAGAATATTAAATATATTGATATATTAAAGAAAAGTTTAAGTATTTTATCTCAAAATACACATATAGTAATCACATTAGCTAATGCTGATAGTAATGGTAGTTTATACAGAGGTATGGCTTTTGAGTTAAAGAATAATAAAAATAATAATATTACTCTAATTGATTCTTTTGGTAAAATTAATTATTTTTCTGCAATGAAAAATTGTCTGTTTTTATTAGGGAATACTTCTAGTGGCATTATAGAGGCTGCGTCATTTAACAAATATGTTCTTAACGTTGGAAATAGACAGAAAGGTAGATTAAAGAGTAAAAATACAATTGACATACCTTTTAGTGTAAACAAAATTATTAGTAACTCTATAGCTTTGATGAAAAAAGGCCAGTTTCATGGTGTCAACATTTATAAAAAAGAAAATACATCAATTAATATAATTGAGAAAATATTAGAAATATAAAAGATAGGTATGATTAAGCAAAACTTCATTATTAATGAAAACAAAACCATAATAGATGCAATTAAAGAGCTTAATTTAATTACTGATGTAAGTAGATTAATACTATTTGTTTGTTCTGATGAGGGTAAAGTATTAGGTAGTTTAACAGATGGTGATATAAGAAGATCATTAGTTTATGATGGGGATTTGAATAAAAAATTAGGAGAAATTTGTCATAGAGATTTTATTTACCGCAAAGATGAAAATAGTTTTATAGACTTAAATTCAGTTAGAAAAAAAGATATTAAAATGCTTCCTTTACTTAATGAAAAACAAGAATTAAGTAAAGTATTGGATTTAGATAAAATAAAATCTGTGCTACCTTTAGAGTGTATGATAATGGCAGGAGGAAGAGGGAAAAGGTTAAGTCCACTAACAGATAAAGTTCCTAAACCTATGTTAATGTTAGGTAATAAACCAATAATTGAACACAATATTGATAGACTGATTTCTTTTGGTATTCAAAAAATTTATATCTCAATCAAATATCTTGGTGAGCAAATTCAAGATTACTTTGGAGATGGTTCTAATAAAGGAATAGAGATTGTATATGTATGGGAAGACGAACCATTAGGGACAGCAGGAGCCTTATCTTTAGTTGATAATATAAATTCTGAACATATCTTGTTAATGAATAGTGATTTGTTAACAAATGTTAATTTTGAGGATATGTATTTAAAATTAACAAAAGAAAAAGCAGATATGGTAATTGCTTCTACAGATTATAAAATTGATATACCTTACGCTGTTTTCGAGAGTAATGGTAGTGTAATATCTGCTTTTAAAGAAAAGCCAACATACATTTATTCTTCTAATGCAGGAATATATATGTTTAAAACAGAGTTGGTTTCAAAAATACCTAAAAATAAATTTTTTGATATAACAGACCTTATGAATATGTTAATATTAGAGAAGAAAAAATTATTGCATGAGCCTATACATGGTTATTGGATTGATATTGGTAAACCTTCAGATTATCAAAATGCTCAAGAATTTGTTAAACATTTAGGTTTTTGATGAAAGTATTATATTTAATTCCCGCTAGAGGAGGTTCTAAAGGTTTGCCAAAAAAAAACATAAAAATTTTGAATGGAAAACCATTAATTCATCACTCTATCGACTTTGCTCGTAATTTTACAACCGACGAAAATATTTGTGTTAGTACAGATTGTTTAGACATTATTAAAAGTGTTGAAGCAAATAATTTAAAAGTTCTTTTTAGAAGACCTCCAGAACTAGCAACAGATACAGCTAATACTAATGATGTAATTAAGCATGCAATAACTTTTTATGAATCGAAAGGAGTATTTTTTGATTTATTAGTACTTTTGCAACCTACTACACCTTTTAGAAAAAAGACTGATTTGGAGAAAATGATTAATCATTGGAATGATGACTTAGATTTGTTAGTTTCTGTAAAAGAATCCCATGACTCACCTTACTTTAATCTTTTTGAAGAAACTCAAAAAGGATATTTACGAAAAAGTAAAGAATCAAAAATTACAAGAAGACAAGATGCTCCAAAGATTTACGTATTTAATGGGTCAATTTATTTATTTAATGTGAAATCTATAAAAGCAGAAGAGATTAAAGATTTTAAAAAGATAAAAAAACATGTAATGAAAGATCCAATTTATTCAATTGATATTGACACTCCATTTGATTGGGCAATTTCAGAAATGGTTGTTAACAAATATTTGATATGAAAACAGTAAGAATTATTCCTCGATTAGATATTAAAGGTCCAAATTTAGTAAAAGGTATTCATTTGGAAGGATTAAGGGTTCTAGGCAAGCCTGCAGATTTCGCAAAGTATTATTATGAAAATGGAGCAGATGAACTATTGTTTATGGATGTAGTTGCTTCATTATATGAAAGAAATAGTTTACATGACATAATTTCAGAGACAGCAGAAAATATATTTATTCCATTAACTGTTGGAGGGGGTTTAAGAACTATTAAGGATATTAAAAATGTATTAAGAGCTGGTGCAGATAAGGTTTGTTTAAACACAGCAGCAATTAAGAATCCTCAAATAATTAAAGAGGCTGCTTTACGTTTTGGATCTTCTACTGTTGTTGTTGCTATTGAAGCAATAAAGCAAGATAATGGAAAGTATTTTTGCTTTATAGATAATGGAAGAGAATATACAGGTATAGAAGTTGTTACGTGGGCAAAAAAAATTCAAGAACTAGGAGCAGGGGAAATAATTATTACATCTGTTGATAATGAAGGAACTGGTAAAGGTTTTGATATTGATTTAATAAATGAAATAGCTGAAATTACTTCGGTTCCTCTTATAGTTCACGGCGGTGCAGGGAAAAAAGAACATTTTGAAAATGTAATTAATAATTGTGAGGTTGATGCTGTATCTTCAGCTGCTATATTTCATTATGATTTTATTAAAAGTAATAGTGCCGATAAAAGTAAAACTACAGAAGGAAATTATGATTTTTTAAATAGTGGTAGGTCAGTTAAAAACATTGAGTCTTCTACCATAAAAGAAATAAAAGCGTTTTTATTAGAAAAGAAAATTAATATTAGAAAATAAAAGACTTATGAATAAAGCGAGGGTTTCAATTATTGATTATGGTATAGGTAATCTTTTTAGTGTTTTAAAGGCCTGTGAATTTGTTGGAATTAATCCAGAAATCACAAATAATATTGAAAGAATAATGTCTTCAGATGCCATTATTCTTCCAGGAGTTGGTGCATTTAATGACGCAATGAAGAATCTTCATAAATTAGATTTAGTAAATCCAATAATTGATTTTGCTAATTCTGGAAAACCTCTAATGGGGGTTTGTCTAGGTATGCAATTACTTCTAACAGAAAGCGAAGAATTTGGTAATACAAAGGGATTAGGTGTTTTTGAAGGAACTTGTAAAAGGTTTCCTGAAAAGAACATGAATGTTAAAGTAAAAGTACCCCAAATCACTTGGAATAGTATTCATTCACCGCCTAAAACTAATTTTTTTAAAAAAAACACCCCTTTAGAAGAAATAAAAAATGGAGAATATATGTATTTTGTACATTCATATTATGCTAATTTAGCAAATAAAGAAGAAATATTAAGCACAACAAATTATGGAGGCATTGAATATTGTTCTTCTATCAATAAAAATAATATATTTGCATTTCAATTCCATCCTGAAAAGTCTGGAGTTGAAGGATTAAATATTTATAAGAAGTTTAACGAACTAATACAAAAATAATGAAAGTCGAAAATAAAAACACTAAAGAAAGATACAATTTACCAACAGAAGTGGAATTTTGTGTTAAATGTACTATATCAAATCAACGACCACGAATATCTTTTGATGAGAAAGGGATTTGTTCGGCTTGTAATTTTGCTGAATTTAAAAATAACAAAATAAATTGGTCTGATAGAGAAAGAGAATTGGTAACTTTATTAGACCGGTTTAGAAAAAATGATGGTTCATATGATGTTTTAGTCCCATGTAGTGGAGGTAAAGATGCGGCTTACATTGCTCACGAATTAAAACATAAATACGGGATGAATCCATTAACAGTTACATGGTCTCCAAATATTTATACTGATATTGGGTTTAAAAATTTGCAGAACATGATTCAGGTTGGTGATCTAGCAAATGTTTTAGGTAAGCCAGCAGGGGCAACACACAGAAGATTAACAAAACTTTCATTTGAGATTTTAGGAGATCCATTTCAACCGTTTATTTATGGACAAACTAATTTTCCATTACAAATTGCAGTTCAACATAATATACCTTTAGTTATGTATGGTGAAAATGGTGAAGTTGAGTATGGCGGAGATATGAAGAATGCTTTTAAGCCAACAAGAGATTATAAATCTGATCACAAAAAGCATTATTTCTCAGGTATTGGGCCAGAAGATTTAGTAAACTATGGAATTAGCGAAAATGATATAAAACCATATTTACCTCCCTCTAATGATGATTTAGATAAACTGGGTGCCGAAGTTCATTTTTATGGTTATTATAAAAAATGGACTCCACAAGAAAATTATTACTATTGTGTAGATAACACAGGTTTTAGTGCTAATCCTGTGAGGAGTGAAGGAACCTATTCTAAATATGCATCTTTAGATGATCAAATAGACGGATTCCACTATTATTTAGCATTCATAAAATTTGGATTAGGTAGGTGTACTTCAGATACAGCTCATGAAATTAGAGATGGACATTTAACTAGAGAGGAAGGTGAGCAATTAGTTAGGAAGTATGATGGTGAGTTTCCTGAAAAATATTTTAAAGTTTTTTTAGAATACTGTGATATTACAGAAGAGTATTTTAACGAAGTTGTTGATAGTTGGAGGTCTGATCATTTGTGGACAAAAGTTGATGGTGAATGGAAGTTAAATCATACTGTTGCAAAAACAGGAGTTAGAGATTAGTTAATATATTTACAAAAAAAAGAATTTTTATTACATAAGGTTTATTATTGTAAATCTATGGTTTTGTTATAAATTAAGAATGGAGTTAGAAATTGTATTTTCAATTTTAATGGTTAGTTTGCCATTTATTGCTTTAATAAATAAAAATTTCTTACCATTTTTTTTTGTTTTACTTGTTGGCGCTAACCCCTATGTCTCTGCTTCGGCGTTACTTTTGTCGTTAATTTTTAGGTTAAAGAATGTAATTAAAGTTGATATTGATAAAAGGCTATTTGCTTTGTTCTTTATTTGGTTTTTTTATAGTCTTCTTCTAGGATTTATTAATTATAATGATGCTTTTATTCCAGAGTTAATTCAATTATTTATTGGAATAATGCTAGTATTATATGTTGATAACTTCATTAACAACAAGAAAAAGTTCTATAAGAATATTACATATTTATTATATTCAGGTGTAGTTTTATGTTTTTTTGAAATTGTTATTTATTTTTATGATTTAAAAATAATTACATCAGCATTTATCGATTTTAATTCAAATAATTACACTTCATTTTATTTATTGATTAGCACTGTTATTGTCCCTCTTTTTTTAATGAAGAATAATAAATTTTTTTTTGTTTTTTCAATATTAGGAGTATTTGTAATTTATTTAAATGATAGTAGAGCGAATTTAATATTAGCTTTAATTTTAATAATTAGAGAATTTATTTCCTTTAAGAGTTATCTTGTAAAGTTTTTAATTGTTTGTATTCTGGGTTATATATTTTATTTTTTTTATAACACTTTTGATTCTTCAATGGTATATGATTCAAAATCAATATATAGCGTAGCAAATTTTGAAAATAATTTCTCAAACTTAGAAAGAATTGATTTAATAACTTATTCAATTAATTTGTTTAATGAAAATATATTAGGGTATGGTTTAGGATCATCTTTTGAAATTTTTGTAAATAATAATTTTACCGCTAACTCTCATTATCCTCATCCACATAATACATTAGCTTTTTTATCGGTTGAGATTGGTTTTGTAGGAGTTTTTGTTTATTTTTTATTTTTTTATAATATGGTAAAGAATTATATAAAAATCGAAGATGATGGTATTAGAAGGTTAATTGTTAATATAACTATTTCATTATTTGCTTTTAGCATTGTAGATGTAATTTTTTATAATGGTATTTTAATGCTGTTTTCTTTTATATTATTTGGCTTTTCTTTAGTAGCATCTAAAATTTCTTTTAGATGATAAAAAATATTCTAGAAATATTTTTCACAACATTGTTGGGAAAAATATTTGGCTTTTTTAAAATAGTTTTATTAATTCAGTTTTTTGGTACTAATGCTTTAACTGATTCAGTTATTATAATAATCAGTATTTATTGGTTTTGGTCAAACATAATAGTTTATTCATTGTTTTCGGTTTCATTAATACCTAAACTATCAAAAGAGAATGATGAAAAAAAGGAAATATTTATTACCTTAAAAACATTAAAAGCCGTTAATTTTATATCATTAATTGGTTTTGTTTTATTTTTAGTTTTTAATATTCATATTGTTAAATTATTTGCACCTTCTGATGATAAATTATTTCTTGAATATTCAAAGTATTTTTTTTTACTCCTGACACCACTAGTTTTTTTAATTCCTTTTACCGAAATTTTCACCATTCTTAATCAATATAAAAAGAAAATGAAAACAGCTTCAATAAACTTAACAATTTGGAATCTTTTACAGTTGATTTCAATTGTTATTGTTTTTGTTTTTTTTAAAAATAGTTTCTACCTTATTTATTTTTTAGCATATGGTACTGTTATTGGGTATATTGTTACATCTATTATCCAAATAAAAGCATCTAATTTTTTTAAATATTTTAAACTAAAAGAATTAATACAAATTTCTTTTAATGAGACGGCGAGTAATCTATCTGCGAATTACATATACTTTTTAGCAATATTGTTTTCACAATTAAATTTATATATAGATAATTTTTTCATTTCTTCACTAGATGTAGGAACAATTTCAAAATATAATATAATTATAAAGGTACCAGAACTTTTTCAATCTCTATTAATTAGTGCTTTGTCTGTAGTTTTTTTTAATAAAATTGTAGATGATAGAAGTAATGTTAAAAGGTTATTTGTTAGATTGTCATTATATATGATACCTATGGTATTTATAACTATTGTTTTTACTATGTTATATGGTGTAGAATTTTTGTATTTAATTTACAATCAAGACTCTCTTAATAATCTTGAGGAAGATTTTATTAGAAATATTTTATATATAATTGTTGTAAATATATTTTTTACAATAGGTATTTCTCTATTAATTAAGGTTTATGTAACAAATAATGGATCAAAAGTATTATTGTATTCTTCAATTATTAATGTAATTATTAATATAATTGCAAATTATTTATTGATTAATGTTTATGGAATTTATGGAATAGCATTAGCTACATTAATATCAACATATGTTTTATATTCAGTTTTAATAAGTAAGTTTTTTAATTTCAATAAGTTTAAGAATAGCTTGTTGTTTTTGGGATTAGTACTAATCATAATCATTTGTAAAAATTAAAATATGTGTGGAGTAGTTGGTTTTGTGAAAAATGAAAAAATTGTAAGCACTAATATAACTCAGTTATTAGATTCAATTAAACATAGAGGCCCAGATGCTCAAACATTTTTTGAAGATGAGACTGTGGTTTTAGGACATACTAGATTGAGTATTGTTGATATAAAGGAAGGTGGCCAGCCTGTGGTTTTCGAAAACTTAGTACTTATTTTTAATGGAGAAATATATAATTATAAAACTTTAAGAAAAGAACTAGAACTGTTAAACTATAAATTTGCAACAAACTCTGATACAGAAGTGCTCTTAAAGGCTTATCATTGTTATGGAAATGGTTTTGTGGATAAATTAAGAGGAATGTTTAGCTTTATTATTTATGATAAAATAAATAAAGAATTAACTTTAGCAAGAGACTATTTTGGAATCAAGCCACTTTACATTTATCTTCAAAAAGACAATTTTTATTTCTCTTCTGAAATGATGTCATTAATTCAACTTTTAAAAGAGAATGAATTAACTTTTAATATTAATAAAGAAGCGCAAATTGAATATTTAAGTAAAGGCTTCATTAGTAAAAGCAATATTGTTGACAATGCTTTTGAATTAGAAAAAGGAAAATTGTTTAAGTATAAAAATAAAAAATTATACATTGAAAGAGATATCAATTATTACGAAAACAATAAGGGGGAGGACTTAGAGACAGTTTTAAGTAAAGAAATCAAAGAGCAGTTAAATGCGGATGTAGAAGTTGGAGTTTTGTTAAGTGGAGGAATTGATTCAAGTATCGTTACTGCTTTAGCTTGTAGTATTCAAAAGAATGTTTCTTCTTATTCTGTGTCATTTGAAGATGAATCTACTTATGATGAAAGCAAATATTCTGATTTTGTTGCAAATAAATTTAAAACAAAACACCATAAATTCTTATTCACAGAAAAAGTATTATTAAGCTACTTACCTAAATTGATAGATACTATGGATATACCAATTTATGATCCTGCAATGTTGCCAATGCTTTTCTTATGTGAAAACGTATCAAAAACTTCAAAAGTAGTTTTAAGTGGTGATGGAGGAGATGAATTATTTGCAGGTTATACTCATCACAGAGTTTTAAAATACAAGAAGTTATTTAAACTTGTTAACTTAATATTAAAAAAAGTAAAACTCTTTAAAAATGTAAGTTTAGTTATTGATAATATTTTAAAAGAGAATAGAAGTTTTGAGTCTAGTATTGATTTTGATCAAAATATAGGATTAAATTATCAGTTATTAAGAAAAACAGATCTATGTTCAATGAAGTATGGTTTAGAAGTAAGAGTTCCTTTTCTATCTAAAAGAGTTTATAATTTTTCTAAAAATAAAAAACCAGCTAGTTATATAAATTTAAAATATGGAAAGTTGCCTTTAAGAAAATTAGTATCAAAACTAATTAATAATGATATTGCTTACAAAAGAAAGCAAGGCTTTAGGGTTCCTATTAGAGAATGGGTGGTTTCTGGAGAGTTAGGAAATGAGATACATAAGGACCTAACTAATAGTTTATTAATAGAAGAAGATGTATTAAACTCAAATCAGTTAAGTTTATTTTTATCAAATAAAAATAAATATTATAAAGAACTATTTTCATTGTATTTGTTGAATAATTGGTTAAAAAAGGTAAAAGAATAACATGAATATATTACAATTAAGAACAGAGTTTTCAGATAATGGCCCAGGTACACAGACATTAACAATATCAACAGAACTTAGGTCTAGAGGGCATAAAGTTGTATTGGCTTCAAGTGGAGGACATCTTACTAAAAAAATAAAAAAAGCTGGTTTTGAATATTATATTATCCCAGAAATAGCATTTGGTAAAAGAACTTTTTTTAACTTAGTTAAGTCTATATTAAGTATAAGGAAAATTTTAATAAAAGAAAAAATATCAATTGTTCACGCTCATAATGCAACGTCAGTTTTACTTGCGAATATAGCTTCATTTTTAGCTTTTAAAAAAGTGAAGTTTTTTCAAAGTGTTAGAGGGGTTGAGATTAGAGAAAATTATGGATGGAGAAACAGAATTTACAATCTGGCTAAATATAATGCTATGTTTGCAGTTAGTAAATTTACAAAAAAGGCTATTGTTAACTTTGGTGTGAATTCAAAAAAAGTTATTGTAACCTACAACGGTGTAGATTTAAATAGGTTTGATATCAATAAGAGGAATGAATACAGATTGGAAATTAGAAACGAATTTAATATACCTCAAAATGCTTTTGTAATCGGTATTGTTGGTCGACAAGATGGGATTAAAGGACATAAAGATTTAATTAAAACGTTTAAATTACTCTATGAAAGTCATCCTAATTTGTATGTCATTCTTGTTGGAGGTGGTAGTGAAACGGAAATAAATAGAAAGCTGTCAATTGATATGGGAATTAATGATAGATGTATATTTACAGGATTAAGATTGGATGTTGAAAAAATACATGCTGCTTTCGATATATTTACATTATTATCAAAAAAAGGATATGAAATGTTTCCTAATGTAATTATAGAATCAATGAGCTACGGAAACCCTTTTGTAGGTACCAATACTACTGGTGTGCCAGAAGCTGCTGAAAGAGGAGAGGGCTTCATTTGTGAGTCAGATGATATAGAGTGTTTTCGTGAGAAATTTGATTTATTAATTAATGATAAGCATTTAAAAGATAAAATGAGTCAAAGAGCAAAAAAATCAGTAGAAGAAATATTTAACATAACAAAAGTTGTTGATAAAATTGAGAAAACATACAAACAATTTTAAGTAGTAATATTTAACTATGAATTTAAAAAAGAGAAAAATTTTCTTTGTAAGTTATGGTGGTGGGCATATCAATATTATAGATTTAATTGCTAAAGAGTTAATTAATAACCCTCATGTAGAATTTAAAATATTAGCTCTAACTACTGCCTATGATAAAATTATTAATAAATATCCAACAGGTATTGTTAAAAGAGTTTCTGATTACTCTTTTTTATTTGAAGATATTATAGATGACGTGTTAAAATATGGGGATTTAATTATAAAAGATAATTATAACCCAGACAGTAATGTAAGTAAGAAAGAAACACTTTTTTACCTAGGATTATCTTACTATGATTTAGTTAATGAGCGAGGTAGAAATGAAGCAAATAAGCTTTACAATAAAAAGAAAAGACAAGCTTTTCTGCCAGTTAAAACACTTGAGAAAATATTATTATATGAAAAAGCTGATATCGTAGTTGCTACAACTTCACCAAGATTTGAGCATGCATCTCTAATTGCTGGGAATAATTTGAATTTAATAACAGTAGAAATTTTAGATTTATTTTCCCACATTTATCCTATACCAGTTGCAAAAAACCTTGTTGTAATGAATCAAGGAGTTAAAGCCGGTTTAATATCTCAAGGCCTTATTAATAATAATTTTCATGTTTTTGGACAGCCAGCAGTTGAAAATACTGTAAAAAAAATAAAAGAGTTAGATAGACAATTATTATTTATAAAAAATAATTTAAATTCAAGCAAATTAACTTTACTATTAGCTACTCAAGTGTTTATTAGTGTAAATAAAGAAAATGAAGTTGTAAATTTCAATGAATATCATTTAACATATAACTATCTATTTCCAATGTTAGAAGAACTTAGTGATAAGTATGATTTAAATGTTTTAGTAAGACTACATCCTAATGAGAATTATAATGATTATTTAGATTATTTTGAGAAATATAAATTTTTAAAATACTCAAATGATATATTAAATTTAGAAGAGTCACTATGTGTAAGTGATATTGTTTTAGTAGAATCATCTACGGTTGCGTTAGAAGCTATTGCTTGTGGTAAAAAAGTATTTACATATAAACAAGATATAGAACATTATTATTCCATGCCTGCTTTTAAAGAGTTACCTTTTATTTATTCAAGTAATTTGAGTAATCTTAAAAAAAACTTAATCGCATATTTAAAAGATAAGGATAATAATGAGAATATGGAGGAATTTATGCCGAAAAATTCTGTAAGAAAAATAGTTGAATTACTAACTAAAACATTATAAGCCTATGAAATTTATGATTATAGAAAATGATCTTGAACTCATAAAAAAATATGATCAGTTGAAAATTGATAGAATTTTCTTAGACTTAGAAATTTTAGGAAAAAAAGAAAGACAAGGTCACTTAAATACGGTTATAAGCTCGCATCATAAAATTGAAGATGTAAAAAAAATATCAAAAGAACTTAAAAACTCATCGTTACTAGTTAGAATTAATCCAATTAATGAAAAAAGCTTTTTAGAAATTGATAAATGTATAAACGATGGTGCAGACATATTGATGCTTCCAATGTTTAAAACTACTAATGAGGTTTTAACCTTTGTAAAACATGTAAACAAAAGAGTTAGAACCTGCTTGCTTCTAGAAACAGTTGAAGCTCTTGTTAGGGTTGACGACATTTTAGAGATAGATGGAATTGATGAAATTCATATTGGCTTAAATGACTTACATTTGTCTATGAACTTAAAATTTATGTTTGAATTACTTTCTGGAGGTATTGTAGATTATGTAATAAATAAATTAAAGAAAAAAAATATACCCTACGGTTTTGGCGGAATTGCTACTTTAAATGAAGGTGTTATATCTGGTGAAATGATTTTAAAAGAACATGTTAGGTTAAATTCTTCAATGGTAATTTTATCTAGGTCTTTTAAGAATATGGTAGAAAAGGATTTTTTATTATTTGAAAAAGAATTCCTAAATATGAAAAAGACTCATAAAGAGTTGGTAATGAGTTTTGATAAGGTTTTATTAAATGAGAGTAGGAAAGAATTAAAATCAAAAATAAAAAAAATAGTAAATGGATAAAATATACCAACTTTTTTTTAAAAGAGTATTTGATTTTTTAATAGCTTTTATTCTTTTGGTTTTTTTATTTTTGCCTTTTCTCATAATAGCATTGTTTATTAAAAGAGATTCCAAAGGAACCGTGTTTTATAAACAACAGAGAATAGGGCTAAATGGAAAGGAGTTTAGTATTTATAAGTTCAGAACTATGGTTTCAAATGCAGACAAAATTGGCGGATATAGTACTGGAATTAATGATAGTAGAATAACCGGTGTTGGTAATTTTTTAAGAAAAACAAGTTTAGATGAGTTACCTCAATTAATAAATGTTTTAAGAGGAGAGATGAGTTTTATAGGGCCAAGACCTGATGTTTTACAACAGAAAAAAGATTATTCAATAAATGAGTTTAAAAAAAGACATAGTGTTTTACCTGGTATTACTGGATTGGCTCAATGCCGAAACAGGCATAATGCATCTGTAAAAAGTAGGAAAATGTATGATCTTTTTTATAGTGAAAAAATTAGTTTAAAATTAGACTTGTTAATCGTTTTTTGGACGATAAGAGTTTTAAAAAAAGGGAGTTACTAAATTATGTGTGGAAT
This sequence comes from Polaribacter uvawellassae, assembly GCF_039748955.1. Classification (NCBI taxonomy): domain Bacteria; kingdom Pseudomonadati; phylum Bacteroidota; class Flavobacteriia; order Flavobacteriales; family Flavobacteriaceae; genus Polaribacter; species Polaribacter uvawellassae. The sequence continues at coordinate 576,530 of NZ_JBDIZN010000003.1, read as the reverse complement.
AGCCGGATTTGTTTCGTTTAAAAAAATTAACGAAGAAAAATATATAAAAAATACAATAAAAAATTTAAATCATAGAGGACCTGATGAAAATGGATACCATTTTTCAGATAATATTTGTCTTTTAAACACAAGATTAAGTATAATAGATGTACAACATGGTCAACAACCATTTTATAACGAAGGAAACGATGTAATAGTTGTTCAGAATGGGGAGATTTATAATTTTATTGAAGTACGAGACATTCTAAGAGAAAAAGGTTTTCGCTTTATTACAAATAGTGATACTGAAGTTATTTTAAGAGCTTACGAGTACAAAGGAACTGAGTGTTTTAAGCTATTTAACGGAATGTTTGCAATTGCAATTTTCGATAAAAAAAAGGAAAAGCTTATTTTAGGAAGGGATAGGTTAGGTGTTAAGCCGCTTTATATTTATGAAAATGAAAATGAAATTCATTTTTCATCTGAAATGAAAACCTTTCTTAAACTAGATGGTTTTGATAAGAAAATAAACAAACAGTCCATACATAATTATTTAAAGTTTAATTATATTCCGATTCCAGAAACAATTTTTGTTAAAGTTAGACATGTAAAACCTGGATGTTTTTTAGAAATAGATACTAAATCTTTAAATAATAAAGAAACAGAATATTGGAGTATCGAAAACAAAGAAGAATTTAAAAACTTAGATGAAGATGAAGTGTTTGAAAAAATTGATGAAATTTTAACTGATGCTATTAAAATAAGGCTAAGGAGCGATGTAGGAATTGGAGCTTTTTTAAGCGGAGGCTTAGATTCTAGTTTAGTCTGTGCAATGACTAAAAAAAAGTTTAACATTTCTTTAGACACCTATTCAATAGGTTTTAAAGAAAAAAGATTTGATGAGTCAAATTGGGCAAAAGAAGTAGCCAAGCTTTATGACTTAAATAATAATATTCATATTTTAGAAAGTAATATTATTGATTTGTGGAACACTACTACTTGGCACAATGATCAACCTCATGGAGATATTTCATTTATACCAACTTATATTTTATCAAAATTTGCAGCTAAAGATTATAAATTGGTTTTTACTGGAGATGGAGGTGATGAAGCGTTTGCAGGATATACTAAATACTTTAATTCTTTTGATAAATCAGAAATTGAATACTTTGACAGTATTTCATTAATTAAAAATGATAATGAATTTGAAGAATTGTATACTCCAACTTTTAAAAAGGAGGTGAATTATAAAATTCCTTTTGAAATTTTTCAATCTACTATTAACGAAGTTGATAAAAAGGACTTTACTAATAAAATACTTCACTTCGATACTAAACAGTTATTGCCTGGTAATAATTTAGTTAAACCAGATAAAATGGCAATGGCAAATTCATTAGAAACTAGAAGCCCATTATTAGATTACAGACTTTTTGAACTAACACAATCTTTAAGTGGAAATTTTAAATTAAGAGATGGTGAAACTAAATATATTCTTAAAAAGTTTGCTTTAAAATATTTACCAGAAAATATAGTCTATAGAGATAAACAAATGTTTACTGTTCCTATTGGCGAATGGTTTAAAACTCACCTTAAAGATTATGTTTCTGAAGTTATTAATAGTGATAGTTTAAAAAGTAGAGAAATTTTTAACATTAACTATTTATCAACCATATTAAAAAAACATTTAAACGGCGAACAAGATTATACAAGAGAATTAAGAGCTATCGTTAATCTAGAATTATGGTTTAGAGGTTTTATAGATGAAGAGGCTATTTGATGTTTTTTTTTCGACTATAGGAATTCTGTTTTTAAGTCCGTTTTTTTTAATAATTTCTTTTTTAATAAGATTTAATTCTAAAGGTTTTCCAATTTATAAACAGTCAAGAGTCGGTAGAGATAATAAGGATTTTAAAATATTTAAATTTAGAACCATGCAGGTTGATTCACATAAAAAGGGATTATTGACCATAGGAGATAGAGATTCAAGAATTACCTCAATTGGTTATTATTTAAGGAAATATAAATTAGACGAACTTCCACAATTATTTAATGTTTTTAAAGGAGATATGAGTTTTGTGGGGCCAAGACCGGAAGTTAGAAAGTATGTAGATTTGTATTCTAAAGTTCAAATGAAGACACTAAGTGTTAGACCCGGTATTACAAGTCTCGCATCAATTGAATTCATAAATGAAAATAAAATTCTATCAGAACATAAAAACCCAAATCAATTTTATATTGATTATATCATGCCTAAGAAACTGGAAATAAATTTAAAGTATATTACTCAAAGTAATTTATTAAAAGATATGGGGATTATTCTTAAGACTTTTAAGGAAATCTATAAATAGGTTGTTTTAGTTTATAATATAGTTTTCTCAAACTCTTTTTTTTAGTAGGCATTTTTAAAGTTTTGATAATTTAAACTTTTAACATTGTTTTTTACATTTATTCAATTCTTTAGAGGTTTAATAATAATAAATCATAAATTATCGTAATTTAGCTAAAAAATAAATAGAGAATGGTTAAACATTTTTTTTTAAAGAAGATAAATAGGTACGCTTCTAAATGGCTGGTTTTAATAATTGACATTATTTCTGTTAGTATCTCTTTTGTGTTTGCTTATTTTGTTCGTTTTAATGCTAGCTTTAATTTTGATACACAAAATTTAATTCTACAAATACCTTTAATAATAATTCTATCTCTTATTAGTTTTTTGATCGTTGGCTCTTATAAAGGGATTATAAGGCATACAGGTACTAGAGATGTGTTTAATGTATTTTTGGCTGCTACGCTATTAACAACTCTTACTTTTTTTGTTATAATGTTTAATGGGGTTTTTATTTTTTTTCCAAATTTTACAATACCAATATCAATTATCATTATTCATTATTTAGTTAATATATTTATATTAACATTGAGTCGATTTATTTTTAAAGCTTTTTTTGAGGTTCTAACTACTGAATTAGGGGAAGTTAAACATGTATTGATTTATGGAGCTGGTGATTCTGGTATTATTACTTATGGAGCATTAAACAGAGATACAAAGAATAATTATGAAGTAGTAGGTTTTATTGATGACGACACCCGTAAAATCAATAAAAAAATTGATCGAATTAAAATTTTTAGTTTAAATAAAATTACATCTGATTTTATTGTGAAAAACAATATCGATGAAATAATTATTTCAATTCAAAATGTAAAACCAGATCGATTACTTGAAATCACGGATTACTTTATCCCTTTTGATGTTGAAGTTAAAATTGTTCCTCCATTATCTACTTGGATTGATGGAAATTTACATGCAAATCAAATTAGAGATGTAAAGATTGAAGATTTACTGGATAGGGCGCCAATTATTATTGATAATCCAATTTTACAGAGAGATTTAAATGATAAAATTATTTTGGTTACAGGTGCTGCGGGCTCAATTGGAAGTGAAATATCAAGGCAATTGTGTAAATACAAGCACAAGCTCCTTGTTTTAGTAGATCAAGCAGAATCTGATTTGTATGAGTTACAGCAAGAGTTAATACAAAACGGAATTCAAAATTTTAAAGTTATTGTTGCTGATGTTAGAGATGACAAAAGAATGGAGTTGTTATTTCAAGAGCTTTCTCCTCAAAAAGTATTTCATGCAGCAGCTTACAAACATGTGCCTCTAATGGAAGAAAGCCCTTGTGAGGCTGTAAAAGTGAATGTTATTGGAACAAAAACAATAGCAGATTTATCACTTAAATATAATGTTGAGCGATTTGTAATGGTTTCAACTGATAAAGCCGTAAACCCAACAAATGTAATGGGTGCGACTAAGCGAGTAGCTGAAATGTATATCAGTTGTTTGAGTAAAAAAAGTAACACAACTAGATTTACAATTACGCGTTTTGGAAATGTATTAGGTTCTAATGGATCCGTAATTCCGTTATTTAAGAAACAGATAGCTAATGGAGGCCCGTTAACAGTTACACATAAAGACATTACTCGTTATTTTATGACGATTCCAGAAGCGTGTAAATTGGTGTTAGAGGCAGGAACAATGGGAGTTGGAGGAGAAATATATATATTTGATATGGGGAAATCGGTTAAAATATTTGACATAGCTAAAAAGATGATTTTTTTATCAGGATTAAAATATCCAGAAGATATTGACATTAAGATTACAGGTTTGCGCCCTGGAGAAAAGTTGTATGAAGAATTATTAGCAACTGGAGAAAACACCATCTCTACCTATCATGAAAAAATAATGATAGCAAAAACTCAGGAATTAGATATTGAAAAAACTATTCAGCAAATTGAGAAACTATGTGTAGAAAATCAAAAAATAAAAAGCCAAAAAACAGTTCGTATCATTAAAGAATTAGTTCCAGAATATATATCTAACAATTCGGTATATGAAAAATTAGATATTACTGTTGCTAATTAACATTGTTTATGGTATTTTCGCAAAAAAAAACACATTAATATGACAAAGACTTTTCTTAGTTTAATAATTTTTATATTTACTTTAACATCTTGTGTTTCAAAGAAGAATGTTGTTTATTTTCAAGGTAATTTAGAGGTAATGCATAAAAATGCTAAAAATTTTGCATTAAAATTTAAAAAAGATGATTTACTAACAATTAATGTTTCTGCTGAAAATTTGGAAATTGTAAAGCAATTTAATTTACCAACAGTTGCATACAATGCCGTTACTAATACTGTAAATGGAATTCCTAAGCAACAAAGTTATTTAGTCGATACTAATGGAGAAATTGATTTTCCTGTAATTGGAAAAATAAAAGTAGAAGGTTTAACAAGAGTTGAAACGATTCAGAAATTAAAAGAAAAAATAAAACCACAAGTAGAAGAAGTTCAAATAAACATTCAGATTTTAAATTTTAAAATTAATGTTATGGGTGACGTAAAAAACCCTGGAACTTTTCAAATAGCAAATGAAAGGGTTACTGTTTTAGATGCATTAGCATTAGCTGGAGATTTAAACATTACAGGAGAAAGAGTTTTTAAAGTGATCAGAGAAACGAATGAAGGAATTCTTACGAAAACACTTGATTTAAAATCAAATACTATTTATTCTTCACCTTATTTTTATTTACAACAAAATGATGTTGTTTATGTAGAGCCAAACAAATCAAAAGTTCAGTCGGCATCCTATAATCAAAACACAGGTTTATATATTTCTGTTGCATCTGTTTTGATTTCACTAATTTCTATTTTAACTAGATAAAAAATGCAAAAACAAAAAGAATATAATTCTCTTAATATTGAGAACGATACATTAAATATTAGGGAAGAAATAGAAAAATATCTAATCTACTGGAAGTGGTTTGTTTTAGGTGGGATATTGTCAATAACTTTAGCTTTTTTATACTTAAGATATACAACTCCACAATATAGTGCAAAGGCAGTTATTTTAATTAAAGAAAATCAGAAAGGTGGAATTTCTGCGGAAATGAAAGCTTTTGAAGATTTAGGGATTTTAGGAGGATCTACTAACAATATTGATAATGAAATAGAAATTATCAAATCTAGAAAAATTATTGGTGATGTTATTAAGAGGTTAAACTATACAGTTTCTTATTTTTCTAGTGGAAGAGTTAAAGAATCAGAACTGTACAATAAAAAATCACCCATTTTAATAGATGTTGTTAAAAAAGATTCAATGTTTTATGAAATAGATACTATCCTCAAAATTTTACCTATTACTAGTACTGAATTTAAATTAATATCTGAATCAGGTGATGAGGTAAGTACAAATTTATTTAATAAAATTATACAAAATGATAAAATGACCTTTAAGGTTATTAATAATTCTAAGTCGCAGGAGAATTTTTTAAATTCAGAAATTAAAATCACGGTTAAACCTTTAAATGGTTTGATAGATTCATATCAAAAAGCAGTGAGTATAACTCCAGTTAATAAGAATTCAAGTGTTATTGACTTAACATTAAATGATGCGGTTAAAAATAAAGCTGAAGATTTTTTAGATACATTAATCCTTTTGTATAATGAAGATGCTATTACAGATAAAAACCTAGTTTCTGAAAAGACTAAGAATTTTATTGATGAAAGATTAGATACAATTGGGATAACATTAAAGAGCATTAATAATAACTTAAAAAACTTTAAAGTAGATAATAAATTAACGGATATAAAAGCAGAAGCTGAATTGATTTTAACGATTCTGACTGAAAATAATAAACAAATTATCGAATCAAAAATCAGTTTATCTTTAATACAATCATTAAATCAAGAATTAAAAAATCAAGAAGGAAAAGAGGAGGAAGTTTTACCAGCTAGTTTGGTTCCTAATGATGCTTCAATAGCACAAATAATTTCTGAGTACAATAGATTAATTCTCGAAAGAAAACGAGCTATTAGAACGGGTGCAACAAAAATTAATGCTATTGTTGTTAATTTAACAGAACAGGTAGATGGTTTAAAATCTAGTTTAAATAAAAGTTTGCAAAATTCTGAGAAAGGAATTTTGTTAAAACTGAATCAATTAGAAAAAGAAGATGCTAAAATTAAATCAAAAATTTCTGGAGTTCCAATGCAAGAGTTGGAGTTACAAGATATTCGTTTAGAACAAGAAATTATCTCTGGATTATATTCTTATTTATTAAAGAAAAAGGAAGAAACTGATATTTCATTGGCGGTAACTGTAGCAAATGCTAAAATTATTGATAAAGCCTATGGAAGTACAAGACCAGTTTCCCCAAAGAAAAATATTATATATTTAGCGGCATTATTATTTGGGGGATTAATTCCATTTGCTATTATATATCTTAAAAACCTTTTTGATACAAAAATTCATAATAAAAAAGATTTAGAAGATAATTTATCTATTCCGTTCTTAGGAGACATTCCAAAATCTGATGAGAAAAATAAAATTGTTATTGGTGGTGATGACTCTCGTTCAAGTACAGCTGAAGCATTTAGATTGATAAGAACCAATTTAGATTTTATGTTAGCTAGTAGCAAAAATAAATCTAATACTATTTTTATTACATCTACAACAAGTGGAGAAGGAAAATCTTTTATTTCTATTAATATTGCAGCTTCTTTAGCTCTTTCTGGCAAAAAAGTTTTACTAATGGGAATGGATTTAAGAGCGCCAAAAGTAACTGAGTATTTGGGTATTCCAGATAGAAAAGGATTAACAAATTATATTACTGATGATAATTTATTATTAGATGATTTGAAGTTTAACATTAACGGAATTAAAAGTTTAGATGTAATTTCTTCAGGAGTTGTTCCGCCAAACCCTGCAGAATTATTAATGACTAAAAGAGTTGAAAACTTATTTACAATTATTAAGGATGATTATGATTATGTTATTGTAGATACAGCACCAGTAAATTTAGTTACAGATACATTATTAATAGCAAAATATGCAGATATGTTTATGTATATTGCTAGGGCTAATTACCTTGACAAACGTTTGTTAGCTGTTCCTCAAACATTGTATAATGAAAAACGGTTACCAAATATGGCAATGGTTTTAAATGACACAGACCCTAAGAGGAGTTATGGCTATGGCTATGGTGGTTATGGTTATGGATATGTTGTTGATGAAAAACCTTGGTATAAAAAAATATTTAATAAATCTTAGTAAATAAAAAAGAGCAACTTAAAGTTGCTCTTTTTTATTTAAATTTCATATTGTTCTTTAATAAATGAGAAATAGATTTTTTAATTTTTTTTCCTCCAATTTCTTGTAATAATTGAAGGTGTTTTAAATGATGAGTATCTGTACCAACGAAATCATATAGACCTTCTTGTAGAAGCTTTGAACTTACTTTTTGTACTGCTCCTCCATATTGTGGAGTTAACGATAATAAGTTTAATTGAAATAAACAACCAGCTTTTTTTAATTTATAATAATTGTCAAAATTTGTATGAAAAAAATTATAACGTTCTGGATGTGCTAATATCGGCTTGTAACCTTTTAGTTGAATTTCAAAAATAATTTCATACAAGTTAAATGGTGCATTGAAATATGACATTTCAACCAAAATATAATTATCCTTTAATGTTAAAATATCATCTTTTTCTAAAAGTTGAACAAACTGTTCATCCATCATGTATTCCGCAGCTGCAGAAATTGTAACATCAGAAATGTTTTGCCTTTTTAATTCAGTCTGAACTTCAATAAGTTTTTCTTTGATGATCAAGCTGCTATTTGGATAAATTTCTCCTAAAACATGCGGAGTTGTAATGAAGTTTTTAATTCCATAAAAACTCATTTTTTTTATTAATTCTATAGAGTTTTTTAAGTTTTTTGCTCCATCATCAATTCCCGGTAATAAATGAGAATGAATATCAACAAAACCTTCTGGAAACAATTCTGTTAAAGGGATTTTTTTCTTTTTTAAAAACAACATTTTAATACATATTTAAAAGCAAATTTACAATTTTAAAGCAAAAGAGAATATATCATTGTCTCTATAAATTTTTATAAATCTAAATCTAATCTTTTATATCATTGCTTATTCGGTTTTGTTATAATATATTTGAAAACCTTATTATTTAAATTTTATGATTTTAATTGCTGATGGCGGTTCTACAAAAGTTGATTGGATCGCTCTAAACGCTAATAGAAAAGAAGTTTTTAGAGTTAAATCTCTTGGTTTAAACCCTGCTGTTGTATCAGAGAATGAATTACAAAAAAGAATTTTAGCTGCTTCAGAATTAATAACTGTTAAAGAACAAATTTCAGAAATCCATTTTTACGGTGCTGGATGTGGAACGCCAATTCCTGTTAAAATTTTAAAGGATATATTAGAATCTATTTTTATAAAGGCTAAAGTTGTTGTTGCAGAAGATATGCTAGCTGCTGTTTATGCAACTTCTGGAGAAAAACCAGCTATAGTTTGTATTTTAGGAACTGGCTCTAACAGTTGTTTTTTTGATGGAGAAAATTTAGAAATGAAAACAGCATCATTGGGTTATACAATAATGGATGAAGCAAGCGGGAATTATTTTGGTAAAATTTTATTGAGAGATTTTTATTACGAAACAATGCCTAAAACGATTGCTACAAAATTTAAAAACGAATTTAATTTAGATGTTGATACGGTTAAGTTTAATCTATATCGACAAGAAAATCCAAATATGTATTTAGCTGGTTTTGCTAAATTTATGTTTGAATATAAAGATGAAAAATACATTCGAAAAATCATTAAGAAGGGATTTAAAACCTTTTTTAAATACAGAATTTTACCTTTAAAGAAACCTTCTGAAACTCAAATATACTTTATAGGATCTATTGCATTCTATTTTAGAGACATTTTAGAAGTTGTTGCTAATAAATATGGTTTAAAAATCACAGGAATCATTCAAAGACCAATTGATAACTTGGTAAAATATCATAAAGAAAAAATCAATCGATAAAATCTAGTGATTTTTCTAAAGCCATTCCTCTTGAGCCTTTTATCAATATATGATGGTTTTCAATAGTTTCATGTTCTAAATATTTTTGCAATAATTCAAATGATTGAAATTTGGTGAAATGTGTTGTTGTTTTATTGAATAATTCACCAACTAAAATGACATTTTCTAATCCTAATTCGGTGCAATACTCATTAATATATTGATGCTCTTTATTACTTTCTTTACCGAGTTCAAACATGTCTCCAAGAATTGCAATTTTATTGTCAGATTCTATCGCTTTAAAATTTTCTAAAGCTAATTTCATGCTAGTTGGATTTGCATTATAAGCATCTAAAATAATAGTATTCTTATTTTTTGTTTTAATTATTTGAGATCTATTATTTGTTGACTCATAATTTTCTAAAGCTTTTTTAATATGCTCAATTGTTATTTTAAAATAGTGTCCAATTGTAATCGCTGCTGAAATATTACTAAAGTTATAACTACCAATTAAATTGGTTTGAATGATTTGATTTTTAAACTGAATCTTAACAAAAGGATTTGCGTCAATAAATTGTATAGAATTGCTTAAAGGAATTGTATTTAAGTTTTTTGTTTTATCAACCTGAATTACATCATTTGTATTTATAAATGCGGTTTTATGATTATTTTTTAAATATTCATACAATTCTGATTTTGCTTCAACAACACCTTCAAGGCTTCCAAAACCTTCTAGATGCGCTTTGCCGAAATTTGTAATATAGCCAAAATCAGGATTAGAAATAGAACAAAGAAACTCAATTTCTTTATGATGATTTGCGCCCATTTCTACAATACCAATTTCTGTTTTTGGTGTCATGGATAACAATGTTAACGGAACGCCAATATGATTGTTTAAATTACCAATTGTCGCTGTGGTTTTAAACTGAGTTTCTAATACTGCATTGATTAATTCTTTGGTTGTTGTTTTACCGTTACTTCCTGTTAAACCAATTATAGGAGTACCTAATTTTTTTCTGTGATAGTTAGATAGTTGCTGTAATGTTTCTAAAACATTGTCAACTAAAATAATATTTTCTTTAACTGCGTATTTTTCTTCATCAACAATACTAAATATTGCGCCTTTAGAAATTGCTTGTTCGGCAAAAATATTTCCATTAAAATTTTCACCTTTTAAGGCAAAATAGATAGTATTCTTTCTGATTTTTCTAGAATCTGTATCAACTAAATAATGTTGAGAATAAATGTTGTATAAAGTTTCAATATTCATATTTTAAATATAAAAAACCTCACTGTAAAAACATACAATGAGGTCTAATATTTTTTCGAAAAGTAAAAATTACCTTCTTGCGCTTCTTGCAGTTCTTCTTTGGTAAGTCATTGGACCAACTCTATCTGTAACACATCTAAAACCAATAAAGTTTGTAGACATGTATTCTGGTAAATATCTCCTTTGTGCTGGATCTAGCCAATATTCTCTATCACTCCAAGAACCACCTTTATAAACCCTTGTATTATCACCAATTAAAGTAGATCTAAATTTTGTGTCATATTTTTTAACAATGTTTCCAATGCTATCTCTTTCATCTCTAGGTGTTTTGGGAGAATTGTACATTGCTGGATCGTTAGCAAATTGTGTTAAATCTGATTGATAAAATCTTGAAGAATTTCTGTCACCATCACCTAAATTAGAATTGTCAGCGACACCGTAATTTCTTCTCATGTAGATTTCATCTTTTGTAATCGGAACATATTTAATACTTCCTGGTAAATATAACGGAATTATTTTTCCATTATCTAACGTGTCATATTCAATAGAGTTTTCGTCTACAATAACAACTTTACCATCTTTGTTAATCATCTTTTTAGTAAAAATATTACCTCTAAAATAATTAAAATCGTTTGCTTCAACATCGATGTGTGGTCTGTAAACATCTGCAACCCATTCGGCAACATTACCAGACATATCGTATAAACCAAAAGCGTTAGGCGGATATGATTTAACTTTAATAGGAATATCAGAACCATCGCTACTCCAACCAGCTAAACCACTATAATCTCCTTTAGATTGCTTAAAGTTTGCTAATTGATCTCCTTTATATCTTTTAGATTTGTCTCTCGTGTATTTTCCAGCCCAAGCATATTTTTTTCTTCCTTTAAGATTATTGTATTCTCTGGTTTCAATAATAGATTTTGCAGCATATTCCCATTCTGCTTCAGTTGGTAAACGATATTTTTGCGCTAAAATTCCATCAGAAGAAGTTACTTGTCTTCCAGTAAATGCTCCTCTTTCTGGTCTAGGATCTCCAGGTTTTCTTTTGATATTACTTGGTAATCCTTTTTTATAAATTGTAGAATCACCTTCAAATAGAGCATAAGGATTATCTAAATAAACATCTGTATCAAAAGTGTTTTTGCCTTTAAAATCAATAGAATCCATTTTCCAGATGTTTTTTATAACACCTTTGTCCATTAAGATTTTTAAGTTTACAGCATTTGTTCTCCATTTACAATATTGAGTTGCTTGCAGCCAACTTACACCAACAACAGGATAATCTGCATATGCTGGATGACGTAAATAGTTTTCTGATAATAAATCAGTATTTCCTAAACTTTTTCTCCAAACTAAAGTGTCTGGTAAAACTGAATTATAAATATGTTTGTATTTTGGGTCTTCTGGCGGAAACACATTTTTAGTGTATTGCATAAACAACATATACTCTGCATTTGTAACTTCTGCTTCATCCATATAAAAAGAACGGATGTGCATTTTTTTAGGAGTTGTGTTCCATTCAAACATTACGTCATCTTGTACTTGTCCCATAGTAAAAGTTCCACCTTCAATAGCAACCATTCCACTAGGTGGTTTAGAGCCTTCAAAAGATTTACCTTTTATATAGTTTCCATAATCTGGGTTGTTAAATTTCCAACCAGTTAATGAAGAAGTACATTCTGTACAAGTTTTACAATTAGTAAGCGTTAAACTAACAATTACTAAGAAAGAAAATTTCAATAAGTTTTTCATGTATCTTATTTAAATTTATTAGGGTTTTTATTTAGCCTTGCAATTTACAATAATAATGTTTTCTAACAAGAAAATTAACTTTTTTTACAGACTATCTTAATTATTCAATTTATAAACGATTGTTTTTTAGCTTTATTATAAGTATTCTTGCATTAGCTTAAAATATCGTAAACTTTACAGCGTTATTTTGATTAAGAAATGAGAAAAATACAATTCCTTTTTTTAGTACTTTTTGGTTTTAGCACCTTAAGTTTTACACAAACTACAAATTCTGTTTTGTCTAACGGTAATTGGTATAAGTTTTCTGTGGATACAACAGGTGTATTTAAGATTGATTTTTCTGTATTGCAAAAAATGGGTATTAACACTGCAAATCTAAACCCTAAAAATATTAGAATTTACGGAAACGGCGGTGCAATGTTGCCGCAAAAAAATAACGATTTTAGATATGCTGATTTACAAGAAAATGCAATTTATATTGAAGGTGAAGATGACGGGACTTTTGATTCGGGTGATTTTATACTCTTTTATGCAAAAGGACCACACGATTGGATTTTAAATCCGAATTTAGAAACAGCAAGTCATCGCCAAAATATTTTTTCTGATAAAGCATATTATTTTTTAACTATAGCAGAAACGAACGGAAAACGAATTTCAGAATTACCAACAAATACAAATCCTGCTACAAAAACAATTTCTGTCTTTGATGATTTTGTGTTTTATGAAAAAGAAACTAGAAGTTTATTTGCTATTGGAACCCAATGGTTCGGAGAAGATTTTAGTGTAGAAAATGTTCAGAACTTTAACTTAGATTTTAGTACAATTGACACGAATTACCCAATAAAAGTTAAAGTTGCAGGCGCAGCAATTTCTGCTTTGTCATCAACAATGAGTGTAGTAGTTAATACTCAGAATGCGTTTTCTATTAGTTACCCAAGTGTAACAAGCGGTTCATTAACGTTGGGTTATCCAAATTTTAATTCTTCAACAATTAATGTAAATTCTTCTACTATTGACGTTTCAATTACCTATAATAATAATGGAAATCCAGGTGCAAAAGCATACTTAGATTATATAGAAGTAATTGGAAAAAAACAATTAGTTGCTAACGAAAAACAGTTTTCGTTCAGAAGTTTTGAGGCTTTTAAAACAAACGGAATTGTAGAGTATCAAATACAAAATGCAACAAATATTTCTCAACTTTGGGATGTTACTGATTTTATCAACCCTAAGAAAATAACGAATTCATCTAACGGAAATAATTTTACATTTAAAGCAAATGGTGGAGTTTTAAACGAATATATCGCTATAAATCAATCCGATTATTTTATTCCAGAAGTAGGTGATAATCCGTTAGTAAAAAATCAAAATTTACGAGGGTTAAAAGATGTGAATTATATTGTTATAACAAATGATGAATTATCTGGACAAGCACAAAGATTGGCAGATTATCATCAAGATAACTCTGGATTATCAACAAAAGTAGTTCGACTTTCAGAAATTTATAATGAATTTGGTTCTGGTTCACCAGATATAACTGCTGTTAGAGATTTTCTTAAACGAGTTTACGATACAAACACAAATGCAGCGAGCAAATTAAAGTATGTATGTTTTTTTGGCGATGGTTCTTATGATTATAAAGATAGAATTATAGATAACAATAATATAGTTCCTGTTTTTGAATCGTCTCAGAGTTTTAATTTAGCAACTTCTTATGTAACAGACGATTACTTTGTAATGTTAGACCCAAATGAAGGATTAATGTTTACATCAGATACTATTGATGTTGCTTCTGGTAGAATTCCGGTTTCTACTGTTCAACAAGCAACTGAAGTTGTAGATAAAATTTTAAGCTATTACAATACAGCTTCTTTTGGTGATTGGAGAAATACAATTACGTTGGTCGCAGATGATATTGATGCAATAGGAGAAGAAACTTTACAAGCTGGAGTTGAAAGAATTGCAGATTCTATTAAAAAACATAAACCAATTTTTAATATCAATAAAATTTACGCGGATGCATATAAACAAGAAAATTCTTCTGGTGGCGAACGTTATCCGCAAGTAAATACTGCCCTAACAAATGCTATTGAAAAAGGAACTTTAATGTTAGATTATTTTGGTCATGGCGGTGAAGATGGTTTTGCAAGTGAACGAATTTTAGAAGTTCCGCAAATACAAAGTTTAAAAAATCCAAAAACATTACCTTTATTTATTACGGTAACTTGTGAGTTTTCTAGGTTCGATAATCCATTAAGAACAACTGCTGGTGAGTTAATTTTTTGGAACAAAAATGGTGGCGCAGTAAGTTTAATTACAACAACAAGAGAGGTTTTTATTTCTACCGGACAAAATTTTAACGAACGTTTGTTAAAAATCTTATTACAATTTAATGGTGAAGATGAATCTATTGCTGAATCTTTGATGGCAGCAAAAAATGGATTTTCTAGTTTTCAGAAATTCTTTATTTATTATTTAGGTGATCCAGCAATGAAATTGGCAATTCCGAAACCAAATGTTCAAATTACCAAAATGAATGGCATCAACATTACTCAATCTTTAGATACTTTAAAAGCATTGTCTAAAGTGAGTTTTGAAGGAGTTGTTACTGATGATGTAAATCAAGTTTTAACCAATTTTAACGGTACTTTATCTACAACAGTTTTTGACAAGCCAATACTTAAAACAACGTTGGATAATAATAATTTCGGAATTAAAATGGATTTTGATTCTAGAGAAAGTAAATTATTTAGAGGAAAATCTAGTGTTACAAACGGTACTTTTAAATTCGATTTTATTGTGCCAAAAGATATTAAAGTTGCTTACGGAAAAGGGAAATTAAGCTTTTATGCATCTGATGAAAAAGAAGATAAATCTGGAGCAAATTTTGATGTTGTTGTTGGTGGAATTAACCCTAATGCAACAAATGATACTGTTGGTCCTGAATTGTCAATTTTTATGAATGACGAATCTTTTATTGAAGGCGGAAACACAAATTCATCTCCTAATTTAATCGTGTCATTATCAGATGTAAGCGGAATAAATACGTCAATAACTTCGATAGATCATGATATTGTTGCAATTTTAGATGGTGATCAAGCAAACCCAATTATACTAAACGATTATTACGAAACCGAATTAAACGATTTTACAAAAGGAAAAGTGGTATATCAATTACGAGATTTATCGGTTGGAAACCACACACTAAAAATAAAAGCTTGGGACACATATAATAATTCTTCTGAAGCTACGTTAAATTTCATGGTTGTTAGCGATAGCGGATTAGTGTTAGATAATGTGTTAAATTATCCAAATCCGTTTGTTAATTTTACCGAGTTCTGGTTTAATCATAACAAACCAAACGAACCATTAGAGGTGCAAGTTCAAATTTTTACCATTTCGGGTAAAATTATCAAAACAATAAATAGAACAATTCAAACTACTGGAAATTTATCTAGAAGTATCAATTGGAATGGTTTAGACGATTTTGGTAACCGATTAGGGAAAGGAGTTTATATTTATAAATTAAAAGTAAAATCAACGATTAGTAATCAGTATTCAGAAAAATATGAAAAATTAGTCATACTTTAGTCTCAACTTGATTACAAAAAAAGCAAAAATTTAAAATGAAGAAAAGTTACTTATTATCAATAATTTTATGTGTTATGGTATTAAATACCATACAAAGTCAATCTAACTCTATTACAACAGCGGCACCGTTTTTATTAATTACACCAGATGCTAGAGCAGGAGGAATGGGAGATATTGGGGTTGCAACTTCTTCAGATGCATTTTCTTTATTCCACAATCCGTCTAAAATAGCATTTAATACAAATCAAATAAGTATTGGTGTAAATTATACGCCTTGGTTACGTAATTTGGTTGATGATATTTTTATTGGAGGAGTTTCTTACGTTAATAGATTTAGCGAAAATGCGGCTTGGGCTGTAGATTTTAAATACTTTTCTTTAGGTAAAATAGAATTGACAGATTCTAGTGGGAATTCAATTGGAGAAGAAAACCCTAACGAATTAGCAGTTTCTGGAACATACGCTTTAAAGTTAAGTGAAACTTTTTCTATGGGTGTTGGTTTGCGATACATTCATTCTAATTATAAATTAAGTGTTCAAAATCCAGATATTCAAGCAATCAATTCTTTTTCTGTAGATGTTTCTGGTTATTATAGATCTCTAGAAGAAAATTATGGAACATTTAATGGAAGATATCGTTTAGGATTTAATATTTCTAATATTGGGCCAAAAGTTTCTTATGTTCCAGGGAAAGAAGATTTTATTCCAACAAATTTAAGATTAGGTGGTGGTTTTGATTTTATCTTAGATGATTTTAATATTATCGGAATCAATTTAGAAACTACAAAATTATTAGTGCCAACTCCACAACCAGATAATTCTGATAAAGACAAAGGATTTATTTCTGGAATGTTCTCTTCTTTTGGTGATGCTCCGGGTGGATTTAGCGAAGAATTAAAAGAATTTACCTACGCTTTAGGTGCAGAATATTTGTACAATAATGCTTTTGCTTTAAGAGCAGGATATTATCATGAAAGTGAAGACAAAGGAAATAGACAATATTTTACGATGGGTGGCGGATTTAAAGCGAGATCTTTTTCATTAGATTTATCGTATTTAATGAACTCTTCAAATGTAAATCATCCTTTAGAAAACACATTACGTTTTTCTTTATCGTTTGATTTAGGCGAAATTTATGATGATTATTAGTACCTTCGTTTCTATACCAGTTAACGATTTTATATGAAAAAAATTGATGTAGTAGCTTCTGCAACCGTTTATGATGATGTTTCAGAATTGCCTTCAAATGTTCAAATGCTTATGAATAAAGCAATTGAAGCTCGAAAAAATGCATACGCTCCGTATTCTAAATTTAGTGTTGGCGCAGCATTGTTATTAGAAAACAATCAAATTATTTTAGGAAATAATCAAGAAAGTGCTGCATATCCGTCAGGAATGTGTGCAGAAAGAGTGGCAATTTGGAAAGCTGGCTCAGATTTCCCTGGAGTTAAAGTAAAACAATTGGTAATTACAGCAAGTTCTAGTATTTCTAAAGTGGATAGACCAGTTGGTCCTTGTGGTGCTTGTAGACAAACATTATCGGAATACGAAATCAACCAAAAAGAACCAATAGAAATTTATTTTATGGGAGAAGTAGGTAAAATTGTTAGAACAGATTCACTGTTGTCTTTATTACCTTTTTCATTTGATAGCACTTATTTATAATGAAAAAAGACATTTCTTCTAGAGAAGATATTCATTTTATTATTACAGAATTTTATAAAAAGTTGACTTCTGATTTAGAAATGCTTCCTTTTTTTGAAGAGATAGTTCAACAAAACCATTTAGATAAACACATCGATATTATTTCAGATTTTTGGCAAGATATTTTGTTTTATACAAGCACATATAAAAACAATGTACTACAAAAACATTTAGATTTTGATAAAAAAGTTCGTTTTGAAAAAAAACATTTTACGAAATGGTTAGAGTATTTAACAACTACAATTGACGATTCTTTTGAAGGTCAAGTTGCTCAAAACATGAAAGACAGAGCAAATTCTATTGCAATGGTAATGCAAGTAAAATTTAAATTGTACGATTAGTTTAAATTATTTCTTTTTAAATTTATATTTATTAAAAACCACAACTCAATTTTATAGAATTCATAAAAATTAATAAAAGAACACTCTATTTTTATATTAATTATGTAAAAAGTCTTACCTTGTTTAAGCTTTAAATAGGTACTAATAATGATGAATTCAAAAATTACAGGAACTGGTTGTTACGTTCCAACCGTTGTTCAAGGAAACGACACATTTTTAGAACACGAGTTTTTAAATGAAGATGGCTCTAAATTTGAAACGAGTAATGATGTAATTATAGAAAAATTTAAATCAATAACTGGAATTGAAGAAAGAAGATATGCGGCAAGTAAATATTCAACTTCAGATTTGGCTTTTTTTGCTGCTCAAAAAGCAATTGAAGATTCAGGTGTAAACCCAGAAGAATTAGATTATATTATTTTAGCGCATAACTTTGGCGATGTAAAAAATCCCGCAGGACAAAGCGATATTTTACCAAGTTTAGCAACAAGAGTAAAACATAGTTTAGGAATAGAAAATCCGAATTGTGTTGCTTATGATATCTTATTTGGTTGTCCTGGTTGGATTGAAGGTGTTATCCAAGCACATGCGTTTATAAAAGCGGGAATGGCGAAAAAAGCGTTGGTTATTGGTGCAGAAACTTTATCAAGAGTTGTTGATAAAAGCGATAGAGATTCAATGATTTTTAGTGATGGGGCAGGAGCTTGCATTATTGAAACTACTAAGGATAATAATATCGGAATTTTAAGTCACGCAACACAAACATTTTCAAAAGAAGAAGCATATTATTTATACTTTGGAAAATCAAATGCTGTAGATGCTACTGATGATGAAAAATACATAAAAATGGAAGGGCGTAAAATTTACGAGTTTGCATTAAACCACGTTCCAACTGCTATGAAATCTGCTTTAGATAAAAGTGGAGTTCACATAAATGATGTTAAAAAAGTGTTCATTCATCAAGCAAATGAAAAAATGGATGAAGCAATTATCAAACGATTTTATAGATTGTTTAAGCAGCAAGTTCCTGATGGAGTAATGCCTATGAACATTCATAAGTATGGTAATAGTTCTGTAGCAACCGTTCCAACTTTATTGGATTTAGTTTTAAAAGGACAGATAGAAAATCAAGAAGTTAAAAAAGGCGATGTTGTCATTTTTGCTTCTGTAGGTTCTGGAATGAATATTAATGCTATTGTGTATCAATTTTAAATACTAATTTTCATTTTTATATGAATAAAAAAAATGAAAATTCTTGTAAAAAAATCTAAATTCTTGTAGTATTTTTGCGCATGCAACAACACAACGTACTTATATTAGATTTCGGTTCGCAATACACGCAACTAATTGCGCGTAGAGTTAGAGAATTAAACATTTACTGTGAGATTCATCCGTACAACAATCCACCAAAAGACTTAACAAATTTTAAAGCAGTAATCCTTTCTGGAAGCCCATCTTCAGTTCGTTCTGAAGATCCACCACACCCAGATTTATCTGAAATTAGAGGAAAAAAACCACTGTTGGCTGTTTGCTATGGCGCACAATATTTAGCACATTTTTCTGGCGGATTGGTTGGTCAATCAAACACAAGAGAATACGGAAGAGCAAATTTATCATATGTAAAAGATGACGAAATTTTCTTTGAAAACATTTCTAAAGGAAGCCAAGTTTGGATGAGTCATTCTGATACAATTAAAGAATTACCAACAAATGGTTTGCGTTTAGCAAGTACAAATGATGTTGAAAATGCAGCGTATAAAATTGAAGGCGAACAAACATTTGCAATTCAGTTTCATCCAGAAGTGTATCATTCTACAGACGGAAAACAATTGTTAGAAAACTTTTTAGTAAAAATTGCTGGAGTTGCACAAACGTGGACACCAGATTCTTTTGTAGAAAGTACTGTTGAAAAAATTAGAGCAAAAGTTGGAACTGAAAAAGTTGTTTTAGGGCTTTCTGGCGGAGTAGATTCTACCGTTGCAGCTGTTTTATTACACAAAGCAATTGGAGAAAATTTACATTGTATTTTTGTAAATAATGGCTTGCTTCGTAAAAACGAATTCACTGATGTATTGAAACAATACGAAGGAATGGGCTTAAATGTAAAAGGTGTTGATGCTTCAGATCGTTTTATGGATGCTTTAAAAGGAATTTCTGAGCCAGAAGCAAAAAGAAAAGCAATTGGAAATGCATTTATCGAAGTTTTTGATGCAGAAGCAAATCAAATAGAAGATGCAAAATGGCTGGCACAAGGAACTATTTATCCTGATGTTATAGAATCGGTTTCTGTAAATGGTGGTCCGTCTGCAACGATAAAAAGTCACCATAATGTTGGTGGTTTACCAGATTTTATGAAGTTGAAAATTGTAGAGCCTTTGCGTATGATTTTTAAAGATGAGGTTCGTAGAGTTGGCGCATCAATGGGAATTGATAAAGAATTATTAGGAAGACATCCTTTTCCTGGTCCTGGTTTGGGAATCAGAATTTTAGGAGACATCACAAAAGAAAAAGTTAGAATTTTACAAGAAGTTGATGCAGTTTTTATCAATGGGTTAAAAACTAGCGGATTATATGATAAAGTTTGGCAAGCAGGAGCAATTTTATTGCCTGTAAATTCTGTCGGAGTTATGGGAGATGAAAGAACTTACGAAAAAGTTGTAGCTTTAAGAGCTGTTGAAAGTACAGATGGTATGACAGCAGATTGGGTTAATTTACCGTATGATTTTTTACAAAAAACATCTAACGATATTATTAATAAAGTAAAAGGAGTAAATAGAGTTGTGTATGATATAAGCTCTAAGCCACCAGCAACAATTGAGTGGGAATAATATACTAAGCTGGCATATTTTGTGTTATACTACAGAAGTTGCTAGCTATAGAAAAACGTTTTCTTAAAGCAGAAAAACAAATTACATGAAGCATTTTAAATTATTAGTTGTCTTTTTTATTTTCACTATTGCCGTTTCTTGCGGACAGCAAAAAAAGTACATCACCTATAAAGTAAAGAAAGGTGAAACAATGCGTACGATTGCAAAAAAACTAGATATTACTACTAAAGATTTATTAAACTTAAATCCAGATGTTGGAAGAAGACCAAAACCAGATACAGAAATTTTACTTCCAAGTAATAGCTCAGTTAAACTCTTAAATAAAAAAGATAAATCGAAAGATATTGTTGTAAAAGATACTGTTCAAATTGATACTGATAGTATAAAAAAACTTGATGATATTGAAGATTTAAATGAAGATTTTATAATTCATACAGTAAGAAAAGGCGATACTTTTTACAGTTTAACAAGATATTACAATGTGTTAAAATCAGATTTAATAGCATTGAATCCAGCTTTAACTGACGGATTAAAACTTGGTGCTGTATTAAAAATTAAAGAACGTATTGAAGGTGAAAAATTAGATGTAATTTATAAAGATTCAATAATAGATGATGCAACACTAAAAGTTGCACTGTTATTGCCTTTTAGAGCAAAAGTTTTTGATACCGTTACATCTCACGATATTTTTAAAAATAGAGCGTTACCAAATATTGTAACAGATTTTTATCTTGGAGCAGAATTAGCAATAGATTCGTTAAGAAATCAAGGAATTCAAATTGATTTTTCTGTTTTTGACACAGAAGATAGAAATACAAAAATTAACGATATTATTACAGATAATTCTTTAGAAGATAAAGATGTAATTATTGGTTCTATTTATTCTGATGAAACGATAAAATTAGCAAATAGTGTAAAAGCGCCATTGGTTTTTCCTGTTTTTTCAAATGCACAAACGTCTTTTACATCTTCTAGAATTGTAAAAACATCGCCAGACAAACACTTATATAAAGAGAAATTGTTGTCGTATGTTTCTAAGGAATATAAAAACGAAAATATTATTATTGTTGGTGATTCTACAACAACATCAATTACAGAGATAAACCAAATTGCAAATATTTTAAAGCAGCACGATTCTATTAATGAAGTGCATCAAATTATTCCACATTATGGATATATAGCACAAGAGCGTTTTTTAAAAATGATGAAACCAGATTCAACAAAAGTTGATAATTGGGTAATTATTGCAACAAATAATAATGTTATTGCTTCAAATGCAATTAATAGTTTAATTAGTTTTCCTGATCCGCCAGAGCCAGAAGAAGGCGAAGAGCCGCAAGAAAAAACTAATTATAAAGTTAAATTATTTGGTTTTAATAAGTACGATTATGTTGGTTATAACAAGCTTGCACAATTAGAATTTGTGTACGTAACAGATACGTATGTTGATGAAAGTTCTTTAGCAGCTAGGATTTTTAATAAGCAATATTTACAAAGAAATAAAGCTTTGCCTTCAGATTACGCCACTCGTGGTTTTGATGTTACCTATGATGTAATTATGCGATTAGCTTCTGGAAAAGACTTGTATGACACGTTTAAAGACGGAGTTTCTTACCGTGTAGAAAGCAAGTTTGATTTTAAGAAAAGGCTATTTGGTATTTCACAAAATAGAGGGTTGTTCTTATTAGAATTTCAACCAGATTTAAGTTTAAAGAGAATTGAGTAAACTTATTTTATTTCAATAGTAGTAAAGAAAACTTTCCAAGCCCACCAAGAAGCAACATACGATTTTGCTGATGCCAATTGTTGCCCTTTTTTTGGACCTTCAAAAGCATAACCAAATGCATTCCATTTTGTGCCTTCATTGTCAATTAAAGTTGGTGGAAAATTGTTGTTTTCTAATTTGAAAGTCAATTCGTTCGGAACAATAAATGTTGTAAAAAAATAATGTTTTTTGCTGCCAATTAAAAGTGTTTTCTCACTATTTAAAATCAATTCTTGCAATGTAATATCGTTACTAAAATCTTTAATTGCATACGAGTGAACAATTTTTTCTTTTGCACTTTCGTCAAAATTTTCTATAATAGAAAATACAGGATCTGCATTAGATATTTCTGCTGATGTTTTTAATTTTATTGAATTATTATTGTTTTTTGGTGTAGCTATTTCTCCTTTGTAATAATATACTTGTGCATTTGGGAAAAAATCTACCACAGTTTTCCAATTGGTTTGTATTAAGTTTAATGTTTTTAGTTTTAAAAAATCTGCATCTTTTGTTATTCCTTGCATTTGCATTTGCGACCAAAAAAACTTGTAATCTTTATCAGAAGGAACCATATTATCTTTGTATAAATATCCAGAAGCAACTAAGTCTAAAGTATCATTTTGTACAATTCTATTAAAATTAATGGCGCTTTTTGTTTGTGGACAATATGAAACTGCATAAAAATAATCGCCAATAGAATCATTTACAATTTCATATTTGTTTGTGTATACATAAGGATACACTTTGATTTTATTTTGATAACTAACAATGGCTACTTTATCATCATCTTTTAGATTAGAAAATTCATTTACAGCTTTGTAAATAGGATTTTTATGCAAAGGGAATAAACCAATTTCTCCTGTTGGATAGGGTTTTTCTACATTTATCCAAGGACTTTCTTCTGTAACAACTTTTATTTCTTCTAATGAGTTCTTAGTACATGCGCTTAGCACAATAAGAAATATAACGAGAGTGAAACTTTTTAGTTTGTAGAACATTAGCCAATCTGTCGATATAAATTTGTTGTACTTACAAAAGTATTGATAATAAAAAAGCTTCTGAATTTTCAGAAGCTTTTTTGGTGTATAATTTAGAAGAAACTAGATTTTTTTCATCTGTTGTTTCATCATTTTTATTTGATCGTTTAACATTCCTTGTTTGTCTAATTTCTTAGCTTCGTTCATTAACATGGTTGCTTCACGTTTTCTTCTTTTTGTCATTGCAATTCCTGCCAATTGTAATTTTGCCATTGCTAAATCATGTCCCATCGATAAACCTAATTTTACAGCTTTTTTCAAATATTTTTCTGCTTGTGTAATATTTGTTTGCGATAACATAATTCCGTGTAAAAAATTATAATAACCTTCTTGTTTTCTGGTTAACGCTGCACTTGGATTTTTAATATAATTCAGCCATTTTTGAGCTCCGGGAAAATTTTGTTTACGCAATTGTAAGAATGCCAATAAAATAAATTCATTTTTAAAATATAACAGGATAAAAATTCCTGCTAATAATAAAATCGAGATTCCGTTCATTATATGCCCTTGCGAAAATTCGTACACAGACCAAGCAGTAATTAATGCGGCAATAATTAATTTAAAATTTTTATGAAACATAAATTGTTATTTTAATTTTAAGAAAGCAAAAATACAGCTTTCATTTTATTTTTATCTATCACCTCTAATCAAATTTCAATAATGAAATTTAAAATTAAGAGCTTATTTTTTATAATATTTTCTATACTTAAACCAAGCAAAAGTTCCTATTATTGCTACAAATGCAATAGAGTAATAAACAGAAGTTGGTGTAATTACTTTGTCTCCACTTGCATACGAATGCAATCCAGATAAGTAGAAATTCACTCCAAAATACGTCATCATAATAGAAGCATACGTAATAATAGACCACAAGTTAAAAGTAAATCTACTTCTTAAACCAGGAATTAAACGCATGTGTAATACAAAAGCATATAACATAATACTAATTAACGCCCAAGTCTCTTTTGGATCCCAACCCCAATAACGTCCCCAACTTTCGTTAGCCCACATTCCGCCTAAAAAGTTTCCAATGGTTAACATTATTAAACCAACTGTAATAGACATTTCGTTAATTACGGTCAATTCTTTGATTGCTAAATCTAATTTCTTTTTGTTTTTTTCATTTGTAAAGATCATTAAGAACAATACAAAGATTCCTAAAATCATACTTAAAGAAAATGGTCCGTAACTAGCAACAATAATTGAAACGTGAATTAATAACCAATATGAGTTTAAAACAGGTTGTAAGTTTGCAATCTCTGGATCTAACCAGTTTTGATGTGCAAATGCTAAAATAACTGCAGTTAAAAATGTAGTTGCTGCAATTGTTAAAGCAGATCTTCTTCCGAAGGATAAACCAAACAACATGGTTGCCCAAGCAACATAAATAATGGATTCGTATGCATTACTCCAAGGAGCATTTCCGCTAATATACCAACGCGCACCTAATCCTAAAGTGTGGAAAACAAACAACCCAATAATGATTGCAATTAGTCCTTTTATTAGATAACTAAATACCTTTTTGTCAGAAAATATTTGAGCGATAACTACAATAATTAATAATGCGCCAGCAATACCAAAATAGTTAGCTAATCGGCTAAAAATACTAAATTTATTGTACGCTATTTCTAAATCAATTCTATCATCTGAAGGAATTACATTTGCGCCAAATTTCTTTTGAAAATTTTTAATTCCGGATAATATTTTATCAGCCTGCGTATAATCTTTAGATTCTTTTGCTTTTTGTAGCATTTGAATATAAACAGGTAAAACCTGACGAACAAAAACAGAATCGGTTCCTTTAAAACCAGCATGTAATGTTTCTGGTTGAGAAACCCATGTGTTATTTGGATCATTCGGAATTGGAAATATTTTAAAGATATTACCATATAAAGCCCCATAAACTAATCCAACTCTTTTATCAATGTTTATTAAGTCTTTTTCAAACTTGTTTTTTACATTTTTCTTTTGAGCGTCATCAATTCTTGTTCTTATTTTATAAACACCTTTTGTAGTTAAAAAGTCTTTTAAACTTGCATGTGTTGCATCTTTTGATATGCCTAAAATTTCTCTAACTTCAGTATTTCCCTTTTCTAAATACACCATCGGAACAACTTCCCAAAATCTTGGATTTTCTTTTATAGAAAGAAAAACTTGACTCGGTGTCATTCCTTTAAAAGTCTCTTGATGTGTTACTTTTCTTACCAATTCTGAGGCAAAAGTATGCGCTGGTTTCATTCGTCCACCAGCATCTTGTATTACCAACGTGTTAAATAAATCGGCATGTTTAGCATCTACAATATTTGCTGCTAAAATAGAATCTATTTGTTGTTCTGAAATTGCATGTTCTTGATGTTGTGCAGAAACAGATACAGAAACAAACAACAATCCAATAAGTGATAAAGCTGCTTTTTTCTTTCTAATTTTTTTCAATGTATTTTTTAAGTAATCAAAACGTGTCTTTTTTGCAAACAGAATACTAATCATACCAAAATACAACATCGAATAGCCGATGTAGGTAAAAAGTGTTCCCCAAAAATCATGATTTACAGATAAATGGGTTTCTTCTACTTCTTTAGAATTATCGTAGCTAGATTGAAATAATTTGTAGCCTTTATAATCTAAAATATGATTCATATAAATTCTGTAATCATACGTTTCTTCTTTTGTAATTACAGTTACTTCACTCGCATACGAAGCTGCACTTTCTGATCCAGGATATTTTTCTAATTGAAAATCTCTTAATTTCACATGAAAAGGTGTTTCCAGCGTTTTAGAACCATATAACATTCTAAAATTCAAGTTATCTACAGTAACTTCTTCTGAGTTTTGTGTATTAAATTTTCCACCTAATAATTGAACTCTTTCTGTTTTATTATTTGTAGTAATATCTACAACGATGATGTCATATTTTTGATCATTTTTTGGACCACTCATCATTTTTAAAATACCTTTTTCGGCAGGTTTTGGTATAACAAATTGTAAACCAGAAATATTGTGAAGTGATAAATATTTGAATGTAGCTAAAGAATCTTTGGTAATGTTTCCTTTTGCTTGATCTGCCATTCTAAGCCAAGTTCCTTCTTCTTTAGACAACATTTTTAATTCTCCATCTACGGTTGTAAAATTGATTGTTGAATTTTCTCCAGAATCAAACCCAACTAAAACATTATGAATATTTTGTGAAGTACCTTTTTTAATATAATGCTCGTGTCTTGTACCTTCGCTAGATTCTACAAAGAATAAATATTCATCTCCATTTTCATCTTCAATAAATTTTTTTTCTGCCCACGGAATGTATTCTACCAATTTAAAATCTACTTTTTGATCTATAAATTTTGTAGAAAAACCCCAGTTATTACTTCCCCAAGCTGATAATAAAATAGGTTCGTGAATGGTTGGTTTTTGTTGAGAGCTATCATCAATAACAACATTTAAATAGGTTGTTTCTGAAATAAATTTATTGGTAACTTCTCCTTCTTTAATAATCATTAAACCTTCATAACCAATATAACGCGTAATTCCTGCGCCAATTAATATGAATAAAAAAGATACGTGAAATAATAATACAGGCCATTTTTCTTTTTTATGTAAACGATATCTAAAAATATTACCGAAAAAGTTAATTACAAAGAAGATCATGATTGCTTCAAACCACCAAGTATTATAAACTAAAGCTTTTGATGTTTGCGTTCCGTAATCATTTTCTATAAAAGTGGCTACTCCCATTGCAGCTGCAAATAGGAAAAATAAAACAGCCATTAAACGAGTTGAGTAAAGTATATTTAAGAATTTTTTCATCTTTGAAAAGTATAAAATAAAAGTTCACAAATTTAAGGATAAAAGCTTGAATAACCGTTTGGTTTTAACTGTTTTTTAAAAAGGTGAAGTGTTAAAATTCTTTTCTAGAAAAAGGATGTTTTTTTCTCTTAAGAAATCTATATTTTAAATAGTTTTTACAAAATCTAAAAAAACTTTTTTATGCAATTCTAAATCCATATTCGGAGAAAGTGCTGTACGGATAATATAATCTTTATCGCCTTCTTTTGTAGTTCCTTGTGTGGAGGTTGCAGGAATCGTCCAATAACAACCTTTTAACTGACCATAACTTACACAATACTTGCTTTCATTCGGAATTTCAGCAATCATTAAATTGATTAATTGAAGATTCAATGCACGTTTATATGCTTCTTTTTCTTCGGCAGATTTCCCTTTTGTTGGAAGATCTAATGAAAAAACTGATGGCGTAAATTCTTGTGCTGCCAATTCTTCTGAAACAAAATTAATTTTTGCAGTTGGTAAAGTTTCTTTGATAAAGTTTACAAATTCTCGTGTATTTTTATACGCATCGCTAATTCGTTGTTTCATTGATGGCATTTGTGCTGCTAAAATTTCATATTGAAGATTGGTAGCTTCATTATCACACAACGTTAAATGGATTTCGATTTTATCTAGCAACGCATTCGTTTTTGTATTTCCGATGACATAACCAGCAGTACATTTTCCGCCACTCGGAAATTTAGATCCGCTTGCATATGAAATAGTTCTTACTGTTGATAGGATTTCTCCTTCTCCTAAGAAATGTACATTCGGACAAAAAGTTTGGTCTAAAATAAAAACGGGATCAACCGCAATGTTTCCATTTGGCGTTTTGCGTTCTTGACTTAAAACATTTTTTAATTGGATTAAATCCGGAACTTCAACTCTTGGATTTGTCGGGATTTCTGCAATAATATAAGGAACAGCATCTTCACTAGCGATTTTAGTTAAAACCGCATCAATACTTTGTACCATGTCGTTATCGCCATCAACGGGTAAATCCACCACTTCTACATTTTCTAAACAAGCAGCAACGCGTCTTGCTTGATCGTTTGTGCCACCGTAACAATTTGGCGGAACAATAAATTTAATCGCTTTTCCTTTGTGATTTTCTATGGCATCATCAATTAATCCCATCATAATTGCATATTGAACAGACAATCCGCTTGAGCCAACCAATGCTTTTGTGTTAGAACCTGTGATGCTTTTAATTAAATCTGTAACACGTTTTTTGTTTGTTGTAACATCGCTGTTTTGAATAGCAATTGCAGTATTTTCTGTCAACGATTTTAAAGCGATCAAAGAATTTGCTGGCGTCATCGCAATGGTTTCTCTTCTTCGTACATGTTGAATTTCTGAAATGTAATTCTTGTTTTCTTCACCATTTACCAATAAAACACTTCCCAATCCGTTGTATAAATTGATATAAAAATCAACGTTTTTAGAAAGTATTGTTGTAGAAATTTGATTTTGTTCAGAAATAAAAATAACGCTTCCATCAAAAGCAGTAATGTCAGCTTCATTTTCAACTTTCTTCAATTCAAATTGATAACCGTACACACTTTTTATAATATCAGCATTAAAAGTTGCTGGTAGTTTGTCTGTATAAACAATCTGTGTTTTTTTATTTTCTAATAAGTTTTTTCTTAGAATTGCCAAAACAGGAACCGTTTGTGAAGAAAAACTAATCACACTTTCTGCTGTTAACTGATGCAAATTAGCAATTGTCCATTCTAACACACAAGATAATGGATGTCCTAATCGAATATAATCGTAGGCAGTTGGTAATTTACGCAATGCAGAAGACGTAGCATTATTGTTATTAAACAAAGTTTCAAACTGATCTAAAAACTGTGTTTTTGCCAGTTTTTCATCATAAATATCTAGTTGATGTGTTGTTAGGTTTAGCCAATCTGTTGGCATATTTTTTAAAACATCTTTTAAATAATTGATCCTTGTAGTGTCTTCCATAATCCTGTCTTAATTTAGGAAGGCAATTTACGTTAAATCTTAGTGCTTTAAAAGTGATGCAAGATGTTTTATGCGCGTAAAAAGGAATTTATTTGAGACCTTTGATGTTAGGCTTTATTTTTAAATAGCTTCTCCAAATGTTAACAGATTTTTATCTGGATCTAGGATTGAAAATTCTTTTTGTCCCCAAGGTTTTGTTTCTAGCAAACCGTTTGGGTGAATCCTCGTTTTATGATCTAATAAAGTTTGATAAAAATCCTTAATATTGTCTGTTCTAATATACACTTGACCATAATTTTCTTTTGGATTCAATTCCTTAAATTCAAAAAAGTGTAATTGAATGTGGTCTTTTTCTAGCATTAAATAATAGTCATAATCTGTTGTGCCAAATTCTTTAAAACCCAATTGTTGGATGTAAAAATCTCTCGTCACTTTTTTGTTACGCATCGGTAATTTTGGATTGATGGATGTTAGCATGATTTTTTAAATATTTAATTATATACGGCTTAAGAAGAAAAGAGTTGTTTTTTTAGCTTTGTTCTTTGTTGGCAACAGTATTTATTTTAGTTTAATTGTTTTTCTTTTATTGTTAATATTAGAATTATTAAAATATCTGTCATAAACTAGTTTAAAACCAAAAACATTTAAAATTGCAGCTAAAGACCATATTATGAATGAAATGATAAAATTTGATTTGAAATCGGTTATATATTTAGTCGCTGCTTCCAAATTCCAAGAGTTGAAATACATTATCACTAAAAAAATGATACTTATTAATACATAAATTCCGAACAAGATTAGTAAACTTTTTCTTTGCCAATTTTTCATTCTAGAATCAATTAATCTTTCTTGCAATTCAAGATTGGTTGATTCAAGTTTCTCAATTTTTTGTTGTTTTAATTCATCAGTTACTTCTATTTTTTTTCTACTTTTTTGGAATTCCTCTGATTTTTTTGAGAATTCTTTAAGCACATTTTCAAGTCGTTTACTACGATGTTCTTCAATCTTTTTTTGTTTATTAGCTTCTTCTTCAAGTCGTTTTACAAATTCTTCTTTTTTAGTTGACGCTAACTGATTTAGTTCCTTAATATCTTTAAGTTGTTTGTTAGTAATTCTAGTTGAAATTCTGACTATATCTGAATCACTTAAACTTTCACTTGCGTATTTATGAATGTTATCATCTAATTCTCTTAGAATTTTAGATTTAGGTAAATCTTTATTTAATGTTATGGCAATGGAAGATGTTAATCCTATGTCAGCAAGGTCATCCGAATCCATTTTTAATTTTGTTTGTGGATTACTTAGCCACAAGATATTTAGTAAATCATCCGCTTTTATTATTTCAGGTTGAAACTCGTATTGATTTTCTAAGTTCGAACTTTCTCTTGAAGTAACATTATTAACAAACCAACAATTTACTTTATCGAATTGTTTAATTTTTTTCTTCCTAACCTTTTTAACATATGTTACTGCTGTTGCATCGTGAAGTGCAGATACTGAACTGTGTCTATATTCTTTTAACTTTTGATACTCCTTTGAGTATTTAGCTTCTTTTTTAATCTTTTCATCATTGATTATGGAAATTCCAAATTTTGATATTTCAATTTCCAAGTTGTCTGAAATACGTTCCAAATCATTTTTTTTAAACCACGTCTGTCACAAGCATTGTAAATATCTTCTGGATATACTTTCCTTTGTAAAAAGGAAGAATCAAAATATTTAGCTTTTTGGTTAAGAAGATGTTTTGTTTCCTCGATAGTATCTTTTAAAACTCTAATTTTGAAATTTTGATTCTTAGAAATTTCAATCAATGTTTTGCAGGTATGTGTTGATTCTGGTGTATTTAAGTTTAATAATCCAACTATGAAATTGGTATCAAATAAAAGTTCAACCTCAATTTTAGTTTCACTTGGATTATATTGGATAAATCCTGATATTATTGACCCAATATAAATCTCTTTTATTTGATTATAAACGGTAGGTATTTTTCTAAAAAAGTTTATAAACTGTGCCTCAGCTGTGTAATCTTCTCCATTTAAATCTGTTTCAATCGAAAAGTATTTTGACAAAGAAAATTTATTTTTTTCTATGAATTTAAAAATTGAGCTGCTATCTTCTATTTCAAAATCAGATGTCTCACAGAATTTTTGGAAGAGTTCTTCAATATCATTTATCGCTGTTTCTTTTTCAGCGATTGTTTCCTCATAGTCTAAAAAGGTGTATTTTGTTATGCTAAACGAATTATCTTTATAGAGTTCAAAAGATATTTTGTCCGTAGTGTTTACATCACTAGCAATTTGTTTTAATATATTATTTAAGACAGGAATTGGGATGTTGATATTATAGTTTTGGTCAAATTCCTTTTTGATTTCCATTGTGCTTTTTCCACTATAGATACCTTTATTATTTAACAATGAGATTACACGTTGGACAAGAGGTTTAAATATATCTAACGGACCTTTTATTAATGTTCCTTTATTCCTTATGTGTGCTAATAGGCTATAAGTTATAGCTCTCTCTTTATTCATATTTTATTTCTAATTTGGTCGTTTGTTTATATTGTTGCCAACTCGTTCTATGTGTATGTTTTGTAATATTACCCCCGTTTAATTAATGAGAAACAACAAGTTATACCTTTGGTTTACAATTTTTAATAAAGATACTAAAAATTGTAAACCAATTTAGTTATTATTCTCTAGCTGCTTTAAACTCGCTGCCATCGTACCATTTCGGAAAATAATCTTCGTTTGCTAATTTGCTTCCTACATTAAAAAAGAGCTGTAAATCTAATTGTACGCCGCTTAATTCTGTGGTTGCATTGTATTCATCAGAAGGTTGGTGGTATTTATTTTTGCCATAAGAATCGTTGTAGGCTTTTATTTCTTCAATACTTTTATCAAATCCTTCATAAGAACCACTTGCGTACAAAGCAGGAATTCCGATTTTCGCAAAATTAAAATGATCTGATCTAAAGAAATAGCCTTTCTCTGCAACAGGATCTGGAATGATATATCTGTTTTGTTGCAACGCAGCTTCTTCAGCATATTCGTCCATTTCAGATTGTCCAAAACCAGTAATCGTTAAATCTTTCATTTTTCCTGGACTGTCTAGCGCATCAATATTAATATTTGCCACCGTTTTCTTCGGATCAAAAATTGGATACGCCGCATAATACGCAGAACCCAACAAACCTTGTTCTTCTGCTGTAACCGCTAAAAACACAATAGAACGTTTTGGTGCTTTTCCTTTTTTAAAGGCTTCTGCAATGGCTAATAAACCTGCCGTTCCAGACGCGTTATCAACAGCACCGTTGTAAATAGAATCTCCGTCAATCGGTTTTCCAATTCCAAAATGATCCCAATGCGCAGAGTAAATAATATATTCATCTTTTCTGTCGGTTCCCGGAATCATGGCAACCACATTTTTAGAAATGTCTTTTTTAATGTTGTTTTTAATATCAACCGAAACATTTACTGCTAACGGAACGGGTTTAAAACCTTTTTCTCTCGCCATTGTTTTGTAATCTTTCCCTTTCATGGTCGATATAGCAAACATTTTTGCTGCGCTTTCTCCACTAATCCAAGATTCTACATTCAACTGCGGAGCATCACTTTCTATGGTTAATCTTGAGCCGCTCCAACCAGCTTCTACAACATTCCAACCATAAGATGCAGGTTCTGTATCATGAATAATAATTACTCCAGCTGCGCCTTGTCTTGCTGCTTCTTCGTATTTGTACGTCCAACGACCATAATAGGTCATTTCGTTTCCTTTAAATAAGGTTGAATCTCCAGATTTAAAACCTGGATCATTTACTAAAACCACAGCAGTTTTTCCTTTCCAATCGATGCCTTCGTAATCATTCCAACCATATTCTGGAGCAACAATTCCGTATCCTGCAAAAACAAGTTCAGAATTTTTAAGACTTACATTTCCTTCAACTCTATTAGTTGTTGCTACAAAATCTTTCAACACTTTTAAATTGAATTTTCCTTTTTTGCCAGCAATTACCATATTTTCTGATGGCGTTCCCGTAATTTCTACCAACGGAACATCTTGATAAAAACTATCGCCATTTCCTGGTAAAAGTCCTAGTTTTTTAAACTCATCTTTTAAATAATTTACAGTAATTTCTTCTCCTTTTGTAAAAGGTTTTCTTCCTAAAAAATCATCGGAAGCCAAACGTTCAATATGTTTTCCAAGCGTTGTTTTACTTACTTCAACAGTTTCTGTTGTGCTTGTATCGCAACTTGTAAATACGATAATTACTGCTGCTAAAAAATTTAAATAATTTTTCATAAAATGAGATGTTATTAATTTAATATCAAATAGATATTTTGAACAAGTTAATTGTTTTTATTTAGAATTAGAAAAAAATTAGTTGTTACTAATTTCTTTTTCAATTTCTTTTTTTTGGGCAGTACGCTCACTTTTCCAGAAAAAGCGTTTTCCTATTTTCCGTAAGTGTTTATGGAATTCTCCAAAACTAGTAAGTTGTCCCTTTTGTTTGTGTGCCATTTAACAAGAAAGCTTGTAATCAAAATTATAAAGCGATTACTTTAATTTATTTTTACGTGTGTGTAATACAAATGTAGCATTAAACCCAAAATGAAAATTTGGGTCGTTAAAATTAAAATTATTTGTGGTTTGTGTAATAAATGTGTCTTCAGCAAAATTTCTTGCATTTGTAACATGAAACTGTAATTGTAAATAACTCAATTCCCAATTTACGCCAACAGTAAAAGTATTGAATGTATTTATAGATTTTAATGGATTTGTAACATGATAATATTCAGAAACAAAAGAAGCATGACCACCAATTTTATACCTTCCGCTAAAACCAATTGAAAATTGATTGTTAGGGTTGTTGTTTAAATTGTTTGCTGCTCTATGAATAAATGTTGGAGCAATTTGTAAAGAAAAGTTAGAATTAAATTTTCTGGCTATTAAAAGCTGACTTGTAAAGGCATATTTATCAGAAGAATTCCCTCCGTATAAAGCATTGTTTGTACTTGTTCTATGAGACATTCCTTGAAAAATAGTAATGCTAATAGGTGTTTTTTTAGCTCCTTTTTGTTGCCTGATTAATCGGTGTTTTATATAGCTGTCAGAGATTTTATCAAAATTTGTATATCCAAAACCTACTGTAAAATTATCTGAAAAAGCATATTCTAAACCAAAACGGGTGCTTATTTTATCTGCTAAAAAACGTTGCCCTTGAAAGTTAGGAATGTTCCAATATCTGTTATAGAAAGAAATTTCTAAAGCACCTTTTTTACGTGTTTCTATAGAATGACCTAATGCAATTCTTGTCGTTTTAAAAGTTGCAATCTCAAAAATTGGTTTGTCTGGAAATTCTTTATTTAATTTGTCTAATAAATCTTGTCCGTTTATGGAAGATGAACATACCAAAAAAATTAAAGTTATTAATTGAAATATTGTTTTATTCTTCATAAGGTTGGTATTGAAATCTAAATTTGACAGAGATGTTTTTGGCAATATTACTAGATAAAATAGGCGGAATTTTAATGTCAAAATCTTTTACTAAAACGTTAAAACTTCCAAATATTATATAGTTTTTATCTAAGTTCTCTATTGTTGATTTAATGTCTATTTCTTTTGTAATTCCGTGTATTGTAAGTTTACCACGAACAATTCTAGTTTGTGTTTTTTCTAAAGGATTAAAGTCAATTATTTTGCCTTCAAAAACGGCTTTTGGATGTAAGTCAGATTCTATATAACTTTCGTTAAAGTGCTCATACATTAAATCTTTTTTAAAGATAAATGCACGCATTAACATACTTATTGCAATTTCTTTTTTCTCTATATCAAGTATGCTTAAAACCTGATTATTTTTGGCTTCAATATTCTCAACAGACGTATAAGAAAAGAAAGAAATTTGCCCTTGCCTGGCAATAAATTGATTCTGATTAGCATTAAAATCAGCTAAAAAAGTGAGAAAAAATATGAATGGAATTAATTTATTCATCCTTTTGTTTGGTAATTAATAAACAGTTTAAAAGAATAACATCTTTTAAAAAACCTTTGCAGATTCCTTTAATTATAACTGTTTGATTTTTGGTTAGTGCTTTTATTTCTTCAGTTTGGTTTTTATTGAAATCACAAATAATACCTGAGTTTTCATTGCCAAATAAAATAACTGTGTTTGTATTGTTAAGAAAAGAAATTTCTTTAACTTTTCCTTTTATTTCAATTATTTTACCAGCAAATTTTTTATTAGTGAGCGTTTCTTCAGTAATAAAATCAGAAACTAAATCCTCTGAATTTATTTTATAAGAAGTTGTAGCAGAAACAATGTTGATTGTTGCTTCTTTTGAAACTCTGAAATATAAATACATACTAATAATCAACAAAATGCTGATTAAAATTAGTAAGAATATATTTCTTTTTGCCATGGTCTTAATTTAGATTATCTATAAAAATCTAAAAGTAAAATCGGTATTAATACCGATTTTACTCAAAGATAACTCAATTTACAAAACTAATCAACTATTGTGATTTCGCCAGTCATTACTCCATGAAATTCACAATTATAAAATAATTTATTTGGGGCATTTGCTGGAACTGTAAATGTGATAGTACCAGAAGCGGTTCCATTATCTGTTACACCATCATTATACATATCTGATGTACCAGTTCCTTGTACAGATTTTATTAGAAATGGATGTCCTGGTGTGTTTACTTTAAATGTATATGTTTTTCCTCTTTTTAAAGTGAAGTTTGGATTGCTTGCATTTGTTAAAACATCATTATTAAATACATAAGCAGTTCCACCAGTATTAGTTACATTATAGTTTTTTGTAATTACAGGTTTCCCATCGTTAATTCCAATGTTTCCTTGCGCAACAATTGTGCTAATTTCTGCAGCACTTTTATGCACATTAATATATCCATCTAAGTTTTTAATTTCTGAATATGGTAAATCTGTATTATCAGCAAGTTTTGTAATTTGTGTTTTGCTTTTTCCTGTTGCGCCATCAACATTATTTAAAGGTAAAATAATTCCACCACCAGTTCCAGCAGCTCCAGAATGAATGTGAACTGGATATGAACCAGCTGGTTTTGGGTTGTTTAAAATAATTACAGCTAAAGTTGATCCATTTACTCGTTCATAAAATTTGGCAACACCATCAATTCCTGCAACATCTTTTGTTGCTAAAGGGTATTCTTTTAGTTTTCCAGTTAATTCATTTTGTCCAATATCACCTTGAGCTACTATTGTTGCAGCTTGTGATGCACTTAAATGAATGTTTATGTATCCATTATATTCTAACAACTCATTATATGTAATTGAAGAGCCGTCATCTTTAGTTTTAATATTGATAGTACTTTTTCCGGTTGCTCCATCAACTGGTGCTAATGTGATTTTAACTTCTCCACCTTCTACAGCTGTATTCAAATGTATGTGTGCTGGATGTGTATTACCGGTAGTTGTGTTTTGTAAGTCTAATTTTATTCCTGTAGAGCTGTCTTCATATTCTAAAAAGGTTGCAGTTCCAGAGATGTTTGTGTTGGTTAAAGCGGCTAAATTATACACTTTAGATCTTCCTGTTAATTGTGGTTCTAATGTTTCTTCAACATTATTAGAAGAGCAACTTACTATTAAAGCTGATGATAAAATTAGAACATAAATTGAAATTTGATTTTTAAAATTTTTCATTTTTTTTAGTTTTATATTAATGTTGGGGCAAATCAAACAAAACATTGAACTGCAAACTAAAAAAGTTATCTGAAAGGTAATTTTTGGCTTTAAAAAGGAAAAATAGCGGTTGAATAAATTGCAATTTTTGTAATTTTATAAAGAAGCGTAAAATATTATTCTATTTTTGCTTTGATAATCTTCCAAGATTTTAAAAATGAAAAAGGACAAATTATATTTTTTAACTTTCTTATCTATTGCAGTTATTTTTTTATTGATAGCTTCTATTGCATCACAATATTTTATAAAAACAAGTGCAAATCAATTGATCGAAGTCCAAGTAGAATCTAGTAAAAGAGAAGCAAATGAAATTGCTAAACTTGTAGGTTTTCAGCTTTTATCAGGAATAAAAAAAGAAAAAATTATAGAAAATATTCAAAAAACAATAGAAGGTTCTAATTCAGATAGTTGGTTTATTAGTGTTTTTAATTGGGGTGGAAAAGAAGTTTGTCATCCAGATAAAACAAAAGTTGGTCAACAAGTTAATTCTAATGAAGCATTGTTGTCATCTTTAAAAGTGAAAAATAATTCTGATGACTTATATGAAATATTAGTTAATAGAAAAGAAAATACATCAGAAATAATTTATATATCTCCAGTTAAAAATTCAGATTTAATCGTTGCAGCTAATGTAAATATAGTTAGTATTACAGCTCAAATGAGTGCATTAAAAACAAACTTTTACTTAATCTTCTTAATTATGGGAGTTGTAGTAATTGTACTTTCCTTTTTTGCAGTTAGAATTATTGGAAGCGCTTATGAAAAACAATTAGAGTTAAAGAATTCTACTTTAGCATCTGAGGTAATAAATTTATCTAAATTAAATACAGATTTAGTTTCATATAAAGAAAAAGTGGTTGAAATTTCTAATGAGAATAAAACAGAAGAGGCGCTTGATAAAGAGCGTCAAAGAATTCTTACATATATTAGAAATGAATTAGTTTCTATTCCAATTGGAGATATTGCATTTGTGTATACAGAAAACACAATTACATATGTGGTAACTTTTGAAGGAAAAAAATCTACAACAAATATAAGCTTAGATGATATGTACACAAATTTAGATGCAACATTGTTTTTTAGAGCAAACAGACAATTTATTATTAGTATTACAGCAATAGATAAAATTATAAAATACGGAAATAGTCAACTTAAAATTTTATTGCAATCTAAAACTTCTGAAGAAATAATAATTAGTAAAAACAAAGCTGCAGAATTTAAACAGTGGCTAAATATGTAAACCTAATTGCTAAATTTCAGCAGTATCAATATACTATTTAACGCTTTTTTTTCCTTTTTAACCATTCATATTTCCCTTTCATAAAACTTAATTCTTTCTAAAGCCTTAGTTGGTAGTTACTTTGTCGTAATAATTATAAAACCAACTAAATATGAAAACCAATTTTAAAATTAGAAAAGAGTTATTAATACTTCTTCTAAGTATTTTCTTTTTCTCATGTACAAATCACATAGAAGAAATGACAGAACCAGATGATCCTGGTAATGGTGAAACTTTTTCTTTTACAACAGATGTAAAACCAATTATTGATGCAAACTGTATTCAATGTCATAACGGGAGTCAATTTCCAGATTTAAGAAGTTTTAGTACTATTAGTGCAAATAAAACAAGTGTAAAAAGTGCAGTTTCTAGCAGAAGAATGCCGCTTGGCGGTTCTCTAACGAATGCAGAAATTAATGTAATTGTAAGTTGGATTGATAGTGGAGCTTTAAATAATTAAGATTATGAAAAGGAAAAAAATACTATCAGCAATTTTAATTTTAGGAATTATTGGCGCTTTTGTCGCTTATAAAATCTACAATAAACCACATGTAAATGTTGCCAATTCTAAAGCAGACATTTCTTTAAGCGCAAATAAAATTTTAAAAGATTTTTCGTCGGATGAAAACGATGCAAATACAAAATATTTAGAAAAAATTATTGAAGTAAAAGGAGAAATAGCATCATTAAAAACTGAAAAAGGTTTAGGAATCATTTCTTTAAAAACAAATGATGATTTTGGAAGTGTACTTTGTCATTTATCAGAAGAATCAACAAAAAAAATGCACAATTTTAAAGAAGGACAAACAATTTCTGTTAAAGGAATTTGTACAGGATATTTAATGGATGTTATTCTTGTGAAATCTGAAATATTAACCAACTAAAATTTAATACAATGAAACTAATTTATACAATGCTTGCCTGTTTTTTATTTATAAATATAGCAAACGGACAAGAACGTTTTTTAACTAAAAATGGTACTGTAACTTTTTTCTCTTCTGCAGCAATGGAAGATATAAAAGCAGATAACAACCAAGTGCTAAGCATAATTGATACTAGTAATGGAAAAATGGCAATTTCAATTTTAATGAAATCATTTATGTTTAAAAAAGCATTAATGCAAGAGCATTTTAATGAAAATTATGTGGAGTCAGATAAATATCCAAAGGCAATTTTTAAAGGAGATATTTTAAATTTTGATTCTATAAATGTGTCTGATACAAAAGCGGAAGTAAAAGGAGTCATTACCATTCATGGAATTTCTAAAGAAATAACTATTCCAGCAAGTTTTACAAAAACTTCAGAATCAATTTTAGTAAAAGGAGAATTCTATTTAAAAGTGGCAGATTTTAATATTGAAATTCCGGCTGTAGTTGTAAAGAATATCGCCAAAAAAATTAAAGTAAGTTTTGAGTTTAACCATACACCGTATAAAAAATAGTATTATGAGAAAAATTTCACTAACCATTTTTTTAATGATTTTAAGTTTGCAGGTTTCTGCACAAGACTTACTAGATGTTTTAGATTTAGAAACACCAAAATCAAATAATGTAGTAACATCAACTTTTAAAGGAACCAGAATTATAAACGGCCATTCTATTGAAAACAGAAAAAACAAAGAATTAGAATTTATTATTTCTCATAGGTTCGGAGCAATTAATTTAGGTTTTGATGAGCTGTTTGGTTTAGATCAATCAAATATTAGATTTGCTTTAGAATATGGCTTAAATGATAATTTAACTGCGGGTTTTGGAAGAAGTAGTTTTGAGAAAACATATGATGTTTTCCTTAAATATAGTTTATTAAAACAAAAAAAAGGAGAAAAATCATTTCCTTTTGCAGTGTCGCTTTTTGGAAGTGTAGCAGCAAAAACAATAAAAGATTACGATCCAGCAGATAAAAGAACCTTTAAAGAAAGCTTATTTTATGTTGGTCAGGTTTTAATTGCAAGAAAAGTAAGTCCTTCTTTTTCTTTTCAAATTACACCAACTTATGTGCATAGAAATAGTGTAAAAGTTGAAGCAGATCCACACGATATTTTTGCAGTTGGTTTAGGTACAAGAATAAAACTAAGTAAAAGAGTTTCTTTTAATAGCGAATATTTTTATGCTTTAGATCATTTATCATCTTTAAAAACCACAAATTCAATGGCTTTTGGAGTTGACATTGAAACTGGCGGACATGTGTTTCAGTTAATTCTATCAAACGCAATAACCATGATAGAAAAAAGCTTTATTACAGAAACTACGGGTAACTTTTTTAAAGGAGATATTCACTTAGGATTTAATATCTCAAGAACTTTTTAGTTTGGTTAACTTAAGAAAGTAGTGTCATTGTATTTTTAATCCCCTATAAAAAATACAATGAGCTGCTTTTTTTTATTGCAGTAAAACGAGTAATAATAAACGAATTAAATTTAGAAAGATTCTATTCTTTTATTTCTGATTTTTTTATGTCAGCAACAAATTTTTCTAATTTTTTACCGTAAATAGAATTTTTAACTTCATCGGATAACGATTTGTTAATGGTGTCTAACCATTTTACATTTGCGTTTACCAATTCTGTTAACGCTAAATACGGAGCAACATGATTGTCTTTGTTATTCAATGCAAAGTTAACAGTAACCATATAACGTCTTCTTAACAGCGTTTCATATTCTTTGGTAATAATAGCTACAGAATCTTTATTGTTTGATCTTTGTGCGTAAAATTTACGTTGAATTAAATCTAAGTTTTGATCGTTAAAACGTCTAGATATTTTTGTGTAATTATTTAAAATATCTTGGTTTTTAGAACCTGTAATCACAGGATTTAAACCAAATTTAGAAACATCGTCTGTAATATTAATGGTGCCTTTATCAGCAAAAAAAGTAATGTATTTGTTGGTTGTATTTCCATCAAAAGTTAGGTAATACATTTCTGGTTCTTCAACATTTGCGGTTAATGTAAAGTGATCACTTCCTAACACCGAAACCGAATCTATTGTTTTTAAAATAGTGTCCTTTTCTATTTTTTGTAAATACAAAGTTCCTTTTTTTAATCCTTTTATTTGACCGTTTACAATCATGTTTCCTTCTTTCTTAGAAGAACAAGAAGCAATTAGTATTGCGAAACCTAAAACAAGTATTTTTTTCATTATAAAGTATAATTTTTTGCGTTTGCAAATATGCGTATTTCTATTAAACTTTTGACGCTAATTCTAGTAAAATTGTAGCAAGAATTGCACCAACGGTTCCGATTGCATACCCAAATACTGCTAATAAAACTCCGACAGTTGCTAATGATGGATGAAATGCTTGCGCCACAATAGGAGCAGAGGCAGCACCACCAACGTTTGCTTGACTACCAACCGCTAAAAAGAAATACGGAGCTCTGATTAGTTTTGCAACTAAAATCAATAATCCTGCATGAATTGACATCCAAACTGCTCCAATAGCAATTAATCCTAGATTGTCAAAAATCATCATTAAATCCATTTTCATTCCAATAGTTGCAACCAACACATAAATAAAAACGCTTCCTAATTTTGATGCGCCAGCACCTTCGTAATTTCTCGCTTTTGTGTACGATAAAATAAGCGCTACGATTGTAGAAATACTTATCAACCAGAAAAATTGAGAATCTAAAAAGGTAAACATATTTTTAACGGTTTGAGATTCTATTCCGGCAACTAAATTTCCAAAAAACTGACTTAAATATTTAGAAGCAAAATGTCCAAAACCAACCGTTCCAAAAGCAATTGCAAGCATAATCATTAAATCTGTTAACGTAGGATTTCTTTTTACTTTCTGGGTAAATGAAGTAACTTTGTTTTTTAAATCTTCAATGGCAGATGTATCTGCTTTTAACCATTTGTCTATTTTATCTTTTTTACCAATTCCGATTAATAAAATTGCCATCCAAATATTTGCGATTACAATATCAACAAACACCATTCCGCCATATTTCTGTGGATTGTATTGGTAAATTTCTAACATGGCTGTTTGATTTGCGCCACCGCCAATCCAACTTCCAGCTAATGTAGAAAGTCCTCTCCAAACAGCATCAAAATCTGCTCCACCAACAGTTTCTGGCGAGAAAACAGAAATTAATAAAATAGCAATTGGTCCACCAATAATAATTCCTACAGTTCCTGTAAAAAACATAATTAATGCTTTAGAACCTAAATTAAAAATGGCTTTTAAATCGATGCTTAAGGTCATTAAAACCAACGCTGCTGGTAATAAAAATCGACTAGAAACATAATACAAACTCGAGCTTTGTTTCACGGTTTCTCCAAGGTTGTTTGTGGTTTCCCATTCAGGTGCAATAATTCCAAGTGTTGTAAATATTGCTGGCACAAAATACGCCATAAATAAACCCGGAACAATCTTGTAGAATTTGTGCCAAAAACCAGATGTTTTTGATTCTGTATAAAATACAAATCCTAAAGAAAGCATTAAGAGTCCGAAAACAATTGCGTCATTTGTAAAAATTGGTGCTGTCATTATAAAATATTTTTGGCTAAAGTATTAAAATTATAGGCACAAAAAAAACGAAGCGGTAAAGCTTCGTTTTTAGTTTAGTTTGCAGAAAAACTTTTGGTTTCTTTAAACGGCGAAATCTGAATGGATTCCACTTCGGTTTTATACTTTGTCCAATCAGAACTAAAAAACGTATTTGTTTTATCTAATGCATTCTTCAATTCGTCTTTAAAGTGATTAATCAATTCAGTTTCTGTTTTGGTGATTTTCCCAAAACGCGCACCTAAATATCTTCTTGCGGCTCCGTATCTTTGATTTACAGTAATCTCAGGATTTCTAGTAATTCCTTGTCTTCTATCAATCGTTCCAAGATACATGCTAATTAATGTGTCAATTTTATTAGTAATTTCTTTGGATGATTTTATTTGAGCAGCATATTTTTTCTTATCCGTTTTCGATAATTTTTCAGAAATCTCTTTTACAGTATTTTTGCTTTCTACTAATTGTTTCACAACCTCTGCAATGGTTTTACTATTTGCCTCTAATTGTTTGCTCATTTCATAGCGAGTAGATAAGTCTGTTTTAGAATAAGTTAATCTAGGATCAAATTCAACTTTAATTGTTTGCTCAGAAACTTGGTTTCCAAAACTCATTTTTAGTTTGTATGTTCCTGGTTTTACTCTAATTCCGCTTGGTTCTCTAGTTGATGTTCTTAAAGATCTTGATGCTCTTGCAACTCCTTTTTCATCTAAGAACCAATACATTTTATGTACACCGTTTTCTTTTGGAGTTTTTTGTTTTAGAGTTCTAATTAAACGCGTTCCATCAAAAATTTCTAATTTAATTTCATCCCATTTTACCTTGCTTTTTTTATCAGCTTCTGGTTTGTTGATGTAAAAAGAAATTGGTGCGCCACGTCTTCTGTTTTCTCCTTGATACAAAGCATCTGCACCAAATCTGCT
The DNA here is from genome assembly GCF_039748955.1 of Polaribacter uvawellassae. NCBI lineage: Bacteria > Pseudomonadati > Bacteroidota > Flavobacteriia > Flavobacteriales > Flavobacteriaceae > Polaribacter > Polaribacter uvawellassae. Next base: position 532,679 of record NZ_JBDIZN010000003.1, on the reverse strand, counting down.
TCCTGTTGGTTGTATAAAACTTGCTTGATATGCAATTGGTGGTTCAAACATTTCTAATTTCGTGGCAAAACTTTTACTACTTTTTGCCAACGCTCTTAAAGGTTTGATATCATCTAAAACCCAAGCAGCTCTACCAAAAGTTCCGATTACTAAATCGTGCTCTCTTGGATGAATAACCAAATCTTTTACAGGAACTGTTGGAAAACCATTCGTCCATTTTGTCCATTTATCTCCAGCATTTAAAGAAATGTACAATCCGTCATCAGTTCCTAAGAACAGTAAATTCGGATTTTCAAGATCTTCAACAATACTTAAGGTATAACTTTGTACATCGTTTTCATCAACAATGCGTGTCCAAGTTCTTCCATAATTTTTAGTTCTATATGCATAAGGCGTATAATTAAAACGACGGTAATCATTGGCAATTAATAAAGCTTCTCCTTTGTTTTTGTTTGATGCTTTTATTTGTGCAATCCAACTTCCTTTTGGCAATCCTTTTAAGTTTTTTGATACATCTTGCCAAGTTGCGCCGCCATTTCTGGTAACGTGAACTCTTCCGTCATCAGAACCAACCCAAAGCATGTCTTTTTCTAAAGGCGATGGCTCAATTACTAAAATTGTTGTATGGTTTTCTGCACCAGTTGCATCCATGCTTAAACCACCACTTTCAGATTGTTTTTGTTTGTTTGGATCGTTTGTTGTTAAATCTGGAGAAATCACATTCCAGGTAGTTCCTTTGTCTGTACTTTTATGTACAAATTGACTTCCAAAATAAACGGTAGCATTGTCAAAAGGATCTTGACCAATAGCACTGTTCCAGTTAAAACGTAATTTTACATTTGGATCTGGATGCGTTGGTTGTATAGAATAACTATAACCTGTTTTTTGATCGTATCTAGAAACAGCACCTTGTTGGCTCATTGCGTATCCGTAACGAGAATCTTCTTTATCTGGAACCACATCAAAACCGTCACCAAATGCTAATTCTTGCCAGTATGAATTTCTAATTCCTTGTGCTTTCCAAACATATGCTGGACCGCCCCAAGATCCGTTATCTTGCATTCCGCCATACACATTATACGGAAAATCATTATCTACATTAATATGATAAAACTGCGCCACAGGAAGATTACCTATAAAACGCCAAGATTTTCCTTTGTCTTTTGTAATGTTTAATCCACCATCATTTCCATCAATCATAAAGTTTCCATTTTCTGGATGAATCCACCAAGCATGATGATCTGGATGTATTCCGTTATTTACACCATAAGCTGGCATTAACTGACTGAAGCTTTTTCCACCATCATCAGAAACATTCACGTAAGTAAAAATAGAATACAATCTATTTTCGTTTTGTGGATCTACATAAATTTCTGAATAATAAAAAGGACGTGTTCCAATTTCTGATTTTTCATTTATTTTTCTCCATTTAAATCCGCCATCAATACTTTTATAAAGCGCATTCTTTTTAGACTCTACCAATGCGTAAATTGTATTTGGATTGCTTCTAGAAATAGCAACTCCAATTCTTCCTAATTCTCCTTTTGGGAAACCTTCTTTGTCAGTCACTTTTTTCCAAGAATCTCCTCCATCATGTGTAATGTACATACCACTTCCTTCTCCACCAGATTTAAAAAACCAAGGCTCGCGTTTGTGTTCCCACATGGCAGCAATTAATTTATTTGGATTTGATGGATCCATTACCAAATCTGCAGCTCCAGTTTTATTATTATTGAATAAAATTTGTTTCCAAGATTTTCCTCCATCCGTAGTTTTATAAACGCCACGTTCCGGATGTTCTCCCCAAGGCGAACCGATTGCTGCGGCATACACGATATCTGGATTTGTTGGATCTACAATAACACGATGAATATGACGTGTTTTTTCTAATCCCATTGCTTTCCAAGTTTTTCCGGCATCTAAAGATTTATAAATTCCGAATCCACCATTTAAACTATTTCTAGGATTTCCTTCTCCAGTTCCAACCCAAATTACACTTGGATTAGATTGTTGAATGGCAACCGCACCAATAGAAGCCGTTAATTCATTATCGAAAATTGGTTCCCATTTCACTCCAGCAGAAGTAGATTTCCATAAACCACCAGAAGCAGTTCCGGCATACATAATATTTGTGTCAGATTGTACAACATCAATGGCTGTAACACGTCCACTCATTCCACCAGGACCAATATTTCTTGGTTTCATGTTTTTTACAAGATCCATTGAGAACTCTTGAGAAAACATCAAAGTAGTTGTAAGTAGAAAAAGTAATGAGAGTAATTTTTTCATGGTATTTAGGTTAGTTGTTTTTTATTTTAAGAGCAACAAGATACGAAACAAAAAAAAACTCAAAAATTTTTGAGTGTTTTTTAACAAAAATGTAAGGAATGTTATTCTTAGGGTTGTATTATTCTATAAAATAATTGATGTCAACCTGAATAAATCTGTTTTTTGTAATTAGAAAAATTTTATCATATTTTTTTTCTAAATATTGATAAAAATCAAATTCATCATATTTGTTTATTTGATAAAAAGCATTTGCTTTTTTTAATACTTCTATAATGTTAAATATTTTTATTGGTTTTAAATTGTATATTATTTTTTCTTCAGAAAAATAAAACCAATCTTCTGGATGATGATTTCTGTCTTGTATAAGACTATAATATTGAAAACCTTTAGATTTATGAAATTCTGTAATTTCTAGGTATTTTTTATCTAATTTAATAAATAAAGAATCTTTTTTCTGTTCTTGAGAGAATGAGTTGAAATTTAAAGAAAGTAAAAAGCATAGAATTAAATTTCTCATAATTAGTATTTATTACCTTCAATGCTAAAATCATTCCAAAAAAGAAAAGCGAAGAATGTTATTCTTCGCTTTTCTTTTTTGGTTCTCTTTTGGCTTCTTTTAAACTTTGCATGAGCATCCATTCAATCTGTCCGTTGGTAGATCGAAACTCATCCGAAGCCCATTTTTCAATAGCTTTCATCATATCTTCATTTATCCGCAGTGCGAATGCTTTCTTTTTTGCCATGGTTACTTTTTTATAAATGCAACAACAGTTGTAATTAATTTTTTTGATAATGAATAATCTGCTGAATAGTACGATTTCATATTATCTGCATCTTTTTCGATGTTTTTTAAAACGTGATTCATGTTTTCTATAATCACTAATTTTGATGATGGTTTTGCGTTGTGTAAGGCATTTGCATCTTCAACCTTTACTTGTAAATCTTTTGTCCCGTTGATAATTAAAACCGGAATTGTTAGTTTTTTAATTTCTATAATAGGATTATAACTTGCCCAAGATTTAAAAAAAGGAAGATTAGGTTTTGAGAAAATAGAAATTAATAAAGGATTTACTTCTTTAACGTTTCCTGTTTCCTTTAATTCTTTAAAATGTGCTGCAGCTGCTTCGCCTAAAAGTGCATTTTGTGCAGTAATTTGTTTTACCATTGTTTGATCTATCGATGCTCCTGGACCAGCTAGAGAAACATATTTGGTTGCGTTTTTGGAAGTCAACATTGCTATTAAAGAACCTTGACTGTGACCAACTACTATAATTTCTGTAAAACGTTTATCATCTTTAAAATGTGCGATTATTTTTTCTACATCACTTATGAAATCTTCAAATACAATTCCTTTTAAAAACTTAAAGTTCTTTGGGTTTGATGTTCTTTTGTCGAAACTAAAAAAAGCAATATTTTCTTTGTTGATTTCGTCTCTAAATTGTTTGATGTAATTTGCTTTTACAATTGCACCTTGATTTCCGTTTCTGTCTACATTTCCAGAACCGTGAACCCAAATTACCAACGGAGTTTTTGTATTTGAATATGTTAAAGTTCCTGGTAACTCGATGGAATCATTTTTTATCAAAATTTCTTCTGATGTAATTTTTGACTGTCCGTTAGTAACAGCGAAAATCAATAAAAAGATATATAAAAATTTAGTTTTCATCTGTTTGTATTTTATCTTCGTATGTTTTTAAAACGGAATTTACTTCATCTATAAGCTGTGTACCAATTAAAATTTTCTTTCCGTTTTTTAATTGGAGTTGTAAACCCAAATCTCCAGAAACACTATAAGCAATTCCTTTCTTTTTTCTTGAAAGAAAGCTGGTTTTTAATCCCCAGCCACCATACTCTGTGATGGCAAAATATTTTCTAGTATTTGCCATTTTTATTTCTGACCAAGTAATTGTTTTTGCTTTAAAATGAAACGGAAAAAATTGATAATGAATTCCTTTTTCATCGATTCTTGTTTTTAATTTAAAGAAGAATATTGGTAGTATGCATAATGGTATTAGGATAATAGAAAAGAGAAATTCATTCATGCTCATTGTTGAGTTTTCTTTAGAAAATTCTTTAATGATGATGAATAAAGGAACGAGCATACTAATTGTTATTAAAACAATCAACCAGCTTTGTGTAAAACGCTGTTCTTCTTTAAAAATTCTCATTATCTATTTTTATCTCTTTCTAAAACAATGCGTGTGTTTTGTTCTCCAATATGAATTACTTGCCAACCGCTTCTAGCATGTTCATTTAAGGTGTCTTCTAATCTTTCTTCATTTTTGGTTAAACCCATTTTCCATTTTACTACTTTATATTCTTTCATAATTGTTTGTCTTTACATTCTTTCTTTTCTCCAAAATTAATAAACGCTAATGCGGTTCCAATTGCTGTTCCAACTCCAGATCCAATAGAAATTCCGATAGCAATATTGTCAAACACAACTCCAAAGGTTGTCCCTATACTTGTACCTAAAGCTGTTCCAATAGCAATTGCTAAAATTTGTTTTTCACTCATTGTTTTTCTTACTTTGTTTGTCTAACATCAGGCCAATAACCAATCCTACACCAGCTCCCATTGGTAAACCTAAACCTGTGCTGTTAAAAATGATTCCGATTCCGGCTCCAAATATCATTCCGATAAAAGCGTTTTTGTTATTCATTCTATTTACTTGTTAAAAGTAAAACACCAAAACTAATTAGTGCTATAAAAATAGCGAATAGTATAAAAAGTATTTTTTTGTTTTTAATTTGAAACCTTAACATACGCTTGCTTTTATTTAAATATATAGATGAGTAGTACCGAGATAAAACTTATAAAAATGGCTGTTAATTTTAAAGCAATTATAATCATCTTAATGATTTAAAGTTCCGGTATTTAAAACAGGAGAAGCATCTTTATCTCCACATAAAATAACCATTAAATTACTTACCATTGCTGCTTTACGTTCGTCGTCTAAATCAACAATATTCTTTTTGCCTAATTCTTCTAAAGCCATTTCTACCATACTTACCGCACCTTCAACAATCTTATGACGCGCAGCAACAATTGCCGTAGCTTGTTGCCTTTTTAACATGGCGTTTGCAATTTCTTGTGCATATGCTAAATAACCAATTCTTGCTTCTAGAACTTCAATTCCTGCAATAGACAAACGTTCTTCAACTTCTTTTTCTAAAGCTTCACTTACTTCATTTACGCTAGATCGTAAAGTAATATCTTCTTCTGTTCCTTCGTCTGCAAAATTATCGTACGGATACATGCTTGCTAATTTTCTAACAGCAGCATCAGTTTGTACTCTTACAAAATTCTCGTAATTATCAACATCAAAAGCAGCTTTATGAGTATCTGTTACTCTCCAAACTAAAATGGTGCTTATCATAATTGGATTACCCAATTTGTCGTTTACTTTTAAGCGTTCGCTATCAAAGTTACTTGCTCTTAAAGAAATGGTTCTTTTTTTGTACAACGGATTTGCCCAATACAAACCGTTTGTTTTTACGGTTCCGATATATTTACCAAAAAGTAAAATTACTTTTGATGAATTTGGATTGACTAAAATAAATCCAAATGTACAAATGAAAGCAACTACAGTTACTAAAATCCAAATAGGATTTTCTTGTTTAATTGCCATTACAATTCCTCCAATAAATAGTACTAATACTAATGCAAACATTACATATCCGTTTGCTGGTTTTATGCTTTTTTCGTTACTCATGATATATGTATTTTATTATGATATTAAATTGATATCATAAAGATATATGTTTTTTTTTGATATTTCCAAACTTATCAGGTATTATTTTTATAAATTAGCCAAACGAAATTTTAAAACATAAAAATGAAAACAAAGATTTTATACATACTAGCATTTGTATTTATTAGCAATTTTTCTTTTGCGTCTGATGGTGAAAAAGAAATAATTTGGGGAAATACAGGTCATAGAGCAGTTGGCGAAATTGCAACAAAACATTTATCAAAAAGAGTACAGAAAAAAATTAAAGAATTGTTAAACGGACAAAGTTTAGCAATGATTTCTACTTTTGCCGATGATATTAAATCTGATAATGCATATAGAAAATATTCAACTTGGCATTATGTAAATTTAAATGATGATGAAACATATCAAACATCAACTAAAAATCCAAAAGGAGATTTAGTAATGGGAATTGAAAAATGTAAGCAAGTTTTGTTGGATGATAATGCGTCTAAAGAAGACAAGGTTTTTCATTTAAAAATGTTGGTGCATTTAATTGGTGATTTACATCAACCAATGCATGTTGGTAGAGTTACTGATAGAGGAGGAAACGATTTTCAAGTAAATTGGTTTAACAGAGGAACAAATATGCACAGAGTTTGGGACAGCCAAATGATTGATAGTTTTAATATGACCTATACAGAATTGGCATCAAATACTGCAGTTTTAAGTAAAGCGCAGATAAAAGAATTACAAAAAGGTACTGTTGTAGATTGGGTAAACGAATCTAAAGGATTGGCTCAAATGATTTACGGTTCTGCAAAATCAGGAGAAAAATTAAGCTACCGTTATATGTACGATCATTTTCTAACAGTAAGAACTCAGTTGCAAAAAGGCGGAATTAGATTAGCAAAAGTGCTAACAGAAATTTTAGGATAAAAAGCAATTTATAAAATTAAAACGCGAGTTAATTTAAGAATTAGCTCGCTTTTTTTATGCTTCTAATTTTGTACCTGTTGTTGAGGTTGTCTTTCTTTTCATAGAAACCAAAATGCCAACCAAAACACCAAAAGAAAAACTTCCCAAAATGATTAGTATCCGAGAAACAGAAATTTTCCAAAAGAGAAAATCTACATCTGTAATTTCTGAATTTTGTAAAGAAAAAATAACAATTAGCAGTATAAAAAATAGTGAAACAATCGTTTTAGTTTTCATCATGTATCTTTTTAGATGTTTTAAAGATACTTAAATTATTCGGTAACTTTTAATCTTGCTTGTGCGGTAATTCCGATTTCAGAATACGTGTTGTTTAAATATTTTAGATATCCAGTTATGGCAATCATAGCAGCATTGTCTGTGGTGTATTCAAACTTCGGAATGTAGGTTGTCCATCCAAAATGCTTTTCTGCCAAAAGCAATCTTTTTCTAATTTCTGAATTAGCAGAAACGCCTCCAGCAATTGCAATATGTTTGATGCCAGTTTGCTTAACCGCATTTTTTAATTTTTCCATTAAAATTTCAATAATTGTATATTGAATAGAAGCGCAAATATCTACCAAATTTTCTTCGATAAAATTCGGATTTTCTTTTACTTTTTTCTGAATAAAATATAAAATAGCAGTTTTTAATCCGCTAAAACTAAAATCTAAATCGCCCACTTTTGGTTTTGTAAATTGAAAAGCTTTCGGATTTCCTTCTTGCGCATATTTATCAATTAACGGTCCGCCAGGATATGGCAATCCTAAAATTTTAGCAGATTTGTCAAAAGCTTCTCCAACAGCATCATCAATAGTTTCACCAAGAATTTCCATTTCAAAATGATTGGTCACTTTTACAATTTGTGTATGTCCGCCACTAATCGTTAAACAAATAAAAGGAAAAGGCGGAATTTTAGCGTTTTCTTCTACAATAAAGTGCGCTAAAATATGTGCTTGCATATGATTTACATCAATCAAAGGAATTTGTAAACCTAACGCCAACGATTTTGCAAATGAAGTGCCAACTAATAAAGAGCCCATTAATCCTGGTCCGCGCGTAAATGCAATAGCAGATAGTTGATTTGTATCAATATTTGCTTGTTCTAAAGCTTGCTGTACAACAGGCACAATGTTTTGTTGATGTGCTCTCGAAGCCAATTCCGGAACAACTCCGCCATATTTAGCGTGTATTTCTTGATTTGCAATAACATTACTCAATACTTTTCCGTTGTAAATTACAGAGGCGCTTGTGTCGTCGCAAGAAGATTCTATTCCTAAAATATAAATCGATTTTTGGTTCAAAAGGTTAAAAGGTTTAAATTGTGTTGCAAAAATATTGATTCAAATTCAATAGTTACCAAAATTTCAACTTTCTTTGCAATAAATGGCAATATTTTTGATTAGAATTCACTGATTATTCCACTTTTAGAAAAAAATTGATTATTAAAAACAAGATTAAAATATTTGTAAGATTTTTAGCCTATGTGCTGCTATTCTTGTTTTTGATAAGTATTATCTTTTCAATTCCGGGAGTACAAACTAGGTTGGCTAGAACTTTAACCAAAAGTTTAAAGAAATCATTTAATACAAGTATTGTAATTAAAACAGTTGACTTGTCTTTTTTGGGTTCTGTTCGGTTAAAAGGAGTTGAAATTAGAGATCATCATAACGACACCTTAATTTTTGTAGATAAATTAAGCACTTCTTTATTGAATGCAAAAAAAGTATTTAACAATAAAGTAAATTTAGGAAGTGTTTCTTTAGAAGGAGTTGATTTTCATTTAAAAACTCATAAAGGAGAAACAAACGATAACTTGTCAATTTTTATTGAAAGTTTTGAAGATAATTCTCCAAGAGATTCTTTATCCGAACCATTTTATTTAAGCAGCTCTAATATGTATTTGAACAGCTTAAATTTTAAGTTGATTGATGCAAACAAAAAGGACAGTTTACCATTTTATGTTAAAAATGCCGGTGGTAGTTTAAGCGATTTTAAAATTCTTGGACCAGATGTTACTGCAAAAATTAGAGGTTTATATTTTAGAGAAAAAAACGGTTTACAAGTAACTAATTTAACAACAGATTTTACGTACTCTACAACCAATATGCTGTTTAAAAAAACAGTGTTAGAAACAGAAACTTCTCAAATAAATGCAGACATTACTTTTACTTATAAAAGAGAAGATTTACAGTTTTTTAACGATAAAGTTTCTATAAAAGCAGATTTTTCTAAGAGTAGAGTTTCTTTAGAAGATTTAAGTAATTTTTATGGTGAGTTTGGTGTTGGTGATGTGTTAAATTTAGACGGAATTTTGGTTGGTACGTTAAATGATTTTAAAGTAAATCAATTAGATATTAATTCTGATCACGGAATTGTTATCAACGGAGATTTAAAGTTTATAAATGCAATTGATACAGAAAAAGGGTTTTCTTTTGATGGAGATTTACAAAACGTAACTGCAAACTATCAAGAATTAAAAAATGTATTGCCTAATTTATTAGGAAACATATTGCCAACGGAATTTAAGAGGTTGGGAGATTTTACGTTAAAAGGTAAAACCTTTGTCAACGAAAATAATCTAGATTTAAATGTTGTTATTTTTTCTAAAATAGGAACTACAAAAGCAGATTTAAAACTTACAAACATTGCCAATATAGATAATGCAAATTATAAAGGAAATGTAGAGTTGATAAACTTTAATATTGGTAAATTTTTTAACGAGCCACTTGTTGGTAAAATAACCTTAAACGGTGATGTAAACGGTACAGGATTTAGAGTAGATAATATAAATACTGGAATTATTGGCGTTATTAAAAAAATAGATCTTAATGAATATACTTACAAAGATATTAACGTAAACGGATTGTTTCAAAACAAACTTTTTAACGGAAACTTAAACGTAAGTGATGAGTTTCTAAAAATGCGATTTAACGGTTTAGCAGATTTTTCATCAAAAGTAAATAGGTTCGATTTTACAGCAACTATAGAAGATGCAGATTTGGTTAAAACCAACTTGTTTACAAGAGATAGTATTTCTAAAATAAAAGGAGAATTAAAGTTTGATATTGTTGGTAATACTTTTGATGACATTATTGGTGTTACTACGTTTAACAATGTAGAATATACAAGCCCAAAAAAATCTTATACTTTTAAAAGATTTGTAGTAACATCTACAGTTAAAGACGACATTAAATCTATCGATATAAATAGCAATTCTGAAGCAAACGGAATTGCTCAAGGATATATAAAAGGCAATTTTAAGTTTAGTGAACTTATACCTTTAACACAAAATGCTTTGGGAAGTATTTATGCAAATTACATTCCGCATAAAGTGGCGCCAAATCAAACAATAAACTATAATTTAAATATTTATAATCAAATTGTAGATGTGTTTTTTCCAGATATTTATATTGATGAAAACACCAATTTAAACGGAGAAATAAATACTGCTAAAAATATCTTTAAATTAAACTTAACAACCCCAAAAGTTATCGCTTATGGCAGTTCATTAGATTCAATTAATCTTTACGTTAATAATAAAAATATTGCCTTTAATACGCATTTAAGAGTTGCTAAAATTAATACAGATTATTTTAATGCTACCAAGTTTAACTTAATCAATAAAACAAAGAATGATACGCTGTTTGTAAAATCAGAATTTAAAGGAGATTTAAATCCTGATGAAACCTTTAATTTAGATTTCTTTTATACGCTTAACCAAGAAAAAAAATCTGTTTTAGGAATTCAAAAATCTAGTTTCGATTTTGAGAATAATATCTGGAAAATTAATCCGCAGGATAATAAAAACAGCAAAGTAGTTTTCGATTTAAAGAAAGAGGAGTTTAAGTTTAGCCCTTTTTATTTAAGATCAAAAGAACAAGAAATTACTTTTCAAGGTATTGTAAAAGACTCAACTCATAAAGATTTAAAAATAGATTTTAAGAAAGTAAAATTATCTAGCTTGTTGCCAGAAATAGATAGTTTGTCTTTAAACGGAATTTTAAACGGAAAGTTAGACTTCCTTCAAAAAGATGGACAATATAGTCCAAAGGGAAACTTATCGGTTTCTAATTTTAAAATAAATTCTTTTGCTCAAGGAGATTTAGATTTAAATATTGTAGGAGAGAATTCTTACGAAAAATATGCAGTAGATTTAACCTTAAAAAGCTCGGATCGTAAAAGTATTTTTGCAAACGGCTTTATAGATTTTACTGATGAAAGACCAATTATAGATTTAAAAGTAACACTCGATAAATTTCAATTAAAAGCCTTTAGTCCTTTAGGTCAAGATGTGTTGTCTAAATTAAGAGGAGAAGCATCTGGTCAATTTAATGTTTCTGGATTTTTAAGAAATCCTAATATGAAAGGCGAATTAGAATTAAAAGACGCAGGTTTATTATTTCCGTATTTAAATGTTGATTATGATTTTGAAGGCATCACAAAAATTAAGTTAGATCAACAAAAGTTTATTTTTGAAGAATTAAAATTGTTAGATACTAAATATAATACAAGAGGAGATTTTAGTGGAACGATATCACACGAAGATTTTAAATATTGGAAAATGGATTTAAATATCTTAACCAATAATTTAGTTGTGTTAGATACCAAAGAAACTGAAGAATCTTTGTATTACGGAACAGCATTTATCAATGGAAATGCAAAAATTTATGGTTTTACAGACAACTTATTTATTGATGTAAATGCAACCACAAATCCAAATACAAAATTTGTAATTCCGTTAAATGATATTAAAATTGTAGATAATTACAAGCTAATTCAGTTTAGAAGTAGTAAAACAGTTACTACCGAAAAAGAAATTGAAGAATTTGAATTAAACGCATTAAAAGGATTAACATTAGACATAAATTTAGAAGTAACTAAAGATGCTATTGCAGAAATAGTAATAGATAAATCTAACGGAAGTTTGCTAAATGGTAGAGGAAATGGAAATTTAAAAATAGAAATTGATACGAGAGGAAAATTTAGAATGGACGGAAACTTTATTGTTGATGAAGGAAAATATGAATTTAAATACGGTGGTTTAGTAAATAAAACATTTAACGTAAATAAAGGAGGAACCATTTCTTGGGATGGAAGTCCGTCTGATGCGGATTTAAATATTACTGCGGTTTATACAACAAAGGCAAATCCGTCTATGTTGTTAGAAAACTTTAACTCTAGTAAAAAAATACCTGTAAATTTAATTACAAGAATTAGCGGAGGTTTATTTACATCTAATCAAGAATTTGATATTGAAATTCCGAATGTAAATAACGCAATTGCATCAGAATTAGAATTTAAATTAAATGACAATGATGTAAACGAAAAAACCAAACAATTTTTATCTTTGCTCGTGTTAAACACATTTCATAATCCAGATAAGTCTAATTTTAATAGCTCAAATGCAATTATAGGAACAACATCTAATGCAATCTCAAATTTGGTTTCAGGTTTAATTAGTAGCGAAGATGGTAAAGTTCAGTTTGATGTAGATTATGAAATTACAGATAAAACAGATGTAAATAATGTGATAAATGACGATTTGGTAAACTTTGCTGTTGGTACACAAATTTCTGACAGAGTTATGGTTAACGGAAAAGTTGGTGTGCCAGTTGGTTCTAAAACGCAATCTAGTGTTGTAGGAGAAGTGAAGGTTGAAGTTTTATTAAACGAAAGAGGAAATTTTAGAGCAGTAATTTTTAATCGTCAAAATGAAATTCAATATTCAACAGAAGAAGAAGGTTATACTCAAGGAATCGGTTTAACATATCAAGTAGATTTTAATAATTTAGTAGATTTGCTTAGAAAAATAGGATTAAAAAAGAAGAAAGAAATTAATATAGAAAAAGACTCTGTTAAAACAGCAAAAACAAATCGTTTTACAGAGTTTAAACCAACAAAAACCAAAAATTAAATATGAAAGACTTTACACTAGTAATTTTAGCAGCAGGAATGGGAAGTAGATATGGAGGAACAAAACAACTCGACGGAATATCAGAACACGGAGAAACCATTATGGATTTTTCTTTGTTTGATGCAATTAAAGCCGGATTTACAAAGGTTGTGTTTATTGTTCGAAAAGATATCTTAGAAGAAGTAAAAACCGATTTTGGCGCAAAATTAGAAGGTAAAGTAGAAGTTGAATATGCAATTCAAGAAACTTCTAAAGTGCCAGAAAAATATAGTAAAAATAACCGTGTAAAACCTTGGGGAACAGCACATGCATTGCTAGTTGCAAAAGATCAAATTAAAGATAATTTTTGTGTAATTAACGCAGATGATTTTTACGGATTAGATGCTTTTGAAACGATTATTTCTTTCTTAAAGAATGCAGATGAATCATCAACAGATTACGCAATGGTTGGTTATCCAATTTACAATACGTTGTCAGAAAACGGAAGCGTTTCTAGAGGAGAAACTTTTGCAGATAAAGATAATAATTTACAGCAAATAAAAGAAAGAACAGCCATTACAAAAAGAGGAGAAGAAATTGTTTTCGAAAACGAAGAAGGTAACGAAGCAATTATGTCTAGAGATACAATTGTATCTATGAATTTCTTTGGATTTACGCCAACTTTCTTAGACTTTTTAGATAGTGAGTTCGAAGCATTTTTAGAAGAAAGCAGTCAGGAATTAAAAGCAGAATTCTTTTTGCCTTTAGTGGTAGACAACTTAATAAAAATGAACAAAGCCAAAATGAAAGTATTAAGTACAAATGCAAAATGGATGGGCGTTACTTACAAAGAAGACAAAGAAGTTGTTGTAAATAAAGTAAAAGAACTAATTCAGCAAAATGTGTATCCGCCAAAACTTTGGTAATGGAAAACATATTAATAAGTATCATTAATCAGTTTGAAATTCAATCAGAATTTGAATCGTATCAAGAACTAAATTCTGGACATATTAATGATACTTTTTTAATTAAAACAACTCACAAACCGCAGTACGTTTTACAGAAAATTAATAAAACTGTTTTTCCGAAAGCGAAAGAATTAATTGAAAATAAAATTTGTGTTAGCGATCATTTACAACACAAATTAAAGGATTTACCTCAAGAAGAAATTCAGCAAAAAGTATTGTGTTTTGTAAAAGCAAAAGACGGTACTTTTTTTTATGAAGATACAGATGGCAACTTTTGGAATGCTTCTATTTTTATCGAAGATTCTATTACTTATTTAAAAGCAGAAAATACTCAGATTGCTTTTGAAGCTGGTAAAATTACAGGAGCATTTTTAGAATTGACAAAAGATATAGATCTTTCAAAAATCACAACTACTTTAGAAGATTTTCATTCTGTAACGATTCGTTATCAACAATTTAAAAAAGCGCAACAAAATGCTTCGGAAGAGAAAATCAATCAATCTAAAGAATTGATTGATTTTATAGAAACGCATATCAACAAAATGCAAGAAATTGATATTGCAATTCAACAACATAAATTACCGTTAAGACTTACACATAACGATACTAAAATTTCAAATATTTTATTTTCAAAAGAAAATAAAGCATTGTGTTTAATTGATACAGATACTGTAATGCAAGGTGTTTTGCATTTCGATTATGGCGATGCTATTAGAACATTGTGTAATACTGCTGATGAAGATGAAATTGATGTAAGTAAAATTGAGTTTAATTTCGAGTATTTTAAAAGTTATACTGAAGGTTTTTTTCGAAGCTTTAAAAGTGCTACAAAAGAAGAAATCGATTTACTGCCAATCAGTATAAAAATATTGCCTTTTATTATGGGTATGCGTTTTTTAACAGATTATCTAAATAATGATGTCTACTTTAAAACCAAGCATCAAAATCATAATTTAGAGAGAGCAAAAAATCAATTTGTATTTGTTGAAAAAATCACAAATCATTTTCCAGAAATTACAGCGTTTATTAAAGCGTTAAAATAATTTTTATACCAGCCAATATATTATTAAAATGAGTTAATATTTCTTAACTTTACAATTAGAGGTATGAATACAATGAAAAAAATAGCAGTTATGACTTCTGGTGGAGATTCGCCAGGAATGAACGCAGCAATACGATCAGTTGTTAGAACTTGTGCGTATTATAAAAAAGAATGTGTTGGTATTTATCGCGGTTTTCAAGGAATGATTGAAGGCGATTTTATCGAATTAAAAGCAAGAACTGTAAATAACATAATCAATAAAGGCGGAACGATTCTTAAAACAGCAAGGTCAAAAGATTTTAGAACTGCTGAAGGACGAAAAAAAGCGTTCGAACAATTGCAAAAAAACCATATTGACGGACTTGTTATCATTGGTGGAGATGGTTCTTTTACTGGAGCAATGACTTTTAATGAAGAGTTTAATTTTCCGGTAATCGGAATTCCTGGAACTATTGATAATGATATTTTTGGAACTTCGCACACGTTGGGTTATGATACAGCATTAAATACTGCTGTAGAAGCAATTGATAAAATTAGAGATACCGCATCTTCTCATAATAGATTATTTTTTGTTGAGGTGATGGGAAGAGATGCAGGTTTTATCGCTTTAAATGCTGGTGTTGGAGCAGGAGCAGAAGAGATTTTAATTCCTGAAGAAGATTTAGGTTTAGACAGAATGTTAGAGTCATTAAAAAGAAGTAGAAATTCCGGAAAGTCATCAAGTATTGTTGTAGTAGCAGAAGGAGATAAATCTGGAAAAAATGTGTACGAATTAGCAAAATATGTAGAAGATAATTTACCAGAATACGAAGTAAGGGTTTCAGTTTTAGGTCATATGCAACGCGGTGGTTCGCCAAGTTGTTTTGACAGAGTTTTAGCAAGTAGATTAGGCGTAAAAGCAGTAGAATTATTATTAGAAAATAAATCTAATTTAATGGTCGGTTTAAAAGATAATGAAGTAATAACGACAGAACTTCAAGAAGCAATAAAAGGTGGACATGTAATAAATCAAGAACTTTTAAGAGTTTCTGATATTATGTCAACATAAAAAACAGAATATATGATAAAAATAGGAATTAACGGATTTGGTAGAATAGGAAGATTGGCTTTTAGAGCAGCAGCAGAAAGAGAAAATATGCAAGTTGTAGCGATTAATGATTTATTGGATGTAGATTATTTAGCTTACATGTTAAAATACGATTCTGTTCACGGAAGATTTAATGGAGAAGTTGAGGTTAAAGACGGAAAATTAATTGTGAATGGAAATGAAATCAGAATTACTGCCGAAAAAAATCCAGAAGATTTAAAATGGAATGAAGTTAACGCAGATTATGTGTTAGAATGTACAGGAATTTTTAAATCTATTGCACAAGGAAATTTACATATAAATGCTGGCGCAAAAAAAGTAATTGTTTCTGCGCCGTCTAAAGACGCACCAATGTTTGTAATGGGCGTAAATCATACGAAGTTAACAAAAAAAGATACCGTTATTTCAAATGCATCTTGTACCACAAATTGTTTAGCGCCAATTGTGAAAGTATTGCATGATAATTTCGGAATTGTAGAAGGATTAATGACAACAGTACATGCAGCAACTTCATCTCAAAACACGGTTGATGGTCCAGCTTCTAAAAACTGGCGAATTGGAAGATCTGCAATTCATAATATCATTCCGTCTTCTACAGGAGCAGCAAAAGCAGTTGGAAAAGTGATTCCTGAAATGAACGGAAAATTAACTGGAATGTCATTTAGAATTCCGACAATGGATGTTTCTGTAGTTGATTTAACAGTTCGATTAGACAAACCAACTTCTTATGAAACTATTAAAGCAGCAATGAAAAAAGCTTCTGAAAATGAAATGAAAGGAATTTTAGGATATACAGAAGACGAAGTTGTTTCTCAAGATTTTGTGAGCGACCCACGAATTTCAATTTTTGATGCCAATGCCGGAATTGCACTAAACGATAACTTTGTAAAAGTAGTTTCTTGGTACGATAATGAAATGGGATATTCCGTAAAGTTGTTAGATTTACTTGAGTATTCTGCTTCTTTGTAGTTGAAAAGCGATTTGAATTAATTTAAATCAGTTTATTTAATTATCTATTTTTTTTGTTTGTTAATGAAAAAATAATTACCCAAATTAATAAACAAAACAAGAAATCAAAAATATAAATAAAAATGTGCTCTTGAATTAATGATTTAAAAAAACTTTGATGTATTGAATAAGGAATTAAATTAAATATACCAGGTTTAATTATTATAAAAAATAGAACAATACTAATTGCACTCGGAAGAATATATTTTCTCATTATTTCACAGCAATCACACTAATTTCTACATTTACATATTTTGGTAAATTGGCAACTTCTACAGTTTCTCTTGCTGGCGCAGTTGCTTCGTTAAAATAAGTTGCATACACTTCGTTTATTGCTCCGAAATTTTTCATATCAGAAATAAAAATAGAGGTTTTTACAATGTTTTCGAACGTCATTTCTGCAGCTTCTAGCACCGCTTTTACGTTTTCCATTACTTGTTTGGTTTCTGTAGAAATATCATCTAAAACCAATTCGCCATTTGCAGGATTTATCGCAATTTGTCCAGAAGTATATAAGGTATTTCCAACTAATGTTGCTTGATTATAAGGCCCGATTGGCGCTGGTGCTTTTGATGTTGTAATGATTGTTTTCATGTTTTTGTTTTTTTATGGTTTAAAGATTCAAAGGTTCAGAGGTTCAGAGGTTCAGAGGTTCAGAGGTTCAGAGGTTCAAAGGTTTAAAGGTTCAAAGTTGCAGAGGTTCAGAGGTTCAGAGGTTCAGAGTAGCAAAGTGAAAAAAGTTACAAGTTTTATTGTTTTGTAAGTTTCAAAATTTTAGTTTTTCCTAATTCCTAATTCCTAATTCCTAATTCCTAATTCCTAATTCCTAATTCCTAATTCCTAATTCCTAATTCCTAATTCCTAATTCCTAATTCCTAATTCCTAAAATAATAATTTATCACGTAAACTACGTTTATCCCATTTTAAATCGCTTAACATACTTGAATTTACACCAATTCTAAAATAGTAAGATTTGTTGTTTCCAAACGGAGACCAATCAAAATTAAAACTCCAACTATCTAAATCTCGTGTAAATCCTAAACGAGTATACGAAAATCCTTTATTTTTAAAATCGTAACCAGAACTATATCTCACTTTCCATTTTGGAGATAGTTCTAAATTTCCATTAAACATTAAAGAATTAGAGCCAATTCCGCTGTTTGTAATTCCGTAATTAGAATAATTTATGGCGTAAGCAATGCTAATATTCCAAGGAATTGTGGCTTTATATAATTTGGTTTCTTTTACGTTTTTATCTTTATTATTAGTTGCATTGGGAGAAGAATCGCCAAACTGATTTTGATTTGTATTATTAGAAGATGTTTTTTCTTTTTTCTCAAAATCCTTGCTAGAAAGCGAAACATTTGCAGTAATATTTGCGCTTGTTAGTCTAAAAATGTTACTATTTATTTTGTTAATTCTAGTTCCATTTCCATCAATTTGATAAGGATCTAAAGTTGCTCCAAAATTGATTGACAATTTATCTTTAAAAAAGCGAGTTCCAGCTGTAACAGAAACAGGACTCCATTTTAAACTGTCTGAAGCAATATTATAACTAGTCCTAAAATTTAAATTATTTAATAATGTTATTTTTTTGTCTTCAGTGTCTAAAGAATCTTTTGATGCAATTTTTGCTTCTAAAACATTATCAAGGTTAATTCCAATTGAGTTTGATAAACCAGCTCCGGGTCTTCCATAAATTCCTTCTTCAAAAGGAGAATAGGTTAAAATATCTGTAGGATCGACACTTTGCTGTACTTGTTGATTGTATTTATCGGCAAAATCAGGCCTGTATCCGTACGTAATTGAAGGTCTCATTGTATGGCGTAATTTTATATCTCCTTTTTTTAAAGAAAAATCACCATAAATAGTTGTTCCTAAAGTAACGCCAGCGCTATATTCTCTAAAGCTTTTAAAACCTCTAACTGTGTCTTTAATTGCAGTTCCAGAAGCTGCATCATAATACCTGTTGATATAATCAAAATTCCAAACTTCTTTAAAATTTGCACTTGGTGATAAGGTAAAGTATTTTAATACTTTCATATTTGTGCTTGCAGATGTTGTGTGTTGTATTCCTGCTTTTGCAGTTTCAAACATTGCTGGTTTAAAGAAAAGAGAATCTGTAGTTTTAATTCTATAATCTCCTTTCATACTGTAATTTAAACCAACTTTTTGTAAAGCATTTTTCTTAACTCCGTTTTTACCTGCAAACGGATAAATTCTATCCATATTTACTTGTAAAGAAGGCAATGTCATGTTAATTTCTTGTGTGTTTGTATTTTGAGAATGACTTGCAGTTGCGTTTAAATTAAAAGGTGTGCCAACGAATTTTTTATAATACGAAATGGAAGAGCTTAGCGTGTTTGTTAAAAAATCAGAACTATTTACTTCGTTTAAAGATTCTCTAAAATATTTACTACTTCCTAAATTTACAGAAGCAGAAAAACGAGCATTTGGATTTGATTTTGAATCTTGATTATGAGACCATTGAAGGTTAAAGTTAGCCGATTTACTATAATCATCAAAACCTTTTACACTTCTGATTAAGTTTTCGTATCTAAAACTAAAGTTTCCATTGTATTTATAGCGAACAACATAGCTAGATTCTGATCGTAAACCCCAACTTCCGTTTGTGTAAACATCTCCCATTAAAGAAATATCTAAATAATCATTTAGCGCTAAATAATAACCACCGTTTTGCAAAAAATAACCTTGATTACTAGCTTCTCCCCAAGTTGGAATGATAAAGCCAGAGGCTCTTTTATCAGTCATTGGAAAATAAGCAAACGGAATTGCAACTGGCGTTGGAACATCTGCAATAACCAAATTACTAAGTCCGACGATAATTTTTTTACCAGGAACTAATTTTGCTTTTCTGGTTTTGATGTAGTAATCTGGATTTACTTTATCTGAAGTTGTAAATTTTATGTCTCTTAAAAATATTGTAGAATCATTTACTTTTTTCATCTTTTCGCCATACGTAATCATTCCAGATTGATTGGTTTTGATGTTGTAAATAAGTGTGCGTTTTGTTTTAAAATTATACAAAATAGAATCTTGTTCAGACTCTTGAGAACCTTGTTTAAAAACAGGTCTTTGCGTATAACCTAAGCTATCTTTTATTCCTCTTGCAAAAAGTGTGTTATTCTTATTGTCTATTAAAATATAGCCAGCTTTTAAATCGATATCTTCATAAGTTACATGAGCTTTATTGTATAATTCAATTTGCTTTGTTTTAGCATTTTGTAAAATATAATCTACAGCATTGTGAGTTATTTTAGATGTTATTGAGCTTTTAGGTTTTACAATCGTGTCAATTTTAATGGTATCCAACTTATTCTTTAGCAAAAGACTGTCCTTTTTTAAGGAAGATTTTTTATCTTTAAGAAGTAGAATTGGTTTGGTTTTTGGTTTTATATCTTGAGCAAAACTAGTTTGTAAGCAAAAAAGGCTAAGTAAGCTAAATAAAAGTATGTGTGGTATGTTTGATTGCAACGCTTTTAATGCTATTTTTGTGACAAATGTAAAAATATACTTCAATTGTTGAAGTGCCAAATTTGAAAAGCCAAAATTAAGTAAAAATATTGATGTCAATAGTAGAACGCCTTAAATATAATCATAAAACGAAGCTTTTTACCCTTTTTATTTGCAGCTTGTTTTTTTTAAGTACAACACAATTTAGTTTTGCACAGAAAAAAACATATATAATTGTTTTAGATGCTGGTCATGGCGGGCATGATCCTGGAAATATTGGCAACGGTTATCGAGAAAAAAACATAGCTCTAAAAGTAGCATTAGAGGTTGGTAAAATCATTGGGAAAGAAAAAGATATTAAAGTTGTTTTTACACGTAAAAATGATGTTTTTGTAGAATTATGGAAACGTGGAAGTATTGCCAATGATATAAAAGCAGATTTGTTTGTGTCTATTCATTGCGATTCTCATACTTCAAACGCTTATGGAGCAGGAACTTTTGTTTTAGGAGCTAGAGGAAATCGACAAAATCTAGAAATTGCAAAAAGAGAAAACAGCGTAATTCTTTTAGAAAAAGATTACAAACAAAACTATAATTACGATCCAAATTCACCAGAATCTGTAATTGGTTTATCCTTATTACAAGAAGAAAATTTAGATCAAAGTTTGCAATTGGCTAGTATTATTCAAAATAATCTTGTCACAAAATTAAAACGCCATAATAGATATGTAAAAATGGATAATTTTCAAGTATTGCGAGAAACCATTATGCCAAGTGTATTAGTAGAACTAGGATTTTTAACCAATAAAAAAGAAGGGCGTTTTTTAAATTCTAAAAGCGGTCAGCTAGCAATGGCAAAAAACATTGCAAATTCTATTGTATCTTATGTAAATCAATTAAAATTAAACACCGTTGATGCTGATATTACTATCGTTGATGATAATCCAATTGTTGTAGAGACTAAAAATGAAGTAAAAAAAACAGCAATTGAATATAAAATTCAGATTGCTTCTAGTAGAAAAAAAATAGCTACAAAATCGTATAATTTTAAAGGATTAAAAAACGTAGAAAGTGTAAAAGTTGGAAGGTTTTATAAATATTATTATGGTAAAACAGCCAATTATAAAAACATACAATCATTACTAAAGCGAGTAAAAAAGAAAGGATATTCATCAGCCTTCATTGCCGCTTTTAAGAACGGAAAAAAAATTTCAGTAAAAGAAGCATTAAAAACAAGGTGATTTACACATAATCTCAAAAAAATTATTAGTAATATTGTTACTTAAATAAGAATGTATGTCTAGAGAACTAAAAACGGGATTTGTTGCAGTTGTAGTTATTGCTCTTTTTATTTGGGGTTTTAACTTCTTGAAAGGAGAAAATATTTTTGCTAAAAATCAACGTCATTTCTTTGTAGAATATAATAATATTCAAGGTTTAAAAAAGTCTAGTGCAGTTACAATTAATGGTTTACAAGTTGGTAGTGTTGTTGATATAAATTTTAATTCGAGCCCAGATAAAAAAGGAAAATTAGTAGTAGAAATGCTAATTGAAAATGATTTTCAGTTTTCAAAAAACTCTATTGCAAAAATTTATAGTGCAAGTTTAATGGGCGGTCAATCTTTAGCAATTATTCCATCTTATGATGGCGAATTAGCTGTTGATGGAGATTATTTAACAGGAGAAGTAGAGTCAGATATTTTTTCAACAGTTGGTGAGAAGTTAAATCCGCTTCAAGCAAAAGTAGAAAGCGTTATTGTAAGTGCAGATTCATTATTGTTGGGTTTAAATCAAACCTTAGATGTTAAAGCCAGAAAAAGTTTAAACAATAGTATTTTAGGTTTAGAATTTATGCTTGCAGATGTAGGAAGCACATTAAGTTCTGTAAATCAATTATTAGATTCTAGTAAAGTTGGTATAAAAAACACCTTTGATAATACTAGAGTTATTACAGAAAATTTAATGAAATTGTCTGATACTTTGGTAAATGCAAATATCGGATTAACAATTAAAAAAGCACAGGCATCTTTAGACTATGTAAATCAATTAATGGTTGGAATTCAAAAAGGAGAAGGCTCTTTGGGGAAATTAGTTAAAGACGATGCAATGTATAATAACTTAACCAATATGTCTAAAGAATTGGAAGAGTTAATTAGAGAAATGAAATTGAATCCAAAGCGTTTTGTACACTTTTCTTTATTTGGTAAACGTGCTGTTCCTTATGATCCAGAAAAGAATAAAAAGAACGAAACCAGTAATTAAAGAAGTTTTTTCTTAATAACTAAAAAAGATTATTTCAATAAATTCTGATGACGAAGTTAATTGGAAAATCAATAAAATAAACGGACCAAATACATAGATATGCAATACCTACCAAACATCATTTTTGCACTGATACTAATTGCCGGAATCGGTTTTTTTGTCAAGAATATTCGCAAACTTATTCGCAATATCAACTTAGGGAAAGATGTAGATAGATCAGATAATAAAGCAGCGCGATGGAAAAACATGGCAAAAATTGCTTTAGGGCAATACAAAATGGTTCGTCGTCCGGTTTCTGGAATTTTGCACGTTGCCGTTTATTTGGGATTTATCATTATTAATATTGAGGTTTTAGAAATTATTATCGATGGATTGTTTGGAACACATAGAGTTTTTCAACCTCTTTTAGGCGATGCTCTTTATGGTTTTTTAATCGGAACTTTTGAAATATTAGCAGCTATAGTGTTTGTTTCTGTTGTTGTTTTTTGGATTCGTAGAAATGTTATTAGAGTTAAACGTTTTTGGAACAAAGAAATGACAGGTTGGCCAAAAAATGATGGAAATATCATTTTGTATTTCGAAATGGTTTTAATGACTCTTTTTATTATAATGAACGCTTCTGATATCGATTTTCAAAAGGCAGGAGTTGGAAATCCAATTAGCCAGTTTGTATATCCAATGTTAAACGGATTTTCACCAGAAACTCTACACCTTGTTGAAAAAACAGCTTGGTGGATTCATATTGTAGGAATTTTAGCATTTTTAAACTACTTATACTATTCTAAACATTTGCATATTTTATTAGCGTTTCCGAATACGTTTTATGCAAAATTACAGCCAAAAGGGCAATTGGATAATTTAGAAGCAGTAACCAAAGAAGTACAATTAATGATGGATCCAAGTGCAGATCCATACGCTGCGCCTGTAGAAGGAGCAGAAGATGAAGTGCCAGAAAAATTTGGAGCTTCTGATGTAACCGATTTAAATTGGGTACAATTGATGAATGCATATACGTGTACAGAATGTGGTCGATGTACATCTGCTTGTCCGGCAAATCTTACAGGAAAAGAATTATCGCCAAGAAAAATCATGATGGATACGCGTGATAGAATGGAAGAGGTTGGTAAAAATATTGATGCCAACGGAGGAGTTTTTAAAGACGATGGAAAACAATTGTTAAACGATTATATTACTCCAGAAGAATTGTGGGCGTGTACAAGCTGTAATGCTTGTGTTGAAGAATGTCCTGTTAATATTGACCCATTATCAATCATTATTGATATGCGTAGATATTTGGTAATGGAAGAAAGTGCTGCGCCTCAAGAATTAAATGCAATGATGACAAACATCGAGAATAATGGAGCACCTTGGCAATACAATCAAATGGATCGATTGAACTGGAAAGACGAAGAATAAAAACAATTTTTTAATTAACAATTATCAATTACGAATTGTATTAATTCATAATTCATAATTCAAAATTTGCAATTTATGATAGTACCAACAATGGCAGATATGATGGCTCAAGAAAAACAACCAGAAGTGTTGTTTTGGGTTGGAGCAGCAGGTAGTTTTGATGATAGAGCTAAGAAAATTACACGTGCTTTTGTGAAAATTCTGCATCAAGCAAATGTAGATTTTGCTGTTTTAGGAACTGAAGAAAGTTCTACTGGAGACGCAGCAAAAAGAGCAGGAAATGAATTTTTATTTCAAATGCAAGCCGTTACAAATATAGAAGTGTTAAATGCGTACGAAGTAAAAACCATTGTTACTTGCGATCCTCATTCGTTTAATACGCTGAAAAATGAATATCCGAGTTTAGGAGGAAAGTATGAAGTTTTTCATCACACACAATACATCAAAAAATTAATTGCAGACGGAAGATTAGAAATTAATGATGCACTCTTAAAAGGCAAAAAAGTTACTTTTCATGATCCTTGTTATTTAGGAAGAGGAAATGACGAATATGAATCACCGAGAGACTTGATTAAACGTTTGGGTGTTAATTTAACTGAAATGAAACGCAACAAATCTACCGCTTTATGTTGTGGAGCTGGTGGAGCGCAAATGTTTAAAGAACCAGAAAAAGGTGATAAAGACATTAACGTGTTAAGAACAGAAGATGCGTTAGAAACACAGCCAGAAATTATTGCAACGGGTTGTCCTTATTGTAACACAATGATGACAGATGGCATAAAATTTAAAGAAAAAGAAGCAGAAGTTGCTGTGTTAGATATCGCAGAGCTTATTGCACAAGCGAATCAATTATAAAACAAAATAATATGAAGACACTACAAGTATTTTTAATAAGTTTATTTTTAGTATTCATTTCTTGTGGAGATAAAACTCCAAAAGGAAAAGAAGTTGTTCTTCCTGTTAAAAAAGTTGAGACACCAGTTAAAGTTGTTGACGAAGAAATAAAAGTACAACCCTTAACTTTTAAGGTTCAGATTGGAGCATTTACATCAGCAAATAAAAAATTTGAAATGATTAATGATGTTACAATTGTTAATGAAAACGGATTGTATAAATATAGATTGGGTGCTTTTGAATCGTATAAAGAAGCTAGAAGTTATAGGAGAAGTTTGTTAGCAAAATATCCAGGAGCATTTGTACAAGCTGAAAAAAATGACACATCCATTCAGATTAAAGAAGCATTAAAACAATAAATATTGGACCATTTTAAAAATAGTACAGTTCATCAGTTTCCAGATATTTCAAAAGTAACGTTTCATAAAATCCATAAAGATTATTTAAAGGTGCTTTTAATGACAATTGTAACCGTTATGATTGTTGTTTTTGTCGGACTTTTCTTTTTGATACAATACAACTTAAACGAGGCAATTCCTGAGTACACAACCTACCTTTATGTTGGAGTTTCAATAGTTTTTTTACTGATAATTATTTTTTCAATAATCGGTTTTTCTAGACGAGCTTATGCAATTAGAGATAAGGATATATCATATAAAAGTGGTGTTTTGATTAAAAAAATTACAACAGTTCCTTTTTCTAGAATTCAGCATGTAGAAATAGATGAAGCGCCAATTTCTAGGTTATTTAACCTAGCGGCAATTAGTGTTTTTACGGCTGGTGATAGTAGTGACGACCTTGTAATTAAAGGTTTGAAAAAAGAAGAAACTTATAAGATAAAAGAGTTTATTACCGAAAAAATTAATGAATAATACATCTAATTTTTCTGAATTTTCTAGACAATCGCCAAAAGGAATTCTCGTTATTTATTTTGCACTTCTTTTTAAAACCTTAAAATTAACGTGGGTTTTAATCTTTATATTTATCAGAAGAATAACACAAATACCAGCTGATAAAATTATTTACTTTTACTTGTTTATTGCCGCGGTTTTAATTTTTCTGTTTGTTAGAGCTTATTTAGTATATAGAGCGTTTCAATTTAAAATTGAAAACAAGTATTTTATTTTACAACAAGGAATTTTAAAAAAAACAGACACGGCAATTCCTTTTGATAGAATTCAGAATATAAATTTTAAGCAAAATATCATTCAGCAGCTTATCAATGTATATCAAGTTAGTCTTGAAACAGCGGGTTCAAATACAACAGAAATAGATATTAAAGCGCTTAGCTATGAAGATGCACAATTGCTAAAAGAGCAAATGTCTTTACATAAAAAAGACAATGAAGAAGCTGTAAAACTAAATGAAGATACACCCCTTTTAACAATTAACTTTAAGGAATTATTAAAAGTTAGCGTTACTGAAAACCACCTACAAAGTTTGTTGATTTTTACTGCATTACTTTTTGGAATATTTCAACAAGTTAGAGATGCTTTTGACGGTTTCGGTAAAAATGAAGAGTTTGATAAATATTTAGAAGTAGATTCTAATGCCTTGTTTAGCAACCTTATCGTCTTGTTATTTATTGTGATATTGCTCATTAGTGTTGGATTTATTAGCTCATTTGTACGGGTTTTACTTTTCCATTTTAATTTATCCGTTTTTATAAAAAACGAGTCTTTTGAAATAAATCAAGGCTTGTTAACCAAAAAATCCATCATTTTAAAAAAAGAAAAAGTTCAGAATATTACCATATCAACCAATCCTATTAAAAAATTATTAGGCATTTCGTTTGTGGTTTTTAAACAAGCTGTTAGCGGAAAAGTCAATCAAAAGCAAAACAAACAGATTAAAATTGTAGGATGTGAATCACATCAAATAGAAATAATTAAAAATTTATTATTTGATTATAAAACAGTAGAAGCATCAGAAAAACACAAGCCAGATTCTTATTATAAAGTAAGAATGTATTTTAGAAGCTTTATAGGATTGCTTTTTATTAACATCATTGGTTATAGTTTATTGCTCACATTGTATTGGTTTTTTATAAATCTGTTATTAATTCCTTTATCACTATATTTAATTCATTTAAAGTATAAAAAGCAATATTATAAAATTGATGACGATTTGTTATTGATAAGAAGCGGAAGAATTGAAACTCACAGTACTTATTTGCCATTGTTTAAAGTGCAAAACATAAAAATGAGACAAACAGTTTTCCAGCAAAGAAAAAACATTATGGATATTGTTTTTCAAACAGCATCTGGGAAAATAAGAATTCCGTGTTTAAAAGCTGAAGAAGCATACAGAATTTATAATTATACTTTATTCAAAGTACAAACAAGCACAAATCCATGGATGTAAAAAAATATATTCAAGCAGCTAGATTAAGAACATTGCCCTTGTCGGTTTCCGGAATTATTGTTGGAAGTTTTTTAGGAAACAATGATAGTACAATTAGAATTTCAGAAAGTCTTTTTAATACAAAAATATCAATTGGAGCAGGTCCAATTTACACATCATCCATTTTTTGGCTAGCAATTTTAACAACAATTGGATTTCAGGTTTTATCAAATTTTGCAAATGATTACGGAGACGGAATCAAAGGAACTGACGACAACAGAACAGGGGAAAAAAGATTGGTTGCTTCTGGTGCGATTTCTCCGAAGCAAATGAAATCGGCCATGATACTTACAACAATTATCACACTAATTATTGCTTTGTTGTTAATTTACGTGGCATTTGGAAAAGATGATTTTATAAATTCTATCGTGTTTTTTGGATTGGGAATAGCATCCATTGCAGCAGCCATAAAATACACAGTTGGTAAATCGGCTTATGGTTATAGCGGGTTTGGAGATGTCTTTGTATTTGTTTTCTTCGGATTGTTAAGTGTTGTTGGTTCTTACTTTTTATTTACTAAAGAACTAAATTTTATTATTTTTCTTCCAGCATTTTCTGTTGGTTTATTAAGTACTGCCGTGTTGAACTTAAACAATATGCGTGATAGAGAAAATGATAAGAAAGCTCATAAAAACACATTGGTTGTTAAAATTGGAGCAGAATCTGCAAAGGTGTATCATTCTGTTTTAATCATTGCTTCATTCTTATTTGCATTTTTATATGTTGTTATTCAATATAAAAATCCAATACAGTTTTTGTTTTTGATTGCGTATTTTCCTTTGTTAAAACATCTTCTTTTTGTGATGAAAAACACCAATGAAGCAGGTTTAGATGGCGAATTAAAAAAAGTAGCGTTAAGTACTTTTCTGTTTGGCATTCTTTTTGGATTAGGTCAGGTTCTATAAATTAAATCATCTTAACATGAAAAGAATAGTTCTATTTTTAAGTATCTTATTAATCACAGTTTCTTGTGATTCTAATCAAGAAAGAGCAGCTGAACTTGAAATGATGCAATACGACGCGACAACTTCAAGAAAATCGGCAGTAACAAGTCAGAAATTAAAATTAGAACAACCGCAATCAAATCAAAACGAGTCAAATTCTCAAAGAAAATTAATTAAAACTGGGAATGTTTCTTTTGAAACGAAAGACTTAGACAAAACCAGAAAAACTATTGTTGATTTAGTAAATCAATACAACGGTTATATTGCAAGCGATAACGAATACAAATCTGACGATAGAATTAGCACTACAATTTCTACTCGAATTCCTGCCGAAAAATTTGATGTAATTTTAAATGAAATTGCAAAAGGAGTTGAGAAGTTTGATTCAAAAAATATCAGAATTTCTGATGTAACAGAACAGTTTTTAGATGTTGAGGCAAGATTAAAAACGAAAAAGACGTTAGAAGTTAAGTATTTAGAAATTCTTAAAAAAGCAAAAACTGTTAGAGAAATTTTAGATGTAGAAAGAGAATTAGGTAAATTAAGAGCCGATATAGAATCAACAGAAGGACGTTTAAAATATTTACAAAATCAAGTTTCTTTTTCAACATTAAGCATCACCTTTTACAAGCAAATTTCTGCAATCGAAACTAGTTTTATTGGTCAAATTTCTAAAGCATTTAAAAAAGGATTTGAAAATGTGAAAGATTTCTTCTTGTATTTGATACATATTTGGCCTTTTATCATTATTTTGTTCCTTCTATTTTTCTATCTTAGAAAAAGAAGATTAAGAACAAAATAAAAACAATGAAAATAATTTTTTACGGACATTCTTGTTTTGGAATAGAATTCGACAATATTCATATTATTGTAGATCCATTTATTTCTGGCAATCCAAGAGCATCACATATTGATGTAAATTCTTTAAAAGCAGATTACATTTTGGTTACGCATGCTCACCAAGATCATGTGTTAGATGTAGAGAAAATCGCTCAAAATACTGGAGCAATTATACTTTCTAACTTCGAAATTGTCAATTATTTTATGGCAAAAGATTTAAAAGGTTCTCATCTAAATTTTGGCGGAACTTTTAAAACGGAATATTTTTCTGCAAAATATGTAAATGCAATTCACACTTCATCTTTCGCAGACGGAACTTACGGTGGTCAACCTGGCGGATTTGTACTCACAGTAAAAAATCAATCAATTTATATTGCTGGTGATACCGCACTTACTTTTGATATGAAACTAATTCCGATGTTTACCAAATTAACTACGGCAATTTTACCAATCGGAGATGTGTTTACAATGGATGTTAATGAGGCAATTATTGCGAGTGATTTTATAGAGTGTAATAGAGTTATTGGTTGTCATTTTAATACATTTCCGCCAATAGAAATTAATACAGAAAAAGCAAAACAACAATTTAAATCAAAATCTAAAGAACTTATTTTATTAGAAATAGGAAGTTCAATCGAATTATAAAATGAAAGGAGTTAAAATTATTTTAGGTATTATAACCGCTTTGGTTATCGTGTTTTTTTCAACCGGATTAATCATAAAAGAAACAACTTATCAAGTAAAAGTAGAAATTGATAAACCGCTAGATACGGTTTTTTCTGTGTTCAATAATCAAGAATTAATGACTGAATGGTTAAAAGATGTAAAGTCGATAACACCGATAAACGTTAAACCTGGTATTGTTGGAAGCGAATATAAAATGGTTGTAGAAAATCAAGGAAAAGAAATGGAGATGAATGAAAAAGTGATGGCTTTTATCCCAAACAAAAAAGTAACCTTGTTTTTTGATGCTGATGACATGTTAAAAACAGACGATTATAATTTTAGCTTTTCTGAAGGAAAAACCACAATTGTAAAAGATGTAATTTGTAAAAGCGAATCGTATTTAATGAGTTGTTTGTTCCCTTATTTTAAAGGAACATTTACAGACATAGATCAAAAGTATTTAGAAGATTTTAAAATTTATATAGAAAAGCAATAATTATGGAAGTAAATATGATTAGTTGGTTCGAAGTTCCTGTTTTAGATATGGACAGAGCTAAGAAGTTTTACGAAACAGTTTTTAATGTAGAAATTTCAATTCAAGATTTTGGAGGCGTATTAATGGGATGGTTTCCGCCAGCCGAAGACATTACTGTACCGGGAATAAGTGGTTCTTTGGTTAAAAGTGAAGGAAATTATATTCCGTCTGCAACGCATGGTTCTGTTGTGTATTTTAATTCTCAATCTGGAGATATTTCTGATGAACTGTCTCGAGTTGTAGCAGCTGGTGGAAAAATATTACAACCAAAAACGTTGATTTCAAATGAAATAGGATACATGGCACAAATTATAGATTCTGAAGGAAATAGAATCGCTTTGTATAATCAGTAAAACTTTGCAAGCAACGTATCACAAATATATTCTCAACTTTAAAAGACCAAGCGGAACATCGCGAGGAATTTTAAAAACCAAAGAAACTTGGTTTATCATTTTAACTAAAGATGGAAAGCAAGGAATTGGAGAATGCGGAATTCTAAGAACATTAAGTGTTGATGACAGACCAGATTATGAAGAAAAACTAAAATGGACGTGTCAAAATATATATTTAGGTTTAAATGTTTTGCTAAAAGAACTCTGTGAGTTCCCGAGCATACAATTTGGTTTAGAACAAGCATTTCTATCATTAGAAAGTCAAGCAACATTCGAATTATTTCCATCAGAATTTACAAAAGGTAAAAAATCAATTCCAATTAATGGATTGGTTTGGATGGGAACAAAAGAGTTTATGAAAACTCAAATTAAAGAAAAAATAGCTTCAGGTTTTTCGTGTATTAAAATGAAAATTGGCGCAATCGATTTTGAAACAGAACTAGATTTACTAACGTCAATCCGAAAAGAATTTTCCTCCAAAGAAATAGAATTACGCGTTGATGCAAACGGAGGATTCACTCCAAAAGAAGCATTAGAAAAACTAAAACGATTATCAGATATAGAAATTCATTCTATTGAGCAACCAATCAAACAAGGACAATTAGAAGAAATGGCAATTTTATGCGAAAAAACACCTTTGCCAATTGCTTTAGATGAAGAGTTAATTGGTGTTTTTTCTGTAACAAATAAAGAAGAAATACTACAAATAGTTCAACCGCAATTCATAATTTTAAAGCCGAGTTTAATTGGCGGATTTAATGGAAGTGAACAGTGGATTAAATTGGCAAAAAAATACAATATTGATTGGTGGATTACATCTGCTTTAGAAAGTAATGTTGGGTTAAATGCCATTGCACAATTTACGTTTACATTGCAAAACAAGATGCCGCAAGGTTTGGGAACCGGAGGTTTATATACAAATAATTTTGACTCTCCTTTAGAAATACAAAAAGGGAGTTTAACATATAATAATTCCAAAAACTGGAATTTTAATTTATCATAAAAATGGACTTTATACAAAAAGGTTTTACAGGGAAAAATGATTCTTGGCGATATATTCTTACCATGGTTTTGGTGTTTATTGGAATTCAAATAGCAGGTTTACCATTAGTTATTGCTGCTTTTTTTGAAGTCGATGGAGATTTAGATAAGTTTCAAGAAGGCTTAAAATCTAATTTTATGGATATAGGAATGAACACTAGTTTATTCTTGTTTTTAATGATTTTTACTTTTATGATTGCGCTTTTAACTTTGTTTTTATGTGTAAAATATTTACATAAAAAGAAGTTTGTTTCTATTGTAACATCAAGAAATAAAATAGATTGGAAACGTGTTTTCTTTGCGTTTGCTTTATGGGGAATTATTTCTGTTGTATCAATTTTTATAGGAATGTATTTGTCTCCAGAAAATTATACTTGGAATTTTAAACCGATTCCGTTTTTTACATTGCTATTTGTTTCTTTTGTGTTTTTACCATTTCAAACAAGTGCAGAAGAATTGGTTTTTAGAGGTTATTTAATGCAAGGATTAGGAACGTTAGTAAAAAACAGATGGTTTCCGTTAATAGTTACATCCGTAATTTTTGGTTTATTACACGGAATGAACCCAGAAGTAGAACGTTTGGGTTATATTTTAATGGTGTTTTATATCGGGACAGGTTTGTTGTACGGAATTACAACGTTGATGGATGAAGGAACAGAATTAGCATTAGGTTTACATGCATCTAATAATATTGTAGCAGCATTTTTAGTAACTACAGATTGGATGGTTTTTAGAACAGACGCATTGTATGTTGATACATCAGAACCGTCAGTTGGAGCAGAAATGTTTATAGGTGTTTTTGTGCTGTATCCATTATTGTTGCTTGTTTTTTCAAAAAAATATGGTTGGGCAAATTGGAAAAATAAACTAGTTGGTAAAGTAGAAATTCCTGTAATTGGTGAACAATAATCAATTACATATAAGCTTTAAACTCAACGGAATTTCTTTTTCCACTTCGGATGAATTGATTTCTTTTTCTAAAGAAATTTCTGAAGTAACAAAGCAATTTTTTATCGATTGGTTTTCTGATTCAGAGTTTATTGAAGTGCAAACTTCTGGTTCTACAGGAAAACCAAAAACCATTCAGATCAAAAAAGAGTTTATGATAAATTCGGCGTTAGCAACTGGTTCTTTTTTTGATTTAAAAGAAAACACCACAGCGTTGTTGTGTATGTCGACCGATTTTATTGCAGGAAAGATGATGTTGGTTAGAGCAATTGTTTTAGGTTGGAATTTAGACATTGTTGAGCCAGTTTCAAATCCGTTAGAAGAAACAGAAAAAACCTACGATTTTTCTGCGATGGTGCCAATGCAATTAGAAAGTTCACTTTCTCAAATTCATAGAATTGATAAGTTAATTGTTGGTGGCGCAATGGTTTCAGAAGAATTGGTTTCTAAAATTCAGAATGTATCAACCAAAATTTTTGCAACATTTGGGATGACAGAAACGATTACTCATATTGCTGTTAAGCAATTAAATGGATTTAAAAACCGAACTTCTAGCGAAGTAGAAAAATCTCATTTTATAACCTTGCCAAATGTTTCAATAACTAAAGATGTTAGAAATTGTTTGGTGATTAATGCTCCAAAAGTTTCGGATGTAAAAATAGTTACCAACGATGTTGTAAAAATAATTTCTAAAAATAAATTTAAATGGCTCGGTAGATTTGATAATGTAATCAATTCGGGCGGAATTAAATTACATCCAGAAGCAATAGAAAAAAAATTAGCAAAGATTATGAAGCAACGTTTTTTTGTTGCTGGTGTTCCTGATGCAAACCTGGGTGAAAAACTTATTTTAGTTGTTGAAGGAAAAAAAACAACAATAATTTTAAGTAAAGCAAAAACACTTTCTAGGTTCGAAACACCAAAAGCAATTTATTTTGTTGATGCATTTATTGAAACTGCAACAAAAAAAATACAACGGAAAAAGACGTTGGATTTGCTTTTAAATAGTAATTAAAAAATTTCGTAAATCTTGATCTTCAGATAAATCTAATTTTTTCTTTATTCTATATCTAGCAGTTTGCACAGATCTTGGGTCAACATTTAAAATTCTGGCGATTTCTTTTGTTTGAATGTGTAATTTTATAAACATACAATGTCTTAATTCAGTTTCTGTAAGTGTAGGACATTTACTAAGAAGATTGTCATAAAACCCACTAAATACAGTGTCAAAATGTAGCTTTAATTGCTCCCATTCATCATTGCTCTCAAGAATAAAATCTATTTGTTTAATGGTGTTATTTAGTGCTTTTGTATTGTCAGTTTTTATAAAATTTAAATCTGCTTTTATTTCTTTTAAATATTGTTTGTAATGTAAAAGTTGTGTAGAAAATGAAATCATTTGCTTTTCGTTTTCCAAAACTTCATTGTTTAGCTTTTGAATAGTATTGTTAAAAACATTTTCATTGTTTCGGTTTTTAAAATAAACAATAAAACTACCAATTATAGTTATAATCAATAAGCCACCAACTACAGCCAGTAAAAAGTATAAATTTTGATTTGAGTTTTTATAAATTTCTAATTGTGTTATTGTATTTTTTAATATAAAGCTATAATTTAAAATATCAATTTTTGATTCTAAAACATCCTTTGTTTCTATTTGTTCATTAACAACATCAATAAGAATGCTAGGATCTGTATGAGCAATTAACTCTAAGCTAAAAATACAGTCTGAAGAATCTTCGCTACTTTGATGAATTTGTATATTTATTGTATTGTCACCTTGTTTAAAAATTGATGAATCAAAAACCTTAACATAATAGGTTTGTTCTTGTTCATTATCTACAAAAGTTTTTGCAACTGTACTGTTTGTAACTGTGCCGTTATACATATTTTCTCTGTATAGTTCTTCTCCATTAAGATATATTACAGCACCATCATCACGTAAAAGTTTAAATTCATATCCTTTAAAATTTGATATGTCTTTAATGTTAATTGTTTTCGAAAAATATTTTATGATTTCCTTTTTTTTTGGATTATCTCCAAAACTAATTGTTGTTGCAATTTGATTATCTCCATAACCTAAAGGAGAAATGCCCGTTTTCCAATCATTAAAATTTTGATTTTTGTGCCAATTGCTTTCTAGGTAGCCGTTGTCATAATAACTCCATTTGTCACCATTTTTAATTAATACTTCTTGACTATAAGTAGCATTGTTTAAAAAAAAGAAAAATAAAATTATGATGCTTTTGTAAATGTTTTTTTTATTTTTTTTCATAAAAATCTCAATAATGTATAAATGTAGTAGTTTTTTACCAATAAAATGTATGCTGTAGTACATTAGTTGTATGTAGGTATTATTGCTTGTTAAAAATATAATTTACATTTGAATTATACATTTAGATGAGTTAAAGGGAAGATTGTGCTGAAGTCGGGGGATAAATCAAATAATCAACAACTAATTTATTAAATGTAAAAAAGCCGCATCTATATTGATGTGGCTTTTTAATTTTTATTATTTTTTTACAGTTTACATTTCCATTGAATGATATACGTTTTGTACATCATCATCTTCTTCTAAGCGTTCTAACAATTTTTCTACATCAGCTTGTTCTTCTTCAGTTAGTTTTTTAGTTGTAGTAGGAATTCTTTCAAAACCAGAAGATAATATTTCTATTTTATTCTCTTCAAAGTAAGACTGAATAGATCCAAATTGTTCAAACGGAGCATAAATGATAACTCCTTCTTCATCATCAAAAATTTCTTCGACTTCAAAATCAATTAGTTCAAGTTCTAATTCTTCCATATCAACAGAAATATCTTCTTTTTTTACAGTAAAATTACAAGTATGATCAAACATAAAAATTACCGATCCTGAAGTCCCGAAGTTTCCATCACATTTATTAAAGATTGCTCTAACATTAGCAACAGTTCTGTTGTTGTTATCTGTTGCGGTTTCTACAACAATAGCAATTCCGTGAGGAGCATATCCTTCAAATAAAACTTCTTTAAAATCAGCAGTATCTTTATTAGTTGCTTTTTTTATAGCACGTTCTACATTTTCCTTTGGCATATTTGCTGCCTTGGCATTTTGTATAACTGCTCTTAAACGGGAATTTGTATCTGGATTTGGTCCGCCTTCTTTAACCGCCATTACAATATCTTTACCAATTCTGGTAAAAGTTTTTGCCATTGCAGACCAACGTTTCATTTTTCTTGCTTTCCTAAATTCGAATGCTCTTCCCATTTCTAAATTCTGATTTTTATTTTTACGAATACAAATTAAAACTAAACTTGTATAACTCCCAAATTAAATTGCTTTTCTATTGGAGCATGATTTGCTGCTTCAATTCCCATAGAAATCCAGGTTCTAGTATCTAACGGATTGATAACTGCATCTGTCCAAATTCTTGCAGCTGCATAATATGGAGATATTTGTTTGTCGTATCTGTCTTTTATTTTATTAAAAAGTTCAGTTTCTTTTTCTGGAGTAATTTCTTCACCTTTCTTTTTTAAAGATGCGGTTTCAATTTGCAGCAACACTTTTGCAGCAGAATTTCCGCTCATAACTGCTAATGCTGCACTTGGCCAAGCAACAATTAATCTAGGATCATATGCTTTTCCACACATAGCATAATTTCCTGCTCCGTAAGAATTACCAATAATAATTGTGAATTTTGGAACTACAGAATTACTAACTGCATTTACCATTTTTGCTCCATCTTTTATAATTCCGCCGTGTTCAGATTTGCTTCCAACCATAAATCCAGTTACATCTTGTAAAAATACTAACGGAATTTTTTTCTGATTACAGTTTGCAATAAAACGTGTTGCTTTATCCGCAGAATCGTTATAAATAACGCCACCAAATTGCATTTCGCCTTTTTTAGTTTTTACTAATTTTCGTTGATTAGCAACAATTCCAACTGCCCAACCATCAATTCTTGCATAACCAGTTAAAATGGTTTTTCCGTAGCCTTCTTTGTATTGATCAAACTCAGAATTATCAACTAAACGTTTGATAATTTCTAACATATCGTATTGTGCGTTTCTTTCTTTTGGTAGGATTCCGAAAATGTCGTCTTCTTTTTCTTTCGGAGGAAAAGATTCCGTTTTGCTAAATCCAGCTTTGTCAAAATCGCCAATTTTATCAATAATATTCTTGATTTTATCTAATGCATCTTTATCGTTTAACGCTTTGTAATCGGTAACTCCAGAAATTTCGCAATGTGTTGTTGCTCCGCCTAAAGTTTCATTATCAATAGATTCTCCGATAGCTGCTTTTACCAAATAACTTCCTGCTAAGAAAATACTTCCAGTTTTATCAACAATTAAAGCTTCATCGCTCATAATTGGTAAATAGGCTCCACCAGCAACACAACTTCCCATAATTGCAGAAATTTGTGTAATTCCCATGCTGCTCATTACTGCGTTATTTCTAAAAATACGCCCAAAATGTTCTTTGTCTGGAAAAATTTCGTCTTGCATTGGTAAATAAACTCCAGCAGAATCAACCAAATAAATAATTGGTAATTTGTTTTCTATAGATATTTCTTGCGCTCTTAAATTCTTTTTCCCTGTGATAGGAAACCATGCTCCAGCTTTTACAGTTGCGTCATTTGCTACAACAATACATTGTTTTCCTTTGATATATCCAATCTTTACAACAACTCCGCCAGAAGGACAACCACCGTGTTCTGCATACATATCTTCGCCAGCAAATGCGCCAATTTCTATGCTTTTTGATTTGCTGTCTAGCAAGTAATCTATTCTTTCTCTTGCAGTTAGTTTCACTTTTGCTTTGTGTTTTTCTATT
Source organism: Polaribacter uvawellassae (assembly GCF_039748955.1). NCBI lineage: Bacteria > Pseudomonadati > Bacteroidota > Flavobacteriia > Flavobacteriales > Flavobacteriaceae > Polaribacter > Polaribacter uvawellassae. The sequence goes on along the minus strand of NZ_JBDIZN010000003.1, from coordinate 495,092 downwards.
CTGCTTTTTCCACCGCCAAGTTTTACTTTTACCAATCTGTTTTTTAAATCAGAAGCTAAAAGTTTATTATAATCTTCGTTTTTATTGAAGTTGATGTCCATTTATTCTTGAAATTTAGACTGTAAAAATAAGAAAATTTTTATCCGTTTTTAGTGATAGATTTGATTAGATATTTTCCATTAAATTATATTCCTTGGAAACTAATTTAATTTGTTGTATTTTTGTGGCTGTCTAAATTTACATTTCAATTATGAAAACATCAAAAATTGTTTATTACGTTTCTACTGGTTTGTTAACTATGTTATTGCTTTTTTCAGCAGGTATGAACCTTTTTAATTTTGAAGAAGTTGCAGTAATGTATACTAGTTTTGGATATCCAACATACATCATTTATCCATATGGAATTTTAAAATTATTAGGGTTGATTTCAATTTGGTTTATAGATAATAAAGTCATAAAAGAATGGACTTATTCTGGTTTTTTCTTTGCATTTATATTAGCTTTTTTTGCACATTTTATGATTGGTGATGGAGAGCAAATTAGTGCAATCATTGCAATGATACTACTTCTTACTTCTTATATAACTTATAAAAAAATAAAATAATGTCAAACGCAAACTCGAATGTTGTTTTAACAAACAGAAATTACTTAGCAGAAGCAAAAATGAGAAATCATTTTGCAGTTATAGATGAACCAGTTTCTCTTGGTGGAGACGACAATGCGCCAACACCTGTTGAATATTTATTAACTGCAATTGGCGGTTGCGTTGCAATTACATTAAGAATGTATTCAGAAAGAAAAGGTTGGGAACTTGGTGAGATTACTGTAAATGTTACTCAAAATGAAGATGAAAATGGTAAATATGTATCTGAAGAAATATCTTTTGAAAAGGAAATTACGGACGACCAAAGAACAAAATTACTCGAAATCGCTGGTAAATGTCCAGTTGCAAGAATGGTAAAAGGAGAAACAAGAGTAGAGAATAAGATTAAATAAGTTGGCAGTTTTTAATTTGATTACTGTTTAAATTCACATAAAATTATAATTTTAAAGAATGAAGAAAATATTAGCATTTGCGGGTAGCACAAGCTCAACATCTATCAATAAAAAACTAGTAACATATGCAGCTGAAAATTTAAAAAACACTACATACGATTTAATTGATTTACGAGATTTTGAATTGCCAATATTTAGTGAAGACAAACAAAAAGAAGACGGTTTTCCAAAAGATGTGATTCGCTTTACAAACTTATTAGATAATTATGACGGATTTGTACTTTCTTTAGCAGAACACAATGGTTCTTATGCTGCTGCTTTTAAAAATATTTTTGATTGGAGTTCTAGAATTAAAAACAATGTATTTAGAGAGAAACCTTTACTATTAATGGCAGCTTCACCTGGTGGAAGAGGAGGTAAATCTGTTTTAGAAGCTGCAGTTTCTAGGTTTCCTAGAAATGGAGCAGGCGAAATTGTAACTTTTTCTTTACCAAATTTTTCGGATAATTTTAAAAACGGAGAACTTGTAAAAGAGGATTTTAAAAAGCAACTTTTTGATGCTATTCAGGAATTTGAAAAATTAATTTAAAAACGATCATTATGGCAAACCAAAAAGAAATTATAAAAGAATATAGTAATAATGATATTACAGTTGTTTGGAAACCAGATATGTGTATTCATTCAAAAAAATGTTGGGAAGGTTTAATTCAGGTTTTTAATCCTAAGAATAGACCTTGGATAAACATGGAAGGAGCTACTACAGAGAGAATTAAAAATCAAGTAAATGCTTGTCCGTCTAAAGCATTGAGTTTAAAAATGGAAAACGAAATCAAAACCAATGCAGCTGAAATCATTAATGCACAATGTGTAGAAAATGGTCCTTTAATGATTAAAGGAAATATTGAAATTATACATTCTGATGGGACTAAAGAAACAAGAGATAAAGTTACAGCTTTCTGTAGATGTGGTGCATCAGAAAACAAACCTTTTTGCGATGGAATGCATAGAAAAATTGATTTTAAAGCGTAATTGATTACATTAAATTTAAAAAAAAAGATGAAAATAGTTTTATACGGTAAACAAGGTCATTCTTACACAGTTGCGTTTAAGAATTTTTTAAACGCAACAGATGTTCCTTATGTTTATAAAGATATTTCAAAAGATAAATTAGCCAATAATCATACAAAAGAACTGTATAACGGAACTATAAAATTTCCTACATTATTTGTGGATGATAAAATTTATTTAACACCAACAACTGAAGAGTTTAATAAGATTATGCAAGACTTAAAATTGAGAGCGTAAGTTTTAGAAACAAGAAACAGAAAAATAAGAGTAAGATTGATTATCAATCAAAATTTTTAACTTTTTGAACATGGGAGATATTTCAAAAGACATCAATTCGAAATTTAAGAGCAATAAAGTAAAAGCCCTTATCAACATTAAATATACTGCAAATTGGCTAAGTAGTAAAGAAACAGAATTCTTTAAACCTTACGGAATTTCACCTCAGCAGTATAATATTTTAAGAATTTTAAGAGGTGCAGCAAAACCAATAAAAGTTCAGTTGATAAAAGAACGAATGATTGAGCGCGCCCCAAATGCAACTCGATTAATGGATAAATTATGCGATAAAAAACTCATTGAAAGAGAGCGTTGCGAGGATGATAGGAGAGTTGTTTATATCAATATTTCTGATATTGGATTAAAACTATTATCAAAAATTGATGAACAAAATAACAGATCATTTTTAGACAATCTAACAGAAGAAGAAGCAAAAACACTAAGTGATTTGCTAGATAAAATTAGATAAAAAAATAATGAAAACATATAAAAGTATTAAACATTTAGGAGAAAGTCCGTTAGTAAATATGGGACCAATCCGTTTACGACAACCAATACCAACTGCTGAAGTAGAAAATGTAAATCCGTTTATTTTATTACATCATTACGGACCGTATGCAATCAGTGAATTTAACAATCCGTTTGATTTAGGGCCACATCCACATAGAGGATTCGAGCCAATTACATTATTATTTCAAGGTGAACAATTGCACAGAGATTCTTTAGGAAATGAAAGTTTAGTAAAAGCTGGTGATGTTCAATGGACAACTGCTGGAAGAGGAATTATTCATGCTGAAGGACCAACAAAAGAGTTTGTAAAAAAAGGCGGAACAATAGAAGGGATTCAGTTGTGGTTAAATTTACCTGCAAAATATAAAATGATTCCTGCAAATTATCAGCATGTAAAAAGTGATGAAATGCCAAGTATTCAGGACGCATCAAAAAACATCAACTTAAAAATTGTAGCTGGAGAGCAAAACGGAAAATTTGGAAGGATTAAAACTCAAACCTCGGTCAATGTTTTTATGATTGAAGCAACTGGAAAAGGTGAATTGGAAATTAAGATTCCACAAACTCATGAAAGTTTGGTGTATTTGTTAGATGGAGAAGTACAGGTAAATGATGAAACAACATTAACTAAAGGAAGTTTTCAAATGGCTGTTTTTAATGCTGATGGTAATACAATTAAGATTGCAACAACAAAAGAAAGTAAATTAATTGTTATTTCAGGAGAACCAATTCATGAAAAAGTTGCTCAATACGGACCGTATGTTATGAATACACAAACGGAGATTTTAGAAGCAATGAGAGATTATCAGCAAGGAAAAATGGGATATTTATATTAATTTTTAATAGTATTATATTTAAAAAAACTCAAGAATTATTTTCTTGAGTTTTTTTGTTTTCATAAAAATAGTCTAACTTGCTTAATTATTATGCATGCATAGTAAACTAGTTTTAAAAAGAACAATAAATGACAAAATATAAGCACATTTTTCAACCTTTAGATTTAGGATTTACAACCTTAAAAAATAGAATTTTAATGGGTTCTATGCATACCGGTTTAGAAGAAGAGAAAAACGGATTAGAAAGAATTGCAAAATATTATGGTGAACGTGCAAAAGGTGGAGTAGGATTAATTGTGACTGGAGGTATTGCTCCCAATAGACAAGGTTGGACAGCACCATTTTCTGCAAGAATGTCAACCAGAAAACACGCTGAAAGTCATAAATTAATTACAGAAGAAGTTCATAAATACGGCGGAAAGATTTGTATGCAAATTTTACATTCTGGGCGTTATGGATATCATCCGTTTAGTGTAGCTCCATCAAATATTAAATCGCCAATTACTCCTTTTAAACCTTTCCAATTAACTGAATCTGGAATAAAAAGAACTATAAAAGATTTTGTAAATAGTGCAAAATTGTCAAAAATTGCTGGTTATGACGGAGTAGAAATTATGGGTTCAGAAGGCTATTTAATCAATCAATTTATTGCAAAAAGAACCAATAAACGAATGGATAGATGGGGTGGAGTTTATGAAAACAGAATGCGTTTACCAATTGAGTTAGTAAAACAAACTAGAGCAGCGGTTGGCAAGGATTATATCATCATTTTTAGACTTTCTATGTTAGATTTAGTAGAAAATGGAAGTGATTGGGAAGAAATTGTGCAGCTAGCAAAAGAAATTGAAAAAGCAGGAGCAACCATTATTAATACAGGAATTGGTTGGCACGAAGCTAGAATTCCTACGATTGCAACTTCTGTTCCTAGAGCTGCTTTTACTTGGGTTACAAAAAAAATGAAGAAAGAAGTTTCTATCCCTTTAGTAACTACAAATAGAATAAATATGCCAGAAACTGCAGAAGAAGTTTTGGCTAATGGCGATGCAGATATGATTTCTATGGCGCGTCCTTTTTTGGCTGATCCAGAATGGGTAAATAAAGCAGCACAAGAAAAAGATGATGAAATAAATACATGTATTGGTTGTAATCAAGCGTGTTTAGATCATGTATTTCAGCAAAAAGTAGCAAGTTGTTTGGTGAATCCGAGAGCTTGTCATGAAACAGAATTAAATTATAATCAAACAGAAAATAAAAAGAAAATTGCAGTTGTTGGTGCTGGTCCAGCTGGATTAGCTGCTGCTTCTATTGCTGGTCAAAGAGGTCATCAGGTAACTTTGTTTGATGCAGAATCTGATATTGGCGGGCAGTTTAATATTGCGAAACAAATTCCTGGTAAAGAAGAGTTTTATGAAACCATTCGCTATTTTAAAAAACAGTTGGACTTGCATCATGTTACTGTAAAATTAAATACTAGAGTTTCTGCAGATGATTTAATTAAAGAAAATTTTGATGAAATTGTTTTAGCAACAGGAATAAAACCTAGAACGCCAAACATTGTTGGAATCGAGAATAAAAAAGTATTGAATTACTTAGATGTTTTAAAACATAAAAAACCAGTCGGAAAACGTGTTGCTGTTATTGGAGCAGGCGGAATTGGATTTGATGTTTCAGAATATTTAGCACACGAAGGTGAAAGTACTTCTCTAAATATTGATGCTTGGTTAAAAGAATGGGGAATCGATAAAACCTTAACTGCAAGAAGCGGAATTGAAGGTGTTGAGTCAAAAATTGACCCATCACCTAGAGAAATTTATATGCTAAAACGAAGCAAAGGAAAATTTGGTGGAAACTTAGGAAAAACTACTGGTTGGATTCACCGTTCTACATTAAAAAAGAAAAACGTACAATTTATCAATAGAGTAGAATATACAAAAATTGATGATGTTGGTTTGCATTATATACAAAATGAGGAAGTTAAGGTTTTAGAAGTTGATACAATTGTAATTTGTGCTGGTCAACTTCCGTTTAAAGAATTGCTTTCTCCGTTAGAAGAAGCAAATGTAAAAGTTCATGTAATCGGTGGAGCAGATGTTGCAGCAGAATTAGACGCAAAAAGAGCCATTAACCAAGGATGTAGATTGGCAGCAGAAATTTAAAACTCATTCATTTCTAACTATTTTTATCCACAAATAATTACGATATTTGCTTTTAAACTATTAAATACATAACGATTATGGCAATGAATAAAAATACCGTATTGGCTTGGGCTACATTTATTATGATTCTTGTAGGCTTAGGCTTAATTGCTCTTGGAGCTTTTAGATATGACGATGTCGCTGGTTGGGGTTTTGCAGCTGTTGGAGTTGGTTTCTTTGCAGTTGCGTGGGTATTTAATGCTTTAAAAGGAAGAGTGTAAGCTTCTAAATTTTTCATTCAAATTTATTTTCAATTATGTCAGACGATAAGAAAGTCATCTTTTCGATGAATAAGGTTTCTAAAACCTATCAAAGTACAAACAAACAAGTTTTAAAAGATATTTACTTAAGTTTCTTTTATGGAGCTAAAATCGGAATTCTAGGTTTAAACGGTTCTGGTAAATCAACCTTATTAAGAATTATTGCTGGTAAAGAAAAAAACTATCAAGGTGATGTTGTTTTTTCTCCTGGTTATAATGTGGGTTATTTAGAACAAGAACCAGAATTAGACGAAACAAAAACGGTCATAGAAATTGTAAAAGAAGGCGTTGCAGAAACCGTTGCAATTTTAGACGAGTACAATAAAATTAACGACATGTTTGGTTTAGAAGAAGTATATTCTGATCTAGATAAAATGGAAAAGTTAATGAATCAACAAGCAGAGTTGCAAGATAAAATTGATGCATCAAACGCTTGGGAATTAGATACAAAACTTGAAATTGCAATGGATGCTTTGCGTACTCCAGAACCAGATAAATTAATTTCTGTATTGTCTGGAGGAGAAAGACGTAGAGTTGCTTTGTGTAGATTGTTATTGCAAGAACCAGAAATATTACTATTGGATGAGCCAACAAACCACTTGGATGCAGAATCTGTACATTGGTTAGAGCATCATTTAGCACAATATAAAGGAACTGTAATTGCTGTAACACACGATAGATACTTCTTAGACAATATTGCAGGTTGGATTTTAGAATTGGATAGAGGAGAAGGAATTCCTTGGAAAGGTAATTACTCGTCTTGGTTAGATCAAAAATCAAAACGTTTAGCACAAGAAAGTAAAACTGCTTCTAAACGTCAGAAAACTTTAGAAAGAGAATTAGAATGGGTTCGTCAAGGAGCAAAAGGACGTCAAACAAAGCAAAAAGCACGTTTGAAGAACTATGACAAGTTGATGAGTCAAGATCAAAAACAAATGGATGAAAAGTTGGAGATTTATATTCCAAATGGTCCACGTTTAGGTACAAATGTGATAGAAGCAATTGGAGTTTCTAAAGCGTACGGAGATAAATTATTATATGAAAATTTAGAATTTAATTTACCGCAAGCTGGAATAGTTGGAATTATTGGTCCAAATGGAGCAGGGAAAACAACCATTTTTAAAATGATTATGGGTGAAGAAACTCCTGATTCTGGAAGTTTTAAAGTTGGAGAAACAGCTAAGATTGCTTACGTAGATCAAAGTCATTCTAATATCGATTCAGATAAAACTATTTGGGAAAATTTTTCAGATGGACAAGAATTGGTAATGATGGGTGGAAAGCAAGTAAACTCTAGAGCTTATTTAAGCCGATTTAATTTTGCAGGAAGCGAACAAAACAAAAAAGTTTCAATGCTTTCTGGTGGAGAACGAAATAGGTTGCATTTAGCAATGACATTGAAAGAAGAAGGAAATGTTCTTTTATTGGATGAACCAACAAATGATTTGGATGTAAATACACTTAGAGCTTTAGAAGAAGGTTTAGAAAATTTTGCTGGTTGTGCTGTTGTAATTAGTCACGATAGATGGTTTTTAGATAGAGTTTGTACACATATTTTAGCTTTTGAAGGCGATAGTCAAGTATATTTCTTTGAAGGTTCTTTTACAGAATATGAAGAAAATAAGAAGAAGCGTTTAGGAGGAGATTTGATTCCGAAACGACTTAAATACAAAAAACTGATTCGTTAATACATAAAAAAAATCCCGCTTAAAAGCGGGATTTTTATTTGGCAGTGTTTAACTCCTTCTTTTTTCATACACTTTATTAACTTTCCTTTTCGTAGCTTCTTTTTTTACTCGTTTGTTACTTTTATTTGGAGCAACTTTTCTTTTTGTGTTTACTGTTTTTTTTCTAGTTGTTACTGTAGCTTTTTTTCTTTTAATTATTTTATTTTTCTTATCAACTTTAGCATTTGGATTTGCTTTATAATAGTAGTATTTTTTATCTTCTCTATATTTCTTATAGTTGTTGTTAAAACTTCTATTATAGAAAAAGCGATCATTATAACTAAAAATTGGACCAATGTTTATTGAAATATGAAAATCAGAATCGTAATTAGAATATCTGTTTACATTTCCATAAAAATAAGGTTCGCCCCATTTATTATAAGAAACCTTTAAATTACCAATCCGTCTTAATAAACCTCTTTTGTAATACAGTTTAATATTTCCTATTTTGGTAACATTTCCTCGGTAATCATAGCGAATGTAGTTTCTTCCAATTCGTTTTATTCTACCTCTATAGTCTCTATCTACTCGTATCGAATTATTACCGTAAGTTCTACCGTTGTAATTATAGTAGTTTGAGTTTCTGGATAGGCTATTAAATTCAAATTCACCATTTAAAAATACATGAAATTGAATTCCTTTTTCAACAAAAGTTATAGCCTCATCATAGCGATTTGTAATGATAGTTTTTTTAGCTGATGTGTTAAAGTCGTTTGACTGAACAGAAACAAAAGACAATAATCCTAACAATAATAGTAATCCTCTTTTCATAATTTCTAAGTATTTAATTGTGCCTACTCTTTTCGGTTTTCAGCTTCCTCGTTGAAAGATATTTTTCAAAGAACGTGCCAAAAAATAAAAAGTGAAATTTAGAAAGTATAATTTCAATGAAGTTTGTGCACTTATTTTTCTTCTAAAGTTTTGATTAAAACACCAGGATTTCCATATTTTGATAAGCCTTCAATTGCAATTTGAAAAATATTTACATCTTTGGGTTTATCAAAATAAATAGTTGCTTTTCCGTCTTTATCAGTAAATAACATTGGATTCCAATAAAGTGTAGTTTTAAATTCGTTATAAGGTTTTGCTTCTGATTTTGCATCAAATTTTGGATTGTAAAATTCGGTATATTTAGAATGTCCGTTGATAATTGCCTTTGGAGCAAAATCAATTTTAGAATTTTTTAATTTAGTTGTTTTGGTTTTAAAAATTATAACTCCATTTACTCCTCGAGGGCCATAGATTGCAGTACTTATTACACTTTTTAAAACTTCTATTTTTTCAATATTTGAAAAATCCATATTGTAAGGTAATTCTAAAACTTCCATTCCATCAATAATCCATAAAGCTGGTTTTGGATTTCTTCTAATATGAATTCTGTTTTGAATATATTCTAATCCAGGAATATCCGCTAAAACATCAAGTAAATGTTCACCATGACTAATTTTTTCAGTTAAAATTGTATGGTCAGGTACCATATTGTATCCAGACATATTATCCCTGTCGTAATTAGTAATGTCTTTCTTTTCATACTTTTTTGTACTCTTAATTTTTACTTCTTTTAATAATGTTGCGTTTTTATTAATCGAGTCATTTATCAAGTTTAAAGAAGTAAGTTTAGAGTATTTTAAATCATTCTCTGAAGGTAAACTTGTAAACCTTTTAAAGTTGCTAGGTAAGTTTTTTGTTGATTTTGTTGTGTTTAAAACTACATCAATTTCTATTAATTTACCATCACTTTTAACTTCGTTAAAGTTGATTTTAGTTTCTCCAATATTGTTAAAATCTTCAAAAGTAAACTCACCTTTATCATTTGTTGTAGCTGTATAAGTTGCATATTCATTTTCGCTAAGAGCAACCATTTTTATTTTTTTAAAAGACAAAATGTCTCCTGATTTTTTAGCAACTCCAGAAATTTTAATTCCTTGTTCAAAAGGATATTTGTTAAGCTTTACTAATGCATCATTTTTAATTTTTTGCCAATCAATATTTCTCCAACCATGCGTTAACATTACCAATTCTAAACGATATCTTGTTGCTCTATTACTTTCATTAAAGAATAAAGCAGGATTTTCTACAAATCCTTTTAAATCTGATTCAAATAAGATTTGAGTTAAAATGTTTGTACTATTTTCTTTTCTTTTAAACTTATCTGCGTCGGTTACAGAAAGCGAAACTCCAGTAGAAACAGGCCAATTTCTACTGTCTTTTACTTCAATATTTACTTTTATTTTATTGTTTAATATTGGTTTAGAATTATCAATAGTTGCAGTAATATTTAATTCGTTATTATTGTTAACAAACACAGCTCTTTCTGCCAGAGGAATTCCTTCTTCACTAAACAAAGTCAATTTAAAAATACCAGTTGGTAATTTGTTTTTAGGTATTTCAAAATCCACTAATAATTTACCACCAAACTCAAATTTTCCTTGATAATATTTTTCATTATGGATATGCCCAACTACATAAAACTTTTTACCTCTTAAATTTTCTGTGGCTTGTACTTTTACTTTAATGTTTTTTAGATTGATATTACTTACAAGCATTTTATAACCAATACTTTCTGTTTTTGGAAGCTTAAATTTTAAATTATTATTTACAATTGCAGTATACGTTTCTCCAAGTTTTGGATTAAAATTAAATACGCCAGCGCCATTTTCTATTGATTTTATATTGGATATAAAATTATTGTTAGAATCTACAATTTTACCTTTTACTTCTTTTCCTAATCCGTCAATACCAATTGCTTTAAAAGCTACTCTTCCGTTTATGCCAGCAATCATTGATCCGCCTTCTGGGAAAAATTGCAAATCGATATTTGTATTATTTAAAGGAGTTTTTGTAGTGTTTTTAGAAACTATTTTAATTGTTTTTGTAAAGAAAAAAGCATCATCAAAATTTTGCATCCACTTTGTATATGCTCTAATTTGATAATCGCCAGAAACACTATTTTTTGGAATTTTTAAACTTCCTTTTCCACGACCTTCTTCTAATAGAATTGTTTGATTTTGAATAACTTTTCCTTTCGGATTGATTAAATCAATATATAAAACTTTGCTTGCAAAAGAATAATGATGTTTTGTACCTAAAGTAACGTAAGCACTAAACCAAAGATTTTCATTTTCGGTTAATAAATCTTTGTCTGTGTGTAGGTAGACTTTTTCAATCGGTTTGTATGAATTGTAATTAAGAATATTTTTTTCTATTTCTTGTATAAAAATATCATCAGAAATATTAGATTGTGTCAACGAAATTTGGTCTCTTGTATTAAAAAAAATTGATTCAAATGAACTGTTTCTTTCAAAAGAATTGATAATTTCTTCTTCAATTGGTGTTCTTTTTACAATTGCATTTTCTCTCCAAAATTCTTGGTTGTAACCAATTGCATTTAGTTTTTGCCAATCACTTTCGTTATTACCAAATTGTCTCCCAAGTCGCTTTCTAGAATTTGGTAAATAATGCTCAAAAAACGAAAGAGTAGATGTTGATGTTACATGTGTTTTTAAGCTGTCATTTCTGTAATAATCAAACTCTTGATCTACTTTCATATAATCCATTACCAAATCAAAAACACTATCTTTTTTAAACGCCATTTCATAAGTCAAAACATATTTCTTTTTTTCGGCATTTTCGTCTTTAAAATTTACTGCTTTAAAATCATCATTTTCTAAAGTTGCAGTTAATTTTAAAAGCTCATTAGTTTCCATATTTATATAAGCTTCAGCTTTTAAAATGGGTGTTTTTATTTTTGAATACGGATCAAAACTAACAACTGCTATTTTGCCATTTTTTGTATTGATTTTTTGAATGACTTTTACATTGTAAAAATGATCAATATTATCTCTAAACGGGAAAATTAAATCTTCAGAATTTTGCTGAAAAGACTTTAAAATTCGTGATAATAAGGTATAGTTCCTGTTGTTTACTGCTCCGCCTTTTAGTGCATATCTTCCTTCTAAAATATCCCAATCATTGATTCCTTCTGTAGAATATTTAATGTCATAAATAATTTCAGAAAACTCAGAATATTCATCTCCGTTTTTAGAATTTTGTCTGTAATATGCTTTTCCGTATTTTTTATTTTTAGCATATACATCTGCTCTTCGAAACGCTTTTTTAGCTAATTCGTATGCATAAAAATCTTTTTTATTTGATATGATAACTTCTTCTAACTCGTGAACAAATGGAGTTAATTGAATAACAAGGTTCTTATTTGAAGTTATATGTATAGTTTGTTGATTATAATTTAAGTGCGTAAAAATTAGTTTTGCAGGTAAAGAATCCACTTTAATTTCAAATTCTCCTAATTCATTACTTGATGTTCCGGTAAAAGTTCCATCAATAACAACACTACAAAACGGAATGGCTTTTCCTGTTTTGATGTCTATAGTTTTTCCTTGTATTGTATAGTTGTTAATTGAAGTTTGAATTATAGAAAATGAAGTATTTGAATTTTCATAACTATAGGAATAAGTTGTGTAAGAAATTAATAAACAGCTTAATATGATTTTAAAAAATAAATAGTTGTTATTTTTCATAATTACATTCCTTCATAGTTCTAAATTACAAAAAAAATACGATTGGTAAAAATGAACACAAAAATGAAATCCTAATTACTTATTTAAAAATATAAACTTTGTTATTCTGTTTAACAACTATTTCTTTACAATTTGTTGGATGCAAAAATTGATGTTCTTGTTTGTCATCAAAACATGATTTATTTACAGTAAAAATAGCCTCAAAATCTTTATTTCCTTTATAACAATATCTTACAATTTTATAATAATTGTCATTGAGTTTGTTTTCAATCTTAAACCAGGCACCACTACCAATTCCAGACAGCCAAGTAGCGTTATTTAGATTAAATTTTTCTATATCGGGCAATTCTGTGCCAATTAAATTCAGCTCATTTTCAAATTTTTTAAAGAACGTCATTCTGTATTCCTTTAAAATAGATCTGTTTTTATATTCTTTGAGAATTTGATTTTTTATAGTAAAAACTGTTTCCTGAGTTTTTCCTTTTAAGGTGTTTCCAATCGGACTTGGAGTAAGTATATATGAGCTTTTTAATTTTAAAATAATATTCTTTTTACTACAAGAGTTAATAATTGTATCCGTAACAAACCTTGCACAATTACTTCCTTTTTTTACAAAAGCACCATAAGGAAGTTCTTTTTTACTAATTAAATTTTGAATAAAATTTAGAGCTTTATTGTAATTAATTTTATCATTTACACTTGCTACTAATCTACCATTTCCATGAGTTTTTTCGGGATGTTTTTCTATCCATAATAAAATCTCTTTTAAGTTAATTAATTTGTAGTTTTTAAATTTAGCTTGAATTGGAATGTTAATTTCTGGATCTGTCTCAGCTGACCTTACACGCCCTTTTCCATAAGAAGTTATATATCTTCCAAAATCAAAATAATTAATTTTAGAATCATTTTTTTTAATCAGTAATAGAGCAGAATGACCAGCTTGAATTGCATGCTTATTTCCAATACCAATTTTTGGCCAAATTTTACTTGAAGATTCCCAATAAGCAGGCCTAACTATTGTGTCTGGAAAAGATAGTATAATTATGATAGCATCTTCGATAACTCTTGTTTTTTGTAATCAATGTATTAATATACAAAAATTGAAATATATTTTAATATTTATTGAGTCTTTTAATACTTTTAGTATATCTATTCAACCCTTTTACATCTTTTAATAAACCAATTGTAGAGCGATAAGGAATCTTATTTTTATCGTGATTTATCCTAGCAATTTTATACAATTCCTTCCAGTGAACACGCATTTCTTTTAATGCTTTTAAGTAATTTGTTTTACTTGCATCATAAATATGAGTGGGTTCTGCTAAAATTCCGTTGAGTTCTAAGATTTTAAATTTACCATTTTCTAAATCTTCAAAAGTATTGTATTTAATATCTATTCTTCCGTAAAACCAACCATCAATTTGTTTGTTTAATTTGGTAATTGTTTCTTCTAGTTTTTTAGAGATTAAGTAATTACCATTTATAAATTGAGTTCCTTTTGAGTGGTTTCCAATATCAGAAAGTTGTACTTTTTCACCTTCTTTGATAATTGTACTTAAAGGAATTGTTGTATTTTTTTTAATGATTTCAACATAATTTTTTGCGCGTTCGTCAGTTGAAACAAGTTCTTCTAATGTGTGTTTTCCATCGCCAACAACATGCAAAAATTCTTTTAATGTAATTGAAGTAATTTTTCCATTATGACTATCTGGAAAACGAAGATAAAAAACACCACATTCTTTTTTTTCAGTTAAAAATTCTTGAATTAAAATATCAATAGGATATTTCTCAAGATAACGAATCAGTTCATTTTCTGTGGCAATCTTTTGCACCAACAAACCTCTAAAACCAATATCTGGTTTTGCAATTAAAGGATAAGAAATATTTTGTTTTTTGATTTTTTTAATTGATTCAGAAATGTCAGAATTTGCTTCGTGAAAAATGGTTACAGGCAAATATTCTTTCGGAATTAATTGCATGGTTTTGAACTTAGATTCTGTGCCAATTCCAGAATTCTCTATTGCTGGATTAACAGCAGTATAAAAAACCAAGTTTTTTGCCTTTATTGCATGATAAAAAGCAAAAGGAATATTTGGAATATAAAACATTGAACTCGGCCAATATTCCCAATTAAGTAATCTTTGTATGTTTCTTTTAGAGTTCAATTATTATTTGTTAAACAATCCGTCTAAAAAGGTTTTAACTGTTTTAAAAGCTAAAATAAATGTAGAAATAGACAAGACTATTGCAACCGCTAAAATTAAATAAGCAATCCACATAGAATCTTCCATTTTGTTTAATGCTTTAAAACCAATATTTAAAGTAATTGGAGAAATAATTAAAAGTGAAATCAACACTAATAATTGTTTGATTCCTTTGCCTAGTAAATCTGTGTTAGTTCCCATTGTTGTAGTTTAAAATTGCGTTTCTAACATTCTTGTATTTTTCTAACAAAATAGCTGCTGCTGCTTTGTCGATGTTTAATTCGTTTGCTAACATTTCAATTCCTCTGTTTACCAATTTATCGTTAGATAATTGCATGTCAACCATTTTATTTCCTTTTACTTTTCCTAGTAAAATCATGGTTGATGTTGTGAGCATATTTAATACCATCTTTTGTGCAGTACCAGCTTTCATTCTAGAGCTTCCAGTTACAAATTCTGGACCAACAACTACTTCAATCGCAAATTTAGAAACTTTAGACAACGGACTGTTTTTATTACAAGTAATACAACCAGTAATAATGTTTTGTTTATTGCAAGTTTCTAATGCTGCAATTACATAAGGTGTTGTTCCTGAGGCAGCAATTCCGATTACCACATCTTTTTCTGATACTTTGTATTGTTGTAAATCAATCCAACCTTGAGTTGTAGAATCTTCAGCATTTTCTACAGCTTTTCTAATGGCGATATCTCCACCAGCAATTAAACCAACAACCAATTCATGCGGAACACCAAATGTTGGCGGACATTCAGAAGCGTCTAAAATTCCTAATCGTCCACTTGTTCCTGCGCCTAAATAAAATAAGCGTCCACCATTTTTAATTTTTTCTACAAGCACTTCTGTTAAAGAGGTTATTTGTGGAATTGCTTTTTCTACAGCAAAAGCAACTGTTTTATCTTCATTATTGATATTGTTTATCAATGTTGAAGCATTCATTTTTTCTAAATGATTGTACTTTGAATCTTGTTCTGTAGTTTTGGTAAAACTCATAAATCAAAAATAACTAAAAAAGGCGATGTAATTTTTACATCGCCTTTAAATAATATATTTATTTTTTTAAAATTTTGATAAGATTGCATTTAACGTAATACTTGGTCTCATTTCTTTAGAAGTTAATTCTTCACTTGGGTAATAATAACCATTGATGTTTAATGCACTTCCTTGAGCTGCGTTTAACTCGTTAATAATTGTGTTTTCATTCTTTTTTAGCTCGTTTGCAATTGCAGTAAATCTATTTTTAAGTGCACTATTTTTATTTTGATTGGCCAAAGCTTCTGCCCAATACGTTGCTAAATAAAAATGTGAACCTCTATTGTCTAATTCGCCAACTTTACGAGATGGAGATTTTTTATTGTCTAAAAATTTATCCGTAGCGTCGTCTAAAGTTTCTGCTAAAACCAAGGCTTCTTCATTGTTATTTGTAACTCCTAAGTGCTCTAACGAAACTGCTAAGGCTAAAAATTCTCCTAAAGAATCCCAACGTAAATGACCTTCTTCTAAAAATTGTTGCACATGTTTTGGAGCAGAACCACCAGCGCCAGTTTCAAACAATCCACCGCCATTCATTAAAGGAACTATTGATAACATTTTTGCAGAAGTTCCTAATTCTAAAATCGGAAATAAATCTGTTAAATAATCACGCAATACGTTTCCAGAAACAGAAATTGTGTCTTTTCCTTCTTTGACTCTTTTTAACGTGAATTCTGTTGCATTAAATGGTGCTAAA
Source organism: Polaribacter uvawellassae (assembly GCF_039748955.1). Taxonomy (NCBI): domain Bacteria; kingdom Pseudomonadati; phylum Bacteroidota; class Flavobacteriia; order Flavobacteriales; family Flavobacteriaceae; genus Polaribacter; species Polaribacter uvawellassae. The sequence continues at coordinate 478,737 of NZ_JBDIZN010000003.1, read as the reverse complement.
ATTTGAATGTCTAATTCAGTTGTATCGTAATTTGGTAAGTAAGTATTTACTTTTTTAATGATTTCTGCATCATGTGCTCTATTTTCATCTAACCAAAATACTGCAGGCGTGTCTGTAGCTTTTGCTCTACTTACAGCTAATTTAATCCAATCTTGAATTGGAGCGTCTTTTACTTGACACATTCTCCAAATATCACCAGCTTCTACTTTGTGTTCAATTATTGTTTTTCCATCAGAATTTACAACACGTACAATTCCGTCTTTTTCAATTTCAAATGTTTTGTCATGAGAACCGTATTCTTCAGCTTTTTGTGCCATCAAACCAACATTAGGAACTGTTCCCATTGTTGTTGGATCAAAAGCGCCATTTTTTTTGCAAAAATCTATGGTTGCTTGATAAATTCCAGCGTAAGAACTATCAGGAATTACAGCTTTTGTGTCTTGTTGTTTTCCTGCTGCATTCCACATTTGCCCAGAAGTTCTAATCATTGCTGGCATCGAAGCATCAATAATAACATCACTTGGTACATGTAAATTGGTAATTCCTTTATCAGAATTTACCATTGCAACCGCAGGGTTATTTTTAAAAGCAGTTTCAATATCAGCTTTTATTTCTGCTTTTTTATCAGCTGGTAACTCATCTAAACTACTAATTAAATTACCAAATCCGTTATTTACATCTACGCCAATTTTAGTAAAAGTTTCTCCGTGTTTTTTAAACAATTCTTTAAAGAAAACACGAACTCCATGTCCAAAAATAATTGGATCAGAAACTTTCATCATCGTTGCTTTTAAGTGTAAAGAAAACAATACATCTTTTTCTTTAGCATCATTTATTTCTTTTTCTAAGAAGTTTAACAATGCTTTTTTGCTCATTACCGTTGCGTCAATAATTTCGCCAGCTAACAATGGAGTAGAAGCTTTTAAAATTGTGCTATTTCCGTCTGTATCTAAGTGTTCTATTTTTACATCAGTAGCATTTGTTATCGTTACAGATTTTTCATTGTGAAAAAAATCTCCTTCGCTCATTGTTGCAACATGTGTTTTAGAATCTGAACTCCATGCGCCCATAGAATGTGGGTTTTTCTTTGCGTAATTTTTTACTGCTTTGGGCGCTCTTCTGTCAGAGTTTCCTTCACGTAAAACAGGATTTACAGCAGACCCTTTTACTTTATTATAGCAAGCCATTACTTTTTTATCTTCTTCTGTAATTACTTCATCTGGATAATTTGGAATGGTAAAACCACTATCTTGCAATTCTTTTATTGCTGCTTTTAATTGCGGAACAGAGGCGCTAATATTTGGTAATTTTATAATGTTTGCTTCTGGAGTTTTTGCTAAATCTCCTAATTCTGCTAAAGCATCATTTACTTTTTGATTTTCTGTTAAATATTCTGACAAGTTTGCCAATATTCTTGCTGCTAAAGAAATATCTTTTGTTGCTATTTCTATTCCAGATGCTTTTGTAAATGCTTCTACAATAGGTAAAAATGAATAGGTTGCTAAAGCTGGTGCTTCATCAGTTTTTGTATAAATTATTTTAGCAGATTTTGTCATTGCTTGTGTTTTTTATAATTGAATTAAGTGCTGCAAATTTAGTGATTAATGGTGAGAATAATTCTATCAAATTATTAATAATGCGCTATGTAAAATAAGAATTTGATAAAAGAAATACACTAAAAACAGAATTTGTTATTAATAATAAAAGCCATATCCAACAATTGCTTGTTATGATATGGCTTCTTTGAAATACTTTCCGTTAATTCTGTTGTATTCCTACAACGCTTTACAAGTAACTATTCAGCTTGTGAATAATTATGCCTCAATAAAAAATTAACTTCTTTTATTTCAGTTGTTGAATTGTCTAGTTTTACGTACACATTTTGTATATATAATCCTAATGTTGACAACTCGATGTGTTTTTCAAATTTAAAGAAATTGCTGCTTTCGCTTTAATTCTGAATTTTCGCTTGTTTTCTTTTTACGGATCACATCCCTAGAATTCTAAAAATGAATTATCATTGCTGTAAATCATTTTTACTTTGTTTATGAAAAACGATGATAAAGAACGTTACTTTATTGTTTCTTCAATGTAACACCATGCTTTTTCTTGCGATTAATTATAATGTTACACCGTTTCTACGAGTCAAATATAGTATAGAACTTTTAAAAAACAAACATTTCAACTAATTAGTAATCAACAAGATATAAACAGGCTTTATGAACATTTGTTCATTAAAAAAAGCGTTGTGAAATTCACAACGCTTTTTTTATATAATTTTGGTAAAAGAAAATTATCTTCTTTTCTCAGTAATTCTTGCTTTTTTACCAGTAAGACCTCTAAAGTAAAAGATACGAGCTCTTCTAACTTTTCCTCTTTTGTTTACTTCAATTTTTTGAATTGATGGTAAGTTTACAGGAAAAATACGCTCAACTCCAATTGTTCCAGACATTTTTCTGATTGTAAAAGTTTCTGATAAACCAGTTCCTTTACGTTGAATTACAACTCCTCTAAAAAACTGAGTTCTAACTTTTTCTCCTTCTCTAATTTCGTAATATACTGTAATAGTATCACCAGCAGCAAATGCTGGGTTTTCGTTTTTTGTTACAAATTCGTCTTGTACAAATTTTATTAAAGATTCCATTTTAATGTTATTTATGGTTTTTCAAGAACCAACTTACACGATTTCTTCGTCAGAGGTTAATTTTGAGGTTGCAAATTTAGTAAATATTTTAGAATATGAACACTTTTAGTATATTATTTTTTATACTGATAATTAGCACAGTAGTACACCCAAAATTTACGAATCTCTTTTCCGTTTAACGTAATGATTATTGGCGATAATTCGGTTATTTTTTTAAAGTAGTCATTTAGTTCTGCAGGAATTTCACCTTTTTTGTCAGCGTTTTTAAAACGTGTGTCAGAATCTATAAAGAGCGCATTTTTATTATTTAAATCTGATAAATCATCGCCTAGATAATCAAAATGTAAAGCATTTAATCCAATGATGTTTTGTGCATAAATTTTTTCATCCATAAAGAAAGTTAATGCTGCGGATGTTTTATAACCATCATTAGAAAATATAAACGTATTTGGATATTCTTCTTGTAGTTTTTCCGTTTCTATAGCTAACTCTTTCCAGCCAACCCAAGTGTCATCACTTTTTATAGGAACTAAATAAAACAGAATTTGTGCAGCAATTAATACATGAAATACAATGGAAGTAATAATTTGTGCTTTTATCAATTTTTTGCTGATAAACATTCCAGCTATAATAATTCCTGTAATATAAGACGGCATCATCCAATTTAACTTTACCCAATAAATTGGTGTTAAAGCGAAAAACCCAACAAAAGTAGGAACGAAAAAAGCAAGTAAAAACAATGTTTTTGCTTTTGGTAATTTGAATTTTAGTAATGCTCTTTTAATAAACTTAAAAGTAAATGTGATAAAAACTGCAAATAAAACGGGTAATAATAAAACTATTTGATGTCCGATTGCTCCGAAGAAATAATCGGGAGATATTTTAAATTGCGAAATACTTCCTGTTCTGTTAGATCCTTGAAAAGCAAATGAAGCAAACTCATTCTGGTAATTCCACCACCAAACCGGAAAAGTTACCAAAACAGAAATCACTAATGAAAGCCATAACCAAGGTGATAATAATAATTTTCTGTATTGATAAGAAAACACTAAGAATGCCAACAATCCAATTTGTAATAATAACGCTGTGTATTTACTGTCAAATGCCAATCCCATAAAGATTCCTGCAAAAATCCAATGCCATTTTTTTTGTTCAAAAATTGCTTTGTATAAAGAAATCAATGTCAATGTCCAGAATAATAATAAAGGAACATCTGGAGTTGAATTAAATGATAAAATAGAAACGCATAAAGTAGAACTTATCAAAACCAATGCTCGTAACGCCTTTGATTTCGATAAAAATAATCCTGCTAATTTGTAAAAACTTAATAATGTAAATGAAGTAACCACAAAATCGGCAAGTTTTACTACGTAAATTGTTTTGCCAAATACTTCTGTAAATCCTCGTAAAATATACCCAATCATTCCTGGATGATCAAAATACGAAAGCGATAAATTTTCTCCGTAAAAATGATAATAGGCATCTTGTGGCATCAATCCCATAAAAGGCAGCAGTAAAAAACGGAATAATTGAAATCCGAATACAACTGCCAATGCTGGATGTTTTTGTGTGAAGTTTTTCAACTTATTCATTTAGTAAATCTGGTCTTATTTGTTGTGTTCTTTCGTAAGATTTTTCTGTTCGCCAAGCATCAATTTTTGGAAAATTACCCGACAATAAAACTTCAGGAACTTTTAATCCTTTGTACTTAGACGGACGTGTATAAACTGGCGGAGATAATAAATTATCTTGAAAAGAATCTGTTAATGCAGAAGTTTCATCGCCCAAAACACCAGGAATTAATCTGATAATTGCATCACATAAAACTGCTGCAGCCAATTCGCCACCACTCAAAACATAATCGCCAATAGAAATTTCTTTGGTGATAAATAAATCGCGTACACGTTGATCTACACCTTTATAATGTCCGGTTAAAATGATGATATTTTCTTGTAAAGAAAGTGTATTTGCTGTTTGTTGATTTAGTGTTTTTGCATCTGGCGTCATGTAAATGATTTCGTCGTAAGTTCGCTCAGATTTTAATTTAGAAATACAAGTATCAATTGGTTCTAACATCAATACCATTCCTGCGCCGCCGCCAAATTGCGTATCGTCTATTTGTTTGTAATTGCCCAAGCCATATTCACGTAAATTGTGAAAATGAACATCAACCAAACCTTTATCTCTTGCTCTTTTAATGATAGAATAGTCAAACGGACTTTGTATCAACTCTGGAGACACTGTAATAATATCTATACGCATTTGGCAAATGTACGAGTTTCTAGTATTTTATGGAAAGAAGATTTTAGGAAGAGATATTTCTTTTTTTTAGCTTCTAAATAGTTTTTTAAAATGAGAATAAAAAAGTTTAAAAAGAAGTCTAAGTTTAGAGTATTAATGATCAAAATTAATAAAAAAAGAGTTGTTTTTTAGTTTAGTTCTTTGTTGTGGTAAGTTTTTCTAATTGTTTAATCTTTTTTTATATTGCATTCCAAGTTCTTTGGTTAAAAAAAGTACCTCAGGCTTATCTTTTCTTAATGCTACAGTCCAATTATGAAAAAATTCCCAATTAATATTAATAAAAATTGGCTTACCATATTCTTTAATTAATTTTTTTCTTATTCGATCCTCTTCTCCGTTAGACGTTAGAATCCAAATCATATTAAGTTTATCATTTCCGAAGCGAGCTTCAAATTTTCTTGGAAAACCAGCATATTCAATTCCATATGCATTTACTTGAATTTGTGCATTAGGATCTGAACCATCTAAGTCATCTACTTGTATAATTTGACTTTCTTTTTCAAATTTTGTGAGTTCATTTTTTAATGAACCACCCATTTCTATAAATTCCGGAATTTTGACTGATGTATTATAATTCATGGATTTATTTGAATCTATAAGTAAAGGATTATTCCAGGTAAATAAATTAGGATGAGTTGATTCTGGAGTCAATATCCAAGCAGTATCTTCTTTCTTATTTATAAATAATAAGTCATTGGTAAAGACTTGATAACCCAAAAAGTTTTGAGGCTTATCATTCCTGTTTTCTCCAAAAACCTTTAAGACATTGCCTTTAGCTTCAATGTAACAAAGGCGATTATCTGAAAATGTAAATACGGCTTTCTCAAGTGTTTTTGATTTAATTCTAATTTTGTATGCTAGTAAATGTGTTTCAGTATGTTTTGCTAGAGGAAATTTAGGTTTAGAAATTTCAATTACCTTTATAAAATCGGATATTTTACTTAATTCCTTTTGGACAATGTTGATAGAGTCACCAAATTTAAAATCATTAAATACTGAAGCAATCTGTGAATTTAAATTTAAAACAGTTACTAAATTTAAAACAAGAAAAATTATTTTTAACCTTATATTCATGAAGTATGATTTTTTATAAAAATAAGACGCTTAAATAGAGCATTTTGTTACAAATTAGTTGTTAAATAAAATTTGCTATAACTTTTATAATATCGAAAGTTACAATTACTTAAACAAGTTCAGTATAAATGTTTATATCAAACGTTAGAGAACGTTACCGAAAAACAAGTTTAGAAACAAACTTAACTATTTTGTAGTCTTTTTTTTAATATCAAAACTATCCAGGTTGCTAAAATAAAAGGAGCGGTTAGTGTAATTATTCCTGTCATTTCTAATCCAATATTTAATAATGTAGAAAGTATTATTGCAATGGTAATCCACAGAAAGTCAGTCCATTTTTTCCCTGTAAGTGCAATTGCACAAAGTATAGCATTATAACCCATGAGCCCAGAATTAATTGGAGAACTAGATGCCAACAATAACCAACCAGTTAATGAACCTAAAACTGCAGCGTAAATTGCATAAACCGCCATTAATTTACTATTTACGAGTATAGCTAATAGAAAAAATAGTCCAGTTATTACATTTTCTTGAAACATAACTTGACCAAAACTATTGCTAAAAGCAGTAAAAAAATGAAACGTATTTACTATTGGTTCTGAAGATATCGCTAACTGAAAGTTAAAAATAAGCAACAATACATATATTACAAACCATGTTGCCAACACAAAAGGAGCGGTAAATTGTGGAATAATTTTCTTTAAAAAATTCATTAAAACTGTTGATAAAATTGCGCCAACAATTAAAGCTAAAACAGTTGCAATAGTAACTTCAAAAAAAAGAAATACTGCAATGCCTGTTAGCGTTCCATTAAAGCCATAAAGTCCGTTTTTAATAGCTGCTTTTTCATATTTTAAAACTTGGGCAGTAATTGTGCTAATTATAGTGCCGATTAAAGCTGCCAATCCTAATAACCAAGAATTGTAAAAGATTCCTATTAAAAATAAAAATCCAGAATAGCTATTGTTTTGAAATAGCACTTGACCAATTCCTCTTAATATTGTTTGTGTAAATCTCATTAAATTTTGAGCTAAAATTTTTAATGTGTTATAATCAAAAAGATGTAATATAAGATAAGTGTATAAATTGTGAAATAGGAGTAAAGCCTTTTTTTAATTAATGATAACAAAAAGATACTCCCAACTAGTAATTAAAACTAATTGGGAGTAAAACTCTTACTTTTTATCATATAGTTAAACTGATAAAACTGTTTGTCAAGAAATTAACGTTTCTCTAATTGTCTTTGTAATTTATCACTTACACTTGTTAATAACGCATGAAAGTTGTTTCCGTATTCTGATGCAAAAGGATCATTTCCTGGAATGCCTAAACGAATACTAACTTGTTTTTGTTCTGTCTTTTTTTCTTTTTTGTCTTCTAAATAAACATCTGCCCATTCTATTTTGTCATAAAATCTACTAAGACGCCCGATGCATTTACGTATCGTGTCTTTTACATCATCTTCAATAGAAATATCAACTGCTTGAACGTTAATATTTATTCCTGTAATATTTTCTGTATATTTCATAATAGTATTATTTTAGTGTTATCTACTTTCTTAATTCTATTTGTTTCGTTGAGATTAATATATTTATTTTAAATAAGCAGAATACATCCAAACTAATTTTTCTTGCTCACTAATATAATCACTCATTAATGCATTTGTTCCTTCATCTTCTGCATCTGCAGATAAATCTAAAAGCTCTCTTTGAAGCGTGATAATAATTTTGAATGATTCTAGCGTGTCTTTCATATCTTGAACGCCGTCTGCTACTTCAGAACTTTCTTTTATTTTTGCTTCTTTTTGATAAATCGAAAATTTGTGATTTGGAGTATGACCAAGTGTGCGAATACGTTCTGCTACTTCATCAATTTTAATAAATAAATCTTCGTAAAGTTCTTGAAACTTATCGTGTAACTCAAAAAATTTATCTCCTTTTATATTCCAATGATAACCTCTTACGTTTTGATAAAAGATAGAATAATCTGCTAAAAGTTCATTAAGTTTTTCTGCTAGAATTTTAGATTTTGCTACATCTAAACCGATTGAGTTTAATTTTGTCATTTGTATTGTTTTAAGGTTTGTAATTGTGTTATAGCGCTTGTTGCTAAGATAATAAAAAAGAAGTTGAGAAGCAAGTTAAATGCCTTCAAAAGTCTATAACTGACAAGATTACTTTTATGTGAAAAACAGTGATAATTATAGTATAAAAAAAGCTACCAAAAATAAATTCTGATAGCTTGTAATTTTTTTAAAAAAAGGAATTCACTTATTTTAGTAACTCGTCTAATTTTGCAAAGGATTTTTCTGAATCACCCAAGAAACGATATAAAATTTTTCCTTCAGGATCAATAATAAATTTTGTTGGAAACCCAGCTACGTTAAACTTTAAAACCAAATTATCTGTATCTTTACCAGACATTACTTGTTGCCAATTATATCCATTTTCCTTTAAGAAATTTACCATTTTTTCTTTTGTGTCTCCACTATTTATTCCTAGAACGGTCAATTTATCGGCATATTTATCAGCATATTTTTTTACTGTTGGCATTTCTTCTACACACGGTCCGCACCAAACTCCCCAGAAATCTATCAAAACATATTTACCACGTAGAGAACTAAATGTAAATTCTGAACCATCAATGGTTTTGTTGCTTGTAAAATCAGGAACGGTTTTGCCAATTAATGTAGCTTCAATTCCTTTTATTCTAGAAGCAAGCTCTTTGTAATACGTAAAATCTGCTAAGTTTTTATCAAACTTATTAAAAAAGGTAACAGCTTCTTCGTTAGTTATTTGTCGTCTAAGCATCATGTCAGATAAATACCAAACAGCAGCTTCTGAAGTTGGGTTGTTTTTTACAAATTCCTTTTTTAAACGAATAACTTCATTATCTAACTCTGTTATAGAACTTGTAATTACTTTAAATCTTTGATCGTTTTTATCTAAAGTGTTTCTTTCTAACAAGTAATTTATAGATGCATTCATTAACGGAAATACTTTTTTGTTGATTTTTGCTAAATCATCATTTCCTTTTGTTCCTGTTGGATATGCATTTATAAAATCGGTAACTTCTCCATTAAAAATAATGTTGTCTCCAGGTTTTGCAATAAATGCAAACTGAGAAGATTTTGCTGGATAATAACCTCTACCAGATCTTTTAATGGTACGTTCTACATTTGGCCAAAAAATAATGTGTTCTGCTTTATCAATTTTTGCTGTATAGGTAAACGTTCCGTCTTTTACAAAGATAGAATCTGTAATTCTTTTTCCAGAACGGTCATAAGCGCTTCTTGTCATGTACTTTGTGTCTAAGCCTTTTATGGTTCCGCTAACTGTAAAAGAATCTGCAGGTACTTTTGGTTCTTGATTACAAGAAACTAACAATGCAAGTGTTAATATAAAAAAACTACTTTTTAAAATCTTTTTTGTTGTCATTTGGTTTTGTTTTTTGTTGTGGTTTTTCTCCTTTAGCTGGCATTGGTCCACGTAAATGAATAATTAATCCATTTAAAAAATTACGTAAAATTTGATCGCCACATTCCATATATTTTGGATGTTCTTCATTTCTAAAAAACGCACCTAACTCGCCTTTAGAAACTTTAAAATCTACCAATTTGCAAATTTCAATGATATCTGTATCTCTCAATTTATGAGCTACACGTAATTTTTTAAAAATATCGTTGTTTGTTAATCCCATAGCACAAAAATAAGTTATTCGAATTAAGTAAGTAGTTTTTAGTTAAATAATTATGAAAGTAAACTAATTTATAGTTTCTAATTAATCAACCATTTGGAAAATTGCCAATGCATACACAGCAAAACGAGCAAAACGAAAGAGTCCAAACAACACAACGTTCTTAAAAGAATATTTAATCATTCCTGCGGTTAAACAGGTTATAGAAAACGGAATTGGTAATAAAGCTCCAGCTAAAATTAAAAAACCTCCCCATTTACTGGTGTTTTTTAATTGTTTTGCCATTTTAACTTCTAGAAAGTTTTTGATACTTTTTATTTTTAAAGTTGCTTTTCCAATAAAATATGTAATCAATCCACCAGTGTAAGAAAGTGTAGCTAAAATCGCTAAAGTTACAACAGGATTATCAGTTTTTTTAGACCAAGCTATAAAAATTTCTGGTGGAATAATCCCTAATAAAGTTTCAGAAATAAAGAAAACTGATAAAACTCCAAAAGTTGAAAAAGTTTCTGTCATGCGTTCTAGTCCATCATTGATGTTGTACACATACTTATTGAATAGAATCAAAGCAACAACAACTAAGAAAATTGGAATGATTGCTTTACGAATGCTTTTTCCAACGAACGCATAAAAACCAGTATATTTATAATACTGATGCACTAATTTAGTTCTAGATTTTTTTCTTTTTCTCTTTTGATTGCTCATTATGCCTGATTAAATTTCTTTTTTAGCAGCAGCGAATATACACTTTTATTCATTTTTATACGAAATAAAAATACAGTTTTAACTTAAAATTAATAGCTTATAAATTGGCAATTGCTGCTTCTGCACATCGTTCGCCGTCCATTGCTGCAGAAACAATTCCGCCGGCATAACCACCGCCTTCTCCACAAGGAAATAATCCTGATATTTCTGGATGTTCTAAATTTTCTTTTCTTGGAATGTTTACAGGCGATGAAGTTCTAGATTCTACACCAACAATATTGGCTTCTGATGTGTAATATCCGTGCATTTTTTGCCCGAATGCTTCAAAACCTTTTCGCAATCTACTGCCAATTATTTTGGGTAGCAAAGAGTGTAGTGGAGCGGATTTTAATCCGGGTTGATATGAAGTAGAATTCAAATCTGTTGATAAATTTCCTTCAACAAAATCTGTTAATCTTTGCGCTGGTGCAGTTTGACTTCTTCCGCCAGAAGTATAAGCTAATCGTTCTAAATCTTTTTGAAATTCTAGTCCTTTTAAAGGACCAAATTTTTCATACTTTGCAAAATCTTTGTCAATGTTTAACTCAACAACAATTCCGGAATTTGCATATAAATTATTTCGCTTGCTTGGCGACATTCCGTTTACGACAACTTCGCCATTTGCAGTTGCTGCAGGAACGATAAATCCGCCAGGACACATGCAAAAAGAATACACGCCACGTTCGTTAACTTGTTGTACTAAACTATATGCTGCGGCTGGTAATAATTCGTCACGTTTTCCTTCGCAATGATATTGAATAGCATCTATAATGTGTTGCGGATGTTCTACACGAACGCCCATTGCAAACGATTTTGCTTTGATAGCAATTTCTTTTTTATGTAGCAATTCGTAAATATCTCTTGCCGAATGTCCGGTTGCTAAAATCACCGAATTTACAGTTATTTCTGTTCCGTTTTGCAATCGAATAGCCTTCATTTTATTGTTCTTAATTACAAAATCTGTAACGCGTGTTTCAAAATGAATTTCTCCTCCGTGATTTATAATATTTTCACGAATATTCTGAATGATTTTTGGTAATTTATTGGTTCCAATATGTGGATGTGCATCAACTAAAATTTGTTCTGTAGCTCCATGAAAAACCAAGTTTTCAAAAATTCTACGAACATCGCCACGCTTTAAACTTCTGGTGTATAATTTTCCGTCAGAATACGTTCCTGCACCACCTTCACCAAAACAATAATTAGAATCTTCGTTTACAAAATGGTCTTGATTAATGGCTTTTAAATCTCTTCGTCTGTCTTGTACATTTTTTCCTCGTTCTAAAACAATGGGTTTAAAACCTAATTCTATACAACGCAATGCTGCGTACATTCCTGCTGGGCCAAAACCAATAATATGCACTTCTTTTGCGTTAGAAACATCTTTGTATTCAAACTGATATTCAGAAGTTTCTAGCAAAGGTTCGTTAATATAAATCGCGATTTTGTAATTAAAGTAAATTTGAGGTTTACGAGCATCAATGGATTTGCGCAATACTTTTACGCCAGAAATAGTAGAAGGTTTAATATTTAAATGATGCGCTGCTTTTTTTAGCAGAATATCTGTGATCTTTTCTTCTTTTAATTGAATACGTAACTGAATCTCTTTTACCATGCGGCAAAAATAAGGAAATTCTGATTGTAAATTTTAGTAAGTTTTCTGTGTTTCGTTATAACTTATGTGTTTTAGAGATGATGTCTTAACAAGTTGGTTTTCTGTTTTTTAAAAAAAAATATCTGGGTTTTAACATTTTTTTAACTACATTTGAAGGTACAACTAACCAAATCGGCTTTTTTGTCTGTTTAAATAGATTTTAAACAGAATTTTTTACTATTTCCCTAGATTAATAATTAATTGAATGAGATTGGTTTCATAAAATAAATGAATGAAAAAAATCGTTTTAATTCTTTATACTCCTTTAGTTTTTCAAATTTCAGAAAACAATCAATCTCAGATAGTTTTTGATTATATTGAATATGTAATTCTTCTTATTTGCTTTATGTCAGCTTCGATTGTGATGATGCTCATACCAATTTTTTTATGCTATTCTATGATTGATAGTTTTAAAAACATGTGTAGTTATAAAAAGAAAATTAAAGAAGGAGTGAGTTGTCACCAAAGCAATTCTAAACATATAGAATCTATTTGTGATAAATACTATAAAGTTTCTTCTAAATTTTTTAAAAACCTTAGCGCTTTAGTTACTTGGAATGTGTTTTCCTTTATTTATATTTTCTTTGGATTTGATAATTTTAATGATGGTCTAAAAGAATATTTCTATTTTCCGTTTGCTGTATTACAATCATTAAGTAAAGATCAAATTTTTGATACAATTTATAAGTTTCAATCAAATTGGTTATTTATGGGTGCAATTGTACTTATTACTTTTTTCTTTTCGTTTTTTGGAAAATATATTGGTAATGATATTGCTAAAAATAATATTGAGAAAAGCAGTATTAAATTAACTACTTAAGGCTTTCCACTTTTTAATAATTTCTTCTTCCTTCATTAAAACACCTTTAGGGTTTTTCTCAAATTTATCTCGTTGCTCTTGAGTCATGGCGTCTGAATACCACCAATCGTGCATTTCTTTTACAGAAGTTTTTAGATCTCTAAATGTTAAACCAGCAGCAATGGCTTTTTGGTTTGCAGTTTTAGAAGATCCGTAGTTTTTACCAATTGGAGGAATCCAAGGAACTAAATAATACACGCCATTTTCTTGTAAGAAATCATAATTATCAACAGGAACAATAGTTGTATCAATATTAAAAGCTCCTTTTGCTTCATTTACAAAAGTTAGCATTGTTTGTTGTTGGGTTGGTCCAGCAATATTAAATTTTCCAGTAATTTTTTTTTCAGCTAAACGAATCATAAATTCAGCAACATCTCTAACATCAGCATACTGCACTAAATCATTTGTTTTTCCAGGAACCAAAACTTCTCCACCTTTTGCCAAACGAACTGGCCAATGAATAAAACGATTGGTTTTATCTCCAGGTCCAAACATATAAGTTGGTCTTGCAATAATTGTTCTATCTGCACCAAAAGCTTTTATTGCTGCGTTTTCAGAATTGGTTTTCATAACGCCATACCAATATTCTAACTTTTCATCTTCGCTTTCTAAAGTTTCTGGCTCTTTGGTAAGTGTTTCGGTTTCTTCTGTAATGTTATCACCTAAATACGGATAATACACACCGGTTGAAGAAGTATACATATAGATTTTTGCTCTGTCTTTTAGTAGCTCGGCTGTATCTGTAGTCCATTGTACATTTCTTCCAGAATTGTCAATGACTACATCCCATTCACCAGTTTCCAATGCTTTTAAATTATCGTTTCTATCCCCAATTAATTGTTCAACTTGATTAAATAATTCTTTGTGTACAGAAGATTTTGTTTTTCCACGTGTAAAAGTAGCAACTGAATGTCCGCGTTTTAAAGCATATGCAATTTGATGAGGTCCTAAAAAACTGGTTCCGCCCAAAATTAAAATTCTTAATTTTTTAGTTTTTTCAGTTTCACAGGCTAAAAAACTTGAACCTAATAACGGTATTGCAATTCCTGCTGCGATACTTTTCTTAATAAAATCTCTTCTGCTTTTAGAACCTTCCATATTTGTAGTTTTGGTTAATTTAATGGAAAGGTAAAATTATTTTTTTGATTTGAAAAACAACATCGGTGGTTCCCAAGTTTCTGAATTACCAACAATGTTTCTTGGTGGACTTACAATTTCCATCCAAATAGGAACCACTTTTATTAAGGTGTAATTCTCTTTTTTATTTGGATAAAAAGATTTCCATGTTTCTTTCCAATATTTCTTTTTTTCCTGCGGATTGTTCACTAAAGTTGCTTTTCCGTGAAGCATTACATACCCAGAATCGTCATTGTCTCTGTAATAAATGGTTACCAAATTATTTTGTTTGATTTGGGCTACTTTTCTACTTGTTGTATTTGTGCCAAACCAGACTGTTAAGTTTTCATCTGGCGGAAAAGGATCCATTGTTCTGGCTCTAGAAATTCCGTTTTTATCTTGTGTGATTAAAGCACAAGTTCCGGTTGAATTCATAATTTCTTTTGCTGCTTTTATCAATTCAATTTTAGAAAAAGTAGTGTTTTTGGTTTGAGAAACCCCAATAAAAGAAACACAAAAGAGTGTAAATAAGAATAGTAATTTTTTGATCATAATAATGTAGATTTTGTCATTCTATCATTTCCGAACATGTCTTTTTTTAATTCAGTTTTAAAACCTTTTTTAGAAAGCATTTCAACAGTATCTTTTCCTAAATATTGATTGATTTCAAAATACAAAACGCCATTTTTTGTCAAGTGATTTTTAGCCAATTCTGCAATTTTTTTATAAAAAACTAACGGATTTTCATCTTTAACAAACAGTGCTAAATGTGGCTCATTTTCTAACACATTTGGTTGTATTTCTTTTTTTTCTAACTCACGCACATACGGCGGATTGGAAACAATAATATCGAACATTATGTTGTTGTGAGTAGTTTGCGACGAAGTAATCTCAAGATTATTTTGAGATTGCTTCTTTCCATTTGCAATGACGTTTAGCGAGTTTGTATTTAAAATATCTTGCTCAATAAAATGAATTTGAACATTATTTAATTCAGCATTTTGCATTGCAATTTTTATTACTTCTAGTGAAATATCAATTGCAGTAATTGTAGCATTTGGTAAGTTTTTAGCTAAAGAAATTGGAATGCAACCTGTTCCGGTTCCAATTTCTAAAATAGAAATTTTTTTTCCACGATAACTTTGTTCACTTGTGTCTTTGCTACTTTGTAACTTTGTAACTTCAGTAAGAATCCATTCAACTAATTCTTCAGTTTCTGGTCTTGGAATCAAGGTGTCTTTTGTTACTTTAAAAGGCAAACCATAAAATTCAGTTTCTTCTAAAATATATTGAATCGGTTCTTGCGATTTTAAGCGAGAAAGCGCATTATATAAATGTTTAAACTTGTCTTTAGAAATGGAAAGTTGATTATTTAAAGCCAAATCAATTCGCTGTAAACCCAATTCTTTTTCAATTAATAAAAAGAAAAAAGAATCAATTTCTGTTTGAGGATAAACAGCAGATAACTCATTGTTAAAATGATTTCTAAATTCTTTAATTTTCATTGTCTTTTGTCTTGCTTCTCTTTTCACAAATCTTTTATCATCCAAACATTACACGAATAATGTCCGGTGTTTCCAACGGGTTTATCGAGAGAAATAAAACCATTTTTTTTGTACAAAGCTGTAGCTGCTTTCATGTACGGCAATGTTTCTAAATAGCATTTTTCAAAGCCAAATTCTTTTGCTTTTTGTAAACAAATGCTAATCATTTTGCTTCCCAATCCTAAACCGCGAGCTTCTGGTAAAAAGTACATTTTTTGAAATTCACAAATATTACCATCGTAATTGTCTAATTGAGCAACGCCCGCGCCGCCAATAATTTTTCCATCCAAATCAATTATATAATACGCAGAAGTTGGTTTATTGTAGGTTTCAAACATATCGTCTAACGCTTTGTCTTCGTATGCAGTACCAACTTTTGGCACTCCAAATTCAATTAAAACATCTTGAATTACTTTTTTAATCTGTTGATTGTCTTTTGGTTGAATCTCTCTAATTATAGGTTGTTTTGTTTTCACTTTAATAGACTATTTTTGCAGGAGCAAGTTATCATTTTTAATTAAAATAATGCCCATTTCTCAACACGAAAAATACATGCAGCGTTGTTTGCAAATTGCCAAAAACGGAATAGGAACAACTCGTCCAAATCCGTCTGTTGGAGCGGTTATTGTGCAAAATGATACAATTATCGGAGAAGGATTTACATCCGTTTACGGCGAAAACCACGCAGAAGTAAATGCAATAAATTCAGTTAAAGATACATCTGTTTTAAAACAAGCGACAATATATGTGACTTTAGAACCGTGTTCTCATGTTGGAAAAACGCCGCCTTGTGCAGATTTAATTGTAAAACATCAATTTAAAAATGTTGTAATTGGCTGTGTTGATACTAACAATTTGGTTGCTGGAAAAGGAATTGAGCGATTAAAAAATGCAGGAATTAATGTAATTCTTGGTGTATTAGAAAGCGAATGTAAAGAACATCACAAGCGATTTTTTACAGTACAAAATAAAAAGCGTCCGTTTATTGTTTTAAAATGGGCAGCAACGAAAAATGGTTTTGTTGCGCCAATTCGTCATTACGAGCAAAGCGAAGTAATCTCAAAATCGATAAAAAGATTACCACAGCAAATAAATTTGCTTCGCAATGACGCAAAACCAATTTGGATTTCCAATCAATATTCGCAACAATTGGTACATAAATGGCGAAGTGAAGAACATGCAATTTTGGTGGGAACAAATACAGTAATTGCTGATAACCCGATGTTAAATGTAAGAAGTTGGAGCGGAAATAATCCGATTAGGATTGTGTTAGATAGAAGTTTGAGAATACCAAAAGAGGCAAGTATTTTTGATGGAGATTTGAAGACGATAGTTCTAATAGAAAAAAGAGAAGAGAGGAAAGAAAATAGAGCAAATGTAGTTTTTGAAGAAATAGATTTTACTAAAAATATTGCAAAGCAAATTTGTGATGTGTTGCATAAGTATCAAATTCAGTCTGTAATTATAGAAGGCGGAACGCAAACGTTGCAAACTTTTATTGATGAAAATTTATGGGATGAAGCCAGGATTTTTGTTGGAGAAAATGAATTTGAAAAAGGAGTGAAATCACCAGGAATAAAAGGAACATTGATTGAAGAAATCAACATCAAAAAAGATGTTTTAAAAATATATAGAAATGATTAAGAATATCGTTTTTGATTTTGGTGATATTTTTATCAACCTAGATAAAGAAGCCACTTTTATTGAGTTGGCTAAATTTGGTGTAAAGCAAATTCCTGATGAAATGATGGCAATTGCACATCAATATGAAAAAGGAGAAATCTCTACGAATAATTTTATTGATTTTTTTCATAAAGAATTTGCTATTTCTAAAGTAGATTTAATTTTTGCATGGAATGCTATTTTATTAAATTTTCCAACCTATCGATTGCAATTTTTGAAAGAGCTTGCTAAAAGTAAAAAATATCGATTGTTTTTGTTGAGCAATACTAATGAAATGCATATTTCTTGGATTCAAAAAGATTGGGGAGCAAAATTGTATCAAGAATTTAAAAACTGTTTTGAACAATTTTATTTGTCGCATGAAATCGGATTTAGAAAACCAAATTCAGATATTTACGAATTTGTATTGCAAGAAAATAATTTAAAAGCTGCCGAAACTTTTTTTATAGATGACACGAAAGAAAATACGGAAGCTGCAAAAGAGTTAGGAATACAAACTTGGCACTTAATTCCGGGTAAAGAAGATGTCGTTAATTTATTAACTAAAAAAGAATTCACAACGTGATTTATCTAGTTTTAAGCATTCTTATTTCAAGTTCATTATTCGTAATTTTTAAGTTGTTTGATGTTCTTAAAATCAATACACAGCAAGCAATTGTTGTAAATTATGCAATTGCATTGTTGTTTGGTTTAGGAACTTCAAATGTATCGGTTTCCATTGTAGAAATTCCACAACAACCATGGTTTTTTGGAGCATTTTTTCTGGGGTTTTTATTTATTTCTATCTTTAATGTAATGGGAATTACGGCTCAGAAAAATGGACTTTCAGTAGCTTCAGTTGCTGGAAAAATGTCTGTGGTAATTCCAATTATTTTCGGAATTATTGTGTATAAAGAAGGTGTTGGTTTTGTTAAAGTTGTTGGAATTTTAATGGCGTTAATTGCGGTGTATTTATCATCAGCAAAAAGCGATACAAATCCTGTAAAATTTAAAAACTTATTATTTCCACTGTTGCTTTTTGTTGGATCTGGTATTTTAGATACAGGCTTAAAATATGTAGAAACTACTTCGGTTTCTAAAGGAGAAGAACCTTTGTTTTTAGCAACTATTTTTGGCTGTGCTTTTGTGTTGGGCTTTTTTGTTGTGGTTTCTCAACTAATAAATGGAAAATTTCAATTTCATTGGAAAAATATTTTAGGTGGAATTGCATTGGGAATTCCAAATTATTATTCGATGGAGTTTTTATTAAAAGCATTTAAAACCGATATAGAAAGTTCTACATTATTTACCATTAATAATGTAGGAATTGTAATTCTTACAACTGTTTTTGCCTTGCTGTTTTTCAAAGAAAAACTCATCAAAAAAAATTGGATTGGAATAGCATTGGCAATTTTTAGTATTTTATTGGTTTCCTTTGCATAATTATGGAGATAAAAGACAGTTACAAAACAATAGAAAAGCCATCAGAAGAAACGCTGTTTAAAGACAGAAATAGTAAGTTTTTCGGATATGCTTTTCCGGTTTTAAATGAAGATGATATTAAAAATGCGTTAGAAGAATTAAAAAAGAAACATCATACTGCGCGTCATTTTTGTTATGCTTGGCAATTGGGCGTTGAAACAATTTCCTACAGAGCAAATGATGATGGAGAACCCAATAACTCTGCCGGAATGCCAATTTATGGACAGATTCAATCTTATGAAGTAACCAATATTTTAATAGTTTCTGTACGTTATTTTGGCGGAACAAAATTAGGCGTTGGCGGATTGATAAACGCTTATAAAAATTCTGCACAATTAGCTTTAGAAGCATCAAAAATTGTTGATAAAACAATTGATGTGCATTTTCAGTTATCGTTTGGATACGATTTGATGAATAAAGTAATGCGTATTATCAAAGAGAAAAAAATTGATATTATTTCTCAAACATTAGAATTAGATTGTACATATGTAATTTCTGTTCGGAAAAAAGATGCAACATCAATCTTTGAAATCTTTACCAATTTGTATAAAGTTGAGATTAAAGAATTAGCGTAATTTCTCCAAAATATATTCCGGACAACGCATCGGTTTTTTTGTTTTTTTATTGATAAAAGCCAACATTGTACTTCCAGTTGTTAAAAGTTCGTTTTTTTGATTGAAAATTTCGTAGTCAAATTCAATCTTAACAGTTGGAATTTTTTTTAATGTAGTTTTTACCGTAATTTCATCGTCGAACTCAGCAGATTTTTTAAAATTACATTGTAAAGTTACAACCGGAAGTATTACATTATTTTCTTCCATATTTTTGTAAGAAATGCCGAAAGACCTTAGCCAGTCTATTCTGCCGATTTCAAAAAACTGTGCGTAGTTGCCGTGATAAACAACTCCCATTTGGTCTGTTTCTCCGTAACGTATTCTAAATGAGGTGGATTGTGTGAACAAGAATTATGCTTTTTTTTGTGGATTTGATTTTACGAAAAAAAAAGTTAATAATCAATAGCAAATTCATTTTTTTATACTGAATTTTATTCACACTTTTGTAAAGCTTTAGAAAAAGAAGAAAAACCCTAGATAAGAAACAATTTATTTAACATTAATATCTGCCTAATTTAGAATGACTAAAACTGCTAACTCAGTTTGGAACGAGTGCCTCTCTTTTATTAAAGATAATATAAAACCGCAAGCATATAAAACTTGGTTTGAGCCTATCAAACCAATTAAAATAGCTGGCGAAGCTTTAACAATTCAGGTGCCTAGTAAATTCTTTTATGAATGGTTAGAAGAACATTATATTAAATTGCTTCGTGTAGCTCTGGTTAGAGAGTTAGGAAAAGATGCTAAACTGATTTATGATGTACGAATGGAAAATACGTACAGCAGCAACAGTCCACAAACAGTAAAAATTCCAAGCTCAAATAGAGATCCTTTAAAACCTCAAAGAGTTACTGTTCCTTTAGAAACAAAAGATAGAGAATTAAGAAATCCTTTTGTAATTCCAGGATTGCAAAAAGTAAAAATAGAATCTCAATTAAATGCAAATTACAATTTTAATAATTTTGTTGAAGGAGATTCAAACCGTTTAGCGCGTTCTGCAGGAATGGCAGTTGCCAATAAACCTGGCGGAACCTCTTTTAATCCATTGTTAATTTATGGTGGAGTTGGTTTAGGAAAAACCCATATTGCACACGCAATTGGTGTTGATATTAAAGATAAATATCCTGATAAAACCGTTTTATATATATCATCAGAAAAATTTACACAGCAATTTATTGATTCTGTAAAATCAAATACTAGAAATGATTTTATTCATTTTTATCAGATGATTGATGTGCTAATTATTGATGATGTGCAATTTTTATCTGGTAAAACAGGAACGCAAGATGTCTTTTTCCATATTTTTAACCATTTACATCAAAACGGAAAACAAGTTATTTTAACTTCTGATAAAGCTCCGGTTGATATGCAAGATATCGAACAACGTTTGTTATCTCGTTTTAAATGGGGATTATCCGCAGAATTACAAGCGCCAGATTACGAAACTAGAATTTCTATCCTTCAAAACAAATTGTTTAGAGATGGCGTAGAAATGCCAGAAGATATTGTAGAATATATTGCAAAAAATATCAAATCGAATGTTCGTGAATTAGAAGGCGTAATTATCTCGATGATTGCTCAAGCTTCTTTTAACAGAAGAGAATATACATTAGAATTGGCAAGACAAATTGTAGATAAATTTGTTAAGAATACAAAGAAAGAAGTTTCTATAGATTACATTCAAAAAGTAGTTTCTAAATACTTTGATATGGATGTTGCAACCTTGCAATCTAAAACAAGGAAACGTCATATTGTTCAAGCGCGTCAATTGGCCATGTTTTTTGCAAAAAGAATGACAAAATCATCATTGGCAAGTATTGGTTCTCAAATTGGTCACAGAGATCACGCAACAGTTTTGCACGCTTGTAAAACAGTAGATAACTTAACGGAAACTGATAAGCAATTCAGAAAATACGTAGACGATTTAACAAAGAAGTTAACATTCTAAACTTCACAACATGAGAATTTTAATGGTTTGCTTGGGTAACATTTGTCGTTCTCCATTAGCAGAAGGTATTTTGCAATCAAAAGTAAAATCAGATATTAAAGTAGATTCTGCTGGAACAGCTGGTTATCATGTTGGTCATTTGCCAGACGAAAGGTCTATTGCGGTTGCTAAAAAATACGGCATTGATATTTCTCAACAACGTTGTAGAAAATTTACAGTAAATGATTTTGATACTTTTAGTATGATTTATGTAATGGATCAAGGAAATTATCAGGAAGTAATATCGAAGGCAAGAGACAAGTATGATGAACGAAAAGTAAAATTAATTTTAAATGAAGTTTCTCCAGGTTCAAACCAAAGTGTTCCAGATCCATATTTTGGTGGAGATGCTGGTTTTGAAAATGTGTATCAACTATTAGATGAAGCTTGCGATATTATTGCTAAAAAAATAGAAGATGATGAAAGGTAAATTATATTTAATTCCGACTACGTTGGGCGATAACGAACCGCTAGAAGTAATGCCGATTTCTGTAAAAAAAGTAATTGAACAACTCGATTATTTTATTGTAGAAAATGAAAAAACAGCAAGACGTTTTATCAAAAAAATAACACCAAAAAAATCGCAACCATCTTTAACAATTATGATGCTTGATAAATATGCGGATGAATTAGAAACGAGAGCGTATTTAGATGTTTGTAATGAAGGAATTTCTGTTGGATTATTATCAGAAGCTGGAGTTCCTGCGGTTGCAGATCCAGGAGCAACCATTGTAAAATTGGCACACGATAAAAACATTCAGGTTGTTCCGTTAGTTGGTCCATCATCCATTTTAATGGCGATGATGAGCTCTGGGATGAACGGACAAAGTTTTGCATTTAACGGCTATTTACCGATTGATAAATCTGAGAGAAAAAAGACAATTAAAGAATTAGAAAAATTATCAAAAGAAAAAAATCAATCACAAATTTTTATCGAAACGCCTTACAGAAACGATAAATTATTGGCAGATTTAAAAACAATACTAACACCAACAACAAATTTATGTGTTGCTGCAGATATTACTTTGCCAACAGAATATATTAAAACAAAAGAAATACGAGCTTGGAAAAGCGAAAATCCAGATTTACATAAAAGACCTGCAATTTTTATCATCCATAAAGAACATTAAAAATATAAAAAGTGGAATTTGAAATTCCCTTTGCTGTTGTATTCTAAAGTCGGAGCAGGAATTTTAATAAAATTAATGGTAGAAAATACCGTTTTTAAGAATTTAGATTTTGTTTTTATCTTCGTTAAATCCAAATCTAAACTCAAATAAAATTGCCTATAAGGATCTTGAGAAAACTGATTATTTGGACTTGTTTCTCCATACAACATTCCTTCTGCACCGTAACCAAAAGCAACATTTAACCATTTCGGAAAATTACTTTCTTTAGCAAAAGACCAAATATTTGCAGATAGCCAATAGGTTTGTCCGTTGTAATCTTTTAACGCTTGTTGCAAAAAAGTGTCACCTAAAACATTAGATCTTTGTTTTGCAAAATCTGTTTGATGAAAAGAATATTTTAAAGTAATTCGCTGTTCTTCCCAAAGGATTTCTTGTCCGATTAACAATCCTGTTCCGCTTGCATTTGCCAAAATATCACCCCAAGAAGCGCCCCATTTTTTTGAAAATCCATCTAAAACTTCAACAGCAGTTAAAAAAGTAAATCCAAATGTTGCACCATAAATCAATTGATTTTTTTTAGAAACTCCAGCCCAATCCAAAACTTCCATTCCGGTTTTTCCAACATAATAAGAAGTCATAACATGACCAATTTTATCCATCTGTTTCCATTGCTTATTATCATTGATAAAATGAAAACTAGAACGCGGATGTTCTGAATACCATAATTTATCCAATCCAATTAAAGCACCGACAGCTAATGTAGATTTTGTAATGATTACAGCATTTCTTCTTTTAATATTTAAGGTGTCAGATTTTGTGTAAAAAGATGAAGTTTGTGCTTGAAGATTAATTGCAAAGAGCAAAAAAAACACTAAAAAATGTTGATAAAAAACAGATTCCCGATTTCTCGGGAATGACAAAATTATTTTGTTTTTCGTTTTTAGCATTCAATTATCTATTAATTCCTTGATTGCTAATCCAACGTTGATATTTTCTTGCGTTTCTATTGTGTTGATTTAAAGTATTTGCAAACTCATGATATCCGATGTTATCAACACTTGCACACATATAAAAATAGTTGTGTTTTTTTGAAAACAAAACTGCATCAATTGAAGAAATATCTGGCATTGCAATTAATGTTGGCGGAACACCTTTGTTTTGATACGTGTTGTAAGGAGATTTTATTGTTAAATCTTTTAATAAAACTCGTTTTACAACAAAATCTTGTCCGTGTTTTTCTTTCAACGCATAAATAATTGTTGGGTCAGCCTGTAACGGCCAACCACGTTTTAATCTATTTAAATACAAACCAGCAACAATTGGTCTTTCAGAAATTTTTGCTGTTTCTTTTTGTACGATTGATGCCAATGCAATAACTTTTGTTCTGCTTAATTTTAATTTTTTAGCTTGATTTTCTCTTTCTTCATTCCAAAAACGATTGTATTCTGTTAACATTCTATCTCTAAATTGTTCGGCAGTTGAATTCCAATACAACTCGTAACTATTCGGAACGTACATTCCTAATGCAGATTTTGAAGTAAATTGATGTTCTTTTAAAAAAGTTTCATCTTTCATTGCATTTAATATTGAAATACTATCGGCTTCAATCTGAACTGCAATTCTGCCAGCTAAATCCTCTAAAGAATGTTGATTGTTAAAAATAAGTTTTACAGGTGTTTGTTTACCGCTTCTTAAAAGGTTAATTAAATCGTTATTAGAAATTCCTTTCGGAATTTTAAATTTACCAGCTCTAATATTTTTGTTGTATTCTTTTTTTTTGGCTACCCAAACAAATGATTCTACACGTTTTAGAAATGGTCTTACTTCATTTTCTAAATCTTCTAAACTGCTGTTTGTTTTGATAAACACAAAGCCTTCTTTAACGGTGTTTGGTGCGTAAATTTTGTTGTAAGTATTAAATGCAAAAACGCCACCAATAAGAAGTGTTAAGCCAATAATTAATATGATAAATTTCTTTTTATTCATTGATAATTTGATATAAAATTTCATCTTTAAAAGTAGAATTAGAAAAAATCCAATCTTTTTTTACACCTACTTTTACAAAGTTATGTTTTTTAAATAAAGTAATACTTTTTGTATTGTCTGAAGTAATATTTGCATACAATTGATGTAATTGTAAATGCGTAAAACAATAGTTGATTAACAATTTTAATGCTTCTGACGCAAATCCGTTTTTTTGATATTTTGTATGAATTAAAATTCCAATTCCAGCTCTTTTATGTTGCGGATTAAAATCAAAAAGGTCAATAATTCCAACAGGTTTATTAGTTGCTTTTTCTTCAATAATTAAACGCAATTGTTTGGCTTCAAAAATATCTAAATGAGCATTTTCTAAATATTTTTTTAATAAGAATTTAGAAAACGGAGTTTGTGTATCGCTAATTTCCCAGAAGGATGCATCATTTTCTGTGTCGAACAAAAACTGTAAATCTTCTGGCTCTAAAGCACGTAGATTAATTTTTTGACCACATAGAGACATAGTTGACATAGCTTATTTTATTGGTAATTCATTAAAAAAATTATTCACAAAAGTTTTTTGCCCTTCTTTAAATATATTCAAACAATTAAAATTAACGATAATACCTTTTGGAGCTTTTAGTAAATGCATGTAAGTTAATAATTGCGCTTTAAAAATAGGTTTTAATTCTTGAACAGATTTTAATTCTACAACTAAACAGTTTTCAATTAGTAAATCTGCCCTTAAATTAGCATCAACTTTAATATTTCTATAAGAAACTGGAATATTTATTTCTGTTGAAAAAGAAATCTTTTCGTATTTTAATTCTTCAATTAAACATTGATGGTAAATACTTTCTAATAAGCCAGGACCTAATTCTTTATGAACATTAATGCAACAGCCTAAAAAAGAATAGGTTAAATCATCAAGAAATTGTTTAGTTATATTCATGTCAAATTTTCTGAAACAGTTAAACTATGCGTTTATGTGGTCAATATTTATAATTCCTTTAAACACAAAAGTTGCTGGTCCTTTTAGAAACACATTTTTGTATTGATTATTTTCTACGTTGAATGAAACTTCTAATTCTCCTCCTAAAACTGGTAATTTGATAACTTTTAAGTTTGTTTTATTTGTTTTGTACATTGCAATTGCAACTGCAGTAACTCCAGTTCCACATGCCAATGTTTCATCTTCTACGCCACGTTCGTATGTTCTAACTTTAAAAGTAGATTTGTTTATTTGTTCTACAAAATTAATATTGCTTCCTTCGTCTCCATATTCATTTCTTAACTTTCTTCCATTTGTAACAACATTATAAGTATCAATACTTTTTACTAGTTGAACATGATGTGGAGAACCAGTATTTACAAAAACGTGATTGGCATGAACATCAACTTTGTTTACATCAATCATTTGCAAGGAAACCAAACCATTTTCTATGCTTGCGTGATGTAATCCGTCAACAGCATTAAAGGTAGTTTTTTCTGAAATTATATCTAATTTATATGCAAAAGCAACAATACATCTTCCGCCATTTCCACACATTGTTCCTTCATTTCCATCAGCATTAAAATACACCATTTTAAAATCTGTTTCAGCATCATATTCTAATAGAATTAATCCATCTGCACCAATTCCAAAATGTCTATCACACAATTTATTGACTAAAGCAATGTTCTTTTTAGGAAATGAATTATCTCTATTATCAATCATGATAAAATCGTTTCCAGTTCCTTCGTATTTGTAAAAAGTAATATTCATAAGCAGCAAAGATAACAATTTATGGTCTGAAAAAAGTTTGTTAAAACACGGTTAAAAATCGTTAAAATCCAGTTAAAACAGATTTGTGTAAAATGTTAAAATTGTATATTTGATAAGTTCTAAAAAATGATAAGAAAAATGAAAAAAACAGCTCGTTTATTAGGTATTGCAATTTTAGGAGGAATCTTAACTCTTGGCGGTTATAAAATATTTTTAGAAAAACCACAAGTTGTTATCGAACGAACGGTTGAACCTTCTTCGAAAATTGTAAAAACCAGTTTTGAAAACACAAGTTTACCAGTAACAAATACACCAACTAATTTTACGGAAGCAGCAGAAAAGACAATTCATTCTGTTGTTCACGTAAAAAACACAGCAATAAAAACACAATCTGATCCTTGGGCAGAATTGTTTTACGGAAGAGGAAGTGGAACAAGAAAATACGAACAAGTAGGAACAGGAAGTGGCGTTATTATTTCTGAAGATGGATTTATCGTTACCAATAATCATGTAATTGCCGGAGCATCTGATTTAGAGGTTACTTTAAACAATCAAAAAAAATACAAAGCCGAATTGATTGGAACAGATACAGACAATGATATTGCTTTGTTAAAAATTGATGCAGACATTAAATTACCTTACATTACTTTTTCTAATTCTGATGCATTAAAAATAGGTGAATGGGTGTTGGCAGTTGGAAATCCGTATAATTTAACTTCTACAGTAACAGCAGGAATTGTAAGTGCAAAAGGAAGAGATTTAAGAGGAAATGGAAATATTACAGATTCATTTATACAAACTGATGCTGCAGTAAATCCTGGAAATAGTGGAGGTGCGCTGGTAAATACACGTGGAGAATTAGTTGGAATTAACACAGCAATTTCTTCTAAAACAGGTTCTTTTGTTGGTTATTCTTTTGCAGTTCCATCAAACATTGCAAAAAAAGTAATTGAAGATTTAATGGAGTTTGGTAGAGTGCAACAATCTGTATTAGGAATTTCTATTGATTTAGAATATTCTGAAGA
Organism: Polaribacter uvawellassae; assembly: GCF_039748955.1. Classification (NCBI taxonomy): domain Bacteria; kingdom Pseudomonadati; phylum Bacteroidota; class Flavobacteriia; order Flavobacteriales; family Flavobacteriaceae; genus Polaribacter; species Polaribacter uvawellassae. Next base: position 451,463 of record NZ_JBDIZN010000003.1, on the reverse strand, counting down.
AGGCGTTAAAATTGGTAGTTTTCCAGAAAATAGTGGGGCAAAAAAAGCTGGGTTAAAAACGGGAGATATCATTACAAAAGTAAACAATGTAAAAATTTCTAAATTTTCAGATTTAGCAGGACAGTTAAGAGCAAAACGACCAGGAGATTTTGTGGATGTTACTATAAATAGAAATGGTTCGTTTTTAAATAAAAAAGTAAGACTTTCTAAAAAAGATGTGTTTAGGTCTGATAGTTATCACTTAGATCTTAAAGATTTAACAAAACCAGAAATGAAGAAATTAGGAATTTCTTATGGTGTAAAAATAGTACAAGATTTCGCTCAAAGAGCTGATGGCTCCAGTATAAAAGGGTTTATCATCACTAAAATAAATAATAAAAAAGTAACAAGTGCTTCTCAGGTTGCAACTTTCTTAGATTCCCAAAAAAGATATTCGGTTACTATAGAAATGTTAGATTTAAACGGAGAAATAGTAAAATTTTATCTTAGGTAGAGTCATTAAAAATAGAATTTATGAATCTCGCTTTATTAGTTTAAAGTGAGATTTTTATTTTTGAAAAATAGCATCCAAATCGATAGAAATAAGTATTTTTGCACAAAATTTGAAAAACAACCAGATATAACACAACTATGTCAACAACAACAAATTATGAAGATCAAGTATCTTCTCAAGTTCAAACTCGTAGAGCTACCGTAGAATTTATCAATATTGTAAACGATTTATGGTACGATAAATCTATCGAATTGGTTTTATTTAGAAATCAATTAATAGATAAGCACGCGAGCGAAGTTTTAAATTTAATTAACTACGCAAAAGAATTTGTAGCAAAACCAATTACCATTTTTGATGCTTTAGACATTGCAAAAGCAATTCAGAAATTAGAATTACCAGCATCTAAATTAGATATTGGAAAATTAGCGTACGAATGCCAGTTAAATGAAGCAGATTGCTCAGATAAATTAGCTTTTGTAAAGAGTCAATTAAAAGGAGCAACAGCATCAGAAAATATTGAACCAAAAGATGTAGTTCTTTATGGTTTTGGTAGAATTGGTCGTTTATTAGCACGTGAGTTAATGAATAAAATGGGTAAAGGTTCTCAATTGAGACTTAGAGCCGTTGTAACTCGTGGCAAAATTGATCAAACAGTTTTAGAAAAAAGAGCTTCATTATTAAGTATTGATTCTGTTCATGGAGAATTTAAAGGAACTGTTGAAGTTGATGTAGAAAACAATGCATTAATTATAAACGGAACAACTGTTTATATGATTTCTGCAAATCAGCCAGAAGATATAGATTATACTGCATACGGAATTAACGATGCATTAATTATAGATAACACTGGAGCTTTTAGAGATAAAGAAGCATTAAGCAGACATTTAGTTGCAAAAGGAGCAAGTAAAGTATTGTTAACTGCGCCAGGAAAAGGTGTTCCAAATATTGTACATGGTGTAAATCATGAAGAAAACAATCCAGATGTTGTAGATATATTCTCTGCAGCTTCTTGTACAACAAATGCAATTACGCCAGTTTTAAAAGTATTAGAAGATAATTTCGGAATTAATAAAGGACATTTAGAAACCATTCACGCATATACAAACGATCAAAATTTGGTTGATAATATGCACAGTAAATATCGTAGAGGTAGAGCAGCAGCTTTAAATATGGTAATTACAGAAACTGGAGCAGGAGCTGCAGTTGCAAAAGCGTTGCCAGCATTAGCTGGTAAGTTAACTTCAAATGCTATTCGTGTTCCTGTTCCTAACGGATCTTTAGCAATTTTAAGCTTGCAATTACATTCTGATGTAACTGTGGAATCTGTAAATGCAATCATGAAAAAATATGCTTTAGAAGGCGATTTAGTAGAGCAAATTAAATATTCTGTTGATAATGAATTGGTTTCTTCTGATATTGTTGGCTGTTCTGCTCCATCAATTTTTGATAGTAAAGCAACAATTACAGACGGAAATAGCATTGTAATTTATGTTTGGTACGATAATGAATACGGATATTCTCATCAAGTAATTCGTTTGGCAAAACACATTGCAAAAGTGAGACGTTTTACGTATTATTAATCAATAAATTGTTATTTCTGTGAAGACAGGAATCTCATTAATATAATAAAACCCGAAACAAATTTGTTTCGGGTTTTTTGTTTTGAAGCTTTTTCCTGCTTTCCGTTATATCTTTTTATTCTTGTCATTGCGAAGTTTACTTTTTTTGTAAACTGTGGCAATCTCTTTTTTAAGATGAGATTACTTAGCTCTACTCGTAAAGTCGAAAATTTATTTTGAGAATAAAAAGGATACCACCTAAATCAAGGCTAAGTATTTTATAATCTGAAGTGTAAATTTCTAAGTGTGTTTTTCATCAATAGAAATAAGAAAAATAAAATTTAACGAAACTATTCCTTTTCAAAAAAGACAATCTTAGCTTCAAATTCTTCAGCTAAAAACTCGTCTTTGCTCATCCAATAATCAGAAGTAATCATTTTATAAGTTGTATCGTTTTTTTGTAACTCCCAAATAACATCATTTGCTTCTTCAAAAGCATCCTTAGCGTTTAATTGATTTCCAAACAAGCGTTTTAAAACATTGTGATTATCTAAATTTTGAGCAAAACATTTTAACACAATTTCGTTGGTAATAGTTGTATCTGCATTTGCCAAAGGTTTTATTTCAAAATCTACAATAGTTGCTTTTGTATTAGGAAACTTTCCGTTAAATGCTTTGTAAAGTAATTGATTAACGCAAAAAAGTGTTTTGTGTAAACTAATTTCAGGATATTCTTCAGAAATCTTATCAACTAACATTTCATAAGAAACCGAATCAATTTGTCTTTCATTTAAATGGTTAGATAGTTTATAATTTAATACAATTGCGGCAGCTTCATTTGGCTCTCTATCAGAAATTGCCATAAAAAGTAATTCTCTTAATTCGTTTATATCATTCACATCATCGTTAGCGAAATCAAATTGTTCTAACAATTGTTTATAATCTTGAATACTCCAAGAGTTTTCAAGGTCATCAACTGTAGAAATTTTGTGTATTTTTATAGCGTATTTCATTTTTTTAAATCATTTTTGAATGAATATAAAGTATACGAAATATCATTACCAAAAACAAGTTTTATTATAGATAATATGACCGCTCAAGAAAGAATATATTTACTTCGCGAAGAGTTAAATTTGCACACGTATAACTACTATGTATTAGACAATGCAACGATTTCTGATTTTGAATTTGATATCAAATTAAAAGAATTAGAAAAATTAGAAGAAGAAAATCCGCAGTTTTTTGATGCCAATTCACCTACGCAAAGAGTTGGCGGAGAAATTACTAAAAACTTTGAAACGGTGACGCATAAAAACCGAATGTATTCGTTGGATAACTCGTACTCTAAAGAAGATTTGTTAGATTGGGAAAAACGCATTCAAAAAATGTTAGGAACCGATGAAATTGAATATACTTGCGAATTAAAATATGATGGTGCTTCCATCAACCTAACTTTTGAAAATGGTCAATTTGTAAAGGCAGTAACGCGTGGCGATGGTTTTCAAGGCGATGATGTTACTACAAATATCAGAACTATAAAATCAATTCCGTTATCAATTAAAAAAGACTTTGCCCAAGATTTTGAAATGCGTGGAGAAATTATTTTACCATTAGATGGTTTTAATAAAATGAACGAAGAACGTGTAGAAAACGGAGAAGAAGAATATAAAAACCCACGAAATACAGCAAGCGGAAGTTTAAAATTACAAGATAGCGCAGAAGTAGCAAAACGTCCTTTAGATTGTTTGTTGTATCAAATTGTAACTTCAGAACGCAAATACAAAACACATTTTGAAAGTTTAGAAAATGCTAGAAAAGTTGGTTTTAAAGTTCCAGAAACAATGGCTTTAGCAAAAAGTATTGATAAGGTTTTTAGTTTTGTAAATTATTGGGATACCAAACGTCATCAATTGCCTTACGAAACGGACGGCGTTGTTATTAAAGTAAATAATTTACAACAACAAGAAGAATTAGGTTACACTGCAAAAGCGCCACGTTGGGCAATTGCATACAAATTTAAAGCAGAACAAGTTTCTACAATTTTACATGAAATAACCTATCAAGTTGGTAGAACCGGAGCGATTACTCCGGTTGCAAATTTAGAACCAGTGCAATTAGCAGGAACAATTGTAAAACGTGCTTCGTTGCACAATGCAGATCAAATAGAAAAGTTAGATATTAGAATTAATGATACTGTTTTTGTTGAAAAAGGTGGAGAAATTATTCCGAAAATTATTGCGGTAGATTTCACAAAACGTTCGCAAAATTCTGAACCAACAAAGTACGCAACGCATTGTCCTGAATGCAATACAGCATTGGTAAGAACCGAAGGAGATGCAAAGCATTATTGTCCGAATGAGTTTGGTTGTGCACCACAAATTACAGGGAGAATTCAGCATTTTATCAGTAGAAAAGCTATGGATATTGATGGTTTGGGTGGAGAAACTGTTGATTTATTGCGTAAAGAAGGATTGATAGAAAATTATGCTGATTTGTATGATTTAAAAGTTGAGCAAATTATTCCGTTGGAAAGAATGGCAGAAAAATCTGCTCAAAATATGATTGAAGGAATTGAAAAATCAAAACAGATTCCGTTTGAAAAAGTACTGTTTGCATTGGGAATTAGATTTGTTGGAGAAACCGTTGCAAAAAAATTGGCAAAACATTTTAAATCTATTGACAATTTAATGGCAGCTGATTTTGAAACTTTAATTGCTGTGGATGAAATTGGTGATAGAATTGCACAAAGTATTATCGATTTTTCTAATGATTTAGGAAATATTCAATTGATTAATAGATTGAAATCTTACGGAGTGCAATTAGAAGTATCTGCAGAAAGTTTAGAGAATCAAACAGATAAATTAAGCGGAAAAGTGTTTGTAGTTTCTGGAATTTTTCATCAATTATCTAGAAACGAATTGAAAAAAGCTATAGAAGATAATGGCGGAAAAGTAAGTTCATCGATTTCTAAAAAAACAGATTTTATTGTTGCCGGAGATAATATGGGGCCAAGTAAAAAAACAAAAGCAGAAGATTTAGGTGTTGCAATTATTTCTGAACAAGATTTTATAAACTTAATTAATTAATGATGATAAAAGAAAAAACACATGTAGATACTGCTTTAAGATACACAATCTTACAACTTTTGTTTTTGGTTTTAGGTTTGTTAATTGTGTATATTCTTCCTGTTTTTTTTATTGTTATTCCGTTAATTCCACTACTTTTTATATCATATGTTTGCGGAATTATTAGTGTAATTTATATTATTAAAGGAAGAAAAGAATCATCAACAAATAAAAAATGGATTAGCATCATAATAACTTCTTTTGTGTTAATTGCATTAACTATTTTAGCAATTTATACGATTCAAAACCAAACAATTTTTTAATTAGTTATTATGAGCAATCAAACAAAAATAATTATTCCAACAGTATTGTTTTTTATTGCTGTAATTGCAGATATTTGGGGAATTATTACCGTAAATGAAACGATGAAAACGATTGCAAAACCAATGTTGTTAACTTTGTTAGCACTTGTGTATTTAGCATCCGTTAAAAAACCCATTTTTTGGTATGTTTTAGGTATGTTTTTTAGTTTTGTTGGCGATGTGCTGTTGATGTTTAAAGGCGCTAACTTTTTTATGTTTGGACTTTCTGCTTTCTTGTTTGCGCATGTTGTTTATATAAAGGTTGTAGCAGGTTTTTTGCCTAACAATTTAAGTACAAAAAAGATTTCTTCTGCCTTTCCGTTTGTTATTTTCTTCGGAATTTTAATGTATTTAATTTTTCCGAATTTAGGTGGATTGTTAATTCCTGTTGTAGTTTACGGAATTGTAATTTCTACTTTTGGAGCTGTAGCATTATTGAATTATAGAAGCGAGAAATCAACAGAAAATTTATGGTTATGCATTGGCGCAATTTTATTTATTTTATCAGATAGTTTAATTGCGTTAAATAAATTTTACGAACCAAATGAGATTTACGGAATTGCTATTATGGTTACTTATATTTTAGCACAATTTTTAATCTGTAAAGCTATGATTGTAAAGACAAATTTTTAAAGTTTTTTAAACCAGAATGCTTTTTCCTTTAGTAGTTACGTTTTTTTCTTCATCAAAAAAGAAATCAATTCGCCCAACATTTATACCGTAGCAACCAACTTGATTTACCAACATATTTTGGTCATCAGCATTTTTTATAATTGTTGGTTTTGGTAAAAATGTATGAGAATGGCCACCAATAATTAAGTCGATATTTTTTGTTGCTTTTGCCAAATTTAAATCAGAAATAATTTTAGGATTTCTTCTGTTGTAATATCCAATATGTGATAAGCAAATTACCAAATCGCATTGTTGTTCTTCTTTTAAAATTCTACTCATATCTTGAGAAACTTCTATAGGATCTAAATACTTGGTTTCTTTATACATTTTTGGATGAACCAAGCCTTCTAGCTTAATTCCTAAACCAAAAATTCCGATTTTAATTCCGTCTTTTTTAAAGATTTGATACGGTTTTACGTGCGTATCTAAAACGGTGTTTTTAAAATCGTAATTGGCAGAAACAAAATTAAAATTTGCGTTTGGTAATTGTTTATACAAACCTTCAATAGAATTATCAAAATCATGATTTCCAATTGTTGCCAAATCATATTTTAACATACTCATTAGCTTAAATTCTAATTCGCCACCAAAATAATTGAAGTACGGAGTTCCTTGAAAAATATCACCAGCGTCTAATAATAATGTATTCGGATTTTCTTTTCTGATATTTTCTATTAATGTTGCTCTTCTTGCAACACCACCTTTATTTGCGTATCTATAATGTGTTGCTTCAAAAGGTTCTACATGACTGTGCGTATCGTTAGTGTGTAAAATGGTAATATGTTTTTTCTTTTTTGTTGTAAAAGAAGGCAATGTTAATCCGCCAATTGCTGTTAAAGAAGCTGCTGCTGTTGTTTGTTGTAAAAATTTTCTTCTATCCATTTTTTATTTTCTTTTAAAACGATTGTCTAAAACAGTTTTTATAGTATCTACACTTTTAAAATAATCTACAATTGCATCACGCATTTTGTAATTTTGTTTGTACAAGTTTTTTGGGTTTTTAAAAAAGTTCATACTATCGCCACCACTTTGTAAATAATCTGTTGTTAACACATAATAACTTTTATTTTTGTCAAACTTTTTTCCTTGTATAAAAAACTCATATCCGTTCTTAGTAATTGTTAATTGAATGTGTTTAGATAAAGGATGCGCCGTTTTTTTTGTGATTAAATAGTTGATAAGTTCTACTATTTTATCACCAGTTAACTCAACAACAACAAACATATTATCAAAAGGCATCAACTCAAAAGCATGTTTATTTGTAATATTTCCTGCAGGAATTCCAGCTCTAATTCCGCCATAATTAAACATCGAAAAGTCGATGTTTTTTTCTGTTTCTTTATAAAATATTGGATTTGCTCTTTCGTATGATAAATCTGCTATTAAATTTCCTAAACTGCTTTCTAAATCGCCATCAGTTCTAACAATATCTTTTGTTGTATACGATATTTTAGTATTTATTTCTTTAATCATTTTCTCTTTGTAGGGAGCAATTGTTTTGGTGATGTTGCTAACAGGAACTAAGCTAGAGTCAATTGCAATAGTGTTTGCAGTTATTTTTGTAACTACATACTTTTCTTTTTTACATGAAAAAAATAAAAAGCTTAAAAAAAATACAAAAGCAATTCTTTTAAATGTTGTGCGCATGTTTTTTTAGTTAAATTTGTAAGAAACGAATATACAATTTTAGAATATAGAATTTTATGGCCTTCGGGAAATTTAAACAGAAATCTTTATTAAAGAAGTTTAAAAAGGAATTAAACTTAATTCCAGAAACGAGAACGCCTAATTCTAAAGAAATCCATTCTGTAGCAATTTTAACGAACAACAAGTTGTATGAAGAAATTGATATTTCAGAACATGTAAAAAGTAGGATAGAATCTGTTAGAAATGTTCACATTTACAGTTATAGAGCATTTAAAAAATCTGATCCAATTACATACAAACACTTCACAGAAAAAGATATTGATTGGAACGGTAAGATAAAAGATGCTAGTTTAGAGAGTTTTTTAGATAACCCATTTGATTTGTTAATTGGGTATTTTGATACTAATAATTTGTACTTAGAATATTGTGCATTAAAATCTAAAGCAACTTTTAAAATCGGTTTTTCTAAAGTAAATGATAAAATATTTGACTTAGTTGTTACTGAAGACCCAAAAAATATAGATAGTTTTATTGATGTTATTAAAAAATATTTAGAATTACTACATAAAATATAACAATCAGTTTTAAATTTAACAACTTCATGTAAATCAGTTATATTTCCTTTTATCAAGTATTTTATAACGAATAATTAACTGAATCTTATATTGAAAACTATAAATTTGCCCAATATTTAAAAACCTAAAAAATGCAAAAATTTGTTGGTACAGGTGTTGCTTTAGTAACGCCATTTAATTCAGATAAAACAGTTGATTTTAATGCGCTTAAAAAATTAGTAGCTTTTAATGTTGATAGCGGAATAAATTATCTTGTAATTAACGGTACAACTGGCGAAAGTGTAACAATTACATCCGAAGAAAAGAAAGAAATCATCAGTGTTATTGCCAACGTAAACAAGAAAAGAGTTCCGTTAGTTTTAGGAATTGGCGGCAACAATACTACCAATGTTATTAACGAATTAAAAACGGCAGATTTATCTCAAATTGATGCCATTTTATCGGTTGCACCATATTATAGCAAGCCAACTCAAGAAGGCTTTTATCAGCATTTTAAAGCAATCGCTTTAGCAAGTCCAAAGCCAATTATTTTATACAATGTTCCTGGTAGAACAGCAAGAAATATGGAACCAGCAACAACAATTCGTTTGGCCAATGATTTTGAAAATATAATTGCAGTAAAAGAAGCAGGAAATAATGTGCAGCAATATTTAGAATTGATTAAAAATAAACCAAACGATTTTTTAATTATTTCTGGTGATGATGATTTAGCATTGCCAGTTGTTTTAGCTGGTGCTTCTGGAGTTATTTCTGTAATCGGACAAGCTTATCCAAAAGAGTTTTCTACACTAATTAATTTAGGATTAAAAGGTGAAAATAAAGAAGCATTTGAAATTCATTTTAAACTAATGGAAATTATTAATTTAATCTTTGCAGAAAACAATCCGGCAGGAATAAAAACAGTTTTAAAAGAGTTAAAAATTACTACAGACGAAGTTCGTTTACCTTTAGTGAAAACTACAGCTAAGAATCAAGAAAAAATCGCTAATTTTGTAGCAAGTTTTTCTTGAAGATAATATCAAATTTATGAAGTTAACATTAACAAACTTTTAGTAAAAATATAAGAATCATTTAAGGGTTTTTATACTTAATTGCGCCTAACAATTTTACTGTGTAAAAATCGTTTTAATAATCCATAATTAATCACTAATTTTGCCAAATGTTTAGAATGAAGAATTTAATATATATTGCTTTTGTAGGATTGCTCTTTACGTCTTGTAGTGAGTATCAAAAAGTATTGAATAAAGGTACGGTAGAGCAGCAATATGCGATGGCGACAAAAATGTATGAAGCAAAAAAATTCAATAAAGCTTTAGATTTATTTGAGAAAATAACGCCAACTTACAGAGGTAAACCACAAATGGAAAGAATTCAATTTATGGTTGCCCAATCTAATTTTAATACTAAAAATTACGATTTAGCAGGTTATTATTATCAAAGGTTTACTCAAAATTATCCTAAAAGTTCTAAGAAAGAAGAAGCAGCATTTTTATCTGCGTATAGTTATAAATTAGCTTCGCCAGTTTTTAGTTTAGATCCAAGAGATACTCATAAAGCATTAGATGCTTTTCAAACATTTATTGAAACGTATCCAGATTCTGAAAGAATACCAGAAGCAAATAAATATTATCAAGAGATAAGATATAAACTGCAAAAGAAAGCTTTTGAAATTGCAAAAGTATATTATACAACTGCAGATTACGATCCTGGTAGAAATTATACGGCAGCAATTCAGGCATTTGATAATTTATTGGAAGAGTATTTAGGATCAGATTTTAAAGAAGAAGCATTATATTACAGACTTAAAGCATCGCACGATTTAGCGTTAAAAAGTTCTGTTAGAAAAAAAGAAGGAAGAATTAAAGATGCAATAAAAGCATACGAAAAGTTAAAAAGAAACTTTCCTAAAACTAAATATTTAGAAGATTCTAATAAAATGTTAGCCACTTTAGAGAAAGAACAAAAACAATTAATAAAAAGTTAAGAATGGATTATAAAGAAACCAATGCACCTGTAACAACAATTACGTACAATAAAGATGCTATTGAAGCTCCAACAGAAAATATTTATAAAGCTATAAATATTATTGCAAAAAGAGCAACTCAAATTAATGCAGATTTAAAGACAGAATTGTTAGATAAGTTAGATGAATTTGCTACTTACAATGATAGTTTAGAAGAAGTTTTTGAAAACAAAGAGCAAATTGAAGTTTCTAAATTCTACGAAAAATTACCAAAAGCTACTGCAATTGCTATAGAGGAATGGTTAGAAGGTAGAGTTTATTATAGAACTCCTGAAACAGAGTAATGTCTATTTTAAGCGGTAAAAAAGTTTTACTAGCAATTAGTGCTGGTATTGCCGCTTATAAAACGGCCAATTTGGTTCGTTTATTTATAAAATCTGACGCAGAAGTAAAGGTCGTTATGACACCTGCGTCAAAAGATTTTATCACTCCGCTTACACTTTCCACACTTTCTAAAAATCCAGTTTCATCTACTTTTTATGATAAAGAAGAGGAGAATGAAATGTGGAACAATCATGTAGATTTAGGTCTTTGGGCAGATATAATGTTGGTTGCGCCTGCAACAGCAAACACATTGTCTAAAATGGCAAATGGAACTTGCGATAATTTAGTATTAGCAACGTATTTGTCAGCTAAATGTCCAGTTTATTTTGCTCCTGCAATGGATTTAGACATGTATCAACATCCATCAACAAAAAATTCTTTAGAAAAATTACAAAGTTTTGATAATATTTTAATTCCAGCTACAAGTGGCGAGTTAGCGAGTGGTTTGGTTGGTGAAGGAAGAATGGCAGAACCAGAAGACATTATTTCTTTTATAGAAAATGATATTGTATCTAAACTTCCATTAAAAGGGAAAAAAGTATTAATTACTGCTGGCCCAACTTATGAAGCAATTGATCCAGTTCGTTTTATTGGAAATCATTCTAGCGGTAAAATGGGGTTTGAAATAGCAAAAGCAGCTGCAAATTTAGGCGCAGAAGTTGTTTTAATTTCTGGTCCATCAAATCAACAAGTCCAACATTCATTTATCAACAGAATAAATGTTACTTCAGCATCAGAAATGTATGATGCCGTTCATAAAGAGTTTGCAAATGTTGATATTGCAATTTTATCTGCTGCCGTTGCAGATTATAAACCAAAAAATGTTGCAACTCAGAAAATAAAAAAGACAGCTAATTCGTTAGAGATTCAGTTAGCACCAACAAAAGATATTTTAGCTTCTTTAGGAGCTATTAAAAAACATCAATTTTTAGTTGGATTTGCTTTAGAAACAAATAACGAAATTGAAAATGCAAAAGGAAAATTACAGCGAAAAAATTTAGATTTAATTGTCTTAAATTCCTTGCAGGATAAAGGTGCAGGATTTGCAAAAAGCACCAATAAAGTAACTATTATTGACTCTGATTTAAGTGAAACTCCATTTGAATTAAAATCAAAATCTGAAGTTGCAAACGATATTATAAATGAAGTATTAAAAAAGATGTTTAACAAATGTTGATGTCTCCTCGAGCGGAGTCGAGAGGTTTAAAAATGAGGTCTCGCATCTCGACTCCGCTCGATATGACAAGCTCGATCAAACATTATCGAATATAATATATGCGTACATTTTTCCTTTTTCTTTTAGGCTTTGTTTCTGTCCTTACTACTAATGCACAAGAATTAAATGCATTAGTAACTGTAAATTCTGATCAAATCCCTGGATCAAATAAACAGGTTTTTACAACACTTCAAACTTCACTTACAGAGTTTATCAATCAAAAAAAGTGGACAAACAAGAATTTTAAGTCACAAGAAAGAATAAGCAGTGCATTTACAATTACGATTAACAAACAAGTAAGTACTAACCGTTTTGAAGCTAGTATTCAAATTCAGGCAGCTAGACCTGTTTATGGAACTTCATACACAACGCCAATCATAAATATCAACGATTTAGATTTTAATTTTAAATACGATGAATTTCAGCCATTTAATTATAATGAAACGGTATTTGAATCTAATTTAATTTCTACAATTGTGTTTTATGTTCATATCATTTTAGGAGTTGATGCTGATACTTTTAAATTAAACGGAGGAAATTCTTATTATCAAAAAGCAAAAAATGTGTTATTATTAGCGCAACAAAGTGGAGGTTCTGGTTGGGCTGATGAAGTTGGTAAACAAAACCGTTACTCACTAATAGATAATTTAACTTCTGCTAAATTAACAGGATTTAAAAATGTTTTATATACGTATCACAGACTTGGTATGGATGTTTTTTCTAAAGATAAAAACAATGCTAAATCAACGATAGAAAGTGCGGTTTTACAATTAGAACAATTGCATAATGTAGCAATTGGGAATCCTATTATTCGATTTTTTTTAGATGCTAAGGCAGATGAAATTGCAACTATTTTTTCTGACGGACCAAGAACTAGCAATGCTTCTAAAATGCAAAAATTGCTACAAAGAATTTCTCCAACAAATAACGATAAGTGGCAAAAAATTAAGTAATTTTATCTTTTAAAATTAGTTGAATTTGTTAACATCACTTTCCATACAAAATTACGCATTAATCAATCAGTTGTCAATTGACTTTAATAATGGTTTGTCTATTATTACTGGAGAAACTGGTGCAGGAAAATCTATTTTGTTAGGCGCTTTAGGTTTGGTTTTGGGAAACAGAGCAGATACTTCTACTTTAAAAGACACTTCTAAAAAATGTGTGGTTGAAGCTCATTTGGCAATTTCTAATTACAATTTAGAAGATTTTTTCACTTCTGTTGATTTAGATTACGAAGCACAAACAATTATTAGAAGAGAAATTTTACCTTCAGGGAAATCACGTGCTTTTGTTAACGATACACCTGTAAAGTTGTCGGTTTTAAACGAATTAAAATCAAAATTGATTGATGTACATTCTCAACATCAAACATTAGAATTATCAGATGCTGGTTTTCAGTTTCATATTTTAGATGCTTTGGCTAAAAACGGACAGAAATTAGCTTCTTATCAACGTGGATTAAAACAACTAAATTTTTATCAAAAGGAGTTACAAGAATTAGAAGCACAACAACGTGAGGCAAATCAACAATACGATTATAATTTACATTTATTTAACGAGTTAACTGAAGCTAATTTAATAGCTGATGAACAATTAGAATTAGAAGAGAAATTAGAAAAATTAAATAATGTAGAAGAAATTGAGTTAAACTTATCGGAAGCGGTACATATTGCTTCTGCTGATGAAATTGGGATTCAGACATTGCTAAATACGTTGGAAAACAGATTGCAGAAAATTGCGCCATTTTCTAAAGAATACGAAGAAATTTCTAACAGAATTACAAGTGTAAAAATTGAATTGGACGATATTATTTCTGAACTTGAGGACGCAACTGAATCAATAGATTCTAATCCGAATGAGTTAGAAAAACTAAACGACAGATTGCAATTAATTTATAATTTACAAAAGAAACATTACGTTAATTCTATTCCAGAATTGTTAGAAATTCAAGAAGTTTTATCTATAAAAGTAGATCAAGTAGAAAATGCGGAAGAAATCATCAATCAAAAGCAACAACAAATAAATGAGGTTTCAACGAAATTAGACGAAGTAGCTAATTTGATTTCTTCTGCTAGAAAAAAAATAATTCCGAATTTGAAAAAGGAATTAGAATATTTATTGTCAGAACTTGGAATGCCCGAAGCACGTTTTTCAATTGATATATCAAAATCAGATTCTTTTTTATCAAACGGAAAAGACAAACTAAACTTTTTGTTTTCTGCTAATAAAGGCGGCAGTTTTGGAGAACTTAAAAAAGTAGCTTCTGGTGGTGAATTGTCTCGAATTATGCTAGCAATCAAAAAAATATTATCAGATAATACACAACTACCAACTATTATTTTTGATGAAATTGATACAGGTGTTTCTGGAGAAATTTCTAATAAAATTGCTAAAATTATGCAGCAAATGTCTACGCAAATGCAAGTAATTACCATTACACATTTACCACAAATTGCTGCAAAAGGAAATCAACACTACAAAGTGTTTAAAGAAGATGTTGCAGGTGTAACTACAACCAACTTAAAACAATTATCAGAAGACGAGCGTATTGTAGAAATTGCAGAAATGTTAAGTGGAAAAGACATTTCAGATTCTGCAATTACACACGCAAAAGAATTATTGAATTAAATAGTATTCTAAAGATTTTTATTTTTCAATCAAAATCACATCATTTTTATTAAGTCAAATACTAGATGCATTTGTCAAAATTAAATACGTTTATAAGTATTTGTTTATTTATATCTGATATAAATTAGTGTATCAAGTTTAAAAGTGTTTGTTTTTGTTGTTGATATTCAGTAATTTAATCGTAACAAATATTTAAAATAGATTAATTATGAAAAAAAAACTACTCTCACTCATTTTCTTCTTCGTAGTAGGAATGAGTTATTCTCAAACATTAAATCAACCTGCTAATTGGCCAAATGCTAATTGGACCGTTACTGGTACTTTTACAGCAGCTGGATTATTATCAAATCCAACAACAGGAGCGCAATTTAAGTTTGATGATAATGCCGTTAATTCTGGATCGGATAATAATGATATTGCTGCCGAATCTCCTGTAATAAATTTAAAACCAGCATTTGACAATGGGGAAATAGCTGTTGAAATTAAGTTTAACATATCTTATCGAATAGAGAATACGGAAACGCTAATGGTTCAGTATTATGATGCAGATGCTGCAAGTTGGGTAACACCCACTGATGCTACAGCGCCAGTTAATAACGATACCAGTAATGCATATAAATCATGTACTTTAGGTGAAGATTCTAATGCAGAAATAGCAATAAACATTTCATCTTTTACAACAAATCAGCTGCAAAATTTTAAATACAGATTGGTTTATGATGATAATGACACAAATGGTTGGGGTTTTTGTGCTACTTCACCAACAATTACTTCTTTTAAATGTTCAACTTCAACTAATTTAGGTGCTAGCAACTTAGGAGAACATTCTGCAGATTTAACATGGTCGTCAACTAATACTAGTGACACCGAATGGGTTGTTGAATATGGAACTCAAGGATTTACTTTAGGAACTGGGACAAAAACAGGACAAACAAACCAAAAATCTATATCGATAGGAAATTTAAATCCAAATACTTCATATGATTTTTATGTTCAAGACAAATGTAAAAGAAGTATTGATAGTGATTGGGCAGGACCATTTAATTTTACGACTAAAGTTTTAAGTATAGAAGAAAATTCTATAGAAGGTTTTAAATTATTTCCGAATCCAACAAAAAACATATTGCAATTAGATGCTCAAGAAAAAATTAAAGAAATTGCAGTTTACAATATATTGGGGCAACAAGTTCTTCTTAAATATCCTGATAACAAGTTGTTTAATCTTGATGTTTCTTCATTAAATTCAGGATTATATGTGTTGAAAATAAAAGTTGCAGATAAATTAGGTTCTTATAGATTAATCAAAGAATAATGAATTTTAATATTTAAAAAAAATGCAAATCGATTCGATTTGCATTTTTTGTTTACATTAGCAAAAAACGAAAAATGTTAGGACTTAGAACAACAATTTATAAAGTTTCTGATTTGCAAAAAGCAAAAGAATGGTATTCGAAAGCTTTTGAAACGAAAGCCTATTTTGAAGAAGTTTTTTATGTTGGATTTTCAATTCAAGGATATGAACTAGGATTGTTGCCAGAAGAAAAAAAAAATAAAAAATCTGATAATGTACTAAGTTATTGGGGAACTGAAAAAATAGAAGAAACATATAACAGATTTATAAAACTAGGAGCAACAGAACACGAGAAACCTAATAATGTTGGTGGAGAACTAATGGTTGCTTCTGTTAGAGACCCTTGGAATAATGTTATTGGATTTATTTACAATCCGTACTTTAAACTCCCAGAATAATTTGAACCTAAACTTTTCCATAATAATACCAGTGTATAATCGTCCTAATGAGATCGACGAATTGTTAAAAAGTCTTACTAAACAAGATTTTACAGATGATTTTGAAGTGTTGATTATAGAAGATGGTTCGACAGAAAGAAGTGAAAGTATTGTAGAAAACTATAAATCAAAACTTAATTTAAAATACTTCTTTAAAGAAAATAGTGGAGCAGGAGCAAGCCGTAATTTCGGAATGGAAAACGCAAATGGAAATTATTTTATCATTTTAGATTCTGATGTCATCGTTCCAAAACAATATCTATCAGAAGTAAAAAAAGGATTAGAATATAATTTTACAGATGCTTTTGGTGGTCCAGATGCTGCACATAAAAGTTTTACTTCGTTGCAAAAAGCCATTAATTACTCTATGACTTCTGTGTTGACAACTGGCGGAATTCGTGGTAAGAAAAATGCTATAGGGAAATTTCAACCTAGAAGTTTTAACTTAGGATTATCGAAAATTGCTTTTGAAAAAACCAATGGCTTTGCAGAATTAAAAGTCGGAGAAGATATTGATTTGACATTTCGTTTGTGGGAAAACGGGTTAAAAACCCAATTGATAGAAAAAGCATTTGTGTATCACAAACGTAGAAGTACAATAAAGCAATTTTTTAAGCAAACTTTTGCTTTTGGTACAGCAAGACCACAATTAAATAAACGGTATCCAGAAACTGCAAAAATTACGTATTGGTTTCCTTCTTTATTTATTATTGGGTTTGACATCAGTTGTATTGCTGCATTATTTGGATATTGGCAACTCATTGCATTCTATGGGTTCTATTTTATTTTGATATGCTTAGGTTCCTTATTTCAAAATAAAAACTTTGTTGTTGCTTTTTTAAGTATAATTACCACTTTTACCCAACATTTGGGGTATGGATTGGGGTTTTTGGAATCTAAGTTTTTAAAGAAAAATTGATGATTTGTCATTCCTGCGTAGGCAGGAATTCAAACAAACTACATATAGATTCCTGTTTTCACAGGAATGACATTTTGTTTTGAAAAATTAAAACATTCTGTCATATCTAGTGAATTTATATTGAGAAAAATAAATTTGTATCGAGATATCTTTCATGTTGTTCTCGATACAAAATTGTTCATACTTCTCATTTTCACTCGAACTAACAATTACTTTAATTGATTCAAGGTTTTTAAATGCAAATCATCCAAAGATTCTGCATCAGTTATAAACTCAATTGTAATTGCTTCATTCGGTAATAAATCAAAAAAGTTGTTAGAGAAATGACCTTTATTTTTACTGAACAAGAAAACATCTTTTTGTAAAACAGCACTTTTTAAAGTGATTGAAAATCCAGTTTTTGTTTTTGTAATTTCTTTCTGAATTTCTCCTTTTGGTAAGTTTAAATTTTTCGGATTGCTAAAAAAATGAAGCGCTTTTTTGCCATTAAATTCGGTAATATACACATGATTCTTTCTATCAATATCTACATTTGGAATGCTATATACTTGCTGACTTGCATTTTCTTTTACAGAAATATCTTTAAAGTTTGACCAGATTTCGTTTCCATTAAAATCAATAATTTTTACATTTAATTCCCCAGAAATAACATCAAAAGTATCGTTGATGATGTGCGTTACAATGTCGAATTTATCTTCTTTGTATGAAATCAGCACATTTTCAAATGCTTTTTTAGCTTTGTACTGCAAGGCTTTCCAGTTGCCAAAATAATCAATGCTAGACCAAGATATTGATGGCCAACAATCGTTTAATTGCCAATATAAGGTTCCCATATTATACGGTTTTGCTCTTCTGTGTGCCTCAATTCCCATGACAATTCCTTTGGCTTGTAATAACTGACTTACATACATATAATCTTCATCTGAAGTCGGGATGTTATAATCACGTTGCATATATTCATCAATCAATTGAAAACCTCTGATGTGTTTTTGATGTGATTTGATGCCGTCTGTTTTTAAATCAATTTGTTCTTTTTGGTTGATGAAATTGATCGTTTCGTAAGACGGAAAAGATTGAAAACCAAATTCGCTCATAAACCTCGGGACTTGTTTTTCAAAATGTTCAAACGGTCTTGCATCATGCCAAACCCACCAATCGTGTGCATCGCCTTCAAATTCGTATTTCGGATTTCCTCTTCCAAATTTTGGTGAACTTTCCCAATAACTTGTCTCGCTATATTTTGCAACAGTTTGAGGTAAAATCGAATCAAAAACAGCTAAATAATCAGACCAAATTTCTGCTTTTTCTTTTTCACTTCTTCCATCTTGCCAACCCCAACGTTTCCAACCTTCAGAGTTTTCATTGTTTCCTGCCCACAACGCAATTGAAGCATGATTTCGCAATCTTTTTACTTGATCTTCTGCTTCTTGCTGTACGTTTGCTAAGAATTCAATATCACCAGGATACATCGCGCACGCAAACATAAAATCTTGCCAAACTAAAATGCCTTTTTCATCACATAAATCGTAAAAAACATCATTTTCGTAAATTCCGCCTCCCCAAACTCGCAACATATTCATATTAGAGTTTACAACACCAGAAAGTAATTTTTGATACTGTTGATTGGTTACTTTATTTTGAAAACTGTTTTGTGGAATATAATTGGCACCTTTCATATAAACAGGTTTTCCATTCAATTCAAAATAAAATGATTCTCCAATTGAATCTTTTTCTGTAATCAATTTTATCGTTCTAATACCTTTTTTTATTGATTTTTCGTCTTTTATGATATTGTTTTCTAACAACTTAAAATCAAAATTATACAAATGTGGTTTTCCTAAATTATGTGTCCACCATAACATCGGATTTTTAATATCAAACGGAACAGAATAGCTGTGTTTTCCTTTAGCAACTTTAAGGTGATTTGAATAAGTTTGCTTGTCTGCAGTAGTAACAAGCATGATGTTTTTATCTTCATCACTGTCAATGGTGACTTCAATTTCTAAACTTGCATTATTTTCTGTAATGTTTTTTTGTTTGATAAAAATGTCATCAAACTTGATGTTGTTCCATGCCTTTAAAGAAATGTTTTTCCAAATTCCAGAAGTATTGAGTTTTGGTCCCCAATCCCAACCATATTGAAATTGTGCTTTTCGAGTGTAAATTCTCTTTCCTTCAGGTAATTGATATGGATTTTCTTTTTCTTTTACAGTTTCTATTGCATCCGTATTCGTAAATACAATTTTCAGTGAATTATTAATTTTTAGCTGTTTTTTTACATCAATTGTAAAAGTTCTAAATGCATTTGAAGTTGTTAAAAGAAGCTGGTCGTTTAAAAAGATTTTTGCATAGGTATCCAATCCTTCAAAAGAAATGTTGATATTTTCTTTTTGTAAAGTTGCTTCATTTACAGTAAATGTAGTTTTGTATTCCCAATCTTTTTTAGAAACCCATTGTACTTTTTCTTCATTTGTTTTTACAAACGGATCTGGAATGAGTTTATGATTCAGTAAATCTGTAAAAATGTTTCCTGGAACGGAAGCCGATTTCCAATCAGAATCTTTAGCAGATTTGAATTCCCAATTTTCATGAATATTCAAAACGATTGGTAATTCTGAAGTTGTTTTTTTACAACCAACAATACTTGTTATTAGTAAAAGAAAAAAAAGGTATTTATATTTCATTAGAAATGATTTCTAAACAGGTTTTTATGTGGTCAATATCAGAAAGAGCTACTTGAGTTTCATCAAAATGCTTGTTGCTATTCATTGATATTGTTGGTTTTTCAATGGTTTTGTTTTGTGTAGTTGCTGATAAATGAACTTCTTTAAATCCGTTTTTTTGAAACAGTTTGATATTGTTTTTATGAATTCCGCCGCCAGGCATTATCGTAATTTTTGAAGTTGTTTTTTGAAATTCAATTAAATTTTTTAATCCTTTTTCAGCGGATGTTTCTTGCCCCGAAGTTAAAATTCTAACCACACCGATTTTTTCTAAATTTTTGATTTCGTCTATCGGATTTACAACCCAATCAAAAGCTCTATGAAATGTAAAATTCATTGGTTTAGCAATTGCAACAAGTTCCTTGGTTCTTTCTACATCAATGGTATTGTCAATATGTAAAACGCCAGAAACAACTCCAGAAACGCCTAATTCTTTACAAATTAAAATATCTTCTTTTAAAACTTGAAACTCTTCATCAGAATAGGTGAAATCTCCGCTTCGTGGTCTTACCAATACATGAATTGGAATCGTTAAATCTTCAACCACTTTTTTTAACAATCCGTATGAAGGAGTAATTCCGCCAACAGCCAATTCAGAACACAATTCGATTCTATTTGCTCCAGCTTTTTCTGCATTGATTGCAGATTGATATGAATTTGCACAGATTTCTAGTTTCATATTTTGTGTCATTCCTGCGAAAGCAGGAACCTTATTAAAAGTAGTTAAATGTTATAAAATGGATTCCTGTTTTCGCAGGAGTGACAGTCATTTTATTCCACAATAATTTCATCAATAAATGTCCAAGGTAAATGACCAGCGCCTTGTTTTCCGTCAGGAATAATGCCGTAATTCATTACTTTTAATTTAATGTATCGTGTAAAAATTTTGGTTTCTAATTTTAAATCAACAATTTTTTCTTCGCTTTGTTCCATTTCAATTGGTAAATATTCTTCGTTTCCTGGAAAACTAACCACAACTTGAGTCGGAGCATAAATCCAACTTCCAACTTGATTGTTAAAACGTGTAGCAATAGAATTTACATTCATTTCTTTTCCTAAATCAATCGTAATTTCAACGTCTTTTCCATTAAAACCTAACCATTGATCATCACCATAACGCTTGTTGCTTCCACTAATTCCGTTGATTAATGCATTATTACCGCCAGCATTGTATTTTTCACTCGGTGCAACATCAAAACTTATCTTTTTTCCAACCGCTTTGTGCATTTTTACAGTTTCATTAAAAACACCACTTACCTGACTTTTATCACTAAACGAAGCGGCATTTATGGTAACACTTTTGTCTATAAGCAACGGTTTTTTATAAATAGTAGAGTTGATGTTTGGCTCAGTTCCATCTAAAGTATAACGAATGGTTTTTGTGCCAGAATTCGTTTTTAAATTCATGTATAAAACGCCATCTTTTATTTCTGATTTTCCTAAAACTTCATATAAATGATTGGCATAATTTACATCTCTAGCGTCTAATCTTTGCTGATAAAATTCTAATCTATTTTTAAAATTCTCGAAATCTTTGTTTTTATTTTCAGACCAAACAACTTCACTCAAAGCAATCATTCTTGGAAAAGCCATGTATTCAACTTGCTTAGAATCTTTCATATATTCTGTCCACACATTTCCTTGTGCTCCCAATACATATTTAGATTCTTCTTTGGTTAATTCTT
Source organism: Polaribacter uvawellassae (assembly GCF_039748955.1). Classification (NCBI taxonomy): domain Bacteria; kingdom Pseudomonadati; phylum Bacteroidota; class Flavobacteriia; order Flavobacteriales; family Flavobacteriaceae; genus Polaribacter; species Polaribacter uvawellassae. The sequence continues at coordinate 429,781 of NZ_JBDIZN010000003.1, read as the reverse complement.
TCGGAATCGGATTAAAACTATATACTTTTTCTAAAGGTAAAAATCCACCAATAGCCAAAGGCTCTTCTTCTTTTGTAGATTGATAATGATCAAAATAACAGTGAGAACCAGGAGTTAAAATCACATCGTGATGTTGTTGTGCTGCAATAACTGCACCCTCTGTTCCTCGCCAAGACATAACAGTTGCATTTGGCGCTAATCCGCCTTCTAAAATTTCGTCCCAACCAATAATTTGTTTTCCTTTAGAGTTGATGTATTTTTCCATTCTTGTGATAAAATAACTTTGCAAACCGTATTCGTCTTTAAGTCCTTCTTTTTTTATCAAAGCTTGACAATGCGCACAGTTTTTCCATCTTGTTTTCGGAGCTTCATCGCCACCAATATGAATATATTTACTAGGGAATAATGCAATCACTTCATCAATTACATCTTCTAAAAATTTAAAAGTTGCTTCTTTCGGACAATAAATATCTTCAAAAATGCCCCATTTTGTTGCAACATCAATTGGTTTTCCGGTACAACCTAATTCTGGATATGCACTGATTGCAGCTTGAGCATGACCCGGCATTTCTATTTCAGGAATTACATCAATTTGTCTTTCAGTAGCATATTTTACAATATCTTTAATTTCTTCTTGCGTATAAAATCCGCCATATTTTTTTCCATCAAACTGATGTGGTTGATCGCTATAATGTCCAATTAACGTTTCATTTCTGTACGCTGCAATTTCTTGTAATTTTGGATATTTTTTTATTTCGATTCTCCAACCTTGATCTTCTGTTAAATGCCAATGAAACGTATTCATTTTTAACATGCTCATCAAATCAATATATTTTTTAATAAAATCAACTGGAAAAAAATGACGTCCAACATCTAAATGCATTCCACGATATTTGAACTGTGGCGCATCAGTAATTTCTAAATTTTGAACTGAAACAGTACTTCCTTTAAAAGTGCTATTCTCAAAAGAAGCTGGCAATAATTGACGTAAAGATTGTACGGCATAAAATGCTCCTTTTGCAGAACTCGCAGTAATAGTTATTTCGTTTGTAGTTACTTTTAGTTGATAACCTTCTTCGTTTGTTATAGAGGCATCTTTTTTAAAGTTGATGACATTTTTATAGTCTTCTGATTTTAACTTGATTTCACTTCCATATTCGATATAGGATTTTAAAAAATCTGCAACTTGCCTAAATGCATCATCAGAAAAAATACCAGTTGCATTGCTCATTTCAAAAATACCATCATTAATTTGTTGTGTTGATGGAGCTGGAATAATTGCAGGATGTATAGCGATTTGCTTTTCTTCTGAACACGAAGTTATAAGTAAAATAGCAAATGAAAAGATTAAAAAATACTTGGTGTGTTTAAAATTCCACATAAATAAATAGGTTGATTATTGTTATCTTGCTAATTTAGTCAAATAAATAAATCCAAACACAGAATGAAAAAATATTTTCTGCTAATAGTTTTACTATCATTTTTCTTAGATTCATGTAAACCTAACCTTCCAGTTTCTTTAGCTCAAAAAGATCAAGCATTAATTTCTTATGTAAATCCGTTTATCGGAACTGGCGGTCATGGACACACATATCCTGGTGCTACAAGTCCGTTTGGAATGATGCAATTAAGTCCAGATACACGATTAGATGGTTGGGACGGATGTTCCGGATATCATTATTCTGATTCTGAAATCTTCGGATTTTCACACACACATTTAAGCGGAACAGGAGTTTCTGATTACGGAGATATTTTATTAATGCCAACAAATAAAGTGGTTTTTAATAATGGCGCTGACGGAAAAGAAGGCTACAAATCTAAATTTTCTCATGACAACGAAGTAGCAGAACCTGGTTATTATAAAGTACATTTAGATGATACAAATATTGATGTTGAATTAACAGTTACAGAAAGAAGCGGAATTCATAAATATAATTTTGCTGAAGGATCAAAACAAATTATCATTTTAGATTTAGAGCATCGAGATGAAGTCTTAGATTCTAAATTAACTATCAATTCTAAAACAGCAATTTCTGGATATCGTTTTTCTAAAGCTTGGGCTACAGATCAACGATTATTTTTTGACCTGTTATTTTCTAAACCATTTACAAACGTTACTTTATTAGAAGATAAAACAGAAGGAAAAAAAGTAAAAGCAGCGTTTGAATTTGACAACACTACAGGAAATGAAATTAGAGTTACCATCGGAATTTCACCGGTTGATGAAGCAGGAGCAATGCACAATTGGCATTTAGAAATTGGAAGTAAAACTTTTGAAGAAATTAAGAAAGAAACACAAAAAGTTTGGGAAAAACAATTAGAAAAAATAGTCATAGAATCTGATAATATTGATTATAAAACTAATTTTTATACAGCTTTATATCACACAATGATTGCACCAAATTTATATCAAGATATTGACGGTCGTTATCGAGGAATGGATATGAAAATTCATGAAACATTAGATTTTGATTATTACACAGTTTTCTCACTTTGGGATACCTACAGAGCGGCGCATCCGTTGTATACAATTATTGAACAAGACAAAACCAACGATTTTATCAATACGTTTTTAGCAAAATATGATGAAGGCGGAATTATGCCAATTTGGGATTTATCTGCAAATTATACAGGATGTATGATTGGTTACCACGCAGTTCCTGTAATTGCTGACGCTTATTTAAAAGGAATTAGAAATTACGATGTAAACAAAGCTTTTGAAGCAATGAAACATTCTGCAACAAGAGATAAATTAGGATTGGATTCTTATAAAAAATTTGGATTTATTCCGGTTCAAAAAGAATCAGAATCGGTTTCTAAAACCTTAGAATATGCTTATGATGATTGGACAATTGCACAAATGGCAAAATCGTTAGGAAAAGAAGACGATTACAAAACATACACAGAAAGAGCGCAATATTATAAAAATGTGTTCGATCCTTCAACACATTTTATGCGTGGACGTTTTAGAAATACGTGGTTTGCACCTTTTGATCCTTTTGAAGTAAACTTCAATTATACAGAAGCTAATTCTTGGCAATACAGTTTTTATGTGCCGCAAGATGTTTCTGGATTCATTAATTTATTAGGCGGAAAAGAAAATTTAGAAAAGCAATTGGATAAATTATTTACTGCAAAAAATGAAACTTCTGGTAGAGATCAAGCAGATATTACAGGTTTAATTGGTCAGTATGCACACGGAAACGAACCAAGTCATCACATGGCTTATTTGTATAATTTTGTGAATAAACCGCATAAAACACAAGAAAAAGTTCGTCAAATTTTGACTGAATTGTACACAAATGATCCAGCGGGAATTTCAGGAAACGAAGATTGTGGACAAATGAGTGCTTGGTATATTTTGAGTTCTATGGGATTTTATTCTGTAACTCCGGCTTCAAATCAATACATTATTGGAGCGCCATTATTCCCGAAAGCAACCATCAATTTAGAAAGCGGAAAAACATTTACCATTGTTTCCGATTCTATTTCTAACAAAAATAAATACATCAAATCGGTTGAATTGAACGGTAAAAATTATCCGTACACATTTTTAAAACACAAAGACATTATTGCTGGCGGAAGTTTGCGATTTGTAATGACAGACAAACCATCAACTTGGGGTACAAACGACAAACACATTCCGGTTACAGAAATTAAAGAGCATTTAATTGTTGCTGCACCTTTTATTGAAACTGGAGAAATTGCTTTTAAAGGAAAAACTTCTGTAACGTTAAACTCAGTAAATAAAGACGCAACTATTTATTATTCGATCGGAGAAGAGTTTAAAAAATATGAAAATCCAATTGTAATTGTAGATAAAGTTGCATTAAAAATGTATGCACAAAAAGGAGAAACGAAAAGTGCAATTATTACAACAGATTTCTTTAAAATTGATCCAAATATTAAAATCGAATTAAAAACGGAATATGCAAATCAATACAATGCTGGTGGAAAAAATGCGTTGATTGATGGAATCATCGGAGCACAAGATTTTAGAACCGGAACTTGGCAAGGATATTCTGATACAGATGTAATTGCAATTGTAGATTTAGGAAAACAAAAAGAAATTAATGAAGTTTCTGTAGGTTTTTTACAAGACCAACGTAGTTGGATATTCCTTCCAACTGAAGTTAGTGTTTTGGTTTCTAACGATGGAGTAAATTTTATAAATTATGAAAAACATTCTAGAAAGTATAATGTTGAGAAATCAGAAGATGTTATAATAAAAAGAACCACTTTTAATAAAATAAAAGGGAAATATAGATATATAAAAGTAGTCGCAAAAAAATTGGGGGTTTTACCAACATGGCATTTAGGTTATAAACACGATGGTAGATCTTGGTTGTTTGTTGATGAAATTCAAATAAAATAAATGAACGTCATTGCGAAGAAAGTTTTTGCTTTCTGTGGTAATCTCATGATTAAAAAAGAGATTAATTCGTTCCTCGTAATGATAAAATAAAATAAGAAATGTTATTCTTGCGTAGGCAGGAATCTATATAATTAAAGATACTGAACTAAATTCAGCATAAAATGAAAAGAAGAAATTTTATAAAAAGAGCTTCCTTAACAGGGTTAGGTTTGGCAGTTGCACCAACAGTTATATCTTGTGAAACGGATGATAAAAAAGAAAAAAAATCTATATCAAAAGGTAAAAAAGTTGTGCCAGTTGTAGTGGCAACTTGGCGTTTTCATAATGCTACAAAAGCAGCTTGGGAAGTCTTGGAAAAAGGTGGAACATCTATCGATGCCATTGAGGCAGGTTGTAGAGTAGAAGAAGCCGACGAAAAAAATACAACTGTTGGTAAAGGTGGTGCTCCAGATAGAGACGGAAATGTAACGTTGGACGCTTGTATAATGAATAAAGATGGTGGTTACGGAGCGGTTGTTTGTATGGAGAACATTGCACATCCAATTTCTGTAGCTCGTAAAGTCATGGAAGAAACTCCACATGTTTTGTTAGCAGGAAAAGGCGCAGAACAGTTTGCGGTTGAACAAGGTTTTAAAAGAGAAAATTTATTAACCGAAGCCTCTAAAAAAGCTTGGGAAAAATGGAAAGTAAAATCAGAATACAAACCGATTATCAACATCGAAAATCACGATACAATTGGCATGTTAGCTATTGATAAAAAAGGTGATATTTCTGGTGGTTGTACTACAAGTGGAATGGCATATAAAATGGCTGGTCGAGTTGGTGATTCTGCAATTATTGGTTCAGGATTATTTATTGATAATACAATTGGCGGAGCAACAGCAACCGGAATGGGAGAAGAGGTTTTGAAAACCGTTGGAAGTTATTTAATTGTAGAATTAATGCGTCAAGGAAGAACGCCGCAAGAAGCCTGTGAAGAAGGTGTAAAAAGAATTGTAGAATCCAATCCAAATTATCAAAATTTTCAAGTAGGTTATGTTGCGCTAAATAAACAAGGAGAATATGGTTGTTATTGTATTCATGGCGGATTTGGAATTAGCAAATATCAAGAAGGAGAACAAATTTATGTAGAGTCTAACTCGTACACAAAAAAAGGATAAAGTAGTTTTAATGTTGCAGAGGCTCAATGTGGCAAAGTTGCAAAGGTTCAAAGTAGCAGAGTTGCAAAGCTTAAAAAGTTGTCATTGCGAATGAAATGAAGCAATCTTTTATGTTTTAGCTATAAAATTATAAAGTGAAAAGGAATCATCTAAAAAGGTAAAATTAATGAATACATCAACGAACAAATCATACAAATCTGCATTTATATTTTTAACTTCTTTGTTCTTTTTATGGGGATTTATTACCGTGTTGGTAGATTCTTTAATCCCGAGGTTGAAAGATGTTTTTGAAATGTCATATGCAAAAACAGTCTTGGTACAATTCGCATTTTTTGTGGCATTTTTTGTATTCTCATTACCAGCCGGATTTATCTTATCAAAAATTGGATATAAAAAAGGAATTGTTCTTGGTTTGGTAACTATGGCAGTTGGTTGTTTGTTATTTTATCCTGCGGCAGAACACAGATTGTTTTCTGTTTTTTTAGTTGGATACTTTACGTTAGCGGGCGGAATTACCATTTTACAAGTTGCAGCAAATCCGTTTGTTGCCTTGTTAGGAAGTGAAGAAGGCGCGAGTAGTAGATTGAATTTATCGCAAGCGTTTAATTCTTTAGGAACAACAATTGCACCTGTTGTTGGAGCATTATTTTTATTGAGCGATTCTGTAAAATCATCCGACGAAATTGGTTTACTAACTGAAACTCAAAAAAGCGAATATTATATTTCGGAAGCAGCAACAGTTCAAACTCCGTTTTTACTAATTGCTGGATTTATTCTATTGTTAGCAGTCATATTTCTATTTACAAAATTGCCAAAGTTGATTGAAGAAAGTCCGAAAGGCGGCTATTTTAAATTGCTAAAAAACAAAATAATGTTGATGGGCGCATTGGGAATCTTCGTGTACGTTGGTGCAGAAGTTGCCATCGGAAGTTTTTTAGTCAACTATTTTTACGATTCAGGTTTGGCACCAATTGTTGCAGAAAACGATACCATGATGAATATTGCAAACACTATTGCCAATACTTTTAACCAATCCTTTTCTGGTAAAGATCCAAAATCTTTATTAGGAATTTTTGTCATTTTTTATTGGGGCGGCGCAATGATTGGTCGTTTTGTGGGTGCGTATTTAACCAAAATTATGTCGGCAGGAAAAGTGTTGAGCATTTTTGCCTTGTTGGCAATTAGCATGATTGTAATTTCTATGAGCACAACTGGTTTAGTTTCTATGTGGTCTATTTTAGCCGTTGGCTTGTTCAACTCTATTATGTTTCCAACTATTTTTACTTTGAGTTTAGAAGGTTTGGGAGATTTAAAAGCACAAGCTTCTGGGTTGTTGTGTATGGCAATTGTTGGTGGCGCAATAATTCCGTTTTTCTTTGGAAATTTAATTGATGGTTTTGGCTTTAAAACAGCGTTTATTTTAACAATTGTATGTTATGGGTATATTCTGTTTTATGGACGATTTAAAACGAAGAAAGCGTAGAAAAAATAGTAGTTATTTCCGTAATCGGGTTAGATTAGCAATAAATCACAAAATTTATTTTTTTATAAGTATACTTTAGTATTAAAGTAAAAAAACCTAGAGCAAAATGTCTAGGTTCTGTATAATTTTTTATAGTGCAACACTAAAGCGTAATGAATAGCTAGGCACTTTATAGAGCAAATATACAACATTTACATATTATAACCAATTTTACCTGTAATTATTAGTTTAATAATTTCATTGTTTTCATATTTTTTAAATAATATATTTATTTCATTATTCATATCATCATTACGTTCTTCAGAGATATTTTTTAATATATATGAGATTGTTTTTATTCCAGCATCTAGAGATTGATTATTGTTGTTGTTAAATCTTATTTTAGGAATTTTGTAGATACCTTGAGGAAAATTTAAATCAAATAAAACACCTGCATGAGCACAAATATTTCGAATAAATTTTATAGTATGAATAAAATTGATAAAAGTTTTAAGATTATTTAATCCATAAATTTTTGAAATTTCTTTTTTTAATTCATCATTTTTCAATGCTCTAAAAATAGTAACAATAGCTCCAAAAGTTAAGAATTCAAAAGTTTTCCATGTAGGCGCATATATGTCATTTCTATATTTAACATGATGAAGTTTTATTTGTTTATTATCCTCTTTAAATTTATTTGTATATAGTTTTGTGTCTAAGCTTTTTATAAACCAAGAAGCCATTATTTTAGGATTGGAATACCAAATAGGGTCATCATTATGCTTATTAGATATGTAATAAATAATTTTAGTCCTAAAATTAACTTCTATACGCTTTAAATACTTTAATAAAATATTTCTTAAATCTACATCCAAATAGTAAAGGTTAATTATATTCGAAAATAGAGTGTCTTTTTGAAAATTATGATCTTTATCCATTTCGAAAGGAAACCAATAAAAACCAAGCCTATAATAGCCTATATCTAATAATATTTCTTTAGCTTTCTCTTCTCCACAGTCGAAAATCATTCCTCTTTTTTTAAGAAGATTTATTTGTTCTTCTATAGTTGATACTTTTTTACTCATTTTAGTTTAGAACAGATTATTCAGAGTTAGCAAGTTAACTTTTTTAGTAATATAATCAAGAAGTAAAACTACATGTTTATCAAAAATAAAGAAGTTTGTTTTTTATAAGATATCTCGACTCCGCTCGATATGACATTCGTTTTTGAGATTCTTCTTCGTTCTACATTTGGTATTCAAACTAAAAACAAAAAAAACCGAAACAATTATGTTTCAGTTTTTATTGTTTAAAGGCGTTGCCTTTTACTTGCGTTTTTTGTTTTGTGCTTGTTGTTCTTGCGCTTGTTTCATTGCATCATCTAACCGTTGTCTAAACTTTCCTTTTTTCTTTTCAGGACGTTTTTTGTTTTCTTCGATCTGAGCAATAATTTTATCTTCATCAATTACATAGTTTTTTATGACCAACATAATTACGATAGTTAGTAAGTTAGAAACAAAGTAGTATAAACTTAAACTACTTGCGTAGTTGTTAAAGAAAAATAACATCATTATTGGAGATAAATAAATCATCATCTTCATCATCTTTTGCATGTCTGGCATTCCTTCTTGCGCTGGTGCCTGCATATTTGCTTGCTGACTTTGATTCATTTTCATATAAAAGAAAATGGCAACAGAAGCTAAGATTGGAAATAAACTTACGTGATCTCCATAAAACCAAATATTAAATGGCAATTGGAAAACTGCATCGTAAGATGATAAATCGTCTGCCCATAAAAATCCTTTTTGTCTTAATTCTAAATTTGCTGGGAAGAAACGGAATAATGCAAAGAAAATTGGCATTTGTAACAATGCTGGTATACAACCAGACATCATGCTAACTCCAGCTTTTCGCTGAACTGCCATGGTTTCTTGCTGACGCTTCATTGCGTTTTCTTTTCCTGGTAAACGTTCGTTAATCGCTGTTAATTCTGGACGAATTACTTTCATTTTTGCACTAGAAACATACGATTTGTACACTAAAGGTGACATTAAAATACGAACTACAATGGTCATTAATATAATAATCAATCCGTAGTTAGACATTAATCCGCTTAACCATCCAAAAATAGGAATAAAAATACCTCTGTTAATAGCACCGAAAATTCCCCAACCTAAATCAACAATTTCTTCTAAGTGTTTACCTTCATAAGCTTTTAGAGGTTTGTAATCTACTGGTCCGTAATACCAGTTCATATTGTAATTTAACTCGCCGTTGTTTAATGCTAACGGAGTGTTTAATTCGTATTTTTTTGTAAAAACTGTGTCAATTTTATCATCATTAACTAAATTGGTAGAAATTAAAGATGCTTTATCAAACGGTTTTTCAGTTAATAAAACAGATGTAAAAAAGTGTTGTTTATAAGCAACCCATTGTACATTATCTACAATTTCATTGTCGTTACCACCAGCAGAAAGGTAATCAGCTTCATCTGTATAGAATTTCAATTCAGAATACATATTTTCTGTAGAAATACTTCTCTCGTTACGGAATGTTTTTAAATTCCAATCTAAATTAATGGTGTTAGAAGAGTTAATTACATTTCCTAATCCTTGAGAACGCACAGCAAAATCAACCATATAATCGTTTGGTTTCATTTCGTATCTGTATTCTAAATATTGTGTTTCAGAAACTTTCAGTTTCATAGAAAGCACTTGATTTTCTCCGTTTTTAGTAAGTGATGGAGTGAACAATAAATCTTGAGTATTTAAAATACGATTGTCTGTTGTTCCGAAATTAAGATTAAAAGAAGCATTGTTGTCTTTTATTAAATACAAAGGCAAAGAATCGTATCTTTTATACGTTTTTACCAAGGCTTCAATAATTTGACCTCCTTTATTATCTATCGTTAATTTTAATTTTTTGTTTTCTAAAATGGTAGTTCCTTCAGTTGCAGTTTGTGCTCCGTAAGCAAATGCGCCTAACTGATTTTGTAGTGCAATATTTGTTAAAGAATCATTTGTAACTATAGAAGTTGTGTTATTTGTAAGAGTTGGTGTAGTTTTAGTAGTATCTACAACTGTTTCTGTAGTGTTTTCGGTTGGTGTAATTTCGTCTTGGTTAGAGTACATAAACCAAAGCATAATTGCTCCTAATAATAATAATCCGATAAACGAATTTGCGTCAAATTTTTTCTGTTCCATTGATTGTTCTTAAGTGTCAACTTGTCATTTTGTCTTCAAGATTTGAAGATAAGCGCGACAAATGTAGCAAAACTGTACTGTTTTTAGTTGATTTTACTAGGTTTATTTTTGATGTTACTAATAGGTCAAATGTTGTTCCGTTTTTTGAATTAATCGTATTTTTTATTCTTTAGTGTCACCTCGAGCGGAGTCGAGAGGTCTTTAAATTATAAAAGAGTTCTCGCATCTCTACTCCGCTCGATATGACAGCTCGAACAGACATAATTGATAATTTATTTAGAATGATTTAAAGCGGCATTAACAAAACTTACAAATAAAGGATGCGGATTTAACACCGTACTTTTATATTCTGGATGATATTGTACACCAACAAACCACGGATGATTTGGGATTTCTATAATTTCTACCAAACCAGTTTTTGGGTTGATTCCAGTTGCTTTCATTCCGGCAGCTTCAATCTTTTTTAAATACTTATTGTTAAATTCGTAACGATGTCTGTGACGTTCGCTAATCATTTCTGATTTGTAAGCGTCAAAAACTTTAGAATCTTTTTTGATTTCACAATCCCAAGCTCCCAAACGCATCGTTCCGCCTTTTTCAGTTATATTTTTCTGACTTTCCATCAAGTTAATTACAGGATTTTTTGTGCTTTTATTCATTTCTGTAGAACTTGCATTTTCTAGATGCAGAACGTTTCTAGCAAATTCTATTACAGCCATTTGCATTCCTAAACAAATTCCGAAAAACGGAATGTTTTGTTCTCGAGCATATTTTACAGCTTTGATTTTTCCTTCAATTCCTCGATCACCAAAACCAGGTGCAACTAAAATTCCGTTTAAACCTTGAAGTTTTTTCTCAACATTTTTTGGAGTTAAACTTTCAGAGTGAATCCAACGAACTTTTACTTTAGTTTCGTTTGTAGATCCTGCGTGGATAAATGCTTCTGTAATTGATTTGTATGAATCGTGTAATTCTATGTATTTACCAATCAAACCAATTTCTACAGTAGAAGTTGGGTTTTTATGTTTTCTAATAAAATTATTCCATGCTACTAATTGTGGTTGTTTTTCTGATGATAAATGTAATTTCTTTAAAACCACTTTATCTAAACCTTCATCAAACATTAAATTAGGTACGTCGTAAATAGTTTCTGCATCAATAGATTGTATAACGTCCTCTTGCTTTACATTACAAAACAACGCTAATTTACGCTTGATATCGTCAGAGATTTCATGTTCTGTTCTACATACTAATATATCTGGACTTACTCCACTTTGCATCAACATCTTTACAGAGTGTTGTGTCGGTTTTGTTTTTAGTTCTCCAGCAGCTGCTAAATAAGGAACCAATGTTAAATGAATAACAATTACATTTTCTCTTCCTTTTTCCCACAACATTTGACGAACAGATTCTACATAAGGCAATGATTCAATATCACCAACCGTTCCACCAATTTCTGTTATTACAATATCATAATCACCCGTTTCACCTAAAATCTGAATTCTGTGTTTAATTTCGTCTGTAATATGCGGAATTACTTGAACTGTTTTACCTAAAAACTCGCCTTTTCGTTCTTTATTAATTACAGATTGATAAATTCTACCCGTTGTAACATTGTTTGCTTGACTCGTTGGAATGTTTAAAAAACGCTCGTAATGCCCTAAATCTAAATCGGTTTCTGCACCATCATCTGTAACATAACATTCGCCATGTTCGTACGGATTTAATGTTCCAGGATCTATATTAATATATGGGTCTAATTTTTGAATAGTTACAGAATAGCCTCTTTCTTGTAAGAGTTTTGCTAAAGATGCAGCAATAATTCCTTTTCCTAGTGATGATGTTACGCCTCCAGTTACAAAAACGTATTTGGTATTTTTCATGGTGATTAGGTTTGGACAAAAGTACTAACTCTAGAAGTTTTGACAAATTAAAAAGCAATAAAAAGTGCAATAAAATTTGTAAATTTGAGCTTCTAAAAAATAATTTATTTTTTTTTAAAATTGTATTTGTCAAAAACAAAAGTAGTTGTATATTTGCACACGCTTTTAGCAGACGAAAATTCACAAAAAGCAAAACAGAATAAAGACGATATTTAAAAATACAAGTAATGCCGAAAAGAACGTACCAACCATCGAATAGAAAGAGAAGAAACAAACACGGTTTCAGAGATAGAATGGCTTCTGCTAATGGTCGTAAGGTTTTAGCTAGAAGAAGAGCAAAAGGAAGAAAGAAATTATCTGTTTCTACAGAAACAAGACATAAGAAATAATGATTAACAATTGTTAATAATTAAGGTGTTACTATTTTTAGTAACACCTTTTTTTATATCCAAGCAATTTTTACTTTTACCAACTATATTACAACACACACAAAATGCCAAAAAAACAAGATCTAAAATCTATCTTAATAATCGGGTCAGGACCAATTGTTATTGGTCAAGCTTGTGAATTTGATTACTCAGGCTCGCAATCTTTAAGATCTTTAAGAGAAGACGGAATTGAAACCATCCTAATTAATTCGAATCCAGCAACAATCATGACAGACCCATCGATGGCAGATCATGTTTACTTGTTGCCATTAACTACCAAATCAATCATACAAATTTTAAAAGAGCATCCACAAATTGATGCTGTTTTGCCAACAATGGGTGGTCAAACTGCATTAAATTTATGTATTGAAGCAGATGATAAAGGAATTTGGAAAGATTTTGGTGTAGAGTTAATCGGAGTTGATATTGATGCAATAAACATTACTGAAGATAGAGAATTGTTTAGAGAATTAATGTTGAAAATTGATGTACCAATGGCGCCACAAGCTACGGCAACATCATTTTTAAAAGGCAAAGAAATTGCACAAGAATTCGGTTTTCCACTAGTAATTAGATCTTCTTATACATTAGGTGGAGCAGGAGCTTCAATTGTGTATGATCCAAAAGATTTTGACGAATTATTAAGTAGAGGTTTAGAAGCATCACCAATTCACGAAGTGATGATTGATAAAGCCATGATGGGTTGGAAAGAATACGAATTAGAATTGTTGCGTGATAGAAATGACAACGTAGTAATTATCTGTTCTATCGAAAATATGGATCCGATGGGAATTCATACAGGAGATTCAATTACCGTTGCACCTGCAATGACACTTTCTGATAAAACATTTCAGAAAATGCGCGACATGTCTATCAAAATGATGCGCTCTATCGGAGATTTTGAAGGTGGATGTAATGTTCAGTTTGCGGTTTCTCCAGATGAAAAAGAAGATATTATTGCTATTGAAATTAATCCACGTGTTTCGCGTTCATCCGCTTTAGCGAGTAAAGCAACGGGGTATCCGATTGCAAAAATTGCAACAAAATTAGCCATTGGTTATACGTTAGATGAATTAGACAATCAGATTACAAAATCAACTTCAGCTTTATTTGAACCAACTTTAGATTATGTTATTGTAAAAATTCCACGTTGGAACTTTGATAAATTTGAAGGTTCTGACAGAACCTTAGGGTTACAAATGAAATCTGTTGGAGAAGTAATGGGAATTGGACGTTCGTTTCAAGAAGCACTGCACAAAGCAACACAATCGTTAGAAATTAAACGTAATGGTTTAGGAGCAGATGGAAAAGGATATACAGATTACAATCAAATTATAGACAAATTAACCAATGCAAGTTGGGACCGAGTTTTTGCAATCTACGACGCCATTGCAATGGGAATTCCGCTAAGTCAGATTTACGAAATCACGAAGATTGACATGTGGTATTTAAAACAATACGAAGAGTTGTTCTTGTTAGAAAAAGAGATTTCAACGTTTACTATTGATACCATTCAACGTGATTTATTACTAGAAGCAAAACAAAAAGGATATGGTGATAGACAAATTGCTCACATGCTTAAATGTCTAGAAAGTCAAGTATATGCTAAGCGTGAAGAATTAAATATCAATAGAGTTTTTAAATTGGTGGATACCTGTGCGGCAGAGTTTAAAGCAATGACTCCTTATTATTATTCTACTTTCGAAAACGATGTAGTAACTGCAGACGGAAAAAGATATGTAGATAACGAAAGTATTGTTTCTGATAAGAAAAAAATCATCGTTTTAGGTTCTGGACCAAACAGAATCGGGCAAGGAATTGAATTTGATTATTGTTGTGTACATGGAGTTTTAGCAGCTGCAGAATGTGGTTACGAAACCATTATGATTAACTGTAATCCAGAAACGGTTTCTACCGATTTTGATACTGCTGATAAATTATATTTTGAACCAGTTTTCTGGGAACATATTTATGACATTATCAAACATGAAAAACCAGAAGGTGTAATTGTTCAGTTAGGTGGGCAAACAGCTTTAAAGTTAGCAGAAAAATTAACGAAATACGGAATTAAAATTATTGGAACTTCTTTTGAAGCCTTAGATTTAGCTGAAGATAGAGGAAGTTTTTCAGAACTATTAAAAAGAAATAACATTCCATATCCAGAATTTGGAATTGCAGAATCAGCAGATGAAGCATTGGCTTTAGCTGATAAATTAGATTTTCCGATTTTGGTAAGACCATCTTATGTTTTAGGTGGACAAGGAATGAAAATTGTCATCAATAAAGAAGAATTGATAGAACATGTAGTTGATTTATTAAAAGGAATGCCAGGAAATAAATTGTTGTTAGATCATTATTTAGACGGTGCAATTGAAGCGGAAGCAGATGCGATTTGTGATGCTGACGGAAATGTATATATTATCGGAATCATGGAACATATTGAGCCTTGTGGAGTGCATTCTGGAGATTCAAATGCAACATTGCCAGTATTTAATATCGGAGATTTAGTCTTACAACAAATTAAAGATCATACACATACAATTGCAAGAGAATTAAAAACAGTTGGGTTGATCAACGTTCAGTTTGCAATAAAAGATGATGTTGTTTATATTATTGAAGCAAACCCAAGAGCATCTAGAACCGTTCCTTTTATTGCAAAAGCATACAAAGAACCGTATGTTAATTACGCAACAAAAGTAATGTTGGGAAAGAAAAAAGTAACTGATTTTAATTTCAATCCGCAATTAGATGGATATGCAATTAAGCAACCAGTGTTTTCTTTTAACAAATTCCCGAATGTAAATAAAAACTTAGGACCAGAAATGAAATCAACCGGAGAAAGTATCTTATTTATTGATAGCTTAAAAGACGATGACTTTTATGATTTATATGCAAGACGTAAAATGTATTTGAGTAAGTAAATAGATTTTTAACCATAAAAAAAAGCCTCAATTTAATTGAGGCTTTTTTTTATGGTTGCGCTTTATCTTTTCTTGAGTTCAAAATGGAAAGAAACATCTACCTTTTTAGCTATTTTTTTTCTAACAATATTTGGAATTTTAATATTAAAATCTTCTGGTTTTACCGAGAAATTGGCACCTAAATGGATGATATTATCTACAAACTTTATTTTACTGTCAATAGTTATCTCTTTTTTAACTCCTCTAATTAATAAAGTGCCTTTAATTTTAAAAATTTTATATGTTGATGTAAGGTTGCTCATATTAAAATCAATAATTTTTCCAGAAAATGAAGCTTTAGGAAACTTGCTAGATTCTATATAATTCTCGTTAAAATGTTCTTCCATCAATGCAATTTTAAAACGAAACCCTTTGGTTAAAGCTAAAGAAGCAATTGTTCCGTCTGATTTTAAAATTGCAGTAACTTTATTATTAGTCGATTTTACTTCTTCGAAAGAAGGTACAGAAGATTCAAATGTAATTGAACCAGATTTTGTGTAGTATTTATCTTGTGAAAATGAAATTGCAGAAAATAGAAATGCTAGTAATAATATTTTATGTTTCATAATAGTTGATTTATTACTCTATATACCCTTGATCTCTCCAGTTTTTAATAATCTGAATTGAAGTATTTGGTAAATTCCCGCTTGCAGGCATAGGATTATTTGTGCTTTCCATTCTGCCTAAAGCATTTCTGTTTATAAACGCATTTTTAACTTGGGCAAAGGTTTCTAAAGTTAAACCGCCTGAATTACCAGTTGCATTATGACAACCACTAGTTGCACAACTTTAATCTATTATTGTTTTTACATTTATTGTATACGTAATAGAAGTTGGTGTTGGCAAAGTTAAATCGTCAGTGCTATCTAATGTACAATTAGTAAATAAAATGGCAAGTAAAAGTAGCGTAAGTAGTTTTCTCATTTCTTTTTTTTTGGTTGATAATATTATAGTTTGCTGTAAATTAATTATTTATAATGATTAAAAATAGTAAAAACTTATTATATTAGCTTCATGAACAAGCGTAAGATTTTAATTTTAGCTTTTATATTCGTTCTTTTTTTAGGAATATTTGGATATAATTATATCTACAAAGACCATAGAAATATCTCCGCAGAAAAAGCAGAGTTTACCTTAAATACGACTGATTTTATTAAAGAATTCAATACAAATTCAAAAATAGCAATTACAAAATATTTAGATAAAACAATTCAGTTAAAAGGAAAAGTAACAGAGGTAGAGCAAAGTAATTTTATGTTGGATGATTTTATTGTTTGCTATACAGATAGTTTAACTTTAACACAAATTCAAGAAAAATCAATAATTATTGTAAAAGGGAGAAATATTGGGTACGACGAACTTTTAGAATATATAAAATTAGATCAAGTAACTTTTATTAACAATTAAATTATCAGGCATGAAAAAAAATTACATTTTTAAAACATTTTTATTTTTAATTCCTTTAACCGCTTTTGTCTTAATGGCAGTTTCTAGTGGTAGAGATGGCGGATTTTCTGGATCACCTGGAGATTCCTCGAACTCATGTACAAGTTGTCATAGTGGTGGTAACTTCGGAGCTTCAGTTGCTATACAAACAGAATTACCAACAGGCGGATATGCTTTAAATACTTCTTACGGAATTCAGGTTGATGTTACAGGGTCATCTGCAACTAAACATGGATTTCAAATTACCGCAGAACGTGTAAGCGATAATGCTAAAGTAGGTACTTTTACTGTAAGCGGAACAGACAATAAACTTGTAAATGGTGGAACTCATGTTACACATACTTCAGCAGGAAACACAAAAAATACTTGGAACTTTAATTGGACTTCACCTACAACAGATGTTGGAGAGGTAAAGTTTTATGTGGCAGCTTTAGCAGCAAACGCAAATGGAAGCACTAGTGGAGATCAGGTTGTTACTGCAACTTCTAGTAATTTTAATGTACTTAGTTTGGCAAAAGAAAATCAATTAGATTTTACAGTGTATCCAAATCCAGTTAGAGATAATTTGAATATTCAATTACCAACAGGAGTAATAAAAGCCGATGTTAGTGTTTTTGATATGTCTGGAAAATTAATTAGAAATGTAAATATTTCTGCTCAGAACAATACAATAAATGTTTCTGAATTAAGTACAGGAGTTTATATTTTGAAATTAAATTCTGAAGGAAAATTAGGATCTAGACAATTTATTAAAAAATAAGACAAAATCAACTTATAAAAAGTCAATCATTTATTTGGTTGACTTTTTTAATATCAAAAAATATGAAAAAAATAGGATTATTATTAATCATGTTCTTTATCAATGCATCTTTAGTTGCTCAAGATGATTTACTAGACGAGTTAAATAACGATGTAAAGATTGATAATAAAACTTCATCGGTATTTAAAGGGCTGAAAATAATCAATATGGAATCTACCAAATTGGCAGCCAAGAAGGATTTCTATTTTGTGATTTCACATCGATTTGGTTCAATAAAATCTGGAATTAAAGATCTTTTTGGATTAGATAATTCTAATATTAGATTTAGTTTTGTTTATGGTTTAAATGATTGGTTAAATGTAGGTTTATCTAGAAGTTCATCAAATAAAACCTATGACGCACATTTAAAATATAGGTTAATGCATCAAGAAGAAGGCAAATTTCCTTTTACAATAGTTGGTTTTAATAGTATAGAATTTAATACAGGTTTAGATAAGGTTAATTATCCATTATTAGAGTCTAAACATAGATATACTTATGCTCATGAAATCTTAATTTCTAGAAAATTTAATGAGAATTTATCTTTAGAAGTTACACCTATTTATTTACACCAAAATTTTGTAGAAAATGATTTGCAAGATAATACACAATATATTTTAGGTTTTGGAGGAAGGTATAAAATAAGCAAAAGAGTAACGATAAATGCAGAATATCATGCACATATGAATCGTGTTGCAAACAGTAAATTTAAAAATCCATTATCATTAGGAGTTGATATAGAAACCGGTGGACACGTTTTTCAATTACATGTAACTAATGCTCAATTAATGAACGAATCTGGTTATATGACAAGTGCTATAGGAGATTGGGGTTCTGGAAATATTTATTTCGGATTTAATATTTGGAGAGTTTTTTAAACCTAAAAATGAATTTATTTTCTAACAAGTCGAAGCTTTACTGAATTAAATTCAGCACAAGTGCTTCGGCTTTTTTGCTTTATATTTGTAAAAAGCTTTACAAAAAATGAATTATATTTTATTTGATAGCGATGTTAGAAATGCATTGTTACCTTTCACATATACAAGACCTGTGGCAGATATTAGAGTTGGAATTTTAACCATTAGAGAAAAATGGGAGAATCAACTTGGATTGACAACAACTACAATTACAGAGGAATATTTAGAAGAAAAATATCCGATGGTAGAAATGGAGCAAAATATCTTAATAAATGCTTCTTATATTCCAACTAAAAACTTGGTAGAAAATGTAAAAAGGCTATCAGAAAATGAAGCTATTTTTAAAGGCGATAATGTCATTGCTTTTTACACCACAGATACACAAGAAGAAGTAGATTTTTCATCATACAAACAAATTGAGTTTGAGGAAGAAATTTTACAAATTAAAAATACTTGGGATATTTTCTCATTAAACGATAAAGCAATTCAGTTAGATTTTGATTTGCTGACAGAAGATAGAACTTCGCAAGAAATTCCGAAAGATGTTCATGCAATTAACAAAGAAAATATTTTTATTGAAGAAGGCGCAACCGTTTTGTATTCTTCTTTAAATGCTTCTGAAGGACCTATTTATATTGGTAAAAATGCGCAAGTCTTAGAAGGTAGTTTAATTCGTGGCCCGTTTGCAATGTGCGAAAATGCTGTAGTAAAAATGGGCGCAAAAATTTATGGAGCTACAACTTTGGGTCCATATTGTAAAGTAGCTGGAGAACTCAATAATTCGGTTTTATTTGGTTATTCTAATAAAGGACATGAAGGATTTTTAGGAAATTCTGTACTTGGAGAATGGTGTAATATTGGCGCAGATTCTAACAACTCTAATTTAAAGAATAATTATGCTGAAGTTAGAATTTGGAGTTATGAAACAGAACGTTTTGCTAAAACGGGTTTGCAGTTTTGTGGATTAATTATGGGCGATCATTCTAAATGTGGAATCAACACCATGTTTAATACTGGAACTGTAGTTGGAGTTTCTGCCAATATCTTTGGTAGCGGATTTCCAAGAAATTTTATTCCGTCTTTTAGTTGGGGCGGTGCTTCTGGATTTACAACCTATCAATTACCTAAGGTTTTTGAAGTTGCAGAAGTTGTTTTAAAACGTAGAAGTTTAATATTTGAAGAACAAGACAAAAAAATACTAGAAAAAGTATTTGAGTTGTCTTCTCAATATAGAAAAGATTAAATTAAAATAGCCTCGAAATTATCCGAGGCTTTCTTAATTTATTAGAAATAGAAATTAATTTCTACTAACTACACTTCCAGAACCAAGAGATTTACTATCAATTTTATCTGGATTTCCTTTGTAGTAAATGTTTCCAGAACCTACAACTTTTGCAACTATTTTATCAGAAACGGAAGTTCTTATGTTTCCAGAACCTGCTATTTTTGCAGAAGTAGAAGTAGCTTTTAATCCGTAAGCATTAATATCTCCAGAGCCAGCAATATTGCAGCTTAGATCCATTGTTTTACCATCTACTTTAATGTTTCCAGAACCTGCAATATTTGTTTTTACTTCATTTGCATCAACAGTTACATTCATGTCACCAGATCCAGCAATAGAAAAAGACAATTTATCAGCTTTTATCGTTCCGTTGCTTGTTAAATCTCCAGAACCACTCAAAGAAACTTTTTCGATGTCTTTATAAGGAACAGTAACTACTAATTTTCTTGTTGTTCTAATGTTTACACCTTTTTGAACTTGAATTTTTAAGATGCCTCTTTTAACATCAACTTCAATATATTTTAATAAATTTTCTTCTCCTTTTAGAGTGATTTTTCCTTCTTTTCCTGTTACTAATTCTACATCAAAATTTCCGCCAAAACTTACGCCATCATAATCTGATGTTTTTCTAGTTTCTGTTGTAACATTTCCGTTTCCTCTTACTTTTTTGGTATTCCACCAACTTTGTGCATTTACTGAGAAACTCAATGTTAAGATGATACTTGTTATGATTAATTTTTTCATGATTGTTTAATTTTATTTTTTAGATTATAGTTCTTTTAAATTTACTCCGCCATATTGCGATTTGATAATTAATCTTGAATTAGATTTTCCTTTTCCGTAAACTCCTTCGTAATGCTTTTTAGATCCTTTTTCTATGCTTTTAAACATTTCTACATTGTCGTCGTTATACCTAAAACTAGAGTATTGTAGGTCCATTTCAAAGTTAAAATTGTTGCTTGTTCTTGTTCCAATTGTGATGCCTGCATATTCACTTGAAATTTCTGCTTTGTTAAATCCTCTTGCTAATTCACTTATTCTAATTGATCCGTAATCAGCTTTAATATTTAAGTTTTTAGAAACAGTTCCTAGTCGGATGCTTACATAATCTGAATTTCCTGTAATATTATTTACATCATCAACAGCAATACTTCCGTAATCAGCATTGTAAGAAACTGTATTTGCAGTTCCAATATTTATATTTGAATAATCTGAATTGATTTTTACTACATCCGTTTTATCAACAGAAAGTTTAGAATAATCAGCATTAATAGATCCAGATTTCATAAAGTTGATTGTAGAACTATTACAATAATCAATATTGATATTATTATTAGAACTGTTTAAATCACCGATAATCAATTTTCCATAATCACAATTAATATCTGCCGTTCCATTAATTTCATTGATTAAAATATTTCCGTAATCGTTATCTAACTTTACGTTGTTAGAAACCGGCATTTTTATGGTGTAATTCACTTTATAACTAGTGCTTTTAGATTTTCCCCAGAAGCTCCAACTGCTAGAAGAATTTTCGAACCTTGTTTTTGCAGAAACCAAATCAGAATTTGCGTTAAAATCGACAGTAATTCCACTTAATTTTTTTTCAACAGTTCTTAAATCGTTTCCTTTTACAGTAATTACCACTGTAATTTCAACACTATTTTTATTCCAAGTAACAATATTAATATTTCCGTATTTATTGTCAATATCTACCGTTGCGTTTCTATCAACAGCATATTGTTTTTTAATTGTCTTGCTTTTTTCTTGCTTCGGATTTGTATCATTATAAGCAAAACTCACCAAAGGGATTAAAAAAAGTAGGAGTGCTATTTTAAATGTAGATTTCATCATTGTTGTTTACTTTTAAATTTTTTATTTCATCTATTTGTGTTAAGACATTTTGTAAAATCTCTATTCTGTTCTGATAATTACTTATCATAGCATAGACAACACGTCTGTCGCTATTGCTTTTATTTAGTGCTTCTACTAGGTCTTGGTATTTATCATCCAATTTCTCTAACTGATTAAGTGCATCTTCAATTACACGCTCTGTAGTTGGATTTCTAAATTTTTCTATAGTTCTTAATTCTTGTTTTATGGTAGATACAAAGAACATTTCTGCTTCTTGCATTTCTGGTGAAACATCAGCTAGTACTAGTGTTTTATTGGTAACATTTGCTCCCAACCAAAAACCAACTATTAATATTACTGATGCTGCAACGCTCATCCATTTATATGAAAAAGTTTTTTTCTTTTTTGCTGGATTTTTTAATCTTTCCTGAAATCTTTCTAGATGACCAAATCTTGGCTCTTCTATATCGAAGTCGGTATTTTTAAAAAATTGATTAAACTGATCTTTCATTACTTGGTTTTTTATGCTGTTTCTAAAACTAATTCTTGTTTTAATTTCTTTTTTGCTCTAGAAATTGTGGTTCTCACATTTTCGTTTGTATATCCTAATATCTGTGCAATTTCTTCATAATCATATCCTTCAATTAGGTTTAGCGTTAATACAACTCTATAATTATCTTTTAAAGAATTTAATCTTTCTAACACTTTACTGGCATGTAATGTAGTGTAATCTATAGCGTCTTCATTTTCTATAGAAGTGTCTTTAATTACTTCCATTTTTACATCCTGGTATTTGTTATTTTTTTTTAACTGAGTTAAACTTTTATTGATAACAATTCGTTTTAACCAAGCTCCAAAAGTAACTTCTCCAATAAATGTATCCAACTTTGTAAAGGCAGTTAAAAATGCTTCTTGCATGATGTCTTCTGCCTCAAACTCATCTTTAAGTATTCTTAACGATGTATTATACATTGCTCTGTAATAGTCTTTATAAATCTGCATTTGAGCAGAATTATCGCCTTTTTTACAGCGTTCTAATAGTTGGTTGATATGTTGATTATTTTCCTTCAATGAAACGTTTCTATACTATAGACAAAATGCTTTTCGATTTGTGACAGTTATACACAATAAAAATACATTTTTTTAGTTGAGGCGTTTTTTTGAGCAAAAATCGTTTGAAGATTCACTTATTTTATAATAAGTTTTTATTTTTTAGGAAAAGTTGGATAAGGAATAAATTCAGTTTCGTCTCCTTCTATTTTAGGAAATGATTGTGATTCCCATTTTTGTTTAGCTTCTTCAATCAGTTCTTTGTTTGAAGAAACAAAGTTCCAATCAATAAAGCGTTTTTCAGGAAAAGCATCTCCACCAAAAATATAAATGGTACTATTTTTAGCAATTGTAAATTGGCATAAGCTGGTGTCTTTTGCTACTAATAATTGTTTTGGTTCATAAATATTTCCATCACTTTCTATGGCTCCTTTAAGAATGTACAAACCAGATTCGCCATAAAGTTGATCGCCAATATTTACAACTTGTTTTGATTTACTTTTTATTTCAATCATAAACAGCTTGCTAAAAACAGGAACAGGTGATTTTTTTCCAAAGGCTTCTCCAGCTACTAATTTAAACTCCAAATCTCCTTCTGTCCAACTCGGAATTTCTTTCTCTTCTATATGAGAAAATGCGGGTTCCATTTGTTCTAATTCTTTTGGTAAAGCTACCCAAATTTGCAAACCGTGCATAAATAATTGAGAATGTCGTAAATATTCTGGCGTGCGTTCAGAATGTACAATTCCTTTTCCAGCAGTCATCCAATTAACTGCTCCGGGTTTTATCTCTACTTCATTGCCAAGAGTATCACGATGCATAATACTTCCTTCAAATAAAAAAGTTAATGTTGAAAGCCCAATATGTGGATGTGGCAAAACATCAAAATTTTCTCGCTCACTTAATTTAACTGGTCCCATATGATCAATATAAATAAAAGGACCAACCATTCTTTTTTGTCTGAATGGTAATAAACGACCTACCATAAATTTGCCAATATTGGCTGCTCTTTCTTCTATTATTAGTTTAATATTTGACATAGTAAGTGAGAAATTAATTTAACGTTTGTGCAATTTTGCAATCATTTTTCTTGAAACAGATTTTGAATACATACTATAGGAATTTACTAAAAGTCCTTTTATGTCTCCATTTGTTGCAGAAATAGCATATAAAATACTTTCATTATCAACATCAGACATTTCTTGAAAACGAAAGACTCCATCAACCTCAAATTCATCAATTTGTAGTTCTAAATCATGGCTTTTACATTCAATCAAATCTTTCTTCACACTAAAATTATGCGTGTATCCTTTTTTTGTTAAAGCATTAATAGCTTCAGATAAACTCGTATATATTGTTTTCATTTTATCTTATTTTTTCTTGTTATATATCCAATTATCAATAGAAATTTTACCTGCACCAACTATTAGAATAACCATGTAAATAGTTGCATAAAGTAATGGTAATTCTTGTCTTCTAAACGGATCATCTGCATGAACTATTAACGCAGCAACCAACATGGTTATTAGTAAAGGAACTGCAGCAAAGCGTGTTCCAAGTCCAAAGATTAGGAGTATTGAACACAAAAACTCAGAAAAAGTAGCAAGTGCCAATGATGCGGTTACACCTAAACCAATTGGGTCACCAAATCGTATAGGTTCGCTTCCAAATAAAGAAGTAAGTTTACCAAAACCGTGTGTTAACATTAAAATTCCAACTGACAAGCGAAGCAGAAATAATGCTACATTTATTTTATTTTCGTAATTTCCTGGATTGAATAAATTTTTTGTTATTTCTTTCATTTTTTACTTTTTTACATATTATAATATAGTTCTTTTTGTTTAACCAAAAATCATTACAATTTGGTTATTTATTTGTGAAAATACAGCTTTTTTTTGATATTAGTTTTTCTTATGGAAACACCAAATTATATGTTTAACGAAATTTATTTATTTCTAAAGGTAGAATAAAATTTATTTTTAATAAACCTTATATTAGCAGTTGAAACAATCTGTCTTGAACACAATTACACTTTTTTTTCAGAGAACTTTAAAGAACTTCAGCAGTTTTTAAAAAGCACTAGTTTTTCAAAAGCAATCCTTATGGGAATTGCGGTTACGTTACCAATAATTTTAGGAATACAATTTGGACATTTTGAAATTGGATTGGCACTTTGTTTTGGAGCTTTTTGGAGTTCGCCAAGTGATACTATTGGTAGTTTTCAGCATAAAAAAAATGGTATTCTTATTTCAGCGGCATTGATAATGTTCGTCAGTTTTATTGGAGGTTATTTGCATTACGAAACTTGGCTTTCGTTACCAGTTTTAGGTGTTCTTGGCTTTGGAATTGCTTTTATTTCTGTCTATGGTTTTCGAGCTTCTCTAATCAGTTTTTCTGGTCTTTTGGCTTTGGTTCTAAGTTTTGCTCATGATTCAGAAGAATTAGAAATTTATCAATATGCTTTGTTGATTGGTGTTGGTGGACTTTGGTATTTGCTTTTGGCTAAGATTTGGCATCTGATAAACCCTAAAGCTGAGACCGAAGAAATATTGACTAAAACGTATGAACTTACAGCCGAATTTTTAGATACAAGAGGTAAATTAATTGGGCCACATGACGACCATGAAAAACTACAATCTAAATTATTAAATCTTCAAAGCCAGCTTACCGAAAATCATGAAACTTTGAGAGAAATACTAATTCTTTCTAAAAAGATTTCTGGTTGGTCTAATTACCAAGACAAACGTTTGTTAGTTTTTGTGCAGCTAGTTGATATGCTAGAAATGGCAATTGCCAATCCGGTAAATTACAACCGAATGGATGCACTTTTTAAAGATTATCCGCAATACATTAAATTGTTTCAGGATCTGATTTTTAAAATGGCGATGCAATTGCGAGTTATCTCAGACGCAGGAAATGATAAAAAAAAGTTGCCAAATAATGATGAAATCAGAACATGTTTTAAGGCTGTAAAGTTTGAAATATCTGTACTTCGTAAAAAAATGAATTATGGAGAATATCTAATGCTTCAAAGTTTTCTAGAATATCAAGAAAAACAGTTCAAAAAACTTACAAGAATTAAAAGATTGTTAGGAGATACAAACACAATGGAGCTCGATATTATCGATAAAAAAGTTGCTAAACGCTTTGTAGAACCTCAAGATTATAATCCTAAGTTATTAATAAGAAATTTTAGCTTTAAATCTATTATTTTTAGACATTCCTTACGATTAGCCGTAACTATTATGATCGGTTACACATTAGGTTCGCTTTTCCCATTTCAGAATCCGTATTGGATTTTATTAACGATTATTGTAATTATGCGTCCAAACTACGGACTTACAAAAAATCGAGCAAAAGACCGGATAATTGGTACACTTATCGGTGGTGCAATTGCAACTGGAGTAGTTTTTATTATTCAAGATTTTTATGTGTACGGAGCCATGGGAGTTATCTCTTTGGTGATTGCATTTGCGTTAATACAAAAAAACTCTAAGATTTCTGCAGCATTTATTACGTTGAGTGTAGTTTTTATTTACGCAATTCTTAGTCCGGATATTTTGAGTGTTATAAAATTTAGAATTTTAGATACTGTTGTTGGTGCTGGACTTTCTTATGCTGCAATGCTGTTACTTTGGCCAACTTGGGAGTCAGTTGATATTAAAAAAAGTATCGAAAAAAGCATACTAGCTAAAAAGAAATTTCTATTTAAAATTACCGAATATTATCAGAAGAAAGGAAATTTACCAACTTCTTATAATATAGCGCGTAAAGAAGCATTTTTAGAAACCTCTAATTTAAATTCTGCTTTTCAACGCATGGCACAAGAGCCTAAATCGAAGCAAAATAAAATGGATGAAAATTATGAACTTGTCGTTTTGAATCATACTTTTTTAGCTTCATTAGCTTCGTTAAGTACATTTATTCAGTATCATAAAACCACAGAAGCATCTAATCAGTTTAAGATAGTAACAGAAATAATTGAGAATAATTTGGAGACGGCGCTTCAGTGTTTAAATAATAAAAAGTTGAATATAATAGAGCTCTCAACAAAAAACGAATTACTTTTTGAGGAGCAGTTGGCTATCATTAATTCTGCTGAAATAAAGAACTTAACACCTAAAGAGAAACAAACAGAGCAAGACCTTCAAGAAGCTCATTTGGTTTGGGAACAGTTACAATGGCTGTTTTCTCTAAGCGATAAAATGCTTAAGTTAGCTGCATCTGTAAAGTAAGATTGTTGTCAATCAATATTACCTTTTGGTTTTTTTTTTGATTTTTCAGAGTCTTTTTTATTTATTCTTTAATGAACCAAATAGACCCGTTTTTTGTAGTTAATTTCTCTAATTTTTGATTGTCTGAAAGTGCATTTAACATTGCTTCACTTTCTATTCTTGGTGCTCCTGAAAGTACCGAAAATTCTTTTGCTGTAAGCGAATGATATTTTGCAAAAAGTGTTTCCCAATTTTTATTGTATTCACTTTTAGTGATATTTGCATTCATTTTTAGAATTGCCATTTCATAAAAGGCATATGGTTTTGAACCATAAACAGTTTCTTGATTTCCTTCAGAATCCATAACTATAATAGTAGGAAATCCTCTAACGCCATATTCTCTAGCTATTCTTAAATCTTCTTCAAATAGGTTTTTTGCTTTTGCTTCAAAATCAGTTTTTAGCTGATCAACATTTAAACTTACGCTTTTTGCAGCAGTTGCCATGTGTTCCCATTTTGCAAGATTTTTTTTCTTTAAAAACATCATTTCTCGCATTTCTCTCATAAACAAAAGAGCTTTTACCTCATCTTGTAATTGCGCTGCTTTAAAAGCGATAGAAGGCGGATAAGAAGAATTCATCGGGTCTTCTAACCATAAATCTCCATCAATTGGCATATCATAATGAATACTTACTTCATCCCAATGTTGAGCAACATCCGAAGGTTTGCTAATGCCACCACTATTATAATTCCAATCAGGTAATAAACCACCCATTCTATATTCAATATCAATGTGATTTCCATATTCTAATTTCAATTTTCTCAATTGTGGTTCAATGCCCCAACAAGAAGAACAAATTGGATCGGTAAAATAAAGTAGTTTTACAGACTTTTTGGTAGATTGTATGTTTTTTTTAGTTACAGTACTTGTGTTTTCGTCTGGTGTTTCACACATTCCAGTTTCTATATCACATAAAAGAGGATTGTTGTTTGTTGTATTTGTGCTCATTACTATAAATTTTAATTTATGACATTATTACAAATATACAACTACTTAAATGTATATTTGATATGGATTTCCTTTTGGATAGTAGTTTCCTCTAAGAAACTACTAAAAAAGGTTTAATAGATATTTACGTTATAAATATTACAAGAAATGAAGAAAAAATCAGTAATTAACGACACTCCCGTTTGTCAAATTCGAATGCAAGCGATTAGTGATACCATGAGCATCTTGTCTGGAAAATGGAAGTTTCATATTTTGGGAACATTGATAGAAGGTACTAAATTAGGTTTTATGGATTTGCTACGAGAAGTAGACGGAATCGGAACTAAAATGCTTTCTAAAGAATTACAAGATTTAGAATTAAATCACTTAGTTACTAGAACAGTTATGAATACAAAACCAATTACTGTTGAGTATGCTATTACGGAATACGGAAAAACACTTGCTCCACTTATTGATGAGTTAGCAAAATGGGGAATTGAGTATCGAAAAAAAGTATCTAATCTGTAAAATTACTCTCAATTCAATTACATTCTTGTTTATTTGTGATTTTTGAATAGAGTTTTGAGACCTTGCTAACTCTTGATATCAAACGTTTCAATATTAAAAGAAAATTAACATACATGTTTTATATCAAGAGTAAGCGAAGTTGCCGAAAAATAAGTTTAGAAACCAACTAAATCTAAAACTCAAATCCATTGGCACAACAATTGTCTTATTAGAGTAGAAGTCTAAAAAGAATTATATTTATTTTATTGATTATCAATATTATAAACAATAATTGCGAGCTTCAATTAATTACAAATAAAAGATTAAATGTCAACTTGACAGATATAAATACTATGAGTAACGCTAAAATATTAGGATTAGACAGTTTGTCGCTTCACAACATGTTAGATGAAGATTCGGAATTAATTCCGTTGATGACACCAGAAGATGAGGAAATTATAAACAAAGAAGAAATTCCGTCGGTTTTACCAATTTTACCTTTAAGAAATACCGTGTTATTTCCTGGAGTTGTAATTCCGATTACTGCAGGAAGAGATGCCTCCATTCAATTGATAAAAGATGCCAATGCTGGAGATAAAATTTTAGGTGTTGTTGCACAAAAAAATCCAGAAGTAGAAAACCCTACAGAAAAAGACATTCATAAAATCGGTGTTGTAGCACAAATTTTACGAGTGTTAAAAATGCCTGACGGAAATACGACAGTAATTATTCAAGGAAAAAAACGCTTTGAAATTGATCAAGTAATTCAGACAGAACCGTATTTAAAGGCAACTACAAAAGCAGCTGTAGAAGATAAAACGGACGAAAAAAATAAAGAGTTTGATGCAATTATCGATTCTATAAAAGAACAAGCATTGCAGATTATTAAAGTAAATCCGATGTTGCCTTCAGAAGCTTCATTTGCAATAAAAAACATTCAAAGTAATTCGTTTTTGGTGAATTTTATTTCATCAAACATGGATTTATCTGTTAAAGAAAAGCAAGAATTATTAGAGCAACACAATTTAAAAGAGCGTGCTTTATTAACATTAAAACGGTTAAATAAAGAGTTGCAACGCTTGGAGTTGAAGAATGATATTCAGTCGAAAACACGCACTGATATGGATCAGCAACAGCGCGAATATTATTTGCATCAGCAATTAAAAACCATTCAAGAAGAATTAGGCGGTGTTTCTAACGATGAAGAATTAGAGGAAATGCGTGCAAAATCTAAAACGAAGAAATGGACCAAAGAAGTTGGTGAAACATTTGATAAGGAATTAGCTCGCTTGCGTAGAATGAATCCGCAAATGGCAGAATATGGTGTTCAGAGAAGTTATCTAGAATTGTTGTTAGAATTGCCTTGGGGAGAATATTCTATTGATAAATTCGATTTAAAAAGAGCGCAAAAGATTTTAGATAGAGATCATTTTGGATTAGAAAAAGTAAAGGAAAGAATCATAGAACATTTGGCGGTTTTAAAACTGAGAAATGATATGAAATCTCCAATTATCTGTTTATACGGACCTCCTGGAGTTGGAAAAACATCGTTAGGAAAATCGGTTGCAGAATCGTTGGGAAGAAAATATGTTAGAATGTCTTTAGGTGGTTTGCGCGATGAAGCAGAAATCCGCGGACACAGAAAAACATACATCGGCGCAATGCCAGGAAGATTGATTCAGAACTTGAAAAAAGCAGGAACTGCAAATCCAGTTTTTGTCTTAGATGAAATTGATAAACTGAGTAACAGTCATCAAGGAGATCCTTCTTCTGCAATGTTAGAGGTTTTGGATCCGGAGCAAAACACTGAGTTTTACGATAATTATTTAGAAGTTGGTTTCGATCTTTCTAAAGTATTGTTTATTGCAACAGCAAATAACTTAGGCCAAATTCCTTGGGCGTTAAGAGACCGAATGGAAATCATTAATGTATCTGGTTATACAACTGAAGAAAAAATAGAAATTGCAAAAAGACATTTATTACCAAAACAATTAAAAGAACACGGTTTAACAAAAGAACATTTAAAGTTAAGAAAAGCAGAAATAGAAAAGATTATAGAAGGATATACGCGTGAATCTGGTGTTCGTGGATTGGAAAAACAAATTGCAAAAGTGGTACGTTTTGCTGCAAAATCTATTGCAATGGAAGAAACTTATGAAATTACGTTAACCAATACTGATATTGAAAAAATATTAGGTCCTGCAAGATTAGAACGCGATAAATATGAAACAAATGATGTTGCTGGAGTTGTTACCGGTTTAGCTTGGACAGCTGTTGGTGGAGATATTTTATTTATCGAATCTATTTTATCTAAAGGAACAGGAAATTTAACGATTACAGGAAACTTAGGAAAAGTAATGAAAGAATCTGCAACTATTGCGATGGAATATATCAAAGCAAATGCAGAAGGTTTTGGGGTAAATCCTGAGATTTTAGATAAATACAATGTGCATATTCACGTGCCAGAAGGCGCAACACCAAAAGATGGGCCAAGTGCTGGAGTTACCATGTTAACGTCGTTGGTTTCTGTGTTTACACAGCGTAAGGTAAAAAACAAGTTAGCAATGACTGGAGAAATTACGTTACGTGGTAAAGTGTTGCCTGTAGGCGGAATCAAAGAAAAAATATTGGCTGCAAAAAGAGCAAATATTAAAGAAATTATTCTGTGTAAAGAAAACGAAAAAGACATTTTAGAAATAAAAGAATCTTATTTAAAAGGATTGACCTTTCATTATGTTTCAGATATGAGCGAAGTAATAGAACTTGCGCTCACAAAACAAAAAGTAAAAAATGCTAAGAAATTAGCATAATAAAAAAAGCAGCCAATTGGCTGCTTTTTTTATCTATTTGATTCTACATACTTTTTAAAATTTTCTAAAATAGCTTGCCAGCCAGCACTTTGTTGTTCATCAGAATTTGTGCCTTCAGCTTCAAATGTTTCTGTTAATTGAATTCCGTTTTCTTGAGCTGAAAATCTAATATTTACAATTCGTCCGTCTTCCATTTTATAAGAAATAAACTCGTTAATTATTACAGTTTGATAAGTTCCTGTAAAATCAAATCCCATGCTGCCATCTTTTGCTTCCATTCGCCAAACAAATTCTCCATTTGGTTTTAAATCATTGATTGCAGTTGGACAACACCATTCGTTTGATGCAAAATTCCATTGTGTAATATGTTTAGGATTGATCCAAAATTCCCAAACTTTTTCTAAAGAAGCATTAATTGTAGTTTCTACTTTAATTATCATATGTATTTGTTTCTAATTGTTTATGAGAGCCATCACAATTTGGCATTCGTTTAGATAATCCGCAAATACAATCATGTAAACCTTTGCCGTTTAAAATCCGTGCAGTATTTTTTTCGATTCTTGAAATTCGAGTTTTAGCTTGTTTTGGCTGAGAAAAATGTAATAAATAACCTCGTTGTCTTCCTTCTGTTAAGTTTTTAAAAGCAGCTTTAAAATCCGAATTTTCTTTAAATTTTTGTTCCAATTCAACTGGTATTTCAAAATCTGATGTTTTTTTCTTAGTTACTTTTAACCCTGCTTTTTCTACTTCAATAGCTTCGTAAATATATTCTTTGATGGTTGTTCTTAGTGTTTCAATTTCTAAAAGAGTTGTAAATCGGATTTGCCGAGCAGATTGTGTGTTTT
Organism: Polaribacter uvawellassae; assembly: GCF_039748955.1. NCBI lineage: Bacteria > Pseudomonadati > Bacteroidota > Flavobacteriia > Flavobacteriales > Flavobacteriaceae > Polaribacter > Polaribacter uvawellassae. The sequence goes on along the minus strand of NZ_JBDIZN010000003.1, from coordinate 397,598 downwards.
CTGTTTGTTGAATTAAAATATTTTTCGAGTCGTTTAATAAAACGCCTTTTGGAAAAAGAATTGCAAAGTAATTTTTAAATCCATGAATGATAACAATATTCTTTTCTTTAAAAGTATAGCAAGGATGTTTCCATTTAAAAGTTGTGACCAATCCACAATCAGCAATTAGGTAATGCAAACGTGTTAATTCTTGTTTCCATTTGCTAAGATTGCTAAGATATTTTTCTACTTCTAAATTCATGTATTTCTTTCTAACAGAGATGAACGAAGTTATCGAAAAACGAGTTTAGAATCAAATTATATTTTTCTAATATCAACAATATCACCATTTTCTAATTGATTTAAAGTATCAATTTCATAAATTTTATCAGCTACAAATTCTGGAGAATACAATTCGTTGTTTTCTTTTAACTCTTTAAAACGTTGCACATTTTTAAACTCCCTTTCAGAAGTTTTTCTGATTGCAGTTTGCATATTGGTATCTACAACTCCAGGATAAATTGCCACACATTTTACGCCGTTTTTAATTTCGTTTTGTTCTGTTGCAATTGCTCTAGTTGTCATATCTAATGCAGTTTTTGAAGTACAATACACAGACCAACCAGAATACGGATTCGTTGCTGCACCAGAAGAAATATTAATAATTTGTTTTTTGCAATTGAGCTCTTTGGTGAGTTTTATAAACTCATTGGATAAGATTAATGGAGTAGTGGTATTTAACTGAATTGTTTGTTGAATTATTGCTGAATCTAAATTACCAAGCGTATTTATTTCTCCTAAACTTCCTGCGTTGTTTAATAAAATAATAGAAGAAATTGTGTTTAAATCAATTTTAGAAAACACAGCATTTATTGCGTTGATAGCTTCAGTTGTATTGCTTAAATCTGCGGTAGATTGTTGAAAAGAAACGTTAGTTGCTTTACTTCTAGAAATTGAAAAAACCGTATAATTTTCTAAAGTATATTTTTCTGCAATGGCTTTTCCGATGCCATTAGATCCACCAGTAATTATAAGTATATTCATGTTTTTATGTCATTCCTGCGAAAGCAGGAATCGTATTTAATTAAATAGTTTTAAGATTCCTGTCTACGCAGGAATGACAATATACAATACTATTTGAAAAAGTTCTTAGACTTTTCCCAATTAGATTATTTGAAAAACTCTTTCGAGTTTTCCCAATGAACATCCATTTCAACTAAAGACATATCAGAAAGTTCTTTGCCTTCTTTTTTAGCTGCTTTTTCTAAGAACTGAAATCGTTTAATGAATTTTTTGTTGGTTTTTTCTAACGCATTTTCTGGATTTACGCCAATAAAACGTGCGTAATTTATCATAGAAAATAATACGTCTCCAAATTCAGATTCGATGTTTTCTGTGTTGCTGTTTTTAACTTCTTTGTTCAACTCAGACAATTCTTCTTGAACCTTTTCCCAAACTTGTTGCGGTTTTTCCCAATCAAAACCAACGCCAGCAACTTTATCTTGAATTCGGTTTGCTTTTACAACCGCAGGTAAGCTTTTAGGAACGCCTTCTAAAACAGAAGTTTTTCCTTCTTTTAGTTTTAGTTTTTCCCAGTTTTGTTTTACTTCTTCTTCGTCTTTTACAACAACATCACCGTAAATATGCGGATGTCTATCAACTAATTTATCAGAAATTGCATTGGCAACATCACCAATATCAAATGCTTTTTTCTCGCTACCTATTTTTGCATAAAAAACGATGTGTAATAACACATCGCCTAATTCTTTTTTAATTTCTTCTAAATCGTTGTCTAAAATTGCATCAGCTAATTCGTAGGTTTCTTCAATTGTTAAATGTCGTAACGATTCTAAGGTTTGTTTATTATCCCAAGGACATTTTTCACGGAGTTCATCCATGATGTCTAATAATCTATTAAAAGCGTTTAATTGTTCTTCTCTAGAATTCAAGAATAATGTGTTAATTTTTATTAATTAGAATTGTTGGTAAACAGAGCGTCTATTGTTAAAATATCTAAAATTCCGTCTGGATATAAACCATTTCTTTCTTCGAAAACTTTGATGCCGCCTTTTGTAGCAATTTTGTAGATTCCATCAATTTCAACATCAATTCCATTTGCAACCAATTGCTTCTGAACTTCAAAAATTAAAGGGCCTTTTTGACCGTAATTTATTTTTTTAGTAGCATCAAATAAGCTTTTGATTTTATTAAGGCTTTGTTGAATTTTGTAATTGGTTAAACTTGTTCCAGTATTTTCTAAATAAATAATTTCTTCGTTTGATAATCCTTTTTCTTTTAAGGAGTTAGATTGCTCTAAAAAAGCTTCATAATATTTTACTTTGGCTAATTTTTCTGAATATTCTTTAACAGCAAATTTTGTTTCTTCGTCATCTTCTTCTGGACTTCTTACATCAATATCATTTGCGTTTTTTTGTGAAATTACAAAACTATTTAAACTTTCTATTTCGTTTAAATATCTGTAAATTAAATCTTTATTGTGATAATTGAAATCTAAAGCTACATCAGATTTATAATTAACTTCTGATGTGTTAAATCTTTTATATTCGTTGTATTTACCAAAACCAATGAATAATGCAATAATTACAAGCAACAAAATGATAATTTGTTTCATAATATTATTTTTTATTAAAAATTATTCTAAAACAAAAGTAAGTAAAACTTTACAATGAAGAAGTTAAAGGATTTTTTTACAAAAACTTAGGCTTCTTTTTCTTCAGTTGGTACTTCTATTTTTGAAAAATCAAATTCAGCCGCAATTAACATATTGTACCATTGTACAATTTTTTTGATGTTTGATGTGTATACACGTTCTTGATCAAAATCTGGTAAAATTTTAGAAAAAAATGAAGTTAATTTTGCTCCACTTTCTTTATGACTAATTGTTTCTTTTCCTTCTTCTTTTTCAAAAATTGATTTAAAAACAGTTAATAAAGGAACTTCTTCTTCGTACGTGAAAATGGCAATGTTTTCTAACAAACTCACATTTTGAGTAGAAAGAATCGGAAAACGTTTTTTGTCTGTCAAAGACTCAACTACAATTCCTGTTTTTGTTTGTGAAACTACTTGAAACAAACCTGGTTTGCCTGTAACTGCAATAATTTTATTAAACTCCATAAATTTTATTTTTTTGTGTCTACTAGAACAGACATTATTTTTTATTCTTTTTTAATTTCGGGAAACGCATTCTGTAATCAGCTGTTATTTTTCCTTTTGATATATTTTCTAATTTCTTTTTAATCAATCGTTTCTTTAATGATGATAATTTATCAGTAAATAAAATTCCTTCAATATGATCGTATTCGTGCTGAAAAACTCTAGCAGCTAAACCATTTAAAGTTTTACTGTGTTTTTTAAAGTCTTCATCTAAATATTCGATTTTAATTTCTTCTTGTCTAAACACATCTTCTCTAACATCAGGAATGCTTAAGCAACCTTCGTTAAAAGCCCATTCATCTCCAGTTTCTTCAATAATTTTTGGATTGATAAAAACATGTTTAAAATCTGCCAATATTTTTCTTTCTTCTTCCTCTAACTCTTCATCTTCTGCAAAAGGAGAAGTATCAACCATAAATAAACGAATTGCTTTTCCAACTTGCGGTGCAGCCAAACCAACACCACTTGCATTGTACATAGTTTCTTTCATGTTGGCAATTAAAGTGTTTAATTCTGGATACTCTTTTTCGATTTCTATTCCTACTTTTCTTAAAACAGGATCACCGTAAGCTACTATTGGTAATATCATTTATTGTAAAATTTGGTTGCAAAAATACGAATTAGAATTACGAATTACGAATTTTTGAATTATGAATTCTAATGATGTGTTGTTTTTTTATTGATAAGATTGCTTCGTTCCTCGCAATGACATAAATCTATTTGTTATATAAATAGGATTGTAAAATAATTGTGGCACTTATTTCGTCTATCAAACCTTTATTTTGACGTTGCTTTTTCTTCATTCCGCCATCTAACATTGTTTGAAAAGCCATTTTTGAGGTAAAACGTTCATCAACTCTTTGGATTGGAATTGTCGGAAATTGTTTCTTTAATTTTTCTAGAAACGCTACAATTAACACTTCGCTTTCGCTATTAGTATTGTCCATTTGTTTTGGCAATCCAACTAAAAAAAGTTCCACTTTTTCTTTTTTTGTGTAGTCTTTTAAAAAAGCAATTAAATCTTTAGTCTCAACAGTTGTTAAACCAGAAGCAATAATTTGCAATTCGTCTGTAACGGCAATTCCTGTTCTTACTTTACCAAAATCAATGGCTAAAATTCTACTCATTTAAAAATCTTTTTGCAAAAATAAGGATTTTAAACAGGATAAAAAGATCTGTTTAAATAATGTATCTTCGCTTAGATTTTTACAGATAAATTTATATTTGCAGAAATATACTTTACAGAATGGAGAACTTAAGAGAAACAATAGAAAAAGCTTGGAATAATAGAGCATTACTAAAAGAAGAAAACACAATTTTAGCAATCAGAAAAGTAATCGATTTATTAGATTCTGGAACGTTAAGGGTTGCAGAACCAACTTCTAATGGATGGCAAGTAAATGAATGGGTAAAAAAAGGTGTTGTTTTGTATTTTCCAATTCAGAAAATGGAAACTTTAGAAGCGGGTATTTTTGAATATCACGATAAGATTCCGTTAAAAAGAAATTACGCAGAAAAAGGAATTCGAGTGGTGCCAAATGCAGTTGCTCGTCATGGTGCATATATTTCTGCTGGAACTATTTTAATGCCAAGTTACGTAAATATTGGCGCATTTGTAGACGAAGGAACAATGGTTGATACTTGGGCAACAGTTGGTTCTTGCGCACAAATTGGTAAAAACGTACATTTATCTGGTGGTGTTGGAATTGGCGGAGTTTTAGAACCATTACAAGCATCGCCAGTAATTATAGAAGATGGCGCATTTATTGGTTCTCGTTGCATTGTTGTAGAAGGAGTTAAGGTAGAAAAAGAAGCAGTTTTAGGAGCTAATGTTGTGTTAACAATGAGCACTAAAATTATAGATGTTACTGGTGATAAACCAATTGAAATGAAAGGAGTTGTTCCTGCTCGTTCGGTTGTAATTCCAGGAAGTTATACCAAAAAATTTGCTGCGGGAGAATTCAATGTTCCTTGCGCATTAATCATCGGAAAAAGAAAAGAAAGTACAGATAAAAAAACATCATTAAATGACGCCTTGCGTGAATATGATGTAGCCGTTTAGTTTTATGACAAAAATTACAGCAATTATTCCAACTTTTAACGAAGAATCTAATATCCAAAAAGCCATAGATTCGGTTAGTTTTGCTGATGAAATTATTGTAATTGATTCTTTTAGCACGGATAAAACCGTTGCAGTTGTAGAAAAATCTAGCGCTATTTTAATCCAAAGAAAATTTGATGATTTTTCGAGTCAAAAGAATTTTGCTATAGAAAAAGCAAGCAACGATTGGATTTTTCTAATAGATGCAGATGAAACAGTACCTAAAAACTTAAAAGAAGAAATTTTACAAACTGTAAATTCTACCACAAGTTTTGATGCTTTTTATATTTACAGAAGCTTTTTCTTTAAAAATAAAAAAATAAATTTTAGTGGTTGGCGAAGAGATAAAGTAATTCGATTATTTCGTAAAAACTCGTGTAAATATGTCGGAAAAGTTCATGAAGAAATTTCAACAAATGGTAAAATAGGTTTCTTAAAAGGGAAACTAAATCACTATTCGTATAAGGAGTACAATCAATATAAAAATAAGCTCAAAAAATATGCAAAATTACAAGCATTAGAACTTTTAGAAAAAGGGCTGTTTGTAACACCTTTTTATTTATTTTTAAAACCTTTTGTTCGGTTTTTTATTCAGTTTGTAATTCAACTTGGCTTTCTAGATGGTTACCGAGGATTTGTAATTTCTTGGGCGCATGCATTTGGAGTTTGGAGAAGATATGTTGAGGTATTGAATTTAAAATATAAAACGGCTAAAGTTGTAAAAAATCCGATTGAAAACTTTGAAGTAAATCATGTAGAAAAGGAAGTTTCTATTATCATTGTAAATTATAAAAGTTGGAAACATTTAAAAGATTGTTTAAATGCACTTACGCATTTTAAACAAGAAAAATTCACTTTTGAAGTAGTTGTAGTTGATAACAATTCTAATGATGGAAAATTAAAAACGTTTTCTGAAAAATATTCGCAGTTTAAATTTATTGAAAACTTAGGAAATAATGGCTTTGCAAACGGATGTAATCTTGGAGCAATTGATTCTGTTGGAAAAAATATGTTATTTTTAAATCCTGATACCATTGCAAACGAAGATGCAATTTATGCAATGTTAAATAGTTTAAATGCTAATGAAGATTACGGAATTGTTTCTTGTAATCAATTAAATAACAGTGGCTCTTATGAAGCTACAGATAGAGTATTTCCTGGTCTGTTTACACTATTCGGAATAACAAGAGCAATTTATAGATTAGTTTCAAATGAAACAAAACAAGACGATGAAAAGATTTTTCCTGACTGGGTTTCTGGTTCGGTTGTTTTTATTTCTAGAAAATGGTTTCAAAAAATAAATGGTTGGAACGAAGATTATTGGATGTATTTTGAAGATGTAGATTTGTGTAAAAAAGTAAGAAATGCAAACGGAGAAGTTGTGTTGCTTAAAAATGTAAACATTATTCATAATCACGGCGGAGCATCTAGAATTAATATCAATACATCCAAAATTACCAAATCAGAAGTGTTAATTTCTAAACATGTTTATATTCATAATCACTTTAAAGGATTGACACGTTTTTTATTATTGCGATTGCTTATTTTTATAAGTTTGGTTTCTAAAACCATTGCAGCAATTATCGGAATATGTTTCTTTTTTATACCTAAACTAAAATTAAATCTATATTTGTTTATAGAATTGATAAAATATTATAGTCATTCACTAAAAAAAGGAACTTGGTTGAGTAAAAGATCAATGAATTTACCTTTTAAAAAAGAATAATAAACCAAAATTGTATGGATATTAAAGACGCAGAATATTATAAAAATGTAAGGCCAGAAATGTTAGGTTTTATTCCAAAATCTGCAAAAACTATTTTAGAAATTGGTTGTGGATCTGGTAATTTTTCTGCTCAATTGGTAAAAGATGGCGTAGAAACTTGGGGCGTAGAACCTTTTGAAGAATCAGCAAAAGAAGCAACTCAGAAATTAACAAAAGTACTTCTAGGAACTTTAGATGAAGTTTTAAATGATTTGCCAGATAATTATTTTGATGCTATTGTAATGAATGATGTGATTGAACATTTGTTAGAACCTTGGAATGATATTGTAAGTTTAAAAACAAAATTGAAAAAAGACGGAGTTTTAGTTACTTCAATTCCGAATGTTCGGTATTCTAAAAATCTTTTTAAACTGATTTTTAACAGAGATTGGAAATATACAGACGACTTAATTTTAGACAGAACGCATTATCGTTTTTTTACAAAGAAAAGTATTAAAAGAATGTATAAAGATTGTGGATATAATATTCTAACAATCAAAGGAATAAACACAACAAAATCCTTTTTATACTTTCCGTTTGCAGTGTTGTTTAATATTGTGCTATTAGGTTCTCAGTTTGATATGTTTTTTATGCAATACGCAACGGTAGCAAAGAAAAACGAATAAAATAAACGATTTTGAACTCAGAAGAAATTCAGCGTTTTGCACTAGCTTTAAAAGAAGGGAAAACACTTTTATATCCAACTGATACTGTTTGGGGAATTGGTTGTGATGCGACAAATTCTAAAGCAGTTTCAAAAATTTATAAAATAAAACAACGTGCAGAAAGTAAAAGCCTCATCATTTTGGTTGATTCTTTTACAATGCTTTCTGAATATGTAGAAAACATTACAGAAAAAGCAATTGAAGAACTAGAAAAAGCTACAAAACCAACAACCATTATTTATAACAATCCGAAGGGATTGGCGAAAAACTGTATAGCGTCAGACAACACCATTGCCATTAGAATTGTACAAAATGATTTTTGTAAAACCTTAATTAATGCATTCGGAAAACCAATTGTTTCTACTTCTGCAAATATTAGTGGAGAACCAACTCCAAAATCATTTTCAGAAATATCAGTAACTATTTTGGATAGCGTTGATTATATGGTAAATTTGCAACTTGAAGAATTTTCAAAATCACCATCAAGAATTTTAAAAATAAATGAAGATGGCACTATTATAACACTTCGAGAATAGCAGATACACAATGAATACGAGGAAAATTTTTAGAAAAGAGCTGTTTGTAGGTTTTTTATTAAACATGATTATTGTATTTTATATTGCCAAAACCTATATAAAATATTTAGAAAGTTCAGATTATTTTTTAGCTAATTTATTTAGTTTTTTATCTACAATTAGTCATTTTATTTTACTCTTTTTACCAACTCTTTTTATTAGTTATTTAATTTATTTTATAACCAAAAGTAAAAAAGTTTCAAGAATTTTCTTTCTGATTTTATCATTGTTTTCTTTACTGTTTCTTGGGTTAGATAGCATGGTTTTTAGTCAGTTTAGATATCATTTATCACCTTTTGTTTTTAATTTAGTTTTTGGTAAAAATGCTACAGATGTTTTTCAATTTTCTGGAACAACGATTTTTTTAGTAGTATTAAAGATTATCGGACTAATACTATTACAAATTCTTATTTTATTTATTGCAAAAAAAATTGTTGCAAAAAATTGGAATCTTAGAACAAAACTACTTTCCTGGATTTTTATCGTTACGCTTTTGTTTACACATTTAGTGTATGCTTGGGCTGACGCAAGTTATTACAGACCAATTACCCAAATTAGTCATGTTTATCCATTATTTCATCCGTTAACGGCAAAAAGGTTTTTAACAGATAATGGTTTTGTAGATCCAGAAAAAGCAAGAAAAAATAGAGATTTATATAAAATTAGTTATACAAATACTGTAAAATATCCTTTAGAAAAAATTATTTCTGAGAGACCAGAAAACCAAAAAAACATTCTGTTTTTAACTATAGACTCTTGGAGGTTTGATTGTATGGATAGTATTGTAACTCCAAATATTTATAAATTATCAAAAAAATCGCAACACTTTACAAATCATTTTAGCGGTTCTAACGGAACAGATGGCGGAATTTTTTCTATGTTTTATGGCATTTCTGGTTTGTATTGGGAACAATTTACACGAATAGAAAAATCGCCTGTATTTATCGATGAAATGTTACAACAAGATTATTCATTTAATATTTTAGCAAGCGCAACAATTCAGAACCCAACTTTTGATAAAAATGTATTTTCAGAAGTGCCAAATTTAAGATTGTCATCAAAATCAAAAACAGTAATTGGTAGAGATAGAGAAATTACAAATGAATTTTTAAACTCGGTAAATACATCGAGTAAAAAGCCTTTTTTTAGTTTTCTTTTTTATGATGCAGCACACGCATATGAATATCCAAAAGAGTATGATTTACCTTTTAAGCCTTCTTTAAAAGTTGTAAATTATTTAGATCTAGATGATGATTATGATCCAACTTTACTTTTTAATAGGTATAAAAATTCTATACATTTTATAGATGATCAAATAGGTAAAATTCTTGATAAACTAGAGCGTGAAAACTTGTTAGAGTCAACTATTATTGTTGTTACTGGAGATCACGGACAAGAACTGAATGACAATAAAAAAGGATATTGGCAACACGGTGGTAATTATTCTAAATATCAAATTCAAGTACCAATGTTATTATTTGATGCTTCTAAAGCCCCAAAAAAATACGATGAACTTTCTTTGCATTACGATATTGTACCAACATTAATGAATAATTATTTGGGTGTAAAATCTCCAATGAATACCTATAGTTTTGGTCAAGATTTATATAATTTACAACCAGTAGATTGGTTTGTAAGTGGTTATAATAATAATTACGCAATTATAGAAAAAGACAGAATTACCAAAGTATTTGCTACAGGTTTGTTTGATATTACCGATTTAGATTTAAACCCGATTAAAGATGCAGAATTACATTACGATGTGTTAAAAAACGCACTAACAGAAATTAATAAATTCTATATTAAAAAAGAATAAAAGTACATGCAACAGCAATTTTATAAAGACGCAATTTCTGCATCAATCTTTAATTATATTTCTAAAGCTTCAGAATTATTGGGAGTAAAAAGTTATGTAATTGGTGGTTTTGTACGTGATTATTTATTAGAAAGAGGAAATGCAAAAGATGTTGATGTTGTTGCTGTTGGAAGCGGAATTGAGTTAGCAGAAAAAGTTGCAGAATTATTACCAACAAAACCAAAAGTACAAGTTTTTAAAACTTACGGAACAGCAATGTTGCGTTATAAAGACATAGAAATTGAGTTTGTTGGTGCTAGAAAAGAATCCTATTCTGAAGAAAGTAGAAATCCAGAAGTAGAAGAAGGAACGTTACAAGACGATCAAAATAGAAGAGATTTTACAATCAATGCATTGGCACTAAGTTTAAATAAAAAAGATTTTGGTTTATTATTAGATCCGTTTAATGGCGTAAAAGATTTACAATCTAAAATTATTAGAACACCATTAGAACCAATTATTACGTATTCAGATGACCCTTTAAGAATGATGCGTGCTATAAGATTTGCAAGTCAATTACATTTTACAATTGAACCAAAATCTTTAGCTGCAATTTCTAAAAATGCAGAGCGATTAAAAATTATCACCAAAGAGCGTATTGTAGATGAACTGAACAAAATTATGCTTTCTACAAAACCTTCAGTTGGATTTTTATTATTAGAAGCAACGAAATTATTACCGTTGATTTTACCAGAATTGATTGCCTTAAAAGGTGTAGAAGAAGTAGAAGGACAAAAACATAAAGACAACTTTTATCACACTCTAGAAGTGGTTGATAATATTTCTGAAAACACCGACGATGTTTGGCTGCGTTGGGCTGCTTTGTTACACGATATAGGAAAAGCACCCACAAAAAAGTTTCATAAAAAAATAGGTTGGACATTTCATGCGCACGAATTTGTGGGTTCAAAAATGGTTTTTAAACTCTTTAAACGATTAAAAATGCCGTTGAATAACAAAATGAAATTTGTTCAGAAAATGGTATTATTAAGTTCGCGCCCAATTGTATTGGCTAGTGAAGTTACAGATTCTGCAGTTAGGCGTTTGATTTTTGATGCAGGGAATGATATTGAATCGTTAATGACTTTGTGTGAAGCTGATATCACCACTAAAAATTCAACAAAATTTAAAAAATACCACAAGAATTTTGAATTGGTTAGAACAAAAATAAAGGAAGTTGAAGAAAGAGATCATGTGCGAAATTTTCAACCACCAATTTCTGGGGAATTAATTATGAAAACCTTTAATTTAGAACCTTGCCGAGAAATAGGTCAATTAAAAGAAGCGATAAAAGAAGCTATTTTAGAAGGCGTAATTCCGAATGAATATGAAGCGTCGTATCAATTTATGCTAAAAAAAGGCAAAGAATTAGGGTTAAAAAAATAAGAGTATTTATTTAATACTGTCGCCTTTTATTGTGTAATACCATGCTAAAGACAGTAAGCTATCGTGTTTTTTTCTAATATTTTTTTCTAGCAGGTGTTCCGTATTATTTAAAATTTGCTTTTTTGCTCCATAGTTTTTATTGTATTCAAATAATTGAGATTTTGTTATTGTTTTGTTGTAACCGATACCAATTTTTTGAGTATAATTTTTACTTAAAAGTGAGTTTCCAAAACTATAATATGCTTGCTTTTTATTTGTGATTACATCAATAAGAGTAGGAGCTATATCAATATGACTTCCAGGATTCGTTCTAATACTGTTTGCCGGAATTCCTTTGCCGTAAAGGATAAATGGTACAGAAGAAGTCTCATAAAGCGTAGGTGCACCATTAATATAATTTCTTGAGAAGTGATCTCCAGTAAATGCAAATAGCGAGTTAGAGTATTTAGTTTCGGCTTTTTTTACAAATTCTCCTAAAATTTTATCAGAATACCAAAGATGCCCTAAAACATTAAAAGGCATTTTGTCTTTATCGTATATTTTCCTGTACTTTTCAGGTAAATCATTTAGTGTTTTGTACTGATAGCCTTTAGCATATACATCTTCTTCATATGGTGTATGATAACTCATAGTTAAAATTATATTCAAAGAGTTTTTTGTTGTATCAACCTTGTTTAAAACATTTTTAAAAAGATTTTCATCATTAATTCCCCAAATACCTTTTGGAGCGTTACTACTTGTGCCATCATATACATTATCTACGCCTTGTTTTTTTGAAAAATTCCCTAAATTTTGCCAAGAAGAATATACTGTAAAAAAGAAGTTTGTTTCGTACCCAAGTTCTTTAAATTGGGTAAAGATAGAACTAGGAAAACTTCTAAGAGCACCAATATTATTTATATTAACACCACAATAAGGAACTCCGGTTATAATTGCTGCTAAAGAGTTCATCGTAGTATTTGCAGCGGGTAAAAAATTAGTAAAACTCAATCCTTTACCTCTAATTTCTCTAAGATTATTGCTAATGTTTAAATCTTTATATTTTTCTTGTAAAGGCCAAGAATCATAACTTTCCATTACCACTAAGAATATTTGTTTAGGCTTTGTTGAAGTTGAAATAAACGTTGAATCCGTTTCTTTCTTTATTGCTTTTTGTATTAAAGTAAAATTATCTTTAACAGTTGTAGGCGTTTCTCCAAAAGGATTTTTATCATACGATTTATTTATTTCATTATAATCATTAACAGCATAATTTAATGCTCTAAACGGATTGATAATTGTTTTGTTTATAAAATCATCTGAGGTAACAGCAGAGTAAAAACGTCTTACAGGATTTTCTGTATAAGAACCTCTAATGCTTCCTATAAATAAAATAAAAGCAACACTGCCAATAATACTAATTTTACGCTTCAATTTTAAAGAGTTTATAAATAAAAAGATTCTTTTTTTATGCTCAAAAAAATGAAATGTTTTTAATAAAATAAAAATTAAAATGAGGATGATAAGTATATTACTTATTGGATGATAATCTGCAGCAATAGTTTGTAAAACTGCTTTTTTATCATCATACAACCCCATAAAAAGAAAGTGATTAAACTGATCTTGATACTCTTGATAATAATTAATAGTAATCACACAAATTAGTACAGATAAAATAGAAAAAAGATATTGAAATAATTTTCTGATAAAAAGTACTATTTTATAATTTCCTGTTGGGATTAAAATAAAACTAGCTAAAAAAGGAAGGAGTAAAAAGTAAGAAATTACAGTTATATCAAACCGAAATCCCATAAAAAAAGCATTTAAATATTCAGAAAAAGATAAATCTTTATTAATGTCTCCATTAAAAAAAACAATAAATGTTACTCTAAATAAAGTAAAGAAGACAACTCCAACAAACCAAAAAAAGCAAAGGTTGCTTATTTCTTTTATAAACAAAGACGATTTGTTTATTTTTTTAATAGTCATTTTTAATCCAAATTCTGCATGGTTACTAACTTAAAATAATCTCCTTCTACTTGCATTAAATCTTCGTGTTTTCCTTGCTCAATTATTTTTCCTTTTCTCAAAACTACAATTGTATCAGCTTTTTGAATTGTTGATAAGCGATGTGCAATTACTAGCGAAGTTCTGTTTTGCATCATTTTTTCTAAAGCAACCTGAACTAATTGTTCTGATTCTGTATCTAATGCAGAAGTTGCTTCGTCCAAAACCATAATTGGTGGATTTTTAAGCACAGCTCTTGCAATACTTAAACGTTGTTTTTGTCCGCCAGAAAGCATGTTTCCACTATCGCCAATATTGGTGTCGTAAGTGCTTGGCAAGTCTTTAATAAACTCATGCGCATTGGCAATTTCTGCAGCTTCCTTAATTTGATCTTCTGTTGCGTTTTCTAAACCAAGAGTTAAATTATTTGCAACAGTATCATTAAATAAAATAGAATCTTGCGTTACAATTCCCATTAAATTTCTTAATGATTTCTTTTTCAGGTCTTTAATGTTAATTCCATCAATAAAGATAGCACCTTCATTTACATCATAAAAACGTGTAATTAAATTTGCTAAAGTAGATTTTCCACTTCCAGATTGTCCAACTAAAGCAACTGTTTTTCCTTTCGGAATTGTCAATGAAAAGTTTTTAAGCACATACTCATCGTCATATTTAAAAGAGATATTATCAAAAACAATTTCACTATCAAAAGTACTTTTTGACAGCGCATTTTCTTCTTCAACAATTTCATTTTCTGCACTTAAAACTTCAACAATTCTTTCTGCAGAAGCATTTCCTTTTTGAATATTATAATACGCAGTTGTAATTGCTTTAACAGGATTTAAAACGGTGTAAAACAACATAATATACGTTAAAAACTCTTCAGGTTTTAAAGGACTATTATTTTCTAACACTAATTTTCCTCCGTACCATAAAATAGCAATTATGGTTGCAGAACCTAAAAACTCACTCATTGGTGAAGCTAGAGTTTGTCTATGTAAAACACTAGTCATTAATTCTTTAAATTTTTGTGTAGATTCTTTAAATTTTCTTCCAATAATGTTTTCTGCATTGAAACCTTTAATTACTCTTAAACCAGTTAATGTTTCTTCAATAAATGATAAAAAATTACCAGTTTCTTTTTGAGCTTTTAAAGAATTTGCCTTTAATTTTTTACTAATTGCAGAAATAATAAATCCAGAAACAGGTAAAAGAATAAAGATAAACAATGTTAGTTTTAAGCTAATCACAATCATCATTATAAGCGATATAACAACCGTTAATGGTTCTCTTACAATAGCTTCTAAAGAAGTAAGAAATGAGATTTCAATTTCTTGAACATCCGAAGTCATTCTTGCAATAATGTCTCCCTTTTTCTTTTTTGAAAAATATGCGATTGGTAGTTCAACAATTTTCTGATACAAACTATCTCTGATATCTTTAACCGTTCCGTTTCGTAAAAAAACCAACACATAAGATGCTAAATAGCGAAATAAATTTTTAAGAAAAAACAACGCAAAAGTTACCAAACAAATAAATAATAGTACTTGAATAACACCTTCGTTTTCTATCTTTTGAGAAATATAATAATAAAAACTTTCTTTTATATAAGAACCTGCAGAGCTAATTCCGTTATAAATAGGTTGCGAAGTAATTTTGTTTTCTTGCTTAAAAAGAATGTTTAAAACAGGAATAAAAGCCAATACAGAAAGTACATTAAAAATAGCATACAAAATGTTAAACAATACGTTTAAAAACACAAATTTTCTGTAAGGCCTAGCAAATTGTAATATTTGTTTAAAGTATTTCATTATAGATGTAACTCTTTTATAATACGTTGAATTTTAGCATCTAATTTTGATTCTGTTTCAACAGCATTTTCAATTGTATCTAATTTAGATTTTACGCTAAAGTAGAACTTTATTTTTGGTTCTGTTCCGCTTGGTCTTGCCGCAACTTTTGTTCCGTCTTCTGTATGATAAATAATTACGTTAGATTTTGGAACATCCATCACAATTTCTTCACCTGTAATTAGATTTTTTTTGATGGATGATTGATAATCACATAAAAATTCAACATTAGAACCATCAATTTGTGTTAGTGGATTTTTACGTAAATCAATCATCATTTGTTTGATTTGATTTGCGCCATCCATTCCTTTTTTAACAATAGAAATTAAATGTTCTTTGTAAAAATGGTTTTTGATGTATAATTCTAATAAGTCTTTATAAAAACTACCTCCGTTAGATTTTGCGTTTGCAGCAATCTCGCAAGCTAATAATGTTGATGTAACTGCATCTTTATCTCTCACAAAATCACCAACCATATAACCAAAACTTTCTTCTCCGCCACCAATAAACTCTTGATTAGGAAAATCTTTAATCATTTTGGCAATCCATTTAAAACCAGTTAAACCTACTTTGGTTTCAACTCCGTAAGAATCTGCAATTTCGTTAACTAAATTTGTAGATACAATTGTTGAGCCAACAAATTGATTACCATTTAATCTATCTTTTAATTCCCATTGATTGATAAGGAAATCGGTCATCATACTCATCGTTTGATTTCCGTTTAACAACTTCATATTTCCGTCTAAATCTCTAACTGCAATTCCTAATCTGTCAGAATCTGGATCGGTTCCAATTACAATATCTGCATCAATTTTGTTGGCTAAATCGATGGCCATTTTTAACGCTTCTGGTTCTTCTGGATTTGGTGATTTTACCGTTGGGAAATCTCCGTTTGGTTCTGCTTGTTCTTTTACAATATGAACATTTGTATAACCAGCACGTTTTAATGCTTCAGGAATTAATGTAATCGATGTTCCGTGTAAAGACGTAAAAACAATTTTTAATTCTGCTCTGTTTTCAACATTAAATGTTCCGTTTTTAACAGAAGCTTTCCAAAAAGCTTCATCAACTTCTGCACCAATTTTTGTAATTAAATTTTCGTTTGCTTTAAAGTTGATTTCAGAAAATTCTAATGAATTTACTTCATCAATAATTTTTTTATCGTGCGGAGGAACAATTTGTCCGCCATCATTCCAATATACTTTGTAACCGTTATATTCTGGCGGATTATGAGAAGCAGTTAACACAATTCCTGCATCACAATTTAAGTGATTTACAGCAAAAGATAATTCTGGCGTTGGACGTAAATCTTCAAATAAAAATACCTGAATGTTATTTGCAGAAAGTACATCTGCCACCAATTTAGAAAATTCTATACTGTTGTGTCTGCAATCAAATGCAATGGCTACTTTTAAATCTTTATTTGGGAAACATTGCTGTAAATAATTACTTAATCCTTGCGTTGCTTTTCCCAACGTATATTTGTTAATTCGGTTAGTTCCTGCGCCCATTATTCCACGCATTCCGCCAGTTCCGAATTCCATGTTTTTATAAAATCGATCTGCTAAATCATCAGAATTTGTATCGATTAATTGTTGAATTTCTGTTCTTGTTTCTGAGTCAAACGTGTCAGAAAGCCAACCTTTTGCTTGTTCTAAAATCTCTTTCATGTAAAAATTTTCTGTCCGCAAAGATACGGATTTAGATATTTAAGGTTTCTTTAATTGAGTAATGCTTTTCGTGGCTTTTTGTTTTAATTAAAAGCTCTCCAAGGAAACCTGCTAAAAATAGTTGTGTTCCTATAATCATAGCGGTTAAAGAAATATACAACCAGGGATTATCTGTTATTAAAATTGTTTTTAATCCTGCGGATAGTTTATACAATTTCATAACGCCAATATATCCAGCGGCTAAAAAACCAACGGCAAAAACCATACTTCCCCAAAGCCCAAAAAAATGCATTGGTCGTTTCCCAAATTTTGATAAAAAAGAGATGGTAATTAAATCTAGAAATCCGTTTACAAATCTACTCATACCAAATTTAGTAACGCCGTATTTCCTTGCTTGATGTTGCACAACTTTTTCTCCAATCTTAGTAAAACCTTCGTTTTTTGCTAAAACTGGAATGTAACGATGCATTTCTCCGCTAACTTTAACGCTTTTTACAACTTCGTTTTTATATGCTTTTAATCCGCAGTTAAAATCGTGTAGTTTTAACCCTGAAGTTTTTCTAGCGGCTAAATTAAAAAGTTTAGACGGAATGTTTTTAGTTACTACATTGTCGTAACGTTTCTTTTTCCAGCCAGAAATTAGATCAAAATTTTCTTTTGTGATTAAATTGTATAATTCAGGAATTTCATCAGGATTGTCTTGTAAATCAGCATCCATAGTAATTACAACAGTTCCTTCTGCGAGCTCAAAACCTGCATCTAATGCTTGACTTTTACCATAGTTTTTTTGAAAACGAATTCCTTTAACTTCAGTATGTTTTTTAGAAAGAGTTTCAATTACATCCCAAGAAGTATCTGTGCTGCCATCATCAATAAAAATAACTTCGAAAACATAAGAATTGGATTGCATCACTTTAGCAATCCAACTATATAATTCTTCTAAAGATTCTTCTTCGTTTAATAAAGGTATAACTACCGATATATCCATTCGTTAATAAATTATAAGGTTGTGTAAAAACGTAAAGGTAAAACATCCGAAGATATTTTACCTTTATATCGTTTAAATTTTTCTTAAAAACTAGTATTGCTCTTCTTCAGATTTTTTCATGATTGCTCCTGTTATTGCAGAAACAACAAATCCAAAAAATGCAGCAACAACAATTCCAATTGCAGATGAAATTAAAGGACCTTGAAACTTTTGCATCATTGTTTTAGCTGCATCAATTTGTTCGCTAGTCATCCCTTGGTCTGTCCATGTTTGTTCTTGCACCATTAACATTTGTTGCATATATTCTGGCTCAATAAAGTTTTGAAATAATTGTTGATAAACAATTACAATTATAGCACTAATTACCGTTAAGCCAACACCAATTTTTAGTGATTGACCCCAAGACATAAAACCGCCATTAATTTCTTTAAATTTTTTATAAGCAAATACGATGATAACAATCATAATAATACCGCTTAAAACACCAATTGACCAATGAGGTTTTAAATAATCTCCAATTGCATAATTAACTAAGTTAATTAGTACAGAAGCTATACCAAGGTATAATCCATAATTTAAAATAATACTTTTACTAGATGCTTGATTTTCCATTGTGTTTTGATATTTAGTTAGTTATACAAATATATGATTTTCGTTTTTGTTAAAGATAAATATATCAATTTTGAATTATTTATCATTAACTATTTGATTAGTAACCAAAGTGTGCTTTTTGTTACAAAATTGATAAAAAAACATTGCGCAACTTTAAAAATCATTGTAAATTTGCAGCGGCAAGTCCTACACAACTAGCTCCCTTTGAATCCTCCAGGGCGGGAACGCAGCAAAGGTATTAGGTTGTAGCAGTGTGATGTAGATAGCTTGCCATTTTTTATGCGCTAAATTTAGATTTCTCCATTTTCTTTTAAGATATTTGTAAACGAATTAAAAGATTAAAAATTAAAAGATTAAATGGATTTTTTTAATTTTTGAATACTTCAATTTTTTAATAAACTATGCCAAAAGTTGTTCTTATTACTGGTGCTTCCTCAGGAATTGGAAAATCCATAGCAAACTACCTTTCTGAAAAAGGAATGATAGTTTACGGAACCAGTAGAACAATAAAAAATGATAGCAATTTACTTTATAAAATGGTAGCTCTAGATGTTCTTGATAACACATCTATACAAAATGCAGTTTCTGAAATTATTAAAAACGAAGGAAGAATTGATGTGCTAATCAATAATGCTGGAATGGGAATTACAGGTTCAATAGAAGATACACCAACAGCAGAAATGAAAAAGGTTTTTGATACTAATTTTTTTGGTGCTATTGATGTAATGAAAGCAGTATTGCCACAAATGCGAAAGCAAAAAAGCGGAAAAATAATTAATGTAACTTCAATTGCTGGTTATATGGGATTGCCTTTTCGTGGCGTGTATTCTGCAACAAAAGGCGCATTAGAATTGATTACTGAAGCAGCACGAATGGAAGTGAAGCAATTCGGAATTCAGTTGGTAAATGTTGCTCCAGGAGATTTTGCCACAAACATTGCAGCAGGAAGATATCATACGCCAGTTTTTGAAAATTCTGCGTATAAAAAAACCTATCAAGAAAATTTAGATTTGATGGATGCACATGTTGATGGCGGAATGGATCCGATAGAAATGGCAAAAGCAGTTTATAGCATTATTGAAAATAAAAATCCGAAGATTCATTATAAAGTAGGCGGAATTATGGAAAAATTTTCGATTGTTTTAAAACGAATTTTACCAGATAAAATGTACGAAAAACTACTAATGAATCATTATAAATTATAATTTTACAGAACTAAATTTAAGAACATGAAATTTTTTATAGACACAGCAAATTTATCGCAAATAGAAGAAGCGCAGGCTTTAGGAATTTTAGATGGCGTTACTACAAATCCGTCTTTAATGGCAAAAGAAGGCATTACAGGAGCAGCAAATATCATCAACCACTACAAAGCAATTTGTAATTTGGTTGAAGGAGATGTTTCTGCAGAAGTCATTGCAACAGATTTTGCAGGAATGGTAAAAGAAGGAGAAGCATTGGCAGCTTTAAATCCGCAAATTGTGGTAAAATTACCAATGATAAAAGACGGCATAAAAGCGTGTAAATATTTTTCATCAAAAGGAATTAAAACAAATGTAACGTTAGTGTTTTCTGCCGGACAAGCATTGTTGGCTGCTAAAGCTGGTGCAACCTATGTTTCGCCATTTATTGGTCGTTTGGATGATATTTCTACTGACGGATTAAACTTAATCGCAGAAATTCGTCAGATTTATGACAACTACGGATTTGAAACTCAAATTTTAGCAGCTTCTGTGCGTCATACTATGCATATTATAGATTGTGCAAAATTAGGATCAGACGTAATGACTGGACCTTTAAGTGCCATTGAAGGATTGTTAAAACATCCTTTAACGGATATTGGTTTGGCAAAGTTTTTAGAAGATTATAAAAAAGGAAATTAAAGAAATAAGTTACAAAGTCGCAAAGTTCAGAATAGTTGCAAAGTAGTCTTTGTAAACGCTTTGTGCCTTTGCAACTTTGAACCTTTGCAACTATAATATGTACCCAAAGAAACCTTTAGCACAACTTGTAATTTCAGCTTGTCATCAATTTCATATTGATACCGTTGTAATTTCTCCAGGTTCTAGAAATGCTCCGTTAACAGTTGGTTTTTCTAATCATCCAGAGATTAAAACAATGAGCGTTGTTGATGAACGTTGTGCTGCTTTTTTTGCATTGGGAATAGCACAACAAACTCAAAAAACTGTTGCAATTGTGTGTACTTCTGGTTCTGCTTTATTGAATTATTATCCGGCAATTGCAGAAGCTTTTTACAGCAATATTCCGTTAGTTGTAATTTCTGCGGACAGACCAAAGCACATGATTGATATTGGTGACGGACAAACCATTAGACAAGAAAATGTGTTTCAAAACCATATTTTATTTTCTGCAAATTTAGTAGATGATATAACAAATAAAAATGTCGGTTTGAGCGGAGTCGAGAACTCTTTAATAATTTCAGAAGCCTTACAAATTGCAATTACTAAAAAAGGACCCATTCATATCAATGTTCCGTTTGATGAACCTTTGTATGAAACGGTTGAAGAACTTGATGAATTTACTTTTCCGATTGTCATTGCGAGAGAAACGAAGCAATCTCTTGATATAAATGAGTTTTCTGAAATTTGGAATGCATCAACCAAAAAAATGATTTTAGTTGGTACACTTTTTCCAGATGAAGAACTTCAAGGTGTAATTCAGCAATTTAAAAATGATAATTCTGTAATTATTTTAACAGAAACCACCTCAAACATTGCCTCAGAAAACACCATTAATTCAATTGATAAATTAATTTTTCCGTTATCAGAAGAAGAATTTTCTGAATTGAAACCAGATGTTTTATTAACTTTTGGCGGAATGATTGTATCTAAAAAAATAAAACAATTTTTAAGAAAACACCAACCAACACATCATTGGCATATTGACGAACAAAAAGCAATGAACACGTTTCATTGTTTGTCAGAATATGTTCAAGAGAAACCATTTACATTTTTATCAAAATTAATTTCAAAAAGCAATAAAATTGAAAGTAATTATCAACAAAAATGGTTGCGTGAAAAAGAAAAACGAGCAGAAAAACATCAACAGTATTTAAGTAAAATATTGCATTCAGATTTAAAAGTTTTTGAACAGGTTTTAGAAAGTGTTCCAGAAAATTCTCAATTGCAATTGGGGAATAGTTCAGTAGTGAGATACGCACAATTATTTGATGTTAAAGATTCGATTAAAATATTTTGTAATCGAGGAACAAGCGGAATTGACGGAAGTACAAGCACCGCAATTGGGGCGGCTTTTGCGAGTGAAAATCAAACGGTTTTTATCACTGGAGATTTGAGTTTTTTTTACGATAGCAATGCGTTGTGGAATAATTACATTCCGAAGAATTTTAGAATTATTCTTATCAATAATAATGGTGGCGGAATTTTTAGATTTATTCCTGGACCAAAATCAACAAATGCATTGGAGTATTTTGAAACTCCACATCAGTTAACAGCAGAACATTTGTGTAAAATGCATCAATTAGAATATATATCGGCTTTAGAAACAACAAAAGTATCATCAGCATTACAAGAATTTTATCAAGAGTCAAATGCGCCAAAAGTGTTAGAAATCTTTACAGATAAAATAATCAACGAAACAGTATTAAAAGAATATTTTAATCATTTAAAATAACAAATTATGGATATAGAAGTAGGAGATAAAGTAGCATTAATTATTGGAGCAGAAACCAATTTAGGTTTTACCGTTTTAATTGATGAAGAATTTGAAGGTTTGTTATATAGAAATGAAATTTTTCAGGAATTAAGAGAAAACCAACGAATTGCTGGTTACATCAAAAATATTAGAGAAGATGGTAAAATTGATGTTTCGTTACAGCCACAAGGTTTTAGAAATGTAATTTCTTTAGATACAGAAAAAGTGATTGAAGCAATTTATGATCATGATGGATTTTTACCGTTAACAGATAAGAGTTCTCCTGAAGAAATTAAGCGTAAATTATTAATGAGTAAAAAAGCGTTTAAAAGAGCTGTTGGCACTTTGTATAAAGAAAAAACAATATTGATTAAAGAAGATGGTATAGAATTGGTCAACTAATTTTATCCTTTTCTAAGCATTCGTTGTACATTTTGATAAAATTTATCTGCATTCGGGTCAGCTGGATCCATTTTTCCGTAACCTAATCTATATTCTCGCAAAGCTTTAGAATAATTTTGACCAGCTTCGTAATATCTGCCAAGATAATAATGTCCTAAAGGAGAAAAAGGATATAAGTTTAAAATCATTTCTCCGTAAGTTTTTAAATGATCTCCATTTTCTTTCTCAATAATAATGTTTTCAATTGCAATAATATCAATTTCTCTAATTCCTAAATTTGAACCAAATAAATAATCAATTTCTATGTATTTATTTTCTAAATAGGTAATGGCATCTAACGGAGAAAGATTTTTTATTTTTGTTTCAAATTCCTCTTTGTTAATTCCAGAATAAATTTCAAAAATCTTATCAAAAGCCCGCGGAATTCCTTCTCCAATTGCAGAAACGTTACTTGGAGATTCAGTTATAAAATCGTATTTTACATTAAAGTTTTTTATAGATAAAGAACTTAAATATGCTTTTAACAAACCAATTCGTTGTTGCTTTTCTCCGCTAATAAAATTTCCGTCATTAAAATAAAAGTAATAGGTGTTATCAATAGAACTTAATTTGTTTAAATCGTAAGATTCCATTTGAATACTAATGTCTGGACTAAAAGTTGGGTTCAAACAAATGTAAGCGTTAAAAAGGGGTGTTTCATCTTTTAAAAAGTGGGTAATTAAATTTGCTGAAATTCCGTTACCAACAATTGTTAAAAACGGAGAAGTTTTATAATTTCCTTCGATATATGGCAATACTTCATTTCTTATAAATTTGATAAAACTTCTGCTATCTGCAGTTAACTCGCTATTTCTAGTTTCGTCAAAAGACGCATCTTTTAAACGTGTGTCTGCCATTTCTATTCCTACTACAATTTGCTTGGGTGCTTTGTCTGTATAAGAAAACAACTTAGAATTCCCAACATATAAATCAAATAAATATTCAGAATCT
Source organism: Polaribacter uvawellassae (assembly GCF_039748955.1). Taxonomy (NCBI): domain Bacteria; kingdom Pseudomonadati; phylum Bacteroidota; class Flavobacteriia; order Flavobacteriales; family Flavobacteriaceae; genus Polaribacter; species Polaribacter uvawellassae. Next base: position 373,922 of record NZ_JBDIZN010000003.1, on the reverse strand, counting down.
AATACAATTGTTAGTGGGTAATTAGTAATTGTATCTCTTTCGTATCCTTTAGGTAAGCTGATTTGAAGTGATCTAACATCTTGTAACTCTTCAGATTCGTATTTTTTAGTAATTACTCTTTGACTAAAAGCAGAAATACTAACAATAAAAAGCAGCAAAAAAGAAAGATTTTTTTTCATAAGTTGTAAAAATATTGAGGATAAAAATACTATTTTTTTCAGATAATTAGAGCTAATTACAAACCTTCTATAAAATTGTTAATAATAGTTCTTAATATCCTATTTTTGTAAATAGAAATTTAAAGTTCTTTTAGATTTTAAATCATAACGATAAAAAACAGCAATTATGATAAAAGCAGAATGGAAAACTGTCAAAGAATACGAAGATATAACTTATAAAAAATCAAACGGAGTTGCAAGAATTGCATTTAACAGACCAAATGTAAGAAATGCTTTTCGTCCAAAAACAACTTCAGAATTATACGATGCTTTTTACGACGCAGGAGAAGATACTTCAATCGGAGTAGTTCTTTTGTCAGCCGAAGGACCAAGTACAAAAGACGGAGTGTATTCTTTCTGTTCTGGAGGTGATCAAAAAGCACGTGGACATCAAGGTTATGTTGGTGAAGATGGATATCATCGTTTAAATATTTTAGAAGTTCAACGTTTGATACGTTTTATGCCAAAAGCAGTTATTTGTGTTGTTCCAGGTTGGGCAGTTGGCGGCGGACATAGTTTGCATGTTGTTTGTGACTTGACTTTAGCATCAAAAGAACACGCAATTTTTAAACAAACGGATGCTGATGTAACATCTTTTGATGGTGGTTACGGTTCTGCCTATTTAGCAAAAATGGTTGGACAGAAAAGAGCGAGAGAAATTTTCTTTTTAGGAAGAAATTATTCTGCTCAAGAAGCTTATGAAATGGGAATGGTAAATGCTGTTGTTCCGCATGATGAATTAGAAGATACTGCTTATCAATGGGCGCAAGAGATTTTAGAAAAATCGCCAACATCTATTAAAATGTTAAAGTTCGCTATGAATTTAACGGATGATGGAATGGTTGGGCAACAAGTTTTCGCAGGAGAAGCAACTCGTTTAGCATATATGACAGATGAAGCAAAAGAAGGAAGAGACGCTTTTCTAGAGAAAAGAAAACCTAATTTTCCTAAAGTTTGGATTCCGTAGGTTTCAGTTATCAGTTATCAGTTGTCAGTGAACAATTAACAGTTGTCAGGTTGAGCGGAGTCGAGACCTAAATTTAATCTTTAAATCATTCAATCTTTCAATAAAAGTAAGATGAAAATAATTTGTATTGGGCGCAATTACGCAAAGCATATTGAAGAATTAGCAAACGAAAAACCAGAAAATCCAATTATTTTTCTGAAACCAGATTCTGCTATTTTACCAAGAAAAAATCCATTTTTTATTCCGCCTTTTTCTGATGATGTACATTATGAGGTAGAAGTTTTAGTAAAAATCAATAAAGTAGGTAAACATATAGAATCAAAATTTGCACATAAATATTACGATGAAATCGGTTTGGGAATTGATTTTACCGCAAGAGATGTTCAACAACATTGTAAAGAAAATGGTTTTCCTTGGGAAAAAGCAAAAGCTTTTGATGGAAGCGCAGTTGTTGGTGAGTTTTATCCGAAAGAACAATTCGATTTAGAAAATTTAGAATTCCAATTAGATAAAAACGGAGAAATTGTTCAAGATGGAAATACAAATGCAATGTTGTGGAAAACTGATGAATTAATTGCTTATGTTTCTCAGTTTTTTACTTTAAAAAAAGGAGATATTATTTTTACAGGAACACCGGCTGGAGTTGGAAAAGTTTTAGAAAACGATGTGTTAACGGGAACTCTTGAAGGAAAACAAGCTTTTCAAATTAGAGTAAAGTAGTATTCAGTTATCAGTTATCAGTTATCAGTTATCAGTGGACAGTAGCAGTTTATCAGTTCGAGAACATTTTAAGTCAAACAGAAAAAATAAATTACAGAAAGTAAAACTTTGAGCCGCCTTTGCAACTAAAAAATATGAAAGCAGAAATCATCACAATAGGAGACGAAATTTTAATCGGTCAAATTGTAGATACTAATTCGCAATGGATTGGAGTAGAATTGAATAAAATCGGAGTTTCGGTGTATCAAATCACTTCGATTCAGGATGACGAGCAACATATTTTAAACGCTTTAAAAGAAGCGCAAGAAAGAGTTGATATTGTAATTATAACTGGTGGTTTAGGTCCAACAAAAGACGATATTACAAAGAAAACAATTGCAGCATATTTTAACGATACTCAGTTTATAGAGTATCCAGAAGTTATTGAACATATAAAAGCGTTGTTTAAAAAAGTTGATCATCCGTTTACAGAGATTCAAAAATACCAAGCGCAATTACCATCAAAAGCTATTTATTTAAAAAATCATTATGGTACAGCTCCCGGAATGTGGTTTAATGAAAATGATACCGTTTTTATTTCCCTGCCTGGTGTTCCCTATGAGATGAAAGGATTAATGACGATGGAAGTATTGCCGAGAATTCAAAAAGAATTTAAACTTCCTTTTATCAGTCATAAAACAATTATGACTTACGGGCAAGGAGAAAGTATTGTTGCACAACGAATTGAAGATTTTGAAAACGCACTACCAAAACATATTAAGTTGGCCTATTTACCATCTTTTGGTAGGGTAAGATTGCGTTTGTCTGGAAATGGAAATGATAAAGATATTTTAGAAAAAGAATTGCAACAAAAAGTTTCTGAAATTCAGCATTTAATTTTAGATATTATTGTTGGAGTTGAAGAAGGAGATTCTATCGAAAAAAGAGTTGGCGAATTGTTATCTCAGCAGCAAAAAACAATTGCAACAGCAGAAAGTTTGACAGGAGGAAGTATTGCTGCAACGTTGGTTTCTGTTCCTGGAGCGTCAGCTTATTTTAAAGGAAGTTTTGTAACGTATTCAGCAGAGGCTAAAAAAAGTTTGTTAGGTGTTACAGAAAAAACAATCAAAAAATTTACAGTTGTAAGTAAAGAGGTAGCAGAAGAAATGGTAATTGCAGCAAGAAAAAAATTAAACACAGATTATGCAATTGCAGTAACAGGAAATGCGGGTCCAACTACCGATAAAACAGATAAAACAGTTGGTGTAGTTTTTATTGCATTAGCTACAAAAACAAGGGTTTGTGTAGAAGGATTTAATTTTGGACAACCAAGAGAAAAAGTAATAAATAGAACGGTAAGCAAAGCATTAGAAATTTTACAAAAAGAAATTATAAAAAATAGTTGAAATTGTTTTGTTGTATGTGTAAAAAAACCTTAAATTTGCACCTCGTTTAGAAATAACACTAAAATACTGTCAGAAGATGTCTAGAGTTTGTGAACTTACAGGAAAAAAAGCAATGGTTGGAAACAATGTTTCTCACGCATTGAACAGAACCAAAAGAAAATTTGATGCTAACCTAATGGTAAAGCGTTTTTATATTCCAGAAGAAGATAAATGGATTACATTAAAAATTTCTGCTTCTGCTTTAAAAAATATTAATAAAAAAGGAATCTCTGCTGTCTTAAAAGATGCTAGAGCTAATGGTTTTTTAACTAAATAAACCAACCTTAAAAAAGTAAACCGAGATGGCAAAAAAAGGAAACAGAGTTCAGGTGATTTTAGAATGTACAGAGCATAAAGCTTCAGGAGAAAGAGGTACTTCTAGATATATTACAACTAAGAATAAAAAGAACACTCCAGATAGATTAGAGATAAAGAAATTTAATCCAATCTTAAAGAAAATGACTGTTCATAAAGAAATTAAATAATTAGGAAACATGGCAAAGAAATCAGTAGCATCATTACAAACAGGATCAAAAAGATTATCAAAAGCTATCAAAATGATTAAATCTCCAAAAACAGGAGCTTATACATTTGTTGAAGCAATCATGGATCCATCTAAAGTGGATAGCTTTTTAGCAAAAAAGTAATTACTTTATACTAAAAATATACAAAGCTACTTTCTATTGAGAGTAGCTTTTTTGTTGTTTAATAAAACCGTATTTTTGGGTATTCTAAAAAATAATAATGAGTTTTTTAAAAAATATATTTTCAAAAGAAAAAAAAGAAACCTTAGATAAAGGATTGGAAAAAACTAAATCGAGTTTCTTTACTAAATTATCAAAAGCAGTTGCAGGAAAATCAACTGTAGATGATGATGTATTAGATAATTTAGAAGAAGTATTGGTAACATCTGATGTTGGTGTAGATACAACGCTAAAAATTATTGACAGAATTGAAGCACGTGTTGCAAAAGATAAATACTTAGGAACAGAAGAGTTAAATCAGATTTTAAGAGAAGAAATAGCTGGTTTATTGTCTGAAACTAATGTTGAAGATCAAACAGATTTTTCAATTCCTGCGGATAAAAAACCATATGTAATTATGGTTGTTGGTGTAAACGGAGTTGGAAAAACAACTACAATTGGTAAGTTGGCTTCTCAGTTTAAAAAGAAAGGTTTAAAAGTTGTTTTAGGAGCAGGAGATACATTTAGAGCAGCTGCAATCGATCAATTACAAGTTTGGGCTGATAGAGTAGATGTGCCAATTGTGCGTCAAGAAATGGGTTCAGATCCAGCTTCTGTGGCATTTGATACATTGCAATCTGCAAAAGCTCAAAATGCTGATGTGGTGATTATTGATACTGCAGGAAGATTACACAACAAAGTCAATTTAATGAACGAGTTGGTAAAGATAAAAACCGTAATGCAAAAAGTAGTAGCTGATGCTCCGCACGATGTATTATTAGTGTTGGATGGATCAACTGGACAAAATGCTTTTGAACAAGCAAAACAATTTACAAAAGCAACTGAAGTTACAAGTTTAGCAGTTACCAAATTAGACGGAACAGCAAAAGGTGGCGTTGTAATCGGAATTTCAGATCAGTTTCAAATTCCTGTTAAATACATCGGAGTAGGAGAAGGAATCGACGATTTACAAGTGTTTAACAAACACGAGTTTGTAGATAGTTTCTTTAAATAGCGTACTATTGTCTGGTCGAGCGGAGTCGAGACCTTGTAATTTTAAATAATTATTCACCTCTCGACTCCGCTCGAGGAGACATTCTACTTAATATATTGATCATTGATTAATAGTGAATTTATTCATAAAAACTCCTTTCTAAAATCTAGCATGGAGTTTTCTTTTTAAAAAGAATTATATTTGATTCTCAAATGACCAACCAATGAAAAAAATACTTTTCCTTTTCGCAATTACTTTGCTGATTATTTCTTGTAAAGAAGAATCTCCAGCAGTCAATTTTAAAAAATATGATGAATCTGCTGAATTAGCAGCACAACAAAATCATAGAAGTAGAAGAATGCAATTCAAACTGATTCAATCTAAATATTTAGATATGAATGACGTTTTTGCACCTTTTCAAAAAGAACTTACGCAGTTTTCAGAAAAAGAATACAATACCTTAAAGCCACTAATTTTGGAACGTGATATTCCAACGTTGCAAGCACATATTAATAATGGAGATTTATCTTACGAAAAACTAACGCTATTTTATTTATACCGAATCAGAAAGTTTGAAAGCGATAGCACAAAATCGTTAAACTCAATCATTGCATTAAATCCGAATGTATTAAAAGAAGCGCGTCAAAAAGACAAAGAAAAAGGCGCCAATTCTGAATATTCTATTTACGGAATGCCGATTTTATTAAAAGACAATATCAATACCAATGACATGCCAACAACAGCAGGAGCAATTGCGTTGGTTGAAAATAAAAATACAGAAGATGCTTTTATTGTAGAAAAATTAAGAGCAAATGGCGCATTGATTTTAGGAAAAGTAAACCTAAGTGAATGGGCGTATTTTTTCTGTTCTGGTTGCCCGTTAGGATATTCTGCAGTTGGCGGACAAACATTAAATCCGTACGGAAGAGGGAAATTTGAAACGGGCGGAAGTTCTGCTGGAAGTGGTGTAACCGTTGCTGCAAATTTTGCAGTGGCAGCAGTTGGAACAGAAACTTCTGGTTCTATTACTTCTCCTTCAAGTTTAAATTCTGTAGTTGGATTAAAGCCAACAATTGGTGTGTTAAGTAGAACGGGAATTGTACCAATTTCTAGTACGTTAGATACGCCTGGACCAATGACAAAAAGTATTATTGATAATGCGATTTTCTTAGAAGCAATGTTTGGGCATGATACAAAAGATGCTGCTTCCATTGATAAAAACTTAAAAGAAAACGAATTCCAAAATGCAATTTTAGCATCTAGTTTAAAAGGCAAACGCTTTGGTGTTTTAAAAAGTTTGTTAACCGATTCTATTTACAATGCAACTGTTCAGAAAATGAAAAATGCTGGTGCAGAAATGATAGAAATCAATCCAGAAAGAGCACAATTTAAGGGTTTTACAACCTTGTTAAATATTGATATGAAACATGATTTACCAAGCTATTTAGCAAATAATGCAGATAAAGATGTAAGTGTAAATTCAGTAAAAGATGTTACCCTTTTTAATTTAAAAGATTCAGTTTTACGCGCTCCGTACGGACAACAATTATTTGACGGAATTGTAAAAGACAAAACCACCTTAGAAGAATTAGAACTAATAAAAGATGGCTTAAGTGCTGTTGGAAAGAAATTTTTTATTGACTTATTTGATAAAGAATTAGATGCTGTTTTGTCCATCAATAATCGTCATTCTGGTGTTGCGGCTGTTGCAAAATATCCAACGTTAACAGTGCCGATGGGATACAAGAAAAACGGAGAACCCATTAGTTTAACCTTTGTTGGAAAACCATTTACAGAAAGAACTTTATTAAAAGCTGGATATGCTTTTGAACAATTGACTAAAGCGAGAAAAACGCCTGAAAATTATAAATAAATTTTATGTCTAGTCGAGTTTAGTTAAGATCTATAAAATATTATCAAAATAAAAAACTCCTTTCTAAATCTAGAAAGGAGTTTTTTTATAATAGGTTACTAACTACTAATTCCTAACTACTTATGGACCCGTTTTAAATCTAAGTCTTGAAAATCAAAACTAAAATCGATGTTTGGAGAAATTCCTCTCATTTTTATACGCACAGCTTTTCCTTCTTCATCCAAGGTAAACATTGCTAATGCATCAGCAGGCATGTCTTGATAATTCCATTTGATGGCAAAGGTATTTGCTTTGTAGAAAAACATTTCGCCAGTTAATTTTGGAGAACGAACAGATGCAAACCATAACTTATTATTTTTCTCGTAAATCTTTATTTTCCCAAACCAATTGTCTTTGTAAGTTCCAATATAATCGGAATTTTTAATATGATTTGATTTTGCTTTAGAGACGGTTTTCCAAACTGCTTTTGTTACAGCATCGCTTTGAGAAGCATTTTGTTTCAATCTGGTTTCCATAAATGAAATCCAATCTGTTTTTTGAACACCTAAATATCCATCCATAATTAAATTCGGAATGGTCCAATAACTATTTCCTCCAGGAGCCGTATTTGTAAGTGTAACGATTCCTACATTTAACTCAGGAATTAAAATTGTTCTAGACAACATTCCTGGTAAACCTCCAGTGTGTTCAACTGTAACAAAACCTCCTTTATCGCTAATTCGCCAACCTAAACCATACGCATTAAAGTGTGTTTTGTATGGAGCATTTGGAGTTACATTAAATCCAATATTTGTATGAGGTTTCCAAAGTTCATCATGGTTTTTTTTAGAAATCATGGTCTTGTTAAAAGCGTTGCCATATTTTCCATTATTTAAGTTCATCATCAACCATTTACTCAAATCGTTTACACTTGCGTAAATTCCGCCAGCAGCTCCTAAAGATTCATCATTCTTAATATAATGTCCAAGTTGTTTGAGCTTTCCATTTTCTATAGAATGCGGAAAAGCCACATTGCTTTTGTCTTTTAAACGTTGATACACACCAACCGAACGTTGCATTCCTAAAGGTTTCATAATGTTGGTTTCTACAAACTGCGCCCAACTCATTCCGCTTATTCTAGCAACAACTTCTCCAGCAACAACATATAATAAATTGTCATAATCGTATTTTGTTCTAAAAGCTGAGGTTGGTTTTTGATATTGAAAACTATTGAGTACATCTTTAATTTTAAAATCTGATCCATCAGGAAAAAACATTAAATCTCCTGCGCCCAAACCAAGACCGCTTCTGTGAGTTAGTAGGTCTTGAATGTTAAAGTTTTCTGTTACATAAGAATCGTACATTTTAAATTCTGGTATATAATCGACTACTTTATCTAACCAATTTAATTTTCCTTGATCTACCAACATTGCCAAAGCAGCGGTTGTAAATGCTTTAGAATTGGATGCAATGGCAAACAATGTATTTTCATTTACCTTTTCTTTGGTATTTGCAGAAGTAACTCCGTAGCCTTTTAAATGCACTATTTTATTGTCTTTAAAAACGGCAACTGCAACTCCTGCATTGGGTCCAATTGACATGGCTTTTTTTACAATAGAATCTATTTGGCTTGAAGTATATGCTTGACTAAATGTAGATTGTGCTATACATAAACACAGAACTGTGAAGAATAGTAATTTTATTTTTTTCATGAGTTTGGTTTTGAAAATAATACGCTTAGATAGCTAAGTTACTGAAATTGGATGAATTACTAAATAGTGCAATTGTAAAGAAAAATGCATTCTAGATTTTAGGAAGGAGTTTTTATGTGTTTCGCTAACGTACAGAATATTCGGAGGCTGGGACTTTAACCGCTCCCAACTATCTGACCGTTACAATTTTCAATAAAAGTATAAAAGTTTAATTAACCTGCAAGCCCCCAGCTTAAGTATATTTATTGTTAGGCAGTTGCAGTTTATTTATCAGGATTGTAGTGTCTCTCAATTCAGCGTCCGAGAGCGAAGGGATGAAGTGAAATAGCTCTTTGTCTTGAAATCGAATCATTTAAGTTTTATTATTCTTTTCATTATTAACTAAATTTAATATTTTAGAGTCCTTGTTGTACTTGTATCTTACTTTTCCAATAATTGCATCTGTTTCCTTCAACAGAATTGGTTCTCTCCTTTGAATATTTTTTATCCATTCCGCTTTTAAAACATGATAATCAGAATTTAAATGTCTTTTATAAAACCTTATGCATTTGTCTTGAGAATAAATATCTAACCATATGTACTTTGGATGATATTTTATTTTAGACAATTCTCCGAAATTGGAAAGAGAAAACCTCTTTCTTCTAAGGCTTTTTATAATATGCTTAACCAGCCGATGGAAATTGTCAATATCTAAATCGTCAATATCTTTTATCCAGACATGGGAATATATCCGCACATCTTTTTCAGTACTTCTATTTTCAATTTCCTTAATTTCAAACCTTTTACTAAATTGTCTAAATCCAGCTTGACGAAGCTCCTTCTGCCTTTCAATTTTATATATTCTATATTGAATTTTTAATATATGTCTCCAATTTGCAATTTTTCGTCTAATATTATTAGAATCGTGCCATAACATGCTCGTTTCAATAACATCTTTAGATGCATCAATTGATAGATTGTTTTTTATTGATTTTTTTAGCTTTTTCCCGTCTATAAAGATTGAACTAGGGATAGGTTTCCCACATTCTAGACTGATTGCAAATCTGCCATAATTTGTATCTACATGTTTAAATATACTATAAGAAAGATTCAATGAATAAAAAACATGCGTTGTCCTATTAGTTGAATTAATTTTGCAAATTGTATTGAGCTGTGGGCTACCATTCACAATACTCTCATGAAAAGAAAGAAGTTCAAAATAGTCTGATGATAATAAACCATCCATGAATAAAAACTTTAGACTCAAGGGCAACATTGTCACAATCTTTTTGTCGGATTGATAGAATCTCGCTAATAATAAGATATATGTTACAACAATCGAATTACAAGTCTCAGCTAAGGAATCAAAAGTTCGCAATAAATCTGAAGGGAAATGTTGTTCTGTTGTGTGTCTATCGTTGTAGATTATTTGGGAATAATCGTATGACACCTTTCCATGTGAAATAGAATTTCTTATAACTCTGTTATTACCTTTGAGTAACTCGTTTAGGTTTAAATCCTCTAATTTTTCTGATTGATTTTTTTCATTTGTCTTTTCAAAGTTTGATTTCTCCTTTTTATCAATGGTTTTAATTATTGGCAGTAATAATTTTTTATAGATAGATTCAAAAAGTCTTACATATTCTGGATGCCATATTGTCTCAAACTCTTCAATTTTTCTTGGAGTTGAAATATCAAGCCCATATTCTTTTCCCCAGAAAGACCCTTTTCTTAATAAACTAAAAACGGAATCATTAATTACGTCTTTAGATTCGATAATTGACTTTTTAAAATTAACCGAATTTGCTTCAAGAAATCCATATAATTCTGTTATTAAATTGTGATTAACGTACTTTAAAGGTCTTTTAACTGAAAATCGACTAAGACATAAATGAAAATCATTGAAGGGTATATCAATAAATTCCTCAAAGTTTTTCTTTATATCAAACTCTTTAACCGTATGAATCGGTTTAAATAAACTCAATGATTCAAATGTGTTACTAAAAGTTGATGTATTTAATTCTTTTTCATTCATTATCTAAATCGAATATCGTTAGTGTCGGTAAAGTAAGTAAGTGTGTGGAAGCGAAGGGATGGTTGCGGGACGGGCTGGAAGACTCTTGCTTTGTGGGTTGGCTATCATTCTTTTTATTTTAACGGTTTAGTTTTGTCGTTGCAGGGGACTTTCTTCTGCTTGTGCCTAACTTATATTAAATCGAACATTTCAATGTGTAATATCAGCAATATCCAAAGTTACCAAAAAATCAACCCAAAATCAACTAAAGTTTTTCCCTCATTATTAACAATCTAATATGTTTAAAAACGTAGATTAAGATTGTATCTTTGCATTTTAAAATAAAAATATGCGTACAAAAACCATCAAGCAAAACAAGATCAATGTAGTTACGTTGGGCTGTTCTAAAAATGTGTATGATAGTGAAGTGTTAATGGGGCAATTAAAAGCCAACGGAAAAGATGTGGTTCATGAAGATGAAAATGACGAAGGAAATATTGTGGTAATTAATACCTGTGGATTTATTGGTAAAGCCAAAGAAGAATCTATTGATACTATTTTGCACCATGCGCAACGTAAAGAAGCTGGAGAAATTGATAAAGTTTTTGTAACTGGTTGTTTAAGTGAGCGTTATAAGCCAGATTTAGAAAGAGAAATTAAAAATGTAGATCAGTATTTTGGTACGCATGATTTGCCAAATTTATTAAAGGTTTTAGAAGCAGATTATAAACACGAATTGATTGGCGAGCGTTTAACTACAACACCAAAACATTACGCATATTTAAAGATTGCAGAAGGTTGCGATCGTCCGTGTTCTTTTTGTGCAATTCCGTTAATGCGTGGAAAACACGTTTCTACTCCGATTGAAGATATTATTACAGAAGCGACAAAACTAGCCGAAAAAGGAATCAAAGAAGTAATGTTAATCGCGCAAGATTTAACCTATTACGGATTAGATATTTATAAAAAACGTGCTTTAGCAGATTTGTTACTTGCATTGACAAAAGTAGAAGGCATCGAATGGATTCGAATGCATTATGCATTTCCAACTGGTTTTCCGATGGATGTTTTGGAAGTAATGAAAAACGAACCAAAGGTGTGTAATTATTTAGACATTCCGTTACAACACATCAACACCGAATTGTTAAAATCGATGAAACGTGGAACGACACATGAAAAAACGACAGCGTTGATTCATAAGTTTAGAGAAACGGTTCCAGAAATGGCAATTAGAACTACGTTGATTGTTGGTTATCCTGGAGAAACTGAAGAAATGTTTCAAGAATTAAAAGATTGGGTAGAAGAAATGCGTTTTGAACGTTTGGGTGCTTTTGAATATTCTCACGAAGAAAATACAGGCGCTTATGTGTTAGAAGATGATGTTCCTGAAGAGGTAAAGTTTAAAAGAGTCAACGAAATTATGGAAGTTCAATCTCAGATTTCTTGGGAATTAAACCAAGCGAAAGTGGGTAAAACATTCCGTTGTTTATTCGATAGAAAAGATGGAGCATATTTTTACGGACGTACAGAATTTGATTCGCCAGATGTAGATAACGATGTAATTGTTGATGCAACCAAACATTATATAAAAATAGGAGAGTTTATTGATGTAAAAATTGATGAAGCTGGAGATTACGATTTATACGGAACTCCGGTAAATAAGTAATTCGTCGTATTTTATTTCTATTAGAGAGTTTGTACTATTGTTTAATTAATTTTTAAACAACTAGTTATGAAACTTAAAAAAGTACTTTTTATTTTTGCAATTTGTATTTCTACGCTTTCTTATTCGCAACAAAAAGGAGATTTTTCTGCCTTTTTTGGTGCTTCTTATCAGCTGACAAATAATTCTGATATGGGAATTAACGCTGGATTTGAATATATATTTACAGGAAATACAGCATTTGCACCAAGTTTTTCGTATTACTTTTCTGCCAAAGGAATCACAACCTATTCCATCAATTTAGACATGCGTTATTATTTAACGTATGGCGAAAAAATAAAATACTACGGAATTGGAGGTTTTAATTATTTAACGGTGAAAGTTGGTGGAGTATCTGCGAGTAATATCGGTTTTAATGCTGGTGGTGGAGTTATTTTTGAACTCAACGATAAAGTCGGAATTCTTGGTCAGTTGAAATATGATTCAGCCGGAGCAACTTCAATTGAACCCATGATTGGAGTTACGTATTCATTTTAGAAAATAATAAAAGCCCACAAATTTGTGGGCTTTTATTTTAAACGAATGTCTCCTCGAGCGGAGTCGAGAGGTAAATACATAGTTCTCGACTCCGCTCGAACGGACAATTACAATTTCTTCATATTTGGATTTGTATAGAACAATGCATTTGCGAAAAACAATTTTCCATTATCCCAAAATGCTCTAAATAAAGGATTGTCAATCATATAAACAACGCTTCCTCTACCAACATTTTCTTCACCAAAAATTAATGATTTGGCTAAGTTTTTATCAGCTCTGCTTCCAACAAAACCAGAAAAAGCAGTATTGTCTTCTAAACGAACAACATTGTATCCGTTTTCTAAATAATCATAAGATCTTGTTCCTTGTTTTAAAGTGAAATAAGCATCACCATAACCAAAACCTAACGGATGAGAATTATCAATTTTTGTTTTAAAAATAGCACCAGTAATACTTCCTTGAATACGATCTCTTTCTAAATCTTTGTAATTAATCAATTCAACTTCTTTATCAGATTTATCATTATCTTTAGAAGATTTCGTTTTTAAACCAAATCCACTTTTATTTGCAAAAATGCTGTTTGCACCACCAATTGCAATCACTTTTCCTCCGCTTCTAATCCAAGAAGTTAATTTGGTTAATTCGCTTTTAGAAAATACGCCGCCGTAATATCCATTCGGAATTACCAATGTGTGATAATTATCTAACATATTAACAGAAAAATTGTCTGTATCAATTGCTGTAAAAGGATATTTAAGATCTTGCTCGAAAAAATATTGTATTTCTCCATAACTTAAAGATGAAGTTCCTTTCCCAGAAAGCACAACTATTTTTTGATTTTTAAGTTCTCTTACATCAGAAGATCCCATATCTGGACCTCTTTCAGAAAAACCTGTGTTTATTGAATTTGTATTCTTATTATGTTTGTTTGCTATTGCAATAAGTGTGTTGTCAAAATTTTTGATGTGTTTATTATCTCCACGAGTAATAATTAAACTTCCGGTTTTTAACTTTTTACCAGAATTAATCATTTCTTTTCTATTAAAACGAACTCTAAAATCTTGTTTTAAAATATCAGCTAATAAAGCTGCATCAGAAATATGATTCCATTCAAATGTATAAGCGTATGCATTAAAATTTGGAGTAGAACTTGCAACTTTTATGGTGTTATTTGTTGTAGCAACTAATCTTTCGCTAGCAATTGCTTTAAATCCGTATGCATAAGGTAAAGACCAAGCCGTAATATCATAAGTAATAGAATCACTTAATTTTGCAACTGGTTCAAACAATGCTTTTACCAATCTTGCTTTTGGTTGATTTGTAGAAATAACTAAATCATTAACAGAAGTTTTCATACTTCCTTTAGATCTTGTATTATAATTGTAACCAGAAACTGATTTTCCTTGTGCAAAACCATATGTAATTTCGTGTCTGTTTAACAACTCAATTAATTTATTGGTTTTATTATTGTTTCCTTGTAACACATAACTTTTATATTTAAAGTTATTATCACTAAAATACTTTTTAAACTCAGCATTAAGTTTTCCAGAGTTTTTAGAAGCCATTTCTACCGTAGAAATACCAGAAGTTGTATGATGAATTAAACGATCCCAAAGCGTTAATACTTCTCCGTCTGCTTTTGTAATTCCTAAACCAGCACGTCCGTGCCCAGCTTGTTCGTATGTCATTCCAATTCCTCCAACATAAGTTGGATAGGTGTCACCATAACTTGGATACAATAAATCAAAACTTTCTTTTGTAAAGTAATACCAACCATTTTTATCGAAATATTTTGCATGGTTTTTTCCAATCTGCGTTTGAAAATCACGTTGCCAATCAGTTATAACTTCGTGATAAGGTTCTACAGCTGGAGCAAAATAATAGGGATTGTTAATTCCTTGTTCATGAAAATCTACATGAATATGAGGCAACCATTTATTATATACTTTTAAACGTTGTTGTGTTTCAACTTGTGTTGCCCAAGCCCAATCTCTATTCAAATCAAATAAATAGTGATTTGGTCTTCCGCCAGGCCAAGGTTCACTGTGTTCTCTAGCATCTGGATTTACATTATTTGGCAAAGCCATAACTTGATTGTACCAATTTGCATACCGATCTCTTCCATCAGGATTGATACAAGGATCCATAATTACAACCGTGTTTTCTAAATAACTGCTGTTTTCTGTTACCAATTTATATAAAGTAAGCATAGATGCTTCTGTAGAAGAAGCTTCATTTCCGTGTACATTATAACTCAACCAAACAATCGATTTATCTTTTAATTCAGTAGTGTTTTCGATACCAACATTTGTTAAATGTTGCTTACGAATAGTTTCTAAATTTTTAATATTATTTGCAGAAGAAACATAAGCAATTGCCAAGGTTCTTAGCTCGTTTGTTTTTCCGTATTCTTCAAATTTTACTTTGTCTGTATTTTCAGAAATGTATTTAAAATAATCAACCACTTTGTGGTGTCTTGTAAAACGAGAACCTAATTTATAACCTAAAAACTCATCTGGAGTTTGAAGTTTTTGAGCAGTTAATTGAAATGAAATAACTGAAATGAAAAGAAAGAGAATCGACTTGTGTTTCATTTTATTTTGATGTTTTTTGATTAGCTTTTTCAAATCTACTTGTAATTATTTAAATAAAAAATTTTACAACTAAGAAAGCGTTAAAAATTTGTTAGATTGATATGCCAATTTCGACCAACCACCAAAAATTCGTATTTTTATAAAATTAATAGCAAAAGATTTTTAATATGAAAAGTGACTGTGATTGTTTAAGGTTTAATACTACTTTAAATATATTGTTTAACCAGTGTAAAGTGAGTAAGTTATAGATGAAAGCAACACAAATTCCTTTTCAAAAAACAGGTTTTTTCTCTAATACCATGCTCGATTATTTAGAGCAAAAAGAATCTATCAAGCCGTTTTATAATCATTTTTCAGATGTAAACGGATTTAAAAATCAATTAGAAGAAAAACGAACTTCTTTTTCTTTAGAAACCAGAAAAGTATTGGTTTCTGCATTAAAAAATCAATATAAAAATGTTGCTATTTCTGAAGAAACACAAGTAAATATTGATTCACTTTCCCAAGTACATACATTTACAATAACAACAGGTCATCAATTAAATTTGTTTACTGGGCCGTTGTATTTTTTATATAAAATTATTTCTACCATAAATTTAGCAGAAGAATTACAAGAGCAATTTCCTGCAGATCATTTTGTGCCTATTTATTGGATGGCAACAGAAGATCATGATTTTGATGAAATCAATTATTTTAATTTCAAAAACAAAAAAGTACAGTGGAATAGAAGTGATGGCGGAGCAGTAGGACATTTTTCTACTGAAGGATTAAAAGAAGTTTTTGAAGGCTTTTCAAAACAACTCGGAACTACTAGAAATGCTGATTTTTTAAGAGTTTTATTTACAAAAGGATATGTAGAGCACAACACTTTAGCAGAAGCAACAAGATATATTGCCAATCAATTATTTGCAAAATACGGTTTGGTAATTGTTGATGGAGACGACCAACAATTAAAAGAAGTATTTGCTCCGTTTGTTGAGCAAGAATTAGAAGAACAAGTTTCTTTTAAAACGGTTACAAAAACCATAAAAGAATTAGAAGAAAATTATAAAGTACAAGTAAATCCAAGAGAAATCAACTTATTTTATTTAAGTGAAAACTCGAGAGAACGTATTATTTTTGAAAACGGAATTTACAAAGTAAACAACACAGAGATTTCTTTTTCTAAAGAAGAAATTCTAAACAAAGTAAAAGAAAATCCACAATTATTTTCGCCAAATGTAATTATGCGACCTTTATATCAGGAAGTTATTTTACCAAATCTAGCCTATATTGGTGGAGGTGGAGAATTGGCGTATTGGTTACAATTAAAAGATTATTTTAACTCGGTTTCTGTTCCTTTTCCAATTTTAGTGTTGCGAAATTCTGTTCAAGTGATTTCGACCAAACAACAAAAGAAGTTAGAAAAATTAAGTATTTCTACAGAGGAATTGTTCTTGAATAAAGATGATTTGTTGAAGCTGAAAGTCAATGAGAACTCAGATATTGCTTTTAACTTTCTAGATGCAAAAACATTATTAGAACAACAGTTTTTAGCATTAAGAAGAGTTGCTAACGAAACTGATGTTTCTTTTATTGGCGCTGTTAATGCGCAAGAAAAAAAGCAACTAAATGGATTAGAGAATCTTGAGAAACGCTTGTTAAGAGCAGAGAAAAGGCGTCAACACGATTTGGTAACTCGAATCACAGAACTTAAAAAGCAATTATTTCCAAATGAAAGTTTAGAAGAACGTCAACGCAACTTTTCTGAATATTATTTAGAATATGGCGACGCATTTATCGATGCTTTAAAATCAACTTTAAAACCATTGGATTTAGAGTTTACTGTTCTGGAATTATAAGAATTAATATTGCCTATCATTGCGAGGAAGAATGACGTGGCAATCTCATTTAAATTTGTGATTTTATTAAAAGATTGCTTCGTTCCTCGCAATGACAACAGATATGAAAGAAAAAGGGCTTCATCCCAAAAATAAATTTAATAAAGGATATAATTTTGATGAGTTAATCAATAAAAATCCTTTGTTAAAAGAGTTTGTTACTAAAAATAAATTTGATGCAATTACAATTGATTTTTCAAATCCAAATGCAGTAAAAGAACTAAACAAAGCATTATTATTTACTTATGATAAAATTTCTGTTTGGGAATTTCCGGACGAAAATTTATGTCCGCCAATTCCTGGAAGAGTAGATTATATTCATCATTTAAATGATTTGTTAAAAGATGAAAAAGATGTTTCTATTTTAGATATCGGAACGGGAGCAACATGTATTTATCCGTTGTTAGGAAATGCGGTTTATGGTTGGAATTTTGTCGGTACAGACATCGATTTAGATTCTTTAGATGCTGCTCAAGATATTATTGATGATAATAAGTTAGATCCTCAGATTTTATTACGTCAACAATTTGATGAAAATAATATTTTAACCGGAATTATAGAACCGGAAGATGCGTTTACAGCAGCAATGTGTAATCCGCCATTTTATAAGTCAGCCGAAGAAGCAAGAGGAGCAAATAGAAGAAAAACTAGAAACCTAGGAACAAATGCTGTTCGGAATTTTGCTGGAAACAATAACGAGTTGTGGTATGTTGGTGGAGAAAAAGCCTTTTTACACAATTATTTATACCAAAGCTCTTTATATAAAGAACAAGTAATTTGGTTTACAAGTTTGGTTTCTAAAAAGGAAAATGTAGAAAGTTTACAGAAATCAGCTAAAAAATTAGGAGCAACATCTTTTAAAGTAATTCCGATGCATCAAGGAAATAAAGTAACAAGAATTGTTGCTTGGAGTTATTAGAATTTATCTAGACGAACAAAAACAGGGTCGTTTATTTTTTTCTTTTTCACCCAAATACTCAATAAAAAGTTAATTCCCATATGCAGAGCAACCAAACAAATTACTGCATATAATGGAACGCCTAAAAATTGATACGGCCAAGAATACGTCCAAACCCCTAAATTAATTGTGATTACTTCTCCGTAAGCAGGAAAAAACGCTGTGATAAAAACAGCTAACCAGGTTTTATGACTCATTTTTTGTAATCCTAAAGAATGAATTAATTTCGTTTCTAACACATAAATAAATCGGAATGCAAACATCCAAGCAAATGGCAACCAATAAGGCAATTGTCTGTTGTTTGTTAAATCGTGATATTCCCAATATTGAAAACTTACTCCCCAAATTTCTGCACAAATTCCAAGGATTCCTGTGATAATCATTCCTGCTAAAAGAATCCAGTTTTTGGTTGTTGATCTATAATAGTTCTTGTATAAAAAAACCATTAAATAACCAAATAATAAAAGTCCGACCCAAAAATCGTATTTGTGAAAAACTCCAATAATGATACCCGGTATAGTTATTTTTAATGTAGCAATTAACAGCACTTTAAAAGTTTCTTTTTTCTGACTTGTAGTTAATGCCATTATTTAAACTGTTGTTGTAGTTCTACAAATTTCTCTACTGTTCCGCTTGTAAACGGAATTAAATAAAAAGAATACGAATGTTTTTTATCACTTTTTAACTGATATTTATCTTGTGGTTTTGCTCCCCAGCTATTATCACCACCTAATCCACGTTGCGCTAAATCAATATTTAATTGCACTAAATTTTGTTCTTTAATATCAGTTGTGTGTTTGCTAAAATCGGCATTTTTGTTTTCTTTAGAATAATCTAAATCGTTGGTGATATCAAAATCTTCATTGGGCATGTGTAATGCGGTAATGCTTAATCCTTTTTGAGAAGGAGAAGAAATTAGTAAACCGTTTTCTTCTGAATTCATCAATGCCATCCAACGTACATCTGTTCTGTTTCCGTTTTCTTGCGGACGAATATATGGAACATAAAAATCAGAAACATTTGTTTTAAAAACATCCACAAAAGTCGATGATTTTCTATCTTGATAATTTTCCCAAGGACCACGACCATAATAGGTAACTTCATTAAATCCTTTTGGGATTTGCATGCGCATTCCAACTCTTGGAATATCTCCTTTATACGTAGATTCGTTAAGTGTGTTTTCAATTTTCACAACACCATTTCCATTTACTGTATAAATAGTTGTATGAGTTGTTTTTACTGTTGGTAGTTGGTAGTTTACAATAACTTGCATTAAATTATTATCTAATTTTTTAAACTCAAAATTAGAAACTGTTGCATTTAGAGATGCATTTTTCCAGCCTAAATTTCTTTCCTGCATTCTACTACCTAAATCATTATCTGTTGGTGCTCGCCAAAAATTAATTTGTGGACCATTCTTAGAATTTATATATTCTTGTTTCTTAAAAACGTATGAAGTAATATTTCCCTTTTTCTTGTCAAATGCTACTTTTATGTAATTGTTAAAAATGGTAAAACTAGAGTTGTTATCTGTAGATTTTAAATACCAACCATTGTCAACTTTAATTGCTTTTTTTGTGAATTTATTACTTAAATAGATTTGCTCTTTTGCTACTTCAAAGTTTTTTGATAACAAACTCCATTTGTTTTTTGTAGTTGCAGAAATTTCTAAAAAATATTCTGTATTTTCTTTAAAATTGACATCATTTAAAGAAACTAAAATATCTTTATTTCGATGTGCTTCTACATTTACATCTATTAAGTTGATGGTTTTTAAAATCTTTCCATTCGCTTTAATTACCGCTTTAAAATCAAACTGATTTAGGTTTGTGAAATCGTATAAATTTTCAATATTGATAATTTTCTCATTAGAATCATTTGTACCAACATCTTTAAAATTGATGAATTCATGAGCTTTTTTAACTTCGTATAAAGCTGGTTGTGGCGTTCGGTCCGGAAAAACAATTCCGTTATTTAAAAAAGTATTATCAGTTGGCATATTTTCTCCAAAATCTCCGCCATACGCATAAAAGCGCTCACCTTTTTTATTGGTTTTCCAAATAGATTGATCTACCCAATCCCAAATAAAACCACCTTGTAAATGATCATTTTTTTCTATAATTTCCCAATAATCAGCAAAATTTCCTGTGCTGTTTCCCATCGAATGTGCATATTCACTCGGAATAAATGGTCGGTCGGTTTTTGTATTTCCAATTCTTTCAAAAGTTGCTGGAGATGGATATTGTGGAACAATAATATCTGTGTTCCAATCCATATTAAATAAGTTATTATCAGATTTGTATGTTCTTTCGTACTGAACAGGTCTTCTTTTTTTGTCTAATTTTTTAATTGCTTCATAACCATCATAAAAAACAGTTCCATTCCCTGCTTCATTTCCCATCGACCAAATAATTACTGATGGATGATTTTTATCACGCTCAACCATTCGTAACATTCTGTCTAGATGTGCTTTTTTCCAATTTTCTTTTTTAGCCAAAGAATATTTTCCATAATACATTCCGTGCGATTCTATATTAGCTTCGTCAACTACATAAATTCCGTACAAATCACACAATTCATAAAAGCGACTTCCTCTTGGGTAATGCGCTAATCGAACAGCATTGATGTTATTTTCTTTCCATAATTTAATATCTTTTAACATCAATTCTTCACTCATTACATGACCAGTTTCTGGAGCTGCTTCATGCGCATTTACACCTTTTAACGTAATTCGTTGTCCGTTAACTAATAACAAACCATTTTTGATTTCAACTTTTCTAAAACCGATTTTTCGTTCTGTAATTTCAATTAAATTTTGACGAGCATCTTTAGTAATAATTCGTAAAGTATATAAATTAGGATGTTCTGCGCTCCATTTTTTTGGACTAATAACATTCGTTGAAAAACTTGAAGTTTTACGAAATTTTGGAGAAACCGCAGTGTTATTTTGTTGTTCTGCAATTAGATGATTATCTGCATCAAATAACTGGTAAGAAACAAAAAGTTCTTTATTATATTTTCCGTGATTTTGAAAATCTATGCTTACATCTAAAAACCCTTCAGTAAACGTATTGTCTAGTGTTGCATGAATATCTATATCTTGAATTCTAACTTTTGGTTGTGCATAAATATATACATCTCGTTCAATACCGCTAATTCTCCAAAAATCTTGTGCTTCTAAATAACTTCCGTCTGTCCATCTAAAAATCTGAATTGCAATCGTGTTTTTTCCTTTTTTAGCAGCTTTAGTAATGTTAAACTCACTCGGTAATTTACTTCCTTGAGAATACCCAATATATCTGCCATTTAACCAAACAAATCCACCTGATTTTAACGCACCAATATGTAAGAAAATTTCTTTTTCTGTCCATGAACTATCAATTTCAAAGTCTCTGCGATACGAACCAACTGGATTGTATGAATGCGGAACTTTCCCTGGATTCTTCGGATAAATTTTATCAATCAACTCCATGTCATCAGCAACCATTGCTTTGTAATCAGAAAATTCGTATTGGTGATTAACATAAATGGGTGTTCCAAAACCTTCAACTTCCCAATTAGACGGAACTTTAATTTCTTTCCAATCATTTAAAATAAACGTAGGTTTCATAAAGTTTCTTGGTCTGTTCTCTGGGTTTTTCACCCAATTAAACTTCCAAATTCCGTTTAAAGATTTTTTATAATCAGGAGTGTTTTTTAGAAAATTTGCAAAAGTTGAAAACGAAGTAAAACTAGCATGTGCGTCTTCTTTATTTTCTGCTATTACTTGTTCATTTTCTATATAATGCCAAATGTCTTTTTGTTGACCAACAACAAACGTTGATAAAAATAAAAAGGCAAATAAAAACTTGGTTGATTTCATATTGATGATTTCGGTTAAAAGAAAAATAAATATTTTTTCTTATTTATTGAAACAGTAATTGTGTCATTTAATAGCTTGTTGAGGTTTTTAAACCTCATTTTTTTATAAAATAGTACTTGAGGAAATTCTTTTAAATCGTGAACCTTTTTACTTTTATAAAACCTTCCTAATTTATCTGAATGTACTTTTATTTTCTGTTTTTTTATTGATTCTTTTGAAGTTTTACTTGTTCTAATCCAAACTTCTACTACATTTTTTCCGTGATAAATAGTCTCTGGAAAATATCGAACCATTATATTGTAATCTGACTCATTATATTTTACATTAAAAAAATCTCCAAATGTTTTAATAAAATCTTTATTAGAATTTATAAATGAATAATCTATTTGTTTTGCTTTTTGACTGTAGCTCAAAAAAATAAAACAAAATGTAAAAAAAACAAATAGATTCTTTTTCATGAAAAATTATTGAAGTTCCAAATATAAAAAAACCGAAGCAGTTAAACTTCGGTTTTAATAAATATATTGTTTTATGAAATTTTATAAATGAATTACTTCATCATAAGCATCCGCAACAGCTTCCATTACTGCTTCACTCATTGTTGGATGTGGATGAATTGTTTTTAAAACTTCATGTCCTGTTGTTTCTAGTTTTCTTCCTAATACAGCTTCAGCAATCATGTCTGTAACTCCGGCACCAATCATATGACAACCTAACCATTCACCATATTTTGCATCAAAAATTACTTTTACAAATCCATCTGGCGTTCCAGCTGCAGTTGCTTTTCCTGAAGCAGAAAATGGGAATTTACCAACTTTTAATTCGTAACCAGCTTCTTTTGCTTGTTCTTCTGTCATTCCAACAGAAGCAATTTCTGGAGTTGCATAGGTACAACCAGGAATGTTACCGTAGTCAATAGCTTCAGTGTCTAAACCTGCAATTTTCTCTACACAAGTAATTCCTTCTGCAGAAGCAACGTGTGCCAATGCTGGTCCTGGAACCACATCTCCAATTGCATAATAACCAGGTAAATTGGTTTGGTAGAAATCGTTTACCAAAATTTTATCTCTATCCGTTACAATTCCAACATCTTCCAATCCAATGTTTTCAATATTTGTTTTAATTCCGACTGCCGATAAAACGATATCAGCTTCTAAAATTTCTTCTCCTTTTTTAGTTTTTACAGTTGCTTTAACGCCATCACCAGAAATATCAACAGATTCTACAGAAGAATTTGTCATAATTTTAATTCCTGCTTTTTTAAGAGAGCGTTCAAATTGTTTAGAAACATCTTTGTCTTCTAGCGGAACAATATTTGGTAAAAACTCTACAATTGTTACATCAGTTCCCATCGAATTATAAAAATGTGCAAATTCAACTCCGATGGCTCCTGAACCTACAACAATCATCGATTTTGGTTGAGCTGGCAAGCTCATTGCTTCTCTATAACCAATTACTTTTTTACCATCTTGAGGTAAGTTTGGCAACACTCTAGAGCGCGCTCCAGTGGCAATAATTATATGATCTGCACTGTATTCTGTTACTTTACCATCTTCTGCAGTAACATCAACTTTTTTGCCAGTTTTTATCTTTCCAAAACCGTTAATAATATCGATTTTGTTTTTCTTCATTAAAAAAGCAACACCTTTGCTCATTCCTTCTGCTACACCACGACTTCTTTTAATAACTGCTTCAAAGTCTTTATCAATAGCTTCTGCTTTTAATCCGTAGGCATCTACATGTTTTAAATAATCATACACTTGTGCAGATTTTAGCAATGCTTTTGTAGGAATACAACCCCAGTTTAAACAAATTCCTCCTAAAGATTCTTTTTCTACAATGGCAACCTTAAAGCCTAATTGAGATGCTCTAATTCCAGTTACATATCCTCCAGGTCCACTTCCTATAATAATGATGTCGTATTTCATGTTTTTTTATTTAATGATTTATAATTAAAAGATTCAATAAGTCTTCAATCTTTTAATTCTTTAATTTTTGAATTCTTTGGGCGTTCGAGCGGGCTTTCCGTTGTATCTTTTTTACTTTTTAAATTTCAACGTCATTGCGAACAAAGTGAAGCAATCTCTTAATCCAAACAGATTACTGTGTCATACTTCCTTGTAATGACAGTTAATTTACAATGTGTAAAAAAGGATGTCACTTCAATCCCTAACGCTTGCAAATTTACTAACTTTTATTATTTACTAAAACTATAATCAACTTTTTCCACAATAGTTCCTTTCCTTTGGAAAGGTTAGGATAGTATTTTCCACAACAGTTTCTTCCCTAAAGGAAGATTAAAGGTGGGATTTACATTCTCTCAGGAACAGCAATTCCCAATAAAGAGAAAGCAGATTTTATAATATCGCTTACTTTTTTTGACAATTGTACTCTGATTATTTTTTTATCTTGATCTTCTTCGCCTAAAATAGACACATTTTGATAGAAAGAATTGAACTCTTTTACCAAATCATACGTATAATTAGCAATGATTGCTGGCGAATGATTTGCAGCTGCTTGCTGAATGATTTCAGGGTAATTTTCAATAATTTTAATCAATTCTTTTTCTTTAGGATGCAATTCTAAATCAGTTATCTTTTTAGAAAAATCAAATGTAGCTTTTCTTAAAATCGACTGAATCCTTGCATAGGTATATTGAATAAATGGACCTGTGTTTCCTTGAAAATCAACCGATTCTTTTGGGTCAAATAAAATTCTTTTTCTTGGATCAACTTTTAAAATATAATATTTCAGCGCTCCTAATCCGATTGTTTTATACAAAGATTCTTTCTCTTCTTCAGAATAGCCTTCTAATTTTCCTAATTCTTGCGATAAACTTCTTGCAGTATCTGTCATTTCTACCATCAATTCATCAGCATCAACAACAGTTCCTTCTCTAGATTTCATTTTTCCAGAAGGTAAATCTACCATTCCGTAACTCAAATGATACAATTGATCTGCCCAAGAATACCCCAATTTTTGTAAGATTAAAAACAATACTTTAAAATGATATTCTTGCTCGTTTCCAACTGTATACACCATTCCATTTACATCTGGATAATCTTTAGACCGTTGCACAGCAGTTCCGATATCTTGCGTCATATACACCGCTGTTCCGTCAGAACGCAACACAATTTTTTCGTCCAATCCGTCTTCGGTTAAATCAATCCAAACAGAACCATCTTCTTTTTTGAAGAAAACGCCATTTTTCAAGCCTTCTTCAATATTGTCTTTTCCTAATATATATGTATTGCTTTCGTAATAATACGAATCAAAATCAACGCCTAAATTTTTATAAGTAATGTCAAACCCTTCATAAACCCATGCATTCATGGTTTTCCAAAGAGCAACAACTTCTTTATCGCCAGCTTCCCATTTTTGTAACATTTCTTGTGCTTCTAATAATAACGGAGCTTGTTTTTTAGCGTCTTCTTCGGATTTTCCTTCGGATATTAACTGAGAGATTTCTTTTTTATATTCTTGATCGAATTTTACATAATAATTCCCAACCAATTTATCTCCTTTTAATCCTGTAGAAGTTGGAGTTTCACCATTCCCATATTTTTGCCAAGCTAACATCGACTTACAAATATGGATCCCTCTATCATTAATAATTTGCGTTTTATAGACTTTTTTTCCAGAAGCTTTCAAAATTTCAGCAACAGAATATCCTAATAAATTATTACGAACATGTCCTAAATGCAACGGTTTATTTGTATTAGGAGAAGAATATTCTACCAAAACGGCATCGTTTTCTGATGGATTTACAAATCCGAAAGTTGCATTGTTATAAATAGCATCAAATGAATTTAGATACAAAGCATCATCAATCACCAAATTTAAAAACCCTTTTACCACATTAAAACGAGTTACTTCTTGCACGTTTTCTACAATGTAATTTCCTAAGTCATTTCCAATTTGAACTGGATTTCCTTTCTTGTATCGCAACATCGGAAAAACAACTACCGTAATATCTCCTTCAAATTCTTTACGTGTTGCTTGAAATTCTACAGTCGGAATTTCGGCATCATATAAAGTTAAAAATCCTTTTTTTACAGCAGCTTCTATATGGTTTTGAATACTCATTGGTTTCTTAAAATTGAAGTGCAAAATTACATATTTTATTTCATTTTTTCTTTCAAATTTTAAAGATGAAATTTTAAAGGCTTCTTCTTAGAAATACCCTTATTTTTGTACTTGTATGAAAGACATGAATCAACGTTTAGAAGAACTGCTAAAATTAGCAGAAGAAGCAAAAAAAGAGAGTAAAAAATATTTTTTAAACCTTAAAAAAAGAACTCCTAAAAATTTAGATTATGTAATGCAAGAATTGCATGATGCTGAATTTGAAAAAACGGATTGTTTATCATGCGGAAATTGTTGTAAAACAACGAGCCCAATTTTTACAGAGAAAGATGTGGAGCGCATAGCTAAGCATTTAAAAATGAAAGTCGCAAATTTTGAAAGTCAATATTTAGAAAGAGACGAAGATGATTTTATGGTTTTAAAATCTGCGCCATGTACGTTTTTTGATGAAAACGATAATACGTGTTTTATATATGATGTGCGTCCAAAAGCCTGTTCAGAATATCCGCATACAAACAGAAAAAAGTTTATTCAACTTACAGATTTAACACTAAGCAATACCGAAATTTGTCCTGCTGCTTATAACATAGTAGAAGCATTAAAGAAGCGTTTGCCTTTGGTGTCTAAAGTTAAAAAAAGAAGAAGTTAATTTATAATATTTAAGAACTTGTAGGTTTTCCTTTTAAACGCTTTTCTACTTTCTGTTTTATTAAAGTTAATTCTTTCATAAGGTCCATAATAGCTGGGTCCTTTTCTTCTTTGTAGATTTCATTTAACCCTAATATTAATTCTTTTGCTTCTCTTGAAATAATTATTCTTTGATTTGTAGTTAATGCTTTTAAGCTTGTTTCTTTAAATTTTATAGCTCTTTCTATCACCGTGCTCATTGTTTTCTTGAATTTTATTGTTACTTAAATCTACTTTAACTTAGATTACGCAAATCTAGTTTTTTGTAGTTTAAAATCAACCTAGTTAGTTAAATTTCACAAGTATTTCAGTAAACATACAAAATGTTTCATAAACTTAATAAAAAAAAACTTAAAATTTAACATCAATTTATGTTAGATAAAGTGTTATTTAATTTTCTTATTTTTAGAAAAAATATAATTCTTTGGAAACAATCATAAATTACTTCGATACAATTCCGTCTTTACATAGAAGTTTACTACTTGTTGGCGGAATCACTTTTTTTTGGGTTTTAGAAGGTGCATTGCCACTTTTTAGATTCAATTATAAAAAATGGAAACATGCTTTTCCTAATTTATTTTTTACTGCAACAACCATTTTAATTAATTTTTCACTGGCTTTTTTGCTGTTGCAATCTGCAGATTGGGTGCAGACCAATAATTTCGGAATTATCAATTGGTTACCAGCAATGCCATTATGGTTGTATGTGGTTTTAGGGGTTTTATTATTGGATTTTTTCGGAGCGTATTTGGCACATTTTGTTGAACATAAAATAAAACCTTTATGGATGATTCATTTGGTGCATCATACAGATCATAAAGTAGATACAACTACAGCAAACAGGCATCATCCGTTAGAAAGTATGATTCGTTTTGCGTTTACGTTATTTGGTGTTTTTGTAGTTGGTGCTCCAATTGCAATTGTTATGATTTACCAATCGATGTCGTTAATTTTTACACAGTTTACACACGCAAATATTAAAATGAATAAAAAGGTAGATAAAATATTGAGTTATTTTATTATTTCTCCAGATATGCATAAAATCCATCATCATAATATGTTGCCGTACACCGATTCTAATTACGGAAATATTTTTTCTATTTGGGATAGAGTTTTTGGAACTTACATGTATTTAGATCGCGAAAAAATTGTGTACGGAGTTGATACTTTCCCGGATGAGAAATCAAATTCATCTTTAATGGAATTATTAAAACAACCTTTTCAAGGATATCGAAAACCAACGAATATGTAATTTTTACTCAATAAAAACGTCTTCTAATTCACCTACTATTTTTCTAATATTTACACTAGATAAATTGGTTAAAATAGAAATTACCAACTCTTTTTCTGGATACATTAATAAATAGGCAGTTGCGCCCATTCCGCCACCAGAATGACTATATCGTAACGTGTTATTTTTTACGTTTGCTACGCCAACTCCGATTCCGTATTTAGTATTTTTTCCTGCTGTAGTTTGCTGTGGTTTTACCAATTCTGCAATTGATGTTTTAGAAACCGTTTTCGGATTTAAAATTTCATTTCCGAATAAAATTAAATCTTCTGAAGTAGAAACAAAGCCGCCACCAGCGGCTTTAAATTCGTTGCTTACAGTTGCGCCAATTTTTATTTCTCCGTTTTCTTTTACGTAAAACAACGTTCTGTTTGGCATTTCTTTATCAGAATAACCTAATGAGGTGTTTTTCATTTGTAAAGGAGAAAAAACAACTTTTTTCATGTATTCATTATAATCTTCTTCAGCAGCATTTTGAACAACTACACTTAATAAATTCCAACCATACGTACTGTATTTATAGTTTGTTCCAGGTTCAAATTCTAAAGAATCATTTTTAAAAATATCTAAACCTTCTACAATAGACATTTTTTTATTTAATAGAAATTCATTTCCATTATAATGTCTAATTCCCGCAATATGACCACCAATTTGTCTTACTGTAAAATCGTATTTCTTTTTTGGGAAATCTGGAACATACGTATACAAACTAGCATCAAAATCTAACTTATTATCATCAACCAATTTTGCCATTGCCAATGCAGTTAATGTTTTAGAAATACTTGCAACTCTAAATTGTGTGGTACTTGCGTTTACTTTCTTTTTTGAAGCAACATCAGCAAACCCAAAACCTTCTGACCAAATCATTTTTCCTTTTTGAGAAACAGAGATTGACATTCCAGGAATTTGTTCTGATTTTAAAAATTTCTCAGCAACTTCTTTTGCTGCGTTTATTTTTTCTTGATGCGGATTTTGCGCAGTATTACAAGAGCTAATAATGAATAGGATTCCGAATATTAAAAGATTTATTTTTTTCATGTTAATTGTAAATTAAATAGTTAGATCTTATTTTTTTGAAATCTGACAATCCTTTTTGCCAAGTTTTTCTAATTTCTTTAGCGGTTACACCTTGTTCAATTTGTTGTTGCAATTTTGTGTTTCCTGCATGAATTGTAAAGGTTTTGCCAAAGAATTTTTCTGTTTTTGGAGTTTTTTGGTAGGCATCAATCAACCATTCTAAGTTTAAAGAACTTAATTTTTTAGTATTGCTTAAATCAACACCATAACAAAGTTTGCCTTCTTGCTTTGGATATTTAGAACCAAAATTTGGTTTTGGAGTATAACTAAAAGTGCTTTTTGGAAAAAAGGATGCTCCATATCTTTGAAACTGAAATTCAGTTCCTCTACCAGCATTAATTATTGTTCCTTCAAAAAAACCTAAACTCGGATACAAGTTTATAGATTTGTCATTTGGTAAATTAGGTGAAGGTCTTATTGTTAAACTGTATTCTGAATTATGTGTATAATTTTTTAACGGAATTACAGTTAAATCACATTGAATTCCATTTTTTAACCATTTTTCTCCGTTTATCATTTGACCGTATTCTCCAATGGTCATTCCATAAACAACAGGAACAGGATGTTTACCAACAAAACTACTATGTTTCATTTCCAAAATGGGTCCATCAACATAATGTCCGTTCGGATTTGGTCTGTCTAAAACTATAACAGGAATTCCAGATTCTGCAGCAGCTTCCATCACATAATGTAGCGAAGAAATATAGGTGTAAAAACGTGCGCCAACATCTTGAATATCAAAAATAATTACATCAATTCCCTTTAATTGTTCTGCGGAAGGTTTTTTGCTTTTCCCATGCAAAGATAAAATTGGTAAACCAGTTTTTGTGTCAAATCCGTCTTTTATAAGTTCGCCAGCGTCAGCTTTTCCTCTAAAACCGTGTTCTGGAGCAAATACTTTTTTGATGTTGATGTTTAAAGAAAGTAAACTATCAACTAAATGTACAAACTCTCTTTTCTCTTTTCTCTTTTCTTTTTTCCCAATAACGGATGTTTGATTGGCTACAACAGCAATATTTTTTCCTTTTAATAAATTTAAATACAATTCTGTTTGCTCAGCGGCAACTTTAATCTCTGTTGATTCTTGCGCACAAGAAGTCAAGGGAAAACAAATGCCTAAAAATAAGATTAAATATGTACTTTTGAAACGAACTAATGGAATCATAAAATTGAATTACGAGTTATTTATTGCCAAACGTATTATTGCTGGTAAAGAGTATAAAAATAGCATTTCATCTCCAATAATAAAAATTGCGATCACTGCAATTGCATTAGGAATTATTATTATGATGATTTCTATTGCAACAGGAAGCGGAATGCAACATAAAATTAGAGATAAAATTTCTGGTTTTAAAGGTCATATTCAAATTACAAATTATGATGACAATAACTCAGAAGTTTCTATAACTCCGATTGATAAAAACCAAGATTTTTACCCAGAATTCCAAAATATTGAAGGCATTAAAAACGTACAAATTTTCGCAAATAAAGCAGGATTGATAAGAACTGCAACCGATTTTGAAGGTGTTGTTTTTAAAGGAGTTTCTACAGATTATGATTGGTCTTTCTTTACAGAATATTTGGTTGAAGGAAAGTTGCCAAATTTTAATCAGCAAAGAGTTAGAGACGTTTTATTATCTAAAACATTGGTTAATAGATTAAACTTAAAATTGAATGACACCATCAATGTGTTTTTTTTAAAATCAACCAAAAATAAATTACCAAGTAGATATAAATTGGTCATAGTCGGAATTTACGATACTGGTTTTAATCAGTTTGATAAAAACATGATGATTGGTGATATTAAAGAAATTCAACGTTTAAATAAATGGGACGAAAATCAAATTGGTGGTTTTGAAGTATTAATTGACAATTTTGACGATATCAAACTAAAAGGAGACGAAGTATATGCGGCAATTGGATCCACTTTAAACAGCAACACTATTGAAGATAATTATCAATTTATTTTTGAATGGATAGAATTGTTTGATAATAATGTGTGGTTTATTATCGGAATTATGATTTTAGTTGCCAGCATTAATATGATTACTGCTTTGTTGGTTTTGATTTTAGAACGTGTGCAAATGGTCGGAATTTTAAAAGCATTAGGAAGTGATAATTGGAGCATTCGTAAAATCTTTTTATACAACGCCAGTTATTTGATTTTGAAAGGCTTGTTTTGGGGGAATTTAATAGGAATAACTTTCTTAGTTTTACAACAACAATTTGGATTTATTACACTAGATCCAACAACGTATTATGTTTCTACAGTTCCAGTTACAATTAACATCTTTTCTATATTAATATTAAATATTGGAACCTTAATCTTGTGTTTTTTAATGTTGATTATTCCATCAGTTATCATAACTAAAATCAATCCAGTAAAGTCAATTAAATTTGCATAAATTTGTACTTTAAAACTTGACAATGAAATACGCAAAAAATATATTAGAAACTATTGGTGATACTCCTTTAGTACAATTAAATTCTGTAACAAAAGAAGTTGATGCTTTGGTGTTGGCTAAAGTAGAAACCTTTAATCCAGGAAATTCTGTAAAAGATAGAATGGCTTTAAAAATGGTTGAAGATGCAGAAGCAGATGGAAGGTTAAAACCTGGCGGAACAATCATTGAAGGAACTTCTGGAAATACAGGAATGGGATTGGCTTTGGCTGCAATTATAAAAGGCTACAAATGTATTTTTGTGATTTCTGACAAACAATCTAAAGAGAAAATGGATATTTTACGTGCAGTTGGTGCAGAAGTAGTTGTATGTCCAACAAACGTAGAACCAGACGATCCACGTTCTTATTATTCAGTTTCTAAACGATTGGGAGAAGAAACACCAAACTCTTGGTATGTAAATCAATATGACAATCCTAGTAACGCTTTGGCGCATTATGAGCAAACTGGACCAGAAATTTGGGAACAAACAGACGGTAAAATTACTCATTTTGTTGTTGGAGTAGGAACAGGAGGAACTGTTTCTGGAATAGGAAAATATTTAAAAGAAAAGAATCCAAATATTAAAATTTGGGGAGTTGATACCTACGGATCTGTATTTAAAAAATATCACGAAACAGGTATTTTTGATGAAAATGAAATTTATCCGTACATCACAGAAGGAATTGGAGAAGATATTTTGCCAAAAAATGTTGACTTTTCTATCATTGATGGATTTACGAAAGTAACTGATAAAGATGCAGCGGTTTATACACGTAAAATTGCCAAAGAAGAAGGGATTTTTGTTGGGAATTCTGCTGGTTCTGCCATCAAAGGATTATTACAGTTAAAAGAACACTTTACAAAGGATGATGTTGTGGTTGTTTTATTTCACGATCATGGAAGTAGATATGTTGGAAAAATGTTTAACGACGAATGGATGCGTGAACGCGGATTCTTAGAAGAAAAAATTACAACGGCTGCCGATTTAATTAAAAATCATGCTAATGAGCCATTAGTAGCTGTAAAAACAGAAGAATTGGTTTCGCATGCAATTGAACGCATGAAAGAATTTAAAATTTCTCAAATTCCGGTTGAAGATGTAAACGGATTTGTAGGTTCTTTAGATGAAACGGATTTATTAAGAAGTTATTTGCAAGACACAAACATTGCCGATAAACCAATTAAAGAAGTAATGGGAGCGAAGTATCCTGTGGTAAAAATGTCTGCATCAATTGTGGAAGTTTCTAAGTTGATTACTAAAGAAAATCAAGCAGTTTTAGTAGCTTTAGAAAACGGGAAACATAGTATTATTACGAAGCACGATATTATCAATGCTATTTAATTAAGATATAATACAAACTAAAAAAACCACTTCAAGCGAAGTGGTTTTTTTTATCAACTAATTCAAATAATTTACACAATGAAAACAAGTCTCTCACCTTTGTTTTCATTTTTTCTATTTTGCAAATCTTGTGCCAAAATGAATATTTCTTTGAAAAAAAGTTAAATAAATATGATTTTTACATTTTATTAACATTTGAGTCATATTAATTAATAAATAGCTAAAATTTTTGATAATTTGATTGAGAATAACTTAATGAAAGTCATAAAACATTATCAAAATAAAAAGAGAGGTAATCTAAGGTTGTAAAATGTCACATCGAGCGGAGTTGAGATGTAATTAAAAATTAATCTTTATGGAGTTCTCGACTCCGCTCGAACAGACAAAATATTTTTGTTTTGTGATTAAAAATTTAGCTTGCGTGTTTGTGTGCCTTGTAAGAAGAGCGCACTAAAGCACCACTTTCTACGTACATAAAACCCATTTCTAATCCTAGTGTTTCGTATTTTTTAAATTGATCTGGAGTGATAAATTCTTTTACTGGTAAATGTTTTTTACTTGGTTGTAAATATTGTCCAATGGTAATTATATCTAAACCAACATTGCGCAAATCTTTCATGGTCTGAATTACTTCTTCTTCTGTTTCACCTAAACCTAACATAATTCCAGATTTAGTTCGCATACCGTTTTCTTTCAAGTATTTTAAAACACCTAAGCTTCTTTCGTATTTAGCCTGAATTCTAACTTCTCTAGTTAATCTTTTAACGGTTTCCATGTTATGAGAAACGACTTCTGGCGCAACTTTAATTATTCTATCAATCTGTTTTTCGTTTCCTTGAAAATCAGGAATCAATGTTTCTAAAGTTGTACCTGGATTTGCTCTACGAACTGCATTTACAGTTTCTGCCCAAATTATAGAACCACCATCTTTTAAATCGTCTCTATCAACAGAAGTTAAAACGGCGTGTTTTATGCTCATCAATTTAATTGAGCGCGCCACTTTTTCTGGTTCATCCCATTCAACCGTTTCTGGTCTTCCGGTTTTTACACCACAAAATCCACAAGAACGTGTACAAATATTTCCTAAAATCATAAAAGTAGCAGTTCCTTCTCCCCAACATTCTCCCATGTTCGGACAACTTCCACTTGTACAAATAGTATTTAGTTTATATTTATCAACCAATGTTCTAAGGTCTGTGTATTTTTTACCAACAGGTAATTTTACACGCAACCATTTTGGTTTTTTTACTTTTTCTGGAATAATTGCTGATTCGTTTATCATGAAAAATAAATATTGAGATGCAAAGTTACAAAGAAAAGGATTAAAAATTGATCAAAAACCAAATACTAAACCCAATTAAAAATGCAATTCCGAACCAACTTAAAATTTTTAAATAAAGATTTGGTCGGTGTTCTTTTGGAGTATGTTTTCCTGAGATTAAAATATAATTTAGAATGGCATAAAATGGTGCTGTTAAAAAGGATAAAATAGTTGCAATCTTAACCAATAAACCCATATTACTCATAAAAAAATGTAAAATGATAAACGTACCAAAAGCTAAGAAAAGAATCCAAAACCAATAATTGAATTTTGTTTTTTTATCAAAAAGCAATTCGGTTGTTTTTGTCATGGCTCTTGGCGATGCATCTAAGGTTGTAATTGTGGTGCTAAACATGGTTGTAAATGCTGCTGCCCCAATTAAAGCATACGAATAATCTCCTAGATTTTCTGTATAAAGATGTATCAATTGCGATGCGAAAACTCCGCCATTATTAGAAAATGTTTCTCCTGAATTAAACATCACTAAAGTTCCAAGAACTACAAAACAAACACCTAAAAAAAGCGTTCCTAAATACCCAACGTTAAAATCGAAAATTGCTTGCGTTAGTTTTGTTTTTAAAAGTGTGGTTTTGTCTTTTTCTAAAGTCCATAAAGAATGCCAAACAGATATGTCTAATGGTGCTGGCATCCAACCTAAAAAAGCAATTAAGAAAGTTATTTCTAGAGTTCCGCTTGGTAAAATCTGAGTAAAATTAAAAGTTTCTTTAGTGCTAAAAACTGCAATAGCAACTGCAATTATGGTACTAATAGTTAATAAAATGATGATGTATTTCATCAAATTATCTAGCAATTTGTATTTTCCTATTATTAGAATAAAAAGACTAATTAGAATTAATGAAACAGACCATAAAACTAAATTATTTGTAAAACCAAATAACTGAGAAGCAATTCCGGCAGTTACAATAGTAACAGCAGCTTGAATGGTAAACATCGTAGCGAAATTGATAATGTAATAAGCGATTAAAACAGGTTTTCCTAGTTTTTTATATCCATCTAGTAACGATTCTCCGGTTGCGGCTGCATAACGAGGTCCAAATTGAAAAAACGGATATTTGAATAAATGCACCAACAACAACGCCCATAATAAACCAAATCCAAATTCTGCTCCAGCTTTGGTAGATTGTACTAAATGCGAAACGCCAATTGCCGCTCCTGCAAATAATAAACCTGGACCTAAAGAATTTAGAAATGATTTTTTCATATCAAGACCTTTTAATAATCTCGGCTAACAATTTTTTGGCGCGTAATAATTTTACTTTTACATTATTCATTGGTTCGCCAATTTGTTCAGAAATTTCTTTATAACTCAATTCTTGGAAATAACGCAAGTTAATTACTTCTTGGTATTTTGGCTTTAACTGTTTGATGTCTTTTAGCAATTTTGCCAAGTTTTGCTCTGTAATTATTTTGTCTTCTGGCGTCGGATTGTCATCAATAACCTCATAAATTTCAGCATTTTTTACTTTGTAAGATTCCGCTAAAATGGAAGGTTTCTTTTTGCGTAAAGTATCTATATGAATGTTTTTAGAAATGGTAATCAGCCATGTTTTAAATTGATATTGCTCATCAAAAGTGTCAATTTTATCAAAAGCTTTAGAAAAAGTTTGGATGGTAATATCTTCGGCATCATTTTCGTTTTGATGTCTTTTCAATTGAAAATTATGAACGCTGTTCCAGAAATTATCCAACAAAGTATTAAAAGCAAGTTGATTGCCTTCTTTCGCTTTTTGTATGGTTTGTAGTAATTCGTCGCCTTTTATTTCCAATGCGTAGGTTTTGAAAAAGTATTGGAGATAAAGATACTAAATTGAAATAGAAGTAAAAAAATATCTAAAAAAGGAAGAAAGAAGATTATTTTTTTTTCTTGCAAACGCTTTGCAGAAAAACCAAAAACCATGTATAAACTAATAATATAAACTCCAAAAATTGGCGTAATTAGTTGCCAATCCATAAAAAATAAAAGAAGCATAGCAGAAAAATAAAAGAACAACTTACTTGCAAAATACAATCCTAAAAACACTTTGTGTTTAAATTGATAATACGACGAAGTAGAAACATGTCTTCTTTTTTGACGAAACCATTCGTTTAATGTTATTGGCGGGTTAGAAACCGTAAAACCTTTTCTGTTTAAACAAATTGCTGTATTTGTTTTGGTTGCTGCTTCTTGAATAAACAAATCATCGTCGCCAGATCTAACTTGAATGTGTTTTATAAATCCTTTGGTTTTAAAAAACTCACTTTTTGTATACGCTAAATTTCTACCAACACCCATGTATGGCGAGCCTAATTTTGCGTAACTAAAATACTGAATTGCAGTAAGTAATGTTTCAAATCGCACTAATAAGTTTACAAAAGATTTCTTAGCTTTATATTTTCCGTAACCCAATACAATTGTTTTTTTATCAGAAAAATTCTGAACCATAGATTGAATCCATAATCTAGAAACTGGTTCGCAATCTGCATCGGTAAATAATAAATGTTCGTTTGTTGCTACTTTAATTCCGAGTGTTAACGCATATTTTTTATTTCCCCAAAAAGCTTCGTTATTTTTTACGTTTACAATTTTAATGTTTTCGTGTAGCTCTTTAAAAGATTCCATCACTTCTAATGTGTTATCAGAAGAAGCATCGTTTATTAAAACAATTTCAAAATCAGTATATTTTTGGTTGATGATACTTGGTAAAAACGCTTGTAAATTAAGTTCTTCGTTTTTAGCACAAATTAGTATAGAAACAGGGATTTGTTTCGTAGTTTTTTCCTTTTCTTTTAAAAATAAGATGGAAGAAAAGCACAAAAAATAAATTAGTTGTATTGCAGTTGTAGCTACTAAAATGTAGAAAATAACTGTAAGAATCATAGTAAGAAAATCAATTATTTGTGTTCAGGTTCTGCACACGTATCAAATTGATCTGGAGTTTTACCACAAAATCCACAAGATTCTCCAGATTCGTTTAACAT
Organism: Polaribacter uvawellassae; assembly: GCF_039748955.1. Taxonomy (NCBI): domain Bacteria; kingdom Pseudomonadati; phylum Bacteroidota; class Flavobacteriia; order Flavobacteriales; family Flavobacteriaceae; genus Polaribacter; species Polaribacter uvawellassae. The sequence continues at coordinate 336,638 of NZ_JBDIZN010000003.1, read as the reverse complement.
TGGATTCTGACTAGCGCAAGTTCCTGCAAATTTTCCGTCTTTTTTTGCCCAAATTTTAATGGCAATTCCTGCAAAAGCCAATCCTAGTAAACCGATGGTAAGTAAAACAAGTTTCATTGTAAATAATTTGATGTTACAAAGATACTTATTATTAAAAAAATTAACTAAAAAAATGCGTTAAAGTATTTCTATTTTAAGCTTAAAAGTGAAGGATTTTTAAAATAATTGTAGGGTGTTTTAGTAGTTAGCTGTTATATATGTAAAACCAATAATCATGAAAAAATATTCAATTTTAAAAACAGTATCATTAATTATCGTTTTTGGGATGATGTCTTGTAGTTCTTCCTCAACAGAAGAAGATACAGATCCTTCAGCTACTCAATATGATATTACACCAATCTTAACAAAGTTTAATGGAACAGGTTTAACGGTTTCTACAAACGGTAATTCAGTAACTTTTACAACACAAAATTTACCAAATCATAAAAGCCCATATTGGCCAACAAACAATGCTTTGTATGAAAGTTATAATGGTTCAAATAGCAATTTTAATTTAAATCCAAACAGAATTAGTTCGCAAAATATTTCTATTACAGTTCCGTTGAATCCTTCGGAAGCGAGTAATAAACAAGCAACTTCTTTAGGACCAATTGGAGTTTCTGTAAACGGAGTTGTTTTTTACAATCAATACGCAGGACCAAATAATCAAGCTTTAACAAATGAGATTAATTCTTTTGATCAATTTTTAGGACATCCACAGAATTCTGGGCAATATCATTATCACATAGAACCAACTTATTTAACGAGTCAATTAGGAAATAGTGCTTTTTTAGGATTATTGGCTGACGGATTTCCTGTTTATGGACCTGTAGAAAATGGACAAACAATTACCAATTCTGATTTAGATGCTTATCATGGTCATATAAGTGCAACGGTAGATTTTCCGAACGGAATTTATCATTATCATATTACACCAAATGAAGATCCGTACATCAACGGAAATGGATTTTACGGAACTCCAGGAAATATCACGCAATAAAATTGAAAAAAACAATTGTCATATTATTTTTAGTATTCGCTTCTTGCGAAAAAAATGAAAAACCTCATTTAGTATTATTTGAAGAGAATAAAGAGCTTGAAATTATAAATGGAGTATTGTATTATAATGATGCTCCATTTAACGGCACCATAAAATCTTTTGATGATGTAAATCAAACTAAAAATAGCGCGAGTTATGAAAATGGAAAAAAAGAAGGTGAAGAACGAAAATTATTTCTAAATGATTCTTTGGCTGAAATCCGTTTTTATAAAAAAGGGTTAAAAGTAGGAATACATAAATCTTGGTTTGAAAATGGTCAACAAAAATTTGAATACCCATATAGTCAAAATGGCGTTTATCACGGAACGATGAAAGAATGGTATCCAAACGGAAAGTTAGTAAGAGAGTTTAATTATACAAAAGGAAAAGAATCTGGATCACAAAAAATGTGGTTGTCTAACGGTAACATTAAAGCAAATTATACGGTTGTTAACGGAGAAAGATTTGGGTTAATCGGATTAAAAAAATGTTATTCAGTAAAAACAAAATGATGAAAAATAAACTATACTTAGTACTTGCATTACTTACAATTTTTGCTTGTAAAACAGAACAAAAAGTGAATAAAGAAACTACATTGCCATTTTTTAATTCGGCAGTGTTTACACCAGAATGGATTTCTGAAACGTCAAATAATTATGTTGATATTCACACAATTCCTGCTTTTAAATTCACAAACCAAGAAGGAGAATTTATTACAAATAAAACTTATGAAGGTAAAATTTATGTTGCCGATTTTTTCTTTACAACTTGCCCCGGAATTTGTCCGAAATTGGCAAAAAACATGGGCGAGTTACAAGCAATTTTTAAAGATGATGATGAGGTAATGTTCTTATCGCATTCTGTGACACCAGAACAAGATTCAGTTCCTGTTTTAAAAGAATACGGAATTGAGAATAAGGTGAATCCTAAAAAATGGAATTTAGTTACTGGTGATAAAAAAGAAATTTATAACATTGCTAGACAAGGCTATTTTGCGGATGAAGATTTTGTAAAAACACAAGACGAAGATGCATTCATTCATACAGAAAATTTTGTATTAATCGATAAAAAAGGAAGAATTAGAGGAGTTTACAACGGAACATTAGCTGTAGAAAAAGATAGAATTTTAAGGCATATTCAGTTGCTTAAAAAAGAAGTTTAAATTACATTTACTTCAATTTCTAAGGAAATTTGGAACTTTTCAAAAACAGTTTGCTGAATGTTTTTTGCAAGCTGATGTATTTCTTTTCCGCTAGCATTTCCGTAATTTACCAAAACCAATGCTTGTTTTTTGTGAACTCCAGCATCGCCAAAACGTTTGCCTTTAAATCCACATTGTTCTACCAACCAACCAGCAGGAACTTTGGTTTCAGTTTCAGAGATTTTATAACTCGGAATTGTAGAATGTTGTTTTTGTAATTCTAAAAATTGCTGGGTAGCAATTACGGGGTTTTTAAAAAAACTTCCGCTATTTCCAATTTCTTTTGGATCTGGAAGTTTCGATTTTCTAATACTGATTACTACATCAGAAATATCTTTAATTGTTGGGTTTAAAATATTCTTTTCTTGCAATGCAGTTTCAATTGCTCCGTAAGATGTATTTAATTGATGGTTCTTTTTTGTCAATTGAAAACTAACAGAAGTCAAAATATATTTTCCTTTGGCTTCGTTTTTAAAAATCGAATTTCTATACCCAAAATTACAATCAGCATTTGAAAAAGTTACTAACTTTCCTGTTGCAATTTCTAGTGTTTCAACTTTTGTAATGGTGTCTTTTACTTCAACTCCGTATGCACCAATATTCTGAATAGGACAGGTACCAACATTTCCAGGAATTAAAGATAAATTTTCTATTCCTCCATAATCTTGAGAAATGCACCATAAAACAAAGTCGTGCCAATTTTCTCCAGAATTTACAGTTATGTGAACTGAGTTTTTATTTTCTCTATCAATAGAAATTCCTTTGATATTAATAAATACAACTAGTTCTTCAATGTTTTTTGTAAGCAACATATTACTTCCGCCAGATAAAAGAAATAGATTTTTTTCTGTTTTTAAGAGTTGTTGTAAATCATAAAAAGAGTTTATAATAACAAAACGTTTGGCATAAACTTCTACACCAAACGTATTGTATTCTTTTAAAGATATGTTTTCTAAAATAGTCACTAATCTTTATATACTTTTAAAGCTTCTTTTAAAATATGAATTGCTTTTTTTAAACTTTCATTGTTTAAAACATAGGCAATTCTTATTTGATTTAAACCAACACCTGGCGTTGAGTAAAATCCAGCAGCAGGAGCAACCATTACAGTTTCTTTGTCTATGTCAAAAGATTCTAACAACCATTTTGCAAAGTCATCAGCATTTTTTACTGGTAATTCTACAATACAATAAAAAGCACCTTTTGGTTTTGCTACTTTAATACCTTCGATTTCTTGTAAACCTTCAATCAAAGTGTCTCTTCTTTTTACATATTCTTCAATTACTTCATCAAAATAACTTTGTGGAGTTTCTAAAGCTGCTTCAGAAGCAATCTGTGCTAATGTTGGTGGGCTTAAACGAGCTTGAGCAAATTTTAAAGCAGTTTTTATAACGTCTTTATTTTTAGAAACTAAACAACCAATTCTTGCGCCACACATGCTGTATCTTTTTGATACAGAATCAATAATAATGGCATTTTCTGCTAAACTTTCTTCTTGTAAAATAGAATAATGTTGAATGCCATCGTAAGCAAATTCTCGATAAACTTCATCAGAGATTAAGAACAAATCGTGTTTTTTTACGATAGCAGCTAATTTTTGTATTTCTTCTTTACTATAAATATATCCAGTTGGATTTCCAGGATTACAAATTAATATGGCTTTTGTTTTTGGTGTAATTAATTTTTCAAACTCTTCAATTGGAGGCAACGCAAAGTTATCTTCAATTTTAGAAATTACAGGAACAACATTTACCCCAGAAGCAACAGAAAAACCGTTGTAATTTGCATAAAAAGGTTCTGGTATAATAATCTCATCATCAACATCCATAATGCTTCCAAAAGCAAACATAAGTGCTTCGCTACCACCAGTTGTAACAATAATATCGTCGTGCTTTACGTAAATATCATGTTTACTGTAATAGTTAGCAATTTTTGTTCTATATCCTTCAGAACCTTCAGATCTTGTGTATGCAATTGTTGTTAAAGAATGCACAGAAACTGCATCTAAAGCAACTTGTGGAGTTTTGATATCTGGTTGACCAATGTTTAAATGATACACTGTTTTGCCTTGTTTATATGCATTTTCTGCATAAGGAACCAACTTACGAATAGGTGATTCTGGCATTAAGTTTCCTTTCTTTGAAATTAAAGGCATAATTTTTGAATTAGTTTTGTTAAATGTAAAGCAAATTTCTGAATTTATTTTTAAAAATACGTTTGGTTTTGAAATTCTTTTTAATTTAAGTAAACAATAATTATTACTTACTTATAGGTTAAATTTTTACTAAAAAAGAATTAACGAATAATGTAAATTTGTATATTGTCATTAATATTTTTAAAACACTTTTTTTTGATAAAAAAATATAGCTTCTCCTTGTTGTTTTTAATTGTTTTTTCGTTTTCAGCGAAATCTCAAGATAAGTTTAATTTTTTTGGTTCTAACCAAAAAGAACAATCTGTTAGATTTAATCTAATAAATAATTTAATTGTTATTCCGATGGAAGTAAACGGAAAGCAATTATCGTTTATTTTAGATACTGGAGTTAATAAAACCATCCTTTTTAATTTATCACAAAACGATAGTATTGGCTTAAATGATGTAAGAAAAATATCATTGCAAGGTTTAGGAAAAGGTAAATCTATGGATGCATTAATCTCTGGAAATAACACTTTAAAAATCCAAAACTTTGTTGGGAAAAATCAAGAAATTTATGTTCTCTTAAAGGATAAGTTTGATGTTTCTGGGAAAATGGGAATTACAATTCACGGCATTGTTGGATATAAATTATTTAAAGATGCAATTGTTCATATTAACTATGCAACAAGAAGAGTGTATTTTTATAACCCCCAATTTTATGAATATAAAAAATGTAGAAAATGTCAAACTTTTCCGCTTCAATTTTATAGAAATAAACCATACATAGATGCTAAAGTTCAACTAGATACAATTGGTAATAAATTAACAGATGTAAAATTATTAATTGATACTGGTGGTTCTGAAGCAATTTGGTTATTTGAAAATTCAAAAAATGAAATACAAACTCCAATTAGACACTTTAAAGATGTTTTAGGAGAAGGAATTAGCGGTACTATTTATGGTAATAAAAGTAGAATTAAGAAAATTGTAATTGGCGATTTTAAAATAAAAGAGCCTACAGTTTCTTTTTTAGATTCTACATCAACATTTTATGCTAGACAATTTAAAGAACGAAATGGAAGTATTGGTGGAAATATTCTAAAGCGATTTAAAATTTGGGTAGATTATCAAAACAACAAAATAATTTTAAAAAAGAGCGGTTCTTTTAGCGGTGGTTTTGAATATAATATGAGTGGCTTAGATGTTGTTTATAATGGTAAAGTCTTGGTAAAAGAAAAAACAACGGCAACATTCTCTGACTCTTATTCAAATGGTAATTCTCAAACTGCTACTAATAATACAATTTCTTTAGTTTCTAGTTATAATTATAGATTTAAGCCTTCTTATAAAATAAAACACGTTTTAGAAAATTCGCCAGCTGGTTTAGCAGGAATTCAGAAAGACGATGTTGTTATTGAAATTAATGGAATTAAAGCACACCAAATGACTTTAAAAGAGCTTTTAGGAAAATTTCAATCTGGTCATAATAGAAAAATTAGAATGACAATAGAAAGATTTGGTGTTCGAATGAAGTTTCAATTTAGATTGGTAAAGAAAATCTAATTGAAGAAGGTTATTTTGTAACAAAACCTCTTATTCTAATTATTTTTACTTCTTTTTTAGCGTTCGAAAAGATGGTAATTTGCTTAGAAAATCCACCTATTTTAGACGTGTCATAAGATACAGTAATTGTGCCCTTTTCTCCAGGCATTATTGGCGCTGTAGGTTTTTTAGGAACAGCACAATCACAAGATGTTTTAATATCTTTAATAATTAACGGACTTTTACCAACATTGGTAAATTCAAAGATTCTATGTCCATCAGAATTTTGAACAACTTTACCGTAATTAATCAACTCTTTTACAAATTTAAACTCAGGTTTTGTAGTGTCTTGAGAAAAAACAGTCATCGATGTAAAAATACATAACAGTAAAAGAATACGGTATTTCATAAGGAATAAATTTGACGTAAAAATAGACTTTAAATCTTATATTTAAAAATTCAACTACCGCTTTTCTGTTCTTTAAGATAATTGTATTTTTGCTGATTATATCTCAAAAATTAAGCCAAAGAATGGAAATTCCTTCTAAATATATTGCAACAAGTGTAGAAAGTAAATGGTACGATTACTGGATGAAAAATAATTATTTTCATTCAACGCCAGATGAAAGAGAGCCTTATACAATTGTAATTCCGCCACCAAACGTAACGGGAGTTTTACACATGGGACACATGTTAAACAATACCATTCAAGATGTTTTAATTCGCCATGCACGTTTACAAGGAAAAAATGCATGTTGGGTTCCCGGAACCGATCATGCTTCTATTGCTACAGAAGCAAAAGTTGTTGCAAAATTAAAAGAACAAGGAATTGATAAAAATGATTTAACTCGTGAAGAATTCTTAGCACATGCTTGGGAATGGAAACACGAATATGGTGGTATCATTTTAGAGCAATTAAAAAAGTTAGGTTGTTCTTGTGATTGGGACAGAACAGCCTTTACAATGGATCCAGAAATGTCTGAATCTGTTATTAAAGTATTTGTTGATTTGTACAATAAAGGCTTAATTTATCGTGGTTATAGAATGGTAAATTGGGATCCAGAAGCAAAAACAACATTGTCTGATGAAGAAGTAATTCATGTTGAAAAACAAGGAAATTTATATTATTTAGAATACAAAATTGAAGGCTCTGATGAAACTTTAACTATTGCCACAACGCGTCCAGAAACTATTTTTGGTGATACGGCAATTTGTATCAATCCAAACGACGAACGTTTTACACATTTAAAAGGAAAGAAAGCAATTGTTCCTATTTGTGGAAGAGTAATTCCGATTATTGAAGACGAATATGTTGATGTTGAATTCGGAACTGGTTGTTTAAAAGTAACGCCTGCACACGATGAAAATGATAAAGTTTTAGGCGATAAACACAACTTAGGGGTAATCGATATTTTTAATGATGATGCTTCTTTAAATTCTTTCGGATTGCATTATGAAGGCAAAGATCGTTTTGTTGCTCGTAAAGAAGTTGTAAAAGAATTAGAAGAAAAAGGGATTTTAGTAAAAACAGAATCTCATTTAAATAAAGTGGGTACTTCAGAAAGAACCAAAGCGGTGATAGAACCAAGATTGTCTGATCAATGGTTTTTAAAAATGGAAGAGTTGGTAAAACCTGCTATCGATGCGGTTTTAGGTGATGCTGCTGAAATCAATTTATATCCAAAGAAATTTGAAAATACTTATCGTCATTGGATGGAAAATATTCGCGATTGGAATATTTCTCGTCAATTATGGTGGGGACAACAAATTCCGGCGTATTTCTATGGAGACGGAAAAGAAGATTTTGTGGTTGCAGAAAACATCGAAAAAGCTCTTGACCTTGCAAAAAAGAAAACTCAAAACTCAAAACTTACAACTCAAAACTTACGTCAAGATAATGACGCACTAGACACATGGTTCTCTTCTTGGTTATGGCCAATGTCGGTTTTCGACGGAATTAGAAATCCAGAGAACGAAGAAATCAAGTATTATTATCCAACAAATGATTTAGTTACTGGTCCAGATATTTTATTTTTCTGGGTAGCTCGTATGATTATCGCAGGATACGAATACAAAGACCAAAAACCTTTTAACAATGTGTATTTAACTGGTTTGGTTCGTGATAAAGAACGCAGAAAAATGTCTAAATCATTAGGAAATTCTCCTGATGCTTTAAAATTAATTGATGATTATGGAGCAGACGGCGTAAGAGTTGGTTTGTTGTTGAGTTCTGCTGCAGGAAACGATTTAATGTTTGATGAAGCATTGTGTCAACAAGGAAAAGGTTTTGCGAATAAAATTTGGAATGCGTTTCGTTTGATAAAAGGTTGGGAAGTTGATGCGAGTTTACCGCAGCCAGAAACCGCAAAAATTGGTTTGGCTTGGTATGAAGCAAAATTCCAAAAAGCCTTGGCAGAAATTGAAGACCATTTTTCTAAATACAGATTATCTGATGCATTGATGGCGATTTACAAATTAATTATGGACGATTTTTCTTCATGGTTATTAGAAATTGTAAAACCAGCATATCAAAAACCAATTGATGCAAAAACCTATGCAGAAATTATCACTGTTTTAGAAAATAACTTAAAAGTTCTACATCCATTTATGCCATTTTTATCAGAAGAAATTTGGCAACATATTACAGAAAGAACTCCAGAAGAAGCTTTGATTGTTGCAAAATGGCCAGAAACATCTGAAAGCAATCAAGAGTTGATTACTAATTTTTCGATGATTACCGATGTAGTTTCAGGAATTAGAACCATCAGAAAAGAAAAGAATATTTCTTTTAAAGATACGGTTGAATTGTTTGTTGTAAATAATGAAAAAGCAACTCAGAATTTTGATGTTGTGATTCAAAAATTAACAAATACTGCTACAATTACTTATGTTTCAGACAAAGTTGATGGCGCGTCTTTTAGAGTAAAATCAAACGAATACTTTGTGCCAATTTCTGTAGATGCTATTGATGTGGAAGCAGAAATTGAAAAACTACAAGCTGAGTTAAAAAGAGCAGAAGGCTTCTTATTCGGAATTTCAAAGAAATTATCGAACGAACGTTTTGTAAGCAATGCACCAGAGCAAGTAATTACTTTAGAACGTAAAAAAGAAGCAGATACATTAGCTAAAATAGAAACAATTAAAAATAGTTTGGCTAGTTTGCAGTAAATGTATTCCGACAGAAATAAAGGAATCTTATTCTTTTAATAATGAGATTTCTCAATTTCGCTATGTTCAATTCGAAATGACAACAAATTATTTGATTGCTTTTCGAAAACCAATTGTGGCTAACAATCCAATTGTTGGAATAATTGTAAACAACGAATATAAATTTTGATATTCTACAATTGTTGGATCTTTACCTAACATATAACCTACAAACAGCGACATAAAAATATCTGGTGTAAAACCTACAACAGAAATAATTCCTACTAAAGTTCCGGTAAGTTGTAAGGGTGTTTTGGTTTCTTCAATAATTGCAAAATACAATCCTCGTAAAGCATAAGTTCCCAACGCCATAAATACAAAAAAGGTGAAGGATAAGAATATTGGTTGGTTGTAAAAGAATCCCATTCCTAAAACAGCGGAAGCAATAATTAAAATTGTAAAACACGGAATTATTAATTTAGACGGAATGAACTTATCAGCAATCCAACCAACAGAAATTGCTGCAATTGGTCTTAAATACTGAATAAAAACCGCAAAATAGGTAGATTCTTCTAAGGAATAATTCCAAACATCACGAGCGTAAGTTCCGTAAGTTCCAGTTAATTTATAAGCACAATACGCACAGAAAATAATTATCGAATGATAGATTACTTTACGTTGTTTCATTAATTGAAAAGCTTGTTTAAAATCGAATTGAAATTCTTTAGAACCTTTATGCTCAACTTTCTCATTTGGCAATACTTTCCAAACTAATAAGGCAACTAAAAACACGATTCCGGTTATAGTCCCAATAATATATTGTAAGGTTTGTACTTTGTTATCAAAAGTAATATCAAGTACTTCTGTAGGAAAAAAGAAACTGAGAATTGCTGCTCCAGATAAGGCAATTGTTGCAGCAAAAAAACCTCTTCCGCCATCTAATAACCCAAAAGATAATCCTTGATTGTGGGCGTTTCCCCATTGTCTTGTTGCTTTAATCAATGAAGCCCAAAAGAATAATATGGTAGAAACTCCCCAAAAAGCATATAATATTTTTAAAGTAAAAATAGACGGAATCAGCGTCATCCAAAAACCACCAATGGCAGTTAAAATTAATGAGATTGATAACAACTTTTTGGCTTCCCATTTATCAGCAATAAAACCTCCAAAGAAATAAGAAATTACGGCTGTAATTCCATATAAAGCTTGTGCTTCACCAATCTGAGCATCAGAAATTATAAAGGCTTCTCTAATTACAGGTTTAAAAACACGCATTAAAATAAATGGTAGTAGAAAAATAGCTTCGCCTGCAATAATTAAGGCAAACATTGATGTAACTTTGTTTTGTTTCAACAAAATAATAAAGATTAGTTTTTAAATTTACAAAAAGAAAAATGAAGTAATACCTCTATAAAAAAAATGTATCTGACACATAAACCTTAAGCATCAAATACATTTATATATTTTTTTAAAAAAGGAGTTTTATTTTTTCCTTTTCTTCCCAGTCATATCCATATCTCCATCAGGTGTGCTTACAGTTCCTTTCATAGAATCTCCATCAAATTCAAATTTAAAATCAATCACAGCGCCTTGCATATCAAGATTTGCTGTAAGTTCATTTTTTTCTAATTTAGTATTCTCTAAATCTAAAGTTCCAAACTGCGTAGTTTCTATTTTAACTTTATAAGTAGCATCAGATTTTTCAATCGTCATTATTCCTGTCATTGTACCTTGTGCGGTTTCAACTTCATAATCCCAAGTACCGCTAGGGTCAATCTTTGTAACTGATTGCATTGATGTAAGTCCAATAGTTGCAATGAAAAAAAACATTCCCAGTACTAACTTACTTTTTAAAAATTTTGATTGTTTCATCTTATTTCTTTTTTAATTAAGGTTTCTAAAGTACACTTTTTTTACAACTTAACGGAGTTTTTTTAGTTTAGAGCTTCTTTTAAAATACTAATTGGATGTTTTGCGATACGTTTTGTGCCATCGAAAATTTGATGTCTACAACTGGTTCCTGCTGCAATAATTTCTGTGTCTGTAGCGCAGTTTCTAACTTTCGGAAACAAAGTATCTTCACCAACTTGCATACTTAAATCGTAATGTTCTTTTTCGTAACCAAAACTTCCTGCCATTCCACAACAACCCGTATTTAAGATAGTTACTGAATAATTTTTAGGAATGTTTAAGATGTTAAAACTCGCAGCTGTACTCGACAATGCTTTTTGATGACAATGTCCGTGAATCTTCAATGTTTTACTTTCTGATGTAAATAATGAAGTATCAATTATTCCTTTTTGATATTCCTGATTTAAAAACTCTTCGACTGTAAAACAGTTTTCAGAAAGCTCTTTTGCGGCTTTTTTATCGCTTGCGATTCGCAAGTATTCGTCTCTAAAAGTTAAGATTGCAGATGGTTCTATTCCAATTAGTGGTGTTTCTTCTGTAATGATGTCTTTAAAAATAGCAATGTTTTCATCACAAACTGCTTTGGCTTCTTTTAAAAATCCTTTCGATATAAAACTACGTCCGCTTTCTTTGTGATGTAACATCTCAACAGTATAGCCAAGCTTTTCTAAAACAAAAATGGAATCTTTTCCGATTTCTACATCGTAGTAATTGGTGAATTCGTCGTTGAATAGGTATACCGTTTTTTGAGATTGAGATTTCTCGATTTCTCTCGCATTGACATTTCGTTTTTTATGCCATTTTTCTAACGTTTTAGAAGCCAATTTTGGAACACTTCTTTTTTGCGCAATTCCCATAATTGCTTTTGCTAAATATGTATTTAACAGGATATTAGTCAGCGTAGGAGCAAGGCTTCCTAATTGATTATACTTTACATTATTGGCAAACAATTTACTTCTAAAAGAATAGCCATTTGTTTCTTGATATTGATATAGAAACTCTGCTTTTAAAGCGGAAACATCTACATTACTCGGACATTCAGAAGCACAAGCTTTACAGCTCAAACACAAGTCAAAGACTTCTTTTAATTCTTGATGATTAAATTTATTTGGTTCCTCAGAATTGGTTAAAAACTCACGCAATGCATTTGCTCTTGCGCGTGTGGTATCTTTTTCGTTTTTGGTGGCTCTATAACTCGGACACATCGTTCCGCCAGCAGAAACTGGTTTTCTACAATCTCCAGAACCATTACATTTTTCTGCTAACTTTAAAATGCCTTCACTTTCAGAAAAATCTTGAAGGGTTTTTATCATTGGTTCTTTTCGGTTGATTTCGTAGCGTAAACTTTCATCCATCGGAAAAGCATCTGTAATTTTGCCTTTGTTAAAAACGTTATTGGGATCAAATGCTTTTTTAATGCGTCGTAATAATTGATAATTTTCTTCGCCAATCATTAACGGAATAAACTCTGCACGTACAATTCCGTCTCCGTGTTCGCCACTAAAAGAACCTTTGTATTTTTTTACAAGCTTTGCGGTTTCTGTGGTAATTTTACGGAACAAGACCACATCTTCTTTTTTCTTTAAATTTAAAATAGGGCGTAAATGAATTTCACCAGCACCAGCGTGTGCGTAATAAATGGCTTTTTGTTGATAGGCATCCATCATCGCTGTAAATTCTTCAATATAATTAGGCAAATCTTCTAAAGCAACTGCGGTGTCTTCGATACACGCAACGGCTTTTTTATCGCCAATCATATTTCCTAACAAACCTAAACCTGCTTTTCGTAAGGCAAATATTTTATTGATATCATCTCCGTAAATCTTTGGATGATGATAACCGAAGTTGTTTTTTTCTAAATCAGCAATTACATTATTTGCCAATATTTCTGCTTCTTCAATAGTATCTGCAGCAACTTCTAACATTAAAACAGCTTCTGGATCTCCTTGTAAAAAGAACCTGTTTTTTGCTTGTTCTCTGTTGTTTTTTGTACAATCTAAAATGGCTTTGTCCATCAATTCACAGGTAAATAAGTTGTGATTCATGGTAATTAAAGTCGCTTTTAAACTTTCGTTGATGCTTTTAAAATGCGAGGTAATTAAAATACTTTCTTTTGGCTGAACATCATCTAGTTGTAAGGTAATTGCAGTAGAAAAAGCGAGTGTTCCTTCGCTTCCTGCTAAGAATTTTGCAACATTTATGGTTGGTGCTGTTCCGCCAAACAAATCCGATGTTAAAAATTCATCAACTGCATAACCCGTATTTCTTCTATGAATGGTTGCTTTCGGAAATTCTTTTTTAATTTCTTCTTGAGCAGAATCAAAAATCAATTCGCTATAAATGGCTTTGTAAATGCTTCCTTCTAGCGTTTCTAATTCCATTTTTTGTTTAAATTCCTCTGAAGTAATTTCAGAAAAGGTGGCCAAACTTCCATCACTTAAAACGGCATTAATAGCAAGTACTTTATCGCGTGTAACTCCGTAGCGAATCGACGTACTTCCAGAAGAATTGTTACCAACCATTCCGCCAATCATACAACGGTTAGAGGTTGAGGTGTTTGGACCAAAAAATAAACCGTGTGGTTTTAGAAATAAGTTCAATTCATCTCTGATAATTCCTGGTTCAACGGTAATAGTTTTCGCATTTTCATCAAAAGAAATAATGTTGGTAAAATGTTTAGAAACATCTACTACAATTCCGTCTCCAACACATTGTCCGGCTAAGGAAGTTCCTGCAGTTCTTGGTATTAAGGTAATCTCATTTTTGGTAGCAAAGGCAATGAGTTGCTGAATGTCTGTTACATCTTTTGGGAAAGCAACCGCCAACGGAATCTTACGATATACAGAAGCATCGGTTGCGTAGATGGACTTGTGTAAGGCATCAAAAAGGAGACTTCCTTTTAAAGAAGTGTCTAATACAGTTAAAATAGCAGTGTCAATCATTTTTGTTTAGCATGGAATACTGCGAATTTAAAAATAATAAATTGCTTCTCTATTGATTTTGTTTTGAATAATTAGGGATTGCTTGATTTTGGAGTTTGAGTGTTGGTTTGTTGTTGTGAAATAGTTGTTTTTTTGAGTTTGTAATATGATTCAAATAATTATCGGTCATTTTTTTAAAACCATATAGTTGCTAGTTTATTACTTCGTTTTATAAACTTTTGTCTTGTTTAGTTTTCCACCATTGTTTTAACTCAATTAGTTTCGGTTCACCTATATTAATTAAAGCTTTACCACCTTCGAGTTTTGATAATTGAGCATTTAATTTAACTTCACTATTTACACTACCAAGAAATGGAATAATTCTTTTCGTAGATTTATCTTTAACATTAGCACAAATAGGAAATTGAATTTGTGACATAAAATTAAAATCTTTGTAAACAAAATCTTGAGTTTCTTGAGCAATTAAGATGATTATTATTCCCATAGATCGTAATTCTCTCAACATTGACTCAATTACATGTCTTGCATTTTTATGTTGCAGAAAATTCTGTGCTTCATCAATAATAATAACGTGTTTTAAAGCTTTTATATTATTTGTTACAGCAGTATCACCAGATTTTTTAATGCTATCATACATATATTTCAAGAGGTTAAATGTTACAAATTGTTTAATCTCTTTTGTAACCTCTGAAGGCATTGAAATGTATGTACTTTGATTAAATATAGAATATGACTTTGATTCATCATAAATACCAGAGTTAATTAGTTGTTGAATAACACTAGTAGTTGTATCAAATTTGCCTTTATTTTTCTCTAAAATATTTTCTAATAATTCGTCTAATGTTGGTGAAGAATTATTATCAAAATAATAGTCTTTTATTTCTCTTACCAAACTAGCTGATTGAACTTGACCAATACTCTTAAAAAAAGTTCTTAAATCGCTTGCAAAAGACTCAATATAGTTTTGATTACTTAAATCATAGTTTTTTAATGGACTAAAAGGAAAACCGTTTTGATGCTTAATATCTATAAAATTAGCTTTAGTTGAAGATAAAAATGTATCAAGTTTTTCTTTAGTATCTGTTCCTTTAAAATCAAAAAAAGTAAAGTTCAGTTCATATTCTGTTTGTTTGGAAATTTGATAAATTAAATCAAATACTAATTGTGTTTTTCCTGATCCTGTTGTACCTGCAATGCCAAAATGACGACTTGTATATTCTGTTTCGTCATTAATTTTAATTTTAATAGGTTCTCCATTTAGTTCGTTTCCTAGGTTTAATTCAATAGGTTTATTTGTGCTTTTGATTAAATTATTAGTTGTTTCTGTTTTATCAGAACTTGAAACATACACATTAGATTTTCTTTTATGTAATCCTTTTTTTACTGGTTTCAATAAAAGTGAGATATGTTCTCCTTTCGTTATGTCACTATTGTTTAATTTATTATTCCAGATTTCAAGACCATCTTTTAAATGAAGTTTATAAAGCTTAATAAATACACTTTCTGCTAATTCTTTATGATAGTGTTGATCGAAAATAGTTTTATAAAGAGTAAAATTATCTACGTCATTAACTAAACGACCAAAGATGTTACTTGTAGGTGTATATTCTCTTCCGTTTTGAGGTAGACTATTTTCGTTTTCGTGAAACAGACGACCTTTTTCAATACTTAATGACAATGCAATTCTTCCTGTAATTGTGTCTCTTTTAAAATTATAGATATTTGTAATTCTATCTAATAATTCTGTACTTTCTGAATCTATTTTAAATCTAATCATTGCTTGTAGTATTAAAATAACCGTTTTTTAAATTTGTATTTGCTCCATCATTAAACAGTAGATAAGATTTTGAAATGTTTTCTGAAATATCTTTATAGCGTTTAGGTGTAATCTCACTATTTGTTGAAAATAGTACGACTTGTTCTGAAAGAGCTGGATAATATTTTTTTGTAATGTTATCTCTGTGTTCTTCATCTAATCTACCAAGAGGTGTATCTATAAATATTGGTAAACTTTGTATTGATTCATTTAATATTGCTTTAATCAAACACGAAATATAAATTTGTTTTTCTCCTGATGATAAACTTTCTTTTCTTATTTCATTATCATCTTGATCTAATAATGTAATTTTCATTCCTTGACCTGAAGCTAGAATGGTAACTTTGACATCTTCAATAAATTTACTGCTGTTTTCATCACTATCTAGTTTGTGCATTAATATTTTTAACTCGCTTAAAATTGTTTTTTCAAGACTATTTTTGTGTTTACTTTTCTGTTCTTCTAAGAATGAATTTAAGACGTCAATGTATTTTTGACTTTCTTTAATTTTTAGTTTATTTTGTTCATTTACATCTACCTTTTTCACCAACGTTTGTAGTTGTTGATTTAAACGAACTATATCACTTTCTAATTTCTTTATTTTCTCTTTATTCCCACCAATCTGTTCCTTACTTATATCTCTTTTGTATTCAGCAGTTTCTTTTTCAGATATTGCCTCTAAAATATATTCGTCTTCTTGATCTGCATCAACTTTACTCAAAGTTTTATTTAGTTCTAAAAGTTTAATTTGCACTTCATTAAACTCCTCAATTGTAGTCTCGAATAAACCTTTAGATTGCTCATTAACTAAGTTTATAGCATCTTTAATAATATTTTTTTCTGAATTATTCAAATCGTGTTCAAATTCTAATTCTTGATAATCTCCATTATCACTAAATAACTCTGAACCTAAATTTTTAGCTTTTTCGTAATAAAAGTTTTTGTCTTTAAAAGACATTGTAGAATTTTCTGGTTCAGGTGGTTTATTAAAAAGAAGCTCAATAAAATTCTCAATTTTTTCTGAATTTTCTTTTGATGAATTTTGTGATAATTCGTTTTTCTCTTGAATTTCAAGCTGTTCGCTTACTTCTTCAAGTTTTCCTGCAAGAATAGTTAAAGGAATTATTTCGCTTAATTCATTAAATTTTTCGGATAATTCAAGTCTCTTTGCTTGTAACTTTTCTATTTCGACTGAAATCGATTCTCTATCAAATATAGAATTGCCTTGTTTACTGTGTTGTGATATAAAATTATCGTATTTCCTGATAGATTTCTTTAAATCATCAATCTCTTTAAGCTTTTCGGCATTCTCTGCTTCAAGCTTTTCAATATCGATGTTAAAGAGTTCAATAGCTTTTTCTTTATCTACAATTTGTTCTTGTAAATTTTTTGTTGCTCCTTCTTTTTTAAGAGAATTTATATAAAACTCTATATCTTCAATAAGTGTATCGTAAGTATCTAACCCTAAAATTTTACCTAAAGCATCATTTATAAAACTTCCTTCTTCCTTAATTGATAAGTTGGCTATTTCAGATATTTTTTCTGCATCAAAAAAGACAAATTTTGCAGCATCTATCGGGATTATATAATCATTTATAAAGTTAATCTTATCTGCTTCATCATTAAATATTTCCATTTTTGAATTAGCATCTAAGATTAGAAGTTCTTCACTCATACTAGAAACATTAAATTTTCTAGTAATAATTACGCTTTCAGAATTGGAATTTAATTTCTTTAGTTCTGGTAATTCGATTTCTGAAATAAGTAAGCTAACAGAAAAAGTATCTTTATTCTCTTTTTTTGCAGTCCAATTAAGAGATTGAAACATAAAAGAATCATAATTTTTTTCTTTTTTTATTTCTTGTTTAAAGTTATTATCTACTTTTTCAATTTGACGACCATACAAACACCAAACTATTGAAATTAGGAAATTAGTTTTACCATATCCATTTCTACCTCCGATTAAAATGATATTTTCATCTGAACTGGTTGTTAAGTCAATATTAACTTCTTTATAATATTGCCTAAAGTTGTTGATTTTTATTTCGGATAATTTCATTTCACGGATTTATTAATGGTATCATCAATTTTTTGTTGATGATAGTTTTTTCTAGAATGTAATTTTTTTGTTTTTACAGAATCCAATAGAGTTTCTATAGAATTAAAATTTACTTCTTTTTCATTACATATTTCTTTGAGTCTTTGGCTCTGTAGTATTTTAGTTTCCTTTATTTTCATATTTAATATTTTGAAGAAGTTTTGCAACTTCAATGAACTGTATTTCTTCTTTAGCTTCAAGTTTGTCTTTATCAAAAAGTTTTCTTTGTTTGTAAAAGAATTGATATAGATTTTCTTCTCCATTTTTACTTGCAGAAGGTAAACGTAAATTTGATTTAACAAAAGCAATTAATTCTTCATATTTTTCACTTGAATTAGATCTTCTTTTTCCATTAATTTGTGGAAACATATTATCTATTTCTATTATAAGATGTTCTTTCTCTTTTTCGAGTTTACCATCGTAGCATTTCCGTTTCTGGATGTTAAACCAACAGTATAGTTTCTCTTCACTTTTTGAACAACCACTTGAATAAGGTAATCTCTCTTCTTTGCTAATAAATTCTTTCAGAACCTCTAAACTTTCTTCCCAAGTTTGCCTTGTAGGTGAAGCTGTTTTAGTTAATATTTTAAAATTATTAGAATATTTTTTTGAAGTAAGACCTATATAATAATTTTCATAAAATATGAATGTATTAGATTCATCTATATATAAATTATTATAAATACTATTTGCATTTGTTTTTGGGCGATATTGTTTAACGTATTTTTCTATTACTTTTTTATGTTGCGGCTCATTAAAATTTAAAAGGAATTCTTCAGATATAGTTCTTATTGTACCACCTTTAAAGTTATCTAATTCTTTTTCCCATTTTTTCAAGCCAAAGACACTTTTTCTACCAATTGGAACAAAACCATTTTTTCTTTTCATTGAAACTCTAACTTTAGGTTCATCAGTATTGTAATTAGGATATAACTCTAAAATTTTTTCAAATATTTCTTTAACTTTTGATGGCTTACCTAAATGTTCAAGCGCTTCAAAAGCGTATTCGTGAGCTTGTTTTTTTGTATTTCTTTTAAATATTAAATTTTCGTTTAAATCAAGATGTAATTCAAATTCCTGATTAATAATATTTTCAGCTATTGGAAATACCAAATCAAGAAAATCAATATTATTATTAGTTAAAAATCTTGATAAGTAGCTTTTAAAATTAAATGAGTAGGATTCTATAATTTTATCACTTATTCTATTATCAATATCATTTGCTATAGCATTAAAATCAATTTCTTTGACTATATCTTTTTCAATTAAGTAGAAATTTTTCCAATTATGTCTATTTCTGACTTTAAAATATTGAGGTAGAAGAACATCTTGTATATCACCTAACAATTTATGACTGTCAGAAATATAGGTATACAAAATGAAAAAAATAAATTCTTTTGAAAATGAGACGTTATTTATGTCATTAATTCTCTCAAAAACATTATCCTCTATTATAATTTGATTAAGGTTTGTGTCAATATTATATTTTTGATTAATATCGTCATTGAAATTTTTCAAAAAAAGGAGTTGATCAAATAATGAATCCACTAAAAATTTTCTAATTTGCCTAACTCTCTCACTTGTTAAATTCACTTTTTTACTAATTTCTTCAAGCGTTAGTTCCTTTTGATTCAAATAAACTTTTAAAGCATTTTTTAAAATATCTGTTCTGTCTTTTTCAAAAAAAGCATTTTCATTTAATAAAAAATTAGCTATAATGAAGATTGATTCTGTTTCAAGTATTTCACTAGGAATTTTTGAAATAGAATATGTACGTTGTATTAGAAGCTTATTTTTTAATGAAATTAATTTTTTTTCATCTTCAGATTGACTTACTTCTATTAAGTATTCTTTTATTATTGTAATATAGACATCCAACTCTCTAATGCTTTTTGAACCTACATTTTTAAGTTTATTTAGTTTAAAGCTATTTGGAATTAAAATTTTAGTAGCAAAATTTTTTACTTTTAAATTTTGGTTTAAATAACTTAAAATGGCATTTTGACTTCTTACAGAAAGGCTATTTGTGTTTACTAGAATAAAGCTATTAATTACTTCTCTTTGAACTCTTGTTAAATCTGAAATTATTGTTTTTAAAGAGTTTTCTTTTTTTATTTCAGTTTCTATATTTTCAAAATGTTCTCCTTGATATTTGTTGCAGATTTCAATTAATTCTTCATTTGATTTTCTACCACAATTTTGAAGGTGAATAAAGGATTTCCTTTTATAATAATATTCCTTTAATTCTTTAACCGAATTTAATCTGCTGTCTTTACAGACGTGATATGATCGTGCACTAATTTCTTCTTTTTTGAAAATTTCGTCTATTGTCATTGATAATTAGTGCAGTTTTTTTTTAATACAATTTTAGCAATCTAAAATAATTTTATATTAGATAGATTATTAATTTTTAATAATTATAGTCATTGTTTTGTACAAAATACAATATTTCACATAAAAACTAAAAATAGTAATTTTAAACGAAATAGCAGAAACATGAAACAAAAAACAACGATAATGTTCCTTTTTTATAGTCTCAGCCTAATAGATATTTCATAGATACTCATGCAAAGCCAATGTTAATACACTTCAATATACCAAGACATTCTAAAACAATTTTTTTTTACACATTGTATAGCAATCGTTATTTTATTAGAAGGCTAAAAACCTTTAGTACTCTTTTCTATTTCTTTAATTAATTCATTGCCAACTTTAATTATTTCGTCATAATAGCTCAACATGCCTGTTTGTATGGCGCCTCTTGTTACAGTAGATCTGAATGACGCATCAGAGAAGCTTTTTTTTAATTTACTTTTAAGATTGTCATCCAGCTCTTCAATATTTAATCTATTTTGATTCATATATACACTAACTAATTCAGACATGTCAAATTTTGCTGCCCATATAACTTCCATGTTTTCTACAAAGTTGAAGAAACTTATTTCTTCTTTTATGGTTTTATTAACTATTGTATTGTAAGTGTCTATTAAGCTATCAACTCTAGTACCATTAATTTTACCTAAATAAGACGAGTTTTTTAAAGCCGCATAACCGCTTTGGTTTGGTGTAAAATAAAAATCTATAAAAACACTTGCCGCATTAATGTTTACGAATAAATCGTAACTATTATTTTGAAAGTTAACCAATGCTTTTTTACAAGCTTTGTTTGTTGCTATTCTTTGTTTTTTAATTTCTGTTAAATTCTTAATATCTAATTGAATATTATTGCTAATTTTAGCTAGATATAGGTTCAACTCCTTTTTTTCTTTTCTGGCATCATTCCAATTATTAATTTGAAGTGCAATCATAATTCCGATAACAACAAGTATTATTTCTCCAATAGCATATTTAAAATACTTTCCTGTTTTGTTTTTTAAAAGCAAGTTTTGACGAATTTTTCTAAAGAATTTTATCATTGGTTAATGGTTTCTGGTCATGAAGCAAAATGGGCTATATAAAGAACAATGTTCTCATATATTAATTATATTTTCTGGATAAAAGGAGTTATTTTCTTTTACCAACCTTAAAAAGAACACAATACAAAAATCTTAAGAGAATGGTGCAATTTTTAAGAACTACTAAGTTAAAAAAAAAGAAATACAAAAACCACTTCAAAAAACAATTAGTAAAACAGGCTGTTTTTCTTGCCAACGATTCTAAAATAGTACCTAACGGACTTTTAATCTCTAACAAATCCTTTTTTGCAATAATTGTATAAATGATTCTAGTTTCTGAATGATGAATAGCGATGTAGTATACTGCTTATAACACTTACAACTACACCTTTACTGTGTATAGATAGGTCTAACAAATAATGACACATCCTGACCTGTTTTGACACATTCTGACACAATTTGACACAATCTGACACACAAACCGATTTTTTAGGGGTTTTGTTCGAGTCTTGTTCGGGTCTTGTTCGGGTGAAGCAGGGTCGTATTTTTTAAAAATGGATCTTTTTGGGAGAAAACTGCTAGAAAACCCATAACACACCATAATTACTAGTAAAAACGAAGCAATTTTAAATCAATAACAACAATCTCCACTGTCATAAAATCTAACGGCGAGTATCTTCAGTTAGAAAATTATAAATTGAAGTTACAACCTCTCTTCGTCATATCTATAATTTTAGTAAGAATTCAAAAGAAATGAAACGGCTAAGTGTCCAAAGCTTGTCCTCAACTTGATTGGGGAACGCAACGGTCTGGACGCGATAGTGAAATTTCTTTTTAGAATTCAATAAAATTATAATAAGACTAGATTTTTGGTATCGCCTTGAGCGGAGTCGAAAGGTCATCAATGGAAAAGAATAAGCAACAAAGAAATAATGGCTTGGTATTTTGTTTCCATCCTGAGCGGAGTCGAAGGGTTCATAAAGGAAAAATGAAAAGAATAAAGACAAAAAAAGAATATTTATAGTTCTCCCGTATTAAAGCCATAGCAAAGTCATAGTAAAGCCATGGTTAGTTCATGGTAAGCCATAGTAAATTTGTTTTCAAACTGTTAATTGTTAAACTTCTTTAATAATAAGTAAAACCACTATTAAACTCACGCAAATTTAAAACAGTAGATAATCTATTTCCAATAATTATTAGCGGCAGCAATGGTAGCAAATTCTGTAGCAACTGTTTGCCCAATTGCAATAAGCATTGCAGCATCTTCTGCGTACATTGGACGCATTTTTTCTCTCATTTTAGCATCAGGCTGTGTTATTTTTATAATAAGTCTTGCCATTTTTACTGCCAATTGTCTTCCTTCTTCAGGGGTTTTTGTAAGTAAAGAATTGTTTGGTATTAATTGTACTTGTTCTGACATTGTATAGGTTTTTAAATTTAAAGAACTAAGTTACTAAAAAATGAAATTAACTTCTGTTAAATTTTTAATTCAATATCAACATTGTTAAAGATACGTTAAATAGATAGCGGTAAATTTACTCAAAGACTTTGTTTCTTTATCTTGTAAGCTGAAAACTAACAAACTATTTCTAATGAAAAAACTCACTATTCTTTTTTTGTTGCTAACCTATTCTGCAACTGCACAACAAGTAGATTTATCGTACTATTTACCAAAAAATGTAAGCTATAATAAAAACATACCAACACCAAAATCTGTCATTGGTCATGAAGTTGGCGAATGGCATATTACACATGATAAATTAGCCGAGTATATGAAAGCTTTGGCAAAAGCATCAGACAGAATTTCTATAGAAAGTAGAGGAACTACTTTTGAAGGAAGACCTTTATTGTTGTTAACCATTACGTCGCCAAAGAATCATCAGAATTTAGAAACCATTCGTAAAAACCATATTGCAGCAACAGAAAATGCTTCTGTAGATGTTTCTAATGCGCCAATTGTGGTGTATCAAGGATTTTCTATTCATGGTAACGAACCAAGTGGCTCAAATGCTAGTTTAGCTGCGGCCTATTATTTAGCGGCTGCGCAAGGAAGCGAAATAGATGCATTATTAGACAATACGGTTATTTTATTTGATCCTTCTTTTAATCCAGACGGATTGCAACGTTTTGCATATTGGGCTAATACAAACAAAGCGATAAACATTAATCCAGATCCAAACGATAGAGAATACAGAGAAGTTTGGCCTGGCGGAAGAACCAATCATTATTGGTTTGATATGAACAGAGATTGGTTGCCAGTGCAATTGCCAGAATCTAGAGCAAGAATTGCTTCGTTTCATAAATGGATGCCAAACATCTTAACAGATCATCACGAAATGGGATCGAACTCAAGTTTTTTCTTTCAACCGGGAATTCCGTCTAGAACAAATCCGCTAACACCACAATTAAATCAAGATTTAACCAAGCAAATTGCAACCTATCATGCAAAAGCGTTAGATAAAATTGGTTCTACGTATTATTCAGAAGAAAGCTTTGACGATTTCTATTACGGAAAAGGCTCCACTTTTCCGGATGTAAATGGAAGTATCGGTATTTTATTTGAACAAGCAAGTTCTCGTGGTCATGCACAAGAAACTGTAAATGGTGTATTAACGTTTCCGTTTACCATTAGAAATCAATTTACAGCAGCTTTATCTACTTTAGATGCAGCTAAAAATATGAGAGTTCAAATCTTAAAGTACCAACAAGATTTCTTTAAGAATGCAAGAAAAGAAAATGCAAAAACCAAAGCAATTGTTTTTGGTGACGAAAAAGATGCGGCAAGAACGTATCATTTAGCAGAGATTTTAAAAAGACATCAAATACAATTTAACGAAGTTGCATCTGACTTTACATCAAAAGGAAAAAACTATAAAAAAGGAAGCAGTTTTGTAATTCCGATGAATCAAAAGAACAGCAGATTGGTAAAAGCGATGTTCCAAAAAACAACCAAGTTTACAGACAGTTTGTTTTATGATATTTCTGCATGGACATTTCCGTTGGCTTTTAATTTAGACTACGAAGAAAATATTGCAACCAACAAAATAGGAAAAGTTGTAACCAACTTAGAAATGCCTGTTGGTTCTATTTCTTATAAAAGTGATTATGGATATTTAATGCCTTGGAACGATTATTATACGCCAAAAGCATTGAATACTATTTTAAACAAAGGCATTAGAGCGAAAGTTTCTTTAAAGAAGTTTAATAACGGAGGAAAAGATTTTGATTACGGAACTATTTTTATTCCTGTACAAGATCAAAAACTAAACGCAGTAGACTTATTTACTTTTTTAGAAAAAGTTGCTAAAAACAGCCATGTGCATGTGTACGGAACAAGAACCGGTTTAAATGAAGGAATTGATTTAGGTTCTAATAATTTTAGTAATATCAGTCCGAAGAAAATTGCGATGTTAGTTGGTGATGGAATTTCGAGTTCTGACGCTGGAGAAATTTGGCATTTGTTTGATACGCGTTATAATATTAAAGTGACCAAGTTAGACATGTCTTATGTTGGTAGAACAGATTTAAGCAAATATTCTACTTTAATTGTACCAAGTAGTCGTGGAGTTGATAAAGGCACAGAAGAACGATTAAAAACGTGGGTTAGAAACGGCGGAGTATTAATTGGTTACAAAAGTGCAGTAAGATGGTTGGCTTCTAAGAAGTTTATCAATTTAGAATTTGAAAGTGCAGCATCTCCTACAAATCCTGTAACATTTGAAAATAGAAGTTTACGTTCTGGTGCACAAGTAATTGGTGGAGCAATTTTTAATACAAAGTTAGATGTGTCGCATCCAATTAACTTTGGTTATAAAAACGACGAATTGCCAATCTTTAGAAATACCACTATTTTTATAAAACCAAATAAAACCAATTATAACAACCCGATTCAGTATACTAAGAATCCGTTATTGGCTGGTTATATTTCTAAACAAAACTTAAAAGTTTTAGCAGGTACAGTTCCTTTTCAAGTTCAAAGAATGGGTAGAGGTAGAGTAATTGTTTTTACAGACAATACCAACTTTAGAGCATTTTGGTACGGAACCAATAAGTTATTAATGAATGCAATCTTCTTCGGAGATAAAATGTAAGGAGAAGTTAGAAATTTGCAAAGTCGCAAAGTCGCAAAGGCACAAAGTTGCAAAGGCACAAAGAAGCAAAGGTTAGCTTTGTCGCTATGCAACTTTGTGCCTTTGTTACTTATTGCCACTTCTTTTTTTGTAACATTTATCAACTAAAATCGTCTCATAAGTACTATTTATCAACCAAAATACTATGAGTTTATTAAGAGTTTTATTAGCAATTTTCTTTCCGCCATTAGCAGTTTTAGGAAAAGGATGTGGTTCTTTTGTCATTGTTTTTTTACTAACGCTTTGCGGATGGGTTCCTGGAGTAATTGCTGCTTTGGTGATTTTGAATAACCCAGATAATTAAACAATGTACAATGAACAAAGAACAATTATCAATGAACAATGTAGAGTAGGTAAAAATAACTGACAATGCTAACTGATCACTGACAACTGATCACTGTTAATTGTTAACTAACTTGTTCTCCGTTTTTAACCGCATCAGAAGCTTGTAATAAAACCACGTTTTGGTCTTCATTATAAATCCCAAGCACCAAACATTCGCTCATAAAATTAGCAATTTGTCGAGGTTTAAAATTAACGATTGCTGTTACTTGACGGTTTAATAAATCTTCTTTAGAGTACAAGTCGGTAATTTGTGCACTTGATTTTTTAATCCCTAAATCTCCAAATTCAATTATTAATTGATAGGCTGGTTTTCTAGCTTTTGGAAAGTCGTTTACTTCTAATATCGTTCCGATTCTAATATCAACTTTTGTGAAGTCTTCGAAAGTGATTTCGTTTTTCATTTCCCTAATTTTTTAAGTACCCAAAGTGGTCCAATTAATAAAAACTGTAAATCTTTGATAAATGATGGTTTTTTTCCTTCTACTTTATGTCCGTAAAATTGCCCAATCCAAGCAATTACAAAAATGGTTATTGATATGATGGCGAGATTTCCAAAATCACTCAGCCAATAATTTCCAATAACAGATAAAATGGTTACGATTAACATGTTGATAAAATACCAAAAACCAAGACGTAAATAAAAGAGGAGCATCAAAGCTCCAATTACTACAGCCCAATTTTCTATCAAAGGATTGTAGAGTCCAAATGTGTTTTCTAAAAACGTAGTTGGAATGCTCATTAGCAAACCAATTACACTAAAAAAAATAGCAGGAACACAAATAAAATGAATGGTAATATTGGTTTTGTTTTGATGGCTTACAGCGTACTCATCAAACCATTGTTGCGCAGTTTTCATAATAATTAAATTAAACAATAAATATAGGAATTTTATTGCTTCTGTCATTCTATAGTTAATTCGGAATCTAATTTTTAAATAGATTCCTATTTCCAAGTGAATGACAAATAGTTATACCCACTTATTATGAATTAATACATTTTTGATGTGCGCAAAATGATGGTTACAATGCCAAGCATAAATGGCAATATTCTTTTTTAAAGAAACCGAATCGCCACTTTCTGGATGGATAAATACGTTGTTTAAATCATCTTCTGAAAGTCCTTTTAACAAATAGACCCATTTTGCATGCAATGCGTTTATAAAGCGTAAAGACAATTCTATTGGCGCATCTTTTGAGTCAAACAGTTCTGCCCAACGGTCTTCGAAATACGCTTTAATTGTTGGTTTATCTTCAGTTAAAGTCCATTTAAATCGTATATAACTATTTACGTGACTATCGCCACAATGATGAATGGTTTGTCTAATTGTCCAACCTCCATTTCGATACGGAGTATTTAATTGTTCTTCGGATAAATTTTTAACGAGATTTTCTAGTTTTGATGGAAATTCCTCAATATCAAAAATCCAGTTTTCAATATCTTTTGCTGAAATGTTTTCAGGAATATGTACGTGTCCGATTGGATATTTTAAATGTTCCACTATTTTTTAGTTATTCTTTTTAACATTCTTCTAGAACTGCTGTTTTCTGGATTTATAGAAAGCGCTTTATTGTAATAGTTAATTGCATTTACAGTATCTTTTTTTCGAAGAAAGGCATCTGCTAAGCTATCATAAGTATTAGAGCTTTTTGGATACAGTTTAATATTAATCTTAAACGTTTCTATAGCAATATTGTGTTTTTTGTCATTTAACATGTTGTATCCAAGACTGTTAATGGTGCTTTCTCTAATGGTTTTATCTAAAGAATCTTTTTGCTGAATGGATAAATAACCAGCTAAAGCTTTATCATATTCTTTGTTAAAAAGATATTCTCTTGGGGTTTTTTCTCCGTCTTGCATTTTATTAAATGCGTAAGTTTTTCCTTCGTGTTCTCTCTTTTTAGCCAATACAATGTGAACTTTGGGTTGCATTATAAAAACAAATTTTTCATTCATCGCTTTTATGTAAAAAGTACTATCGTTTACTTTTAATGGTTTTATATTGTCGTTTCCTCTCCAACGAACTATCATTTCATTTTCAACAAATGATATTCCAATAGACTCATCAGAATTAAACAAATAATTACCAGTTACAGCTTTCATAAATTCAGGTGAATTTTTTGAGTTTCCGCAGCTGATTAAAAGAAAAACAGATAGAAAGTAAAAAAAGCGTTTCATAGAAAAAAATAAAATTAATGGTGTCTAACTTTTAGTTAGACTTTAAATTGGTTGCTTTTGTTACAAAGTTAATTGATATTTTTTATTTTTTTTAGAGATAAAAACAAAAAACGGTTTAAACTTACGTTTAAACCGTTTTGTACTTACACATTAATTTGGGATAGATTTTTGTCAATGAAATTAAATTTCCTCAAAAATTACATCAATGGTTACTTTTACCTTTTATAAACTTTGAGCAAAATCTTATTTTTTTATTAATTGTGTATTTTAAATTAAGATTGTTTTGTGAATTGTACATCAACCACTAACTTAACTTTGTCAGAAACCACAATACTTCCAGCTTCAGTAACTGCATTCCAAGTTAAATTAAAATCTTTTCTGCTCACTTCTCCAGTAATTTCAAAACCTGCTTTTGTTTGTCCATAAGGATCTACAGCAACACCATTAAGTTCTGCATTTAGAGTAACTTCTTTGGTTACGTCTCTAATTGTTAAATCACCAACTAAGGTATCGCCATTGAAAGATTTTGATACGAATTTCATTTCAGGGAATTTCTCAGAATTAAAAAAATCATCTGATTGTAAATGCGTGTCTCTATCTTTATTTTTGGTATTTATTGATGCTGTTTTTGCACTAAACTCTAAACTTGCACCATTAAAATTATCACCATCTGTTTTTGCAGTTGCTGTAAAATCTTCAAAATGTCCTGTTACTGTTGAAATCATCATGTGCTTTACTTTAAAAGCAATTTCTGAATGTGCGTTGTCGATTGACCAATTTGTGTTGTTTTTCATTTTTTTAAATTTTAATTGTTACTATTTAATTTATGATTATTTTAATACGTCTTTAATATCTATTAGCTTTTTAAACATAGCGTTTGCAAAAGGACATAAAGGCGTTATTTTTATATTCTTTTCTCTTGCCATTTCTACAATTTTGTAGAGTAATTGTTTTCCTACATTTTTGCCTTTAAACTCAGGTTCAACTTCTGTATGATCTATAATAATATGGTTTTCACCAGCTATAGAATATGTCATCATTCCTGCTTTTTTATCACCTTCATGGGCAATAGCAAAACCTTTATTGTCTCTTTCTTTAATTGTTATTTCCATTTTTAGTTGTTTTAAGATTGATAATATTCTGTTAATTACAATTCCATAGGAACTTCCATTAAAAGCACGCGCGCATTTTCTGTTGCTTTTACATTAAAGCTATCTGTATCCCAAATTCCTATTCCATCTCTTTTAGAAAGTTTTTCATTGTTGATTTCTACTTCTCCTTCAAGTATAAAAGCATAAACGCCATTTCCTTCTTTTTTCAATTTATATTCACCAGAATTTCCTTTTTCAAACTTTCCAATGTGAAACCATGCATCTTGATTTATCCAAACTCCTTGATCCTCTTTATTAGGAGAAAGCACTTGATAAAACGCATTGTCTTTTGCAATTTCTCTAATAGAAATTTGATCGTAACGTGGATTTAGATTTTTCTCTTTTGGAAATACCCAAATTTGAAGAAACTTTACTTCTTTGTCTTTGTTTTTATTGTATTCTGAATGTGTAATTCCAGTTCCTGCACTTAAAACTTGCACATCACCTTCTTTAATAATTGCCACATTACCCATGCTGTCTTTATGTTCTAAATCTCCTTCTAACGGAATAGAGATAATTTCCATATTTTGATGCGGATGTGTTCCAAATCCCATTCCGGCTTTAACAATATCATCATTTAAAACACGCAATACACCAAAATTCATTCTTTCTGGGTTGTGGTAATTTGCAAAACTAAATGTATGATGCGAGTTTAACCAACCGTGATTTGCTTTTCCTCTTGTTTCTGATTTATGAATTACTGTGTTCATTGTATATAAATTTTATTGCATTATTAGTATAGTACAAAGATGTAACAGTTTAGTACACTGTGGAATATGAAAAAGGGGAGTAAACGTATGAAAATCCGATATTAAGATTTATTTTCGTTTTTTCTGAAGTTAGAAGGCGATAATTGGGTGTGTTTTTTAAAAAAAGCACTAAAGTTTGCAGGCTCGTTAAAACCTAATTCATATCCAATTTCTTTATTTGATAAGTCAGTAAAATAGAGCAATCTTTTGGCTTCGGTTATTATTCTTGCTTGAATATAATCTTTTGCCGTTTTACCAATTCTTGCTTTAAATATTCTGTTTAAATGATCTGGAGTAATATAAAGTTCATTGGCATAAAAAGTAGTAGAATGTTCTTTTTTGTAATGGTTGTCTACTGTATTTTTAAAAGATCTAATTAGATTGTCGCCAGAAGTATCTACATCAGATTCTATTGGGTTTATTGAACAAATATTATTACATTCTATCAATAAAAGCTTTAAAAAAGAGCCAATCGATAAATGCTTCATTTTTGCATCACTATTAAATAATTTAAAAATCTGATTAGAATATTGTTCAATTACATTAAATTGATCGTTGCTTGGTGTTAATGGCGGACTTTGCCCATAATTATGAAAAAGGTTTAAACTATCAATAAATGATAATGGAATGGAGTTTTCTACCAAAAATTGATTCGAAAAAGTCATTACAAACCCAAATGATTTTTCTGTTTCAATTACTTGATGTACTTGTCCTGGAGCAACAAAATACATTTGTTTGTTTGATAATTGGTAGGTGTTAAAATCTATTTTATGTTGCCCAGTTGCTTTATTAAAAATTAAAACTGTATAATAATTATGTCTGTGTGGCTCGTCAACTTTTCCGTTTCGTTTTGTATAAATATCTTCCATTTTAGATATTTCAAAACTCACGTTTCCTTTCTCAGAATTTACATTTTGATAAGTTTTTACAACACTCATTTTTGATTACACGCAGTTTTTAAGTATAAAATACTATAACAATGTACTATAAATTTTTAATTATCAGTATTTTCTACTTCTTTACTTTTGTTAAATCTGAGGATTAAATAACCTAAAGCTCCAGAAATAAGAGAACCAATAATAATTCCAACTTTTGCAGAATTAATACTAATCAAATCTCCACCAAAGGCTAAGTTTCCTATAAAAATAGACATTGTAAAACCAACTCCGGCAATTGCAGAAATCCCTAAAATTTGTTTAAAATTTACTCCAGAAGGAAGCACTGTTAATTTAAATTTAATACCTAAATATGAAAACAATGCAACACCAAAAAATTTCCCAGCAAATAAACTAATTGTAATAGTTGTCATTAAT
This sequence comes from Polaribacter uvawellassae, assembly GCF_039748955.1. NCBI lineage: Bacteria > Pseudomonadati > Bacteroidota > Flavobacteriia > Flavobacteriales > Flavobacteriaceae > Polaribacter > Polaribacter uvawellassae. Next base: position 305,508 of record NZ_JBDIZN010000003.1, on the reverse strand, counting down.
GTATAGTCAAAGTCATAATCTGTACTTATTACAACGCCTGCATTTGCAAATGCAAAAATTGGTAATATTAAATAAGCAATCCAACTATGTAATTTGTTTTCTAAATGTTGTAATGGTGAGCGAACTTCGGAGGTTAAATCATCTATATCCTCTATATATTCAATTTCGTCTTTTGATAATAAATGTTTGTCTTCATTATCTGAAACCTCAACAACTTTATTAGAAATTGAATTTAGATTGGTTGAAAATGATTTTGTATTTAGTTTTCTTTTAATTGGAATTGTAAATGCTAAAAGTACACCAGCAATTGTAGGATGTATTCCAGATTTAAGAAATAAAAACCAGATAGTTATTGCGAAAATCAATCCGATTTCTAGGGAGTATTTTCGTTTGTGATACAAAACACTTAACAAAGCGATAAGAATTACACCATATAAAATAAAAAGCCAGTTGATGTTTAAACTATAAAAAGCGGCAATAACAAGAACTGCTGCAATATCATCAATAATTGCAAAAGCGGTCAAAAATATTTTTAAACTTAAAGGTACTCTTTTTCCTAATGTACTTAAAATTGCCAAGGCAAAAGCAATATCTGTTGCCATCGGAATTCCCCAACCTTTTACTGTTTCTGGATTTTCATTTAAAAATAAGTAAAGTCCAACTGGTACTAAAACACCTCCTAAAGCTGCAATAAAAGGAAAAGCTGCTTTTTTTATACTGTTTATTTCTCCAATTAATAATTCTCTTTTTAATTCTAATCCAATTAAGAAAAAGAAAATCGACATTAATCCGTCATTAATCCATAAGATTAAAGGTTTTTTTAATTCATAATTTTCAAACGAAATTCCAATTTCATTTTGCCATAAACTTTCATAAGATGCTCCGTAGGGTGAGTTTGCCCAGATTAGAGCAATAATTGTTGCACCAAACAGTAACATTCCTGCTAAACTTTCTGCTTTAATAAATTTTTGAAATGGAGTTAGAATTGCTTTTTTAATCATAAATTATATTTGAAAATTTCAATTATTCTTTGGGGTGCAAATTTACTTTATTTTTTTTATTAAGAATTTTATATATTTAAAAATCTAAAAAATAATTTTATGAGAACATTTATCAAACTATTACTGCTTGTTTTTACTTTAGGTATTATTTCTTTTACTGTAAAAAGTAATGAAACAGAAACGCTTTTGACAATTTCTGAAAATGTATTGGAGCAAAATCAATCAGGAATTACATTTCCAAAAGATGTAAAAGCAATTATTGATGCAAAGTGTATGAATTGTCATAAACCAGATGCAAGAAATGAAAAAGCAAGAAAAAAATTACAATGGGCAAAGGTTCCTAAAATGAATCAAAAAGAACAAGAAAGTTTCTTAAAAGATTTGTCTTTGGTTTTAGAAGATGGAGAAATGCCACCAGAAAGAACAATAAAAAGAAATCCAGATATGGCACTTACTTTAGAGGAAAACAGAGTATTAATTACTTGGGTAGAAGATGAAGAGAATAGATTAAAAGGAAAATAAAATTATTGATTATCATAAAAAAAGCGTTGCAATTGCAACGCTTTTAAAATGTAGGTTGTAAAAATTATTTTACGTCCATTAATTCAACATCAAAGATAAGTGTTGCGTTTGGAGGAATAACTCCGCCAGCACCAGCTGCACCATAAGCTAAATGAGAAGGAATTACCAAACGTGCTTTAGAGCCTACATTTAATAATTGAATTCCTTCGTCCCAACCAGCAATTACTTGACCAACGCCAATAGCAAAATCGATTGGTTGTTTTCTTTTGTATGATGAATCGAAAACAGTTCCGTCTAATAACTGACCTTTGTAATGTACAGAAACCATAGCACCTTTTGTTGCTTGTTTTCCTTTTCCTTCTTGTAAAATTTGATAACGTAAACCACTAGCAGTTTCGTTATAACCAGCAGCAACAGAATCTAATAATTCTTTTTGTTTTGCTAATTCTTCAGCTTCTCTTTTTGCTCTAGATCCTTCAAAAGTTCTAAATGCTTCTATTGCATTAAATTTTTCAGCAGCATCACCAACTCTAATAATTTCTAATGATGTTAATTCATCTCCTTGAGAAATAATGTCAACAATATCTTGCCCTTCAACAACGTTTCCAAAAACAGTATGTTTGTTATCTAACCATGGAGTAGGAACATGTGTTATATAGAATTGACTACCGTTTGTTGCTGGTCCAGAATTTGCCATTGCTAATTTACCTGGAGCATCGTGTCTTAATTCTGGATGAAATTCATCATCAAATTTATAACCCGGATTTCCAGTTCCTGTTCCTTGTGGACAACCACCTTGAATCATAAAATCAGAGATTACTCTGTGAAAAGTTAATCCGTCGTAATATGGTGTTCCTTGTGGCTTTACTTCATTTTCTAAATTTCCTTCTGCTAAAGCAACAAAGTTACCAACTGTTCCAGGAGTTTTTTCAAATTCTAAGTTTACTAAAATTTCGCCTCTATTTGTGTTGAATTTAGCGTAGATTCCGTTATTCATTTTTAAAATATTTAATTTTTATTCTTGTTGTTTCTGAATTATGTTCAGAGTAAATTATTTTTTTGCGTTTAAAAGAGATAAACTATAAGTTAATCCAATATTAATATTTGATGAATTTACATTTCCAAAAGGCGACCACATTTGTCCGCCAGCAATATTAAAAGAAAAATCTTGATTGATGTGATAATTAATTCCGGCTGTTGGTCTTAACAATACTCCTTCACCAGAATCTACTCTTCCTCCACCAGCAACTCCTGCTGCCATTTCTGCAAATAAAGAAAAGCGATTGTTGATAAACTTATTACTTTTAACTCCTAACCCAAAGATTCCGTGTGCATAACCACCAGATTTACCTAAGTATGCAAATGATGCTTCTCCTGCAAAATAAATTCTTTGGTTGATATCGTATTTCACTTTCAAAGCAATTAGTTGTAAATCACTATTTGGAATCCCAAATTTAGCAACATCATAATATGTTTGGTTTTGTACTCCTATATTAATTCCTTGTGTTTTAATTTTGGTTACTTTTTCTCCGGTAAATGGATCTTTCGTTCCACCACTTAAACCATAATACTTTAAGCCAAAACCAGCAGTGTAAGCTTCAAAACTTGCTACACCTCCAATAGATTTGTGATATCCGCCATGAGCACTTAATCCAAATTTATCTGTTATTTTAACATCAGCTCCAATTTTTGGATAAATAGTTAAACCTCCTTCTGGATAAATTCTTCCACCAGCTGCACCAATTCCAAATTTCCCAAATAAATTAATTCTATTAGTAAGTTCAATATTTTTTCCTGCTCCAAAAAAAACATCCATAAATCCAGCGGTTAATCCGCTATACATTGCATCTACATGTGCATAAATAAAAGTGTTATCGGTTAAATATCGTTGGTATTCAAAACCCATAATTGACAAAACATTATCAATTTTATGATATCTAGGTGTTGTACTTGCATCTGTTCTAGAATCTCCAAAAGGGAAAAAATAATCAAATGTTATTTGTTGTACAGATTTTACAGCTGGTTTTTTCCAAAAAACATCTTCAGAAGCGTGTTTTACAATAAATGTTTTTTGAGCATTTGCATAAGAACTTGTCCTTAATGTGGTTGGAATTTCAATAAAAAAGGACACATTATCATCTTTTTGAATTCCTGTGAAAAAATTAACATATCCATATTGAACTCCAAATGAAAACGCATTCGTTTTATATTGAAATCCAGCATTTGGGTATATAATTCCACCGCCTTTTACCAAGCTTCTATAACCGCCACCACCACCAAAATGAACATTGGCGTCAAAATAAAGATTCTTATAAATAGGAAAGTTTACACCTAAATTTACACCTAAAGTAAATAATCCTCCTTGATCTCCAGTAATTGCTCCATGAAAACCAGCACCTGTATACAACCAATCTGTAATAGGCATGTTGTAATTTATACCTACAAGTCCCATAGTTGGTTCTAAATCATAACTAACTTGGTTAACAGGTTGTTGCATTAAAATATAGTTTAAACGAATGCTATTGTGCATTTCTTTACCTTGTAAATCTAAAAAATCACTGCTTTGTGCAAAGCAATTAAAACTTATAAAGGTGATTGTTAAAACGAGTATCTTTTTCATATGATTAATCTTTAAATTCACTTACAAAATGTAATTTTACTGTAGGATATTTACTCTGTGTCATTTGAATGGTAAATGCAGAATCTGCTAAAAACACCAACTGACCTTGTTTGTCCTTTGCTAAATAACGTTGTTTTACACGTTTAAAATCTTTGAATTCTGCATTTTTAGGGTCTTCTGGTTCAACCCAACAAGCTTTGTGTACTTGCAAGTTTTCATACGTACATTTTGCACCGTATTCGTGTTCTAATCTATATTGAATTACTTCATATTGTAAAGCACCAACAGTTCCAACAACTTTTCTACCGTTCATTTCTAAGGTAAATAATTGCGCAACTCCTTCGTCCATTAATTGATCTAACCCTTTGAACAATTGTTTTGCTTTCATTGGATCTGCATTATTTACATAACGGAAATGTTCTGGAGAAAAACTCGGAATTCCTTTAAAGTTTAAGATTTCTCCTTCAGTTAAAGTGTCACCAATTTTAAAATTTCCTGTATCGTGCAACCCAACAATATCACCAGGAAAAGACTCTTCTACAATTTCTTTCTTCTCAGCAAAAAAGGCGTTTGGGCTAGAAAACTTCATTTTTTTACCGCTTCTTACATGTAAATATGGAGCATTTCTTTTGAAAACTCCAGATACAATTTTTATAAATGCTAAACGATCTCGGTGTTTTGGATCCATATTAGCATGGATTTTAAAAACAAAACCAGTTAATTGTTTTTCTTTAGAATCTACTAAACGTTCTTCTGCTTTTTTAGGTTGTGGAGTAGGTGCAATTTGTATAAATGCGTCTAATAATTCTTTTACTCCAAAATTATTTAAAGCCGAACCAAAAAATACCGGTTGTAATTTTCCTTCTAAATATTCTTGTTGATTAAAGCTTGGATATACTTCATCAATCAATTCTATTTCTTCACGTAAAGTTTCGGCAGCTTTTTCTCCAATAATTGTGTCTAATTCTGGATTTGATAAATCGTTAAATTCAATTCCTTTTGAAATTGTAGTTTTATTATCACCAGAAAAAAGATTTAATTTCTTTTCCCAAATATTATAAATTCCTTTAAAGTCGTAACCCATTCCGATTGGAAAACTCATTGGAGTAACTCGCAATCCTAATTTTTGTTCAACTTCGTCTAATAAATCAAAAGCATCTTTTCCTTCTCTATCCAATTTATTGATAAAAACCAACATTGGTATGTTACGCATTCTACAAACTTCAACTAATTTTTCTGTTTGTGGTTCAACTCCTTTTGCAACATCAATTACAACAATAACACTATCTACAGCAGTTAAAGTTCTAAAAGTATCTTCAGCAAAATCTTTGTGACCAGGCGTGTCTAAGATGTTTATTTTTTTGTCTTTGTAGATAAAAGCCAATACAGAAGTAGCAACAGAAATTCCACGTTGACGCTCAATTTCCATAAAATCGGAAGTTGCTCCTTTTTTGATTTTATTATTTTTTACAGCACCAGCTTCTTTTATTGCGCCACCAAAAAGTAATAACTTTTCTGTTAGTGTAGTTTTACCAGCATCTGGATGCGAAATAATACCAAATGTTCTTCTACGTTGTATTTCTTTTAAAAAACTCATCTACAAAATTTGAGGTGCAAATGTACGTTTTATTCTATAATTTTTTAAACGTGATGCTTATAAAATAGAAACTTGTTTTAACTATAAAAAGAGTTTATAAATCGATTTTTTGTCTTTAAATTGGTGGCATGAAAAAAATACTCTTTATCATCACTTTCATAGTTGTTTTAGGCTGTAAAGATTCTCAAAGTTCTAAGGTTTCTAATATGTTAAATAATCTAGAAAACCTTGTCGATTTAAACGAAAAAACCTTTGATATTTCTGCCTTAAAAGGGAAGAAAGTGTTAGTTAATTATTGGGCAACTTGGTGCGCGCCGTGTATTTACGAAATGCCAGATTTATTAGAAGCACAAGAAATTTTATCAAAAGAAAACTATGTTTTTTTATTAGTTTCTGATGAATCTAAAGAACAAATACAAGAGTTTAAAGATAAATTTAAATACAATTTCACCTTTTTAAGGTCGCCAGAATCACTCTCTAATATCGGAATTTACGCCATGCCAACTACTTTTATTTTTAACGAAAAGGGAAAGAAAGTAAAAGAAATTATTGGCGCAACAAAATGGAGCAGTAAAGAAATGATTACCCAATTAAAAGAATTATAAAATGAAAAATCTACTATATACTTTAATTATTATTTTCCTGTTTGGTTCTTGCGCAAAAAAAGAAATAGAAATTATTGAAATTCCGTTTAATTTTGGAATTAATAATGCTGAACCAAATTTAGTTGCTCAAAATGGTAAATTATCTTTGTCTTGGATCAATTCAATTAGAGGAAAAGAAGCAACACTATTTTATACACAATTAGAAAACGAAACGTGGAGCGCACCAACAAAAATTACTTCAGGTAATGATTGGTTTGTAAATTGGGCAGATTTCCCTGCAAATGCTACTAACGGAAATGTTTTATTAACAAGTCATTTACAAAAATCTGCAAAAGGAACATACACGTACGATATTGTTTTAAATCTTCGAAAATTAAACGGAGAAATCATCAAAGAAAACTTTTTGTTAAATACAGACGGAATGAAAGCAGAACATGGTTTTGTAAGTGTAATTCCGAATAAAAATGATGGTTTTTTAATTACTTGGCTCGATGGAAGAAATACAGTAAAAGAAATGAAAGAAAGTCATCATAAAGCAATGACAATTAGAACTGCAGAAGTCTCTAAAACAGGAACAATTTTTAATGAAATTGAATTAGACGGCAGAACTTGCGATTGTTGTCAAACATCTATTGCAATGACTCAAGATGGTCCAATGATTGTGTACAGGGATCGAAGTGAAACCGAAATTAGAGATATTTATTTTTCTCAAAAAAAAGATTCAGTTTGGTCTAGGCCAAAAGCTGTATTTAATGATAATTGGGAAATAAACGGTTGTCCGGTTAATGGCCCAAAAGTAGTTTCAAACAAAAAAAATACTGCAGTTGCTTGGTTTACAGCAGCAAATGAAAATCCGCAAGTAAAAGTTTCTTTTTTTGAAAATAATACATTTAAGAAACCAATTATTCTAAATGATGTTTCTGCAATTGGTAGAGTAGATATTGCATTTATCAATGCTAACGAAGTGTTGGTAAGTTACATGGAATCTGATGAAAACACTACATATCTACGTTGTAAAAAAGTATCAAAAAACGGAAAAGTTTCAAAAGCAATTACAATTTCTGATATTAGTTCTGGAAGAAGCACTGGAGTTCCACAATTAGAAATTAGTAATAATACTGCATATTTAGTTTGGACGATTTCTGTTGATAAAAAGAACCAACTAAAAACGGTGAAGTTTGATTTAGATGGAATTAATTAATAGTTAGAAAGTTTCAGAGACACAAAGACACAAAGGCTCAAAGGCATAAAGGTTAAAAGTTTATTTTTTACTAATCACTAATTACTATTCAACAATTTCAACTTTCATATTTACATCAACTAGAGGCCATTCTTTAACATCTGTTTTTACTTTTGATATTTTATCCATAGTTTCCCAACCAGAAATTACTTCACCAAAAACAGTGTGTTCATTGTTTAAATGATGTGCTCCTTTTCTACTTTGAACGATGTAAAATTCAAACGGACTTGATAGCTTGTCAGGATTTTTCTCCCATTCTCTAGCAGCTGCAAGTGCACCATATTTGTGTTTTCTATTTGGTCTAAACTCTGGTTTCATTAAATAATTTCCATATTTATAACGACGTTTCATTGCTGCATATTCATCAGAATTTCCACCTTGAATGACAAAATTCTTTGCAACTCTATAAAAAACAGTCAAATCAAAATATTTGATTTTAGTTAAGAAAATAAAGTTAGCTCTATGAATCGGAGTGTCATTATATAAACGTAGTTTTATATTGCCAAAATCAGTTTTAATAAGTACGATGGTTTCTTTATTTTGCTTTTCGTATGCTGTAAAAAAAGCTTCCACATTATATTTATTTAAACTGTCCCAGCTTTTTTCTGTTTTTTTAATAAGTTTTTTTTCTTGCTTAATCTGAGGGGTAATTGGTTTCGCTTTTTCCGTTTCATCACAATTAGAAAATGTAGTAATTAGTCCTAAAGCGATAAATAATTTTGATATTCTCATTGTTAAAATGAAGTGTTTATTAATTGCAAAGATAATTGATTTTACTACATTTGTTTTATGGCAGAAGAGCAAGTAATTTTAGTAGATAAAAACGATAACCAAATTGGATTAATGCCCAAAATGGAAGCGCATGAAAAAGCACTATTACACAGAGCATTTTCGGTTTTTACATTTAACGATAAAGGCGAATTATTACTACAACAAAGAGCGGCAGATAAATATCATTCTCCGTTGTTATGGACAAATACGTGTTGTTCGCATCAACGAAACGGAGAAACTTCTTTAGATGCGGGTAAACGTAGATTGCAAGAAGAAATGGGTTTTACCTGCGAGTTAGAAGAAGTGTTTTCGTTTATTTACAAAGCGCCTTTTGCAAATGGATTAACAGAGCACGAATTAGATCATGTAATGATTGGATATTATAATGAAAACCCAATTATAAATCCAGAAGAAGTAGAAAGTTTTAAATGGATGACGTTAGAAGATGTGAAAGTTGATATGGAGAATTATCCTGAAACATATACAGAATGGTTTAAAATTATTTTTAACGAATACTATTCAAGATTAGTTACAAAGTAGCAACGAAACAAAGGTTAAAAAAGGTGCGTTTTAAGATTGTAAAAACTGTGAAATTTTTAATTTTGATAACTGATAACTGATAACTGATAACTGATAACTGATAACTGATAACTGATAACTGATAACTGATAACTGATAACTGATAACTGATAACTGATAAAAAAGAATGCCTAGAATTACAGCACATAGAAAAGCACATTTTAATGCAGCACACAGATTGTTCAATCCGGCTTGGTCTGACGAAAAAAATGCCGAAGTTTTTGGTAAATGTAGCAATCCTAATTATCACGGACATAATTACGATTTAACAGTTTCTGTTACCGGAGAAATTGATCCTGTTACTGGCTTTGTGATGGACTTATCTGTGTTGAGAGAATTGATAAAAAGCGAAATAGAAGAATCTTTTGATCATAAAAACTTAAATGTTGAAGTGGAAGAATTCAAAAACTTAAATCCGACTGTTGAGAATATATCGGTAGTTATTTATAATAAGTTGCGTGCCAAAATAAAATCGTCTTTAGAGATTTCTGTGACGCTTTACGAAACTCCAAGAAACTTTGTAACTTACGCTGGAGAGTAGTTTTTCCGATAGAACTTAATCATCATTATCGTCGTTTTTATATTTTTTGTAACCAGAATATAATCTTACCGCTAATCTTGCAAATAAGATAATTGCAATAACCATTATAACGTTAAATCCGTCCATTAATTTCTTAAAAATTTAGTCATTTTTTAATGCTTCTTTTACAGTTTGTAGTAGCTCGTAATTTATTTTTAACAGGTTGTTTGTTTGAATCCGACTATTTATAACCGTTGCTTTTAAAAAATTAACCACTTTAATATTCTTTGGATATTCTACAATTGTATAATACTTTTTTAAAGGTGTATTATTAGTTAATCCAAAAGAAACATCAGAATATTTTAATAATAAATCTCCTGCGTATTTATCAAAATAACTATTTTTTTGACCAAAAGCAATGGACACATAATTGTGTTGTAATATGTATTTACGCAACAAATCTTTGACAGAATTATCTGTAAATTCTTCTATTTTATCAATATTATTTAAGATTACTGTTGATTGATATGCCATACCAATGTCAAAAATTCGATAATTGTTAAACGGGATATTTAGGATAGAATCGTTTTTGGTTCCATTAAAAATAGCATTTAAATTATTTACATTGTTAATATAACTTGTTAAATGAAAAACCCTAGAATTAAAAAATATTGAATCTGTTTTAGTATCTTCAAGCAAACCTTCTAATAAATCGATTTCAATTTTACGATTTTTATTGTTTTCGTTCCAATTGTTTATTTGTACAGCAATTAAAATACCAATTACAACCAAAATAATTTCTATAAATGCATATCTAACAAATTTTAGTTTATTATTTTCTAAAACTGATTTTCTTCGTGTTTTTTTAAAAAATTTAAGCATCCTATTTTACTCTTTTAATCGACTTGATAATTACCGGTTCTAATAAACGTTGATTTTTATTTTCTCCAGCTTGTATTTTTTTAACAATATCCATTCCTTTGGTTACTTTTCCGAAAGCAGCAAAACCAAATCCATCTGGATTTCTCTTGCCTCCAAAATCTAACGAAGGTTGAGGATTGATACAAATAAAGAAATTATTGGTTGCTGTATTTGGACCACTTCTTGCCATAGAAAGTGTTCCGTTTTCGTGTAATATTCCAGTTTTTTCTGTGGTTTCTATTTCAATAGGATCAAAACCTTTTCCTTCTCCTTTACCACCTTGAATCACTTCTATTTTTATGTCTCTTGTTGCTTCGTTTTCTGGAGTTGTCACCCTAAAGAAAGAACCATTTGTGTATAAACCAGCATCAACATATTTTAAAAAATTAGCAACTGTGTTTGGTGCTTTTTCAGGATATAATTCGACTAGAATAGTTCCTTCTGTGGTTTCAATTTTACAGTTAATTGTTTTGTTACAGCTTATTAATGTGAAAACAAAAACAAGTAGAAAAATGTTTTTTTTAAATCCTATATATGCTATTTTTTTTAGAAATTGGTTTTTCATAATTAGTTTGGTTTTTATAAAGATATAGTTTTTTTGGTTTTCTTAAGTCTTTTTGATCTCTTTAACCCTATAATTAATTTAACAATTGAGAGATTAACGAAACGGAGAAAATAGTCAACATAAACCATCCAATAAAGCCTTGTACAACAGCTAAATATCTTGGAATTCCTTTGATTGGTATTTCTCCAAAACCAAGCGTTGTAAAAGTGTTTATCGATAAAGTTAACGCGTTTAAAAACTTAATTAATAAATCGACAACAATTAACGTAAGCATCCAACTTCCAATAATAAAACTAGTCGTAATTTTTCTTCTTTTAGGTAAATCTACCCAACGTCCTTTTAAAATATCTGTATATCGTAACACTTTTCCGGTCATTTTGTAATTGTACGATGAGAAATAATAAATAGGCTTTGTTAACCAAAGAAAAAACCAAGGAACTTCCTTTTTACTACTGTGCATATAATCTCTAAACTCAGTATAAGACATTATATCGTGCTGTTTTTCTTCTTCGTAAATTTCTTTAATCCCTTCGTTTTGTCTAAAGTATTTGGTAAAGAATCGTAAACGATTCATCAGTTTATTTTTCTTGCCAGTTTCCCAATTATTTGGAAACAACATATACACAAATGCAAAAATAAATATGACATATAAAGAGAATACAATTGATAATGACGGATTGGTTCCGTATTTAGAAAAAACCTTTAAAAACTGATTAATCTTCCAAGTAAAATATGAACTGAAAGTAGGGTTTTCTTTATATAAATAAGCATAACGTTTGGTTTCTAAATTTTTAAATTCAACATACACTTTGTTTGCATATTCAGAATCGTGTTGTACTTTATAAAAATCATAAAATTGCCCAAGCATTCGCATTTCAAATTTATACGAGTATTCATTTTCAAATTTATACCTGCTTTTATAATTATTAAAAACACTATCGACTAAAAACAGCTCATCATATTCTAGGGTTTTATCTTTACGCATCAAATCCTTTATATACATGTCATATCCCGCATAAGAAAGTATTTTATTTTCCCATTGACTCCATCTATATGTATGACTAATGTTAAATTCATCTACATAAAACATTAATTCAGTATTAAAAATATTCTCTTCAATTAAATAGATCTCAGCATTGTTTAAAGATTTTTTCCCCAAAACCACTCTAAAGTTTCCGAAATTATTTCTAAAAACACTTGTAAACATAGATGTGTCTATCCCAAGCATTAAATAGCCATTTCCTTCAAATATATTTTCATCAAAATGAGTTTGATTAATATTATTTGTGTTTATTTCACTTTGGGTACGTTCTTCTTTAGAAATAAATGTATTGTAAAACATTCTAAAATTAATAGAGGAATAGTTTTCTGAAGAGCCAATATCTAAATAAACATCTTTGTAAAAAGTAACATTATAAAATCCAATATTTGGGTCATACTCTATATACTTTTCATTTAATTGATTGATCTGGTTATTTCCTAAAACTTTTGTGTCAATTTCTAAATCACCTTTAAAAATACAGTTGTAAAACAGTAAAGAAGTGGTGTCTGCAATAATTACATCTTTATTAAATACAATTGAAGAAAAGCCAACTGGCTGAAAATCGTCATCTAGATTGTGCTCAAAATGAACATTTACCAACTCTAGTGTTTTGTCTATATAAATGGTGTCTTTTCTGTTAAATTGATATTGGTTGTCAACTAGTTGAAAAGCAAAAGCATTATCTTCTTCTTTTGAAAAAGTAATAAATGCGTCTTGTAGCCTAAAAACAGAATCTTTTTCTGCGGTTATCATGTTAAAAAACTCGGTATGTGAATACTCTTTGAGTTTTATTTCTTGACTAAATCCGTTAAAAATTAAGAATAAGAATACTAGTGTGAATAGTTTTTTCATATGAAAAAAGTGTACTTAAAAAACACAAATAAATATTTAATTTTTTGCAGTTTTATAAGTTTGGTTTTTAGTTGATTATCATTTCAAAGTTAATTATTTTTTATTTAGAATTGTAGATTCTAGAAATGCTGTAAATTTGCCTTTCATTTATCAAGATAATTTTTCATGAAAATTACACAGTTTTTAAAATTTGAACCAATCCTAAAAGAGAAAATTTGGGGTGGAGAAAAACTGATGCAATTACTTGCAAAAAAATCTAACAAAAATAATATCGGAGAAAGCTGGGAAATTTCTGATGTAGATAATGATACTTCAATTGTTGCAAACGGAAGCTTAAAAGGAACCGATTTAAAAACGCTCATTTCTCAATTTAAAGGCGAAATAGTCGGAGAAAAGAATTACTCTGTATTTGGAGAGAAATTCCCGCTTTTAATAAAATTTATAGACGCAAAAGAAGCATTAAGTATTCAATTACATCCAAATGATACATTGGCAAAAAAACGCCATAATTCTTTTGGAAAAACAGAAATGTGGTATGTTGTTCAAGCAGATAAGAATGCCAATTTAATTGTAGGCTTTAAAAAAGAAAGCAACAAACAAGAATATCTAAAGCATTTAGAAAATAAAACACTTTTAGAAATTTTAAATGTTGAAGAGGTTTCAGAAGGCGATGTGTATTATATTTCGACTGGAAGAGCGCACGCAATTGGAGCTGGAGTTTTATTGGCAGAAATTCAACAAACATCAGATATTACATATAGAATTTACGATTGGGACAGAACAGATTCTGATGGTAAAAAAAGAGATTTGCACACTGAAGAAGCATTAAATGCGATTGATTATTCTGCAGAAAAATCATACAAAACTACCTATCAAAAAGAAGAAAATATTGCATCAAAAATTATTTCTTGCCCATATTTTACTACAAATATTGTATTGGTTACTAAAGAGATTTTGGTAAATCACTCAGATAAAGATTCTTTTGTGATTTATATGTGTGTTAAAGGTGCAGTTACTTTTATTCACAATAAAAATGAAGCTATTTTAAATTTTGGAGAAACAATTTTAGTTCCTGCTTCTTTTAAGGAGTTTGTCATCAAGCCAAGTGGAAATTCAGAATTATTAGAAATTTTTATATAGTTTCCTTTAAATTTCAAGTTAAAATTATTGTATAAAAAAAGGTGCTTTAATAAAAAGCACCTAAATAAAATAATATATTTTTCTAGTTATCTCCGTTTACTTTTACGGTCGTTTCTTGTTACATAAACTGGTTGTTTCTGCATCTGTTTGTCAGGGCACAACATAAAGTAATCACAAAGAATCATCTTGATTACTTGTGTTAGTACTGTTGATATATTTTTTATAGTTTCCATCTTATCAAAGATACTTAATATAGTGCCATTTTCACCATGCCAAATACTAAATTATTTGTTAAAACCGTAGGTTGAAATAGCATGGCAATTAGACGCTTAATTACAGTATTAATTTTTTATCTTTGTTACTTCATTTTAAAATTTATAAAAATGCCAGGATTTGAATTATTTGGAGATGCAGAACGCAAAGAAGTAAACGATGTGTTAGAAAGTGGAGTTTTAATGCGTTACGGATTTGATGGTGCTAGAAACGGACATTGGAAAGCAAAAGAATTAGAAGAAGAATTACAAAATAACTTAGGCGTTAAACACGCACAATTAACAAGTAGTGGTACAACAGCTTTAAATGTTGCATTGGCAGTTTTAGGAGTTGGAGCAGGGGACGAAGTAATTATGCCAACCTTTACTTTTGTGGCTAGTTTCGAATCTATTTTAGCAGCAGGAGCAACTCCAATTTTAGTAGAAATTGACGATACATTAACTTTAGATCCTAAAGCTGTGGAAGCTGCAATTACTCCAAAAACAAAGGTTGTAATGCCAGTTCACATGTGTGGTTCTATGGCAGATTTAGATGCATTAAAAGCAATTTGCGATAAACATAATTTAATTTTATTAGAAGATGCTTGTCAAGCAATTGGAGGTTCTTATAAAGGAAAAAAGCTAGGAACTATTGGAGATGCAGGTTGTTTTTCTTTTGATTATGTAAAAACTATTACCTGTGGTGAAGGTGGAGCGATGGTTACAAATGATCCAAACCTTGCAATAAATGCAGATCATTATACAGATCACGGTCACGATCATGTTGGTAATGATAGAGGTGCAGAATCTCATCCTTTCTTAGGATACAACTTTAGAATTTCTGAATTAAATGCTGCTGTTGGTTTGGCGCAAGTTCGTCGTTTAGATGATTTTGTTGCAACGCAACGTAAAAATAAAAAAGCATTAAAAGACGCGTTAAAAACAATCCCAGAAGTTAGTTTTAGAAGAATTCCGGATGAAGCAGGAGATAGCGCAGGATTTTTATCATTCTTTATGGAAACTAAAGAATTGACTGATAAAGTAGTGAAAGCTTTTAAAGTACATGGCGTTGATGCATATTGGAATTATTACGAAAACGATTGGCATTATGTGCGTAAATGGAATCATTTAAAAGATTTAGTTTCTTTATATCCATTATCAGATCAAATCGTAAACGGAATGCAAGATTTAAACAATACTAAATTCCCTCAATCAGATGATTTAATTTCAAGAAATATTTCTTGTTTGATAAAATTATCTTGGACAGAAGAACAAGTAAACGAAAGAGCAGCGAATATGGTTGCTGCAATTAAATCAGTATTATAAATTACTGTCATTCCTGCGAAGGCAGGAATCTCATTTTTAAATATAAAATTCATAAAGAATGAAAATTATTGCAATGATTCCTGCTCGTTATGGAGCAACGCGTTTTCCAGGAAAATTAATGGCAGATTTAGGTGGTAAACCTGTAATTGTTAGAACCTATGAAGCAACTTTAGCTACCAATTTGTTTGATGATGTGTATGTGGTTACTGATAGTGAAATCATTAAAAATGAAGTGGAGAAGTTTGGCGGAAAAGCAATAATGAGTATTAAAGAACACGAATGTGGTTCTGATAGAATTGCCGAAGCTGTAGAAAATTTAGATATAGATATTGTTGTAAACGTGCAAGGAGACGAACCTTTTGTTAAGAAAGAACCTTTAGAGAAAGTCTTGGAAGTTTTTAAAGGAGAAGATGCAAAAGAAATAGATTTAGCTTCGTTAATGCAAGAAATTACAGATTGGAAAGATATTACAGACCCTAATTATGTAAAAGTAATTGTAGATGAACATGATTTCGCTCTGTACTTTTCTCGTTCGCCAATTCCGTATCCGAGAGATAAAAATGCTGGAGCTCGTTATTTTGAACATATCGGAGTGTATGCGTTTAGAAAACAAGCCATTTTAGATTTTTATCATTTACCAATGCGTTCTTTAGAAGCAACCGAAAAAATTGAATGTATTCGTTATTTAGAATATGGGAAAAAGATTAAAATGGTAGAAACAGATTTTATGGGAATTGAAATAGATACGCCAGAAGATTTGATTAAAGCACAAAAATATTTAGAAAATTAAAACTTCTCGATTATTGTCTCATCGAGCGGAGTCAAGATGTTTTTTTAAATTTAACTTCTAATGAGTTCTCGACTCCGCTCGAACAGACAAAAATATTTCTTACATAATTTTAAAAAATGTATAAAAACATACAAGTAATTGCTTTTGACGCTGACGATACGCTTTGGGTAAATGAAACGTATTTTAGAGAAGCTGAAACCAAATTCGCAAAATTATTAGCTGCTTACGAAACAGAGAATAAAATTGATCAAGAATTGTTTAAGACCGAAATTAAAAACCTATCAATTTATGGATATGGAGTAAAAGGATTCATGTTATCGATGGTAGAAAGTGCATTAGAATTATCGAATTATAAAATCAGTCAACAAAAAATAGAACAGATATTAGAAATTGGAAAAGAAATGCTTGAAAAACCAATTGAATTACTAGATGATGTTGAAAAAGTTTTAAAAGAGTTACACGGAAAATACAAATTAATTGTAGCAACAAAAGGCGATTTATTAGATCAAGAACGTAAATTAGAAAAATCAGGATTGTTAAAATATTTTCACCATATAGAAGTAATGACTGATAAAAAAGAAGTTGATTATAAAAAATTAGTTTCTCATTTAGATATTGAACCAAATCAACTATTAATGATTGGTAATTCATTAAAATCAGATATATTACCTTTAGTTAATATTGGTGCATTAGCAATTCATGTTCCGTTTCATACAACTTGGGCGCACGAAGAAGTAGCAACCAATCAACAATCAAAAACAGACTATAAAACAATAAAAAAATTATCAGATATACTTACAATTCTTTAGATTGATGTATTTTTGTGCTAATATTAAATTAATAAGCAATGAGTTTTAGAAATTTTCCAATGGTTCCTCGCGTAGTTTTTGGTAGAGGATGTTTTAATCAATTAGATGAAATATTAAGTGAAAAACGTGTGAGTGAAAAAGCACCATTTATATTTATTGTAGATGATGTTTTTAAAGGGAATGACTGGTTAATCAGTAGAATTCCGTTGCATTTTAATGATAAAATTATTTATGTAAGTGCAGAGGAAGAGCCTAAAACAAGTTATGTTGATGGTTATAGAGATGATTTAGTTGCTGAATTTGATGAAATTCCGTCTGGAATTATCGGAATTGGTGGAGGAACCATGTTAGATTATGCAAAAGCAATCGCTTTGATGTTAACTAATCCAGGAAGTTCTGCAGATTATCAAGGTTGGGATTTGGTTAAAAATCCAGGAGTGTATCATGTTGGAATTCCAACTATTTCTGGAACAGGAGCAGAGGTTTCTAGAACAACAGTTTTAACTGGTCCAGAACGTAAATTAGGAATGAATTCTGATTATACACCTTTTGATCAAGTGGTTTTAGATCCAGAATTAACAAAAGATGTAGACACAAACCAATGGTTTTACACTGGGATGGATTGTTATATTCACTGTATTGAATCGTTAACAGGAACGTTTTTAAATGCATTTAGTCAGAGTTACGGAGAAAAATCGTTGGATTTATGTAGAGAAGTGTATTTAGAAAAAGATGCACGTGATGAGGATGGTCAAGATAAATTAATGATGGCTTCTTGGCATGGAGGAATGAGTATTGCATATTCTCAAGTTGGTGTTGCACATGCAATGAGTTATGGACTTTCGTATCTTTTAGGAACAAAACATGGAATTGGTAACTGTATAGTTTTTGATCAATTAGAAGAGTTTTATCCAGAAGGAGTTGCAGAATTTAAGCAAATGGTTAAAAAACATAATATTCATATTCCTAAAGGATTGTGTAAAGATTTATCAGACGAAGAATTTGATACCATGATTAATGTTTCAATGGGAATGGTACCGCTTTGGGAAAACGCTTTAGGGAAAGATTGGCAAAAAACAATCACCAGAGAAAAATTAAGAGCGATGTATGAAAAAATGTAATATAATTATTTCATTTTAAGTCAATAATTTATAGTAAATTTGCATCCAAAATAAAGAAGATTATGGCAAGCGTAAAAAATTTAAAAAAAGATATTAATTATACTTTAGGAGATATTATCGAAGAGTGTTATATCGCTCAAATGTTAACTCCAGAAAATTCAAAGAAAACTGAAGCAATTATCGATGAAGCTATAGAGTCTTTTGATGTATTAATCGAAAAAGTACATGCAAAAGGTGTTGAAAATAAAAGAGCTCATTATAAAGCTATTAATGTTGAGTTAGAAGCTAAAGCAAATGCTTTAGTAGAAAAATTGAATAAAATTTAACGTTAATTTTTAACGTATTTTTACAAAATCATCTTTGCAAAAAGATGATTTTTTTTGTATTTTTATAAAAGTATATACTAAAAGAAAATAGTAATCGTTTAACTTAATAATACCCCAAAATTAAGTATGGCAAGAGCAATGTTTGAGTACACTAAAACAGTACTAAAAAAAGTAAGCTTTAGTGCAGATTTATTCTGTAAAGAGCTAGAAAAAGCACTAAAAAGATTGTTGCCTCATGAAGTAAATGAGTTAACAATTTGGATCAAGCAATTCACTTCAAATAAACCAGAATTATTTGTTTGTTTAGCTTTGATAGAAAATAAAAGATAAAAAAAAGGAGAACTAATTAGTTCTCCTTTTTTTATGAAATAGGTTATTTTTTATCCTTTGATTTTCGGTTTTTGTACCTTCTAAAGAGTTGTCTGTTAAAATCTCTTTCTACCATTTGTAATTTTACAATTTTCTTGTAAGAGATTACTTTTTTAAGAGCATTCTGATATCTAACATTTGTCTCATAATCTAACTTTTCTAAAGCTAACATGTCTTTTGTAAAAGCTTCAGCTTGTTTTTCAGTTAGTTTATCAACTCCGCCCAAACCATCAATCTTTTTTTTCATTTCAGCTCTTTCTACATGATATAACTGATAACGTTCTTTTTCAAACTTGTTATATACAGGCCAAAACTTAGAAGCTTCTTGTGATGTTAACGCTAATTTTTCTGTTATATAGGAAACCTTTAAGGTTTTAATTTTTTTATTGCTTCCTCTTTCTTGCGAAAATAGTGGTGTGCTTATAAGAAGCGTAAAAATTAGTGTAAATATGTAGTTTCTTTTACTCATTATGATTCTATTTCTGTTAATAATGTAACATTATCTATAGTGTTTAAATACTCTAATATATCTTCATCATTTATAGATGTATCTTCTTCTAGCACATTACTATCTTTAAAATCTGCATCAACAAAATTAACTGTTGATGATGCATTGTTTATATAACTTTGATCTAACCAATTCTCTAATTCTTCAGATGAAATTGATTCAAATGTAGTTGTATCTGTAAAGGAAAAGGAATTTAGACCGATAAAAAGCAATACACTTGCTGCTGCTGCGGCAGGAATTATTTGTAACAATCTAGATTTTAATGAAATTACTTTTACTTCTTTTTTAGGGAAATTAATTTTAGTAAATAACGAATCTTCAAAATTTTCAAAATAGTCTTTCGGAGCTGTAAAAGTATTTTCTTTAGCAAACGATTGCTCAGTTATTCTAGAAAACACTGAATCTTCTACAGAATCAAAGTAATTTTCTGGTGTAGAAAATCCACTTTTATTCTGAGTAATACTCTTAATGTGTTCTAAACTATATTTGTTTTTTGTATCCATTTAATTCTTAGACTATAAAGTCTTTAAAAGGTTTAATTAATGTGTCTTATTTTTTATATAATCTTCAATTTTTTTTACTGCATGAAAATAGGATGCTTTTAATGCACCTTCTGATGTTTCTAATATTTCTGATATTTCTTTGTATTTTAACTCATCAAAATATTTCATATTAAACACCAATTGTTGTTTTGTTGGTAGTGTTTTAATTGCTTTTTGTAATATAAGCTGAATTTTATCTCCATTAAAATGAATGTCACTATCTAAGTTTGATGTTAAACTATGTTGATAATCAGAAATATCTACATTCTTTTCTTTTGCTCTTTTGTTGATAAAACTAATTGATTCGTTTGTTGCAATTCTGTACATCCAAGAAAAAAGTTGACTTTCTTGTTTAAAGTTATCGATGCCTCTAAAAACTTTGATAAAAGTATTTTGTAAAACATCATCAGCATCATCATGTGAAACAACAATTTTACGAATATGCCAATACAAACGTGCTTTATAAGTAGTTACAAGTTTTCTAAATGCTTGCTCCTTAGTTTTTACGTTTTGTAGCTGTTCTATAAAATTTATTTCGTCTACCAACTAATTGTTTTTGTTTTAGACAATAAGAAAGTAAAAAGGTTTAAGCTAAAAATTATTTAACTGCCTTTTTTCTTTTAACATATCCAAAAAGTCTGTCTTTTTTTATCAATTCTGCAATTCCTTCTGGCAACATTTTTTCCCAACCAGCTTGACTTGTGCTAATCATTTTTAAAACTCTTCTAGAAAATATATGTAGTATTTCTGGATCGTAATCTTTTATGTCTATCAGTTTTCCGTTGTGTTTAAAGAACTTGTATAGTTCTTTCATTCTTGGATGCACTTTTAGATTTTCGCTCGTAATATATTCTCCAGATTCTTCATCTTTATACGGATACATATATACTTTTAAATCTCTATAAAAAAGTTTGCCAAAAGCTTCTAAAATTCCACCACTAACATTGCGATAATACTTTTCGTCAAAAATCTGAATTAGATTATAAACGCCCATAGCCAATGCCATTCTTTCTTTTGTAAACTCACTAAAATATTCTACTAATTTATAATATTCTTGAAAATTGGTAATCATTACATTCTGACCAAGAGAACATAATAATTCTGCTCTGTCTAAGAAATCTCGTTCATTAATTTCTCCTTCTGCTCTTAAATTAGCTAATGTAATTTCAAAAATAATTTGTGAGTTTTTTGGATCTACTTTACGTTCACTAAAAAAGAGCTCTTTAGATTTTTCGTACATATCCATATTTACTTTGGTAACCGGTCTAAAGCTGCCACGCAAAGCCAAAATATTCTTTTTATATAAAACTTGTGCGGGTAATAAATTATGACCTTCAGAATCAAACATTACGGCATTTGTCATTCCATTTCTTACCAATTGTAAACTCATCAAACGATTGTCAACATACATAAAACGCGGTCCAGAGAAATTAATCATGTCAATTTCTAACTGATCTTTATTTAAGTTGTCATAAAATGATTTTACCAATTCCTTCGGATTATCGTTCATGTAAAACGCACCGTAAATTAGATTTACTCCTAAAATACCTAACGTTTCTTGTTGTAAACGCGCATCAGTTTCTTTAAAACGCAAATGCAAAACAATTTCATTATAATCTTCTAAAGGATCTAGCTGAAAACGAACTCCAACCCAACCATGGCCTTTAAATTTTTTACTAAAATTTATCGTTGCAACTGTATTTGCGTAACTAAAAAATAATTTATCAGGATGTTTTTTTCTGCTCAAGCGTTCTTCCATCAACTCAATTTCATGAGAAAGCATGGTTTTTAACCTTGGTTCAGTTACATATCTATTGTCAGATTCAACTCCGTAAATGGCATCAGAAAAATCTTTATCATATGCACTCATTGCTTTTGCAATAGTTCCTGATGCTCCACCAGCTCTAAAAAAATTACGCACTGTTTCTTGTCCAGCACCAATTTCTGCAAATGTTCCATAAATATGTGCATTTAAATTAACACGCAACGATTTGCTTTTTGTTGATGGTACTGCGGTAATTTTTTGATCTCCTTTTAACGTAATTCCCATTGATAAAGTTTTATATAACAAATGTAGTGAAATTAAGCTTTTCTAGTCAAATTTTATCTTATTTTTGTGCGTATATTGAACACTTTTTATCGTTTATGAAAATTACTTTTTTAGGTACAGGAACTTCTCAAGGAATACCAATGATAGCAAATAATCATCCGGTTTGTTTGTCTAAAAACATAAAAGATAAACGATTGCGCTCATCAATTATGGTTTCTTGGAACAATGTAAATTATATTGTGGATTGTAGTCCAGACTTTAGAACACAAATGTTACGAGAAAATGTACAAAGCATTAATGGAATTTTATTTACACATGAACATTCTGATCATACAGCAGGTTTTGATGATATAAGACCGTTTAGTTATCAAATTGGAGAAGTGCCAATTTATGTTGATAAAAGGACTTTAAAAAGTTTAGAACAACGATTTGAATACATTTTTACTACAGAAAATAGATATCCTGGAGCAGCAAAAGTTGCTGTAAATATTATTGACGACACATCTTTTTATTTAGATGGAGTAGAAGTTACGCCAATAGAAGTTTTACACGGAAGATTGCCAGTAACCTGTTACCGATTTGGAAACTTTGCTTATTTAACTGATGTAAAAACAATTTCTGACACAGAAAAAGAAAAACTAAAGGGTGTAAAAGTTTTGGTAGTAAATGCTTTACGACAAGAATCGCACCCAACACATTTTAACTTAAAAGATGCTTTAGAGTTTGTAAAGGAAATTAATCCACAACGCGCTTATTTTTCTCATATCAGCCATAAATTAGGTTTTCATGATGAAGTTGAAAAAACATTACCAAAGAATGTGTTTTTAGCTTATGATGGTTTAAAAATAAGTATTTAGGTTCTTGTAAACTGATTTTTAATGTATATTTGTATATATAGCTCATGTTTTCTGAGCTTTAGTTAATACTTTAAAAAAAAATAAACATTAATTCAATCTTAAAATTTATGGCAAAAAATGCTGAACAAAATAACGAGGCAGTAGAAAAACAACAAATAGTTGATAATAGAATTGCAGCAGTTAGGGACCTTATATTTGGTGAGAATATTCAACAATATGATACTGAATTTGCAGATGTTTTTGAAAAAATAAAATCATTAGAAGAACAAACTACCAAAAATTTAGCAAAATCTGTTTCAGATCTTGAAAATAAATTAGCAGATTTAGAAAGCTTAGTTGATCATAAATTTCAAGACTTAAATGACGATTTAGACAAAAGACTTGCAGATTTAGATGATGAAAAAGTAGATAGAGTAAAACTAGGTAAAGCTTTAGAAAAAATTGCACAGATGCTGCAAGAATAGATGAAAGAAACGACTGTAGATAATAAAGATAATCGTTTTGAGTTGCTCAAAGAACTTCTACTAGCTGAAGATCGAAAAGATTTTAACGTTTTAAAAGAAGAATTTATTGAACGTGAAAAATTTTCAAAAAAAGTTAATCCAATTGTAGATGATAAAATAGAAGATTTAAAAGAAAATTTTCCTACCTATTTTGGAGAGACTATTACTGAAACTATTAAAGTTCAAATTAAAGAGTCTCAAGACGAAGTTGTAGAGGCACTTTACCCTATTATGGGTAAGTTAGTCAAGAAATTTATTGTTGCAGAAATTACAAAATTATCAGATAGTATTAACGAGACTATTAAAAACAAATTTTCACTTACTCAGATTATAAAACGTTCATTTAAAGGTAAAAAGACTGCTTCTGAAGTTGTTTTACAAGAAGTTTTTGAACCAATTATAGAAGAAGTTTTTGTAATTGAAAAAGAGTCAGGATTGCTTGCAGGTAGTTATTCTAGAGGTCATATTGCAGATAAAGATATGATTTCTGGTATGTTAACTGCCATTAAATCTTTTGCAGAAGACGCATTTTCTAAAGAAGGACAAAATTTAGAAGATATTAAATTTGAAACCTTTCAACTTTCTATTCAAAATTATAAATCAATTTATATAGCTACTGCTACATCTGGAGTAATAAACTCTAATTTTAAAGATAAACTTCTAGACAATATTAATACTCTTGCAGAAGTAATTTTAAGAGATAGAAGCTATCTTTCCAATGAAGAAAAATTAAATAAAATAATACATAAAACTCTTATTAAAACTGAGTAGTGTTAATGAATCCATATTAATGATTTCAAAAAAAGTTTTATTAGTTGGTAATTTTGGAGTAGGAAAAACTTCATTAATTAGAAGATTTGTACTGAACGAATTTTCGGAAGATTATATAAGCACAATTGGTGTAAGAGTTAGTTCTAAAATTGTTGAATTAAAAGGAGAGCAAATTAAACTATTAATTTGGGATGTTGCTGGTACAAGTGGTAACAAAAAAATACCAAAAGCTTATTTTTTAGGATCTAGTGCTGCAATGTATGTGTTTGATTTGTCTAGAGAAGAAACCTATATTAATTTAAAGAGCCAAGTAGAAAGTGTAAAAGAACTTTCTGGGTTAAAAAATATTATGGTTGTTGGTAATAAAAAAGATTTATTGACTTCTGATGAAATCAAACAAATTAGACAAGAGATTTCTATTACTGTAGACCTAATTACAAGTGCAAAAGAAGATGAAAATGTAGAAGATGCATTTATAGAATTAGCAAATAAATCCATAAAATAGATAATTTGATTTCCTCTAAAATAGAAAAAGTTTTTATTGATTTAATAACAACTCACCAAGGAGTTGTTAGTCAGATTGTTGCAGGAAAATTTATAGATAAAGAGTTTGCAATAAATCAATCTATTTATCAAGTTTGTCCTTTTTTAGAAGGTACTTTAGATGCTTTAATAGTTAACGAGCCCTTTATGATTGAAGGAATGTTAATTGTTTCTGATGATATTGAGTATAATGTTGATGTAGAGATGTTTAAAACAGATACTGAGGTTTCTGTTTTGATACACAATAGAACCAATGTTTATAAATATGCTGAAGAACTCAACCAAAATAGAAACGATCTTTTTTTCTTAAAAAGAGAACTTAATGAAAAAAATATTGAACTAGATAGACTTCGAAAAATTGCCGATAAAGCGAATAAAGAAAAGTCACGATTTTTAGCAATGATGAGTCATGAAGTTAGAAATCCCTTAAACGTAATTCTTGGTTATACCGAATTAATTAATAAAGAAAAAACTTCTAATGAAATAGAAGAGTATTTAAAAAATTTAACCATTTCTGGTAAAAATTTAAAAGTAATTGTTGATGATATTCTTGATTTATCGAGAGTAGAAGCAGGAAAATTACAATTAAGTAATTCAGCCGTAAATTTAAAACAATTAGTAGATCAACTTCGCAACAACTACAAAAGCAGCCATGCAGATATTGATATTGAATTAAATTTTAATTGCTCACCAAAATTACCAAAATTTATTTCTGGAGACGAAGTTAGAATTTATCAAGTACTAACTAATTTAATTAATAACTCTATAAAATTTACTCAAAAAGGGACAGTTACAACGAATGTTGATGTGATTTCTTTGAATGATAAAGATGTGAGAATTTCTTTTACTGTAATTGATACAGGAAGAGGAATGTCTGAACAACAAGCTGCTACAATTTTTGAAGAATATCAGCAAAATGAAATTGATGATAATAGAATTCATAAAGGAGCTGGTTTGGGCTTGTCTATTGTAAAGCATTTGGTTGCAGCAATGAATGGATCAATTACAGTAAGTAGTAAAATTAATGTTGGTACTACTTTTCTTGTTGAAATTCCTTTTCAAATTGTTACTTCAGTAAGTGTTGAGGAAAATTTATCAAAAAAAATCACTGAGAAAAATTATATTAAAGACAGTAAAATTTTAGTTGCTGATGATAATTATTTGAATAGAGCAATTGTAGCGCATATTCTTAACAAAGAGCATGCTAATTTTACTATGGTAAAAGATGGAGTAGAAGCGCTTATTGAATTACAAAAGAAAACTTTTGACATAGTACTGCTAGATATAAATATGCCAAATCTTACAGGAGATAATTTAATAATTCAGAAAGAAGTCTATCATGAAAAAAACTCAGAAACACCATTTTTGGCACTAACAGCCAATAGTACCAAAGAAGATATAGAAGGTTATTTTAAAATTGGTTTTGTAGATGTTATACCAAAACCATTTACAAGTGTTCAATTTATTGAGCTATTGAACAAAAATTTAAAACCTAAGACTTCTTAAAATCAAATTTTACAAACGCTCTTCAATCCACTTTTTAAAACTGTAGAAGTTTTGTGGTGCAACTCCGTGTCCAACTGGATATTCAGAATACACATTTTTCAACTTATTTGCATTTAAATAAATGGGTGCTTTTCTTGCCCAATCAACAGGTAAAACCTGATCTACTGTTCCGTGAGAAATATAATAATCTGTAGTAATATTTAAATCAGAAACCGAAGCAGGAACTAATTCTGTGTTGATGTAACCACTCAATGCAATAACGTGATTTACTTTATTCGGAAAATTCAAACTCAACGCATAACTTAAAATGGCACCTTGACTAAATCCTAATAGAAAAGTATTATTTAAATCTGATTGATAAGTTGCTTTTATATAATCAATAAAGTTAGCAATTTTGGTTAAAGATTGTCTTGCTTCGTCTAAATTAGAGAACTTCTCGTTATTTGCATCTAATGTGATTTCGTACCAAGAAAAACCTCCAAAATTCATGTCAAAAGGCGCTCTTGCGCTTACAATTAATAATTCGTCTGGCAATTCTGACGCGAATGAAAATAAATCTTCTTCGTTGCTTCCGTAACCGTGTAATAAAATTAATAAAGGCGGATTTTCTTGTTCAGTTTTTGGTTGGCGAACAATATAATGTAATTCTGATTTCATAAAATTTAATGGATAACTAATTTGTTGTTTGCAAAGATTCCGTAAGCTTTTCCGATTAGTTTTTTTTCTAAAAACGCTGAGTTTTTAGATGTTGATAAGATGTTTTCTTTAGCAAACGTATAATTTAATTCAGGATTGAATAAACTAATTTCTGCTTTTTCGCCAACTGCGATAGAAATAGTTTCTAAATCAAATATGGCACGAGGTTTTGTAGTTAAAGACTCAATGCTTTCTTCTAAAGTTAAAACCGAATTTACTGCGCCAAAACAACTTTCTAAACCGATTGTTCCATCTTTAGCTGCGCTAAATTCTACTTTTTTATGTTCGATATCTATTGGATTGTGATCAGAAGTAATGATATCGATAATTCCATCTTTTACAGCTTTAATTAAAGCTTTGCAATCTTTTTGAGTTCGTAAAGGCGGCGTAACTTTTACATTGCTGTCAAATCCGTGTAGTTCGTCATCAGTTAAAGTTAAATGATGTGCGCTAACGCTGCACGTGACTTGTAAACCTTTCTTTTTTGCGTCTTTAATTAGTTTTACAGAATCTGCTGTAGAGATGGTAGGAATATGTAATTTTCCGCCAGTATATTCTAATAAGAATAAATCTCTTGCAATTTGTAAGTGTTCTGCTAACGCAGGAATTCCTTTTAATCCTAATTTTGTACTGTTGTTGCCTTCGTTTGCTAAACCTTCGGCTGCAATTGAATTGTTATTCGGAAAATTGATGATTAATCCGTCAAAATTTTGAGCGTACAATAAAGCAACTTTCATTAAATTGTCATTGGCTATTGATTTATTATAATCTCCAAAAGCAACGGCGCCAGATTGTTGCATGTCGTACAATTCTGCCATTTCTTTTCCTTCACTTTTCTGAGTTAAGGAAGCAATTGGAAATAATGTTGTAGCATATCCTTTTCCTTTGTTGATTAAAAATTCAACAGCAGATTTATTGTCAATAAACGGATTGGTATTTGAGTTGATTGCAACGGTTGTAAAACCACTTTTTGCCGCTGTTTGCAAACCGTTTGCAATGGTTTCTCTTTCCTCAAAACCTGGTTCTCCGAATGAAACACTTGTGTCAAACCATCCACAGGAAACATGTAGGTTTTCTAAATTTACAACGGAGTAATTTGGTTTTGTTGGAATTGAATTTGCGATTTTTTTAATTACACCATCGGTAATTAAAATGTCTTTTTTTTGATTATTGAATTGACTGCTAGCGTCTATTATAGTAGCTGATTTTAGGAGCGTACTCATGGTTTGAAGAATTTTAAAATCAATATTTCAAAGATCAAAGATACAATAGCTAATGCTAAAAACCATTTCCAAAGCCAAGTAACTTTATTTTTCTCTGTATTTTTCTGTAAAACTGCAGCAATAGATTCTGAATATTGTAGGTTTTCGTTGCCTTTTATTTCTTCTTTGATATTTAAAAAAGTCAACTCACTTTCTGATTTATTATAGTTAAAAGCAATAGTTTCGATAGTAACATTGTCTTTGTTTACCGTATATAAACCTTGCTTTTCTGGATTGTCAGTAGTTTCTAAAGTAACCTTTGTTGAGTATAATTGTTGAAGCGGAATAAATGAATTTACATTGTCTTTTATTGTTAAAACTTCATCTTTCTTTAAAACGGTTGCAACGTCAATTAAATTTGTTTCTCCAATTGTATAATAAGGTTTTGGATATTTTGCACTGAACTTACCAAAGTTGTAAAAAACAGGAACTACTAACGGAGAATTTATAAAGTTGCTGGTATTAGTATTTAAAGCACTTGCAAACCAAAATACATTTCCGTTTTTAATAGAAATTTGATTGATAAAGTCTTGTTGATTTTCAAAATTCAATAAACTGGAAGCCTGTTTAAAACGAGAAGTGTAATAATTTTTTACAATTGGATATTGAAAATTTTGAACATCTTTAGAAAACACATTTCTAAAAAACGGATTTTTAAAGTTGATGTTGGTGATTTTTAATGAGTCGCTTATTTTGTTAAAAATGTTGCCAATTTGAATGTTGCTAAAAAATGAATTGTAAGAATTGATGTTTAAATTTTCATTAGGAATTACCACCAAACTTTTTCCTTCTTTTAAATGTGTTTGCAAAAAAGTTCTTAAAGATGTTGGCAATTCTTCCAATTCATTTAAGATAATAAGTTCTTGTTTTTCCAACACATTATAGTTGCTATTTTGCAAAGAACTTGAGCTAAAATTGAACTCGTTTTTTGTGTAAATTTTTGATAAGAATTGATGGTTTTTTCCGATGCTAAAAACGTTGATTTTTTTAGTTGAATTTGTAGTAAAATAAAACGTGTTATCGAAGCTGAAAACATCATCAAAATCGAGAGTGATTTTTCCATTAATTTTCGTTAGATTTTGAATAGGAAAAGAGATGCTTTTTATTTCATTTTCATTGATAGAAAAAGTTTGCTTTGAAACAACAGATTCGTTGTTATAAAGTGCAATGGAAATATTGTTTTTTAAAGCACCTTGATTTTTTATGAGAACAGTTACTGTAAAATTGTTGTCATTTTGATTGTCTATAAAAAGACTATCAATAGAAATATTGTTTTTTTGTGCCAAATTAAGTTTTATAAAAGAAATGGGCGATGTTACATTTGTAAAATTGATTTTTTTATTTTTACTATTAATTTGAAAATCAGATACTAATATTGATTTATATAAAGTATTTATTCTATTTGACTTAAAACTTTCAATTTTTAACAAAACTTCTTCTAAACTTCTATATTGCGCATTAGGTTTTACGTTTAGTAATGTTTTTTTAAGCTCGTTTGAGTTTATATTTTCATAGAAATCAGAATTTGTAAGCAAACTATACGATTCGTTTTCTGAACTATTTTCTATAATTTCTTTAATAGCATTTTGTAATAAATCACCTTTTTCTCCTTTGGCATTTAAACTCAAAGAAGTATCTAAATAAATAAAAGTATGTTGGTTTTTTTCTGCTTTTTTATCACTAAAATACGGTTGTGAAAAGGCAATAATAATTGCAGAAAAAAGTAAAATTCTAGAAGCTAAAATGAGCCATTTTTTTAGCTTAGAACTTTTGCGAGTTTGTAGTATTAATTTTTGTAAAAATGCAACGTTTGTAAAAGGTGTTTTTTTGAATTTTTGCAATTGAAATAAATGCACTAAAATTGGGATGATGATAAACCCTAAAAAGTATAAAATTTCTGGATGTTTAAATTGCATGTGCTGTTATTAGTTTTCAAATATAAGTAAACTAAACTTACTTTTTAATGAATTAAAATTTCTCAAAAACGCCTAAACCAAATAATGCAAAATCGTATTTTGAAGGATCATTTTTATCTAGAATACGTAAACTATTATCTAGTTCAATTACAGCTTTCCAATCGTTTTGTTTTCTTTTTAGCAAACCTAATTTACGCGCAACGTTTCCAGAATGTACATCAATCGGACAAGAAATGTTTGCTGGATTATGTGTTTTCCAAACTCCAAAGTCAACTCCACAAGCATCATTTCTAACCATCCAACGTAAAAACATATTGATTCTTTTTGCTGCCGAACCTTTTAAAGGATCAGAAATGTGTTTTTGTGTTCTTTGTTGATGAGGAATTTCAAAAAACAACGTTTTAAAATTTGAAATTGCTGTTCTATAATTCTTTGTATTATCTTTAATAGCAAGTGATTGCTCGAGCCCGTTGTGGTTTTGATACATATGTTGCAAAGATTTTATAAACTGAATTGCATCCACCGAATTAAACGTTCTATGAACAAAATTTTGAAACCGTTCTAAATCTGATTCTTGATGATTTATAATAAAATCGTACGGAGAATTATCTAACAATTCCATTAGCTTATTGGAGTTGTTGATAATCATTTTCCGATTTCCCCAAGCAATAGTTGCTGTTAAAAATCCTGCAATTTCAATATCTTCTTTTTTAGAAAACTGATGTGGAATTTGAATTGGGTCAGACTCAATAAACTTCGGATTGTTGTATAAAACTACTTTCTCGTCTAAAAAAACTTTTAAATCAGCTTTGTTTATTGGCATTTTATGGAATTAAAATAAGTGTTCTTAAATAATTACACCATCTTTCATTGTTAACGTTCTGTCTGCCATTGCAGCTAATTCTTCGTTGTGTGTTACTAAAACAAAGGTTTGGTTGAATTGATCTCTTAACTGAAAAAAAAGTTCGTGTAAATTTTGTGCAGAAGTAGAATCTAAATTTCCACTTGGTTCGTCAGCTAAAATTACAGACGGATTATTAATTAACGCCCTTGCAACTGCAACACGTTGTTGTTCTCCTCCAGAAAGTTGATTTGGTTTGTGATGATATCGATCTTCTAAACCTAAAAAGTCTAAGATTTCTTTGGCTTTTTTCTCGGTTTCTTTCTTTTCTTTTTTTGCAATAAATGCAGGAATGCAAACATTTTCTAACGCTGTAAACTCTGGTAATAATTGATGAAATTGAAATATAAAACCGATGTGTTGATTTCTAAATTTAGAAATTTTATTGTCAGATATTTCTTTCAAAGAAGTTGCATTTAAAATCAATTCGTAATCAACATCAGGTTGTGGTTTGTCTAACGTTCCGATGATTTGTAATAAAGTTGTTTTCCCTGCTCCAGACGGACCAACAATAGCAACAACTTCGCCTTTTTTTATGTGTAAATCTACACCTTTTAAAACGTTAACGTTACCGTAAGATTTATGTATGTTTTTAGCAATTATCATAGTTATATATCAATACAACGAAAGTATTAAAAATAAGTTATATAAAAACAGAAAAGACCTTGAAGCTTTTATACAACAAGATCTTTTTATAATATATTTAATGGAATCTAAAATATATTTTTTAGTTTGTTGTAATCTATATAATAAACAAATCGTAATGAAAACACATTTTGATTTGGTTGCTCAAATAAATTATCTAAATTTTTAAAGAAATCTAAACTCGAATTAGAATCTTGATTAAAAATTGTATTACGATATAACGCAATTAACTGACTTCCAGGAGCAAATTGCCAGATGTAATTTAAATCTAAATTCCAGCTATTAAAATTTACATCGCTACCGTTATTGTATGTTTCTGGAGATAAACTTCCGTCAGTATTTAATTTAAAGTAGCTATTTGTATAATCTACAGAACTCCAATAATGTCTAAATGATAATGATAAAGAAGATTTTGTACTGAAATTATATCTACCAGAAACGGAGTTTACATAACTTTTTCTATCTCTATTTCCAAAAATAATATCTGTTCCAACTTGATCTACATACCCTTTATCATTTACGGTTTTGTTATAGTTAAAATTGTAATTTAAAGAAAATTGATTGCTAAAACGGTAACGTGGACTTATGCCAAAACCAAACCCGTTCTTAGGATCTTTAGAATATGTTGAATAAAATAGGTTCATATTTAAGCCAAATTTTTTCTGA
The DNA here is from genome assembly GCF_039748955.1 of Polaribacter uvawellassae. Taxonomy (NCBI): domain Bacteria; kingdom Pseudomonadati; phylum Bacteroidota; class Flavobacteriia; order Flavobacteriales; family Flavobacteriaceae; genus Polaribacter; species Polaribacter uvawellassae. Next base: position 273,175 of record NZ_JBDIZN010000003.1, on the reverse strand, counting down.
GAATTGGTGTTGAACCAAGAGTTGAAATTTAATCTTTCTGGTCTAGAATAAAAAACACCACTTGTGTTTCCTTGTCTTGGTTCGTTAAAATCTTTACTTTCAGACCCATAGTTTAAATTGGCACCAAAATTAAATCGATTTTTAGTTTCTGCATTAAAGTTTAATCCCGCTTGATAACCTGTGTAAATTCCAGATTTATATTGGTATTGTAAATTATTATAAAAATTAAAATTATATCGATTAAAAATCCCTTCTGGTTTTAAAGTTCTAAAACCTACGTTACCATAAATTTGTTGTTCGTTATTACTGAATAAAATCCCCATATCATTTGGATTGAAATTTTCGTCTTCAAAATTATATCCGATTTCCCAATTCCATTTTCCAGCATTTTTTCCAAAACTAGTATCAAAAGTATATCCAGTATTTGGGTTGTTAACATCATCAAATATGTTGCTCATTTTTACAGAACCATCTACATTGTATTTGCTATCTTTTGTTTCTATATGCCAAAGTAAACCAGTGGTATTTGCATCTCTAAAATCTCCACTTCTTGTTACATTAGTATTTATTAATGTGATAGCAGAATTTTGATTAAACTGCTTGTCAACTACTAAAATATTGTAGTTTGAAAACGGACTAGTTTCAACTTTTCTAGTTGTGCCATTACTGTTGTCTCTAATTGTTGCTTCTGTTTTTCCTGTAATTGCGTTAAAAAAACCTATTCCTAAACCATTTTTTGTTCTTCCAGAAATTTTAATAGCATTTAACATGGTTACTTTTTCTGGATAGTCTATAATTTCTTCATTCGCATTTAATTGACTTGCAACATTAAATTGATCTATTGGATAACTACCAATTCTTCTAGAATAAAACAATCTTCCTTTGTTAAAAAGTTCTGTTCCTTCGGTAAAAAATTGTCTTTGTTCGGCAAATTGTTGCTCAAATGGACCTAAATTTAATTCGACATTATCAAAGCCAGCTTGACTGAAATCTGGAATTAAAGTTGCGTCTAAAGTAAAGTTCTCCGACAATCCATATTTTAAATCCAATCCAACACTCCAATCATTTGTAGAAGTTCCATTATAAGATTCTGTAATCGCAGAAGCATAAGGATACAATCCTAATCGAGTAGGAGGTTTAATATCTTTAAAATTTTCTACCAAACCATCATGTTGTGTCCATCTTCCAACTGCATTATCAATATGTGTCCAAGTATGTTGTTCGTTTAATCTCTCTAATCTTCTGTGAAAATTAAATCCCCAATGTTGTATTGGAGTATTTGCAAAACGCAAAGCAGAATATGGAATTTTCATTTCTACAGCCCAACCTTTATCATTTATTTTTGCTGCACTTTGCCAAACAGCGCTCCAGTTAAAATCTTCTCGTCCATTTGAAACTTTAGAATCACCTTGGTTACCAGTACTTTGCACAACAAATTCAAAAGGGTTTTGACCATCATCATTTGGATTTATAGTTGCTAAAAAGAAATCTGCTTGGCTAAAATTATCTCTTGTAGCAAATTGCATTGGAATCTTATCTGGATTTGGATCATGCATCATTGCAGAAATATAAATTGCATCATCATTATAAATTACTTTAACCGTTGTTTGATACTCTTTAGAAACAACTTTACCATTTTCTGGTCTAAAGACAATAAAATCTGTTGCATTTTCTGTGTTTTTCCAGGCATCATCATTTAGAATACCATCAATTTTAGGTGGAGTTGTAATTCTTGTTGCAGCTATTTTTTTTCGATCAGTTTTTTCTTGTGAGAATGTTACTTGAAAAGTTAGCAGAAATAGTAGTGAGATTGCTCGTAATTTCATTTGTTTTTGTTTTTGTTTTTTTGATTGATTACTGTAAAGACTTCTTAAAAAATAAAATGTCACAGTTTGGTTTGTTAATTAAATCTTAAAATGATTTAATGAGTCAAAACTATTTATTGAGTCACACTAAACAAAATGCAATGTAATGAACTGTAGAACCTATGTATTGAGCTGTAAAAAAAAATCCTCAATCTAATAATTGAGGATTTTCTACTTAAGATTATTATTTGCTAAAAGATGTTCTTTATGTTATTATAATCAATATAATACACAAATTTTAATGAAAACACATGCAGAGATGGTTGGTTAAATAAGTCTTTAAGGTTATTGATGAAGTTTAATTGAGATTGATCATTAGAATTGTAAATAGAATTTCTATAGAAAGCCACTATTTGACTTCCAGGTGCAAATTCCCACAAGTAATTTAAATCAATATTCCAGCTATTAAAATTCACATCATGATTTCCTGTATAATTATGATTTGATAAAGTACCATCTCTTTTTAAACTGTAAAACTGATTGTCATATTCAACTGTAGTCCAATAATGTCTAAAGGATAATGATAAAGAAGACTTTGTACTAAAGCTATATTTACCGCTTAAACTATTTTCATGAGCCTTAGAATTTCTTTTTCCAAAAAGGATGTCATTGTTTTGGGTTCCTGTGTAACCAATGATGTTATTATTGTTATTGTAGTTGTATTTATAAATAATTGAAGTTTTATTATTAATACGATATCTTGGTCCTAATTCAAAACCAAAGCCTGTTTCTTCATTGTCAAAGACAGCTTTCTTTTGCATTTTTAAATCGAGAGCTAATTTTTTTCTTGAGTCAGTAGAAATGGATCCTTTTAGTTCTACTTCTGAGTTCCGCTTTAAATACCATCCTTCAGAAATGTCTTTTCTTGGTTCGTGATAATCACGTTGTTCTCCAATTCTTCCTTCCATTTCTAGTCCAAAAGAAAAACGTTTTTTTGTAGTGGCAGAAAAACCTAAATTTATACTATTTCCCGTATATACAGGATTGCTATATAAAAAGCTGTTAAACATTCTAAAGTTAACTCTAAAGTCGTTGAAATTTCCAACTGGTTTTAAAATTTTATAGCTTCCCATAAGATATACCGACTGGCTGTTGTTGCTTCTTTGAAATCCTATATCGTTATAATTAAACTTGTCATCTTGCATATAATAGCCGATTTCACCTTGCCAATTTCCAGAAATTTTAGAAATACCAGTATTAAAACCATAACCCGTTTCATTGAGGCCATTTTCTCTAATATTACTCACTTTTAAATGTCCATCAATTTTATATGAGTTTGGACTGTTTACTAAATCATACAAAAAACCAGTGACGTTTGCATCTCTAAATTCTCCTTCTCTAAGTACACTTGTATTAATTAAAGTTACTGAAGATCGTTTTCCGAACTGCTGATCTAAAACAAAAACATTGTAATTAGCAAATGGTTCCGTTATTTTTTTAGAATACTCATCTACAGGTCTATTTCCAACAATTGTGGTTTTTTTAATGGTCGCTTTTGTTTCATCTGTAATTGCATTGAAAAAACCAATACCTAATCCGCCTTTAGTTCTCCCAGAAATTTTAACTGCGTTAAGCATATTAACTTTGTTTGGGTTGTCAATTACCTCTTCGTTATTAGCTAAATTGTCGTATGCATTATAATATCCTACAGGTCTATTTCCAATTCTTCTAGAATAAAACATTCTCCCTTTATTAAATAATTCTGTTCCTTCTGTAAAAAAAGCTCTTTGTTCATTAAAACGCTGTTCATATGGACCAAGATTTAAAGTAACATTATCAAAAGCAGTTTGAGCAAAATCAGGAACAAGTGTTAAATCAAGCGTGAAGTTTTCTGTAATACCATATTTTAAATCTAGTCCTACACTGTGATTGTAAACTGTTTCTCCATCAAAATGAGAAACTGAAGTTGATGCGTATGGATAAAAACTTAAACGTGTTGGTGGATTAATATCTCTAATTCCTTTTAAAAGTCCATCATACTGAGTCCAAATTCCTTTTGTATTGTCGATATGATTCCAGGTGTATTGTGCGTTTTGATTAATTAATTTTCGACCAAACTGAATACCCCATGTTTGTACTTCTTGATTAGAAAAACGTAAAGCAGAGTACGGAATTTTTATTTCTAATGACCAACCATTATCTAATGTTTTTATGGCACTTTTCCAAACAGCACTCCAATTTGAATCATCTTTTCCGTCTGTTACTTTTGCATCTACCTGTGTACCTGCGGATGTAACTTCAAATAAAGTTGCATTTAAACCATCATTACTAGGGTTTAAAACTAAAGAAAAGTGATCTGCATTTCCTTTAATGTCTCTATTTGTAAATTCCATCGCCATTTTAGAAGGATTGGGATGATACATCATTGCAGCAACGTAAATAGCTTCATCGTCATACAACACCTTAACTTCTGTTTTATAGTTTGGATCTTCTTTAGCACCATTATTTGGTTCCATCATTATAAAATCTTTTGCGATTTCTAAACCTTTCCAAGCATTATCATTTAATAATCCATCAATTTTAGGAGCTTTATGATTACTTCTTTTAATATTTAGCGATTTTTTATTCTGATTAATTTGAGAGTAAAGAATGGAAGAAGTAAATAATAAAACGTAAAATATAAATTTTGAAATTTTTAGCATATTTTTTAATAGTGGTTAGTCTTCGATTGTAAAAATAGAAATGAAGCGAAGTAAAGAATCATAAATTCTTGTTAATTTCTTTTTTGTTAAACTCAAAATAGATTGATTGTAGGTAATATATTTTTATCTCTATTTAGTTTTTTTACTTTTATAAAAGTAAAATAAAAAGCCTCAATCATTAGATTGAGGCTTTTGTTTAAAGAAAATAATTCTTAAAATATGTTTTTGATATTATTATAATCTATAAAATATACAAACTTTATAGAGAAAGTATGTAAAGCAGGTTGATTGAATAATTCATCAATATTATTGATAAAACTCAATGAAGATTGATCATTGTAATTAAAAATGGAGTTTCTATAAAAGGCAGTTAACTGACTTCCAGGTGCAAATTCCCATAAATAATTCAAATCTAAATTCCAGCTATTATAATTTACATCATGATTGCCTGTGTAGTTATGATCTGCTAATGTACCATCGGCATTTAAACTATAAAATTGACTGTTGTATTTTACAGTTTGCCAATAATGTCTGAATGATAATGATAAAGAGGACTTTGTACTAAAGCTGTATTTACCCGACAAGACATTTTCATATGAATCTGAACCTCTTTTTCCAAAAATTAAATCGCCATTGTTTTCACCAGTATAACCAATATTATTATTGCTGCTGCTATATTTAAACTTATAAACTAATCCCATTTTATTACTAAAACGATACCTAGGTTCAACTTCAAAACCATATCTTGTTTCATCTGTTCCAAACACTTTTCTAACGTTTGCTCTAAGATCAAATGCAAACTGCTTTCTAAAGTCTGTTGATATATTACCATCAATATCAATTTCAGAATTTCTTGCTAAATAACGTTGTTCTGAAATAGCTCTTCTTGGTTCGTAGAAATCTTTTTGTTTGCCAACTTTTCCTTTTAAATTTAATCCAAAAGAAAAACGTTTTTTAGTATTTGCTCTAAAACCAATTCTGTAATTATTACCAGTATAGACTCCTGGATTGTATAAGAAACTATTAAATAACCTAAAATCAACTCTAAAGCTATTATAATTACCTACTGGTTGAAGAATTCTGTAACTTCCCATTAAATAGATAGATTGCTGATTGTTTCTTCTTTGAAAACCTAAATCGTTATAATCATATTTATCATCTTCAAAATTATATCCAATTTCTCCTTGCCAATTCCCTGCTATTTTAGCAATACTAGAATCAAATGCATAACCGGTTTCAGTTGCGCCATTTTCTTTTATATTACTAGTTTTTACATAACCATCTACAAAATAAGTGTTCGATTTATTTGTTAAATGATATAGTAGGCCAGTTACGTTTGCATCTCTAAAATTTCCTTCTCTTAACACATTTGTGTTGATAAAAGTTACAGAAGAGTTTTGATTGAACTGTTGATCTAATACCAATACATTATAATTTGCAAAAGGTTCAGTAACTTTCTTATAATACTCATCTACTGTCGATGTTCCTTGCGTTACAGTCCTTTTAATAGTGGCTTTGGTTTCATCAGTAATTGCGTTAAAAAATCCAATTCCTAATCCGCCTTTTGTTCTACCAGAAACCTTTAAGGCGTTTAACATATTTACTTTATCTGGATTCTCATAAACTTCTTCATTTGCTCCTAAATTATCATCCGCATCATAATAACCAACAGGTCTATTTCCAATTCTTCTTGAGTAGAATATTCTACCTTTATTAAACAATTCTGTTCCTTCTGTAAAGAATTGTCTTTGTTCGTTAAAACGTTGCTCAAACGGACCCAAGTTTAATGTAATATTATCGAAAGCAGTTTGCCCAAAATCTGGAACCAAAGTTAAGTCCAACGTAAAATTTTCTGTAAGACCATATTTTAAGTCCAACCCTAAATTATGATTGTATTCTGTTTCTCCATCAAAGTGAGAAACTGAAGTAGAAGCATAAGGATAAAAACTTAAACGGATTGGCGGATTAATATTTGTAATTCCTTTAAGAATACCATCATATTGTGTGCTTTTACCTACTTTATTGTCTACGTGATTCCAAGTATACTGTTCATTTTGATTAATTATTTTTCTTTTAAACTGAATACTCCAAGTTTGAATCTCTTCATTAGAAAAACGCAATGCAGCATATGGAATTTTCATTTCTACAGACCAACCATTATCTAAGACTTGAGTTGCACTTTTCCAAACTGCACTCCAACTTCTATCTGGTCTCCAGCTATTTTCACCTACTTTAGAATCTAATTGCGTTCCAGTAATCATAACATCAAAAGATGTTGAATTTACACCATCATTATTAGGGTTTAACAATAAAGAGAAGACATCTGCTTGCCCATCATTATCTCTACTAGTAAACTCACTAGCTATTTTAGAAGGATTAGGATCATACATCATTGCAGAAACATAAATTGCTTCATCATCATACAATACTTTCACTTCAGTTTTATAATCTGGATTTTCTTTTTTACCATTATTTGGCTCTAACATCACAAAATCTTTTGCAATTTCTACACCTTTCCAAGCATCATCATTCAGAAAACCATCAATCTTTGGTGCTTTGTTGATGCTGCGTTTTATATTTAGTACTTTTTTGGGGATTTGACTTTGAGCAAAAAGAAAAGTTGTTGTAAAAAGGGAAAATAGAAATAATAGTTTCGTGCTTTTTATCATCATTATGTGGTAATAGTTAGTTTTTAGAGGCAAAAATATTTAGGTTTTATTTTAATTATCATAAAATCATGTTAATTTCTTAATAAAATTGGGAATTTTTTAAGAGAACTATTTTCTGAGTTATTTTATAAAAATTGCTGCGGTATTCTCATTTGAATTTGTATTTTTGTGGCGTTAAAAAACATTCTTAAAAATGAATTTACACGAATATCAAGGAAAAGAAATACTAAATAGCTTTGGCGTTAAAATTCAACGCGGTATTGTAGCTAAAAATCATAAAGAAGCTGTAGACGCAGCAAAACAATTAACGGTAGAAACTGGCACAAGCTGGTACGTTGTGAAAGCACAAGTTCATGCAGGTGGACGTGGAAAAGGTGGCGGAGTTAAGTTGGCTAAAAATTTATCTGATGTAGAAGGTATTTCTAATGATATTATTGGGATGATGTTGGTTACGCCACAAACTTCTGCAGAAGGTAAAAAAGTAAACCAAGTTTTAATTTGTGAAGATGTATATTATCCTGGTGATGCTGAGCCAGAAGAATATTATATGTCTGTTTTATTAAACAGAAACACAGGTAAAAATATGATTATGTATTCTACTGAAGGTGGAATGGATATTGAAACTGTGGCAGAAGAAACACCACATTTAATTTTTACTGAAGAGATTGATCCTTTATTAGGAATCATGCCTTTTCAAGCGCGTAAAATAGCGTTTAACTTAGGATTGTCTGGTGTCGCTTTAAAAGAAATGACAAAATTTGTAACTGCTTTATATAAAGCATACATCGGTTCTGATTCTTCTATGTTTGAAATCAATCCGGTTTTAAAAACATCAGATTCTAAAATTTTAGCAGTTGATGCAAAAGTTACTTTAGATGACAATGCGTTGTTTAGACATAAAGATTATGCTTTAATGAGAGATTTACGTGAAGAAAATCCGATTGAAGTAGAAGCAAATGCTGCTGGTTTAAATTATGTAGATTTAGATGGTAATGTTGGATGTATGGTAAACGGAGCTGGTTTGGCAATGGCAACAATGGATCTAATTAAACAAGCTGGTGGAGAACCTGCAAACTTTTTAGATGTTGGTGGAACGGCAGATGCACAACGTGTAGAAACAGCTTTCGGAATTATCCTAAAAGACAAAAACGTAAAAGCAATTTTAGTAAATATTTTTGGTGGAATTGTACGTTGTGATAGAGTAGCGCAAGGAGTTGTTGATGCTTACAAAAATATGGGAGACAAAATTAATGTGCCTATTATTTGTAGATTACAAGGAACAAACGCTGTTGAAGCAAAAGAATTGATTGACAATAGCGGAATGAAAATTATTTCTGCTACAGAATTTCAAGAAGCTGCAGATAAAGTACAAGAAGTGTTAGCACAAGCTTAATTGCTTGAAAATATATTTAAGTGTTTAATAAAACGCCTCACATTTGTGAGGCGTTTTTTTGCTTCTAAACGAATGCTTTTAATTCATTTTTTTAATTTATATTGTTGAACTTATTTAAATGATACATCATGAAAAAACTATTGATTTTACTTTTATTTCCAGTAAGTGTTTTTCACAACAACCAGCTAATTCAGAAGTATTCTGGAATACGTTAAAAGAACATTGCGGAAAATCTTATGAAGGAGAAATTGTTGCCGGAGGAAAAGAAGGCGATGGTTTTGTAGGAGAGAAATTAGTGATGCATGTTCGTTCTTGTAAAGACAAAACAATTAGAGTTCCTTTTTTTGTTGGAGAAGATAAATCTAGAACATGGGTTTTTACGATGACAGATAAGAAGTTAATTCGTTTAAAACACGATCATCGACATAAAGATGGTTCTGAAGATTTAATTACACAATACGGAGGTCTAAGTCCAAATACTGGATTGGCAAATGTTCAATTTTTTCCAGCGGATCAACAAACAGCAGATTTAATTTCCTATGCTTCTCATAATGTTTGGTGGGTTACTATTGATACAACCAGCTTTACGTATAATTTACGTAGAATAGGAAGCGATAGATTCTTTTCTGTAAAATTTGACCTAACTAATGAAGTGAAAACTCCAAGCGCTCCTTGGGGAAGTGAGGATTGATTTAGGAAGGTTTTAATTAGGCTAAACTGATTTAAAGATACACTTCTTAAGTCTATTTTTAGCTTATTTCTTTGTTATAAAACGTTTTTATATTTTCCGTTTATGAACTTTAATTGTTCAACTTTGTTTGATTTTTTGATTTTTGTTTGCACTCCATTTTTTGATTCGGTTTTTATGATTGAGTCAATTACCTTTAAATTAAAAAATTTTGTTTGTGAATTTATTATAGGTTCAATAGTTTTTTTGTGTTCAACAAATTCTCCGCTATTCATTCCGTTAGTTTCGCCATTTAAACTATATATTGGATAATCTTTTAAAACTCTTATTAATTTTTCTTCTTTTCGGATAAATAATGAAAGCTCTTTTGATGAAAATGGATTTGCTCTACTATTTCCATAATAATCTATTACTATTCCGATTGTCTCAGAGTCTTTTGATATTTTATATGGTTTATAAATGATTTGAATATTATTTAATCTAACTGCATCGCTAAACCAAGATTCCTTTTCTGAAAAACGAGACTTTATTTTTCCGCTTTTATTATTCACAATTAAGATATGTCCATTTAGAATAATATATCCATTTCCTTTTTCGGCAATTTCAGGAATTAGAATAATTGATTCTGATTCTGTTATTTTTTTATTTTTAATGAATTTAGTAAAACAATTCTCCTTTTTAATTTTTAAATATTTTAAAGTGTTTTCTACCAAGTTAATTGTATTTTCTTGAGCATAAGAAATTACTGAAAAAGTTGTAAATATTATAAAAAGCAGTTTTTTCATTAAATGTTTTATAACTAGTTATATAGAGAACAAAGTTCTCGTTTATCAAATTGAATTCCTGGATAAGAGGAACTTATGTTTCTTTTTATCTAGTTGTTCTTAAAGATACTAAATACTTTTAAGAATCATTATTATTAGGAATTCTATAAATGCTTTTTCAACACTTCAATTTCATCTCTAAATTGTGCAGCAGTTAAAAAGTCTAAGGCTTTTGCTGCCAATTCCATATTTTTACGTGTTTCTCTAATGCGTTTTTCTATTTCTGGTTTTGGCAAGTATTCTAAATCGGCTTCTGCAGCTTTGTTTATGGCATTGTCATAATGAAAAGAAGAAACTGCACTTTTTGTCAACGAATTGTCTATAGCTTTGGTAATTTGTGTTGGTGTAATGTTATTTTCTGTGTTGTATTCAATTTGTTTTTGGCGTCGTCTGTTGGTTTCGTCAATGGTTTTTTGCATGCTGTTGGTCATTTTGTCTGCATACAAAATTGCCAATCCGTTTACATTTCTAGCTGCTCTACCAATGGTTTGTGTCAACGATCTATGCGAACGTAAAAAACCTTCTTTATCTGCATCTAAAATAGCCACCAAAGAAACTTCTGGTAAATCCAAACCTTCACGTAAAAGGTTTACGCCAATCAATACATCAAACAAGCCTTTACGCAAATCTTGCATAATTTCTACACGTTCTAAAGTATCCACATCAGAATGTATATAACGACAGCGAACTTGTATTCTAGTTAAGTATTTTGCCAATTCTTCAGCCATTCTTTTGGTTAATGTTGTGACCAAAGTACGCTCGTCTTTTTCTACTCTAATTTGAATTTCTTCTATCAAATCATCAATCTGATTTAAACTCGGACGCACTTCAATAACGGGATCCAACAATCCTGTCGGACGAATAACTTGCTCCACATAAACGCCTTCTGTTTTTTGCAATTCATAATCGGCAGGAGTTGCACTTACATAAATTACTTGATTCTGAATAGCTTCTAATTCTTCAAATTTTAACGGACGATTGTCCATGGCAGCTGGCAAACGAAAACCATGTTCTACCAAGTTTTCTTTTCTGCTTCTGTCTCCGCCATACATGGCGTGTGTTTGCGGAATGGTAACGTGACTTTCATCGATAATCATTAAATAATCATCCGGAAAATAATCCAACAAACAGAAAGGTCTTGTTCCTGCTTCTCGTCCGTCTAAATAGCGAGAGTAATTTTCGATTCCAGAACAATAACCCAATTCTCTTATCATTTCTAAATCGAACTCAGTGCGTTCTTTTAAGCGTTTTGCTTCTAAATGTTTGCCGATTTCTTTGAAATAATCTACTTGCTTTACCATATCTTCTTGAATCATATGGATGGCATTTTGCAACACATCTGGTGAGGTTACAAATAGATTTGCAGGATAAATGGTGAGTTCTGAATATTTTTCTAAAACTTTATTCGTTTCCATATCAAAGGATTCAATCTCTTCAATTTCATCGCCAAAAAAATGAACTCGATAACCGTTATCACCGTAAGATGGATAAATGGTAATCACATCACCTTTTACTTTAAAGGTTCCGCTTTTGATGTCAAATTCGGTTCTAGAATACAAACTGGTTACCAATTGATGTAAAAATTTTGTTCTAGAAATTTGTTGTCCAACTTCAATCGGAATGACGTTCTTTTTAAATTCAACCGGATTTCCAATTCCGTATAAACAAGAAACGGAAGCCACAACCAACACATCTCTTCGTCCAGAAAGTAGGGAAGAAGACGTGCTAATTCGTAACCGTTCTATATCATCGTTGATAGATAAATCTTTTTCGATGTATGTTCCTGTAACAGGAATGTAAGCTTCTGGTTGATAATAATCGTAGTACGAAACAAAATATTCTACAGCATTTTCTGGAAAAAACTGTTTAAATTCAGAATACAATTGTGCTGCTAAGGTTTTGTTATGCGCCAAAACTAATGTTGGTCGATTGATTTTTTCAACCACATTTGCAACGGTAAAGGTTTTTCCAGAACCAGTTACACCTAATAAAGTTTGGTATTTTTCTCCTTCAAGAACTCCTTCAGTCAATTGTTTGATGGCTTCTGGTTGATCTCCTGTTGGTTTAAATTTAGAATGTAATTGAAAATCCATAAAGACAAAAATACCAATTAAGAAACGGAATTTAAAAGAAGTTACACTTATTTTCTAAGCAAACTAAAATGTCCAGTTTCCTTTCTTACATTCCCATTGATGTCTTCTAAAACGGCATTAAACCAATAATCGTTTGATGGTAATTTACTACCGTTATAGGTTCCGTCCCAACCGTTTCCATCTTTATCGGTAATTAGCGCAACTACTTTTCCGTAGCGATCAAAAATTTCTACTCTGGCAGATTTGTAAAATGCATTGTTGGTTCCTAAAATTTTCCAAGTATCGTAAACGCCATCATTATTTGGAGAAAAATGTCGTTGGAAAAATATAAAAGACAATTTTTGACTGCTTGCGGTTCCACAACCATTAACATCACGAATATAAACGGTGTTTAAACCAGGTTTTACATCGTTAAAAGTAAATGTTAAGTTCTCTGTTCCTTTTGTGAAATCAGCTAAACTAGTGCTGTTTAAAGCATATTCATATTCTCCAATTCCAGAAACAGTTATGGTTAACATATTTGCTTCAGGATTGTCTTGATTGTCAGTCAAATCAGTAGAAATAATTAACGCTTTGTTTGATTCTAAAACTGTAAATGAATTGTATCCAGTACAAGAAGTATCATCATTTGCATCATTTATATCATTTTGATACGCTCTGTATGCTTCTACTTTATACGTTCCTTGCACATTTGCTTTGTAAATTGCGTTGGTTGCACCAGTGATTAAATTTCCGTTTAAAAACCATTGATACGTGTCTGTTGGGTTTCCGGTTGAGCCATCTAAATCAATTGTTATTTGCTGCGGATTATCAATAGGATTATTGACACATAAATACATCGGAGTTGTGTTTCCTTTTGGAATCGGACGTGTATTTACAAATATTTTAAACTGTCCAATTCCAGAACAGGCATTAGAACCTTTTGTAGAAATACGCACAAAAACATCTGAGTTGTCTGTAAATAAATCGTCTTCATAAGGCGCTATAATTTGATTTGTTTGTAAAGATGCGTCGTTTGCAGTTCTGTAATATTCAAAATCATGTGTTGCATCAGAAAAAGCGCCACCAGAATTTGCAATAATGTCAGCTGTTTTGGTATCAAAATTATAAAAAGTGTTTCCAGAGCCTTCACTATTTCTAGCTTCTGGAACATTGGCATTCAAATCAATTTCGCACAAATATAAATCTGGATATGTATTAAGAGCAGTTGCATTTGCTTTTAATTCTAATTCGCCATCTTCATAACAACCAGTAGTATCATTTGTTAATCTTACCACTAATTTATGATTTCCTGCATTTGTAGAAACTGTGTTTCTATATCCAACTTTATTGATAATTGGAGATGTAAAATTGATATCTGTAATTTCATAAAAAGTAACCGAAATTCCAGGTGTATTATTTGTCAATTCTTCTTCTTTAGATTCTAAATTAAAAGAGGTAATTCCGTCTATTGGATTTCCGTCAATATCACATTGTTCGTAAACGGGAATAGCGGCTACTGTTGGTTTCGGAACAAATAAAATTTCTACAGAACCGTTGTATTTTTTAATTCTTCCACAACCATCATTGATAATCATTTCTAAATTATAAGTTCCAGAACCATAATTAGTGTTGTCAATAGTAATTTTTCTAGTGTTTATATTTACTGTTGGATCTCCAGTTTTTGTCCATTTATAGGTTGATCCAGCAACACCGTTTAATTCAGGTTCAAAGCTAAAAGAATCACCAATACAAACTTGTTGGGTTTCAAGAGTTAAATCAACAGTTTTAGTATCGCTATCTAATATTTTTACTGGCGAAAAGAAAGATTGAATAAAAGGAGGTAAACCTTGTGTTGCTTTTCCAAAACCTAAATTGATTTTATCTTCAGTATAAATTATATTTAAAGGATCTTCTTCAGGATTTTCAATTACATCTAAAAATTGTGTTCCGTTATTGTAATTTATAGAAACCGCAGCGTAAATTTTTCCGTCTGGTCCTAATTGTAATGCTCCACGATATCCAACTTGAGAATGAATTAAGCGTTTTGAAGTTGTAATTCTTGGTTCTGTTAAATCAAACTGAAATACTTTATTATTTGTACCATCAAAAGTTGAAGTGTATAATTTTGAAGAAGATTGAGAAAATTCAACTCCATAATGTGCGCCATCAGCAGAAGCACTTGCTAAAATTGTTGTTGTGTTTTCGACAGTTCCATTAGAGGAATCAAAATTATATAAAACCAAACTTCCGTTTCCATTATTGTTGTTATTTCTATAAGTAAAATCTGCAAGCGCAATCTTTTTTCCGTCTGGCGAAACTTTTAAATAGCCTCTTCTATCTCTTAATGAATAATTAGTTGCGCTAATAACAGGATTTGCCGTGTCAACACCATTACCATCAATTTTGTATGCGTAAAACTCGTTGTTTACAGCAGATAAAATCCAAATGGTATTACAATCAGCACCTTGAACAGCAGTTACTTTTTCTGACCAATTTCCACTTTTACCATCTGATAAACTAACAGGTCCGCCAATAATTTCTCCTAATCCACCATTTTTAGAGATATCAATGGTATAATAATTAAATCCGTTTCCGTTAAAACCTTGAACCGTAAAAATATAATAAATATTTGCATTAGTAGGATTTGGAACTACTAAAGCAGATTGTGTACTCGACGGATCGCCATATAAATTTGTTGCTAAAACTCCGTTTGAATATTTCATTATTTGATGAGAACTGTCATACACAGTGGTTCCATCAGAATAAAATAGTAATTTTCCGTCTTTATCAGAAATTGTTGAGCATCCTTCAAGCGTGTTTAGTTTTCCGTCTGCTAAAGGAACTGGAGATCCAGTTGTAAAATCTAAGCCTGCATTTTGTCCAAAATACCAAAAATTTGCTTCTTTTTGTCCGTAAGTTGTTAAGGTAAATAGAAATATAAATACACTTAATATTCTTCTCATTTGACAGTTTTTTATAAGAACGTCAAATATATTTAAAAAGAATTATAAATCTCTCTTTTTTAACAATGCAAATGACAAGTAAATAAAGATTGCTGTCCAAACAGAGACGATAATAATATCCGTAAACTGGACTGAAAAATCTTTTGTTATTTGTTCACCAATTTGGTTAGCTACAGATTTTACTGCTCCAAGTCTTGTAAACGGCTCTTTGATTAAATTAGACATTGCTTCTAATGGTAAGAATTGCATAATGCTATTTACATGCTCTGTTGTGTTATCTTCATTTCTAAAAGAATAGAATAAATAACCTTTAAACATACTTTCAATAATCAGCCAAACAACCATTGCGCCGACTGCAAAAGCAGAACGTTTTACTAGAATACCTAAAAATAAACCAAAGGAGAAAAACCCAACCAATTTGATAAAAAATGCTAGTAAATATTCTAAATCTGAAATAATGATAGAAAATTCATTATAATCAGAATACACAAAACCTAAAATTAACGAAGTTACAAATACAAAAAGTGTAGAAACTGCAGCAAAAATAAGTACTGTATAAAATTTAGAAAGAATAAATTCTCTTTTACTTAAGCCGTCAATCAAATTTTGCTTTAAGGTTTTATTGCTGTATTCGTTTGCCATCATAGATACAATTACCAACAATAAAAAGAATTTGAAAAGGGAAGCCATATAGGTGTTGAAATGCCAGATATAAGGAAAATTAAAAATCCCTTGATCAGCTAAATGAAACTTAACAGGGCCAATATCAAATTTAATGGCAGCAATTAATGCAATTGAAGTTAATAAACCAAAGTAAATAATAGACAATACTTTACTTGCTCTGTTGTGTTTTAATTTATGAAATTCTATATTTAGTAATCTAAACATGGTGTGTTATATTTTTATGAATTTGTTCTCGCCTCTCGACTCCGCTCGAGATGACATTTCGAACTAATATTCAGTTAGTTAATTGTTGTTTGTTAAATCTAGGAATTGTTGCTCTAAACTTGGTTTGCGTTTAAGCAAGTGCGATAAGGTAATTCCTTTGCTAAATAAATAAGCGTTCATTTCTGAAGCTGTCATTTCGTCTTTTAACGTTGCAATGATTGTTTCTTCCTCTTTTTTTACAGTATGTATTGAAGCATGACTTTCTAATAATTCCATGAGTTGTTCTTCATTACTGTCAACTTTAAGTTCAAACAAACCTTTTGAAGCAGTCATTTCATCAACTCGACCAGAATACAATTTGATTCCTTTTCTAATCACAACTACATGACTACATACTTTTTCAACTTCGTCTAATAAGTGAGAAGCCAATAAAATGGTTGTTCCGTTTTTAGCGATATTTTTAATGATTTGTCTAATTTCATGAATTCCTTGCGGATCTAAACCATTTGTAGGTTCGTCTAAAATTAAAATCTCAGGATTATTTAACAATGCAGAAGCAATTGCCAAACGTTGTTTCATTCCTAAAGAAAATGTTCTAAACTTGCTATCTCTACGTTCGTATAGGTTAACAGTTTTTAGTTTTTCATCTATACTTTCGTAAGAAACGCCTTTAATTTTACAAATCAATTTTAAATTTTGAGTTGCGGTCATATACGGATAAAAGTTTGGGCGCTCAATTATGGCTCCAACTTTTTTCAATGCTTCGTGTGTTGATAAACCGCCGTTAAACCAGCTAAATTCGCCCGAAGTTCTGTTTACAACATTTAAGATGATTCCTAAAGTGGTAGATTTTCCACTTCCGTTTGGACCTAATATTCCGTAAACATTTCCTTTCTGAATATCAAAAGAAAGATTGTTTACAGCGTGAACAGGACCAAATTTTTTGTCTAAATTTTTAAGAGATAAGATAGTTTCCAATGAAATTGTTTTAGTCGATTATGGTTATACGACGAACAAGTTACGGAAATGTTACTTGAATTTGTAGAATTTTAAAATGGATGAAAAAACTATAGTTTAATAATTATCAAAATCGTAATCTTCAAAAGAATCAAACTCGTCATCAGAAAACTCGTCTTCTTCTTTTTCTGCAACAAACTCTTTTTCTGGAGCTTCATCAGGAACCTCTCCAACAGACATGATTATTTTAGGCTCGTTAACTTCTTCTTTAGAGATTTCAACAACTTCTACGTAGAAAGTCCATAAGCTAAAAAAGTCATAAACGTAAATCAACTTATCTTCTGTGTTTGGCAGTGTTTCATTTAAGATGCAAGTGCTCATAGAAATTTCATCACCAAATTCTGACATGTTAAACAACGGAATTTCTTCGCCTTGATTCCATTCGTCATTTGTTCTGTAAAAAGACGCCATTTCTTGACCATTAAATCCAAATGATTTTGCAATTAAAGAATGTAATTCTTCTAAGTTAATAGCGTTATTTACTGTAATTGTTCTAATTACATCTTCTTTGGTGTCTAATATGATGCGTACTTTATACATTCAGATTTTCTTCTAATACTGACCACAAAAATACAATAAATTATATGTATTTTTACCATTAAATTCATCAGAATGTTAGACAAAGAAGCAATTTTAAATAGATTTAATAAAATGTGTGAAAACACATTAATGGAAACCTTAGCAATTCGTTTTACTGATGTTGGTGATGATTTTGTTGTTGCAACAATGCCAGTAAACTCTAAAGTGCATCAACCTTATGGTTTATTGCATGGCGGAGCTTCTGTTGCTTTAGCAGAAAGTGTTGGTAGTGCAGCTTCGGCGTATTTTATAGATACTCAAAAGTACATTGTTAAAGGTATAGAAATAAGTGCAAATCATTTAAAAAGTGTAAAAGAAGGAATTGTAACTGCAACCGCAAAAATAATACACGAAGGAAGAACCACACATTTGTGGGAAATAAGAATTGTGAATGAAAACAATGAGCTTGTTTCTCTTTGTAAACTCACAAATATTATTTTGGAGAAGCAATAAACTATGCAGTTACTTTTAGATAAAATTAAAGAAGCTTACAAAAATAATTTGCCATTTGTTGCGTATAACAAACCAAATGACACTAACGTTTTTGGAATTTTTCAAAAAGATGCTACTTTACATACAATTACCACAAATTTTATGCAAACTGGTTTTGTGTTTGCGCCTTTTAGTTCGTCAGAGAAAACTGTCTTTTTCCCTTTGGATGAGTCAGATTATATAAAGGAATCATTCTTAAAACAACAACTTCATTTTAAAGAAAAAGCATTTTATAACGATGCTTCAAAAGCAACACATATTGAAATTGTACAAAAAGCAATTGATGCTATCAACAAAAATGATTTTAAAAAAGTTGTTATTTCTAGAAAAGAAATAATTGAATTAAATGGTGTAGAAGTAGAGGTAATTTACAATAGGTTATTGCAATTATATCCAAATGCTTTTGTGTATGTTTGGTTTCATCCACAAGTTGGTTTGTGGTTTGGTGCAACGCCAGAAACCTTGTTAAAAGTAAAAAACAACAGCTTTTCAACCATGTCTTTAGCAGGAACGCAAGTTTTTAAAAAAGATGAAAAAGTAATTTGGAACCCTAAAGAAATTGAGGAACAACAAATTGTAACAGATTATATTTTAAACAAGCTTTCTGCATTTTCTACCAACTTAAAACAATTAAAAACCGAAACTGTAAAAGCAGGTTCTTTGTTGCATTTAAGAACAGAAATTAAAGGGAATTTAACCAAAGAAAAATTATTTTCTTTAGTAAACTTATTGCATCCAACTCCAGCTGTTTGCGGTTTGCCAAAAACAGCAGCAAAACAATTTATTTTAGAAAATGAAAGTTACAATCGTTCTTATTACACAGGTTTTTTAGGTGAATTGAATAGCAATACAAATAAAGATTCACATTTATTTGTAAACCTAAGATGTATGGAAATTAAAAATAAAAATGCAGAAATTTATGTTGGTGGTGGAATTACAAAAGAGAGTAATCCAGAAAAAGAATGGGAAGAAACGGTTGCCAAAAGTAACATAATGTTAAAAGCTTTATAAATAAAAACGTCCTCTAATTTAGAGGACGTTTTTTGTGAGAATTATTTGAATTTTAGATGTCGTCAAAAGAAACATCTGTAAAGCTTTCTGTTGATTTGATAGGCTCAGTTGTAACTTCTTCTTTTTTATAATCTTTTTGATGTCTTTCGCTAATTACTTCTTGTCCTTTTTCTGTTACAATATAGTCAGTTGCAGCTTTTAACATGTCGTTAAACTCTTCAAAATCTTCTTTGTACAAATAAATTTTATGCTTTTGATAATGAAAAGAGCCATCATCATGTGTAAATTTTTTACTTTCTGTAATTGTCAAGTAATAATCATCTGCTTTTGTTGATCTTACATCAAAAAAGTACGTTCTTCTTCCTGCTCTTAAAACTTGAGAAAAAATCTCTTCTTGTTCTACTCTCTCAGCCATAATAATTTATAATAGAATTAATTTTTGTTTGTTGTTTGTTGAACAAATCTAAAAAAATATTTTACTTTTTCTAACTAAAGATTAGTTTTCTTTTTCTAAAAGTTGTTGTTCGTACAATTCTTTGTAATATCCATCTATTGTTAGTAGTTGATTATGAGTTCCTTGCTGCGCAATTTCGCCATTCTCTAGCACAATAATTTTATCAGCATTTTTGGCTGATGAAACTCTGTGACTAATGATAAAAGTGGTTTTTTCTTTTGATACTTTTTCTAGATTAGAAAGTATCTGTTCTTCTGTTTCTGTATCTACAGCAGATAAACAATCATCAAAAACTAATATTTTCGGATTTTTGATTACAGCTCTTGCAATGCTTAAACGCTGCTTTTGTCCGCCAGAAAGCGTTACGCCACGTTCTCCTAAAATGGTTTTGTAATTATCTTTAAACTCAATAATATTATCGTGAATTACAGCATTTTTTGCTGCTAAAATAATTTCTTCTTTTGTAGCATCTTCTTTTCCAAATTTGATATTATTTTCAATCGTATCAGAAAATAAAAAAGGATCTTGTGGTACAAAACCAATTTGATTTCTTAAATCTGTTAAATTTAATTCTTTTATTGGTGTGTTGTCAATTAAAACAGTCCCTTCAGAAGCATCGTACAATCTAGAAATTAAATTAATTATTGATGATTTTCCTGATCCAGTGTTTCCTAAGATGGCAATTGTTTTACCTTTTTCAACAGAAAAATTGATGTTTTTTAATGCAGTAATATTGGTGTCGTCATAAGTTAAACTCACATTTTTAAATGATACAGAACCATTAACTTCTGTATTGTTTTTTGCGGTATTTTTTATTTCTGGTACTTCTTCTAAAAACTCATTTATTCTTTGTTGCGAAGCTTCTGCTTGTTGCACCATAGAAGTTACCCAACCAACAATGGCAACTGGCCATGTTAAAATATTTACATATAAAATAAACTCAGCAATTACTCCAATCGGAATTTCGCCAGCGATGTATTGTTTACCACCAATATAAATTACCAATAAATTACTTATTCCAATTAATAAAACCATCAACGGAAAAAAGACAGCTTGTACTTTATATAAATCGATATTTTTTTCCTTACTATCATTGGCCAATGTGTCAAAATTTTGAATGATAGATTTTTCAATTCCGTATGATTTTACAACATTAATTCCAGAGAAAAACTCCTGATTAAATGTTGTTAATTTTGATAAGTATTGTTGAACAATGGTACTTTTTTCATTGATAATTTTACTGAGCATAAAAATTGAAACAGATAAAATCGGAAACGGAATTAATGTGTATAAAGTTAGTTCTGGATCTATGCTAAACATTTGATAAAAACCTACAACAAATAATACAATCATATTCATACTATACATTATTGCGGGTCCAAAGTACATTCTCACTTTAGAAACATCTTCGCTAATTCGGTTCATTAAATCTCCAGTTCTATTCTTTTTATAAAAGTTGATAGACAATCTTTGGTATTGTTGATAGATTTCGTTTTTTAAATCAAATTCTATCAAACGAGAAGTAACAATAATGGTTTGACGCATTAAAAAAGTAAAAAAACCGGCAACCAACGTAACGGCAATAATTAATAAAATATTAATTAAAAGTTGGTGTTTTACATCGTCTGTATTTGCAACTGTTCCTTTCCTATATTCATCAACAATGTTAAAAGAATCTCCAATAAACCTCGGAATTCTTAATGATAAAATTTTAGACAAAACAGTAATTACAATTCCAATTAATAATCGGTATTTATATTTTAAAAAGTATTTATTTAAATATTGTAATGCTTTCATTTACAAACGTTATTGCTGTATTTTTAAATTTTCTATTTTTTTGATGATTTTATTATTCTTAATAATATCATAATTAAATAGTGTTTCTTTTGTTTTGATTTGCTAAAAACTTATTTTTGCACCATAAAATTTAAGAAATATTAAATTTCAATTGTAAACACTTAATAATGACAACAAAAATTTTAGATACAAAAGAATTAAATAATGATCCAGTTTTTGGTCAATTTTCTTTTGATGGTCATGAGCAAATCGTTTTTTGCAACGACGAAGATACAGGATTAAAAGCAATTATTGGTATTCATAATACGGTTTTAGGACCAGCTTTAGGAGGAACAAGAATGTGGACATATCAAAGCGAATGGCACGCTTTAAATGATGTTTTGCGCTTGTCTCGAGGTATGACTTTTAAATCTGCAATTACAGGATTAAATCTTGGTGGAGGAAAAGCAGTTATTATTGGTGATGCAAAAACACAAAAAAACGATGATTTAATGCGTCGTTTTGGTCAGTTTGTAGATTCTTTAAGCGGAAAATATATTACAGCAGAAGATGTAGGAATGGAAACTCGCGATATGGATATTATTAGAGAAGTTACACCACATGTTACAGGAATTTCTGAAAGTAAAGGAGGATCAGGAAATCCATCGCCAATTACTGCTTACGGAGTTTATATGGGAATGAAAGCTGCAGCTAAATATCAATTCGGAACAGAAAATTTAGACGGAAAGAAAATTCTTGTTCAAGGAGTTGGTCATGTTGGAGAAACGTTGGTAAAACATATTACAGACGAAGGAGCACAAGTTATTGTAAACGATATTAACGAAGCTCGTTTAGAAGAATTGAGTAAAAAATACGGAGCAAGTATTGTTTTAGGAAACGATATTTACGGTTTAGATGTAGATATTTATGCGCCATGTGCTTTAGGTGCAACAATAAATGATGATACAATAGATCAGTTAAAAGCAAAAGTGATTGCTGGAGCAGCAAATAATCAATTGGCTGATGAAGTTAAACACGGAAGATTATTAAAAGAAAAAGGAATTGCTTACGCGCCAGATTTTTTAATTAATGCTGGTGGAATTATCAATGTTTATGCAGAGTTAGAAGGTTACGGAAGAGATGAAATTATAAGAAAAACAGAAAACATTTACAATACAACTTTAGATATTTTTAATCTTTCAGAAAAAGAAAACATTACAACTCATGGAGCAGCATTTAATATTGCACAAAGCAGAATTGATGCTCGTAAAAAAGAACAAAACAAGTAGAAAATTTCAATAAAAAGTATATTTTTGCAGAGCGTTAGAATTTTCTACCGCTCTTTTTTTTAAATAAGTTCTTTAGAATGATTAATAGAAGACATATTAGAGTCAAAGTAATGCAATCGGTTTATGCAATGACAACTTCAAAAGCTGATGATTTAGTAAAGGAAGAAAAATTCTTAAAATTTAGCATTCAAAAATTGTTAGACTTGTATGTTTTGCAATTGCAAATGTTGGTTGAAGTTCAAAAATTAGCTACTCAGCAAATAGAGCTTTCTAAAAAGAAACATCTTGCAACTAAAGAAGATTTACAGCCAAACACTAAATTCATCAACAATAAAGTAATTGCAACAATTGCAAATAGCAATTCTATTTCTGATTATATTTCTAATCAGAATTTAAACAATTGGAAAGATGATAATGAATATGTAAACATTATTTGGCAGAAATTACAAACTAGCAGTTTGTATAGCAAATACATGAATTCTACAGAAGATTCTTTTAAAGCTGATAAGAATTTTATTCATGACTTTTTTACAGAAATAATTGCGCCAGATGATAAATTAGCAGAATATTATGAAGACCAAACAATTAGTTGGTTAGATGATATTCCTTTTGTAAATACTTGGATTTTAAGAACTATAAATAAGGTTAAAGAAAATAAACCATTGCTTTTAGGAAGTATTTACAAAGATGAAGATGATGAAAAATTTGTCTTAGAATTGTTTAGAAAAGTAATTTTAAATCATACAAAGTATGAAGAAGATATTAGCAGTAAAACGCCTAATTGGGAAGCAGAGAGAATTGCAGACATTGATATGATTTTAATAAAAATGGCAATTACAGAATTTTTAAAATTTCCATCAATTCCTGTTCGAGTTACCATTAATGAATATATAGAAATATCAAAAGATTACTCAACAAATAAGAGTGGTTATTTTATAAACGGAGTACTAGATAAACTGTCTAGAGAATACTCTGAAAATAAAAGACTTGATAAAATAGGTAGAGGATTGTTATAATTTAGTATTTTTACATAAAATTTTTAAATCATGAGAAAAATAATTGTTTTTAGTTTAGCTGTTTCGTTAGGGTTTTTAACAGCATGTTCAAAAGGTAATGCAGCTGCAAAAGTAGATCAATCTAAATTGGCAGAAGCAATGAAAAGAGATATTGATATTAGCAAAGGAGCGCCAATTGTTTCTTTAGATAAAAAAGAATACGATTTTGGAACTGTTACAGACGGAGATATTATTGAAACAACTTTTGTAATTACAAATACAGGTAAATCTCCTTTAATTATTACTGATGCAAAAACTACTTGTGGTTGTACAGTACCAACTTGGCCAAAAGACAAGCCAATTGCACCAGGAGAATCTACAGAAATAGAAGTAGTATTTAATACAGCTGGTAAAGGTGGTGGAAGACAAGTAAAAGATGTAACATTATTTACAAATACTGCTGTTGGAAGAGAGATTTTAAAATTAAAAGGAATTGTAAATCGTAAATAAGAAATAATTAAAGAATGATATTTTTACAAGCAAGTACAAGTGGAATAGGTAGTATGTTACCTTTTTTAGCAATGATAGTGGTCATCTATTTTTTTATGATTAGACCACAAATGACAAAACAAAAGAAAGAAAAAAAGTTTCAAGCAGAAATTAAAAAAGGAACTAAAGTTATTACAAGTAGCGGAATTCACGGTAAAATTGTAGAAATTCACGAAAATGACAATACAGTTACAATTGAAACTGGCGCAGGAAAAATAAAATTTGAACGTGCGGCTATTTCTTTGGAGTTAACAAATAAGTTAAACGCTCCTGTAGCAAAAAAATAAGATTCATAAGAATCAAAAAAAAAGAGAGCAATTTGCTCTCTTTTTTTTTGAATAAATCTTTGCAACGTTGTGTTTTTAAATTGCTTTATGTAGCTTGCAAGTATTAATTAGAAGTATATGCAAAAAGGAAAAAATCGACATAAAATTCCAAAATCTTTTTTTGTTGCATTAATTGTTGCTTTATTTTTTTGGTTGCTAACAAAGCTTTCAAAAGAATATCAAGCAGTTGTTTCTTTTCCTGTAGAATATGTAAACATTCCGCAAGATAAATTAATACAAAGTACACCGTTAAATAAAATTGATGTCCAGGGAAGAGCTTCTGGTTTTAGATTTTTAAACATGAGTCTTTTTAAGAAAAAAATTACATTAGATGTTCGAAAATCGCAGCGGAAATTAAACTCAGAATATTATATTTTAATTGAAAATCAAAAGATAGATATTCAAAATCAAGTTGCAAATAACTTTATTATTAACGGAATTGCACAAGACACCATTTATTTAGATTTAGGACAGTTAACTTCAAAGAAGATTCCTTTAAAAGGGATTTTTGATTTTTCTTATAAATCTGGATATCACTTAACAAAATCAATAAAAATAACACCAGATTCTATTTTAGTTTCTGGGCCAAAATCGCAAATAGATACGTTACAAAACTTTCATCTTCAAAAACTAACATTACAAGATATTTCAAAAACAGTTAAACAAACTATTAAAATTAATTCTTTTTCTGATTTGATAAAATTTAGTACAAAAGAAGCAACAGTTTTAGCAGAAGTAGATCGTTTTACAGAAGGAAATCTTGAATTACCTTTTGAAATAATTAATTTACCAGACAGCGTTTCGGTAACTACATTTCCTAAAAGCGTACAGATTTTTTACCAAGTAGGTTTGGCTAATTTTAGTAAAGTAAATGCAACTTCGTTTAAAATTGTTTGCGATTATAACAACTCGTTAAATAATCATTTAAATTATTTAATACCTAGAGTTGTTGTAAAACCAGACTTTGTTACTTCGGTAAAGATAAATCCAAATAAAATAGAATATTTAATTCAGAAATAAAATGGTAGTTGGTTTAACAGGCGGAATTGGAAGCGGAAAATCTACAGTTGCTAGAGCATTTCAAGAAATTGCAAATGTTGCTATATACTTTGCTGATGATGAAGCGAAGAAACTAATGACAACTTCATCAATTATTAAAAACCAGATTTGTAAAGAATTTGGCGATGAAGCTTATCAAGGAAATCGATTAAATAGAGCTTTTATTGCTAATCTAGTTTTTTCAGATAAAGAGAAATTAACAACTTTAAATTCAATTGTACATCCAGAAGTTTATAAACACTTCACGGCTTTTGTAAAAGCAAATTATAACAAAGAATACATTCTTTATGAAAATGCCATTTTATTTGAAAACGAAAGCGATATTTTATGTGATAAAATAATTACAGTTATTGCCGACGAAAACTTAAGAATACAACGTGTTGTAAAAAGAGATAATACTACAGAAGCAGCTGTAAAAGATAGAATTAATAATCAATGGAAAGATTCAAAAAAAGCATTATTATCTAATTACATCATTACAAATAACACATCAAATAACTTGTTAGATCAAATTATAAAGATTCATAATAATTTAACAAAATAGCCGACTTTAGTTTTTATATATTTAGTATTATTCTTAAAATATTCTTAAATTCTCACTACTTTTGTTAATATGCGTTAAAATCGTTAATTTAACCTAAATAAACGCATATTTTTGAAGAATGGGTAAGAAAATGTTTGTCCTTATTGTAGCTTTAATGAGCTTTTCTTTAATCGGAATTGTAACGGTACAAGTGTACTGGATTAGCAATGCGGTAGAAACAAAAAATGCACAATTTTTAAACGATGTTCAAATCGCATTAACAAGTGTTTCTGAAGAAGTTGCGGAAAAAGAATATGCAGAATATCGACGAAGAATTAAGCCTCTTTTAGACAAACCAATAAACATTACAAGTAACCAATTGCGTAATTTTGTTTTACAACAGCAAGATACAACTGGTAAACAAATTTCTGCCTATAGTTTAACAGTTTTAGAACAAAACTTTAAAGTTCCAGCAGATTTTTTAGAAAATGATAGTTTGGTTGTAAAAAAAATTACGGGTAGAGAAGATATTTTTAATTCAAATAGTTTTTCTCCAAATACTGATTTTTTAAAAAATAATACGTCTCAAATCTTCACCTCTATAAAAAGGTTTAAAAATGAGGAAGAAGCATTTATAAAGGATGTATATAATGAATTTAGAAATTCAACTCCAATTCATCAAAGAATTAGTAATAGAGATTTAAATGCAACCTTAAAAAATGAATTTACAAAAAGAGGAATTCATATCGACTTTAAATACGGTGTTTACAGTTCTGATGGATATTTAACAAATTTAAAATCTGGCTATTATACAATTAACAAGGCAAATAGTATTGGATCTCCTTTATTTGTTGATGAAAGCGGAGATAGTAAATTTAAATTATATGTTACTTTTCCAAATAAACAAGAGCATATTTTAGGAGATATTTCTAACATTTTATTGCTTTCGGTATTTTTTATATTTATAATTATTGTAGCCTTCTCAAGTTCGTTGTATCAGATTATTAAGCAGAAAAAAATATCTGAAATAAAATCAGATTTTATCAACAACATGACACACGAGTTTAAAACTCCGATTGCAACCATTAATCTAGCATTAGATGCGATAAAAAATCCGAAGATTATAAATGATAGCGAAAAAGTAAATCGGTATGTAAAAATGATTCGTGAAGAAAATAAGCGAATGCACGCACAAGTAGAAAATGTATTGCGAATTTCTAAATTAGAGAAAAATCAAATTGATATCAATAAATCTGCAATCGATATGCACGATATTATTGAAGATGCAATTTCTCATGTTCGCTTGTTGGTAAATGATCAAAAGGGAAAGATTACAACAAATTTACATGCATTACAATCAGAAGTTTTAGGAAATGATTTACACTTAACAAATGTTGTTGTAAACATCTTAGAAAATGCTTTAAAATATTCTAACAAAGAACCCAATATAGAAGTTCTTACAGAAAGCACTTCTAAATTTTTTATTTTAAAAATAAAAGATGACGGAATTGGAATGAGTAAAAATGCACAGAAATATGTGTTTGATAAGTTTTATAGAGAACATAAAGGAAATATTCATAATGTAAAAGGTCATGGTTTAGGCTTGGCTTATGTAAAAGAAATTGTAGAAAGCCATCAAGGAACGGTTTTTGTAGATAGTGAAAAAGGAAAAGGAAGTACATTTACGGTAAAATTGCCATTAATTTAAAAAATAATAAATATCAATATTATGGGAAGTAAAAAAATATTATTAGTAGAAGATGATCCAAATTTTGGAACAGTTTTAAAAGATTATTTAGGATTACATGATTACAATATTACGCATGCTAAAGACGGAATTGAAGGTTTAATCGAATTTAAAAACAACGATTTTGACTTATGTATTTTAGATGTAATGATGCCTCGTAAAGATGGTTTTTCTTTAGCAGCAGATATTCGTGCTACAAACAAAGAAATTCCTATCATATTCTTAACTGCTAAAACAATGAAAGAAGATGTTTTAAAAGGATATCAAGTTGGTGCAGACGATTACTTAAACAAACCTTTTGATTCTGAAGTATTATTGTTTAAAATAAAAGCAATTTTACAAAGAAAAGAATCTGATGTTAGTAAAGAATCTGATGAGTTTGAGTTTACAATTGGTAAATTTTTCTTCAATTCTAAATTAAGACATTTATCTTATAATGGCGGTGAAAATCAAAAATTATCTCCAAAAGAAAGCAAATTATTAAAAATGTTAGCCGTTCATAAAAACGATTTAATGCCAAGAGAATTAGCGTTGACAAAGATTTGGAGAGACGATAATTACTTTACTTCTAGAAGTATGGATGTGTACATTGCAAAATTGCGTAAATATTTAAAACAAGACGAAAATGTTGAAATTTTAAATATTCATGGTGAAGGATTTAGATTGGTAGAAAATTAGAAAAAAAAACTTCACGTAATAAAAATGCTCAATAGAATTTCTATTGAGCTTTTTTATTAACTTTACTTTTAGAAGTAAAAAAATAAAAAGATGGCAAAATTTATTAAAATTTATAGCGAAAATCCTAATCCGAAAGAGATTGACAAAGTTGTAAAAGTTTTACAAAATGGCGGATTGGTTATTTATCCAACAGATACCGTTTATGGTTTAGGTTGCGATATTACAAACACAAAAGCGTTAGAAAAAATTGCAAAAATTAAAGGAATAAAATTAGATAAAGCTAACTTTTCTTTTGTTTGCAACGATTTAAGTCATTTATCCGATTATGTAAAACAAATCGACACAGCAACATATAAACTTTTAAAAAGAGCGTTGCCTGGACCTTATACATTTATTTTACCTGGATCTAATTCACTGCCAAATGCTTTTAAAAAGAAAAAAACAGTCGGAATTCGGGTGCCAGATAATTCTATCGCTTTAGAAATTGTGAGAGCTTTGGGCAATCCAATTGTTTCTACATCTATTTATAGTGATGATGATATTTTAGAATACAATACAGATCCAGAATTAATTTTCGAAAAATGGCAAGATAAAGTAGATATTGTAATTGATGGTGGTTATGGAGATAACGAAGCTTCTACAGTAATCGATTTAACAAATGCTGAACCTTTGGTGTTAAGAGAAGGAAAAGGTAGTTTAGATATTTTATAATGCCAATAATTATAATTGAAACAGAGATAAACTCAAAACAAAATATTGTTTTTGATTTAGCAAGAAGTATTGATTTACATAAAATTTCTACCATTAAAACAAACGAAGAAGCAATTGCAGGAAAAACCTCAGGGTTAATAAGTTTAAATGAATCTGTTACTTGGAAAGCAAAACATTTAGGATTTAGCCAAAAGTTAACTACCAAAATAACAGCACATAATTCTCCTGAATATTTTGTTGATGAAATGACAAAAGGAATTTTCAAAAGCTTTAAACATGAACATATTTTTAAAAAAATAAATGGAAAAACATTGATGATTGATAAATTTGATTATAAATCTCCTTTTGGTTTTTTAGGAAAAATCGCAGATTTTATTTTTGTTAAAAATTATATGACCAAGTTTTTAAAAGAAAGAAATCAAATAATTAAAGAATTTGCTGAAACAGAAAAATGGAAACAAGTGTTATTACCTTAAATTCTTAAATTTCCTTCTTCCCAAAAAGAAATATTGCCACACAATACTTGTGTGTAAATTGTAGTCCATTTTTTTCTGACGGTTTTTACGTTTTTTTAAAAATCGATTAAAGTGTCTGTAAAAACTAAAATGCGCTTTTATAATTGCCCAAGTGTGTATTGGTCTTAGTTCAATGATAAATTTAATTCCTGCAATTCCGTCTAAAGTTAAACGAGAAAAAACCACAAATAAAAACCATTTTTTGGGTACATTTTTTACCACATTTAACAAACTATTTCTAAAATTTAAAAATGTTTTATGCGGATTTGTTTCTTGCAATGTTGCTCCACCAACATGATACACCGTAGAAGTACCAACGTATTTTATTTGAAAACCTTCATTTTGAGTTCTCCAGCACAAATCAATTTCTTCTTGATGCGCAAAATAATCTTCGTCAAAACCACCTAATTGATGATATACTTTTGAACGGATAAACAAACAAGCGCCAGAAGCCCAAAATATTTCTGAAATATCGTCAAATTGTTTGTTGTCGGTTTCTAAATGATTAAATACGCGTCCTCTACAATATGGATATCCGAATAAATCGATAAATCCGCCAGCAGCACCAGCGTATTCAAACTTCGTTTTGTCTTTAAAATCTAGTAATTTTGGCTGAATAATCGCGGTATTTTCTTCTTCTTTAAAAACCTCGATAACCGGAGTTAGCCAATTTTTGGTAACTTCTATATCAGAATTTAATAAGCAATAAATATCTTCTTCAACATATCGCAAAGCATCGTTATACCCTTTTGCATAGCCACCATTTACGGTGTTTTCAATAATTTTCACAGAAGGATATTGCTCTTTGATAAAACGAATTGAATCGTCAGTAGAAGCATTGTCTGCAACATAAACTGTAGCTTCTTCTGTACTAAAATTTATGACAGATGGTAAAAATTGCTCTAACAATTTCTGTCCGTTCCAATTTAATATGACGATTGCGGTTTTCAAGGTTGCAAACTTACGTTTTAAAAATTATTTGAACATATAAGAATTCGTTAATTTAATGGAATTTGTCATTCCGAAATTAGCTGACGTTTAGAAGCAAATTTGAGAAATCTCATCAAAAAGAAAACAAAAAAATGATAAGTGAAATTCTTTTTAAAAATTTTGAATCGAGAACTTTGCTACACAAGTTTTATTTATAATCCGGAATGTCTTTTAAGAAAATATAGGTTTCGTTTTCAAAATCCATTTTACAAAAAAAATGTTCCAATCCGTTGGTTACAATTAAGTAATTTGCTTTTAATTTTAAGTTGTAACGAGCAATTTGATCAAAAGTGTCTTGAGAAATTTTAATTTGTGGCGCTTTACATTCTACAATAATATCTGGCTCTCCGACCGCATTAAATATTAAAATATCCGTTCTTTTTTTACGATTATTAATTGTTAATTGTTTTTCTAAAGCAATTAGTGAAACAGGATATTTTTTCTCCTCAATTAAAAATTGCACAAAATGTTGTCGAACCCATTCTTCTGGAGTTAAGACAAAATATTTTTTTCTCAAATTATCAAAAATAAGCGTATGTTTTTCGTTACTTTTGAGTTTGAAAGAATAAGTTGGAAGATTGAGTTTTTGCATATCTATTGCCACGAATATCACAAATTTTTGTGGAAGAAAAAAGAGAACGAATACAATTTATTTAATCAGTCAATTCGTGGCAAAATTATAAGTAAAAAAATGAACGAAATAAATTCTATTGTAAGCGATATTAAAAACGGAAACGTAAAACCCATTTATTTTTTAATGGGAGAAGAAGCATATTATATTGATAGAATTTCTGATTTAATAGAAGCTACCGTGTTGGATGAAGCCGAAAAAGGGTTTAATCAAGTTGTCATGTACGGTAGAGATGTTTCTATAGAAGAAATAGCATCTTCTGCGAAACGATATCCAATGATGGCAGAAAAGCAAGTTATTATTGTTAAAGAAGCACAAGATTTAAGTAGATCCATAGAAAAGTTGGTTTCTTATGTTGAAAATATTCAACCAACTACTGTTTTGGTTATCAATTACAAGTACAAAAAGTTAGATAAGCGTAAAAAACTATACAAAGCAATTGAAAAAGCAGGCGTTATTTTTGAAAGTAAAAAATTATATGACAATCAAGTTTCAGATTGGATTCGTAGAGTTTTAAACGGTCGGAATTATAAGATTGAACCAAAAGCGGCGTTAATGTTGGTAGAATTTTTAGGAACCGATTTGAGTAAAATCAACAACGAACTCGAAAAGTTAATTACCATTTTACCAAAAAATTCGATTATTACTCCACAACATATCGAAGAAAATATCGGAATTTCTAAAGACTTTAATAATTTTGAATTGCGAAAAGCAGTAGGAGAGAAGCACATTGTAAAAGCAAATCGAATTATCAATTATTTTGCAGAAAATCCAAAGAGCAATCCAATTGTGATGACTATTTCTTTATTGAATAGTTTCTTTACACAAGTTTTGCAATATCACGGCTTAAAATCTAAAGACAAAATGAGCGTTGCAAAAGGTTTGGGAGTTAACCCTTATTTTGTTGGAGATTATGTTACTGCAGCTAAAAATTATCCGATGCGAAAAGTTTCTCAAATTATTGGTTTATTAAGAGAAGCCGATGTAAAAAGTAAAGGTGTTGGTGCCAATGGAATACCGCAAGCAGATATTTTAAAAGAGCTACTTTTTAAAATTATGCATTAGTATAGTTATTTTTTTATTAAAAATCAGTATAGAAGTAATTAATAAACAAAAACCTCGCAAATAGCGAGGTTTTTAAATATCTTAAAAAGAATATTATTCTTTTACTTCTGTAGCTTTGTCAACAATTAATCTATTTTCTCTGTTAGCAATTTCCCAAGCTGTATGGAAAACCAAACGAGATCTATTTTCTAACAAATCGTAATTAATTTTGTCTGGCGTATCTGTGTGTTGATGATAATCTTCGTGTGTACCATTAAAATAAAAGATAATTGGCACATTGTATTTTGCAAAATTATAATGATCTGATCTGTAGTAAAAACGATTCGGATCATTTTCATCATTGTATTTGTAATCTAAAGAAATGTTAGTGTATTTAGCATTCATTGCTTCAGATAAATCATGCAATTCTGTACTTAATTTATCAGCACCAATTAAATAGACAAAGTTTGGATTGTCTTTATGTCTGTCGTCAATTCTACCAACCATATCAATGTTTAAATTAACAACCGTGTTTGCAATCGGAAAAATTGGATTTTCAACATAAAATTTAGAGCCTAATAATCCTTTTTCTTCTCCAGTTACGTGTAAAAATAACACAGAACGCTTTGGTCTTTTTCCGTCTTTTACTGCTTTTTGAAATGCTTCTGCAATTTCTAATAAAGCAACAGTTCCAGAACCATCATCATCTGCACCATTATATATTTTACCACCTTTTATTCCTTCGTGATCTAAATGTGCAGAAATAACAATTATTTCGTCTGGTTTTTCAGAACCTTTAATATATGCAACCACATTTTCAGAATCTTTTAAACCTCTAGCTCTTCCGCTATTTAAAAAAGAAGCTGGTACTTCTTGGTAATAATCATTGCCGCCTAAAGGTGATGCAATTCCTTGTTCTACATAAAAATTCTTTAAATAAGCTGCCGCTTTTTTCTGTCCTGGTTCACCGGTTTCTCTACCTTCAAATTCATCAGAAGCGTAAATAAATAAATGTTTTGCTAAATCTTTTTCTGTAATTGTTGCTGCGTATTTTTCTGCATAATCTATATTAGGATCTATAGATGCGTTTTTACTTGTGCTACAAGAAACTAATAAAGCAATAATACTAGCAGAGAGAATTAATTTTTTCATTTGGTATTTGTTATAGTGTGGATTGATTTGTAATAGACATTAACTCCAAATATAAAAAAATTAATTGTCTTTACTGATAGTAAATTGGCGTAATCTTTTGTTAAAACTTAAGATTTCTTTAGGAAATAAATTTTCGAGTTTATTTTGCTCAATTAGGTCTTCTGTTTTACCAGAAAACACATCATTTGCACTCATAATAATTAACTCATCAACAATATCAATTGCTAAATTAATTTGATGTGTAGAAATTAAAATTGTTTTCTGAGTTGTTGCTACTAAGTTTTTTAAAAGCTGAAATATTTTATACGTATGATGCATGTCTAAATGCGCAGTTGGTTCGTCTAAAATGATAACATCGGTGTCTTGCGCCAAAGCTCTGGCAATTAAAACTCGTTGTAATTGTCCGTCGCTTAATTCATAAAATCGATGGTCTTTTAAATGTTCCACTTCGGTAAGTTGAATAGCAACATTTATTTTTTCGATATCTATTTCTGACAAGGTATCAATCCAATTTGTATATGGTTGTCTTCCAAGTGCAATCAATTCGAAAACAGTTAATTGACTTTCGGGCAATCGTTCTGTTAATACCAAACTTAAGTTTGTAGCCAATTCTTTGTTAGTATAAGTAGATAGGTTTTTATCATTTAAAAAAACATCTCCAGATATTTGATTTTGTACTTTAGAAACGGTTCTTAATAAAGTCGATTTTCCGATTCCGTTTTTTCCTAACAGCGCAATAAATTTTCCTTTTTCAATAGCTAAATTAACATCATTAGCAATTATTTTTTTTGCTTTTTTCTGCTGATAACCAATAGTTAATTTTTTGGTTTCTAAAATGATATGTTTCTTAGAAGTGCTCAATTAAACGTATATTTTTTTCTTTCTGATTAACAGCCAAATTACAACTGGCGCACCAAATAACGAAGTAATTGCATTGATTGGTAGCGTATATTCTAGCGTTGGTAATTGAGCAATAATATCGCAAATTAACAAAACGATTGCGCCTGTAATTGCAGTAGCGGGAATTAATATTTTATGATTTGATGTAGTAAAAATTAATTTTGCAATATGTGGAACAGCCAATCCTATAAAAGCAATTGGACCAGAGAATGCTGTGATTACACCAGTTAATAAACTTGTAATTATTAAAATAATAATTCTACTTTGTTTGATGTTAATTCCTAAACTTTTCGCATATTTTTCTCCTAATAAAAAACTGTTTAACGGTTTTATAATTGCAAAAACTCCTGCAAAACCAATAAGATAAATGATGATAAAAACAGCTAATTCATCCCAAGATAAATTCCCTAAACTTCCAAAACTCCAAAATACATATTGTTGAATTTGTTCTGCTTCACTAAAGTAAGATAAAACGCTAATTATTGCAGCAGTAAAGCTTCCAAACATCAATCCGATAATTAAAATAGACATGGTATTCCGTACTTTATTTGCTGCTAAAATAACTGCGGATAATACTAAAAAAGAACCTAAACTCGATGCAATTGCAATTGACCAATTTGTTGGTTGTAGAAATAGAAAGCCACCAAAAAAAGAAGAACCTAAAATTAATAAAGCCACACCTAAACTTGCACCAGAAGAAATTCCTAAAACAAACGGTCCAGCTAACGGATTTCTAAATAATGTTTGCATCAACAAACCACTTATTGACAATCCAGAACCTACTAAAATTGCTGTTATAGCTTTTGGCAATCTAAAATTTACAATAATTGTTGTCCATTCTTCTCTTATACTTTCGTCACCTAAAAAAATGGCAAAAATATCTTTAAAAGGAATTGAAACCGAACCAAAACTAATATTTAAAAAACATAATACAACTACTAAAATTAGTAGTAAAATAAACTGTTTTGTATATGTTTTTTTGTTCATAAAAAGAGAAATATCTACTCAAACGGAGGCGAGACCTAGTCAAGATTAAAACCTCTCGACTCCGCTCGAAGAGACAAATTTAGGTTTTATTTTTTATTAAAAAACGCACTAATTTTTTTACAGCAATTCCTCGATGAGAAATGGTGTTTTTTTCTTCTGATGTCATTTCTGCAAAAGAAGAATTAAATCCGTTTGGTTTAAAGACTGGATCATAACCAAAACCTTTTTCTCCTTGTTTTTTTGTTAATATTTCGCCATTGCAAATTCCTTCAAACAAAAACTGTTTGTTGTTTAAATTCAACGCGATTACTGTTTTAAATTGTGCTTTTCTGTTCGGTTTATTTTCTAATTCAGATAATAATTTTTGCATGTTTTTTTCAGAATTATTTTCTATTCCTGCGTATCGAGCAGAATAAACTCCAGGTTCGCCATTTAAACTTTCAACTTCTAAACCTGTATCATCAGCAAAACAATTGTAGCCAAATTTTTCTGTAATATAATCTGCTTTTAGCTTTGCATTTCCTTCTAAAGTTGTTTCAGTTTCTTCAATTTCATCAAAGCAATTGATATCACTTAAACTCAATAATTCAATTGAATCTGGTAACATTTTTTGAACTTCGGCAAGTTTATTAAGGTTATTTGTAGCGAAAACAATTTTCATAGACTTCGTGTAATTAAATGCAAATGTAAACAAACCTAAATTCTGTGAAAAGAAATTAAGTTATATTCGCAATAGGGAATTATAATTCTAAAATTTCGAAATCAATAAGTAAAATTAAGGTTGTTTTTTGTAGAATTTATTTTTTTTAATTTTATTAAAAAATATCTGAATGCGTTGATTTTATTGATTTGTCGTTTAAATGTCGGGTTAAAAATGATTCAAAAAATTTGTAAACTTAATTTGGTAAACTAACATTGCATGGAAATTAAAAATATACTTGTAATGAAACAACCAGAATTAGGAAAGAAGATTTTAGAGCTTCGTAAGCAAAAAGGATTTACCCAAGAAGAATTGGTAGAACAATGCAATATCAATGTTCGAACAATTCAACGAATTGAAGCCGGAGACGTTTCTCCTAGAAGTTATACCATAAAAGCAATTTTAGAAGTGCTAGGTTGTAACTATGAGGATGTTATTGAAGACGAGTATGTTCCAGGGAAATTTGATAAGATTTTAGGAATCAATCCTAATAAAATTTACAAGCAACTAAATACAGCTTGGATTTTCGGAATTGTTTATTTTATACTTGGTTTTATTGAGTTTTCAATAGAGTTTTTGAAAGATTATTTTGATAATATTGTATTTTACAACACCTTTTATATTGTACTAAAATTAATAGTTTTAGTTTCTTTCTTTTTCTTAATAAGAGGATTTGTCATTACTGGTTCTTTGTTTAAAAATTATTTGCTTCAAATTATTTCAATTTTATTAATTGCGTTAACGCTATTTTCAACTATTTCAGATATAACAACGTTGTTTGTTTTTGAAGATTTTATAGGTTTATTTAGAGCATCGATATTATTAACATTCGGGGTTTTAAGCATATTTTTTGGAGTTGCAAATTTAAGATTGAAAAATCAATTAGGAGATATTGCAAACTATACAGGAATTGCAGAAATTGTAACTGGAGTTTGTTTTTTTACAATATTATTAGCGCCAATCGGAGCTTTTACCTTAATAATTGTAGAAATTTTAGAAATTATCTTGATTTATAAAGTTGCTTCTACAATTAAAAAAAGTGCTTAAAATTATTCATGATGATAAGGTTCATTTTTTAAAATAGTAAATCCTCTGTAAAGTTGCTCAACAATAAATAAACGAATCATTTGGTGGGAAAATGTCATTTTTGATAATGATATTTTTCCACTTGCTTTTTTATAAACTGCGTCAGAAAATCCGTATGGTCCGCCAATTACCAAAACTAATTGTTTGATTCCTGAATTCATTTTCTTTTGTAAATACCTAGAAAATTCAATAGAAGTAAACTGTTTTCCTTTGTCATCTAACAAAACCAATTGATCGGTGTTTTGCAATTTACTTAAAATCAATTCGCCTTCTTTTTCTTTTTGCTGAACTTCACTTAAATTCTTTACATTTTTAATATCAGGAATTATTTCTAATTCAAATTTGATATAATGTTGCAAACGTTTTTGATAGACATCAATTAATTGAAGTAAATTTTTATCATCCGTTTTTCCAATGGCAAGAAGTTTGATTTTCATGATGTAAAATTACGAATTTGTAATTATCAATTGTAATTTTTCATCATTTTAAAATCATAATTTGTCATTCGTAATTCCTAATTAAAATGTTATTTTTACAGTACAAAACCATTTTATGATATCACAACAACAATTTGAAACCGAATTAAAAATCATTATTACCAATGCCATTCGTGAAGATGTTGGAGAAGGAGATCATACATCTCTTTCTTGTATTCCTGCGGATGCAAAAGGAAAAGCAAAATTATTGGTAAAAGAAGGCGGAATTATAGCCGGAGTCGAATTTGCAAAAATGATTTTTAAACAAGTTGATGCAGATTTACAAATTGAAACCTTGATAAACGACGGAGAAAAAGTACAGTTTGGAGATATTGTTTTTTACGTTTCAGGACGTTCTCAATCTATTTTAAAAGCAGAGCGGTTGGTGTTAAATTCTATGCAACGTATGAGCGCAATTGCTACAAAAACACGTTTTTTTGCTGATTTATTAGAAGGAACAAAAACAAAAGTTTTAGACACTAGAAAAACAACACCGGGAATTAGAGCCATCGAAAAATGGGCGGTTAAAATTGGTGGCGGAGAAAATCATCGTTTTGCATTGTATGATATGATTATGATTAAAGACAATCACATCGATTTTGCTGGCGGAATTACAGCGGCAATCAACAAAACAAAAGCATATTTATCAAAAAATAATATTGATATAAAAATTATTGTAGAAGCAAGAAACTTAGAAGAAATTCAAGAAATTCTAGAATGCGGCGGCGCTTATAGAATTTTAATTGACAACTTTAATTATGAAGATACTCGTAAAGCAGTTGTCTTAATTGGCGATAAATGCTTAACTGAATCTTCTGGTGGAATTAACGAAAAAACCATTAGAAAATACGCAGATTGTGGTGTAGATTATATTTCTTCTGGTGCATTAACACACTCGGTTTATAATATGGATTTAAGTTTAAAAGCGATTTAAAACACACTAAATATCGTATTTTTAAATAGTAAAAAATTAGAATTAATAATTAAAAGTAAATGTAAAAAATGAAAAAAGCAATAGGAGTTTTATTATTAATTAGTGTTGTTTTTATGTCTTGTAAAACAACTAAAACAGAAAGTGTTGTTGGCGTTTATAAAGGAATGTTTCCTTGTGCAGATTGCGAAGGGATTGATAATATTTTAACCTTAAATGAAGATAAAACATTTGTATTAGAAACTATTTATTTAGGAAAAGAAGGAGCTAAAACTTTTACCAATAAAGGATAC
Source organism: Polaribacter uvawellassae (assembly GCF_039748955.1). NCBI lineage: Bacteria > Pseudomonadati > Bacteroidota > Flavobacteriia > Flavobacteriales > Flavobacteriaceae > Polaribacter > Polaribacter uvawellassae. The sequence goes on along the minus strand of NZ_JBDIZN010000003.1, from coordinate 234,257 downwards.
TACAAAGTAGATGATAAGCAATTAAGATTGCTTGATAAAAGTGCTTTTAAATACCAAATTGAAGATGATTATTTAGAGCTTTTAGATATTTCTGGAAACAAAATAGAAAGTCAATTAAATTATAAATTAATCAAACAAAAATAGTTTTATCTCTTATGATTAGTAATTATTTTGATAGTGAAACCTATTCAAAAATTGATTTCACAAAAACTAATATCAAAAAAGGAGAATATGACAATTGTACATTTACAAATTGTAATTTCGAAAATGTGCATGCTTCTAATATTCAGTTTGTAGAATGTGAGTTTATCGATTGTAATTTTAGCAATACTGTTGTAAGACACAGCGCTTTTAAAGATGTTCAGTTTATAAGCTGTAAAATGATTGGCGTTAAATTTAATGAATGCGATTCGTTTTTATTACAGCTAAGTTTTAATGCGTGTCAGTTAAATTTCTCTTCGTTTTATCAATTAAAGATTCCGAAAACATCATTTAAAGAGTGTAATTTAGACGCTGTAGATTTTACCGAAACGGATTTAAATATGGTTTTGTTTGAAGATTGTGATTTAAAAAACGCAATTTTTACGCAAACCAATTTAGAAAAAGCTAATTTTATCACTTCGACGAATTTTTATATCGACCCAGAAAATAATCGTTTAAAAGGAGCGAAGTTTTCTAAAGAAAATATTGTTGGGTTGTTGATGAAATATGGTGTTGTGATTGAGTAACAAAGAAGCAAAGGCTCAAAGTTGCAAAGAAGCAAAGACACAGAGTTACAATGAAAAATGAAACAAGAATTTAGTGTAATGCAAACCTTTGCAACTACGTTTAACTTTGAACCTTTGTACCTTGTTTAAAGAAAAAAAGAGATGAAAACGTTTAGAGATTTATTAGTTTGGCAAAAATCGATGAATTTTGTTACGGAAATTTATAAAACATCTAAACAGTTTCCAAAAGACGAAAACTTTGGATTAACTTCTCAAATTAGAAGAAGTGCAGTTTCAATTCCGAGTAATATTTCTGAAGGTTATGGTAGAGAAGGAATGAAAGATTATCTTCGTTTTTTAAATATTGCAATGGCTTCATTATTTGAGTTACAAACTCAATCAGAAATTGCTTATAATTTAGAATATATAAAGAAGGAAAAATTTGATAATTTATATGAATTATCAAGAGAAATAGAAAGAATGTTATCAAGTTTTATAAGAACTATTAAATCAAGAAAAACCTAACTCTAAACCTTTGCAACTCTGAACCTATTTTTAACTTTGAACCTTTGAACCTATTTTTAACCTTTGAATCTTTGCACCTTTAAAAAATGACAAAAGAAATAGAAGACAAACTTGAGCAAATTCCCATTATTAATATTTTGGTGCGTTTTGGTAAAAAGATAAAAATTCCTGGTTTAGAAGGAATGTCTTTATACGATCTGCTAGAAATGTATGTAATCGGAATTGTAAAAGGCGCATTAACAACACGTGCTGGCGGAATTGCATATAGTTTTTTTATGGCAATTTTCCCGTTTCTATTATTTGTGTTAACGTTAATTCCGTATATTTCTATTGATGGTTTTCAAGAAGGATTGATGTCTTTAATTTCAGAAATTTTACCACCAAAAACCTTTGAAGCAAGCGAGTTAGTAATTCAAGATATTTTAGTAAACCAACAAGCAGGATTGTTGTCTTTTGGATTTTTAGTTTCCATTTTTTTAATGACAAACGGCGTAAATGCAATTTTTGGCGGATTCGAATATTCGTATCACGTAAAAGAAGTGCGAAGTGTTGTAAGAGCGTACATTATTTCATTAGGCGTTTCTTTAGTAATGGCTTTTTTCTTAGTGATTACTGTAGCGTTAACTATTTTTTATCAAATAGGATTAGGTAAATTGCAAGAGCGTGGTTGGTTGGGCGATGATATTTTTTGGTTGCAGATTGGAAAAGGTTTTTTATTTGTTACCATGGTTTTTACCATTGTTTCTATGTTGTATCATTTCGGAACAAAATCTGGGAAATACTCTAGTTTCTTTTCTCCGGGTGCTATTTTTACAACTCTTTTATCCATTTTTATGTTCTATTTATTTAGCATTTATGTAACTGAATTTTCTAAATACAACGAGCTGTACGGTTCAATCGGAACGCTTTTAATATTAATGATATTTGTGTGGTTAAACGCCATTATTTTGTTATTAGGATTCGAACTTAACGCAAGTATTTATAGTTTAAGACGCAGAAATAAAACCTTTACAACTCCCAAAAAATTATAACTTTTTCACGATATTTGCCGCGACAATTAACAATTATCAATGAAAAATAATAATTGGTAAATGATTACAGATAACTGAACACTGATAATTGATAACTGAACACTGAATTATATGAAACCAAGCATCCCAAAAGGAACAAGAGATTTTTCGCCAACAGAAATAGCCAATCGTAACTATATTTTTAATACGATAAAAGCTGCTTTTGAAACTTTCGGATTTCAACCCATAGAAACACCAAGTTTTGAAAACTCTTCTACATTGATGGGAAAATATGGTGAAGAAGGCGATCGTTTGATTTTTAAAATTCTGAATTCTGGGGATTATTTAGGGAAGTATAATAGAGTTTTACTTGATGTAATAAGTTTATCTGTGGATGCTCATTATGAAAGAGTTAAATCTATTAGAAGTTCATTTGAAGTTGTAAAATATAAAGAAGAATTTCTTAGTATATTTTCTCAGTTTTTTAGAGAAGCAAATCAAAATCTATTCGATGATGAAAAAGTTTCAGGAAAAGAATTGATAAATGATTTATGGACGTTTTTAATTGATAACACTGTTTCTACTGAAGAAAAGAAGAATGAATTTTTATCAAAGAAAAAAGAAGAACTTGAGTTTTATAAAGTAGCTATTTTTGGAGATTTTTATTATAGATTAAAACCACAGTATTTAACAAGTCAAATCTCCGAAAAAGCATTACGTTACGATTTAACAGTTCCTTTTGCACGTTATGTTGTACAACACCAAAACGAAATTACATTTCCGTTTAAACGCTATCAAATTCAGCCAGTTTGGAGAGCCGATCGTCCACAAAAAGGACGTTTTAGAGAGTTTTATCAATGTGATGCAGATGTTGTTGGAAGCAAATCTTTATGGCAAGAAGTTGAGTTTATTCAGTTGTACGATTCCGTTTTTAGTAAGTTAAACTTACATGGAACGACTATCAAAATTAATAATAGAAAAATATTATCTGGAATTGCAGAAGTGATTGGCGCAAAAGATAAATTAATCGATTTTACCGTTGCGTTAGACAAATTAGATAAAATCGGAAAAGACGGCGTTATCAAAGAAATGCTATCGAAAGGAATTACAGAAGAAGCGATTGAAAAAGTGAGTCCGTTGTTTGATTTTTCTGGCTCAAATACAGCTAAAATAAGTTCATTGGAAGGAATGTTACAAACATCCGAAGAAGGAATAAAAGGAGTTGAAGAATTGCGCTTTGTATGTAATTCTATTGAAGAATTAGGATTGCAATCGGCAACTTTAGAAGTTGATGTAACGTTAGCAAGAGGATTGAATTATTACACCGGAGCAATTTTTGAAGTTGCTGCACCGAAAGAAGTAAAAATGGGTTCGATTGGCGGCGGCGGAAGGTATGACGATTTAACAGGAATCTTTGGAATGCCAGATGTTTCTGGAGTCGGAATTTCGTTTGGTTTAGACAGAATTTATTTGGTATTAGAAGAATTGGGTTTGTTTAAAACTGTTGATTTACCAAAGCCAAAAGTATTGTTTGTCAATTTTGGAGCAGCGGAAGCTTTGTTTTCGATGAAAGCAATTACAGAATTGAGAAAAAATAATATCAAATCAGAATTGTATCCAGACAATGCAAAAATGAAAAAACAAATGAATTACGCCAACAAACGCGAAATTGAATTTGTTGTAATTGTTGGATCACAAGAAATTGAAAAAAATGAATTCACGTTAAAAAACATGAATTCTGGAGAACAAACTACTTGTTCATTATCAGAATTGGTAGAAAACCTGAACTCTTAAAAACAATTATAGATTCATAGTTTTAATTTATAGAGAAATTAAAATAATACGTTGCAAACACGTAAATTTGCAAACTAATACAGAAAGAAATGTTTGAAGTGAATAGCAAAATGAATGACGAAAGAGTTGAAGAAATAGGAGAGAACCACGTTGGTACATCGGCAAAAACGCCATTACGAGACGATGCGTTTGCTATTTCTAACGAAGAAAAAATTAATAGAATTCAAGAAAGTGTAAAAGATATTTTACAAACTTTGGGAATGGATTTAACAGACGATAGTTTACAAGGAACTCCGAAAAGAGTTGCAAAAGCGTTTGTAAATGAATTGTTTATGGGATTAGATCCAGCAAACAAACCAAAAGCATCTACTTTCGAAAATAATTACAATTACGGAGAAATGTTGGTAGAGAAGAATATCGTTGTGTATTCTACTTGCGAGCATCATTTATTGCCAATTATTGGTAGAGCGCATGTTGCCTATATTTCTGACGGAAAAGTAATTGGTTTGTCAAAAATGAACAGAATTGTAGAATATTTTGCAAAAAGACCACAAGTTCAAGAGCGTTTAACCATGCAAGTTGTACAAGCAATGCAAGAAGCTTTAGGAACAGAAGATGTTGCTTGTGTTATTGATGCAAAACATTTATGTGTAAATTCTCGTGGAATAAAAGATATAGAAAGTAGTACGGTAACTGCTGAGTTTGGTGGAAAGTTTAAAAATAAAGATACCAAACAAGAGTTTTTAGATTACTTAAAAATGAATACAGATTTTAAGAATATGTAAAAGTTTTCTTTTAAAAATATAATGACGCCATTACTAAAGTAGTGGCGTTTTTGTTTAAAAGCTATAACCAACACTTAGATTGAAAATATTTCCAACTAGTTTTAAATCTTTAAATGGATTGTTTTTATTTAAGTCTTCAATAACGTAAATTCTACTAAAAACGTTTAAGCCAGTTTTAAAGAAAAGATGATTTTTGGATTGATATTTATATCCAATTTTTATACCTCCATAAATAATTGTCTCTTCGTCGTTTGTTTTTTTTGTATTAGAGTATGTAGCTCCAATACCAATTTCGAAATGATTATTTTTATGTAATCCAGTTGTTAGATTAAAATACAATGGAATTGAATAGCTATTAACGTCTTTTTTTTGATTATCAAAACCAAAACCAATTGTTGAGTTGAAGTAAACAGTATTACTTGTAAATAACATTCTGTCGTAGTTTATTGAGAAAGGTTTAAGTGATAAACCACCAACCTCAAAGTAAATAGCATTTTTATTTGGTTGAATAAAGTTTTCTTTATCTGTCTGCGAAAATAGAGAGGTAGTGAAAAAAAATAATAATATAAATTTCTTCATTTTTATGATGTTTTAACAAGTATAACGTTTTTAATCTGTTTTATTTATTTAGTAATAAAAATAATTGAAAATCTTTTCCTACTTTTTGAGACACAAATACTTTTCTTACGTTATAAAGATGTAAGGTTAACCAAACAGTATCTTTTTTTTGAATCAAAAAGACATCATACAAAAATGTAAACAAAACGATTACGCAGCTCAAATTGAGGTGTATAATGAATATAAGAATTTGTTGTACAATAGTTGTTATCGGATTTTAAAAAGTAAAGAAGATGCAGAAGATTTGGTGCAAGATGCTTTTATAAAAGGATTTGAAAAGATACATCAAGTACATAATGACGTGAATTTAGCGGCTTGGTTTCGGCGAATTGCTATCAATTTGTGTTTTGATAAAATTAGAAAAGAGAAAAACATTTTTTCTTTAGATGATTCTAAAGAAATAGCAACAGAAACAGTAGAAATTGAGTTTGAGAATGCAGAAGAAATTTCGATAGATTTCATCAAAGAATGCATTAGTAAATTAAAAGAAAAATATAGAGTAATAGTAGTGTTGTATATGATTGAAGAATACAATCATAGAGAGATTTCTGAAATTTTGAAAATCAACGAAAGTACTGTTAGAAATCAGTATGCAAGAGGTAAAAATCAATTGATAACTATGTTACAAAAACATCAAAACAATGAATTTAAAAGAACACATACAGCAACATAAAAACGAATTTGATTCGGAAAAAATGTCAGCAGCATCAGAAGTTCTTTTCAAAAAGAAACTTCAGGCAGAATTGCATCAACCAAAAAAACCTAAAGTAGTGTATTTGCGTTTTATTGCTGTCGCAGCAAGTATTGTGTTGGTGTTGTCTATTTTCTTTTGGAATCAGAATTCAAATGAACTAACAAAAACATCAGAAGTGTTGGCTTTTTTGAATAATGAATCAGCCGGAAAACGTTTAGAAGGTGTTTATAAATTTGAAGATGAATTTAAAAAAGAAGATTCAAAAATAATTAACACATTAATTAAAATTTTGCATAATGACGCAAATGCAAATGTGAAAATTGCCACGATTGATGCGTTGTTAAAATTCCCATCAAATGACAATGTAAGAACCAATTTAATTACCGCTTTAGAAAAGGAGAAAACTCCGTTAGTACAAATAAAAATCATTAAATCGTTGAGCTTTTTAAGAGAACATCGTGCACAAAAAACTCTTGAAGAAATCATCAATAATGAAGAAATATTTCCAATAGTTAAGAGTAATGCAACCTTAGCTATCAACCAATTAAAACAATAATCATGAAAAAAATAATCACAGTAATAGTTGTTGCATTATTGGCTGTTTTGTCAGTAAATGCACAAGAGAAAAAAATTAAATTTAACAAAGGAACTTTAAATATATGTTCTTCTAAAAACTTTAAAATAGAAGGTTATAACGGTACTGAAGTAATTATAAAAAGTTTGCATGAGAAAAGAAATATTAAGATTTCAAACCTTACTTATACATATAATTCTAATTCACAATTAAAAAAAAATAGACCACTTATAGGGAAAATTTCTTCTAATAATGCAAGAGTATACAAAACTGATAGTTTAATTGTTTCGGGCTCTCGAAATGTTTTTTTTGCTAGAACAAATGACAGTAAAAAGGAAGGATTGAAAAGATTAGGGAAGAAGCAAGAAAATAAAGATTTAGGAATTTATTTTGCCATTGAAGAAAAAGAAGGAGAATTGATTTTTAAAGATGTAACAAATGGTCAGTTTGTAATGCTGAGCAATGAAAGTTATTTAATTAAAATCCCGAATTCAATTAAGTTAAATTGGGACACAAGCAATTGCAAAAAAGGAAGTAAAACTCAAGCTATTTTTTATTCAAATAAAACATCTTCATTGTCAAATTTTAACGGAGAAGTTGAGTTGACAACATCATTAAATAATTTAAAATTGACTGATGTAACTGGTCCAGTTTCTATCAATTCAATTGGAGGAAATGTTACAGTGATATTTGACAAAAAACTACCTTTAAAATTGTATTCTGTTTACACAAATAATGGTTTTATAGACATTACAATGCCATCGAATTCTGATGTAAATGTAGAAGCAAACGCAGCAGCAGTTTATAGCAATTTAGACTTTAATGTGTTACAGGATAGCGAATCTGATGGTCTGCAACACATGAAATTAAAATTAAAACGCGGAAAAGTAAAAATGAAACTAGAAGCTGGTTTTGGAACTGTTTACTTGAGGAAAAAATAAAATAAATTATTCATAATAAAAAAGCCGATGTAAATACATCGGCTTCATTGTGTTTTTATAGAAAAAATTACTTTTTAAATCTTTTAAATCTTTTCAATCTTCCAATTCCGCTGTATAAAATCAACCCACCAAAAAACAAGTTAAATAAAATATAAACAGATTTACTTTCCGTTTTTAAAGAGAAAATTAGGTAGTAAATTTCTTGCTCATTAAAAATGGCATAAAAACCTTTGATAACAAAACTGATACCGACAATGATATAAATATACGGAATTGCTTTTTTCATTTTTAATTATTTTACCAAAACCCATTCTCCTTTTTCTATCAAAGGAATGGCTTGTTTGTATTTTACTACTTTTTCTTCTCCAGACATTACATTTTTAATGGTAACACGCTCATTTCTTCCAATTTTTGGTTGTTCTCTAACAATTGTTTCAATTGGTTCGTTTTGTTGTTGTCTAGAATTGCTAATTGCTTGTTCTGTACTATTTTGAACATCAGCTTTACTCACATTTAAACGTTCTCTTTTTTGTTGACGCGCTTCAGAAATACTTCCTTGATTCGGAATTTCTCCTTTAAACAAGAAGGATAAAACTTCTTTATTTACGTCGTCAATCATTTGCTTAAACAATTCAAACGCTTCAAATTTATAAACTAATAACGGATCTTTTTGCTCGTACGATGCATTCTGAACAGAACTTTTTAATTCGTCCATTTTACGTAAATGCGTTTTCCAATTCTCGTCGATTATAGCAAGTGTAATATTTTTTTCAAAATCCTTAACCAATTCTTTTCCTTCAGATTCGTATGCTTTTTGTAAGTTGGTTACAACTTGTAAACTTTTTACGCCATCAGAAAACGGAACTACAATTCGCTCATATTTATCGCCTTCGTTTTCATACACATCTTTAATAACAGGAAAAGCAGCTACCGCATTTTTAGCAATTCTGTCTTGATAATGTGCATAAATAGTTTCATACAATGTATCAATTAATGCTTGTTCGTCCATAGATTCAAACTCTTCTTCCGAAAATGGAGAAGTCATTGAAGAAAAACGAATCAATTCAAACTCAAAGTTTTTAAAATCTTTTAATGGTTTGTTTTGACTAACAATAGCTTGACAGGTATCGTAAATCATGTTTACAATATCAATTTTTAAACGATCTCCGTCTAAAGCATGTCTTCTACGTTTGTACACAAACTCACGTTGTGCATTCATAATATCGTCATATTCTAACAAACGTTTACGAATACCAAAGTTGTTTTCTTCTACTTTTTTCTGCGCTCTTTCAATAGATTTGGTAATCATAGAATGCTGAATTACTTCTCCTTCTTTTAACCCCATTCTATCCATCATTTTTGCAATTCTATCAGAACCAAAAATACGCATCAAATTATCATCTAAAGCAACATAAAACTGTGTTGAACCAACATCTCCTTGACGACCAGCTCTACCACGTAATTGTCTGTCAACTCTACGGGAATCGTGTCTTTCTGTACCAACAATTGCCAAACCACCAGCTTTTTTTACTTCTTCGGTAAGTTTAATGTCTGTACCACGACCAGCCATGTTTGTTGCAATGGTTACTTGTCCTGGTTTACCAGCTTCTGCAACAATGTCTGCTTCTTTTTTGTGTAGTTTTGCATTTAAAATATTGTGGTCAATTCCACGCATTTTTAACATTCTACCCAATAATTCAGAAATTTCAACAGAAGTTGTACCCACTAAAACAGGTCTTCCTTGCTCCACTAATTTCACAACATCTTCAATAACAGCATTGTACTTTTCTCTTGTAGTTTTATAAACTAAATCTTCTTTATCATCTCTTTGGATGGGTTTATTTGTTGGGATTTCTACAACATCTAATTTGTAAATCTCCCAAAGTTCGCCAGCTTCTGTAATCGCAGTTCCGGTCATACCAGAAAGTTTGCGATACATTCTAAAATAATTTTGAAGTGTAACTGTAGCAAAAGTTTGCGTTGCGTCTTCAATTTTTACATTTTCTTTAGCTTCAATTGCTTGATGTAATCCGTCAGAATAACGACGACCGTCCATTATACGGCCTGTTTGTTCATCAACAATCATTACTTTATTGTCAATTACTACATATTCTGTATCTTTTTCGAATAAAGAATACGCTTTTAATAATTGATTCATGGTGTGAATACGCTCACTTTTAATGCTAAAATCTCTGTATAATTCTTCTTTTATTTTTGCTTTTTCTTCGGTTGAATTATCACTTTCATCAATCTCACCAATTTTTACACCGATGTCTGGTAGCACAAAGAAATTATCATCGCTAGTTTTTCCTGATAAATGAGAAATTCCTTTGTCTGATAAGTCAATAGAGTTGTTTTTTTCTTCAATTACATAATATAATTCTTCATCTACTTCTGGCATCAACTTATTATTGTCTGCCATGTAAATATTTTCTGTTTTTTGAAGAATTTGTTTGATTCCTTCTTGCGATAAAAATTTAATTAACGCTTTGTTTTTAGGAATTCCACGGAAAACTCTTAGTAATAAGAAACCGCCTTCTTTTGTATCGCCAGCAGCAATTAATTTCTTAGCTTCGGCAAGAACTCCAACTAAGTATTGTTTTTGAAGTGTTACAATATCTGCAACTAAAGGTTTTAGTTCGTTAAACTCGTGTCTATCACCTTGTGGAACAGCACCAGAAATAATTAATGGTGTACGAGCATCATCAATTAAAACAGAATCTACTTCATCAATAATTGCATAATTTGGTGCTCTTTGAACCAATTCTTCTTTTGTGTGCGCCATATTATCACGCAAATAATCAAAACCGAATTCGTTATTTGTTCCGTAAGTTATATCTGCATTATATGCTTTTCTACGTGCATCAGAGTTTGGTTGATGCACATCAATACAATCAATACTTAATCCATGAAATTCTAAAATTGGTCCCATCCAAGCAGCATCACGTTTTGCTAAATAATCGTTAACTGTAACAACATGAACTCCTTTTCCGGTTAATGCATTTAAGTAAACTGGTAAAGTAGAAACTAACGTTTTTCCTTCTCCAGTCATCATTTCTGCAATTTTTCCTTGATGCAAAACAGAACCACCAATTAACTGAACATCATAATGAATCATGTCCCAAGTTATTTTTTGTCCAGATGCGTCCCAAGTATTTGACCAAACAGATTTATCTCCTTTTAAAGTTACGTTTTCTTTAGTTGCAGAAAGTTCTCTGTCAAATGGAGTAGCGGTAACTTCTATTTCTGTATTGTTTGTAAATCTTTTTGCAGTTTCTTTCATTACAGCAAAAGCTTCTGGCATTATTTCAAGTAAAACCGCTTCAGATGCTTCATACGTTTGATCTTTTAATGTATCAATTTCTGCATAAATTGCTTCTTGTCTGTCAATATCTGCGGATAAAGCTTCTTGTTCTAATTCTGATATTTTTGTTTCAAAAGAATTTGTTGCTTCTTTTATTTTAGATTTAAATTCGTCTGACTTCGCCCTTAATTCATCGTTTGATAAATTGCCAATTACTTCTGCAAAAGCGTTAGTTTTTTCAACGATTGGTTGTAATAATTTTAAATCTTTTTGTTGTTTGTCTCCAACAAATATTTTAAAGACAGAGTTTAATAAGCTCATTGTATGTGTTCTATTTAAAATTCAATTTTATAAACTGAATATTGATTTATAATTAGTTGATAATAAATAAGTTGATATTTATTGACAGCAATTACAATTTAGTGTTAAATGTAAACAAAAAAAAAGCCTCGATTGAGACTTTTTTGATGTAATTTTTTGTTAATATTCATCTTCGTTCCAAAGATAATCTTCTTCAGTCGGATAGTCTGGCCAAATTTCTATAATAGAATCATAAGCATCGCCTTCATCTTCAATTTCTTGTAAGTTTTCTGCAACTTCTAAAGGTGCTCCTGTTCTAATAGCGTAATCTATCAATTCATCCTTTGTTGCTGGCCAAGGTGCATCTGCTAAATAAGATGCTAATTCTAGTGTCCAATACATTTTTAGTAGAGTTTAATTTTCTGCAAAAATAATTTTTTTATTCAGAAAACCAAGTTTTTTTTGATAAATCTGTCAATAAATTAAAAGAACTTATTTTTCTTTTTCAGGAATCCACGGGGTTTCCTTAACTGATAAGTCTTTAGACAACTTTCGTGCCAATACAAATAGGTAGTCAGAAAGTCGGTTTAAATATTCTAAAATTGCAGGATTAACGGTTTCGTTTTCATTTAAGGCAGTAACTAATCTTTCCGTTCTACGGCAAATGCATCTAGCAATGTGACAGAATGACACGGTTTGATTCCCTCCAGGTAAAATAAAATTTGTCATTTGAGGTAATTCTAAATTCATTGTGTCAATTTCTTGTTCTAATGTTTCGACATTTTTTGAAGTAATTTTCGGAATATTCAAACGCTCTTTACCACTTTTTAAGATTTCTTTTTCTGGCGGAGTTGCCAACATTGAACCCAACGTAAATAGTTCGTTTTGAATTCTAATTAAAGAATCGATAGCGTTTATATCAATATTTTGATCTCTAACTAAACCAATATATGAATTTAATTCATCTACAGTTCCGTAAGATTCTATTCTTAAATGATGCTTTGGAACTCGAGTTCCGCCAAATAAAGCTGTAGTTCCTTTATCGCCAGTTTTAGTGTAAATTTTCATAAGATAAAAGTACAAATTAACTAGTTAAATTCTAATGATAAAATGCTCTTTTTCTTGTTCTTTTCTAAAAAATAAAATTCCCCATTGAAAAGTATCAATTGTAACTTTTACTTTAGGATGTTTTTTTATTTCCTCCCAAGCAGCTTCCATTTCTTTGCTCCAATGAATGTCGTCAAAAATAAAAAAGCTTTCATTATGTATAAATTGAAGACAATGATGAAAATAGTCTAAAGTTGGTTCTTTTTGATGATTTCCATCAAAATAAACCATATCTAAAGAGTTTTTAAATGATAGTTCTGGTAAGGTTTTGCTAAATTCACCCGTTATCAAATCAATATTTTTAAAAGAAAATTTTTCGAATTGCTTTTGTGCAATTTCGGCTGTGTTTTTACAACCTTCAAGAGTTGTAATTTTTGCAGTTGGATTTCCAAGGTGAATTGCTGAAGTTGCAATTCCGAGAGAAGTGCCAATTTCTAAAACAGTTTTTGGGTTGAAATATTCAGAAATACCACATAATAAATTTGCTCTTTTATGAGTTATCCCTGCGTATTTAGCAATTTTATTGATAGGTCTTAAATTACTTTTAAAAATTTTAGATCCTGCGCCAAAATCTGTAACTTCAATTTTAATCTTATTAGTTAAAAGACTGTTTCTGTATGATTTAAGGGTGTTGTTTTTTAAAGAATTCTTTTTTTTATAAAAGCATTTTGTTGTTAAATCAAAGACAAACGGAGAATGTATTCCGTGTTGATTTGAAGATTTAATTATAAACTTTATATAAGAAATTACTTTTTGCATAGAAATAATAGCAAAATTAAAGGAAAATTATAGGAAGAGCGATATAAAAATTATATTTTTGGTCAGTAATTATATTTTGATTTATGCTTAAACGATTTTTCGTACTTCTCTCTGTGTTATTTTTGGCTTCATGTGTGCCATATAAAGATTTAATTTATTTGCAAGGTGAGCCAATTACTAAAAAAAATATTTACAAACTCAACAACGAACCTTATCGCTTACAGGTTGATGATGTATTATCTATTGATGTAAAAGCAGAAGATGAAAAATATGTTGCACTGTTTAAGAAGTCGAATAATGTAAATCAAACAGCTAGTATTATCAACGGAGGTTTTGAGAATGGAGCAACTGCACTGTTTGGTTATAGAATAGATAGACATGGTAATATTAGACTGCCAAGAATTGGAGAAATTAATGTATTAGGATATACCACAAAAGAGGTTCGTTTAAAATTAGAGGAAGAAATTTTAAAATATCTAACAGACAAAGAAAGTTTTTTTGTTTCTGTTAATTTAACTGGAATTAAATATACAATATTAGGTGAAATTAATAATCCAGGACCAAAGGTTATTAATCAGAACAGAGTTAGTATACTAGATGCTATTTCAAATTCTGGAGATATAACTATTACAGGAAATAAAAAGAATGTTGAACTTTGGAGAAATACAATAAATGGCAGAAAAAAATATGTTTTAGATTTAACAAAAGCTACTATTTTTGATTCTGAAGTTTTTTACATTCAACCAAATGATTATATAAATGTTGTTGCTTTAAAACAAAAATCTTGGGGAACAGGTACTACAGGGTTACAATCATTAACTACATTAGTTTCTATTTTTACATTAGTTACATCTACTATTTTATTGGTTAGAAATTTATAAAATTTATGAGTAAAAAACCTTCATATGATAATAACCTACAGCAAAACTCCATAGATATAAAGCTTTATATTTTTAAAGTTTTAGCATATTGGAAATTATTTCTTGTAGCTATTATTATTGGACTTATTGTAGCTAAATTTATAAATGGCTATAAAGAAAGAAGATATAGTTTAAGCACTACAATTAGTGTAAAAGAAGAAAATAATCCATTATTTTCAACAGGAACTAATATAGCTTTTAATTGGGGCGGGGAAAGTAATGCTGTTGGTACTGTAAAAGTTATACTTGCATCTAGAACCCATAATGAAAAGGTGGTAGATACATTACAGTTCTATATTGATTATTTAAAAGAAGGTAAGTACAGAAAAGAAGATGTGTATGGTAATACGCCTTTTAAAATAAAAATAGATTTAGATAAGCCACAGATATATGGTAAGTTTATTAAAATAGAAGCGGTTAGCGAAGATAGATACAGAGTCTCATTTGATTTTAATGAAAAAGGGAATGATTTATTGGTTTCTTACACTAGCGATATTAAAGAAAAAGAAACAGGTAATCTTATTACTTCATATAATACTGATGAAATAAATTTCTCTAAAGAGTATAATTCAGGTGAGAAAATCAGCACACCTTTTTTAAACTTCACAATTAATTCTCTTGATGAAATGTCACCTGGAGATTTTTACTATATAAGATTTAATAATTTTGATAGTACAGTTGGTCGCTATAGAGGTGTTAGGGTTTCAGATTTAACTGATGGTGCTTCAATTCTTAAACTTACACTTCAAGGGGTAAATAAAAATAGAATTGTAGACTATTTAAACATGTCTGTAAAGGTTTTAGAAAAAGACAAAAAAGCTGCCAAAATTGCTTACGCACAAAACACTAAAAAATATATAGATAATTTATTTGATAAAGAATCTGATAGTTTAAAGGTATTGGGGAAAGCATTAAGTAGGTTTAAAAAAAATAATAACATTTATAATCTTTCTGCCCAAGGAACTACAATTTTAGAAGAAATTACAAGTATAGATCAGGAAAAAAGAGTTGTTACAAATAATATTGAATCTTTAGATAGTTTAAGGAACTATTTAATAACACATAAAAGATTTAATGATATTCCAGTTCCAGCAATTACTCAGATTGCAGATGGTAAAATTCCTCAAGAAATTGGAGAACTAATAAGTAAAACTACTGTTAGAGAAAAATTAAGAGGTCAAATAACTGATAATCATCCAGATATAATTGCTTTAGATAATGAAATAATAACTACAAAAAATATTCTTCTAGAAAACATTAGAAGTTTACGAATAACGCTCGCTAACGATTTAAAAAAAATCAATAAAAGACAACAGGTTACTTTAGGTAAACAAAAAACTTTACCAGAAAAAGAACAAGGTTTAATTGCTTTTGAGAGGAGTTATGAAATGTCAGAAGCTAATTATAGTTATTTAAAGCAAAAAAGTTATGAAGCAGGAACTGCAATTGCAGCAAATGTTTCTGATGTAAAAATAATAGATACAGCTAAAGATTTAGGTAATGGGCCAATTTACCCAATACCAAGTTTTAATTATCTATTAGCCTTATCTATAAGCATAATTTTACCACTTTTTTATATTATTATTGTTGAAATACTCGACAATAAAATACATAGTGTAGAGGAAATTGAAAGTTCTTATGCTATTCCTGTATTAGGCGTTGTTGGTAGAAACGATTGGAGAAATAATTTAGCGGTATTTGAAAGACCAAAATCTTCTGTTGCAGAATCCTTTAGAGCATTAAGATCAAATATCCAATTTTTATTTAGCACCAATAAAAAGAACCCTAATTCTAAAACATTATTACTTACTTCTTCTGTAAGTGGAGAAGGAAAAACAATGATATCTATTAATATGGCTTCTGTATTTGCACTTAGTGGTAAAAAAACAGTATTAGTTGGATTGGATTTAAGAAAGCCAAAAATATTTCCTGATTTTGATTTAAGTAATGAAAGCGGAGTCGTTAATTATTTAATAGGTCAAAGCAGTATTGAAGATGTTATTAGCAAAACACACATTCCAAATTTAGATTTAATTTTATCAGGTCCAATTCCGCCAAACCCATCAGAATTATTAATTAATGATAAAACTGATGAGATGATTAAGTACTTACAAGGTAAATATGATTATGTAATTATAGACACACCACCAATTGGTTTAGTTTCTGATGCTTTAGAATTATTTAAATATTCTGATGCAATTATTTATGCAATCCGTCAAAATTATTCAGAAAAAGGAATGATGAAAATGATTGATGATAAGTATAAAAATAAAGAAGTATCAAATATTAGTTTTGTCTTAAATGATTTTTCTACGCAAGGAAAATATGGATACGGTTATGGTTACGGTTACGGATATGGCTACGGTTATGGTTATGGAAAATATGGTAATGGTTACCACGAGGAAGAGGTAAAAGAAAGTTTTTTTACAAAAATAATTAACTTAATTAAGCCTAAGGCTTAAGAAAATAAAAAAAGACCATTTAAAAAATGGTCTTTTTTTTCTATAACTTGAATTTATTTTAGATTTCCAATCATTTCTTCTGGTTTTACCCATTCATCATATTGTTCTGGAGTTACATAGCCTAGCCGAATAGCTTCTTCTTTTAGTGTTGTTCCGTTTGCGTGTGCTGTGTTTGCAATTTCTGCCGCTTTGTAATATCCAATTTTGGTATTTAATGCAGTAACTAACATCAAAGAATTATTTAATAACTCTGTAATTCTTGTTTGATTTGGCTCTATTCCTACAGCACAATTTTCATCAAAAGATTTACAAGCATCTCCAATTAATTGTGCAGATTGTAAAACGTTTGCAGCCATCATTGGTTTAAAAACATTTAATTCGTAATGTCCTTGTGTGCCTCCAATAGTTACAGCAACATCATTTCCCATAACTTGTGCACAAACCATTGTTATTGCTTCAGCTTGGGTTGGATTGACTTTACCTGGCATAATTGAACTTCCTGGTTCATTTGCAGGAATCATAATTTCTCCAATTCCAGATCGTGGACCAGAAGCCATCATACGAATATCATTTGCAATTTTATTTAAAGAAACAGCTAGTTGTTTTAACGCTCCATGGGTTTCTACAAAAGCATCGTGTGCAGCTAAAGCTTCAAATTTATTTTCTGCTGTAACAAAAGGCATTCCAGTAAATTCAGCGATATATTTTGCAACTAAAACATCGTATCCTTTTGGTGTATTTAATCCAGTTCCTACTGCAGTGCCTCCTAAAGCTAATTCAGATAAATGTTCTAAGGTGTTATTTAGTGCTTTTAATCCGTAGTTTAATTGTGCAACATAACCAGAAAATTCTTGTCCTAAAGTAAGTGGAGTAGCGTCCATTAAGTGAGTTCTTCCGATTTTTACAACATCCTTAAAAGCTTCTGATTTTGCCTGCAAAGTATCTCTTAATTGCATAACTCCAGGAATGGTTGTTTCTACAATTTTTTTATAAGCGGCAATATGCATTCCAGTTGGAAATGTATCGTTTGATGATTGTGATTTATTTACATCATCGTTAGGTTGAATAGTTTTTTCTCCTTCACCAATAATATTTCCAGCGATTTCGTGTGCTCTGTTTGCAATAACCTCATTGCAATTCATGTTTGATTGCGTTCCAGAACCAGTTTGCCAAATTACTAATGGAAATTGATCGTCATGTTTTCCTTCTAAAATTTCATCACAAACCTGAGCAATTAAATCTCTTTTTTCTGACGCTAGAACTCCTAAATCACAATTAGCAAAAGCAGCAGCTTTTTTTAAGTAAGCAAAACCGTAAACAATTTCTAATGGCATAGAAGCAGCAGGGCCAATTTTAAAGTTGTTTCTAGAGCGTTCTGTCTGTGCTCCCCAATATTTATCAGCAGGAACATTTACTTGTCCCATCGTATCTTTTTCTATTCTGTATTTCATCTTTTGTGTTGTTTTTTTACTACTGCAAAATTACTAAAAGTATCACAATCAGTTATCAACAAAAAGGAAAAATACTTGTTTAAAATAATTTTTAATTATTAGTGTAAATTGAAAATATGTATTATTTTTGTAGTATTAATTATTTTAAAGAAACACAAATGTTAGATTTTTCAGAATTTTCAGGATTTTTATTATTCATGTTTATTTTTACAGCTGGTTTTTGGTTGTTAATTTTCTTATTAACGTTTGTTGTTCCTTACTGGATTGGTGGTACAATTTGGGAAAATATGAAATTAAAGAAAGAAGCAAGAAAAGCTGCTGATAAAGAGTAGTTTTTTAAACAATATTAAATAAAAAAGGGTTTGCAAAATGCAAACCCTTTTTTATGAACTAAAGTATTTAAAAATTACTTTCTAAATCCTTCTCCACCTTCTTCAAAGTCATCATTTTGTTGTTGTCTTTGTTGTCTTTGATTTTTCTTTTGATTAAAACGATATACAAAACTTAATGATACTTGTCTCTGTCTCCACTGCATTTCTCCGTAAGTTGATGAGTTTGGAGTATAAGAATATCCTTTACGTTTTCTAGAGTTTAAAACATCACTAATGTTTAAAACCATTGTGCCATTATCTTTAAATAAATCTTTACTGAAAGCTAGGTTTGCACTAAAAATCCCATCACTTGTGCTTTGAGCATTTTTTTGTCCACCTCTATAAGACATAGTTGTTTGCCATTGAATATTAGCAGGTAATGTAATTCTTGAATTAAATCTAGCATTCCAGTTAGAATCTTTATTTCCAAAATCTATATTATTATATTCTCCTACTGTTTCAAATCCATAAAAGTTAAAACTACCGGAGAAATTTACTTTTTTAGAGACACTATAGTTGGAGTTTAATTCAAATCCATATCTGTCTTCTGATGATAAGTTAACCGGAGATCTAACAATTACAGGAACTCCATTTACAAAATCTCCTCTTTCTTGACTGATAAACTGATAAACACCAGTTGAATGTCGATAATAAATAGAAGAGTTTAACATTAATTTATCCCATTTCTTTAAATAGCCTAAATCAAATGAATTAGTAAAAGTAGGATCTAAATTTACATTTCCTTTAAAAATATTTGTTTCTGAACTTCTAGACTCAAATGGGTTTAAAAAATAGGATCTTGGTCTTCTTAACCTTTTGCTGTAACCAAGTGTTACACTTTCATTTTCTGACAATTCGTATCCTAAATTTACAGTTGGAAATAACTGAGAATACGATTTATTATAATTTTCATTGGTTGTAATTAAGTTAATTTGTTGATCTGTTAACTCAGCTCTTAAACCAACTAAATATGAAAATTTATCAACTTTTTTTCCGTACTGACTGTATAAAGCGTATACATTTTGATTGAAATCTAAATTGTTAGATGGATCAAATTTTGGGTCAGAATATGGTACTGCTGGTGAGTTTTTATAATCTGAATTAGAAGTATTTAAATCAGCTTTATAACCTAATTCAAATTGCGAACCATCTTCTTTTGGAAAAACATAGTCAATTTGAAAAAGTTTTCTAACTGAGTTTTGTATCGTGTTATTATCTTCTACAAAAGCATTATTTTGAAAAATACTCCCAGTTTCGTCTTGATCACTTTTACTGTATTGTAAATCGATTGTTAATTTTTTCCCAGTTGGACTTAATCTATTAGTATAGTTAAGAGAATACTGAATTGATTTTGAATCAGATAATTCATTCTCGTTTCTTGTTCTTGTATCTGTTAAGGTTTTATTTGCATCAAAAATTTCTACATTATTTGACGTTGTATTTTCTCCGTCAGATTTTCTGATAACAACATTTCCTAAAAGAGAACTATTATCATTTATGTAATATTCTAATCCAAAGCTAGAGTTAAAACCTTTTCTAAGTCTATTGTTGTTTCTTAATTCATCAAGATACCCCGTAATACTGCCAGAATTATCAAAATAGGTAGAATTGTTAATACTTTTCCCTGGTCCGTTTCTGTAATTATAACCAGTGTTGGTAAAGATGTTGAACTTTTCTGTTCTATAGTTTAGGTTTGTAGAAATTCCATATTGAGTTGGATCTCCAATTGTTGGGTTGATTGAACCGTTAAATCCAGTAACTTTTCCTTTTCTTAAAATGATATTTAAGATTCCAGCTGTTCCTTCTGCATCATATCTAGCAGACGGAGAAGTAATTACTTCAACTCTTTCAATTGCATCTGCAGGTAATTGGCGTAAAGCACTTGTACCATCTAAACCAACTAAAGAAGAAGGTTTTCCATCAATTAAAATTCTAACATTTTCATTTCCTCTTAAACTAACATTTCCTTCAACATCAACACTTACAGATGGTACATTGTCTAAAACATCAGCAACGTTACCACCTTTAACAGTCATGTCTTTACCAACATTATATATTTTTTTATCTAAACGAATATCTACTGTAGATTTTTCTGGGATAATAACAACTTCATCCAACATTTCTCCATCTTCAGATAAAATTACGGTTCCAAGATTGATGTTTTTATCAATAGTTCTATTTTTAAAACTTACTGTTTTAAAAGAAATAAATTCAACACTTATGTCGTATGTTCCACCTGCAATTTTGATGTAGAATTCACCTTTTCCATCTGTAATTCCGCCACTTAATTTATTGTCTTTTAAGCTTTTTAAAACAACAGTAGCATATTCTAAGGGTTGTTTCGTGTCTTTATCAATTACTTTACCAGAAACAGCATACGTTGCAGCTTGAGTTGGTCTTTGCGCGTAAATTGCCGATATACTTAACAGGCAAATTAAAACTAAAATAGATTTTTTCATCTGATTGATTTATTGTTAAAGTGATAAGACAATAAGTTTGTCAATTAGTTTAAATATGGGTTTGTTAAACTTCTGTTAAAGAAAAAGAGAGCTAAAAATAGCTCTCAAAAAATCTTAAATAATAGTTGTTATATTTTCTATTGGCCTACCAATTACAGCTTTATTGTTGTTAACAACAATAGGTCTTTCTATTAGTTTAGGATATTGAATCATTGCAGAAATAAGTTCTTTATCAGATAATTCTTTTCCTTTAAATTGTTCTTTCCAAATTGCTTCATTTTTTCGTACTAAATCAATAGGTTTAATTTGTAGTTTCTCTATAATTGAAGTTAATTCCTCATTTGTAGGAATATTTTCTAAATATTTTATAATTTCAAATTTTTTTCCAGAGTTTTCTAGCAATTCTAAACCTTGTCTAGATTTACTGCATCGCGCATTGTGGTATATTTTTATCATATCTTTTTTATAAAGTTGTATCAGTTTCTTTTTGTCCGTTTAACATTAAAAATGCTTTTAGAAAGGCGTCAATATCTCCGTTCATTACGTTATCTACATTTCCTGTTTCGTGAGCAGTTCTAACATCTTTCACTAATTTATAAGGATGCATTACATAATTTCTAATTTGACTTCCCCATTCATTCTTCATTTTTCCAGCTTCAATATCAGCTCTAGCTTCTTGTCTTTTTTGCAATTCTATTTCGTACAATTGAGATTTTAACATCTGCATTGCAGTTGCTCTATTGTCGTGTTGAGAACGAGAATTTGAACATTGAATTTGAATTCCGGTTGGTTTGTGTGTTAGTTGAACTTTTGTTTCAACTTTATTTACATTTTGTCCACCAGCACCACTAGATCTTGCAGTCGTAATTTCAATGTCAGCAGGATTTATCTCAATTTCAATAGAATCATCTGCAACTGGATACACATACACAGAAGCAAAAGAAGTGTGCCTTTTTGCATTGCTATCAAAAGGAGATATTCTGACCAAACGATGTACGCCGTTTTCTCCTTTTAACCATCCAAAAGCATAATCGCCATCAAATTCTAATGTTACTGTTTTAATTCCTGCAGTATCTCCGCTTTGATAGTTTAACTCTTTAATTTTTAATCCGTTTTTTTCTGCCCACATCATGTACATTCTCATCAGCATTTCTGCCCAATCGCAACTTTCTGTTCCTCCAGCTCCGGCTGTAATCTGTATGACGGCGCTTAAATTATCACCTTCATCAGAAAGCATATTTCTAAACTCAATACTTTCTAATAATTCTTCTGTTTTTGTAAATTGCGATAGAACTTCTTGCTCAGAAACTTCATCTTCTTTATAAAAATCATACAGCACTTGAGCGTCTTCTAATAAACGAACAACGGTATCATAATCTGTTACCCATTTCTTTTTAATTCTAAGCTCTTTCATAAAAGCTTCTGCCTCTTTTGGATTGTTCCAAAAATCGGGAGCAACAGTTTTTTCTTCGTCATTAGTAATCTCTATAAGCTTTTGCTCAATATTTAAATATTGCTTTAACTTAGATACTCTATCAGAAATATTTTTGATTTGTTCTTGTGTAATCATAGGTGTCACAAAAATAAGTTAAAATTTATGATTTAATATTTTATTCAATCTAATTTCTCGTCAATATTTTATAGTTTTATAGAAAATCTTTTAACCATGAAAAAATTAACCATTTTATTATTATTTGTTTTTGTAAATCAAGCGTGTTTTTCACAATTTTTTAAAGACAATAAAAAAGTAACTAAATACGAAGGATATTTTAATTTTTACTACGATAGCAGTAAAGACAAAATATTTTTAGAAATCTCTAAACTCGAATCAGAGTTTTTATATGTTAATGCGCTTTCTGAAGGTGTTGGTTCTAACGATATTGGTTTAGATAGAGGAAAATTAGGTGGCGGATCGGTGGTTTTTTTCAGAAAAGCTGGAAATAAAATCTTATTAATTAAGCCAAATCAAAAATTTAGAGCATTAACAGATAATGTCGAAGAAAAAAATTCCATAAAAGAAGCTTTTGCAAAATCGGTTTTACATGGTTTTGTTATTATGGAACAAAAAAACAACACGTATTTAGTTGATGCAACTTCATTTTTTATGCAAGATACTTTTGGTGTTTCAAATACTTTATCTAGAAGCGGTGAAGGAAATTATAATGTAGACAAATCTAGAAGTGCTTTTAATTTAGAAAGAACAAAAGCGTTTAAAAAGAATGTAGAATTTGATGTTTTATTAACGTTTAAAGGAAGCCCGAGAGGTAGAAATTTATGGTCTGTAACTCCAGATGCTAGCGCAGTAACTGTTTATCAGCATCATTCTTTTGTAGAATTGCCAGATGATAAATACAAACCAAGAGTGTATGATCCTCGTTCTGGTTCTTTCTCGATGTCTTATATGGATTATTCTACACCAGTTAATCAATCAATTACAAAAAGATTTATTTACAGACACAGATTAGAAAAGAAGAATCCAAATGCAGCTATTAGCGAAGCAGTTGAGCCAATTGTATATTATTTAGACCCAGGTACTCCAGAACCAGTAAGATCTGCTTTATTAGAAGGAGGAAGATGGTGGAACCAAGCTTTTGAAGCTGCCGGATATAAAAATGCATTTCAAGTAAAAATGTTACCAAAAGGTGCAGATCCTTTAGATTTAAGATACAATGTAATTCAATGGGTTCATAGATCAACTAGAGGTTGGAGTTATGGTGGAAGTATTTCTGACCCAAGAACTGGAGAAATTATAAAAGGACATGTAAGTTTAGGTTCTTTAAGAATTAGACAAGATTTTTTAATTGCGCAAGCTTTACAAGCGCCGTACGCAACTAAAACAGCAAAAGATAAGTTTGCTTTAGAAATGGCTTTGGCTAGAATCAGACAATTATCTGCGCATGAAATTGGTCATACAATTGGTTTTGCGCACAATTATATTGCAAGTACAATTGGTAGATCTTCTGTAATGGATTATCCGCATCCACAGTTTTCCTTAAAAAATGGAAAAATAGATTTCTCAAACGCTTATGCAACCGGAATTGGAGAATGGGATAAAGTAACTGTTGCGTATTCGTATCAAGATTTTGTGAACAATGAAGCACAAGGATTACAAAATATCTTAGATGCAGCTTTTGCGAAAGGTTTGCGATTTATTACAGATCAAGATGCTAGACCAAAAGGAAGCGCGCATGCGTACGCACATTTATGGGATAATGGTGAAAATGTTTATGATGAATTAAATTCATTATTAGCAATCAGAAAAAACGCAATTGATAAATTTTCTACTGATAATATTAAAAGTAAAGAACCATATTCTGTTTTAGAAGATGTTTTTGTTCCATTGTATTTTATGCACAGATACCAAACAGAAGCTGTTTCTAAAATTATAGGAGGTTTGGATTACAACTACGCAGTTAAAGGAGGAAAGCAAACCATTGTAAAAAGAGTTCCAGGTTCGGTAGAAAGAAAGGCGCTTTCTACTCTTTTAAAAACAATTGATGTTGAAACGATTGCTATTCCTACTTCAAAATTAGAATTGTTTCCGCCAAGAGCTTATGGTTATGGAAGAACAAGAGAGTCTTTTAAAAGTAAAGTAGGTGCAGAATTTGATCCTTTTGGTGCCGTTGAGACGGCATCAGAAATGACTTTAGAACTGTTATTTCATCCACAAAGAGCAGCGCGATTAGTGTTGCATAAAAGTTTAGACAAAACGCAATTAGGTTTAGAAGAATTAATTGATAATGTTATTGATAATACTTTTAAAAAATCTCATAAAAACGATTATTACCAAGAATTACAAAATGTTGTAAATGAACAAGTTTTAAATCAGTTGTTTTATTTAGCAGCTAACAAAAACACGTACAAGCAAGTTACAGCAGTTGTAAATTATAAAATTGATGAAATTGCTTCTTTGTTACGTACTAGAAAATCTAAAGGTGCTCAATTAATGCACGATAAAGAAATGTCAAGAAGTATTTCTGCATTTAAAAACGATCCTTCTAAATTTAAAAAAGTTCAATCACCTCAAATTCCAGATGGATCGCCAATCGGAATGGATTAAGAAGTTTAAAACTTATAAGAATCAACATTTATAAATGAGAATAGATTTAATTAGTGATACCGTTACAAAACCAACAAAAGGGATGTTAGCCGCAATGATGAATGCAGCAGTTGGAGATGATGTTTTTAATAGTGATCCAACCATTAACGCGTTACAAGTTAAAGCAGCTGAAATGTTTGGGATGGAGGATGCATTATTTTTTCCTTCAGGAACAATGGCAAATCAAACTGCAATTAAATTGCATACGCATCCAGGAGATAAGATGTTTTGTGATAAATGGGCGCATGTTTTTAATTTTGAAGGTGGTGGCGCAGCATTTAACTCAGGAGTTTCTAGTCATTTAATTGATGGAGAAAGAGGAATGTTTACTGCAGCACAATTAACATACGCAGTTTCTGGTCGAGCAGATATTCATGCTCCGTATTCTCGTTTGGTTTGTATAGAAAACACCACAAATAAAGGAGGTGGAGCATGTTGGGACATCGAAGAACTTCAAAAAATAAAACAAATTTGTATTGAAAAAGAGTTGGCATTTCATTTAGACGGAGCAAGATTATTTAATGCTTTGGTTGCAAAAAAAGAATCGCCAAAACTATACGGAGAGTTATTTGATACCATTTCAATCTGTTTGTCAAAAGGATTGGGAGCTCCAGTTGGTTCTATTTTATTAGGAACAAAAGAACATATTGCAAAAGCGTTGCGAATCAGAAAAATATTTGGTGGCGCAATGAGGCAAGCGGGTTATTTAGCAGCAGCTGCAATTTATGCATTAGACAATCATATAGAAAGATTGGCTGATGATCACAAAAGAGCAAAAAGAATTGGAAAAGTTTTAGAAGCTTGTTCTTTTGTAAAAAGCGTAGAGCCAATAGAAACTAATATTGTAATTTTTTACACAAAAGATGAAATTGATGAAAATGATTTTGTGGCAAAAATGGCACAAAAAGAAATTCATTTTATTTCTATGGGCGATGGAAAATTAAGAATGGTGACTCATTTAGATTTCTCTGAAGAAATGTTAGAAAAACTCATTGTAGAGTTACAATCTTTTTAAACAAAACTCCAGCTTTTAGCTGGAGTTTTTGTTTTATTGTAAATGTTCTAAATGATCTAAATCTTTATAATTACTATTTAGTTTTTTAAGTAATCTTCCATAAGTAAATTTGTAGATTAACCAGATAACTACAAACATAAATAACATTAAAACAGCAGATCCAACAACAAAATAAGTTATTAACTTGTTTGCTTCAATGTCTAATCCGCTTGGGTTTAATGCGCTAGCTAAATCATCGGGTTGTCCTAATAAAATAGACATTAAAACGATGTTAGAGACAATGATAGTTCCGAGATTATAATAGACATAATATTTAACCGTTTTTCTAACGGATAAAATCTTGTTCATTAGCCTTTTTGTACTGTCTGTAATAGAAATAGCGCTGTAATTTTTATAAAATAGAACTAAAAAAACAATAATTACTACATAGTGTAAATAAGTACTTGCTTTTAAAATATCCATTATTTTAAAATCTTTATAGAACTCCATATATTTTTGTGGAACCATAAAATTTAAACTTGTCCAAAAAATCAATTCTAAAATTCCAATAATAAAAATCCATTTTACTATTGATGAAGATTTTGAATGCGACATCTTATAAATATCAACATTAGAAACCGTATTTGTTTCTTCTGGTTGATTTTTCCATGATTCTTTTAGTTTATCTAAATCCATCTTTTATGGGTTTAAAATGTTTTTTAATTTTTCTTTTGCTCTATTCATTTTAACTCTAGCATTTACTTGTGTAATCCCTAAAGTTTCAGAAATCTCTTTGTATGGTTTGTCTTCTAAATACAAAAAGATTAAAGCTTTATCAATATCATTTAATTGATGTACAGCTTTGTATAGCGCTTTTAATTGCAATTCTTCAGTATCATCATATTCATTAGATTTTATCTTGTATGTAAAATCATCAATATCTTGTGTTTTAACAGTTCTGGTAGATTTTCTGTATAAAGAAATAGCGGTGTTTAATGCAACTCTGTACATCCAAGTACTAAATTTAGAATCTCCTCTAAATTTGCTGTAGTTTTTCCATAACTGTATTACAACTTCTTGAAACAAATCATTATGTGCATCTTGATTTGTAGTGTACATTCTACATATTTTATGAACAATATTTTGATTTTGCTCAAAATCCAGTAAAAATTTAGACTCTAAATCCTTTTGCATTATAATTTGTTAGTTCGTTTTATAAGTAGCTCAAAAGTAGAAAAAGTTACAGAATTACTCTTGTAAAATTTACTATTAAATTGAAATTCTTATATTTGTTTAATTAAAACTATTTAGAATTGAACAATATTAAAACAAGCTTTACCATTAAAGATCTAGAAAATCTATCTGGAATTAAAGCACATACAATTAGAATTTGGGAAAAAAGATATCAACTTTTAACGCCGCAAAGAACAAGTGGTAACGCAAGATATTATGATACTGAAAATCTTCAAAAATTATTGAACGTTTCTTTATTGAATAAAAATAATTATAAGATTTCTAAAATTGCAAAATTATCTGAAGAATCAATTGTTTTAATAGCTAGAGAATTAGCAAATAAAACTGCATTGGTAGATGATTCTATCAATTCATTTAAAATGGCAATGTTTAGTTTTAATCAAGTTTTGTTTAATCAAACCTATAATCAATTGCTCATCAATAAAACATTTAGAGATGTTTTTAAGGAAGTGTTTATACCTTTTTTAGATCATATCGGTTTAATGTGGCAAACAGATACATTAACTCCCGCTCATGAACATTTTATATCTAATTTAATTTCTCAAAAAATACAAATCAATATTGAGAAAATACAGCAAAATTTATTAGTTGATGACAGTGCTGTTTATGTGCTTTTTTTACCCCAAAATGAAATTCATGAATTAGGTTTAATGTATTTGAATTATGAATTATCTCTAAGAGGAAAAAAGACAATTTATTTAGGGCAAAGCATTCCGTTAGATAATTTGAATTCTCTTTTATCTAAGTTCTCTAAAATTAATTTTATTTCTTCATTTACAGTTTCCCCTTTAGATTCAGTTTTAAACGACTATTTAGACGAAATAGATGCCAAACTAAATAATACAAAACATGAGTTTTGGGCTTTTGGTAACCGAACTCAAAGTCTTAATTCTTCTGATTATAAAAGTCATTTTTTGTTCTATAAAGGCTTGATTGATTTGTTAAAAGATTTATAATTTTATTTAAATTATACATTTTGTTTAATTAATTTATATATTTGCTAGACAAAATGAAAAAACAAATTTATATTATAGGTTCAGGATTTTCCTCATTAGCTGCTTCTTGCTATTTAGCAAAGGCGGGTTTTAATGTTGTAGTTCTGGAAAAAAACAAGACCATAGGAGGTAGAGCAAGACAATATAAAACTGAAGGCTTTACATTTGATATTGGTCCGACTTGGTATTGGATGCCAGATGTTTTTGAACGGTTTTTTAATGACTTTGATAAAAAACCAGCTGATTATTACGAATTAGATCGATTAGATCCAGCGTACCAAGTGTATTTTTCTGAATTAGAATCCGTTATTATTTCCGGACAACTTCAAGAAATATTTGAAGCTTTTGAAAAAGAAGAAAAAGGAAGCTCTAAGCATTTAAAAAGCTTTTTAGACGCTGCAAAGTTTAATTATAATACAGCCATTAAAGATTTGGTGTATCGACCAGGGATTTCTCCGCTAGAATTGATTACACCAGTTACAATTAAAAGAGTCAATCAATTTTTCTCAACTATTAGAACTCAAGTTCGTAAGAAAATAAAAAGCAAGAAGTTAATTCAGATTTTAGAATTTCCTGTATTGTTTTTAGGCGCAAAGCCCAGCAATACCCCAGCTTTTTATAATTTTATGAATTATGCAGATTTTGGTTTGGGAACTTGGCATCCAAAAGGCGGAATGTACAAAGTTGTTGAGGCAATGACTACGTTAGCTATTGATTTAGGAGTAAAGTTTACAACAGATGCAAATGTTGAAGAAATTTGTCTTGATGATAAAGGAGCGACAACAGGAGTTGTGGTAAATGATGTATTTATGAAAGCTGATATTGTTGTGAGCGGAGCAGATTATCATCATTCAGAAACATTATTGCCAATCAAATACAGACAATATTCAGAAAAGTATTGGGATAAGAAAGTGTTTGCTCCGTCATCATTATTATTTTATGTTGGGTTCAATAAAAAAATAGACAATGTATCACATCACACCTTGTTTTTTGATACTGATTTTGATGAACACGCAAGAACAATTTATGATGATCCTGCTTGGCCAGAAAAGCCTTTGTTTTATGCAAGTTTTCCGAGTTTAACAGATGATAGTTTAGCTCCAGAAGGGAAAGAAGCCGCAACGTTTTTAATTCCGCTTGCACCAGGATTAGAAGATACTGAAGAATTACGAGAGGCTTATTTTACTAAAATTATTGATAGATTAGAACTTTTAACAAATCAAGAAGTAAAAAGTAGTGTTTTATTTAAAAAATCGTATTGTGTAAACGATTTTATTAAAGATTACAACTCGTATAAAGGAAATGCGTATGGTTTGGCAAATATTCTAACTCAAACTGCTTTTTTAAGACCTAAAATACAAAGTAAAAAAGTTAAAAATTTATTTTTTACAGGACAGTTAACAGTTCCAGGACCAGGTGTTCCTCCATCGTTAATTTCTGGTAAAATTGTTTCAGATTTAATAATTAAAAAACATTTGAATGAAAGCACTATTTGATCAGGTTTCTAGCAATTGTAGTGAGT
The DNA here is from genome assembly GCF_039748955.1 of Polaribacter uvawellassae. Lineage (NCBI taxonomy): Bacteria > Pseudomonadati > Bacteroidota > Flavobacteriia > Flavobacteriales > Flavobacteriaceae > Polaribacter > Polaribacter uvawellassae. The sequence continues at coordinate 204,612 of NZ_JBDIZN010000003.1, read as the reverse complement.
TAGTTACAAAAAATTATAGCACTTCGTTTTCTTTGGCTGTAAAAATGTTATCGCCAAAAATTAGAAAAGACATCTATAATATTTATGGATTTGTTCGTTTTGCTGATGAAATTGTTGATAGTTTTCATCAATATAACAAGGAAAAATTAATCAATAAATTTGAAGCAGATTATTATGAGGCAATTGAAGACGGAATTAGTTTAAATCCCATTTTAAATGCATTTCAACAAACAGTATTTCGATATCATATTTCAGATGATTTAATACAGGCATTTTTACAAAGTATGAAAGCTGATTTAAACAAAACAGAATACAGCACAAAAGAAGAATATGATTCGTATATTTATGGTTCTGCTGATGTAGTAGGATTAATGTGTTTAAAAGTTTTTGTTAATGGAGATAGAGAAAAGTTTGAAGCATTAAAAAAACCAGCAATGCGTTTGGGTTCTGCTTTTCAGAAAGTCAATTTTTTAAGAGATTTAAAAGATGATATCGAAGGTTTAGAGAGGTCTTATTTTCCGAATGTTGATTTAAAAACTTTAGACAATGAATCAAAAAATCAAATTATTAAAGAAATAGAAGAAGATTTTGAAATTGCTTTTAAAGAAGGCATTTTAAAACTTCCTGTAGAAGCTAAATTTGGTGTTTATGTTGCGTATCGATATTATAAACGATTGTTAAAAAAATTAAAACAAACACCTTCTTCTAAGATAATGGAAACAAGAGTTCGAATTTCTAATCCTATGAAAATTAATTTGTTAGCAAGAAGTTTTGTAAAATATAAACTAAATTTAATCTGATGATTTTTGCTTTAATTACTTTGATCACATTTGTAACTATGGAAGGCGTAACTTGGTGTACGCACAAATATATTATGCATGGTTTTGGTTGGTTTTTGCATGAAGATCATCATCAGCCAGGTTATCCGCATGTATTTGAAAAGAACGATGCTTTCTTTGTTGTATTTGCCATACCAAGTATTTTATTATTCTATTTTGGAATTCGTCCAGAAATCAACTTTTTATTCTTCATAGGGTTGGGAATTTTATGTTATGGAATTGCTTATTTTTTAGTACATGATGTGTTAATTCACAGGCGATTTAAATGGTTTAGAAATACCAATAGTAGGTATTTAAAAGGCTTGAGAAAAGCACATAAAATTCATCATAAACATCTAGGAAAGCCTGATGGTGAATGTTTCGGAATGTTGTTTGTTCCCTTAAAATACTTTAAAAAACACAACTTCTAATGTATTTATATTTACTACTAAATTTGGGTTCAATTAGTATTCCTTTTATGTATTCATTTAATAAAAAGATGAATTTCATCAAACAATGGAAAACAGTGTTTCTAGCCATAATTTTAGTGGCAATTTTTTTTATAGTTTGGGATGTTATTTTTACCAAAAATGGTATTTGGGGATTTAATGAAGACTATCATTTGCCATACAAAATTGCGGGATTACCCATTGACGAGATGTTGTTTTTTATCTGCATTCCGTATGCAAGTATTTTTATACATTATTCATTAGAATATTTTAAACCAACATTTTTATTGTCAGATAAAGTAGTAAAAGGGATTACCTATTTTTTATTGATTATAACGGCAATAACCTTGTTTTTTAATTTTGATAAATGGTACACAAGTGTTAATTATTCATTGTTAGTATTTACTTTATTGATAGCAATTTTTTTAGCAAAAGATATTTTAAAGCGATTTTACATTTCGTTTGTTATTATTCTAATTCCGTTTTTTATAGTAAACGGAATCTTAACAGGAAGTTTTATTTCAGAGCCAGTTGTTTGGTATAACAATACAGAAAACTTAGGAATTCGCTTATTTACAATTCCGATTGAAGATGCCGGCTATGCTTTTACAATGTTGTTTTGGGTTGTTTTTTTAAATGAACAATTCAAAAAAATGAACCTTTTTAAAACTGCATAAAAGATGAAAACCAAGTATATTTTATTTTTAATATTTTTTATTGCCAACTTTGGAGCTTTAGGTATTGGAACTATTTTAATGAATGATGGCCCAACGTCAAATTGGTACACTTCTTTAAATCAAGCTCCTTGGACTCCAGAAGGTTGGGTTTTTGGCGCAGCTTGGACAACAATTATGGTATTGTTTTCATTTTATATGACCAAACTAGTTTTGTTTTTTAAAGAAAAAAAATCATTTCTAATACAACTATTTCTGCTGCAATGGTTGTTAAATGTAAGTTGGAATTACGTTTTTTTTAATCAGCATTTAACAATTGTAGGCTTTGTAATCATTATAAGTTTATGGTTATTGGTAGGTTTTTTTACATTCAATTTTATCAAACAATTAAAATGGTACACATTGTTGATTGCACCGTATTTAATTTGGTTAACAATAGCATCAACTTTAAACGGATATATAATTTTATACAATTAAAACATGAAACATATTTATATTATTTGTCTACTCATAGGCATCAATATCATCAATAAAACAGAAAAAATGGAATCAACATCAGTATACAATATCGAAATTAAGAGCATTTCTGGAGAGAAAATCAATTTAGTAGATTTTAAAGGTAAAAAAATACTGTTTGTAAATGTGGCATCAGAATGTGGTTTTACTCCGCAATACGAAGGTTTACAAGAGTTATATGAGCAGTATAAAGACAAGTTGATGGTTATCGGTGTTCCTTCAAATCAGTTTGGCGGACAAGAACCTGGAACTGCTGAACAAATTCAGTCTTTTTGCAAACTCAATTATGGCGTTACTTTTTTGATTACTGAAAAAGTTGATGTAAAAGGAGATAATCAACATCCATTATATGCTTGGTTGACAAAGAAAGAAAAAAACGGATTGAAAAATTCTTCAGTAAAGTGGAATTTTCAAAAATATTTGGTGGATGAAAAGGGCGAATTGATTGATTACTATTTTTCTTTAACCAAACCAATGAGTAAAAAGATTACAAAACATTTACAATAAATGATTCAGTTTTCGAAACACTCAGGAATTTATACCTTAGAAGCATCACAAGAATTAAATATTCCGTTAGCGGAAGCGTGGAATTATTTTTCATCACCAGAAAATTTGTCGAATATCACTCCGCCTAAAATGGGTTTTCACATCACTTCTAAAGTTGATAGAAAAGCATATCAAGGTCAGATTATTACGTATAAAGTTTCACCAATTCCTTTTGTAAGAACAAATTGGGTGACAGAAATAACCGCTGTGAAAGAGCAAGAATTTTTTATTGATGAACAACGTTTTGGGCCATATTCTATGTGGCATCACGAACATTTTTTTGAATCGTTGCCAAACGGAAAAACCTTGATGAAAGATAAAATATCCTATAAAATTCCTTTTGGTTTTCTAGGCAGCATTGCGCAAACTTTATTTATAAAAAAACAACTACAATCTATTTTTGAATATAGAGAAAAAGTGTTAGATACTATTTTTTAATAATGAATATATTTTGGTTTCGTAGAGATTTACGTTTAGAAGATAATGTTGCTTTGTATAAGGCAACTTTAGAAAAAGAACCTGTACTTCCAATTTTTATTTTTGATACAGAAATCATTGATTCTTTACCAAAAGATGATGCAAGAATTACCTTTATTTACAATACGTTAAAAAATATTGATGAAGAATTAAAAAAAATTAATTCATCACTATTGATAAAAATTGGAAAGCCAATTGAAGTTTGGAAAGCATTGGTTTTTGAATATCAATTTGATAAAGTTTTTTACAATAAAGATTACGAACCGTATGCAATTGCTAGAGATTTAGAGGTTACGCAGTTTTTAAAATCAAAAAATATTGAAGTTTTATCCTATAAAGATCAAGTCGTTTTTGAAGAATCAGAAGTAGTGAAAACAGACGGATTGCCATACACGGTTTTTACGCCGTATAAAAACAAATGGTTGTCAGAATTTAACGAAGATTTACTTTTAGAAAGTAATCCAAAGCCTAACTTTTATCACTTTAAAAAAGATTTTCCTACTTTAGAATCTATCGGATTTGTAGAAAGTACAATCAAAGTAAAACTGTATAATTTAGTGCATTTAAATCAATATGATGCTGTTAGAGATTTTCCTTTTATTGATAAAACATCCTATGTTTCTCCATATTTACGTTTTGGTTTAATAAGTACTAGAAAACTGATTAAAACTGCTTTAAAAAGTAATGCAACGTATTTGAGTGAATTAATTTGGAGAGAATTTTTTATGCAGATTCTATTTCATTTTCCGAAAGTGATTACAGAAAATTTTAAATCGAAATATGATCAAGTTGAATGGAGAAATAACGAGCAAGAATTTGAAGCTTGGTGCAAAGGAGAAACTGGTTATCCGATTGTTGATGCAGGTATGCGACAATTAAACGAAACAGGTTATATGCACAACAGAGTTCGAATGATTACTGCCGGATTTTTGTGTAAACACTTATTAATTGATTGGCGTTGGGGAGAAGCTTATTTTGCTGAAAAGTTATTAGATTACGATTTGTCTGCCAACAATGGTAATTGGCAATGGGCAGCCGGAACTGGTTGTGATTCTGCGCCATATTTTAGAATTTTTAATCCAACAGAACAAATAAAAAAGTTTGATAAAAACTTACAATATATCAATACTTGGGTAAAAGATTTGAATGAACTTACCTATCCGCAACCCATTGTTGAACATAAATTTGCTAGAGAAAGAGCATTATCTACATACAAAAAAGGGTTGAATTCTTAAATTTCTACAATTCATCCTGAAAAAAATACAATTCGGTTTCTTTTAATTTTAAAAACTTGTTTGTTGTAACATCTTTGTGGTGTCATTAACAATTAAAAACAAGAAATCATGAAAGTATTCACAACAATTTTCGCAATCCTAGTTGTATTTCAAACATCAACATTTACAGCTAAAAAATCTAATACAGACAAAAGAACAATTACAGTAACAATAGACAATGTTCCGAGTGATAATGGTACAGTAAATTACGCTTTATACAACAAAGATAACTTTATGAAAGAGCCAGTTCAAACGCAATCGAGTTCTCCAAAAGGAAAGAAAAGTAAAGTAGTTTTTACAAATATTGAGCCTGGAAATTATGCTATTATTTGCTTTCACGACGCAAACAGTAATAAAAAAATGGATTTTCAGTCGAACGGAATGCCAATAGAGAGTTACGGTATGTCTAACAATCCAATGAGTTTTGGTCCACCAAATTTTGATGAAGCACAGTTTGAAGTTTCAGATAAAGATGTAACTTTAGAGATTAGATTTTAATAGCAAAATCTTTAACGATAAATTAAAAGACATGAGTCAAGATAAAAATATTTCAACACTAAATAAGATAAAGAAAGACGTTATCCTTTGTATAAAGTTAACAGTTGTATTTGGAATTTTATTTGTGATTATAAATCAACAATTTACCATCAAAGGTGTTGGAATTATATTTTTATTTTCTGCAATGTATTCCTTCGGATTAGGATTAGGAAACGGAATGATTAATGAGTATTTAAATACCAAATGGAGTTGGGTTGAAGAAACAAATCAGCGACTTACAGCAGGAATTATTACTATAATCATTTACACAATTCTTATAGTTCTTTTAATTCATTATGTGCAATATGTGCTGATTCTAGGATATCATTTTGATGATTTTTTCTTTGGTGATTTATTTTTAGTACATGTATTTACAATTTTAGGAGCTCTTGCAATTGCTGTATTTTTTCACGCTCGTGGATTTATGATCAATTGGAAAGCTTCGCAAACGCAAAAAAGCAATAAACAAGAAATTGTAGCAAAAACGGAAACTGCAAAATTTGAATCGTTAAAAAATCAAATTGATCCGCACTTTTTATTCAATAGTTTAAATGTATTAACATCATTAATTGGAGAAAATCCAAAGCAAGCAGAACGCTTTACTACAAAGTTATCGAAAGTATATCGATACGTTTTAGAACAAAGAAACAAAGAGTTAATTCCGCTTTCAGAAGAATTACAATTCGCAAGAACGTACATGGAATTATTACAAATGCGATTTGAAGATGCTATTCAATTTGAAATTCCATCAGAAATTAGCAACGAAGAATTAAAAATAGTGCCTTTGTCCTTACAATTATTACTTGAAAATGCTGTAAAACACAATGTAGTTTCATCAAGTAAACCTTTAAAACTTCGAATTTTTGAAGAAAACGGAGCGTTAATTATAGAGAATAATGTAAATCATAAAGAAGCAATTGGCAAAAGCACACAAATTGGATTAAGAAATATTACGGACAGGTATTTCTTACTAACAAAAAGAAGTGTAGAAATTACAAACGACAATATAGTTTTTAGGGTAAGCCTGCCATTATTAACAAAAAACAACAACATTATGTACACAAAAGAAATAGAAAATAACAGTTATGTAAGAGCTGTTGAAAAAGTAGAAAAGCTAAAAGAATTTTATCAAAATTTAGCATCTTACTGTATAGTAATCCCATTTTTAGTATTTGTAAATTTATATACATCACCACAGTTTCACTGGTTTTGGTTTCCAATGTTTGGTTGGGGAATTGGTGTAATCTTTCACGGATTAGATGTGTATAATTACAATCCGTTTTTAGGAAGAAACTGGGAAAGTAAAAAGATTAAAGAATTAATGGAAGAAAATGATGATACATCAAACTGGGAATAATAGTATGGAAGGAGAATATTTAGAAGAAAAACGTTATTTAAAAGCAAAAAAGAGAGTAAAAGATATTCAAGGATTTTACATCCATTTGGTAATAGAAATCTTTTCTCTGATAATAATTGTAGCAGTTAATTTAATTTTTTCGCCTGGCTATCATTGGTTTTGGTTTGCTGCACCAGGAATTGTATTTGTAGTAATATTACATTGGTTTTTGGTTTTTGGATCTTCAAAAATTGGTTTTGGAAAAGATTGGGAAGCCAAAAAGATTAAAGAATTGATGGATGAAGACAGAAAATTATCAAAATAATATAAAGTAGAAATCATGAAAGAATTTACAAAAGAACAAAAATATTTAAGAGCTAAAAAGCAAGTAGATAAAATCAAAGGATTTTATGCAAATGTTGCTTCCTATTGTATTGTTATTCCTTTTTTAATTTTTATAAACTTGCGTTTTGTGCCAGACTTTCATTGGTTTTGGTTTCCGATTTTTGGTTGGGGAATGGGATTGACTTTCCACGCAATGGATACCTATAATTACAATCCGTTTTTAGGAAAAAATTGGGAAGAAAATAAAATTAAAGAATTGATGGAAGAAGAAGAGCAAAACTCTAATTGGAAATCTAAATAGAATGATTTCAGAAAAAATAAATAAAGAATTAGCTTATGTAAAAGCTAAAAAAAGAGTTTATAAAGTAAAAAAGTTTTATGTTCATTTAGCAATTTATATTGTAGTAAATATTGCGCTAAGTTCTTATATGATTATTGACGATATGAATGATGGTGATACATTTAAAGAAGCATTTTTACAATATAAAATTTTTGCAGTTTGGATTTATTGGGGAGCAGGGATTATTTTTCAAGCAATGAGATTATTTGCTTTTAACAGTATGAGTAAAAATTGGCAAAAGAAAAAGATTAACGAATTAATGTCAGCAGAAAACAATAACAAACTTAAATAAAACAACATGAAAGACGCAGAAACGATAGAAGGTATAAAGTACCTTAGAGCAAAAAAAAGAGTTGAAAAAATAAAAGGATTTTACGTTCATTTAATCGTATATATTATTGTGAATACATTTTTAAGTGGAATTATAATTTTTGGTTTAATGAATGATGAAGGTGATTCATTTAATGAAGTAATACAAAATTTCGGAGTATATTCTACTTGGGTTTTTTGGGGAATTGGAATCTTTTTTCATTGGTTAGGTGTTTTTGGTTTTAATGTTGTTGGAAAAAACTGGGAAGAAAAAAAGTTAAAAGAAATAATGGAAGAAGAAGAACGAAAATCTAAATTTTAAGAAATGATAGAAACTAATGCATATTTAAAAGCTAAAAAAAGAGTAGAAGATATAAAAGGCTTTTACATTCATTTAGCAATATACTTTACAATAAATATTTTTATTAGTAGTGTTCAAATTATAGATGGTTTTAAAGAAGATAAGTTATTTTCAGAAATTTTTTCTGACTTTGGCATGTATGCAGTTTGGCTATTTTGGGGAATTGGAATCATTTTTCATTGGTTAGGAGTTTTTGAATCTAAATTTTTTGGTAAAAAGTGGGAAGAAAGAAAGTTAAATGAAATTTTAGAGAAAGAATAAAGAAAATATGGAGAATACAGTTAAAAATAAAAGCGATAAATATATAAAAGCTAAAAAAAGAGTTGAAGAGTTAAAAGGCTTTTACAAACACTTTGCAGTTTATGTAATTATCAATGGGTTTTTTATTGGTAGAAGAATTTATCTTGATATTTCTTATGGAGATTCCTTTTTTGAAGCTTTTACTCAAATCAGTAATTATAGATTGTTTTTTTGGTGGGGTATTGGGTTAATAATCCATGGATTAAACACGTATAGATATAGTTTTTTTAGTAAAAGTTGGGAAGAGCGTAAGATACAAGAAGAAATGAATAAGGATCATAATAAGTTTTAAAATGAATGTAATAATTATAGAAGACGAAAAACCTGCTGCAAGAAGATTAAGTAGAATGTTAGAAGAATTGGATGTAAAAGCAAATAAGATGTTACATTCTGTAGAAGAATCAATAGAATGGTTTCAGAATAACAAACATCCTGATCTGCTTTTTTTAGACATTCAATTATCTGATGGTTTGTCTTTTGAAATTTTTGAACACGTTACCATTTCAAGCGCCATAATTTTTACAACTGCTTATGATGAATATGCGCTAAAAGCATTCAAATTAAATAGCATCGATTATTTACTAAAACCAATTGATGAAGATGAATTAAAAGCTGCAGTAGATAAATATAAAAGTCAACACGTTAAGCAAGCAGATGTTCAATTAAATTTTGAAGACATCAAAAAACTATTGGTAAATCCGATTGATAGAAAATATAAAAAACGTTTTACTATAAAAGTTGGTCAGCATTTAAAAATTGTTTCTACAGATGATGTTGAGTGTTTTTATAGTGAAAATAAGGCAACTTATATTCATACTACTGCAAATAGAAGTTATTTATTAGATGGTGCTTTAGAGCAAGTTCAAACCGAGTTAGATCCAGAAAAATTCTTTCGAGTAAACAGAACGTATATTGTGCAAATTTCTGCAATTAAAGACATTGTTGCGTACACAAATAGTCGTTTAAAAATCATTTTAAATTCGTATTCTGAAGCAGAAATTATTGTGAGTAGAGAACGGGTAAAAGATTTTAAAAATTGGATTGATTAAAATCAGAATTAAAAAACAATGGATCATCAAAAAAGAACTCTTGAAGAGCAACGAATTGAATTTTCTAACGGAAAATTTTTAGCAACACCACTTTCAGGAATGATTGTTTGGATAATTATTGGTCTTTTAGGATTTTTTTTTTCACCTGAAGTAGCAGTTTGGGTTTTATTTATTGGAACCGGAAGCATTGTGTATATATCCTTATTTATATCAAAATTTACTGGAGAAAATTTCCTAGATAAAGAAAAACCTAAAAACGTTTTTGATAAATTATTTTTCTCAATAGTATTTCAATCGATTTTAGTTTATGCAATTGCAATTCCATTTTTCTTAATCGATTATACTTCTTTGCCTTTAACTGTAGGTATTTTAACGGGAACTACGTGGTTGCCTTTCTCTTGGATTATAAATCATTGGGTTGGTGTTTTTCACGCACTATCAAGAACAATACTAGTTTTGGTTCTTTGGTATGTCTTTCCAGATTTAAGATTTGTAATGATTCCTTTTGTAATTGTGCTTCTCTATATTATTACTATCGTAATTTTACAAAACAGGAAAAAATAGTACAGTATAACCCTATTGATTCTCATACAATTACATTAATAATAATCTTTTAATTTTCAATTGTTTAATTACAAATATTTTGTACATTTGCACTCCTTTTTACGAGAACAGATTTATAAAAGGAATTAGAAAACAATTATTTATATAAACATCTCTTGATGTTATTGTCGTTAAAAATCTGAATAACAACAAGATACAAAGTAAATTCAGAATGTCTGAAGAAACAAAAAACACTGAAGAGCAAGTTGTTGCTACAGAAGTACAAGAAACAGTTGTAGAAACTGTAAATCCACAAGAATTTTTAGCAAGTTTTGATTGGCACAAATACGAAGAAGGTATTGAAGCTGTTGATGAAGAAAAATTAAAAGAATTCGAAAAAGCGTTAGAAGGAACTGTAGGTTTCGTAAACGAACGCGATGTAATTGAAGGAACAGTAGTAAGATTAACAGAGAGAGATGCAATTATTGACATCAATTCTAAATCTGAAGGAGTTATTTCTTTAAACGAATTTCGTTACAATCCTAACTTAGCAGTTGGCGATGTTGTAGAAGTTTTAGTTGATAAAAGAGAAGATAGCTCAGGTCAATTAGTTTTATCTCACAAAAAAGCTAGAGTAATTAAAGCTTGGGATAGAGTTAACAATGCACATGAAACAGGAGAAATCGTTAACGGTTTCGTTAAATGTAGAACAAGAGGTGGAATGATCGTTGATGTATTCGGTATCGAAGCATTCTTACCAGGATCTCAAATTGATGTAAAACCAATTAGAGATTACGATCAATACGTAGAAAAAACAATGGAATTCAAAGTTGTAAAAATCAACCACGAATTTAAAAACGTTGTAGTTTCTCATAAAGCATTAATTGAAGCTGATTTAGAAGTACAGAAAAAAGAAATCATTGGTCAATTAGAAAAAGGACAAGTATTAGAAGGTATTGTTAAAAATATTACTTCTTACGGTGTATTTGTTGATTTAGGTGGCGTTGATGGTTTAGTACATATTACAGATTTATCTTGGTCTAGAATTAACCATCCAAATGAGGTTGTTGAGTTAGACCAAAAATTAAACGTTGTAATTTTAGACTTTGATGATAACAAATCTAGAATTCAATTAGGATTAAAACAATTATCTGCTCATCCTTGGGAAGCTTTAGATGCTGATTTAAAAATTGGTGATAAAATCAAAGGAAAAGTTGTTGTTTTAGCTGATTACGGAGCATTTATTGAAGTTTCTGAAGGAGTTGAAGGATTAATTCACGTTTCAGAAATGTCTTGGTCAACACATTTACGTTCTGCACAAGATTTCGTAAAAATAGGTGACGAAGTTGAAGCTCAAATTTTAACTTTAGATAGAGAAGACCGTAAAATGTCTTTAGGTATTAAACAATTACATCCAGATCCTTGGACAGATATTACTAAGAAATATCCTGTTGGTTCAACTCATACTGGTACAGTAAGAAACTACACTAATTTTGGTGTGTTTGTAGAGTTAGAAGAAGGAATTGATGGATTGGTTTATATTTCTGATTTATCTTGGACTAAGAAAATTAAGCATCCATCAGATTTTACATCTGTAGGTGATCAATTAGAAGTTCAAGTTTTAGAGTTAGATGTAGAAGGTCGTAAATTAAATTTAGGACACAAACAAACTCAAGACAATCCTTGGGATGCTCACGAAGCTACATACGCTATAGATTCTTTACATGAAGGAACAATTTCTGAAAAGAATGATAAAGGAGCTACAGTAACATTTGCTGATGGAGTAGAAGGTTTTGCACCAACTCGTTTCTTAGATAAAGAAGACGGTGGAAAATTAGAAAAAGGTGATACTGCACAATTCAAAGTTTTAGAATTTTCTAAAGAATACAGAAGAGTTGTAGTTTCTCATACATCAATCTTTAAAGAAGAAGAGAAGAAAAATGTAAAAGCAGCTTCAAAGAAAGCAGCCGAAGCAGAAAAAACGACTCTTGGAGATATCGGTGGATTAGCTGATTTAAAGAAGAAAATGGAAGGGAAATAAAACCTTCTTGTCATTCCCGTGAAAACGGGAATCCATACTATATAAAACGCCGTTGATTTTCTCAACGGCGTTTTTTTGTTACATTAGCAATCAAAAAAAATTAAGTTTTGAAAAAAAAGAAAATTATTGTTTATCTATTAGCATATGTTCCTTTAGTAATTTTGTTGTTAATTCAAGTATTTGATAAAGACGAAAGTTATAGGTTTGTGCAATATGCATTGTTAATATTTATGTTTGTTTCATTAATTATATATAAAATTTCAAAAAAATGACTAAATACATCAAACCTTTATTTTTAAGTATCCTTTTTTTTGTTGCAATTTCTTGTGCTGACAATTCGAAGTCTTTAGATACTTTAAAAATTTCTATAGAAAATCAAATCTCAAATATTGATGGAGATGTAGCTGTTGCATTTTTAGATTTGTCTGATGAAAAGAAAAACGTATTTATAAATGTTGATGAACAATTTCATGCAGCAAGCACAATGAAAGTTCCTGTGATGATTGAGTTGTACAAGCAACAATCTGAAGGGAAACTCAATTTAAACGATTCTATTCTACTTAAAAACGAATTTAAAAGTATTGTAGATGGCAGTTTGTATAAAATGGATATTGGCGAAGATAGCGACGATGTTATTTACAGTAAAATCGGATCGATGCAAAAAATGTACGACTTAATGTATGGCATGATTATTTTAAGCAGCAATTTGGCAACCAATGTGTTAATTGAAGTTGTTGATGCTAAAAAAACAACGGCAACTATGAGAAGTTTAGGTGCTGATAAAATAGAAGTGCTGCGTGGAGTAGAAGATATAAAAGCTTATGAAAAAGGTTTAAGCAATTCTACCACAGCAAATGATTTGTTAGTAATTATGAAAGCGATAGCAAACGGAACAGCAGGAACAAAAGAAGATTGCAAAGCAATGCTAACTATTTTAAAAGATCAAAAATGGAACGATATGATTCCGAAATACTTACCAGAAAATATTGAAGTTGCGCATAAAACAGGTTCAATTACTGGCGTTCATCACGATGCAGCAATTGTATTTTTACCAAATGGTAAAAGTTACGTTTTGGTATTGCTTTCTAAAAACTTAAAAGACTTTGACAAAGGAACAGATCAATTAGCAAAAATTTCTAAATCTGTATATGATTTTATGCAATAGTTTTTTGTCATTGCGAGGAATGAGGAACGAATGACGAAGCAATCTGTTTAAAATAAGTTTCAATTTATGAGATTGCTTCGTTAAACTCGCAATGACAAGTCGTTTTTGTGCTTTCATAATTAGTTAAGTAATTGTGAGATTAACGAAACACTAAATATAGTCAGCATAAACCAGCCTATAAAACCTTGTATAATTGCCAAATAACGTGGTAAACCTTTGATTGGTATTTCTCCAAAACCTAAAGTTGTAAAAGTGTTGATTGATAACATTAATGCGTTTAGCATTTTTATAAAAATATCATAACAAATTGCAATTAAAAAAGCACCAATTAATAAGATCGATTTCCAAATCCGTTTTGATTTTGGTAAATCAACCCAAGTGCCTTTCATAATATCTACACGTTTTAAAACGCTTGCAGAAAACTTAGTTCCAGAAATTGCCCATTTGTAGAGTGGAAGTGCAGTTGCTGTAAAAAACTTCGGAACAGTTTTTCCTTGTTGTTCAACCAAAATTTTAAACTCATCAAATTCTAATAAGTCTTCTTTTTGATTGTCTAAATACACTTCATGGATACCAGCTTTTTTATTCATGTATTTAAAGAAGAAAGCGTAACGATTCATAATTCGTTTTCTTCCGTGAGCATCCCAAGAATTAGGAAATAGCAAATAAATAAAAGCAAACAATAATATTACATACATAGAAAAGATAATAGCTTTAGATGGTTTTGTGCCATAAGCAGAAAATACTTTTAAAAACTGATTTGTTTTCCAAGTGAAATAAGTATCAAAAGTAGGAGATTTTAGAAACAAATATTCTAATCGTTTAGTTTCTAAATCCTTAATTTCTATATATACTTTATTGGCATATTCATTATCAAATTGTTGTTTGTAAAGTGCGTGCAATTGTCCTTTAAATTTAATTTCTATTTTAAAAGCATTGTTATTTTCTACTAGAACATGATTTTGATAATAATTAATGTTTCTCTTTGACCAACGTTCTTTATCAGGTTTGAAATTGCTAATAGTATCATTAATAAACTCAAAAAAATAACTATTCGCGTTTGTAGATAATAAATTTTTATCAAATTGGTTGTAATCTAAATTGATACTCGAGTTTAAAATATTTGGTGCATTTAAAAGTACCTTACTTCTAAATTTATTATTAAAAATATCTGAAGATAAATTTTTCTCTAGTTCTAAATTCATTCTAACTATATCTGCAAAAGTGTTGTTCGCAATTTGTAGATTGTAAACATTCTTAAGAATTAAATTAACAGCTCCTTTACCTTCTACTTGATTAGAATTAAATTCAAACTTCATGAAATTATTAAAATTGATCTTAGAATTAGTTGGGAAAATCTTATTTCGTAAAGCAGTTTGTGATTTTAAAAGTGAATTATAAATAAAAAATTGAACATTAATTTCATTCTTTGTATAATTATCGCTAACAACTATTCCATCGTTAAATAAACAATTTACAAAAGCAAAAGCCTCAGGCATTTCATCAGATCTAATAATGTTATAAGATTTTTTAAAAGTTGATGTAAATCTTACATTTGGTTGGTAATTAAATTTAACTTTATAAAAAATAAGATTGGCAACATTGTTTAAGCTTACAGGTTTTAAAAATTCGAGATTAAGCAGTGTCGCAAACCTTGGATTATCTACATCAACTTCTTTATTAATGAAAGGTTGAAACTGTACATTAGTCAACTTAATTTCTTTGTTAATTTTATAAAGGGAGTCAATCTCTTTATATGGATTCCCATCCTGTAAGAGATCAAAATCAATAAAGTATTTTTTATCGGTTTTATAATCTGGTTTTATAACCGTATTTTCTAAAATAAACACAGAATCTTTTTCTTCTTCAATCATTTTAAAGAATTGAGAGTAACTATATTCTTTGTAGTTGATTTCTTGAGAAAAACTGTTGATAGAGAATAAAACTGTAAATAGGATTAGAAACTTTTTCATAGTCTTAGTTTAGTAGTTGTGAGATTAACGATACAGAGAAAATAGTTAGCATAAACCAACCAATAAATCCTTGTATGATTGCCAAATAACGTGGTAAACCTTTAATCGGAATTTCTCCAAAACCTAAGGTTGTAAAAGTGTTTATTGAGAGCATTAATGCGTTTAGCATTTTAATCAATATGTCATAACAAATAGCAATTAAAAAAGCACCAATTAATAAGAACGATTTCCACCAACGTTTTTTGAGTGGTAAGTCATTCCAAGTGCCTTTCATAATATCTACACGTTTTAAAACGCTTGCAGAAAATTTTGTTCCAGAAATCGCCCATTTGTACAAAGGTAAAGCAGTTGCTGTAAAAAACTTAGGAACTGTTTTTCCTTGTTGTGCTACCAAAGTTTTAAATTCATCAAACTCTAATAAGTCTTCTTTCTGATTGTCTAAATACACTTCATGAATTCCAGATTTTTTATTCATGTATTTAAAGAAGAATGCATACCGATTCATAATTCGTTTTCTACCATGAGCATCCCAAGAATTAGGAAATAGCAAATAAATAAAAGCAAACAACAGAATTACATACATAGAAAACACAACAGCTCTTGCTGGCTCAGTGCCATAAGCAGAAAAAACTTTTAGAAACTGATTGATTTTCCACTTGAAATAAGTTTCAAAAGTAGGTTTTTGCCCATATTCAAAAGCCATTCTTTCTGTTTCTAAGTCTTTTATAGTGGTGTATACTTGGTTGGAAGATTTCGTATCAAAAGCAGTTTTATAATAATCATAAAAACCACTTAATAATTTTATTTCTTCTTTAAATAAATTTTCATCTTCAATTCTAATTTTAGTATTATATTCTAACAAAATTTTATTACTCCATAATTCATTAATTTGTTCTTTTTCTTTAGAAATATATTTTTTTAAATAATAGCTATTATAACTATTTTTAGAAATAAAACCTTTTTTAAATTGATTCCAATCAAGTTTAAATTTTTGTTGAAATTCACTAACATCTAATTGAATCATTTGTTCAAAAACATTTTGATTAAAGTTTAAAAAAGTTGTATTCTCTAGTCTATAGAATGTTATATCAGTTTTGATATTTTCTATATAATTATTGTAAAAATTGATAGTATATAATTCTTCAAGAATTATTGAGAAGGAATTCTTACTAAGTAAAAATTTGTTATTGTTAATAACAATACTTGATACACCAGTTGTGTATATTAAACTTCCGCTTTCTAAATAATCACTTTTATCTTGAAAAGTATTGTCTTTAAATATTATGTCATAATTATAAGTCGGATTATCTACAAATGCTTGTGCCCAAACTCTAGCTTTAAAAAAATTGTTAACGAAACTAGTTCTTTTAATATCAGATTTTTGAGCATAATTTAATAAAGTTAGTTCTTTATTTTCAACTCTATAAAAAAAGGAGGTGTCAAAAATACAGTTGTAAATATAAATATCAAATACACCTTGTAAAATAACACGTTTTTTAAAATGAGTATTATTTAGCCCTGAAATAACATTGTATTTTTGATCATCAGAAATCCCATTATAATTAATAAATTGGACATTTTTAAGTCGTATTTCTTTGTTAATTATTCTTTTTTCTTTATTTATTTTAGGAAAAATAATAGTATCAGCATTTGTATAAAGTAAAAATTCCTTATCAGTTTCTAAATTAAATTTTATACTTGCATCTTTTAACTCAAAAACAGAATCTTTTTCATTTTCAATTAATTGAAAGAATTCAGCATAACTATATTCTTTGTATTTGATTTCTTGAGAAAAACTGTTGATAGAGAAACAATAAAAAAGTATGAGTAGCAATATTTTTTTTATCATAATAAGATGGTTTGGTTGTTGTCAATCAAAAAGTAAAATTTGTTAAAATCGGTAACCAATTGATTACTATAAAAATACTAAATTTTATTTAGGGTAAAGTTGCATCAACATTTCAGCAAATAATTTATCTTTGTTCAGCTAATAAAAAAAGACAATGACATTAATAAAATCAATCTCAGGAATTAGAGGAACAATTGGAGGAAAAACTGCTGATAATTTAACGCCCATAGATGCTGTAAAATTTGCTGCAGCCTATGGTACTTTTATTTTAGAAAGAAATAAAAATAAAGAAAATATTACCGTAGTTTTAGGAAGAGATGCGCGTATTTCTGGTAAAATGATTTCTAGTTTGGTTGCCAATACGTTGGTAGGATTAGGAATTCATGTTGTCGATTTAGGCTTATCTACAACGCCAACTGTAGAGGTTGCTGTTCCGTTAGAAAAAGCGGATGGCGGAATTATTTTAACCGCTTCTCACAATCCAAAACAATGGAATGCCTTAAAGTTACTGAACGAAAAAGGAGAATTCTTAAATGGAGCTGAAGGAGAAATTATTTTAGCAAAAGCAGAAGCAGATGATTTTAATTTTGCAGAAGTTGATAATTTAGGAACGTACACAAAAGATAAAAGCTATTTACAAAAACATATTCAAGAAGTTTTAAATCTTGAATTGGTTGATGTAGAAGCCATTAAAAAAGCCAATTTTAAAGTAGTTGTTGATGGTGTAAATTCTACTGGCGGAATTTTTATTCCGGCTTTATTAAAAGAACTAAATGTTGATTGTGTAGAATTGTATTGTACACCAAACGGACAATTTCCGCACAATCCAGAACCATTAAAAGAACACTTAACAGATATTTCTGAATTGGTTGTAAAAGAAAAAGCAGATTTCGGAATTGTGGTGGATCCAGATGTTGATAGACTAGCGTTGATTTCTGAAGATGGTTCTATGTTTGGCGAAGAATATACATTAGTTGCGTGTGCAGATTACGTATTAGGAAGATTAGGTGGCGGAAATACAGTTTCTAATTTATCATCTTCTAGAGCTTTGCGCGATGTTACTGAACAACATGGTGGAACCTATACAGCTTCAGCAGTTGGAGAAGTAAATGTGGTGATAAAAATGAAAGAAACAAATGCTGTAATTGGTGGAGAAGGAAATGGCGGAATTATATATCCAGCTTCTCATTATGGGCGTGATTCTTTAGTTGGTGTTGCGTTATTTTTATCGCATTTAGCACATAAAAAAATGTCTTGTAAAGAGTTAAGAGATTCATATCCAAGTTACTTTATGAGTAAGAATAAAATTCAATTAACGCCAAAAATTAATGTTGATGAAGTGCTAGAAACCATGGCTTCTAAATATAAACATGAAGATGTAAATACTATTGATGGTGTAAAAATTGATTTTGCAACAGAATGGGTTCATCTACGTAAATCAAATACAGAACCAATTATTAGAATTTATACAGAAAGTACTTCACAAGAAAATGCAGATGCTTTAGCAAAACGTTTTATCAAAGAAATCGAAGATGTTATCGCATAATAAAAAGCTATTTATTCTAACACTTTGTCTGCTTTTAACGAGTACATTTTTAGTTGCTCAAAAATCAAACAAAACATCAAACAAAGGAAAAATGTTTTTTTATTGGGGTTGGAATAGAGTTAATTATTCTGATTCTGACATTCACTTTAAAGGAGTAAATTACGATTTCACATTATCCGCTGTAAAAGCAAAAGATAAAGTAACGCCTTTTTCTTTGTACGACTATTTTCACCCAGCTCGTATTACAATTCCACAAACAAATATGAAAATTGGGTATTTTTTTCATGATAATTACTCTGTTTCAATTGGAGTAGATCACATGAAATATGTGATGATTTCGTATCCATATCAATCTGTAAAAATTAATGGAACCATTAATACTGGCGGAAAGTTTGATAAAAATTATGTTAATGATGATATTTATTTATCAAATGAATTTTTACAATTTGAACATACCGATGGTTTAAATTATGTACATGTTGAAGTAAAAAGATTTGATAATTTAGGATATTATATTGGTTTTACAGATCCAAATTTTACGGTAAATCTTACTGAAGGATTTGGAGTTGGATTCTTATATCCAAAGACAAATGCTACCTTGTTAGAAAATGAAAGATATGATGATTTTAATGTTGCTGGTTGGGGAGTTTCTGCAAGTGTAGGAATAAATATTACAATTTTAAAAAGTTTTTTTATCCAATCGGATTTTAAAGCGGGGTATATTAATATGCCAAATATTAGAACAACTAAAAACGAAATAGATTCAGCTTCCCAAAAATTTACTTTTTTAGAAAGAACAATCGTTTTCGGATATAAATTCAATATTTAAACAACAACTAAATGGAATCCTTAGAGCAGTATTTTAATAGATTTAGAAAACATATTGTTGGAGTAGATCAAAAGTTTGAATCTCCTTACGGTGAGCAAGATTTAATTTATACAGATTGGACAGCAAGCGGAAGATTGTACAGACCAATTGAAGATAAATTAGTAAACGATTTTGGACCTTTTGTAGCAAACACACATACAGAAACTTCAACAAGTGGAGCAGCGATGACGTTGGCTTATCATGAAGCAAGAAACATTATTAAGCGTCATGTAAATGCATCAAAAGACGATGCATTAATTACAGAAGGTTCTGGAATGACAGGTGTTGTAAATAAATTTCAACGTATTTTAGGATTAAAAATTAGCGAAAGTTTAAAAGCGCATACAACGGTTCCGGATGAATTAAGACCCATTGTTTTTGTTTCTCATATGGAACATCACTCTAACCAAACTTCTTGGTTAGAAACCATTGCAGATGTTGTTGTTATTCCTTGTGATCATGAAGGGTTATTGTGTTTTGATAGCTTTGAAGAATTGCTAAAAGAACATGAAAGCAGACCGATTAAAATTGCTTCTATAACAGCCTGTTCTAATGTTACAGGAATAAAAACAGATTATCATAAAGTAGCCAAAATAATTCATGCACATAACGGTTTGTGTTTTGTAGATTTTGCTTGTTCTGCACCATATGTAGATATTGATATGCATCCAGAAGATGAAGACGCATATTTAGATGCAATTTTCTTTTCTCCGCATAAATTTTTAGGCGGACCAGGAACTTCTGGAGTATTAATTTTTAATAAAAAACTGTATAAAAATTTGGTACCAGATAATCCAGGTGGCGGAACGGTAAGTTATACAAATCCTTGGGGAGAACACGATTATTTTGATGATGTTGAAACGAGAGAAGATGGAGGAACTCCAGCTTTTATGCAAACCATAAAAATTGCTTTATGTGTTCAATTAAAAGAATCAATGGGAACTGATAAAATCCACGATAGAGAAGAAGAAATCAACGCAAAACTATTTGCTTGTTTAGAGTCAATTCCGAATGTGCATATTTTAGCACCAACTCACAAACACAGATTAGGTATTTTTTCATTTTATGTAAATAATGTGCATTTTAATTTAATCGTAAAGTTGTTAAATGATCGTTTTGGAATTCAAACGCGTGGCGGTTGTTCTTGTGCTGGAACGTACGGGCATTTCTTATTAAATGTAGATCAACAAAGATCAAATGCTATTAAAAAACAAATTATTGAAGGTTGTTCTGTAGAAAAACCAGGTTGGGTTCGTTTGTCAATCCACCCAACAATAACTGATAAAGAAGTAGATTTTATTTGCGATGCTTTAAAAGCAGTTTGTGAGAATCTAGATGATTGGAAAGAAGATTATGAATATGATGCTATTCAAAATGATTACAAACATAAAACGCATTTATCTATAGAAAAAGCGTTGGTAAAAAAGTGGTTTGAAAACTAAAAAATAAAAGCCTTGAAGAAATTCAAGGCTTTTATTTTGGTGCATTATCTTTGTGTTTAAAGCGTTTATGTGACCACAAATAAAACTCAGGATTCTTGTGAATATGTTTTTCCGTTAAGCGTAAATAAGCATTTGTAATTTCATTGGCTTCTTCTTCTTTTGGAGTATTTGTAATCAATTCAAATTCAGATTCGTAATAACCGCGCTTTATTCTTGTTGTATTCATATTTACAACTGCAAAATCAAACTTCTTAGAAATCATTTCTGCACCTGTAAAAACCGGAACTTTTACATTCAGAAATTCTGTCCAATACAAACTTTTATGAAGCATTGGAGATTGATCGGCAACCAACAAATACAATCCTTGCTTTTGTTGTTTTACGTTCTTTAAAATCGATTTTATAATCTCGTTAGATTTTACACATTTCATTCCGAATTTACTTCGAGAATCTTTAATTAATTTTTCAAAATTTTTATTCTGAATTTTTGTGTATGAAGTATAACAATCAATTTTTGCAACTAATGGCATTCCAACAACCCATTCCCAATTTCCATAATGAGAACCTGTTAAAATAATGCTTCTACCTTGGCTATATAACTCGTCAATTAATTCAATATTTTTATAAGAATACCTTTTTTTGATACTGGTTTCAGAAATAGTAATTGCTTTAATTGCTTCGATTAATGTATCCACAAAATGACTAAAAAACTGCTTCTGAATTGCTTTTAAATCCTTTTCAGACTTCTCTGGATACACTAATTTTAAATTCTCTAAAACCACTTTTTTTCGATAACCAATTACATAGAAGAAGAGGAAGTAAATTCCGTCAGAAATAATATACAACACTCTAAAAGGTAGCTTAGAAAACAACCAGATTATTGGGTATGATAAATAAAAAACAAGTTTGTGCATGCGTATTTTTGTATTGCAAATATCGGATTTAATTTTCTTATAAAGAAGCCAATCTTTTAGATAGTTTTATGTTAAGTTTGTAGATAAATATATTAGGTAGAATGAATCAATTTGTTTTAGGAATTATAATTGTCAATGTTTTAATATCTATGAAAGGCTTTAATGAATATGCTTTTTTAGATAAATACAAGTTTCAAGTTGGAAAAATTTTAGGCGGAGAAAAAATACGAATGTTTACTTCGGGTTTTTTGCATGTAGATTGGATGCATCTTGGATTTAATATGTATGCATTGTATTTATTTGGTGGAATTGTTGCCGGAATTATGGGAAATATTTCTTTTTTAATTATCTATTTTGGGAGCTTATTAGCTGGAAATATGTATTCTATTTATTATCATAAAAACGAACCTTATTATAGCGCTGTTGGTGCATCAGGAGCGGTTTCTGGAATTTTATATGCAGCAATTTTATTGTATCCAGATATGACGCTGATGTTATTTCCGTTGCCAATTCCAATTCCTGCTTATGTTTTTGGAGTAGGGTATTTATTATATTCAATTTACGGAATGAAAAAACAATTAGGAAATGTTGGTCATTCTGCACATCTAGGTGGCACAATTGGAGGGTTTGTAATTGCCTTAGTTATGATGCCAAATCTTATTATGCAAAACACTCTAATGGTTGGTTTATTGGCATTACCAATTATTCTGTTATTACTTTTTGGAGATAAATTAAAGAACTTTTAAAGCATAAAAAAACCGAAACAATTGTTTCGGTTTTTTTTTGAGCGAAAGACCGGGTTCGAACCGGCGACATTCAGCTTGGAAGGCTGACGCTCTACCAACTGAGCTACTTTCGCGTGGTAAAGAGCTGCAAATATAAGCTCATTTTTCATTTTTGCAATGAAAAATAAAAGATAATTAACAATTTTTTTTATCATTTCGGATAACTTTCAGAAAATGAAAGCCATAGATAACAAAGCCTTCATCATTGTAGAACTTATGCAATTTTATATTATCAGTTGAAGTATTTATTCAGTAAGCTCAGAACTTTTTTTAGTTGTGTATTCGTAAACTTATTTAAAAAACTGTTTTCCAGTATTTTGGTCTCAATAAGCTCCATCAATAAGGACATAATCAACTTTTTACACCTTTAATTATGGTAATTTTTAATATAAGTGTAAAAACGATTAACGAATGTAAAAAACCATTCGTCGAAAGAAACTTACCGTTTATCGAAAAAACGAATCAAAATTAAGACTTCATTGTAAATTTATACAAGAATGTAAATATAATCTTCAGTTGAGATTTTACATTTAAGTTTAATTAATTCAATCCTAAAATTGTTTAGGGTTTTAAATATCACTTTAAAATGAATCAAATTATAGCAGAATTACTATCAGTTCTTATTACTTTTTTTATTCTTTATTGGTATCATAAAATAAAAAAATTAAACACTAAAAGAAACGAAGTTTATTTAAAGTACACTTCATTTGTTAAGCTACTAATAATCATTTTATTTATAAGGTATTAATATCAATTTAACTATTTAATGATATTGTTTAAAAGAAAAATTAGAAAATAAAAAAACATATAAAATGGCAAATTCAGAAAAAATATTAATTGCTATAATCTTAGTTTATAGTTTGTTTGCTTTAATTAAAGCAGAGATTAATGAGAGTAAAATTTCATCATTAAAAAATGAAATTAAAAGATTAAAGAAAAAAGAATTGCATAGGTTGTAAGTTTGGTTAATAGATTGTAAATTTTATTAAATTAAAAAACCCAAAACAAATTTGTTTTGGGTTTTTCTTTTGTAGCGAAGACGGGATTTGAACCCGTGACCTCAGGGTTATGAATCCTGCGCTCTAACCAACTGAGCTACCTCGCCATAATTATGCGGCTGCAAATATAACCTATTTTTGTTTTTTTACAAGCTAAGTTTTTAATTTTTTTAAAAAGGAATAAATACCTATATTGTCCTTCTAAGAAAATCAATAATGAGTAAAGTTAAATTTGAGTTAGAATTTCCTATTCATGCTTCTCCAAGCATGCTATATACTTATTTTGCAACTCCCGCAGGACTAGAAGAATGGTTTGCCGACAAAGTGAATTCTAGAGGTAAATTGGTAACTTTTATTTGGGATGGTGATGAAGAAAAAGCGGCTGTTTTATCAAGTAAAAATGGCGAAAAAATGAAATATAAATGGGTGGAAAGTGAAGGAGATGATTCTTATTTTGAATTTAGAATTCAAGTTGACCCAATTACAAAAGATGTTTCTTTAATGATTACAGATTTTGCAGATGATGATGATGAAGTAGAAGAGTCTAAAATGTTGTGGGAAAATCAAATTGATGAATTAAAACAAACTATTGGAGCATAAATGCATATTGCAATTTTAAAAAGCCTTATAAAAATATTTTATAAGGCTTTTTTTATGGAATTATAAACCCAATTTTAATGGTTTTAATGTAATTTTGTTTTTCAATTTTAAGATGATATTTATGTTGAATTATAATGGCGATTTAATAAATGAAAATGATTTTTCTGTATCAGTAAACAATAGAGCGTTTAAATATGGAGATGCTATTTTTGAAACCATTAGTGTTATCAATAATAATGTAGTTTTTTGGGAAGATCATTATTTTAGATTGATGGCTTCTATGCGTATGTTACGCATGGAAATTCCGTTAAAATTTACGTTAGAATTTATTGAAGAGGAAATACTTAAAACAATTCCCAAACAATTAATAAATAAAAATGCACGTGTTCGTTTATCTGTATTTAGAAAAGACGGCGGTTTGTACACACCAAAAACAAATGAAGTAGATTATGTAATTGAAGTATCTGAAAATACCTATCAAACAAAAGATACTTATCAAATTGATTTATTTAAAGATTTCTATAATTATTCAGGAATGCTTTCTACCATAAAAACTACCAATAGAATGTTAAATACCTTGGCAAGTATTTATATGGAAGAAAATGAATTGGATAATTGCGTTTTATTAAACGAAAATAAAGGAGTTGTAGAGGCAACAAATGCCAATATTTTTGTTGTAAAAGGAGTAGAAATTAAAACTCCGGCGTTAGAAGAAGGTTGTATTAAAGGAATTGTTAGAAAAAAAGTAATTGAAATTCTTCAAAAAAATAAAGATTACATACTTACTGAAACTTCAATTTCTCCTTTTGAAATGCAAAAGGCAGATGAAATATTTTTAACAAATTCTATTATTGGAATTCAGCCAGTTACAAAGTATCGTAAAAAAGAGTTTAAAACAGAAATAGGTGAGAAGCTATCGGCAAATTTAAAGTTGCAACAAATCTTATCTAAAGCTTAGTTTAGTTGAATATCGCTTGGTGCATTTGCCCAAATCTTATATTTACCACCTTTTTCTAGTAGTTTGTTTTTCCAGATAGTAGTATTGTCTGTTGCAAAAATATTCGAGTAATTATTTTCTGATACAAACCAAGAGTCGGTTTTTAATTCATCGACTAATTGATTGCTTTCCCAACCAGAATACCCTAAAAAAAAACGAATATCACTTATTTTTAATTCTTGATTATTTAATAAGTCTTTTAAAATTTCAAAATCTCCTCCCCAAAAAATACCATTTGCAACTTCTATACTATTAGGAATTAACTCCGGAATTTTATGCACAAAATATAAATTATCTTGCTCAACCGGACCACCTTGATAAACAGGAAAAACACAATCAATTTCTGGAACTAAATCGTGAACAGTAAAACTTAAAGGTTTGTTTAAGATAAAACCAATCGAATTATTTTTTGTGTGTTCTGTTAGCAGAATTATAGACCTATTAAATGAGTTGTCATTTAAGATTGATGGTTCTGCTATTAATAATCTTCCTTTTTTTGGTAAAAGTGAATTCATATAATAATTCTAAGTTTTTTAAATATAGCAACTTTTTAAGCAATAAAAAAACTCTCTTAACTAATTAAGAGAGTTTTTAAATACAATTTTTTGTATTTCTAGTTCACTGAACTACTTAATCCAGCACCAGCTTTAAATTTTACTACGTTTTTAGCAGCAATTTGAATAGCTTTTCCAGTTTGTGGGTTTCTACCAGTTCTAGCAGCTCTGTTAGATACTGACCAAGTTCCCCATCCTACTAATGATACTCTTTCTCCGCCTTTTAAAGCTTTAGTAACGTTAGAAGTTAATGAGTCTAATGCAGCCTTTGCAGCAGCTTTAGAAATTCCTGCGTCAGCAGCCATTGCATCGATTAAATCTGATTTGTTCATGATTTGTAAATTTTAAAAATTAATTGATCTAATATTTTCGCTTAACTAAGCTTAACAAATATAGCAGGAATAAGGGTTCGTGCAAGAAATGACCTCAAAAAACCTTGTTTTTGTTAATAAAAGAGGTGAAATTGTTAATAACCAAAGCAAAAAAACGGTTAAAATCGCATAAACTATGTCAACAAAGGAGTTAAGCCATTTTTGATTTTGATGAAAATTGGAAGCCATTTAGTAGATTTTGGACATCCATTTTCTTCTTTCCGGCTAGTTTTATTTCATCAATAATTAAATATCCGTTTAAAACTGCAACTTTTAAGGTTTTTTTTGTAGTTATTATTTTACCTATTTCATCGGTGTGTTTAACAAACTCTTTAGAAACTTTATACAATTTTGCAGTTGTTTCTATGTCATTATTATAAATAGTTGTCCAAGCTGCTGGATATGGATTTAATCCGCGTACTTTATTGTAGATATTTTCTAAGCTATCTGTCCAATCAATTTTACAATTATCTGGAAACAATTTATAAGCAGTTTTCTCTTCTAATTCTGGTTGCTTTTTAGTAGCTACTTTATCTTCCTTTATAAGTTGTAAAGTTTCTAAAACTAAATCTGCACCTAAATACATTAATCTATCGTGCAATTCACCAACAATTTCATCATCTTTTATGGCAATTTCTTTTTGAAGAATAATTTCTCCTGTATCAATTTTATCATCTATAAAAAAAGTTGTTACGCCAGTTTTTGTTTCACCATTAATAATAGCCCAATTAATTGGTGCAGCTCCACGATATTCTGGCAACAAAGAAGCATGTAAATTAAATGTGCCAAATTCTGGCATTTGCCAAACTACTTTTGGTAACATTCTAAAGGCAACAACAATTTGTAAATTAGCTTTTAAAGCAGTTAATTTATCAATAAAATCTTGACTTTTAAGATTTGTTGGTTGTAGCACTTTTAAGTTTTGAGAAACAGCATATTTTTTAACAGCAGATTCGTTTAGCTTTCGTCCTCTTCCGGCTGGTTTATCTGCAGCAGTAATTACACCAACAACTGTATAGTTGTTTTCTACTAAATGCTTTAAAATGGTTACTGCAAAATCTGGAGTTCCCATAAATACAATTCGTAAATTTCTCATTAATTAAGGTGATATTGATTAAAATTATTAATGCTAATTTTTTCTTCGGATAAAAGCTGTTGCAAATTTACTAAAATGATGTCTTCTTTGCTTAAAATATGTTCGCAGATTTCTTTTGATGTTGCTGTTTTTATAACTGATAAATACGCTATAATTTCTTTTGAAATATCTTGATATGTATTCTTGTTTGCCAAACAAACATCGCAAATTTCGCATTTGACATTTCCTTTTTCATCAAAATAGTGTAAAACTTGGATGCTTCTACAAACTGTATCATTCTCAATAAATGCAACTAAATCTGTAGCTTTTCTTATTTTTTGTTTGATGTATTTCTGAATATTTTTAGAAATACTATTAATGGTTTTATCATCTTCTCTCGGAACTAAAAAATAGATTTCTGCATTTTCAGTTGCTTTTTTATAGGTAATCAATTCCTCGGTTTCTAATTTTGTAAGAATGGCAACAACTTGTTTAGAAAGTAAGTGCGCTTTTTTTGCCAACCAAAATTCATTGATTTTTGTTTCTTGCTCAAAAATTCCACCATAACTTCTTAATAACAACTGAATTAACTTTGTGGTTTTAGAATCTGATTTAGAATAGTTTAAAACACGATTGCTACTTGTTAAAAATTGTACCGTAGATTTTTTATTATAACTATCAGAAATTTGGATAATTCCGTTGATTTCTAATAAATTAATAGTTGTAGCAACTTTGTTTGCAGGAATTTTATATTTGTCAGAAAACTCAAAAAGATTAAACTGAAATGCTTCTTCATTAATTTCTCCGTTCGCAATTTGAAAGTGTGAAAAGATACTTTTGTAAATGTGTTTTATTTCTGTAATTGTAGGAAAAATATTTTCTAATCGTTCTTTATAAAGACGAATGTCATTTTTATTAACCAATACAGCAGAAAAAGATTTTTCGCCATTTCTACCAGCTCTTCCAGCTTCTTGAATGTAATTTTCGATGCTATTTGGTAAGTCTAAATGAATAACAACTTTTACATTGTCTTTATCGATTCCCATTCCAAAGGCATTTGTTGCCACAATAATTGGTGTTTTTTCTGAAATCCAATTATCAAAAGCTTCTTGTTTGTTTGCAGCAGATAATCCGCCGTGATAATAACTCGCTTTAAAATTATTTGCGTTTAAAAAACTAGCAATTTCTTTGGTTTTATTTCTGCTACTTACATACACAATAATTGGTGCTTTTGTTTTTGTGCAGATTTGTAAAAGGCGACCTAATTTATCTTCTAAAGAAAAAATTTGATAGGCTAAATTATCTCTATAAAAAGATTTTTTAAAAATAGTTGCATCCTTAATTTCTAAACTTTCGGCAATATCATCAATTACTTCTTTTGTTGCTGTTGCGGTTAATGCAATAATTGGAACAGTAGGTTTTAATTCTTTTAAAATTTTAATATTTCTGTAAGATGGTCTAAAATCGTGTCCCCATTCAGAAATACAATGCGCTTCATCAACTGCAATTAAATTTACATTTAATTGTTTAATTTTTTCTTGTATAAAAGGCGATTGTAATCTTTCTGGCGAGAGATATAAAAACTTAAAATTACCAAATTTGATATTATCAAACAAGGTAATTAAATCGTCTTGAGAAGTACCAGAAGCAATTGTTGTGGCTTTAATTCCTTTGTTGTTTAAACTATCAACTTGATCTTGCATTAAAGCAATAAGTGGCGAAACAACAATGCAAATTCCGTCTTTTACCAAAGCAGGAATTTGAAAACAAATAGATTTTCCGCCACCAGTTGGTAATAATACGATTGTATTATTATTATCTAAAACGGAATTAATGATTTTATCTTGTGGTTCTCTAAACGAATTATGATTCCAATACTTTTTTAATATTTCTAAAGCAGTATTCATAAATCATTTTTAATGGCATCTAAAATATAGTCGGTTCTTTCTTGAATTGTTCCAAAAGGTACAATACTAATTTTATATCCAATTTGTTCGTACGTTTTTTTTAAATGATGATAAATCTTAACTGCTTCTTCAAAACTTTCATAGCGTTCATTATCACAAGTATAAATTTCTTTCCAAGGCGGAAGCATAAAGACTTTTGAATATAAATGTGTGGTACTTTTTTCGATAAAATGCGCCGGATAATCAGTATTAAAAAACTCTAAATATGCATGTACATCTGGAATTCCGCGATCAAAAAACACCAGTTTTTCTTTAGATTCGTTGGCTTCTAAATATTGTTTTTCTCTTCCTTTTAGCAACAAATCACTAAACAATAAAGGGTTTGTTAAAAACAATTGATCGATCCCTTTTTTCTGAGCTTCTAAAGTAACTTCTCTAGAAATTTCTGGTTTACAAAGAAATCCTCTAGAAATTAATTCGTTTAAAACAGAAGATTTTCCAGTTCCTGGTCCACCAATAAGTACTATTTTTTGTTGCATTCAGCAAAAATAAAAGATTCTGATTATAAAAATAATAATATAGTGTAATTTTGCAGGAATAATAAAAAGATAAAATTAGTAGTATGTCTAAAAAAGAAGATTTTTATTTAAAATTAAAAGATAGTTTAGAGGCAACAACAAAGTTTCCATCAGAATATTTATATAAATTTATCGTTCCTACAAATGGAAACCAAGTTGTAGAAATTGAAGAACTTTTTAAAGATAAGTTAGCCAAAATTTCTTCGAAAGAATCTAAAACTGGTAAATATGTAAGCGTTTCTATTAAAGTTAAATTAAGCTCGTCTAAAGAAGTAATTTCTTATTATAGAAAAGCAGAAAAAATTGAAGGAATTATCTCTTTATAAATTAAAATTAACATGAAGATTAAAATTTTTAGTACACTATTTTTAGCAATCTCTTTTACCTCTTTTGCACAGAAAGACTCTGATGTTCTGCTTCGTATTGATGGTGTAAAAGTTACTGTATCAGAATTTAAAAATGTCTATGAAAAGAACTTAAATGTTATTCAAGATGAAAATCAAAAAAGCATTAAAGAAAATCTAGATTTATTTATTAATTTTAAATTAAAACTAAAAGAAGCATATCGTTTAAAATTAAATGAAACGAGAGCCTACAAAAGAGAAATAGAAACATATAAAAACCAATTAATTGCGCCATATTTACAAGATACAGCGTATTTATCTACATTAGTAAAAGATGCATATTTTAGAACAAAATACAAGATTAATGTAAGTCATATTTTAGTAAAAGTTTCGCAAAATGCAACTCCAGCAGATACTTTAATTGCATATAATAAAATTAACAAAGCAAGGAACGAAGTGCTTTCTGGAAAATCTTTTGATAAAGTTGCTCTTGCGTATTCAGATGATCAATCTGTAAAAAACAATTTTGGAAATGTAGGATATTTTACTGCTTTTAAAATGGTATATCCTTTTGAAAATATGGCTTTTCAAACAAAAGTTGGTGAAATTTCTGAACCATTTAAAACAAATTATGGATACCATTTTTTAAAAGTAAACGATTTACAATTGTCTGAAGGAGAAGTAGAAGTAGCACATTTATTAATTACAGATCAATCTAGTAAAGGAAAATTTAAAATTGATAGTATTTATACAAGTTTAAAAAATGGTGCAAATTTTGAGCAATTAGTTTCAAAATATTCTAATGATAAAGGAACGGTTACCAAAGGAGGTAGATTACCAAAATTTGGAACAGGAAGAATGTTGAAACCTTTTGAAGATGAGTCTTTTAAACTGAGAAAAGTGAATGACATTACGTTGCCGTTTAAAACACAATTTGGTTGGCATATTATTAAATTATTAAAAAAATATCCTGTAAAATCATTTAAAGAAATGCAAAATGAGTTAACAGAAAAAGTTAGATCAAGTGGTGGCGCAAGAATGTCTGATTTGCATGTTTTAAAGAAACTTAAAAGCGAATATAACATTGTAGAGTTTGAAAAAGCTAAACGTGTATTTTATACTAAAGAAATTAGAGCTTCTAATAAAGATACTTTACAACAAACAATTTTATCAATAAATACAAAGAAAATTAAACAAGATCGTTTTTTTGATTATATTAGAAACAGAAGACACAAACCAGTAGATGTTCTTTTTAATGATTTTAAGAACGAAGAAGTGCTTATTTATTTTAAAGAGAATTTAAAATATACAGAACCAGAATTTGCAAAGACTTTAAAAGAATATGAAGAAGGATTAATTGTATTTGATTTGATGCAACAAAAAGTTTGGGATAAATCCACAAAAGACTCTTTAGGATTAAAAGCTTATTTTTATAAAAACAAATCGAAGTATTCTTTTAAAGATTTATCTAAAAATAAAGGACAAGTAATGAATGATTATCAAGAATATTTAGATAAAGAACTCATTGCTACTTTACGTAAAAGATATCCAATAACTATAAAGAAAAGAACTTTAAAAAAACTAACAAAACAATACGGTTTAAATGAATAAAAAACTTGCTTATTTATTTTTATTAATAGTTTTTGCATCCTGTCAATTTTTTGATTTTGGCAAGAAAGAAAATACTGTAGAAAAACCAATTGCAAGTATAAATAGTAATTACTTATACAGTAAAGATATTGAGTCTTTAATTCCTAAAAACATATCTAAAAACGATAGTGCTTTAATTGTTAAAAGCATTATAAATAATTGGGCTGTACAAGAATTACTTAAACAAAAAGCAGAAGAAAATCTCACGCTTCAAGAAAATACAACCTACAGTAAATTAGTGCAAGATTATAAAGAAAGTTTGTTGATAAATGGATATAAAGAACGCTTGATTCAACAACAATTAGATACTGTAATTTCTGAAGATGAAATAGCTGATTATTATAATGTAAACAAAGCAAATTTTAGGCTAAATGAAGAACTTATTAAAATAAAATACCTTCATTTTGGAAACGATTTATTAGATAAAAAAGAAATTATAAAACATTTTAAATCTGACAAAGAAGAAGATTTAATTGCACTAGAAAACCAAGAGTTAAACTTTAAAGCAATCAACCTAAATGATTCTACTTGGATTAAACTAGCAGACGTTTTGTTAAAAATTCCAAAATTTAAAGAAGAACCAAGAGAATATTTGTTAAAAAAATCTAAATACGTACAAAAAGAAGATTCTTTAGGGTTATATTTGGTGGCTGTAAAAGACGTGTTAAAAAGGAACGATATTGCACCAATAAATTATATCACTCCAACAATAAAACAACTTATTTTACATAAAAGAAAACTAGAATTAATTAGAGATATAGAAAAAACGTTACTTAACGATGCAATTCAAAACAAAAATTTTAAAGAGTATTAATAATCCAGTATTTATTTTCATTATGGTGTTGTTTACCATAACAGCACAAGCTCAAATGAATAAAATAGATGGAGTAGATGTTGTAATAGGTAAAAATGTAGTATTAAGTTCTGATATTGCAAAGTTTAAACTTGATTTTGAACAAAGAAGTGAAGGGAGAATTAAAATTACTGACTGTGAAATGTTAGAACAATTAATGCTTCAAAAACTACTTTCTCATCATGCAGTTGTTGATAGTGTTTTAGTTACTGAGGTTGAAGTAAACTCTGCTGTAGATAGAAATTTAGCTTATTTTACACAAGAGTTTGGTTCCATAGAAAATGTAGTTAAACAATATGGTTTTAACGACTTAAACGATTTAAGAACTGAGCTTTTTACAATTGAAAGAGAAAATGCATTGATAAATAAAGAGCAACAAAAAATTAATGAGGGAATTGATGTTACTCCAGAAGAAGTAAGAATTTTTTTTAATGGATTAAAAGAAAAAAATGAACTTCCAGAGATACAAGCTGAGATAGAAATGTCGCAAATTGTTCTTTATGCAGAACCAACTCAAGAAGAAAACGATAGAATTATTAAAAGATTAACTGCACTTAAAAAAGAAATTGAAGCTGGCTCAAACTTTAGACTTAAAGCTGTTTTAAATTCCGACGATCCAACTGCGGCTCAAAATGGCGGGCGAATAGAAGTAACAAAAGAGAGTCAACTTATAAAAGAATTTAAAGAAGTTTCTTTTTCGTTAGATGTTGGTCAGGTTTCAGAACCTTTTAAAACGGCATTTGGTTATCATATTATTCAACTTCACGAAATTAAAGGTAAAACTAGAATTGTTTCTCATATTTTAATGCAACCAGAAATTTTAGATTCTAAAGTCCAAGAAATAAAAGATAAAATAGAAAAAATCAGAAAAGAAATTATTGACGGAACAATTACTTTTGAAGAAGCAGTTGCAAAATATTCTCAAGACGAAGAGACAAAAAACAGTGGCGGATTGATAGTAAATCCTTTTACAAATGAAACTCGTTTCGATTTAACAAGAATGGATCCGTCATTATATGCTAAAGTTATCAATACTAAAAAAGGAGAAATTACAGAGCCTTTTTATGATGAAACTCAGCAAAACGAAAAAATGTACAAGATTATTTACATGAAAGATAGAACGGAAACTCATCAAGCTGATTTGGTAAATGATTATGTTAAAGTTCAGAAATTAGCATTGCAAAAGAAAAAAGAAGAGAACATTACCAAATGGTCTAAAGGTAAAATAAATGATACTTATATAAAAATTAGCGAAAAATATAATAAGTGTGAGTTTCAAAAAAATTGGAGAAAAGAAAACCAGTAATTAATGTCTGACGTAGCTGCAATTGAACAATTAGTAGAAAAAACGAAACTACTAAAAAAAGAAATTTCAAAGGTAATTGTTGGTCAAACCGATGCAGTTAACTTTGTTTTGCTTTCTGTTTTTTGTGGTGGACATTCTTTATTAATAGGTGTTCCTGGTTTAGCAAAAACATTATTAGTTCATACCATTTCTGAAACGTTAGGATTAAATTTTAAAAGAATTCAGTTTACTCCAGATTTAATGCCTTCAGATATTTTAGGAAGCGAAATTTTAGACGAAAGCAGGAAATTTACTTTTATCAAAGGGCCAATTTTTAGCAATATTATTTTGGCTGATGAAATTAATAGAACTCCACCAAAAACGCAAGCAGCTTTGTTAGAAGCAATGCAAGAACGTTCTGTTACAGTAGCAGGTCATCATTATAAATTAGATTTACCTTTTTATGTATTGGCTACTCAAAATCCAATTGAGCAAGAAGGAACCTATCCTTTACCAGAAGCACAATTAGATCGTTTTATGTTTTCTATACATTTAGAATATCCAACTTTTTCGGAAGAAGTAGAAGTTGTTAAAAACACTACTTCAAATGAATCACAAGAAGTAAATTCAATTTTTTCTAGTCAAGAAATTTTAGATGTTCAAAAATTAATTAGAAAAATTCCTGTTGCAGATAATGTTGTAGAATATGCTGTTTCTTTAGTAAGTAAAACAAGACCAAAAGAAGCAAATGCAACTGATTTTGTTAAGAATTATATAGATTGGGGAGCTGGACCAAGAGCTTCACAAAATTTAATTTTAGCAGCAAAAGCGTACGCTGCAATTAACGGTAAATTTTCACCGGATATTGAAGACGTTAAAGCTGTTGCTATTCCTATTTTATCACACAGAGTTGTAAAAAACTACAAAGCAGAAGCAGAAGGTATTACAATTAATGAAATAATTATTTCTTTACTTTAATTATGAAACCTAAGAAATTATATATAATTGCCATCATTGTATTTGTTGTTTCGTTTCTACTAACAACGCTACTTATTAGAAGTTTTTAATTACTCTCAATCGCTTTAATTTCTTCTCTATATAAATCAACTTGTCCTTTTAAAAGAACAGCAATTACAGTAACGTCTTTATCTTGAACTTTTTCTGGTAAATCAATATATAATAAACCAGGAATATCGCTCCAATATTGTTTTCCGACTACTTTATGAGATAATTTTGTTCCGTTACCAACAACCCAAACTCTATTTACTTTATTTTTTAAACCTTTAATTAATAAAGGACCATTTGGCTTATTATCTACATATAAAAATAAAGTTGTTTTGTCTTTAGATAAAGCTGTGTATCCATTAAAATGTCCATGTGGAATTCCTGCTCTTGTTCCGTAAATAGCTTCTTTGTGTTTGTTTGTCCAACGACCAATTCCTTGTAAAATGTCAACTTGTTTTTCAGGAATTGTTCCGTCTGGTTTTGGTGCGATGTTAAGCAATAAATTTCCACCCATACTAATACAATCCACTAAAATCCGAATCAATTGGTTTACCGTTTTAAAATCTTTATCGTTTGGTTGATAGCCCCAAGAATTATTGATGGTCATACATAACTCCCAAAAATCAGTTAATGGTTTTGTAATAGGAACACCTTGTTCTGGCGTTGCATAATCTCCATAACCTTGCAATCTAGAATTGATAAATGTATTTGGATTTTTTTTCAACAATAATTGTCTAATTTCTTTTGCTTTCCATTTGTCAGCTGAATGTTCCCAGTCGCCATCAAACCAATACAAATCTGGATTAAACTTTGTCAACTCATTTAATTGACCGAAGTTAAATTTTGTAAACGATTTCCATTTTTTATCGTCTTTTGTGTATTTCGTTTTTGTTCTAGTAAAACCAGGATAATCTGGGTGAGACCAATCTAATAACGAAAAATACAATCCAATTTTTAAATTTTCTTTTCGAACAGCATTTACAAATGGCGTAATTAAATCTCTTTTAGCTGGCGTTTTCTTTACGACACTTAAATCGTTTTGTTTTGTATTCCATAGAGCAACACCATCGTGATGTTTTGTAGTAATTACAGTATATTTTGCACCACTTTCTTTAATCAGTTTTGCCCATTTTGCAGGATTGTAGTTTTTAGCTGTAAATCCGTTTAGCTGTTTCATATAATCTGTATATGAAATATAATTGTTGTAAAAAGACCAAGATTCGTCTATTCCGTTAACTGCGTAAATTCCCCAATGAATAAAAACCCCAAACTTAGCATCTTTAAACCAAGCTAATCGTTGTTCTTTAGGAATTTCAGTTGTTTGTGCATTAGCTTGAAACGGTATAGTTACAAATAGAATTATTAAGATAAGTGGAATTTTCTTTAGAGAATTCATTCGGAAATAGGATTTAAAATATTACTCAAGATACTCAAAAAAACTAAATACGTTTCCACCGTATTTTTTAGCATAACTAAAATTTGGATGTGTAGAAATATCGGTGTGTTTAGAATGTTCGATAATTAATAAACCATTGTCATTTAAAATACTTCTATCAAAAATGATTTCTGCGATTTTTAAAAACTGTTCCGTTTCAAAATCATAAGGTGGATCAGCAAAAATAATATCTGCTTTTAAAGGTGTTTTTTCTAAAAACTTATAGACATCGCTTTTGTAGGAGTTTATATTTAAATCTAGCTCTTTAGAGACTGTGTTAATATATTTTACGCAACCAAAGTGTTTGTCTATACTGTAAATGGTTTTTGTTCCTCTAGAAGCAAACTCGAAACTAATATTTCCGGTTCCAGCAAATAAATCAATGACATCAACATTTTCGAAATAATAGTTGTTATTAATAATGTTAAACAAAGATTCCTTTGCCATATCTGTAGTTGGTCTTACAGGTAAGCTTTTAGGAGCTGATAATCTTTTTCCTTTGTGTTTTCCAGAGATAATTCTCATTTATGGTAACGTTGTATAATGTGAATGGTTAGAAATGTCTAGTTCTTTATCAAAGAAAGGAATATTTAGTTGGATAAAATTTACATTTCTAATGTATTGATATGTAATATGATAAATTTCAGAATCTTTTTCTATATCGCCTAAGAAGTATAACAAAAATGTTTCTGGATTTAATTTTAATTGCTCTGCAGTAAATAAAATATAGTAAATAAAATCTTCTTTTGTTCTGAAAGAAAATGAATTGTAAAACAATAATTTTGAGTTCTCTATAATAACAATATCAAAAGTATTCGTTGAAACATTTACAAAAAACTGTTTATCTGTATTGTTTTTAGAATGTAAAATTAATTTATCAATCAGTACTGTAGAATAATGCTTATAATCAAATTCTCCAAATTGCTGGAAGAAAAAGTTATTGATGTTAATGTATGGAACATATACATTCTTAATGTCTAATTGAGTTAAATTATCAAATGCAATAAAATCGTTTGTAAGAGTTTTTATATTGTAATCTAAATATAATTGCAATTCATTTTCATTAAATAAAGCTGTAGGAACAAGCGTAGATAAATTGTTTTGATGAATTACAGTTACAGTTTCAAATTCTTGTTTTAATACTGTATTTTGATTGAATAACTCTTCAATTTTAGATAATAACAACTCTGGCGTTGCAATAGAATTCTCAAAAGTATGCGTAGTAAAATGCTGTAATTCTTTTGTGTCAGAATTACAGATACAAAAAGAAAATCCATCCAAACTAAATTGGATGGATAATTCTTTTCTATAATTATCTTTTATAATTTTATTTATCGTCTTTTGTCTCACGATCGTTTTTATCATAAGATGGTGGCCAGTTTCCACCAGTTGTTACTTCGTTTAAAGAACCAACAGAAATAAACTCACCTTTAATTTCATCAGAAGTAATTGCTTCAAGCTCTTGTTTTACTAAAGAAGGATCCATTCCTTTTAAAACATCAATTTTATTTGCTTTTGCAAAGAATACATCTACTTGAACATTAAATTTATCAACCATTCCTATTTCTAAAGAAAACTCTTTGTCTGTTCCAGGAACTTTTGCCATACTTTTATAATCTCTATTAGTGAATCTAGATATAACAGGTTCGTATCCAATTGTATCAGTTACTCTTTTTTCAACATCTACCATAATTGGTTGCCATTTAGTACCTTTATTTACTTTTTCAACAACAGTAGTAGTATTTGTTATTGCTAATTTTGCAGTATCAATAAACTGAATTAAACCACTAATACTCTTAGAGTATTTACCAGTAACTTCTTTATGAGCTACTTGTCCATCTCTTATCATTTTTAAACGGTTGATAACTTTTTCGTATACAACTTTTTTGTTTTTATGGAAATTAATTGGCTTCATAACTCCATCATATATTTTCCAAGTTAAGAAAACAGCTAATACAAGCAATAATATAGATACTATAGGTCTTAATTTTAAAGGTAGAAATTTTACGATTAAAAATGCAATAGCACCAGTAACAATAATAGCGGCAATAATAGTAATTAACATTCGTATAGTTTTTAAATGAGTATTCGCAAATCTACAATTTTTTTTTAATGATAAAAATTTTTATGCATAAATCAATTCCTATATTTGAAATTTGAAATTTTATGATAAAAAACAAATCAGATTTTTATAAAGAACTTCTTCAAAAGTTTCCTTTTGAGCCGACAATCAAACAACAAAAATTGTTAGATGAACTGTCTGGATTTATATTTGACAACAATAATCGTGCCTTGTTTTTACTAAAAGGATACGCCGGAACAGGTAAAACAACGACCATTAGTACGGTTGTAAACTCTCTTTGGAAAGTTGGAGCAAAAGCAGTTTTATTAGCACCAACAGGTCGCGCAGCAAAAGTGATTTCTGGGTATTCTAAAAAGCAAGCTTTTACTATTCATAAAAAAATATATTTCCCTAAAAAACAACAAAACGGTTCAGTAGATTTTGTAATTCAACCAAACAAACACACCAATACACTTTTTATTATTGATGAAGCTTCAATGATTCCAGATAAACCAAGCAATGCAAAACTATTTGAAACAGGTTCTTTATTAGATGATTTAATAAATTATGTGTACTCAGGAAAAAACTGTAAAATTATTTTTATTGGAGATACTGCACAATTACCACCTGTAAAGTTAAATGTTAGTCCGGCTTTAGAAGCAAGAACTTTAGAATTAGATTATCATAAAGATGTTACAGAGATAGAATTGGATGAAGTGATGCGTCAGCATGAAAATTCAGGAATTCTTGCCAATGCAACTCATTTACGAATGTTGATACATCATAACGCTACAGAATTTCAATTCGATTTAAATTTTCCTGATATTATCAGGTTAGAAGATGGATATGATATTGAAGATGCTATTACATCTGCTTATGATAATATTGGTGTAGAAGATACTGCGTTTATTGTGCGTTCTAACAAAAGGGCCAATCAATACAATGAGCAGATTAGGACTAAAATACGTGGACAAGAAAACGAAATCTCTACTGGCGATTATGTAATGGTTGTAAAAAATAATTATTATTGGTTAAAAGATTCTTCTGAAGCAGGATTTATTGCTAATGGTGATATTTGTGAAATAACACGAATCAAATCTGTAAAAGAATTGTACGGTTTTCGTTTTGCAGAAGTTGAAGTTAGAATGATTGATTATCCGAATCAACCACCATTTGAAACTGTTTTACTATTAGACACACTCTCTAGCGAATCACCATCATTAACATATGATGAATCTAATAAATTATACCATGCAGTTAGAGAGGATTTTGCACACGAAAAATCTAAGTACAAACAATTATTAGCGGTTAAAAACAATAAGTTTTTTAATGCTTTGCAAATTAAGTTTTCGTATGCAATGACTTGTCATAAATCTCAAGGTGGGCAATGGAAAACAGTTTTTGTAGAGCAACCATATTTACCAGAAGGAATAAATGAAGATTACCTACGTTGGTTATATACAGCCATTACTAGAGCAGAAGAAAAACTATATTTAATAGGTTTTAAAGATGATTATTTTACCAATTAGTTAAAATAATATCCAATATAAATACTTCCGTAAGAATTGCTTTTCGAAGCCCTTAAACTTTTTAATTTTTTTGTGTGATATATGTAAGTATAACCATATAAAAAGCGCTTTCTATAATAGCGATATCCTACTTCTAAAGAAAAATGAAAAGGCATTACATCAAAAGTAACTGAACTCGTTTTGTTTAAAAAACTTCCTTCTATTGTTGCGTCATATAACGAGTAATTCAGCATTGGTTTTGCAAAAATAAAAGATTCACTATTACTTTGAGAAGTTGTGTTTAAGTTAGAATGAAATGCAACCGAATTAGAAAATGGCTGCAAGGTTTTAAACCCAAATCTAGAATAAATTCCTGAAGAAATACTTGTAAATATTGTACCAACTTTTAAAGTGTTAAAGCTACTAAAGTCTAATTTTTTTGAGCTGACTTTATTAAAATAATACACAAAACTAGAATTAAAATTTATTGCAATTGCATTTTGTATTTGATGTTTCCAACCTAAAGGTCTTGGATAATTATAAACATCATGCATAAAAGTTTGTAATTCTTCTCCTTTTGCATTTGGACCTAAAGCTCCAATTTCTATATCTGTTGTAAATACATTGTTTGATTTGTAAAACCTACTAATACCAAAACTAGCATAGAAATATCCAGCAAACGGTCTGTCGTGTAAACTAGCAAAAGGAAGCGTAGATTTTGATGCTGTAAACATCATTTGTCCAACTTCAAATTTATAGATTCTCTTTGGTGAATTTTCTATAACTTCATTTTTAACAGTTCTGTATGTTAAAAATAAACCATTTGTATAGTAGCCATCTCTATGAATAGATGTATATAAATCATTATCAGAAATAAGGCTAAATTCTTTAGAATATGTACTTTGTGCAACACTAAAAAAAGGGAAGCAGATAAAAAAAAGGAAAGCAATAATTCGCATGTTGGCAAATATAAAATTTGTTGATGATTATCTTCTTATTTTAGATTAAAATTTGTAAGTTTAGGTTAGGTTAATTTTGAATTATAAGCATGAGTAAAAACGATTCCTTTACTCTCGAAGAGCTAAAAAGTATCAGTTCTAGAGAAGAATTATTAAAAAAAATAAAAGAAAAAAAAACGCCTTATCAAAAAATTGAAAAAACATTTTTGTACGAAGAGGAATTAAGAAATTTACAGATAGAATTAGTAAAACTACAACATTATATTTCTAAAGAAAACAAACGTTTAGTTATATTATTTGAAGGAAGAGATGCTGCTGGAAAAGGTGGTAATATTAGACGTTTTACCGAGCATTTAAGCCCGCGTTCTACAAATTTAGTGGCTTTAACAAAACCCACAGAAATAGAAAAAGGACAATGGTATTTTAGAAGATATATCAAAGAACTTTCTAATCCTGGAGAAATGGTTTTCTTTGATAGAAGTTGGTATAATAGAGCAGTAGTTGAACCTGTTATGGGCTTTTGTACAAAAGAACAATACAATAGATTTATGTTGCAAGTGCCAGATTTTGAACATATGTTGTATGAAGACGGAATTATAATTATTAAGTTTTGGTATTCAATTTCTAAAGATGTACAAAAAGCACGTTTTGACGCTCGTTTACAAGATCCTTTAAAGCGATGGAAATTTAGCCCAGTTGACGAAAAAGGTCAAGAATTATGGGATTCTTATACGTATTATAAAGAACAAATGTTTAGTAAAACGCATACAACTTATTGTCCTTGGATTATTGTAAAAGCAAACGATAAAAAAACAGCGCGGCTAGAATCTATGCGTTATGTATTGTCTCAATTTGATTATCCAGGAAAAGAAGAAGCATTAACAACCTTGTTGCCAGATCCAAATATTATTATGCGTTATTATAGATCATCAAAACAATTAGACCTTTAAAAGATGGATGTAAAAAAAATAGAAATTACAGAAGATGATGTTAAAAAATTAAACTCTAAAAAAGGGTTGCTAGCTATGTTGTCTAAAGATCCAATCAATTTAGAAAGAGCTGTTAGATATATTGATTACGAACGAAAATTAAAAAAATTACAAGTAGAATTGGTAAAACTACAATCTTGGGTGATTAACAATAACGAACGCGTAATTATAATTTTTGAAGGAAGAGATGCTGCAGGAAAAGGTGGAGCAATTAGAAGAATAACAGAGAAAATAAATCCACGTCATTTAAAGAAAGTTGCATTACCAAGACCTTCTGAGGAAGAAAAAACACAATGGTACTTTCAACGTTATGTGAGTCAGTTCCCAAAAGCTGGGGAAATTGTTTTTTTTGATAGAAGCTGGTATAATAGAGCTGTGGTAGAACCTGTAAATGGTTTTTGCACCAAAGAAGAATATAAAATATTTATGAATCAAGTAAATGGTTTTGAACAAATGATTTTAGAGTCTGGAATTCATATGGTAAAAATGTACATGTCTATTTCTAAAAAAGAACAAGCAAAGCGTTTTAGCGAAATAAAAAATGATCCATTAAAACAATGGAAAATGACGAGTGTAGACGAAAAAGCACAAGAATTATGGGATAATTATACAACCTATAAAAAAGCCATGTTCGAAAAAACAAACACAGAAATTTCTCCTTGGAAAATTATAAGAGCCAATAAAAAAACGGAAGCAAGAATTAATTCAATCAATTATATTCTTAAAAGAATTCCTTATGATAAGAATATTAAAGTCTAAAAGGAATACTTTATCTTTTTAAGCATCAATCAAAAGGTTCTATATATTTTTGCAATTAAATAAGTAGTACCTTTTTTAAATTATAAAAATGAATTTTGTTATTGGAGATTTTGTTGCTGTACTTGATGATGTTGTAAAAGGCACAATTACAAGCATTAACAGCACAGATATATCGATTAAAGATGATACAGGAATGATCTTTAGTTACTTGCCTTCTGAACTTGTAAAGATTGAGGAGAATCAACATGAATTAACAAAATTTAGCGACATCAACCATCAATTATTACAAGATAAAATTGCTGAAAACCCAAAAAAGAAATCTCAAAGTTTTACAAAAGCAAAGAATGAGGTCATTTTTGAAGTTGATTTGCATATCAATCAATTGGTAAATTCTACAAACGGACTCGATAATTACGATATGTTAACGATTCAGTTAGAAACGGCAAAAAGAAAATTAGAATATGCCATTCAAAAAAAAATTTCTAAAATTATTTTTATTCATGGAGTAGGTGAAGGCGTTTTAAAATCTGAATTGGTTTATCTATTTAAAAAATATCCAGTAGAATATTACGACGCTTCGTATCAAAAATATGGTTTAGGCGCAACCGAAGTTTATATTTTTCAGAACCCTAATTAAATTCCTACTTTTGTAGCATGAACAAAATCTATTTAGATAACGCCGCCACAACGCCAATAGATAAAGAAGTAATCGATGTTATGGTTCAGTCGATGCTGTACAATAACGGAAATCCATCTTCTACACATCAATTTGGACGTAAAGCAAAATCTTCTGTAGAAACAGCCAGAAAAAATATTGCAAAGCATTTTAATGTATCTGCAAGCGAAATTATTTTTACATCTGGTGGAACTGAAGCAGATAATTTAATTCTGCAAAATGCGGTTACTAATTTAGGCATTGAAGTTATCATCACTTCAAAAATTGAACATCATGCGGTTTTACATACCTGCGATTTTTTAAAGAAGACACATCAAACAGAAATTGTTTTTGTTGATGTTGATAAAAACGGAGATATCGATTTAAAACATTTAGATGAACTTTTAGA
The DNA here is from genome assembly GCF_039748955.1 of Polaribacter uvawellassae. NCBI lineage: Bacteria > Pseudomonadati > Bacteroidota > Flavobacteriia > Flavobacteriales > Flavobacteriaceae > Polaribacter > Polaribacter uvawellassae. The sequence goes on along the minus strand of NZ_JBDIZN010000003.1, from coordinate 161,163 downwards.
AACGCATCAAACAGATAAATGTTTGGTGAGTTTGATGTATGTAAATAATGAAATCGGGAATTTATTAGCGTTAAACAAAGTTTCTGAAATTTGTAAAAAGCATAATGCATTATTTCATTCTGATACTGTGCAGGCAATTGGACATTATCAAATAGATTTGCAAAAAACTCAGATAGATTTTATTGCTGCAAGTGCGCATAAATTCCACGGACCAAAAGGTGTAGGATTTGCGTATTTCAAAAAAGGATTTGGAATTCAGCCAATGTTGCACGGTGGTGATCAAGAAAAAGGAGCACGTTCTAGTACAGAAAATGTACACAGTATTTTAGGAATGGAAAAAGCACTAGAAATTGCCGTTTCTAATATTGATAAAGACACCAGTTATCTATCAGAATTAAAAAAATATTTTATTTCTGAGTTAAAATCCAATTTTAAAGATGTTGCTTTTAATGGGAATTCAGAACACATAGATAAAAGTAGTTATACCATTTTAAATGTTCGTTTTGCAAAAGCAAGTAAAATGTTGTTGTTTACTTTAGACTTAAACGGAATTGCTGTTTCTGGCGGAAGTGCTTGTCAAAGTGGAAGCAGTAAAGGCTCTCATGTATTAGATGAATTATTAAATAAAACAGAAGCCGATAAAATATCTGTTCGGTTTTCGTTTAGTAAAAACACCACAAAAAAAGAAATTGATACAACTGTTTTAAAACTAAAAAGTATTATTACTGATTGATAAATATTTTCTTGGTAATAGTACCTTTATCAGAACTTATTTTAATAAAATAGATTCCAGTTTTAACTTGATTATGAAGTTGTAGCTTATACTCTGACTGATTTCCTAATTGATTTTTTGAAAAAATTAATTGCCCTAAAATTGAGAAAACTTTAATTGCTCTAATAGATTCTTGTTGTAAGTTTTTAACAACTAATTGTTTAGAAGTAGTATCAAAATAAGTTGTAATACTTTCTTTTTGTAAAGATTCGTCATCTACAGATAAAGAGTTGTTTCTAAATTTAATAACAAATCTATCGTAATAATTACCAGCGTTTAATTCTAAAGTTACTCCACCATTTTTTAATAAATCATATTCTTTATTCGCTAAATTATCTTGTAGATATACATTGGTATCTAAGTTTTCTAAAGCATCAACTTTAAAAGTAACCGAACGATCAACATCTAAATATACACTTAAAGGAATTTTTATTGCATCATTAAAATCTTCAACTCCAGTAATTGTAAATGGAGTTTCTGAATTAGGAATTTGTAAAGCCATGTCTGTAGGGTTTCGTCCAAACATTGGTGCATCGTAACCAATTCTATATTTACTAGAAGATAATCCTCTAAATCCTACAGCTACTTCTCTGTGAAATAGAAATGTTTCAGGTTCATTTACTATAAATTCAAAACCTAAACGCAACACAGGAAAGTTTGAAATCTTTACATTTTTAGCTGCTTTATTTTTACTAAAAAAAGTATTAGACGCATTACTTATTCTTTGGCTATTTGTAAATTTTATTGTGCCAGTTCCTTCGTTGCTTCTTGTTACAAAAAATGCTTGTGCAACAGGAATGTATTTTGTGGGAGCTTTTCCTGATCCAAAAGAAGTTCCCATTCCAATTACTCTTGTTGCATAACCTCCTTTATATTGACCTCGAATATGAGACGTATCATCACCAGCTTCATAAAAATACAAAGTACCAGAAATAGCGTTGCTATTATCTAATAAAAACTTATCTGCATCTATTGCAGAAGGATACGGGTTTCCTAATAAACTTAATCTATTTTGACTAATAATACTTGTATAATCTCCATCATTCGGAATTCCTTTAAAAGTAAAGTTTTGTGTTCCACTTCCAGTACTTTTCATATTCCATCCTTCACTAGGTTTCATAAAAACTTGTTCAGGATTTATTCGCCTTGTATAATCTACATCATTAATTAATTTTGCTAACCAATAACTACTAATTGTAATCGGTGTTGTTTTAGCACCATCATAGCCGCTTGAAAAGGTAATATCAGAAGGATCAGAAGTTGATGAAGTAGGAGTTGTACCGTCTTTTATCACACTTTTTATAGAAAAAGTTGTTCCGTTTGTTGTTACGGGAGAAGACCAGTTTCCTGATTGATATAGATTTGTTAATTGACTCGTTTGATCTATATAAAGTTTTCCTGTTCCTGAAATTTGTTTTTTTCCAGTATGTGTTTGTATTAATTGTGATGTACCAGCCAATCTTAGCGAAGCATTTGTATCAATAGTTAAAGAATCGCTAACAATTAAAGAATTGTTATTAATTGTCAGCTTATTTGCTCCTGTAATAGTCAATTTGTAAGCATTAATTGCACTTGTAGTGGTTAGGTTTTCGTTGATTAATACTTTTCTAGAACGATCAGGAAAACCATTATTCCAAGTGCCACTTTCTCTTGTTATTGAGTTTGTATGATGCACTCCAAGTTTTATATTGGCATTATTATCGGCGTTTGTTATTTCTGAAAGGAGAGGAGCATGAGGATGCCTTTCTGGTGGGTTTGTAGTTGTTGATAAATTATCATCAACAAAATTAATCCATTCAGCGGAGTTGAAATTTTTATTATAAGTGATAACTTTATCTGTTCTAACCATAGAAGCGTTACTCTTTATATTTGAGACTACATCAAAACGATTTTCCCAAGCATCTGTTCCGGTGGTTTTTGTGACTATTAAAATATCATTTTCTTCATCAAAATCTGTGATATCATTATTTGTAATAACAGTACCAATAATATTACTAAATGTAGATGAATTACTTTTTATAAGGACAGTTTCTCCTTGAGTTAAAGTAGTATTAATTACAAAAGTACTTGTAGGTGATATTCCTGTTTGATCACCAGATTTGTTTTTGTATAAAGCTAAAACTACGGTATTTGTTGGTATTGTTTTGCTCGTATTTATGTTCGTAATTTCAATCCATCTTTCTGTTGATGCAGAATGATATGTTTGTGTAATTAATGCAGATTCAAACGAAGAATTATCAATTGGAGTTAAATCTATATTGTAATCTTCAACTTCTCCTCTTTGATGATTAAAATTACAAGGTAATGGTTTTTGATTTTGACTTAATCCAACTCGTAACCTTGTTTTTCCTAATATTGCTGTTTCAGGTATTAGAATGTTATTAAGTGGAATCGTGAAATTTGTTGTTGCGTTACCAAGGTTTTCTATGCTAAAAACTTCTTCGTTTACAGAAAATTTACCATCACTATTAAAATCAATCCAAACTACTAAATATGTATCGTTATAACTTTGTCTTGTATAAGAGATAGTTCCAGAAAATGTTTTTCCTTTTTCTAAACTTGTACCTGTAGTATCAAAATAATTGTAAAATGGATCACTAGATGTAGTTGTATTGTTGATATCGCCAATTGTTACATTCGATATAAAATAATTTCCCTTGCTTAAATTTAAGTTAGTGTTACAGTAAATAATTGCAAAAGTTGTAAATGTTTTAGTAGTTGCAGGATAACTTGCACAACTTGCATCTACTTTTACTTGAACTTCATATTCATCACCATCATTTAGGTTATTTATTGTTATTGATTTATTTATAGATGTAGTTTCTAGCCAAGGATCGCTAGAACCATTTAAACGATACCTAATTTTAAACGGACCAACATCAGAAGATATCCAAGAAACATCTGCTCTTTTGTTGCTAATGTTAGAAATAGTAATATCTGCCGGATTAATTCGGGTAGGATTTATAATTTCAATTGTTTGTGTACTTGTTTTTTGTGTACTTCCATTATCAAAAACCCAATCTATTGTATAAGTTCCTGCTGTATTAAAACTAGTTGGATCTAAAGTTGTTGCAACTATTGTTTCATTACACTGATACTCCATAATTGGAGCTGTTGCTGTATAAGAGCAATATTGAGTAATATCGTCAAGAGCGGGAGCTTCAAATGTGCCAGCATAAAGAGAAACAGTAACAGTTGTTGTACAAGTACTTGTTAAACCATCTAAATCTGTTACGGTTAGTGTTACAGTTTGTGGTGTTCCAACATCATTACAGTTAAAAGTATCTTTATCTATTGATAAAATAAGGTCGTTTGTAGCATCATAATCATCAAAAGAACCATTATTAATATCATTTGCTGTAATAGTAGCACTTCCTAAAATATCTAAATTTATATTTAGATTATTAACACAAATTGCAGTTGGTGGTTGAGGTATTGGTTTTATTCTTATTTTGTAATCTTCATACTCACCAGACTGATACTTTAAATTACAAGGCTCAATAGAATTTCCTCTACTAACAGCGACTCTAATTCTTGTTTCTCCAGTTGTTGCGCTAGTTGGAATTGTAATGTTGAAATTTTTTGTAATTCCTGTGCTACTAGCTGGTTGACTTTCTGTGTAGCTAGTTACTAATTCAGAAGATTCAAATGTGCCATTCTTGTTGTAATCTATCCAGACATTTAAGGTTCCTGTATTATAGTTTGGAATGTTAAAAGTTACTGAAGCTGCATAAGTTTGACCTTTAATAACTTCGGCAGTTTTGTTTGTGTAATATTCGTAAGAGTTAGCAGTTAAGTCACTAACATTATCAATATCTTCTAAGCTAAATTTAGAAACAAAGAAACTTGCATTTCTAGCATTTCCAAGATTACTTGGTGTGCAATAAGATTGTGAATTTACTGTATGTGGTATTATTGATAATACAACAACAAATAGGCTAACTGTAAAACGATAAATTAAACTCATTTTTTAAAAAAACTATGACTTACAAAAGTATTAAACTTATTAGTATATACGAAAAAAATAGAGTTGTGGGTTTTACTTTATACGTACTTTTATAAAATATTTAACAATTAAATTTTATAAAACAAGAGTGTAAATTTTAATGATAAAAAAACACCACTTAAAAGTGGTGTTTTTCATTATAATTTAAAAATTATTTAATTGTTTTTTACGCTTATTTTTTTGGAGAAAACACCTTTCTCAGTAAACACTTTTACAATATATATAGATGACGCTAAATTATTAGTAGAAATTCTATTTTCAAATTTAGTTTCAATGTTTTTCCAAGTTGTTACTTTTTGACCTAATAAATTATATAGTTCAATTTTATTTACAACCTGATTGTTGTTGTTTTTAATAACAAGCTCATTGTTTTCATTGTCTGAATAAACAAGTATTTTATTTAGTATGGCTTCATCATCTATACCTAAAGCTGAACCGCCAAAGATTAATACAAATCTGTCTTTATAAGTACCTTTTGCTAAATTTAACACTTTTGGTGAATCTAAATTAAAAATCTGACCAGTTATTAAATCTACTAAATAGATTGTGTAACCTTCCATATTTTCTTTTTCATCAATCATTAATGTAACAGGTTTATCTGTATCAATTTCAAAGCCTAATGGTACTTGCAATTGAGCACTTAATTCGCCAACTCCTGCAATAATTAAATTAGATTCTATTTCTGGGAAATTCCAATAAACATCCGTTGGTTGTAAGTCAAATGTTTGACTATCATAACCACTTTCATATTTAAACGTATTTCCTGTTTTGAAATTGATTCCCAATTGTCTATGGATTCCTGCATTGGTATCATTTATATAATCAAACCCTAATTTGAAATTTGGTAATGTGTTGTTTGTTTGTCCTTTAAAAAACACATTGTTTGCACTATATGTTCTTTGTGAGTTTTTAAAACTAAACGTACCACCTTTATTAGAAGGAGCAGAGACAAAGAAACCTTGACCTACAGCAATATATTGCGGAGGAGAAGTATAAGAAGATTGCCCAAGACCAGCTGTTCCTGCAATTACAGAATTTGCTGCAACACCCATTGCTTCGTTTCGTTGAGAATAACCACCTATATATCCATACTTTCCATGACCTTCAACTTGACTAGTTGTTGTACTTTCTCCTTTATGTTCCCAGAAATATAAAGTTCCGTCTATAACAGCACTATTATCTTGAATGAATTTTTGAGTGTCTAATACACTTGGATACGGATTACCAACTAATGAAGATGTACCAGCACTTACTGTTTTAGAATAGGTGCCATCATTTGGAGTTCCAATAAACGTATAGTTCTGTGGAGATCTACCAGTACTTTTCATGATATAACCTTCTGCAACATTGATGCTATTAGTATGTCCTTTTTGAACCCAATTATCTCTAGTAGTTCCATTAAAGTATGAGAATATCCAATAACTTCCAATCTTAATTGGGTCTGTTTTTTCTCCGTTTAAATCACTAAACTGTGTATATGGTTTAAATACAATACTTTTTGCTGTTGAGGTTTGTGAAGTAGGAGTAGTTCCGTCATGCATCACTTCTCCAACTTTATAACTTGTATTTCCTAATGATTTCACTACTGGAGATGTCCAATAGTTATAACGATACACATTTGGTAAATACGATTTTTGATCTCTATAAAGTTTCCCGTTTCCTTCAACATTAGAAACCCCGGTATGTGTTTGTACTAATTGTGCATCACCTATTAATCGAATTTCTCCATCCAAAATTAGTTTACCTCCAAATTTGATAAACCTATTATTATTTACCACCAATTTAGAATTTGCTTTTACCCAAACACAACCAACAGTTCCACTATTTGACATAACAGCATTTCTACCTAATGTTTCAGCATCAATTACTAGTACTTTTGATGCATCAACAGTTCCATCTGTATCAGTTGGAGAAAAGTTTCCTCTTGCACCACCTTTCCAAGCATTTGCATCTCCATTCCAGAAAATACCAAGTACTTCAGAATAAGTAAAGTATTTTGTACCGTTAAAATCAAAATTTGCAACATAATGAGAAACACTATTAATGGTTCTTGTGGATACAGGAATGTGTTTTACATTGGTTGTAAAGCTTGCATCGTCTGCTATTTTTAAAACAATTACTTGAGAAGTTGGTGTTGTTAAAGCAGCGTCTATAACCGACTGTGTAGCAGCAATTTCTACAGAACCTATAGATCCTGTTTCAACAACTTTCCAAACTCTATCTAACTGTAATTCAGTTTCACATACTAAAGAAACAGAAGAAGTATTTGTACTATTTACAGTTGCCCCATTGTTCCCCCACATTAAGAAAGATTTATTAGAGTTGATAGAATTATTGTTACTAGCATTGTTTGCTGCAATGCTACCTAAACCAATAGTTACTAAAGAACTTGTATTGATTGATTTTGATTGTTTTTGTAATAATAACATTCCATCATCACGACCAATTCCAGCTACATCGTTATGATACGTACTATTTGTAGTAGTGTTCCAAACTTTGGTAGTTAAATCTTCTAAGATATAGTCTCCTTCTGTAGTTGTGTTGTTTTCTACTTTACTAAGTGTGATACCATATTTAATAGCTAAATACGATTGTACCTGTTGTTGTCTTGCGGCTGAAGGAGCAGATGTATACACCATTAGCTCAGCAATTTGACCAGTTAGAAAACCACTATTAGTACTTAGACTACCTATATAAGCATCTCCATTATCTCCACCAAAAGTACCTGCCGTATTATTGGTAGCAAGTCTTTGACCATTTCTATAAATAGCAGTTCTTTGACCAGAAGGAGCACTAGCAGCTGTATTAGAAAAGCCAGCATTCCAAAGACTAAATTGATTATTTGTGCCACCCCAAGCAGAATTTAACGTATTTCCACCAACACCAGGAGTAAAGGAAAGATTATTCCCTGAGTTTGGTGCAATTAAAGAAATAACATTACTACCATCTACATTATGAGCAAAAACGTATGCATTTGATGATCCAGATGTTCTTTTGCTTACCGCATAAATCCAAAGAGAAGAATACGCATTATTGGCTGTATTTCCAAAAATACCATTGTTAATTGTTAATCTCTGATTAGTACCATTAAATGAAACTGTTTTGTTAAAGTTTAATCCATTAGAGTTAATAACCGGACTATTACTTGGTGTTGCATTTTGTGGTGTACCAGCTTGATCATTCCATGCTGTAACTGTTGCTCCACCTATTAAACCAATATCCGGACGTAGCCATAAAATATTACCAGGAGAAGAAGGTGCTGTTCTGTCATCATCAATATCTCTGTAATCTACATCATTATAGTTCGATGCAGGAGGTACTGTTCCGTTTGCTACATTTACATCAGAATCTAAATCTGGTAAACCTGTAGATGGATCGCTAATGCCATCATTAACAACAAAACCATCAGTGGTAGTTCCATGTTCAAAAGCATCATCTAAACCATCGTTGTCTGCATCTGAGCCTAGTAATGTATTTGCATTTCCATTTTCTAAAATATCATTTACTCCGTCTCCATCAGAATCTGAATCGAGATAATCTGGAAGACCATCTGCATTGTTTCCTGTAACTGTATCAGTATTAACAGGTGTTAAACCGCCAAGATATGCAGAGTTTACACCATTGTTTGCAGTGTAATTTGCTGGTGAATCTGCATTTGGTGCAATATAACCAACAGTTGCTTGTGCTTCTATATTATCAGGAATTCCATCATTATCTGCATCAATATCAAAAGAATCTTTTATTCCGTCTCCATCAGAATCTCCATTTCCTTCTACAGAATCTAAAATACCATCGTTATCATCATCTAAATCAACAGAATCTATAACTCCATCATTGTCATTGTCTAAAACAACATCAATATCTCTGTAGTCAACATCACCTGTAGAATTAGCATCATTATCTGCGTCTAATAAATCGTTAACAGGATCGTCTATTTCATCGTTTACATCGTATGCTTCTCCAGCTGTAGCGTTACTACCTTCCCAAGTATCTATAAGTCCATCGCCATCAGAATCTGTTGCAGAAATGGCACCATTTGGAGTGATACCGCTTTCAGTAATATGATTGTCTAAAACACCATCACCATCTGCATCTGTGTCTCTATAATCAGGAATACTGTCTCCATTATTATTAAGTGTTGTATCTGTATTTGGTAATGTTAATCCAGTTGGATTAAAAGTATCGTTATTTTCATACGCAGAATCAACTCCGTTTAAACCAACATTACCAGTTGGTGCAACATATCCTTGTGTAGATTGTGCTTCTATATTATCTGGAATTCCGTCATCATCTGTATCAATATCTAAATAATCTGGAGTTGTGTCTACTGCAGTTGTAATTGTTGGAGTAGTACCAAGAGAACCAGTACCATTAGAATTTCCGTTTGGAGTAGCATCAAAGTTATCGTCTAACCCATCATCATCGGCATCATTACCGGATAAAACAATAGCTCCAGTATTTGGTTGAGATTCTATAATGTCTAAAATACCGTCACCATCAGAATCTAAATCTAAGGAATTGATAATTCCATCTCCATCAAAATCTCCATTTCCTTCTACAGTATCTAAAATACCATCATTATCATCATCAATATCTAATGAATCTACAATACCATCGCCATCTGTATCTGTTCCAACCAATGTATCTCTATAATCTAAATCACCACCAGTAAGAACATCACCATCAACATCTATTAATCCAGATGTTTTTGGATCATTTATTCCGTCATTTACAACAAAACCATCATTTGTAGTTCCGTGTTCATAAATGTCATCTAGTCCATCACCATCTGTATCTGTTCCAAAAGTACCAACAGTTATTGAGCTTAAACCTTCGTCAACATCATCTGTTCCATCACCATCAGAGTCTTGGTCTCTATAATCTGGTTCTCCATTACCATCTGTATTTACTAATGAATTTGATAAACCAATAGCAGTAAAATTATCGGTAAAATCATACGCACTACTTAAACCATTCTTATCTGTACCAGCTATTGCAACAAAGTTTACATAAGTGGTAGTTGGTTGTGCTTCTATATTATCAGGAATACCATCATTATCTGAATCGATGTCTAAATAATCTGGTTTGTTATCACTGTTTGTAAAAGAACCGTCAGTATTTACAGGGTTAGTAATAGGATTTGCTCCTGCAATATATGCTGAGTTTACACCGTTGTTAGTATTGTAAGTAGCAAAACTATCTGAATTTGGAGCAACATAACCAGCGGTTGTTTGCGCTTCTACATTGTCTATAATTCCATCGTTATCTGAATCGATGTCTAAACGATCTACAATTCCGTCTCCGTCTGTATCAACATCAATTCCACAACCAGTATAAGATAATACAGTTGCTTCAATAATCTCAATTCTACCACCACTTCTAGAGGTCATTTCAATTTGTAAGTATTGAGTATCAGCATTTAAAGTGTAATTAAAAGCAGTCACACCAGTTATAGCAGTATCATTTATGGTTTGAGGATTTGTTCCTCCTCCTAAATTTACTGTACTATTTGGTAATTGAGCGAAACGTAGTGTCTTATTATTGTCGTTATTTTTCCATAAATGTACTCTGATTACTGTTCCTGAAGGTATTGAATTACCTAAATTAACAACAAGGTATTCTCCAGCTCTATTTAATGTAATACCATTGTCGGAAGCTAAATCAGAATTATTTATTAAAGGAAATTGCCCTGCATTAACACCATTTCCACCACCACCAGAATCTACTCCGCCAACAGGTGTATCTGGTGTTGTTGTACAGCCAGTTTCATCAGTATCTAAAATACCATCGTTATCATCATCTAAATCTATAGAATCTGGAACTTTATCGCCATCTGTATCTATTCCGTTTACATCATCTCTAAAATCTACATCTCCACCAGTTGTTACATCATTTGGAGATTCTGTTTCTGCCAAATCTGTTTCTGTATCTGTTAATCCGTTTGTAGCATCAAAATTAGAAACACTACCTGTAAATGCTTGATCTGTATTGTCATGATTATCATTTAAACCATCGCCATCAGAATCGTTACCGCTTACTGTATTACCAAGTCCACTTTCAATTAAATCTGAAGTTCCATCATTATCTGAATCTGAATCTCTATAATCTGGAGTTGTATCTAAATCTGTATCAACAACTGTAATTCCACTAGGCGAGAAAGTGTCTACGTTTTCGTATCTAGAATCTACACCATTATTGCCAACATTCCCTGTTGGTAAACTATTTTTATAATCTGAAGTTGAATGAGCTTCCACGATATCTGGAATTCCATCATCATCTGCATCAATATCTAAGAAATCTGGTTTAAACAATGTAACATTATCACCGTCAGTATTTACAATCGTAAATTTTGGTGTACCTGACTCTGCACTTGTTTCGAATACATCATAATAGCCATTAGCTCCAACATTACCAGAAGCAGGAATATAACCTGTTGTTGGTTGTGCCTCAATAATATCTAAAATACCATCGTTATCTGAATCTAAATCTATGTGATTAGGAATACCATCATGGTCAAAATCATAAGCATCAGGAACACCATCATTATTTGTATCTGTATAATCTGTACCTACAGAACCTCCACCATTATCATCGTTTGCATCTAAATAATTTGGAAGTCCATCGCCATCTTCATCACCGTCAAAATCTAAAGTGCTTGGATATTCTGCAGTATCTAAAATACCATCATTATCATCATCTATATCTATATCATCAAAAACACCATCACCATCTGTATCTAATCTAACTAATGCATTTACTGCATCTACAGCAATATGTATTGTTTCAACTAAAGGTAAAGTATTTACAGTACCTGTAAAACCAGAATCTGCACCAGGATAAATTGTTAAAGTTTCGCTAGTACTTTCTGCAATAAATATAATAGCGTTTGTTGCCCATTGATTCTGTGTTATATTAGTAATAGTTCTTCGAGGGTTAGAACCAATTTCAATATCAAAATCTTCTATATATGTACCTGCATAATTTTGATCGTTATTATCACCACCATCAGCATTACTAATAGCTGTCATACTAAATAAAAGTAGCTTATATACTTGACCAACAACTAAGCCTGTCATTGTTGTAGTTACATTTTCTTCTATTGAAGTACTACTACCAACATCACGAAGTGTAATCCAACGTACATTTGTTGCTGTTGTAGGGGGAAGTGGAAGCGTTACTGTCCAAGTAGCACTATGTCCTGCATTTGGAGATCCACCAGCTTGGTTTCTGTTTGAAATATCTGGAGTTCCATCTAAATTCGGGTCTGCATCAGACCAACCAATAGGGTTACAATCACCACAAATATTTGCGGACGTACCTGTTCCAGGAATACTTTGAGCTTGTGTAGTAATACTAAAAAAAAGAACTATTAGGGGAAAGATAGTTATTAATAGCGGTTTATTAATAATTTGTAATCTCATAATTTTATACATTTTTTTCACTAGACTTATCTAAGTCTAGCTTACAAAAATACAAAAAAAATGATTTCTTGTAAGAAAAAAAATTAAAAACCAATTAAATCTGTTACTATCTATTACTTATTATAAATTATTTTTTTTGTTAATTTACCATTAGTTGTGCTGATTTTGATGATATATACGGCATTAGATATAGCATTAATTGGTAATTTAATTTCTTTTAAATTTTGATTAAAATTAGACCAACTTTCAACTTTTTGACCAATGATGTTATACAGCTCTACACTTTGAATTGTAATGTCTGTTTTTTTAGAAATCTGAATTTCTTTAGTTGTATTATTAAAGAATACTGATATATTTTGCTTTAAAAGTTCATCATCTAAACCAAGCGCAGTGGTACTAAAAGAAATATAAAAGCGATCTTCATAAACCCCTTGAGTTAAAGATATTGTAACTGTATTTTTTAAATTGTATTTAATATTTGTTACTTTATCAGTTAAATATACATTTCTATTGATATTTTCTTTAGAATCAACCATGAATTTAAAGTCACCACTAATTCCTGCTTTAACTGCTAACGGAAATTCTAAATCATCTGTTAGTTCTTGAATACCAGCAATAGTTAAATTTTGTCTATTATCTTCAAATTTAAAATAAGCATCAGAAATGTCTAAGTCATATACTTTACTATCATAACCAGAATCATGTCTAAATGTATTACCATTTTTAAAAGAAATTCCTACTTGTCTGTGTAATTCAAGGTTTTCAGCATTTTTATATTCAAAACCTAATTTTAAAACAGGCAGAGTATTGTTATTTGCTCCTTTATAAAACTTAGAATCACTTCCTCCGTCTTCAATTTCTTCTTGATAAACTCTTTGACTATTGTTAAAAGTTACGGTACCACCAATATCAGATCCTTCCAAAAAGAACCCTTGACCAATAGGAATATACCTTCCAGGTGATAAAATTGTTCCTCCAGCTCCGTTAATTCCTGCCGGAACTGTTGGTGAAGTTGCCATTGTTGCTATCCTTACACCATAACCACCTTGATAACCAGCCAAAGCATGACTTCCAGAATCTCCAAGATGTTGCCAAAAATAAAGCGCATCTACAATTCCAGAATTATCACTAAAAAACTCATTAGCATCTAATGCAGAAGGATAAGGGTTACCTAGCAAACTTGAAAAACCTGCATTAATAGTAGTTGTAATTGTTCCGTCATTTGGAGTTCCAACAAAAGTATAATTTTGAACAGCACCAGGACCTTTTAAAATATAACCATTCCCAGGATTAAAAGAACCAGTTTCTAATTGTTGAATCCAACTTGTTCCTGTTAATCCATTTACATAACTATAAATCCAGTAGTTTGCAATTGTAATTGGTGATGTAGAATGATCTCCATTTAATGTGCTATATGATCCAGAATAAGAAATGAAATTAATATCTGGCGGTACATAAGTAAAATCACTAACAGAAGTTGGAGTAGTACCATCTTTCATTACACCTTTAACTGAGAAATTAGATTTCCCTACTTCTTTTACAGGTGATGTCCAATAATTATATCTATAAGTATTGGTTACTGTACCTTGTTGATCTACATATAATTTACCGTTTCCAGTAACCTTACTTGTAGTTGTATGTGTTTGTATTAACTGAGCTGAACCAACTAATCTTAATTCGCCATCTAATTGCAGTTCATCCGCTATTTCTAAAAATACACCAGTGTTTACATTTAATTTTGAGCCTGCTTTAATCCAAACACAACCAACTTGTGCATTTGCTGCTAAAACAGCATGATTCGAAGTTCCTTCAGCATCAATTGTAACTAATTGACTATTATCTGCAAGTGCCGTATTTGGTGCACCACCAGCGCCAGAACCACCAGCCCAAGAACCAGTTCCTCCAGAGCTACCATTCCAGGTTATTCCACTTACCTCAGCAAAAGTGAAATATTTTGTTCCATTAAAGTCATAATCACCAACATAACTTAAAGTGCCATCAACTGTTGCAGTTGTTAGAGTAATAAATTCTACATTTGTTGTTAAAGCTTCATTGTCTGCAACTTTTATTACTTTACTGTACGTTGCATTATTTAAGTGTGTATCAATTACTGATTTTGTTGCTGCAATTTGTACAGACCCAACACTACCAGTTTCTACAATTTTCCATTTCCTATCTAATTGTAAATTAGTAGCACATAAAACACCAGGTTGAGAAGTAGCACCAAGTGCAGTTGCATCATTCCCCCAAACTAAGAAATCTTTGTCAGTTGTAAATGAATTTGCATTAGCAGCATTTGTTGAAGCTATTGCTCCCAACCCCATTGTAATAATAGAGTTTGTATTTGAAGATTTAGATTGTTTCTGATTTAAAACTTGTGTATCATCTCTACCAATACCAGCAACATCGTTATGATAAGTGCTATTTGATGTATAGTTCCAAACTTTAGTTACTCCGTTTGATAAGATATAATCTCCTTCAACTATAGAACCATCATTATCTGTTGAGTTTAACGTAAAGCCATATTTTAAGGCTAAATAGCTTTCAATTTTTTGTCTAGTTGCTCCATTATGTGCATCGGTAAAAAGCATAACTTCTGCTACACTTCCATTAATTGATCTACCAGCATTTCCTCTATCGCTTCCAACATAGTAAGTATGACTTGCATTTGAAACATTAGAATCAAATACATTTGTAAACTGTTGAAAATTATCTGGTCTAGGATGTGATAATAGACTTTGAGAACCTCCATTTACATAAGAATCTCCATTTCTAACATCTACAATTGTCCATGAAGTATTATATATTTGAGTATCATTTGAATGACCATGACCAATTCCATCACCTGCAGGAGAGCCATTGATATCATTATTTGTAAAAGCTGATGTCCAATTTGTTGTTGAAATATCATTATAAACTATATAGATTGTTCTAGGATCAAGATTTCCAGTAAACGACATAACATCGTTGGTCGCTGGGTTAAACGTAATTACAGGATTAAAGTTTAAAAAATTCGAAGTTCCATCTGGTGTTGTGGTTCCCGTTCCAGTAAAGTTTGAGTCGTTGGTATAATTACCATCGTCATTAAAATCACTTTGATCATTCCATTGTGTTACGTTTGAACCACCAGTTACACCGATATCTGCACGTAACCAAAGAGAATTTCCAGCACCTAAGCTTACATTTACTGTATCATCTCTAAAATCTACATCGCCGCCAGTACCGTTATCTGAATCTGAATCTGGTAAAGTTGTTGGGTCGTTAATTGTACCATTTACATCAGAATAATTTGAAGTTGTAGCTATTGCAGTATCTAAACCATTTACTGCAATTATACCATTTAAAGTTAAAGCAGCTTCTACAGTATCATTAGCACCTTCATCATCTGAATCTGTATCTTTATAATCTGGTAAACCTGTACTATCTGTATTTACCAATGATGTTAATCCTGTTCCATAATTAGTTAAAATACCCGTTGCACCAACCGAAGCATTTGGAGATACATAAGAGTTTGTCGGTTGTGCTTCAATATTATCAGGAATTCCATCTCCATCAGAATCTAAATCCATACTATTAATAACTCCATCTCCATCAAAATCTAAACTTGCTGCAACTCCATTTACAATAGTCGTACCATTAGCTGTTGCCCAATCTGAATCTGCGTAATTAGGAATGTTGTCTGTGTCATCATCATTCATTGGGTCTGATGTTAGACATGAAAATGTAGGTGTACCTGTAACCTCTATATTTCTTACTTCATTTGTAAATACAGGAAATGTACCACTTTCATAAATTGTATCTCCATCTAAAGAGACTCTATACAAAGAGGTTCCATCTGCATTTGATCCGCCAGCACCATCTAGACCATCACCCTGACTATCATTTATAGTAAACACATAAGTTCCTGCTGTTGTTACTGGAAAATCTAAATCTATTATTTCGTCTCCATTCGCATAAGTACCTCCACTTTGTGAAAACCCTCCAGGACCTGTTAATGTCCAACTGTTTTCATTTTCATATTCACCTAAGTTAATATAAACATTAATAGTAGAACTTACAGTAAAGGTAAAATCTGTATTACATAATTCTTGTGCATCTGTAACCCCATCATTGTCATCATCTAAATCTACATCATCATCAATACTATCACTATCATTATCGCCTTGTGTTAAAGCATCTCTAAAATCTACATCACCTCCAGAACCAACATCGCCATCGGCATCAGGTAGTGTAGTTGGATCATTTAAATTACCATTTACATCAGAGTAATCATCAATAGCTTCAAGTCCGTTATCCAAACCATTTCCACCAACATTACCGGTAAGAGTAATTCCTGCTTCGGTCTGATCATTTGTTCCATCTCCATCAGAATCTGTATCTAGATAGTCAGGAATTGTATCTCCGTCAGTATCAATAGGAGTTAAACCACCTCCATAAGCTGTGTTGACACCACCTAAAGAAAAAGTACCTCCTGGAGATATATAACCATTTGTAGTTTGAGCTTCAATATTATCTGGAATTCCATCACCATCAGAGTCTAAATCTAAATGATTAGGGATTCCGTCACCATCTGTATCTGTCGGGTTTGTTAAAGGATTATTATCGTTATCTAAGTTTGCATCTTCTACAGTATCTAAAATACCATCATTATCATCATCTTTATCAAGATCATTAGCTACACCATCATCATCATCATCTGGAAAACCAGAAATTAAATTAATTAAAATAGCAGAATCATATTGGTTATCAGAGGTATCAGCAATTGCTAACTTTACACGATAGGTTGTGCCAGGCGTTAATCCTGTTGCAGAAGCTCTTAATTTCTTTGTCATTCCGTCATATTCAACATGAACAGATCCTCCGCTATTGCTAATAAACTGAGCCGATTGTGTTAAATCTACACAGTTTGGTGCAGAACCATTTGCGCCTATAGATCCATTATTAATTGAGTTGATAGAAACTGCATTTGCTGTACCGGGAACAATGGCAAAATTTTGATATCCTGTATAAGGAGCTGTAGTATCTGATGTTATAAAATAACCAAAAATATCATTAAAAGCAGAACAAACATATTCGTCATATTCATCAGACATAAACTGATAATCTATAGTTAAAACTGTTGCTAAAGGATCTAAAACGGCATCAAATTCAAAAATAACTACATCTCTCGTTGCATTTGCGTCAATTGCAGTTAACTCATTATCTGAATATGTTGAATTTGGACCTAAAGAAATGCTACCTGAGCTATTTGTTGTAAAAGATTCAACCACAGTACCAGTAGTAAGAATAATACCTGTATTTAATTGTAAAGATGCTCCAGCTATTCCGTTTGAAAAAACACCTCTTTGAGAAGAAATACCACTTGTAATTGTTGGATTTGAAATTGTAATTCCAGGTCCAGTCATTTGTGTAGCTAATTGTGCAGCTGTTGAACCAGAAGTGTAAGTTGCTTGACTATAGTTTTTTGTTGCTAGTAGTAAAAAAGCGACTAAGAATAGTTTATTGGTTATAGTATTCTTACTATAATTTTTGTAAAAATGATTTATTTCAGAAAGCAATTTTTCCATTATAAGTTAGATTTAGGGGTTATCTTTATATAATTTAATTGTAAAGATACTATTGATAATTTATACTAACAAAAATTTAAAAGATTAATTTATCTTTTATTTACCGATACAAAAGTTAGAGAAAATATGACCAAGTATATCTTTATCAACATCATACTCGCCAGTAATATTGCCTAAATGACGTAAGCATTCTCTAATGTCAATTGAAAATAAATCCGTAGAAATTTCTAAATCGATTCCTTGTTGCACAGAAGTTATTGCTGTCAGAGCATTATTTAACGCTTCGAAATGGCGCGAATTGCTAACAATAGTTTCGTTATTACTTAAAGCTCCAGTATTAACTAAAGAAGTTAATTCAGCCTTTAATTCGTCAATTCCAGTTTTTTGTTTTGCTGAAAGTAAAATTAAATTCTCAATTTCTGATTGTAAAATTGATGAATCATGACACGATAAAGTATCGATTTTATTTGCGATAACTAATAAGCGTTTATTTGGAAAACGTTCTTTTATAGTTGTAATCTCTTCTAAGATTATTTCGTTAGAATGTGAGAATTTATTTGCATCGATTAAGAAAATAATTAATTGCGCATTTTCGGCTTTTTCGTAGGCTTTTTTAATTCCGATATTTTCTACAACATCTTGCGTTTCTCTAATTCCGGCAGTATCAATAAAGCGAAAGGCAACACCATCAATAATTAATTCATCTTCAATGGCATCTCTGGTTGTTCCTGCAATTTCAGAAACAATGGCTTTTTCTTCGTTTAAAAGTGTGTTTAACAAGGTTGATTTCCCAACATTCGGTTCGCCAATAATTGCAACCGGAATTCCGTTTTTCATTGCATTTCCAAATGCAAACGAATCAATCAAACGTTTTAAAACAGATGTAATTTGAGCAACCAATTCTTTAAATTTTGTTCTATCTGCAAACTCAACATCTTCACCAGAAAAATCGAGTTCTAATTCTATCAATGCAGCAAAATCTAATAATTGCGCGCGTAATTCCTTCAATTCATTAGTAATCCCGCCACGCATTTGTTGAATTGCCATTTGATGACTCGCAGCCGAATTAGAAGCAATTACATCAGCAACAGCTTCGGCTTGACTTAAATCCATTTTTCCGTTTAAAAAAGCACGCATGGTAAATTCACCATTATCTGCCATTCTACAACCATTTTTCAAAAACAATTGTATAATTTCTTGCTGGATAAATACAGAACCATGACACGAAATTTCAATCACATTTTCGCCAGTATACGAATTTGGATTCTTAAAAACAGAAACTAATACTTCATCCAAAATAAGATCATTATCAACAATATGACCTAAATGAATGCTATGCGATTTCTGATTGCTTAATGTTTTTCCTTTTTTTACAGATTTAAAAAAAGCATCTACAATTTCAATCGATTTTTCGCCTGAAAGGCGAATCACAGAAATAGCTCCAACTCCAGACGGAGTTGCCAACGCAATAATAGTATCGTTTTGAATCATGGCACAAAGATACGATGTTAAATTAGTTTGAAAAACTCAAATTGTGTAACAAACTATAATTTTTAGAGTCTTATTAATAGATCAACTACTAAAATTTATCAAGATGAAAGAAAATAAACAATTACTCGTATTAACACATTTAAGACAGTTGTTAGACTTTGTTTCTGGAATTGGCGGATTTATTGTTCCATTAATTTTATGGTTAGTAAAGAAAGATGAGGTTTACGGAATGGATACACACGGAAAAGCAATTCTAAACTTTAGAATCACCATGTTTATTTACTTGCTAATTTGTATTCCGCTAGTTTTGTTCTTAGGATTAGGAATTGTTGGATTTATTGTTATCGGAATTTTCTATTTGATTTTTCCAATTATAAATGCCATCAGAGCCAATAATAACGAAGCTCCAAATTATCCTTTTAGCATTAAAATTATAAAATAATAATAAAAAGTTGGGCGTTCCCTTACTTCGCAAAAGCTAGGTAAGGTCAGGCTTTTCATTGCAATCTTTTTATTTTTGTCATTCCTACGGAAGTAAAAATCCATAAATAAAAAGGATTTCCACTTCAATCCTTAACGCAGGCTAATTTATGAAGAAGCTGTTTTACTGAAAGTGTCAGAATTTATATTTTGGTTCGTTTAGATTCTTGCTTCCGCAAGAAAGACAAAGTCAAAAATGTAAACTAAATTGCTTGCTTAATATACTCTTCGTATTCGTAAAAAAACAATTCAAACTGTTCCATGTTTTCAACAAAAAACTCGAAACAACCTTGCCAAGAATCTTTGTTGTAAATGCTAAATTTCTTTGGGAAATTCACATAAATACGATGAATAATTTTACCAGATTCTAATTGGTATTGATTATCAAAAACAAGTTCAGAAAGATACTCTTCAGTTAAAATATTTTTTAATGAAAGAATTTGCTCAAATAACAATTCGTTTTGTATTTCATTAGGATGTTCAATATCTAACACCACCATTGCTTGTTTGCGTTCTGCAACAAATTTAAAAGAGAAACCTTTTATTTGTGTATTGTATTTCAACCATTTTCTAGGAAATGATTTTCCAAATGCAATCCAAAAATCTTTTCTAAGTTGTGATGCTTCTTCTTTACTAAACATTTTTTTAGTTATCAGTGTTCAATTATCAATTATCAATTATCATTGTTCACTGATAATTGTTCATTGAACATTGTTATTATTATCCGTGAACTTTCGCTTCTGTACCACGATTTCGCATCATCTCTGCTTCAAAAGCAACTAAAGAATTCCATAATTTGTCAACAGTTTCTCTTTCTTCATATTCACGTGCAAAGCCTAAAAAAACAGTATAATGATTGGCTTCAGAAATCATTAAATCCTTATAGAATTTAGATAATTCTTTGTCTTCCATATTTTCAGAAAATACTTTAAAACGTTCGCAACTTCTCGCTTCAATCAACGCGGCAATCAATAAACGTTGTATCAAAGCTTCTTTTCTATCGCCCGTTTTTTTGAAGAATTTCATCAACTGAATAGCATAATCGTTCTTTTGTTCTCGCCCTAAAACCATTCCGCGTTTTACCATAAAATCGTGTACCATTTTAAAATGCTCCATTTCTTCGATGGCAATTTCGCTCATTGCTTGCACCAACTTCGTTTCTTCAGAATAATTGATAATGATAGAAACGGCATTTGACGCTGCTTTTTGCTCTAAAAAAGCATGATCTGTTAATATTTGCTGTAAATTATCTTTGGCAATTTCTGCCCAAGAAGTTTTGGTTTCAAACTGTAATCCTAACATAAATTTTTCTTCTAAAATAGAAAAACAAAATTACTGATAATTTATAGAAGCATCATGGCTGGTTTTATTGTTTTTTTTTTAACTTCCCAACCAAATTTTAAGAGAATTAAAGTATGTTAGAATTAGCAGGAATTATCATTTTAGGAATATTAGCACAATGGGTTGCATGGAAATTTAAAATTCCAGCAATTTTACCATTAATTTTAATTGGTTTATTAGTTGGACCAATAGCTGCAGAATATATAACAAGTGATGGTTCTAAATGGATTGAACCAATTTGGGATGGAAAAAAAGGATTATTTCCTGGAGAAGGTTTGTATTATTTTGTTTCTCTTGCAATTAGTGTAATACTTTTTGAAGGTGGATTGACATTGAAACGTGAAGAAATTAAGAATGTTGGACCTTCAATAACAAAACTAATTACTTTAGGTTCTGCTGTAACTTTTTTTGGCGCTGGTGTGTTAGCACATTATTTATTTAACTTAAGCTGGCAAATATCTTTTCTTTTTGCGGGATTGATTATTGTAACTGGACCAACAGTTATTACACCAATTCTTAGAAATATTCCACTTAAAAAAGATGTATCTGCCGTATTAAAATGGGAAGGAATTTTAATTGATCCTATTGGCGCATTAGTTGCCGTTTTAGTTTTTGAATTTATTAGTGTTGGTGGCGATAGCGGTTTTACTAAAACTGCTTTAATGGAATTTGGTAAAATATTATTATTCGGAACATCCTTCGGGTTTACCTTTGCGCATGCGTTAGCATTTGTAATCAATAAAAAATTAATTCCACATTATTTATTAAATGTAGTTTCCTTATCAACTGTACTTTTAGTTTTTGTTGAGTCAGAAGTTTTTGCGCATGAATCTGGTTTATTAGCAGTTGTTGTTATGGGAATGGTTTTAGGAAACGGAAAATTAAAAAATTTAAAAGAACTATTATATTTTAAAGAATCGTTAAGCCTTTTACTAGTTTCAATTTTATTTATACTTCTTGCTGCAAATATAGATATTGATGATTTAAGACTATTATATAATTGGGAAACCGTTATTTTATTTGTTGTAATTGTTTTTGTTATTAGACCTGCAGCTGTTTTTCTTAGCACTTATAGATCTAAATTAAAAACCAACGAAAAGTTATTTATAAGTTGGGTTGGACCAAGAGGAATTGTAGCAGCAGGAATTGCATCTTTATTTGGAAGTAAACTAATAAAACAAGGTGTAGAAGGAGCAGAGTACATCACACCTTTAGTATTTATGATTGTACTTGGTACGGTTTTATTAAATGCAACTACGGCAAGGTTATTTTCTAAAATTGTTGGTGTGTTTTTAAAGTCATCTGACGGAATTTTAATTATTGGAGCTTCTCCAGCAGCAAGATTAATTGCTACTTATTTAAAACAAAATGATAGAAGAGTAGTATTGATTGATAGTAACCCGAATCACATTAGAAAAGCCGTAGAAATGGGACTTGAAGCGATTGAAGCAAGTGTTTATGAAGATGATTTATCAGAAAATATAGAATTAAATGATGTTGGTTATTTAATGGCATTAACCGGAAGTTCTGTTGTAAATGAACACGCATTAGCAAAATATAAAAATAATTTTGGCGAGCAAGGTTCGTATCGTTTAATTTCATCTGATGAAATGAAAAACACTAATGAAACTCCAAATGTTGGCTTGTTTTCGCAAACAGATGATTTTATTAATTTAAGTGAAGCTGTTAGAGAAAACCCACAAATAAATAAAGTTGATATTACATCTAATGAAGATTACATCACCAAAATAGGAAGGATAAATGCCGAAATTGGTTCAATTCCTATTTTTGTAAAAAGTAATGATGGAGTTATACATATTATTTCTTCATACTCAGAAGAAATGAATGTAGAAGAAGGAAATACGATAATTTATTTAGGAAAGAAAATAGAGTTTTAATCAAAAAGAACTTCTTAAGGTTTTTTTCTCAAAATTTCTTGTAAAACTATCATTGCTGTAAATACAAGAATCTAAATAAAATTAGTTTAATTACTCCAACTTTTTTCAAAAGAAACCCCTTTGTGTAGTTGTTTTGTTAGCGATGTTAAACCGGCATTTTTAATGATGTAGATTACTTTTTTTGGCCAGGTTTTCCTGAAATTATAAGAATTTAATTTACCACCAATTCCGTTGATAAAATGGATTGCAGTTTGTTCTTCTAACAAGATGTTTTTACCATGTTTAGCAACTAAAGAGTCCATCTTTTTACGAGTTTCACGATAGACTTTTATTCTACTTTTTCTTCCAATAAAAACAGTCACAAAATCGTTGATATTAGCAACATGAGCATTCGCTTTTGCAATTGGATGGTGTTTAAAATAACCTAACTGAAATTTTGTTCCGGCAATTGATTTTGGTCTGTAATCCTTCTTTAAACTTTCGGGTCTATTTTCCCATTTTAATTCTTTTTCAGAATACTTTATAATTTCTAAAGAATCAAATAAAATCTTTTTAGTTTTTAAGACTCTTGGCAAACGTAAAGCAGGCAATTCTGTGTCGCCTCTTCTGGTTCCTAAGCTTAAAATATTTCCAGTAATTTGTCCAATATAACCACTGTCCCAACCAGATTCTAAACCTGTAATTGCTAATAATGCAGCTGGTGGTATATTATTATCTAAGCATAATTGTGTTGCTTTTTTAGACATTCCTTTGTAAAAAGATTTTACATGAGCGTATTTGCGTAAACTGTATTTTTTTGTGTTTTCTTGTTGAGAAAAACAAAATATACTTGTAAAAAAAAATAAAGATGCAACTATCTTTTTCATTATCAGAATGTTAAGTATTGATTTGATTTTGGATTATGTTAAAGATATAAATTTAACAACGCTGCGCAAATTATACGTCTAATTTAAATACATCTTTTAACTTAGCCATTGCAGGATTTTTCTCTAGTAATTTCGAGTATTTTTCTTGTGGTGTATATGCAAATTTTTTGACTACAGTTTCATTTACAAGAATTGAAAGATCAATTCCGTAATTGTTTAAAACAGTTCTAAGATGTTTTATAAGTTTTGGTTTTTCTTTTTCAATCTGACTTTGCATTAACGTATTTGGTAATGTCAAACTAATTTTAAAACCTTCACTTAAAACAGGAAAATCTGCATTAAAAGTAGCCGCTATACTTTTTTGACCACTTTTAATTAATTTTGAATGATACATTTTCCACGCTTTTTCTAGTTCTTTTTGTGTAAAAACATCTTTTGGATGATTGTCGAAATTCTCATCAATAACAACTTCTTTTTTGTCTTCTTTTTTTATGTGAACACTTTTTAAAGACAAAGAAGATGTTCTTCTCTCAACATTTTTAAGAACAGGTTTTGGCGGAATAACCTTTGGAATTGGTTTTTTTGGCTCTTCAACTTTAGTGATGATTTTTTTGTTTTCAACTGTTTTTACAATTGCTTTTGCAATAGGAGAAAGTGATGTGAAAAATGTAGCTGGAATTATGTAGTTAACTGACTTTTTTTTTTCTCCATCAAAAGTGATAGAGGAAATTTGCATTAACGTTAATTCAACCAATAATCGTTGATTTTTACTAGCCTTATAATTTAAATCGCAATCATTTGCTTTGTTTATCGCTGCAATTAAGAAAGGTACATTTGCTTTGGTAGATTGCTCTAAATATTTCTTTTTAGCAGTATCTCCAACTTCTAATAAATCAACAGTAGCTTTATCTTTTGCAACTAATAAATCTCTAAAATGAGAAGCCAAACCATTGATAAAATGATGACCTTCAAAACCTTTTGATAACACTTCATTAAAAGCAATCAAAACCTCTGGAATTTTATTTTCTAAGATTAAATCGGTTATGTTAAAATAAACATCGTAATCTAACACGTTTAAATTTTCTGCAACAGCTTCTCTTGTTAAGTTTTTTCCAGAAAAACTAACAACTCTATCAAAAATTGACAAAGCATCACGCATAGCGCCATCTGCTTTTTGGGCGATAATGTGCAACGCATCATCTTCTGCTGTAATTCCTTCTTTTTCAGCGATAACTTTTAAGTAATTTTTTGCATCTAAAACGCCAATTCTTTTAAAATCAAAAATTTGACAACGTGATAAAATAGTCGGAATTATCTTATGTTTTTCTGTAGTTGCTAAGATAAAAATAGCATGCGCTGGCGGTTCTTCTAAGGTTTTTAAAAAAGCATTAAAAGCAGCTTGAGACAACATGTGAACTTCATCAATAATATATACTTTATACTTTCCTGTTTGTGGCGGAATTCTAACTTGATCTGTTAAATTTCTGATATCATCAACAGAATTGTTTGAAGCAGCATCTAACTCAAAAATATTAAAAGCAAAATCTTCATCTGTAGAAATGTTTCCAGCTTGATTTATTTGTTTTGCTAAAATTCTTGCACATGATGTTTTTCCAACTCCACGTGGACCAGTAAACAATAAGGCTTGTGCTAAATGATTGTTTTTTATAGCATTCTCTAACGTATTGGTTATTGCCTGTTGACCAACAACATCAGCAAAAACCTGTGGTCTATATTTACGTGCAGATACTATAAATTGCTCCATGAAATCATTTATTCTTTATAGAAACAAATGTAAGTAACTCGATGGCGTTTTACAACTAAACTTGTATTTGGATTGCTAAAGTTTTTAACAATTGTATAAATTCTTTTTATCTTACGACCAAGTTGAAAAATAGAAATCCATTTTATGAAGTTTTTAAAATCTATACTTGCTGTAACTCTTACTTTATTACTTTTTTTAATGTTTAGCTTTTCTAATTTTCCTGAACAAAAAACCAATTATAGATTAGACAATCAAGAGATGAAAATTGCATATTTCGCAAGCGGATGTTTTTGGTGTGTCGAAGCTATTTTTGAAAGTGTTGATGGAGTAGAGGAAGCGGTTTCTGGTTATGCTGGCGGATTTACAAACAACCCAACTTATCAATCAATTGGAACAGGGAAAACAGGACACGCAGAAACGGTTGCCGTATATTACGATCCCAAAAAGGTAAGTTTTAAAACACTCGTGAAAGTTTTTTTTGGTTCTCATGATCCAACCACAAAAAATGGTCAACATCCAGATTATGGTTCACAATACAGGTCTATTGCTTTTTATCAAAATAATACAGAAAAAAATATTATTGAGCATTTTATAAAAGATCTAAACGATTCTTTTTATAATGGTAAGATAGTAACTGAAGTAACAGAGTTAGAACAGTTTTATCAAGCAGAAGAATATCATCAAAATTATGAAAAGTTAAATCCAAATAATCCATATGTTAAGAACGTTTCTGTTCCAAGATTAAATCGTTTTAAAAAGAAATTTCCAGAATTGTTAAAAAAAAGAAGCTAAACACTAAACAAAAAAAGCGCCACCAGTAGGCAACGCTTTTATATGCATCCTTAATACACAATGAAGTATAAACAATGTTTATACAGTATTATTTAGACAATTAAGTCTTGTTTTTATTGATCTTCTAATAGAACATACTGTACATACATTCTATAAGCACCTGGTTCAGCAAAACTTTTGTTATTGTTACCTGCAGCTCCACCTGCTAAAACTGTATTTGCATTAGCGTTGGCAACAATGTTTTCTGCAACAGTTGCATCTGCATTATAAGCATTTGGAAAAATTGCTGGATAACCTGGTAATATTCTATAATCTATTTTGTAGTAAAAATTTGGATTGTTTTTCTTTATGTTAGAATAAAAGCTTCCTGCTGGCATATAATCTTTTTTATCTCCGCTAGAAAGTCCACTTTGACCAGCAATATATTTTCCGCTTCTATTTGGTGGAGTTGCAGATCCATCAGAAGCAACATATAAACTATTTCCAGCACTTGATCTAAACGGATTTGTGAAATCTTGACTGTAATCTGGATAGGTTGCTAAACTTCCTTCTGTTGCTGTATTGATTTGACTTTGCTTAATTTCTAATAAACTAAGCGGTAAATTTGCCACCGAATTTACATCAGATCCATAACTTTTTTCTTGTTCCCAAAAAGTACTTCCATTAGGGTTGTCTTTTATAGTTCTACCAACAGCATATAAATCCCACTTAACAGTAGAAGTTACTTTTAAAATGGTTGCAGCGTTTTTTACGATTCCGTTTGCAAGATCTTTTTTGTTGTTAAAAACAAAATTAATTTGTTCTGGTGATGTCATTTCTAATTGTAAAACGGGTTTTAAATCCATTAGAAAAGAAACTCCAGATTGACTACTTTTTTGAGCTTGAATTACAGTAACGATTCCAATTAAGAATAAACTTGTTACTAATTTTGATACATTTTTCATAATACACGTGTTTTAAGGATTACTAGTTATTTTTATTTTTTTGTTTAACCTTCCTAAAGCACCTGCATTTAAATGCAGATGCCATTTAGGAGGGGTTAACATCTTTATTGTCAGAGCAATAATTAGATAAACCAATTGTTGCGTAGACGGTTTTTATTTAATCTTTAAATTGAAAAACGATGTTTAAAACAATTGCTAATACTGTAGGGATTCATTAGCAACACCACATATTTAGAGGATTCTGTGGTTCGAATCTTTTGACTATAAACTGTACTTAAAATCTTTTCTTTATTGCTAAAATTTAAATTTTTTGTATCCAGTTAATAATCGTGTCTGTAGCTTTTTTATCGATGTTATAAATAACATTAGATTGCAAAGCGCCAGCAGTTAAGTAATGATTTAAATTATTCATTACTTTTACTGTTATTAAGGGGTTATTGTATTTTTTTAACAAGCTAACTTCCGTTTTGGGGTTTATAAATTTATCTTCTGTTCCAATCAGATAAATTGTCGGAATTTGAAGCTGTTTGTAAACAGTTTCATAATCTTGTTTAAAAAGGTTGATATGTGTTAAGCTCCAAAATTTGATATCATTTAGTTTAAAACCTTTTTCTTGAATGGTTTTAATTCCTAAATCTCTTAGCGCTAAATCACTTATGTTTTTATATTGTTTTGTTATTTGTATTAAGGTATCTAATAAAGCAATAGTTTCTTCTACCGTTTTATTTTTGATTTTATATTGTGGAAGTGTTTGTATTTGATACTTAGATGCTTCAGAAAAGTTTTTTACAGGTGAAGCAATTTGAATTAAGAAATCTACCTTTGTTGTAGAATTTAAGCTGTTGTTGCTTGCAATCGCAGAAGCCATTCCGCCTAAACTATGACCAAGAATACCAATTTCTTTATTCTTAAATTCTGGTAAAGATTTTAGATATTTAATACAATAAGAAACATCATCTGTTAAGGGTTCTATATCTGAAGTAAAATTACCTTGAGATTTTCCAACGCCACGTTCATCAAATCGATAAACAGCTATATTGTTTTCTAAAAAAGTGGTTGATAATTTATAATGTGAGTAGCGAGTATCTTTGCCAGAACCGGGAACGATAATTACAATCTTTTTGTAGGAAGTTTTGGGTGTTAATAATGTACCAGATAAACGGATGTTATCTATATGATTAAAGAAATCTATATCTAAACTTGTATAGTTTTCTTTACCTTCTATTTCCTTTTCATGAGAAAATATGATTTGACCATTAACGAATGTACACACCAAAAGGAGTGACATTAGAATGATTTTTTTCATAATATTTAAAATATAAATACGATTTTACATTGTATTATATCTTATTTAGGTCAGCGGGTAGTACTATTAATGACGAATTTTAAGGGAATTCATCTGATAAACTAGGGTTGTTTATCGTTTCGTATTTAGGGAGTTTTAGGAACGTGAATTCCTAAAATTAAATTCGGTGCAAATATATACTTTTTATTTAATTCTAAAAATAAAAATTTAACTAAGAAAAAAACCACAAAAAAAAGCGTTACTTTATGGTAACGCTTTATGTTTTTTATCCTCTGTAAATCTCTTCATATAGGTCTTTATAAATTTCTTTGATAATTTTTCGTTTCATTTTCATTGTTGGCGTTAAATGTCCACCATCAATAGACCATTCATCTGGAGTCAATTTAAACTTTTTAATAGTTTCCCATTTTCCAAACTTTTTATTGCAAAAGAATACTTCTTCTTCAATTCTTTCAATTACTTTTTCGTTAGAAGCAATATCTTTATTGTCTCCTAATTTAATATTTTTTCTTTCAGCCCATTCTCTAACAAATTCAAAATTTGGTTGAATAATTGCTGCTGGCATTTTTTCATTTTCCCCAATAACCATAACTTGTTCAATAAAACGAGATTGTTTTAATTGGTTTTCTATTAAAGCCGGAGCAACATATTTTCCTCCAGAAGTTTTAAACATTTCTTTTTTACGGTCTGTAATTTTTAAAAATCCGTCTTTAGAAACCTCTCCAATATCTCCAGTATGAAAATAATCACCAGTCATTACTTCTGCAGTTTTTTCTGAATCTTTGTAATAACCTAACATAATGTTTGGACCTTTTACTAAAATTTCTCCGTCTTCAGCAATCTTAACTTCTACTTTATCAATAATTCTACCAACGGTACCAACTCTAAAACCACCATTATTTTGATCGTTTACAGAAACAACAGGAGAAGTTTCTGTTAAACCATATCCTTCCATAATTGGCATTTCTGCGGCAGCAAAAAAACGTGTTAATCTTGGTTGTAGAGCAGCACTTCCTGAAACCATTAAATCTAATCGACCTCCTAAACCTTCTTTTATTTTTGAAAATATTAATTTACGTGCTAAGGCTAATTTTTTCTCGTACCACCAACCATTTGCTCCATAAGGTTCATATTGTAAACCAATATCAATTGCCCAATAAAATAATTTTTGTTTGATTCCTTTTAAATCTGCTCCACGTCCATAAATTTTATCGAATACTTTTTCGTATAATCTTGGAACGGCAGTCATAACATGAGGTTTAATTTCTTTTAAATTATCGCTCATTTTTTCAATAGATTCTGCAAAATAAATTTCTACACCACAATATTGATATAGGTATAAAATCATTCTTTCAAAAATATGACAAACAGGTAAAAAACTTAAAGCTTGACTTTCTCCACTCACTAACGGAACTCGTTTTTCGCTCGCTAAAACATTTGAAACAATATTACCATGAGATAACATTACACCTTTTGGTCTTCCAGTTGTTCCAGAAGTATAAATAATAGTTGCTAAATCATTAGAAGAAACAGCTTTTTTATGTTCTTCAACTTCTGGCTGATTACTTTCGTCAGAACCAAGCTGTAAAATTTCACTCCAATTATGTTCTCCTTTTACGTCATCAAACGTATAAACTCCTTTTAATTGTGTGTTTCCTTTAACTTGATTTAATTTTTCTAAAACAGTTTCATCAGAAACAAAACAATAAATAGCTCCAGAATGATTCAACACATATTCATAATCTTCTTTAGAAATAGTTGGATAAATTGGAATGTTTTGTGCTCCTAATTGTAAAATACCAATATCAATGATATTCCATTCTGTTCTGTTTGTGGTTGATATTACAGCAATTTTGTCATCCTTTTTTATTCCTAATCTAAGTAAACCTCGACTAATTTGATTTGCCTGATTAATATATTCTTTAGTTGTTATTGAATACCATTTATTATCTTTAAAAGAAGTTAGTGCTTTTTCTAGATTGTATTTTTCTAGCTGATAATAAGGAAAATCGAATAAACGTGTAATTGTTGATGACATAAAGTAACTATTTGAAAGTATTGCAAAGTATAAAAAATAGCTCGATTTTACAAGATAAATTTATGTAGTTACTTTTTTAAGAATTATATATTTTTTGAAATAAATATTTGTACTTTTTTTTAATATTTTTTCGTTTCATTTTCATAGTTGGAGTTAGTAAATCTGCTTCAATAGTCCATTCCTCGGGTGTTATTTCAAACTTTTTTATTTTCTCCCAATTTCCAAAGTTTGCATTACAAATATCAATTTCTTTTTGTACTCTAGAAATAAGGTTTTTATCTGTTGCGACATCTGTTATGAAATAGTTTTTTCTTTTTGCCCATTCTTTTACAAAATCAAAATTTATTTGAATTAAAGCCGCTGGCATTTTTTCACTTTCTCCAATCACCATTGCCTGCTCAATAAAACGAGATTGTTTTAAGGCACTTTCTAAAACAGCTGGAGCAATATATTTACCACCAGAAGTTTTAAACATTTCTTTTTTACGATCTGTAATTTTTAAAAAGCCTTCTTCATCTAAGGTTCCAATGTCTCCAGTATGCAAATAACCATCAATTATGGTTTTGTTTGTGAGTTCTTCGTTTTTATAATACCCTAACATTATGTTAGATCCTTTTACTAAAATTTCTCCGTCAGCAGCAATTTTAATTTCAATTCCATTTAAAGCTTTTCCAACTGTACCAACTTTAAATTTACCATTTCTTAAATCGTTAATAGAAACTCCTGGCGACGTTTCTGTCATTCCATAACCTTCAAAAATCGGAATTCCTGCAGCGTTAAAAATAGTTATTAAACGTTCTTGTAAAGGTGCGCTACCAGAAACCATAAAACGTAATTCACCTCCTAAAGCTTCTGCCCATTTGCTAAAAATTAACTTACGAGCAATTTTTAATTTAAAATTATAAAATGCTGTATTCTGGTTGTATGGTTTGTAGTTTTCAGCCAAAGCTAAAGCCCAGAAAAAAAGTCCTTTTTTTATTCCAGATAACCCATTTCCTTTGGCTACAATTTTATCAAAAACTTTTTCTATCAACCTTGGAACAACCGGCATAAAATGCGGTTGAATCTCTTTTAAATTATCTCCCAATTTATCTATTGATTCTGCAAAATGAACTTCAAACCCCATGAAATGATAATAATAAGAAGCAAAACGTTCAAAAATATGATTGATTGGTAAATAACTAATTACTCTATGATGATTGCCTTCTAAATCTAATGCTTCTGCACTAACAAGTGTGTTTTCTACAATGTTTCTGTGTGATAGCATCACGCCTTTTGGCGTACCAGTTGTACCAGAAGTATAAATAATTGTTGCTAAATCATCTGCCTTTACATCTTTTTTATATTTTTCAACTAAAGGTTGATTAGCTTCTGATTTACCCAACTCTAAAAATGAACTCCAACTAGTTTCTACATTGATTTCATCAAAAGTAAAAACTCCTTTTAACTTAGTTCTATCTTTAACTGCTGTTACTTTTTCTAACAATTCTTTATCAGAAACAAAGCAATACAAAGCATCAGAATGATTGATGATATATTCGTAATCTTTTTCAGATAATGTAGGATATAACGGAACGTTTTGTGCGCCAATCTGTAATGTACCAATATCTAAAATGTGCCATTCTGGTCTGTTATTAGAACTAATTACAGCAATTTTATCATTAGGTTTTATTCCTAAATTTAATAATGCTCTACTTGCAATATTTGCTTGTTTAATAAACTGTTGAGTAGAAATTGATTTCCAGATTGTATCCTTTTTATAGACATAACATTTTTCTTGAGGAAATTTTTCTTGCTGATGATAAATAAAGTCAAATAATCTTTTTGGTTCAATCATAGATAAAAATATTGCAGCAATATAAATAAAAAAGCGCTATCTGTTTAGATAACGCTTTGTTGTAAATATAAATTTTTAAGAATAAGCTGGCTTTATAAAATAAAGCCAGCTGTTTTAAGAATAAGTAAGCCCCTAATCTCACTTAAACTAAGCTATTAAATATTTTTGAGGAATCATATTTCTTTCCGCAATATAAATAGTTATTAGTTTAAATTCAATGGGTATTAATACGTGTTTTTATTGATAGCTAAATTTTTTTCCATTAATGCTAGCATATTTTGCATCAACATCATATTCTACATGCATTCCTGCAACATCAAATTTACCTTTTACTTTTGTGTATTTTATATCTAAATCTTCTTCGAAGCGTGTTTTATTAAAAGAAACGCCGTCTCTAAATTTTGTATATTTAAAAATTGCAGACTCTTTAAAAATTGCATTAGCAAAACTTACATTGTTGTTGAAAACAGCATATTTAAAAGTAGATTCTTCTCCAAAGATTGTTTTTGAAAAACTAATATCTCTTTTAAAATCAGCATATTTAAACGAAGTATCACCATTAAACTTACTATCAGAAAAATCGGCATTAGTTTTAAAGTGCGAATATTTAAATTGCGCCATTTCTTTAAAAATACAGTTTTTGAAAATTGCCATATTATCAAAATTTGCTACAAATGTATAACCCGATTCTTCTTCGTGGATGTAAGCAAAAACATTATCTTCAAACGTACAGTTTTCAAAAGAAATTTTTACATCAATTTGCTTTTCTACTTTATTGCTAGAACTATTATTGCTCCACCAACTGCTTTTTCGTCTTTTAGGTAATTTTTTTAATTGATCGTCCATAAAAGTAAAATCTAAATTACCTACAATTGTTACATTTTTGTATGTAATATCTTTTCCGTTTTTGATATCTCTCATAATATCTGAAGCGTTTATTCTTGTTTGTGCGATGCTTATTGTTGTAAATAAGAGACAAACAATAATAGCTGTTAGTTTTAAACTATTTTTCATAATTGATTCTTTAATGTTTGTAGTAAAGACAAGGTTTTTTTAGAATTGTTACAGTTTTAATTTATAAATGTAATAATAAAAGAAGTTTTTCCTTTTTTAGAGTTAAATTGAAGTGTTCCGTTATGCGCTTCTATAATGCTTTTAGAAAGCGTTAAACCAATTCCAGAGCCATCTTTACGAGTTGTAAAATAAGGAATAAATACTTTGTCTTTTATTTCATCAGAAATACCAATTCCATTATCAATTATAGATAAATGTGTTCTGTTTTTATCAGAAGTAATATTGATTTTAATTACTGGTTCTGTAACGTTTTCGAAAGAATGAATACAATTAGAAATTAGATTTATAAGTACTTGTTCAATTTGTTGACTGTCGGCATTTAAATTATAAGAATTAGAAATTTTAAAGTCGATTTTAATATTTTTTTGAGAAAACTCTTGATCAAATAGCAACAAGGTATTTTTAATGATTTCTGTTAAATTAACTTCTTCTTTTTGTGGTAAAGGTAATTCTGCTAACTTTCGATATGTATCTACAAATGATGTTAAATGACTCGATCTTCGTTTGATAATTTTTAATCCTTGAGATAATTCATCAATGGTGTTTTCATCTGTGTTTTCTTCTTGTAATAACGAATCTAAATTTTCTGCTAAACTACTAATAGGCGTAATGGTGTTGATAATTTCATGAGACATTACATTCATTAATTTAAACCAAGCTTCTTTTTCTTTTTTATCAATTAATTGCTGAATGGTTTCTAAACTAATAATTAAATAACCATATTCATTTGTTTGAGTAACAGAAGTTTTTAAAAAGAAATTTTCTTGTTCATCGTTAATCGTTAAAGAAATGGTGTGTCTATTTTCTTTCCAATCATTTATGTAATCGGTGAGTGTACCAATTTTTTTGTTTAGTAAATTCCAATTGTAAAATTTGGGAATTTTTAAAAAACTGGTAAATGCTTTATTGATTTGAAAAACCTCAATTGTTTCTGATCTATCTTTTCTTAAAATAAGAATTCCGATGCTTAAACTTTCTATAATATTTGTAAAAATTAATTCTTCTGATGTTTTTTGAAGATTATTTTTCCTGTGTTTTTCAAGCAGTAACGCTGTTTTGTTGTGTAAAGGATTTTTTCTTTTTTCAGCAGATATTGTGTTTGAGTAATCATCAAACAATAAACAGTCCATAGATTTTTCTATATCACTAAATAACTTTTTAAGATAATCTATCAATAAAAACAATTGAAAAACTATAAGAAATAAAAAGCCAATTGTATTAATAATATAGGCATTTGTGTAGCTGTTAAAAACAACAATTCCGTTAAGGATAATTAATAAAACTCTAACAATTATTTGAATGTATTGCGGTTTTCCCATTTATAATTGATGCTTTTCTAATCTTCTATACAAAGCGGCTCTTGTTAAGCCTAAATCTTTTGCTGCTCTAGAAATATTCCCTTGATGTTTTTCTATTGCTTGTTCTATTAAGATTTTTTCTGTTTCCTCTAAATTTAGACTATTTTCTAATTGTACCGTTGTTTTTTTTGCAGAAAAGTGTAAATCTTCTGGCATAATTTTGTCATTATCTGTAATAATTACAGCTCGTTCAACAATATGCTCAATTTCTCTAATGTTTCCAGGCCAATTATAATTATTTAATCCATTTATTGCTTCTTTACTAAAACCTTCAATTTTTTTTCTGTACTTCTGATTCAGTTTTTTCAAGAAATAATTTGCCAATAATTCTATATCTTCTTTTCGATTACGAAGTGGCGGTAAGTTTAATTCTATGGTATTAATTCTAAATAATAAATCTTGTCTAAAAGTTTGTTCATCAACCATTTGATGGATTGGCGCATTGGTAGCACAAATAATACGAACATCTAAATCTCTTTCTTTTCCTTCTCCTAAACGCGTTATTTTTCTGTTCTGAATAACGGTTAGTAATTTAGATTGTAAATGAAGTGGTAAATTACCAATTTCATCTAAAAAAATGGTTCCACCTTTTGCCAATTCAAATCTACCTAAAGTATCTTTTTGTGCGTCTGTAAAGGCTCCTTTTGCGTAACCAAATAATTCGCTTTCAAATAAGTTTTCGTTCAAAGATCCTAAATCTACATGAATAAATGGGTGGTTTTTTCGTTCAGATTGTAAATGAATTTCTTTTGCAAATACGTATTTTCCTGTTCCGTTTTCACCTAAAATTAAAATGTTAGCATCTGTCGGAGCAACTTTTTGGACTAATTTAATGGCAGAATTCATTGCCGGAGAATTCCCAATAATATGTTCTGTTTTTTGATGAAACTCTTTATCTTGTTGTTCTTGTATAGTTTCTAATTGTGTATTTTTTCTTTTAGAACGCGATAATTCTACACCAGCATTTACAGCAGCATATAATTTTTCTGTAGTCCAAGGTTTTAAAATAAAATCTGTTGCTCCTTTTTTTATCGCTTCTACTGCCACATTTACGCTACCAAAAGCCGTCATTAAAATAACGGTAGTTTCTGGACTAACTTCTTTAATATGTTTTAACCAATACAAACCTTCTTTTCCGTCTTCAAAACCAATACGATAATTCATATCTAACAGCACAACATCCAAACTGTTTTTGGAGAAGTGCGAATTTATTTTCTGCGGATTATTTTCGGTAATAATTTCTGAAAAATATTTTTTTAAACTGATTCTTGCAGAAAATAAAATATCAGTATCGTCATCAACAATTAAAATAGTGGCTTCTTTTTTTCTCATACCGCATAATTAACACATTGTTTGAATATGAACAAAAAATTGTTCGAAAATGAACACACTTAAATGTAGGCTTTTTTTTAAATAATTGATTTTTAGTTGATTAAATTTTGATATTCCGTGGCATATTTGTGGCTTATACATAATCAAACAAATAATAAAAATGGATAAACAAATTCAACCTAAGAATAAAAAAACAAAAAAAATATTGCTTTGGGGAATTCCTGCGGTTTTTTTGTTCGTGTTAGTTTTAGTAAACATGACCAGAAAAAAGCAGATGAATTTAAAAAAAGATTCAATAAGTATTAGAGAAGTTATAAAAGGAGATTTTGAAGACGTTATTTTATTTAATAGTACTGTAGAGCCAACTACTTCTGTTTTGGTAAATGTAATTCAAGGCGGTTCTGTTTCAGATATTTTTGTAGAAAGTGGACAAACAATTAAAAAAGGAACTCCGCTTTTAAAAGTATACAATCCAAATGCAGAATTAAATTATTTAACACAAGAAACCGCAATGGTAGAGCAGATTAATAATTTAAGAAATCTACGTGTAAACATTAAGAATCAACAATTAAACTTAGATCAACAATTATTAAGTATTAATAATGATTTTAGAAACGCAAAAAGACAATATGAATTAGATTCTACTTTATATCAGAAAGAAGTAATTGCAAAGAATGATTATAAAAAAACATTACAAGAATACACGTTTCAAAAAGAAAGAAATGATGTGATTAAAAAAAGTGTTTCTAGCGAAAAAGAAAGTAGAAATGTTCAATTAACAAACATAGATACTTCATTATTAAACATGGAGAAAAGTCTTCAGTTACTTAGAAAAAACAAAGAAAACTTTATTGTAAAAGCTCCTGTAAGTGGTTTGTTGTCATCATTCAATCCAATTTTAGGAGAAAGTTATAATCAAGGACAGCCAATTGGTAAAATGGATGTTTTAGATGGATATAAATTAGTTGCAAAAGTAGATGAGTATTATATATCAAAATTAAGAGAAGGAATTAATGGGAGCGTTGCTGTGAACGGAAAAAACTACGATGTTAAATTGTCTAAAATATATCCAGAAATTTTAAGCGGACAATTCAAATTAGAAATGAGTTTTAAAAATGATTCTCTTTCAAGCGATGTAAAAAGAGGGATGTCGTTAAAATCTAAAGTGTTTTTATCGGGTAAAAGCAAAGCTTTGTTATTGCCAAAAGGATTGTTTTATCAAAGCACAAATGGCAAATGGGTTTTTGTTTTAAATTCTGATGATAAAGCCGTAAAAAGAACCATTAAAATTGGTAGAGAAAATCCGTTTTATTACGAAATTTTAGAAGGATTAGAAGAAGGAGATAGAGTAATTACATCTAATTATGATGATTACAAGAATGTAGAAGAAGTTAATATTAATTAGTTGCAAAGTCTCAAAAAAAAAATAGTAAATGTCAGTTCGAGCGGAGTCGAGAACTATTATAAAATAAAAATTTAAAAACATCTAAAATGATAAAAATAACAGATTTAGTAAAAGTATACAGAACAGAAGAAGTAGAAACAACAGCTTTAAATAAGTTGAGTTTAGAAGTGAAAAAAGGCGAATTTGTTTCCATAATGGGTGCTTCAGGTTGTGGTAAATCAACCTTATTAAATATTATCGGATTATTAGATGCACCAAACAATGGAAGTTATCTTTTTGATGAAACAGAAGTTGCAAAGTTTAATGAAAAACAACGATCAGAATTGCGTAAAGCCAACATCGGATTTGTATTTCAGAACTTTAATTTAATTGATGAATTAACGGTGTATGAAAATGTAGAATTGCCATTAATTTATAACAAAGTAAAAGCATCAGAAAGAAAAGAACGCGTTACAGAAATTTTAGAACGTATTGGTATTGCACATAGAGCAAAACACTTTCCGTTACAATTGTCTGGTGGTCAACAGCAAAGAGTTGCGGTTGCAAGAGCTTTGGTAACAAACCCTAAATTAATTTTAGCTGATGAACCAACAGGAAATTTAGACAGTAAAAGCGGGAATGATGTAATGGAATTATTAACAGAATTGCACGCAACAGGAGCAACAATTGTTATGGTTACACACTCATCTTATGATGCACAATTTTCGTCGAGAATTATTACTTTAAAAGATGGTGAAGTAATCTCAGAAAAAACAAATGAACATAAAATAGATGTTTTAGTTAAGTAACTTTTTTATAGAAAAGAAAAAAAGAAAAGTTTCATCTAGCTTAAAGCATATTGCTTAAGGCGTAAAGCATATAATAATGTTTCAAATTTGGTTTAAAGTATTTTTTAGAAATAGTAAAAAAAATTGGTTAAATGCTCTGATAAATATTAGCGGTTTAACACTTGGGTTAGCTGGTTTATTAGTCGTTTTATTGTATTTAAATGAAGAGAAAAGTTACAATCAATGGAATCCTAACAAGGATGAAGTTTACAGAGTAAATTTAAAACGTCCAAAAACTGGTGATGTTTGGTTTACTGTAAATGCAGGGATGTATTTAACATATCCAAAAGAAATACCAGAAGTTACAGAATCTTTAATGGTAAATCCATTTTATAGAAGTAGAGTT
The DNA here is from genome assembly GCF_039748955.1 of Polaribacter uvawellassae. Taxonomy (NCBI): domain Bacteria; kingdom Pseudomonadati; phylum Bacteroidota; class Flavobacteriia; order Flavobacteriales; family Flavobacteriaceae; genus Polaribacter; species Polaribacter uvawellassae. The sequence goes on along the minus strand of NZ_JBDIZN010000003.1, from coordinate 122,297 downwards.
GTTCAATATAAAGACGCATTTGAGTTTACTGATAAAGTAACTTTTACAGAACCTCAATTTTTTGATTTTTTTCCTTTCGAAATTATTGAAGGTTCTTCCCAGAAATTTGCTGAAACAAGAACAAACATTGCAATTTCTGAAGCCTATGCAGAACGCATTTTTAAAGGTGATAAAGCTGTTGGTAATTCAGTAATAATGGGTGGAGAAAATTATATAGTTACTACAGTTTATAAAACTCCTAAAAACTCACATCAAGAACCTGATTTGTTACTTCAATATGGTGAAGAATTTCAAGTTCATTGGGGAAATCATAACAACGAATTATTTTGTAAAATTTCTAAAAATGCAGATTTAAAGGCAGTTATAGGGAAAATGAATCAAGTAATCATTGATAAAGCTTATAAACCTACAGCAGAAGAAAATGGATTTACAGTAGAAGAATTTGAAAAACGATACGGAATACCAACAGTGCTTTTAGATAAATTGGATACAATTTATTTACATAATACGGCAAAAAGAGCTGGTCCAAGCGGAACAGGAAATTATCAACTATTAATGGTATTATTGGGTTTGTCTATTTTATTAATTGTAATCTCTTGTGTAAACTTTATCAATTTATCAATCGCATCTGCAAGCCAAAGATCAAAAGAAGTTGGTGTTAAGAAAACATTGGGTTTATCAAAAAAACAATTACTATTTCAATATGTATTTGAAATTGTTTTTCAAGGCTTGGTCTCATTTATTATTGCATTAATAATTGTTGAATTAGCATTGCCTTTTTTTAATGAATTTGTGCAAAAAGAGATTTCAATATTGCATACAAATTCCTTAGTAACATTATTTATAACTGCAGTTTTAATTTCATTTTTTGTAGGAAGTATTCCTGCAATTTATTTATCAAATTTTAAAGCGATAGAAGTTTTAAAAGGAAGTGTGGCAAAAAGTAAAAAAGGAAACTTAGCTAGAAACTTTATGTTAGGTATCCAATTTTTAATATCAGGTTTTTTTATAATAACAATGCTAATTGTTGGTAATCAGATTAATTATATGATGCAAAAAGATCTTGGTTTTGATAAGGAACAAGTGCTAATTGTAGATGTATATAATATTAAAAACGAATACAAAAAGTACAAACTAACAAAAGAGGTTTTATCTAAAAACGAAAACATTATCGCAGTTACTTCTAGTATGTTTGTGCCAGGTGAAGGTTTTGTAAATGGTACTTCTTTAAGGCATAAAATAAATGATAAGAGTTTTAACTCTGCCTCTAATATTGTTGATTATAATTACCTAGATTTTGCTAAAATTAAGCTTTTAAAAGGAAGAAACTTCTCTGAAAAATTTGCATCAGACACTTTAAAAATAATCATTAATGAAACCGCGGCAAAAGATTTAGGAATCTACAATAAACCTTTAGGAGAAAAATTAAATTTAGGTTGGCTAGAAGATAATCAACCAGGTTTTGAAGTTGTCGGAATGATACAAGATTATCATTTTGATGGGTTTGATACTGAGATTCAGCCAATGTTTATGGTACTTTGGGAAGCTATTGATTTTCCAGAGGGATGGTTGCCAGCAATTCAATTCAAAATTAAACCAAATAATATAAACAAAACAATTACAGAGATTGAAGATTTTTGGAAACAAAATATCGATGCCAAATTTCCTTTTTCGTATGAGTTTTTAGATAAAAAATTTGCAAAGACATATGCAAAATATCAAAAACAACAAACCTTGTTTTTAATATTATCAATACTGGTAATTTTAATTTCTCTTTTAGGATTGTTTGCTTTGGCTACGTTAACAATTCAGCAGCGATTAAAAGAGGTTGCTATCAGAAAAACATTAGGTGCATCTGTAAAAGAAATTATGTTTCAGTTATTGAAAAACTTCCTTAAAGTTGTTTTAATTTCTTCGGTACTATTAATTCCGATTGCTTATTATTTTATGCAAAATTGGTTAGAAAACTTTGTGTATAGAATAGATATACCATTGCTTCCGTTTATAATTACACCCATTATTTTAATTGTTTTAGTATTTGCAGTTGTAGGTTTTAAAGCCTACAATGCAACAAAAATAGATTTGATTAAATATTTAAAATTCGAATAATTATGTTACAAACTTGGTTTAAAATATTTTATAGAAACAGCAAAAAGAATTGGCTGAATATCGTTGTCAATATTTTTGGGTTAACAGTTGGTTTTGCAGGTTTACTATTAGTTTTATTGTATTTAAATGATGAAGAAAGTTATAATGCAACAAACCCAAATGTAAATGAAGTTTACAGAGTAATTCATAAATTATCTGATGGAGAAGTTTGGGACAGTAGTACCAATATTGAAGGACCAAAATATCTAGAGGATATTCCGGAAATAACAAATTATTATTTAAGTGATGGTTGGTATGGAGATTTTGTAGTAAAAATTGATGGCAAGGATGTTTTTACTCGTGATATGTTGAGAGGCAATGCTAGTTTTTTTGATTTTTTTCCTTTTAAAATTACAGAAGGAAGTGTAAAATCATTTAAAGAAGTAACTTCAAATGCTGCAATATCAGAAGAACAAGCTAAAGTTTATTTTGGTAATAAATCTGCAATTGGTAAAACAATAACATTTGAGAATAGAACTTATGTTATAACAACAGTTTATAAAATAGAAGGCAAACATTTTTATATGCCTAAAGTTATTACTCAATTTGAAAAAGAACAAGAAGGTCATTGGGGAAGTTTTTCTAGCACTTTATTTGTAAAAACCAACAAAGGTGTTCTTTTAGAAGATGTAAATAAAAAAACAAATGATGTTTGGTTTAAAAATGCTACAGAACCACAAGCAAAAGTTGAAGGACTTTCTACAGATGAATTTTTTGAAAAATACGGAGTAACAGTCATTCTTGAACCGTTAAAAGACATCCGATTAAAAACAATTTCAGATCAAGCGGGTCCAGAAGGAAAAGGAAGTTATGATTTAATTATTATTATGTTGTCTTTATCAATATTATTGATTTTAATTTCTTGTGTAAACTTTATAAACTTATCAATTGCATCTGCAACACAAAGAGCAAAAGAAGTAGGTGTAAAGAAAACTTTAGGTTTATCAAAATTAATTTTAATAAGACAATATGCTTTAGAAATTGTTTTACAAGGATGTATTGCTTTTATTTTATCATTAGTAGTAGTTGAGCTTATTTTACCTTCTTTTAATGATTTTATGAATAAAGAAATATCCATTTTAAATTTCGAATTACTGCTTAAAGTTGCAGTTATTGCAATAGTTATATCTGTAGTAATTGGTTTTATTCCAGCTATTTACTTATCAAAGTTTAAATCTGTAGAAGTATTAAAAGGAAATGTTTCTAGAAGCAAACAAGGTGTTTTTGCAAGAAATCTTATGCTTGGAATTCAGTTTTTAATTTCTGGATTTTTCTTAACAGGTTCGTTAATCATTTACAATCAAGTAGATTATATGATGAGCAAAGATTTAGGTTTTAAAGGCGACCAAATAATTGTTGTATCAATGAATGAATATAAAGATAGATATAAGAAATTTTTATTGGCAAAAAAAGAGTTATCAAAACATCCAAATATAGATGTTGTAACAAGCAATTCTTATATTATTGGTGGCGGAAGTTCTAACTCTACCAATGTTAGTTACAAAGATATTTCTGTGCAAACCAACGGTAACGCAATTGATTTTGATTATCTGCAAACGCTAAACATAAAAGTTTTAAAAGGTAGGTTTTTACAAGAAAACATAAGTTCTGATACTATAAAAAATATTTTAATTAATGAAACTTTAGCAAAAGCGTATAATATTTATGATGATCCAATCGGTAAAAAATTAAGAGTTGGTTATGGAGATTCTAAAGCTAAAGATGGTAAATACGAAATTGTTGGAATGGTAAAAGATTATCATATTAACGGACTCGATTCTAAAATTCCTCCAACACTATTTTTTAATTGGGATACTGTAAATTGGATGAAGCAAAACTTTTGGATGGTTCAGTTTAAAATTAAACCTAATAATGTAGAAGAAACTTTAAAACACATAGAAAACTATTGGAAAGATAATATAGAACAAGGATATCCCTTTAGTGCACAGTTTCTAGATAAACGTTTTGCAAGAACGTATAAGAAGTACCAGAATCAACAAACACTATTTTTAATCTTAACTTCTGTTGTTATTATTATTTCATTATTGGGCTTATTTGCTTTAGCAACGTTAACCATTCAACAACGCTTAAAAGAAGTGGCAATTCGTAAAACATTAGGAGCATCAGTAAAAGAAATTATGTATCAATTAATAAAAAGTTTTCTAAAAATTACTTTAATTGCCTCTGTAATCTTAATTCCAATTGCCTATTACTTTATGCAAAATTGGTTAGATAATTTTGTGTATAGAATTGATATGCCAATAATTCCGTTTATTATAACGCCAATTATACTAGCTATTTTAGTTTTTGTAGTTGTTGGATTAAAAGCATACAACGCAACAAAAATTGATTTAATTAAATATTTAAAATTTGAGTAAAATTAGAATATTTTGTAAATAAAAAAACAGCTTTTGAAATATTTCAAAAGCTGTTTCATTTTATAAATAATACATGTGTTATTTATTTTCAATCCATTTTTTAGCATTTACAAATGCTTTTAACCAAGGACTTACTTCATCTTTTCGTCCTTTTGGATAATTTGCCCAGTTCCATTGAAAGATAGAACGCTCTATATGAGGCATCATAACTAAATGACGACCAGTTTTATCACTCATCATTGCAGTATTAAAATCTGAACCATTTGGATTTGATGGATACGAATCATAACCATATTTAGCAACAATGTTATAATTTTCTTCATTCTCAGGTAGCTTAAATTTACCTTCTCCGTGAGAAATCCAAACACCTAAAGTGCTTCCTGCTAAACCCGATAACATAACCGAATTATTTTCTTGAATTTTTACAGAAGTAAATGCACTTTCGTGTTTTTGAGAATCGTTGTGTACCATTTTTCCGTGAACATTGTGTTCTGGATATATCAATTCTAATTCCATAAATAATTGACAACCGTTACAAATTCCTACAGATAAAGTATCTTCTCTTTTAAAGAAATTATTGATAACAGTATTTGCTTTTTCGTTGTATTTAATTGCTCCAGCCCAACCTTTTGCAGAACCTAAAACATCACTATTTGAAAATCCACCAACAGCTCCTAAAAACTGAATATCTTCTAAGGTTTCTCTACCAGAAATAATATCTGTCATGTGCACATCCTTAACATCAAAGCCAGCTAAATACAAAGCGTTTGCCATTTCACGCTCAGAATTAGATCCTTTTTCTCTTAAAATAGCTGCTTTTGGTTTCGACTGCGATTGACCTGACAACTTAATGTCACTTCGAGCGGAGTCGAGAAGTCCTGTAAAATGTTTTGGAAATTTATATTGTAAAGGTTGATTTGCAAAGTTTTCAACTCTCGTTTTTGCCAATCCGTTTGCGGTTTGTTTTTGATCTAATAAGAAAGAAGTTTTATACCAAACATTTCTCATTTTAGCAACATCAAAAGAGAAGTAGTCTTCATCATTTTTGATGGTTATATTTCCTGAGTTATTTGCCGTACCAATATTGAAGAACTCAATATTATTTTCTGATAAAATTTCTTCAACTGATTTGTCAGCTTGAAAAACGATTCCAGAATTTTCAGCAAACAATACTTTGATTGAATCTTCTTCATTTAAAGCTGTTAAATCAAACTCAGCTCCTAAATTGTTATCAGCAAAACATAATTCTAACAAAGTTGTAATCAAACCACCAGAAGCAACATCGTGTCCGGCTACAATTTTATCAGCTTTAATTAAATTTTGAATCGTATTAAATGTGTCTTTTACAAAAGCGGCATTTTTAACATCTGGTGCTTCATTTCCAATCGTATTTAAAACTTGATTGAAAGAACTTCCTCCTAATTTAAAAGAATCTTGAGAAATATTAATATAGTAGATATTTCCACCATCAACTTTTAAAACAGGTTCTACAACTTTAGTAATTTCATTACAATTAGCTGCCGCAGAAATAATTACTGTTCCTGGAGAAATTACTTCTCCATCTGGATATTTTTGCTTCATAGAAAGTGAATCTTTTCCTGTTGGAACATTGATTCCTAAATCGATAGCAAACTCAGAAACTGCTTTTACAGCTTTGTACAAACGTGCATCTTCTCCTTCATTTTTACAAGGCCACATCCAGTTTGCTGACAATGAAACACTTTTTAAATTATCTTTTAAAGGCGCCCAAATAATATTGGTTAACGATTCTGTAATCGAATTTCTACTTCCTGCTTCTGGATGAATTAACCCAGAAATAGGCGAGTGCCCAATGGATGTTGCAATTCCTTCTTTTCCTTTATAATCTAACGCCATAACTCCAACGTTATTCAACGGAATCTGTAAAGGCCCAACACATTGTTGTTTGGCAACTTTTCCACCAACACAACGGTCAACTTTGTTGGTTAACCAATCTTTACAAGCAACAGCTTCTAACTGTAAAACTTGTTCTAAATAGATTTGTAAATTTTTCGTTTTATAACGCGAATTTTTATAATTTCTTTCAATGGTTTTATCTGTTAAAACTGTTTTTGGCGAAGAGCCAAACATGTCTTCCAACGCTAAATCCATTGGCTTATCACCTTTGGTTTTAGACTCAAAAGTAAACCGATGATCTCCGGTAACATCACCAACTGTGTACATCGGAGAACGTTCGCGTTCTGCAATTCTCTGTAAAGTATCTAAATGTTTTTCTGCAATTACCAATCCCATTCTTTCTTGAGATTCGTTGCCAATAATTTCTTTAGCTGACAACGTTGGATCACCAACAGGTAATTTATCTAAATCTATTTTTCCGCCAGTATCTTCAACTAATTCTGACAAACAATTTAAATGTCCGCCAGCTCCATGATCGTGAATAGAAACAATAAAATTTTCTTCGCTTTCTACCATTCCACGAACAGCGTTTGCAGCACGTTTTTGCATTTCTGGATTAGAACGTTGTACGGCATTTAATTCTATTCCGGAAGCAAATTCTCCAGTATCAGCAGATGAAACTGCAGCTCCACCCATTCCGATTCTATAATTTTCTCCACCAAGAATTACAATTTTATCTCCTACTTTTGGCGTGTCTTTTAAAGCTTGATCTGCTTTTCCATAACCAATTCCGCCAGCTTGCATAATTACTTTATCGTAACCCAATTTTCTTGGTTTTGCATTACTTGAAGCTGTATTTTCGTCGTGTTCAAAAGTTAAAACAGAACCGCAAATTAATGGTTGACCAAATTTGTTTCCAAAATCAGATGCTCCATTTGATGCTTTTATTAGAATATCCATTGGTGTTTGATACAACCAATCTCTTGCTTCAAACTTTTGCTCCCAAGGCCTGTTTTCTTCTAAACGAGAATACGATGTCATATAAACTGCTGTTCCTGCTAAAGGTAAAGATCCTTTTCCGCCAGCCAATCTATCTCTAATTTCTCCTCCAGAACCTGTTGCTGCTCCGTTAAATGGTTCAACTGTAGTTGGGAAATTATGTGTTTCTGCTTTTAAAGAAATAACAGAATTATAATCTGAAGTTGTATAATAATCTGGTTTGTCTGCTGTTTTTGGTGCAAACTGTTCCACTTTTGGTCCTTTTATAAAAGCAACATTGTCTTTGTATGCAGAAACAATATCATTAGGATATTGCTTCGAAGTTTCTTTTATCAATTTGAATAATGATGTTGGCATTTCTTCGCCATCAATTACAAAAGTTCCGTTAAATATTTTATGACGACAGTGTTCTGAGTTTACTTGGCTAAATCCAAAAACTTCAGAATCTGTTAATTTTCTTCCAATTTTTGTTGCAACACTTTCTAAATATGCTACTTCTTCATCACTTAAAGACAAACCTTCTTGTTGGTTGTAAGCTGCAATATCTTCAATATCTAAAATAGGTTCTGGTAAAATATTGATGGTAAAAATATCTTGATTTAAACCATTAAATTTCTCAGAAATCATTGCATCAAAATCAGTAAAATCTTCAGAAACTGTTGTAAATTCTTCTATTCTAATGATTCCTTTAATACCCATATTTTGAGTAATCTCAACGGCATTTGTACTCCAAGGAGTAATCATTGCAGCACGAGGACCAATAAAAAAAGCGTCGAGAGACGCCGTGTTTATTTTAGGTTGATTGCCAAAAAGCCAATTTAATTTTTTGATATTTTCAGCCGATAATTCTTTTGCTGTTTGAACGGCAAATACTTTGCTGTCTTGGTTTCCAAAGAAATGAATCATTTATTGTGTGTTTGTGTTGTTGTTTTAAAATGCAAATTTAATATAAATCCTTGAATTTCTTATTTAAAAGTGTTATTGATTTAAAGAGTTATACACGATGTTTTAAACAAAAAAAAGCGGCTAAATGCCGCTTTTTTTAATTTAGTTTTTTATGAGTTTTTGTATGCTTGTGCCTTTGTCTGACATCAGTTTGATAATATACAAACCATTGTATAAACCATTTAGGTTAATACTAGATGTTGGATTAGAAATAGAAATTACTTCTTTTCCATTTATCGTATAAATTTTTACTTCATTAATTTTTATTGAAGAAGAATTTACAATGTTTAATACATTACCATTTAATGGGTTTGGATATAATTTAAACAATGCATTGTCAATTTTATCTACACTTAAAGTTGCTGTGTGACTTCCAATTCCATCATATACATTTTCACCTACATTATCCCATTCATTTACATCATACGTTGCATTTGGAGATGAAATCGTTGCTTTTCTTCGTAACGTCACATTTATAATATGATTAGTAAAGTTATTTTCTTCACCAACTATATCAATTAATACGCCATTTTTAAACAACCCAACAGGATCATTTCCATTAAAATTAAGAGGTGACCCCTGTTCATAAGGAGCATTACTATTATTAGGTACAACCAAATCAGCATTACTTGTTAAAGTAGCATCTGCAGCATCACCATGAATTATTACAAAAACATCGTTTGGTAAAATACTTGTGTTTGCTGGGTTTACTAAATAATCTGCTTTTGTCAGCGGTAAATCATCTATCCAACCTTTTCCTGTATAATTTTTTCTGATAGAATACGCAGTCAAATCAATAGCATTACTAGTTAAGTTTACAATTTCTATGGCTTTATTATTTCCGTCCGTATTTGGTTCTACATATTCTGAAATAAACAATTCTGTAATTCCGTTAGAAGAACCGTCTGTTGTAGTAACATTTATTGCAGCACTTTGTGCAGATTTATTATCGGCTGCATCTTTAGCTAAAACAGTAACAGCGTATGTTGTAGAAGCTGTTAAGCCAGAGAAACTATAAGTTGTTTCTGTAGTGCTTACATTAAAATTGCCGTCAACAAAAACATCATAACCAGTTACTGCAGTATTGTCAGTAGAAGCGTCCCAAGTAATTTTAAAAGTTGTACCAGAAATATTACTTGCTACAATATTTGTTGGAACAGTTGGAGCAGCAGTATCTTGTAAAGTTGTTGCATTTACAACTGTGCTTTTTGCAGATTTATTATTGATAATATCTTTTGCTTCTATAGTAAAAGCATAGCTTGTGTTTGTTGTTAGGCCAGAGATTGTAATTGTTGTGTTAGCAGTTTGTGCAGTTAAAACATCATCTACATATACATTATAACCTGTAACACCAACATTATCTGTTGAAGCTGTCCATGATAAATCGATTGAAGTTGTTGTTTGGTTACTCGCAACAACATTTGTTGGAGTGGTAGGTGCTTCTGTATCCGAACCTGTATAAATACCCCATGTATCTTCCGCAGAATTTCCACCCCAAATACGAGTTGCTAAATACGGATTGTCTATAAAAGGATTTCTATTTCCTTGTGCAGTAGTATTTGTAGTAGTATCTTCATGGTAGGTATTACGTTTTTTCTCTAAATCAGAAACAGGATCTTCTGCATTCCATTTTAAGAATAAATCGATCATATCATCTGGAGTTAAAGAACTATTTCCTACACCAACATTAGTTGGTAAACATCTATCGCCATAACGTAAATACATATACATTACAACTCTTGCAACATCGCCTTTCCATTCATCACCTGGATACCAAGCATTTGTATTTGGACCAGAATTACCAGGATACGTATCTGTAGAAAATCCAGATGCAGCTCCAGATCCTTTACCAAACTTACGATTACTTCTTGTGCCATTTCTATCACTATCAGCAGGTCTTAAATTGTGTGCATCGGTAGCAATACCCGGATTATCACTAGGCAGTGGCATTCCTGGAGTAGCTAATGACCTTGCATATATGTGTTCTCTATTCCATTTTCCATCAGAACTACCACCACCTTGTTGTAAAGATTTACTTCTAGATCTATCGTTTGTAGTATCGCCATCAGATCCATTTTCCCATCCATAGATAAGTAAAACATTATTGGTGTTGCTTGGATCTTCGTCTGTTACTTTAGAAGCCGTCCAAACATCTGGTGTATAATCTAATATTCTTGTGTGTGTTGTGGTAATTTTTGTTGCTAACGCATTTTTTAATTGAATTCCAGTAAGTGTTAAGTTAACATCGTTATAGTAACTCTCTTGAGAAAAGGAGATTAACGATACAAATAATAGGAAATAAAAAGAAAGTAATTTTTTTACCATGTTCTTAGTTTTTGAGTTATTAAAATTATTTCTTTTTCAGCAGTTTTAAGTTTCAAAATTAGCAATAATTTATGAAACCACATTTTTTTCTAATAAAGCCATATAGAATCCATCATAGCCAGATTCTGAAGCCAATATTTTTTTATCACTAACAAATACAAATTCTTTACCGGCTTCTGATTTTAAAAACTTTTTTACTTGTTCTTGATTTTCTGATGGAAGCACAGAACAAGTTGCATACACTAGTTTTCCGCCAGGTTTTACCATTTTAGAATAACTTTGTAAAATATCTTGTTGTATTGCCTTTATATTATCTATAAATTCTGGTTGTAATTTCCATTTAGAATCTGGATTTCTACGTAAAACACCCAAACCAGAACAAGGAGCATCAATTAAAACTCTGTCAGCTTTGTTGTGTAATTTCTTAATTACTTTTGTAGAATTTATTTCTTTTAAATCTATGTTGTGCGCTTTGTTTCTTTTTGCTCTAACTTTTAATTTACGTAATTTACTTTCATAAATATCCATGGCAACAATTTGCCCTTTATTTTGCATTAATGCTGATAAATGTAATGTTTTTCCTCCAGCTCCAGCACAAGTATCAATAACTTTCATTCCTGGTTGTACATCTAAATATGCAGCAACTAATTGAGAAGAAGCGTCTTGCACTTCAAAATATCCTTTTTTAAAGGCATCGGTTTTAAAAACATTTGCTCTTTCTACCAACTTTAAAGCATCTGGATGATTAGGAAGTGTTTCTGTAAAAATACTTTCTTGTTCTAATTCCTTTTGGAGTTTTTCTTTGGTAATATTTAAGGTATTGACTCTTAAAACAACGTCAGCTTGTTTGTTTAAAGCTGCCATTTCTTTCGTCCATAATTTTTCTCCTAATTCTTTTACACACAATTCATCCATCCAATCTGGAATAGATTCTCTGTATTTTCTTATTTTAGAAAGTTCATCAAATCTACCTTTAATTCTTCTTGTTGGTGTTTCTTCAATTTGATTCCAATCGGGTAGTGGTATTCCTTTTAAAACACACCAAACTGTAAATAATCTCCATAAATTTGGTCTATCAAAAGGTTGTTTTACTTCTGCGATTTCTGCGTATAAACGTTTCCATCTAACAATTTCATAAATTGTTTCTGCAACAAATTTACGATCTCTGCTTCCCCAACGTTTGTCTCTTTTTAATGCTTTTTCTACTGCTTTACCAGCATATTCTCCTTCATTAAAAACATCGCGCAAACTATCGATTACGGCATATGTTAAATTTCTGTGTAGTCTCATTTATAGAATATTAATCACTAAAAAGTTGTAGTTTCTTAGGATTTGCAAATGTAATAATAAAGATGAGATTAATTTTTCTTTTTAGTGAAATCTGTAAAAATTACTTTTCTACGTTTTTCTATGATGTAAAAAGAGACATAAACGCCGTCTTGTGTGCTTTTTAATTTTAATGGAATATTGTTTCTTGTAATTTGTAATCTGTTGTTTAAGATGCTTTCATCCATTGTAATTACATAATCGCCAAATGGTAAATAGAATTCGAAACGTCCTTTGTTGTTTGTTAAAGCACCATATACTTTTTCTCCAACTGTTGCACTAATTTTTATTCTTGATAAATCTAACGGAGCATCATCTGTAACGGCAATTTTTTGTCTGTCTAAAACCACATCACCATACACTTTAACTCCTCTAACAAAAGGAACATAAACAATATCGTCGTTCTCAATAATTACTGTACTATTGATATTTGGAAACCAACCGTTTAAATTCTCTAAAGAAAAAGCATCAAAATCATACTCATCTTTTAGTAAATTTTGCATCATTGCTTCGCCATTCACATCTGTTAATACTTCTTTTTTATCGATCTTTACTACAACGTTTTGTAATAATGTTTCATCGTTATCTCTAATTCCGTTTCCATTTACATCTAAAAATGAAATAAACTTTGCATTTGCTGCGGTTCTGTCTACAAACGGAATTGGAATTCCAAAATCTTTTTTAAGATTAAAGTTTAGATTAAAATTACTGCTCGAAACTTGATTTGCTGGGTTAAATTGATCTCCAGCCTGATTGTCTATTGGATCATAAACCGAACTAAAATCTCTTGTTGTAAATGTGTAATTTGTACTTACACCAAACCGCCATCCAGTATTGTTAAAGAAATAAACCGTTGGATACACACCTAATGTGTGATTGTTAAATACATTGTTGTAACTATAAATCACATTAGATTCTATTACTAATTTTCTGTTCGGAAATAAATATTGATTTTGTGCAGAAACTCTAACAGATTGTGGTGTAATAAAGTCGTTTAAAGCTTGTTGTGATGTAAGAGAAGAAAAAGCTCCTAAATTATATTTTGCATTAAAATTCCATGTTCTATACCTTGTTAAAGAAGATAATTCGAAATTAAAATAATCTTTATTATCAACATTGTTAAGTTCTGGTTTTGTATAACCTGCTTTTAAATAAATAGAGTTGATAAACTGTTTTTCAAAATCATAATTAGAAAAACGAAATGTTAAACCGCGATTGTGAATAATACTGTTCGGAAAGTTTCTATATTCATAAAACAAACCTGCTTGATAGTTACCAGTTTCTCCACCTGTATTAAAAATTAAGTTGTTGTAAAACGATTTTTGTGAATAATTCTCGTTACCCGTAATTGCGTTATAGTTTGCAGATTGTTGATAGTTGTTTGTTAAAAAGACACTCCATTTATTACTAATAATATAGTTTGTTCGTTGGTTTAGATACATTCTGCTAAAGTTTCCGAAACTAAAATTTTTATCATTAAAACGAGTGTTAAAATTGTATTTAAGCCTTTTGTTTAAAAAGCTAGAACTGTAACTTACACCAACTAATAATCCGTTTGGATTAAAGAAAACAGGCTCATTATCCATTTTTTTATTAGTAACAGAACTTAATACAGAAATGTTATGATTATTACTAATTCTTATGGATGGTTGTATTGATAATACATTAATACTTCTATTAGAAATGCTGTTAATATTTCTACCAAGCTGCGTTTTTACCCTAATATTTTCATTGTAATTAAAATTGTGCCATACACCAAAACTTATTGAACTATTAGTTGCAGCAAATCCGTTTGAGTTTACATAAAATGCACCAACTTCATGCGTATCATTAAAGCGATAAGAACCTTTTACTCCATAACCAGAACTAGAAACTCCAGTAATGTTTCCACTTACTTGTCCAATTTCTAATGTTTTTTTATCATCAAAATAACCAACATACCAAGGCGCATCACTTAATATATTTTTTGTGTAATACGAATTGCTATAACTAAGGTCTGTTGAATAAATTAAGTTTGCGGTTGGACTTAATTGTTTAAAACCTCTTAAGTTTAAAGCTAAAAAAGAACGGTCACTTAATATATTTTGTGCGCTCATAATTACCGTTAAAGGTAAATACGGATAACCGTACGGATTCGCTTTTATCTCGTTTGGTAATTTTATAAAATCAACTTTTGTTCTTTTCTGTAAAGAAAATTTATTAGCTCTTGGTTCTCTACTATTAATAATTAAGCTGTGTGTTTTTTTCTCTTCTTCTTTATTTGGACTATAACTGTTATAAGAAATTCGTTTAAAATTTCTCTTGTTCATATCTTTAAAAGTGATGATATAATCAAATAATTTTTTTTCTCTAGCTTCTAAACTAAATGTAACGTTTGGCTGCTCTATAGCATTTCCTAAAGTATCTGATAAGAATAGATCCTTTTTTGGAATAGAGTAGTTTACAAACAAATCTTGTTTGTAATTACCAGAATTGTGCAATTGAAATTTAAAGCGTTTACTTTTTTCTCCATTTTTTAAGTAAATGCTTTTTGTATCTGTAAGCTCAATATCCCAACCAACTTTCTTTTTTGTTTTTAAAGAAAAATAATTATTTGCTAATTGACGCTGATCAATATCTACAATAAAAGAATTTACTATAATTTCTGTGTTACCATTTACTAATTTTGTTGGACTAATAATTATAGGAACTATTGTTGTATCGTTTTGTTTTGCAACATATTTTTTGTTTTCGTCATCAATTCTTGTCCATCCACCAGGAATCATTAAATCTGTAGTAAAAGTAACAGGTTTAGAACCAATATTAATTACTTTTAATACGTTAGATACAATTTGTCCGTCGTTTAAATCAATTTCATTTCTTACAAATTTCGATAAAATATTTCCGGTTCTTAAGTAGGGTAGTGTGTCTAAAAACTTTGGTGCATTAACCAAATCTGAATGAGTAAAATTACGATCATCTATAGAATCGTTTAAAACTAAATTTTGATTTGTATTAAAATTATTGGTTGCAACATTTGTTGAATCTTTATCCTTAAAAATATCATCAATTTTTGCTTTTGCAACACTATTGATTATAGAATCTTGTATTCTCTTAGTTTCTTGTTCTTTAAAAGTTTTAGCTTCTGCAACTATAATAGAATCTTGAGCTCTTTGTTTTGTTAAAATAGAATTTATAATATTATTTATAGAATCTTGTTTTCTTTTTGTTAAATCTGCAACATTTAATCTAGTTAATGAGGACTTAATAGAATCTTGTTTTCTTTTTGCTTCGGTTTGTAATGCAATAGCATTATTAAGCGCTTCTCTTTTTATTTTTGCAGCAATATTGGCTTTTGCAATTCTGATAGAATCTTGAATAAATTTTACTTTTCTATTGATGTCGGCTAGTACAATAGAATCACTTCTTCTTTTTGCATTAAAATTTGCTTTTGCTATTCTAATAGAATCTTGGATGTATTGTGCTTTTCTAATTGATTCTACTTGCTTTATGGAGTCTAATTTTAATTGAGCAGAAATATTAGCTTGGGCAATTTTAATAGAATCTTGTCTTAATTTTATTCTTCTAGCAGCATCAATTCTATTTAAAGAATCTCTTCTTTTTTTAGCAAGAACATTTGCATTTGCAATTCTGATAGAATCTTGTTTAAACTGAGCAATTCTATATGCTTCTACTTGTTTTACAGAATCTCTTTTTCTTTGTGCCACAATGTTGGCATTAGCAATTCTGATGGAATCTTGTCTTAACTGAGCGATTCGTATAGTTTTTAATTTATTTAACGAATCTTGACTTTTTTGAGCAGCAATATTTGCATTTGCTATTTTAATAGAATCCCTTCTTAATTGAGCCCTTCTAAGGTTATTTGCAACTATAATAGAATCTTGTTTTCTTTTAATAACGCTATTTACTAACGCAACTTTTATAGAATCATTTCTTTTTTTAATTGCATTGAATTTTTCGGCAATTAAAATAGAATCTTTAGCGTTTTTAACTTTACTTGTTGCTTTGGCTATTTTAATAGAATCTAGCCTTAATTTATTTTTGATTTTATTTTCTACAAGTTTAATAGAGTCTTTTTTACGTTGTGCAATTCTAGTCGCAGCTTTATTTGCTTTTACTAGTTTTAAAGAATCATTTCTTTTAATTATGGCATTTAAACGAGCTAACCTTTTATCGGCATTGCTCATTTTTGGTTTTATTATAGTGTCGTTGTTTTGTTGATTTTTGTTAGTGTTTTCTGCTATTTTAACAGGTGTTTGTTTAGCTAAGCTATTAATAACATCTTCAGAGCTTCTTTTATAAAAATTTAAAATAGAATCAAGAACAGCTATTCTTTTAGTTAAATCTCTTGAGTTTTTTGCTGTAAGTACAGCTCTTCTTTTTAATAGATTTATAGAATCTATTTTTGCAGTAAGTAATTTGTTATTCTGATATTTTGTTTTAGGAATATAAAGGACAGTATCTTTTTGTTGAGAATACCCAACACTAATCGATAATACAAAAATCATTAGAAGTATGATCTTGTAATGTAAATTGGGAGGAATATTATTTTTCAAAACATTAATTCACTTCTTCTAGTCTAAATTTAATATTTAATTTATAAACCCCTGGATTAAACTTAAAGCCAGGTTTTAATCTTAAATCTACATCAAAACTATATTCGTTATAATTAGTTAAATAACTACCAGGACCATTAACATTTTTTGTTCCGTTTGCTGTACAAGAACCTGCAGGTACAATTATTTGAGGCACCATTTCTTCAATTATATCTAGAATATCATTTACATCAGTAAAAGACCTAAAGCTTGTATTTAAAGGCGTACCACAATTGTTATTTACTCTAACTTCTAAATCGCTAATAGATGGTTTTAAAGCATTACCGTTACCATATAATGTAATTTCTTCCCATTTATCAGCTAAAGTTCCTGCACCAGAATTGTTTTCTATAAACATTCTTAATTTCCAAGAACAATCTAAATCTACCGGATCTTTGTTTTCTACTTTTACTCTTAACCTTGCTACACTTAATAGCGTAATACCAGAATTGTATTTAGAAAAATCTGTAAAAGTAAAGTTAGCATCTACAGTTGAACTAGATTGTAATTCTACAACTCCACAATGTATTTGCGCATAAAAGACACTGCTAATTAATAAAAAAGCAGCAGTAAAAAATAATTGATATTTTCTTTTATGTTTTCGCAAAATTAATTGTAATAAATAAGGATGTAATTTACTAATTACATCCTTATTAAAAATTATAAAAGATGTTTTTTATTGATCTTCTAATAAAACGTATTGTACATACATTGTGTAAACTCCACCTTCTGCATAAGAACTTGCAGTACCAGTAGTAACTAAATCTTCTGCTGTAGTACTATCTGCTTGAAAAGCATTCGGAAAAATTGCTGGTAAACCTGGAGCAATTCTGTAATCTAAAACATAGTAAAAATCAGAAGTAGTTCCTGAGTTGTTTAAGTAAGTTCCAGCAGTCATTGAATCTCCAACTCCTGTCGTTCCTGCATGTCCAGCAATATACTTATTAGCAATTGTTGGAGGTGTACCAGAACCATCGTTGTTTACAAATAAACTATTGTTTCCAGAAGCTGCTGCTTGGTTTGTAGAAAAAGCAGAACTATAATCTATAACACTTGTACCAGCTGCTCCACCAGAATTTGCTCTAGCTTGTCTAAGTTCTAATAAACTTAATGGTAAATCTGCAACAGAATTAGAAGTTGCACCATAACTTACTTGTTGATCCCAAAATCTGTTTCCAGTTTGTGATCTACCTACTGCATATAAATCCCAATTTACAGTTGCGCTAACTTTTAAAATTGTTGCTCCGTAATTTGTGATACCAGCTTGGTATTCTGTAATGTCATCAAAAACAAATTCAATTTGATTTGGTGTAGTCATTTCTAACTCTAATACAGGTTGCATATCTAAAGTAATAGATACATCTTTTTCGTCAACTAATTGTGCATTTGCAGAAAATGCAAATCCAATTAAAATAACTGTTGATAATAATTTTGAAAAATTCTTCATAATAAATAATAATTAAGGGGGTTAATAATACTGTTTGTTAAATTTAATTGATTTCGAACTCTAGTTTGGCCGCTTGTATTTCTTCGGAGTTCTCGTAATCTAAAACTCCGACAGCCAAATATTTTCCTTTTCCTAAACCTTTTAGAGAAAAACTAAAATCTCTAATTAAGTCAGGAACTATTGTAAATTTTTTAACTTTTAAGCGTTGTTGTACACCTGTGTCTAAATTTGTTAAATCTATATATGAAGTACAATACGCAATTCCATCTCCAGTATTTTGTACTTCTAAATATAAAAATTTAGAAGCAGTACCGCTTTTTAACTGAAAATCTTTAAATTCTATTTTATTGTCTATAACATTTGGTGGATTTTGATATGCGAAAATTCCAAATGCAAAAGTAGGAACGACACCTAAAGCTAGTGTACTATTATCGTTGTTTGATGTTGATAATGATTTTCTTGGAGCAACTTGCTCTACCATTAATATAGACCAAGCAGCTTTATCACCATCGCTTGTATTAGGCACACTAACAGTAACTTTAATTAATTTTTTTTCAAATGGTTTTAATTCAACAAATGTTGGAGAAACATTTAACCATTTAGATAATGAGTATTTTCCATTTCCAGCAGGTAAAAAACTACTTTTCCCTTTTCCATTCATGTTAAAATCATACATATTAACATTAAATTGTTTTGGAGTAGAAGTATTATTATTTACGGTAATATCGTAAGTTTTAACTTCACCAGGCTTTTGATTGAAGTGGAAATGAGCTGGCGCAACAGAAACACCCGTAGATTTACGAGCACTATTGGTTTGGTTCGATTTGTCCTGACCATAAGTAAAATGGGCAGAAACTAATAATAAAATCGAAACTAGTCTTAGGGATAACTTAGTTTTTAAGGGCATTTTTATTATTTTATCAGTTCCAAATAAACAAATAAAATTATGAACCACCAAATTTCTTCACAAAATATATATATAAAACTAATAAAGCTTATTATTATCTCTCAATAAAATACTATTATTAATTAGATTGACATTAAAGGACCTTTCAATTTGATTACATATTAAAGAATTGCAAATATTTTCATTTATTTTGTTTAACGCAATGTTTTGCAGCATATTATATTACGAGCTGATGTAGTAAGTATTATTATCGTTCTATATTCTTTTTAACTGTTATAATTTTTTGTTTACTTAGATAATAAAATATTGTTTTATTTCTTTTGTTTTAGAATAAAGTACTACTTTTGTACTCTAAACTGTAATTCTAGTTTATCCACCCGATATACTTTAGTTTATCCCCCACAACATTTTTATTTTTTTGAGACCTTTTTAGATAAAGTGTGTCCAAGAAGTAGATAAATAATACTATGTGTAACAAAAAAAAGTGTTTTGATTATGTTAAGCAATATGAAAAAAGTAACATTATTTGGAGGAATAATAAAGTTTAGAGCAACTCTACTTTTATTCTTAGGTTTTTTAATTTCTTTATCTACTTATTCTCAAACTTGTCCAACTGTACAGTCTAATGGGGTTTTCGATCCTAATGCAGATGTATTGATTACATCATACCATCAAAGTATGGCAAAAACAGCTAGTGGAGACTATGTTGTGTGGGGAGAAGATATGACTAGTGATGGTTCTACTGATGCTACTTCATTAACTTTAGTAACAAGCGCAAACGGTTTTAATTTTACTGGAACTGTAAGACATTATGCAATTTCCGGAAATAGTGGAGGTCAAGCTTTTTTAGCAACTACTACAAAATTGTATGCTTGGGGATTGTCTGGAGAAGTTGTAGATGGGGATTTTGTTACAGGAAATTCTTTTGCGGAAATGAAGAACGTTCCATTTACAGGTGCAGAAGTAAAAGATATGCATGCTAGTTCAGATGTGCTTTTTGTAACTCTTAATAGTGGTGTTGTATGGGTAGCAACTACTGGAGCTACTGCTCCTAACGGAAATGCAAGTACAGACTCTTCAATTTGGCATAAAGTTAAAATAAATGCTACTACAGATTTAACCAACGTAAAACAAGTAACTGGATCTTTTGTAGCTGGTTATGCGTTATTAAACAATGGAGATATTTATGCATGGGGAGATAACGTAGAGCTTGGTAATGGTGGTGGAACTCAAAACCTAACTTATGCAACAAAAATGATAGCTCCTCCAGCAACAATAAGTTATATCTCTGCAATATTCAATGATGGTGCCTCATCAGGTTTATTAGCTTTAGGTACAGATAAAAAAGTATATGGTGTAGGAGATAGTACATCTTCATCAATAATAAATACAGCAACAGGAAATGTAAACACTTGGACAGCTATTCAAATATCATCTGGTGTAGATTTAACGGGTGTAATTTATTTAGCTACTTCTCATACTTCAGAACAATATGCTGGAGCAGCAGTAATTGTTGAAGGAAATGGAGCATCAAATAATAAAGGAATTCTTTATTCTTGGGGAGATGACGGATCGGGTTATGATGCATTAGCACACCCTGGTGATGTAGATTATCCAACGATTCCTTCTTCTTTTACAGTAGGTTCAGATGATCCTTCAGCAGTTAGTGTTGGTGGACATGCAATTACGTATTTTAATAGAACTAGTGGTAGTATTTGTTTTGCCGGACATATAACAAATGGTAGTACAGGTGGCTTAACAACTGGTTCCGGAGAAAACTTTGAATGTGTGATACCCACAGGTATAGAATTATGTGCATTACAACAAACAATTACAGCAAATGATGATTCAGGAACACATCCTTTAGGAACTAATGGTACAGCGGTAGCTAATGTATTAAGTAATGATGAATTAAACGGAAGTACTGGACCTACAGCTGTTACAGATGTAACAGTTTCTCAAGTTAGTACAACAAATGCAGGAGTTACAATAAATTCAAGCGGACAAGTAAACGTAACAAGTTCAGTGCCTTTAGGAACATATACGTTGGTGTATGAAATCTGTGAAGTTGGAGTTACTTATACAAATTGTTCAATAGCAACAGTAACTATAGATGTAATAAATGATGATGATGGTGATGGTATAGATGATGCCGATGATTTAGACTCTGATAATGATGGTATTTTAGATACTGATGAAGGTAGATGTACACCAACAACTGTAACAGGAGATGATGGTTTTAGCGCTTCAGTTAATAGTGGTGATATAGATGATGAAGAGTTAGCTGTAGATGGTATAAATGGAGATTATGCAAAATTTAATAATAATAATGCAAGTATAGATATTGTTTTAAGAAGTGGTTCAGCTCTTGTATCTGCTGGAACTGATATAACAATAACAGCTTATAAAAGAAATAATGGAGCAAATAATATGCGAATAGAAGAATCTACTGATGGTATAACTTTCGGAAATGCTCAAGTATATACTTTTGCTACTAGAAGAACATATTATGATAAAATTTATACATTAACAACTGATGCTACGCATATTAGGATTACTTTTATTAGAGTTAGTAGCCATTTAAGAGTAGATAATGTAAGTTATGAAGATTTTACAATTCCTTGTAATACAAGTACAGATACTGATAGCGACGGTATTCCAGATTATTTAGATTTAGATTCAGATAATGATGGTATTCCTGATGTTATTGAAGCTGGCGGTACAGATGCTAATAGAGATGGTATGGCAGATGGAGTTGCAGGGACAACACCTACAACAAACGGTGTACCTAGTTCTGCTGGTACAGGTTTAACACTTGTAGATTCAGATAATGATGGTATTCCAAATCACTTAGACATAGATGCTGATAATGATGGTATTCCAGATAATATTGAAGGGCAATCATCAAGTGGTTATATACCACCAAGTGGAGTTGCAACTGGTATTACAGATGCTAATAATAATGGGGTAGATGATAATTATGAGTCTGGTGCCATTATAGGTTTAAATCCTCCCGATACAGACAGTGATGGAACTCTAGATTATTTAGATTCCGATTCAGATAATGATGGTATTCTTGATATTGAAGAAAATGGAGATGCAAATAATACTCTAGCTGGATCGGATACAGATGGAGATGGTTTGGATGACAATTTTGATGACAATGATGATTCTAGTATTACAGGTTTTACCGTAAATGACGGTGTAGGTGCTGGTGACAAGATTACCAATACCACAAATTTAAAAGCTGCTTTTGGAGATGAAGATAACAATTTCCCTGGCACAGGTGATTTAGATTATAGAGATTTTAAAGATTCTGATGATGATGGTATTGCAGATTTTTATGATTTAGATGATGATAATGATGGTATTTTAGATGTTGACGAATCATACAACTGTACATTAGTTTCTTCAATGAATACAGTTGCAGTTAATATTATTAATGGGAATACTCAAAGCTTAACGCTAAATGGAGAAAAAGGATTTGGTTTTGATGTTGTATTATTAGATAATAGTTTTAGCATTACTGTTAATGGAGTTCAATTAGCGATCAATGGAACTTCACCGTATATAAATGATTTTAACTTTCAATCGCCCCATAATGTTCAGTTTACAGATGGAGATCGATATGGAGTTGGTGGTGTTTCCGAAGTATGGAACCTATCAGAAGCTAATCCATCAACACCTATAATACGCTTTCTTTACAATGCTAATGATGAAACTCTAGAAATGTATGGTAGTAAAACTACAAATGGTGTACTACAACCTATGGAGCTAATTGGTGGATTAACGCTTAATTCTATCCCTTGGAACACTACTTCATCTAATACCATAGTTATTGGGCAAGCAGTAGTTGGGCCTACCAACCTAAAAGGAACTATTTATGGAGTTAATTTAGTAACTCCGTGTACAGATATAGACACTGATGGTGATGGAATTCCAAATCGTTTAGATTTAGATTCAGACAATGATGGAATTACAGATGTTATTGAAGCAGGAGGGACCGATGTTGATAATGATGGTAAGGCCGATGGTGCAGTAGGTACATCGTCTACTACCAATGGTATTCCTAGTTCAGCAGGAACAGGTTTAACAATTATAGATACCGATTCAGATGATATTCCAGATTTTTTAGATATAGACTCAGATAATGATGGTATTCCAGACAATGTAGAAGCTCAAAGTTCAAGAGGCTATATTTTACCAAGCGGAGTTGGTACAAGTATGACAGATGCAAATAATAACGGCGTAGATGATAATTATGAAAATGGTGCAATTGTTGGATTAACTCCGATAGATTTTGATGGAGATACAACTCCAGATTACTTAGATTCAGATTCAGATAATGATGCAATAAATGATATATCTGAAAATGGAAACGTCAATAACACGTTATCTGGAACAGATACAGATGGTGATGGTTTAGACGATAATTTTGATGATGTAGATGATTCGTCTATTTCAGGTTCAACTGTAAATGACAACCATAATCCACCAAGTGTTAGTACTTTAGGTGATGATGATAGTGATTATAACACGATTGGAGATTTCGATTATAGGGATACAGGTGCAAATGGTACACCAATGATAACTCAAGTATATCAATTTAATAACGAAAGATGGATTGAAGTTACAAACATAAGTGCAACATTAAGCATTCCTGCTAATCTGATTAAAATACAACTGTTTAAAAATAAAACAGGAGCACAAACAGATGTAACACCTGATGTTACACATACTGTAACAACATCTTTAGCACCCGGTAAATCTATATTGTTTAAGAGTTCAAGTAATATAATTACAAATTTAGACGCAAGTGCAACAGTTATAGCTAACAATTCATTAACAGACATTGCAGATGCCAATGATATTATTACATTATCTTCAGAAAATGAAGGAATAGCATATAATTTTAGATATGATGTTGTTGAAACTTTTTCAGATAAAACATCATATGTTAGAATAGATGAAACGTTAGTTCCAAATAAAACATACGCTGCAAGTGAATGGGTTGTATTTATTGATGATGCATTAGATCCTTATAGGGCTTTAGGTTCTGGTGGACCAGAAAGACATCCACATGATCCATTAATTTCTGAAATTATTAATTCAAATGCAGATGCAAATACTTTATTAGGCTTACATAGAGTTAATATCACAACAAGAACAGGTGGTGAATGGAGTAATGGATATCCAGATAGATCACGTTTTGTGGTTGTTGATCAAGATTATAATCATTCTGGTAACAGATTAAGTGCACGAAAACTAACAGTAAATGCTTCTAGAAAATTAGCAGTTACAGAAAACCTTTTGGTAGTAACTAACGATGTTCTTTTAAATGGAGAAATCCGATTAATAGATGATTCTGGCGAAAGTAAAGCACAATTTATCCAAACCCATACAGGAACAAGTAAGGTTACAGGATCCGGTAAATTATTAGTAGATCAAAACTCTGCAGTACCAAGTTTGTATAGGTATAATTATATGAGTTCTCCTGTAAAAACTAATTCAGGTTCGTCAAATTATACGGTTGCTAGCGTTTTTAAAGATGGTACAACTGAAACAAATTATTCAGGAATTGTAAATACTAACATAGCAAAAGATATCACTTTTATAAGTGGCTACGATGGTAATACTACTGATCCGATTAGTTTAGCTGAATACTGGATTTATACCTACGCAGCAAATGGAGGAACTAGAGCAGGTTGGGCTCATAAATCAAGTACTGATTCCATACCAAATACAGATGGATTTATTTTTAAAGGTCCGGGTAGAGCTCAAAATTATACTTTTGCAGGTATACCAAAAGGAGGTTCATTTACTACATCTTTTGGAGGTGACGAGACGTATTTGGTTGGTAACCCGTTTACTTCGGCATTAAGTGTTAAAAAGTTTATTGAAGATAATATCAACTCAATAACAGGAACGCTCTATTTTTGGCAGCATGTTGATGAAGATGATACAAGTACAGCTAGTTCTGGGCATAATTTTAGAGGTTATATAGGTGGTTATGCAACAAGAAATATTGCAATGGGAGTTGCAGCAAATCAAGGAACAAATGTGTCTGATAATGGAAATAATGGTACTTCTGGAGCTTTAGGTTCTGGTTATATTGTTCCTCTACCATATGTAGCAATTGGTCAAGGTTTCTTTGTTTCTGCAGATTCAAATGGAGGAGATATTGTTTTTAACAATAGTCAAAGAGAATTTATTGCCGAAGATGGACCAGGCACTTCGGTCTTTTTTAAAGGCGCTACTGTCTCAAAAACAAAAGAAACTGAAGCTACTTTACCAATATTAAAATTAGGAATGGACTATGCAAATGAAGATGGCTTAGATTTTCATAGACAAATTGGTATTTCTTTTAGTGAAACAAATACATTTGGTTTTGATAAAGGATATGATAGTGAAATTTATGATTTAGGTGTTACAGATATATATTGGAAAATTCCTGAAAGCGATTTAAAATATGTAATTGCAGGAGTACCAGATATATCTGATGATTTGGAGGTTCCGTTAGAGATAATTATAGATTATGATGGAACTGTAGAAATACAAATTGATGAAATGAAAAATATTGATAGAGTAGTTTATTTAAAAGATAAATTAACCAATAAAGATTATTTATTAGATAATGTAAATAGAGCAGCAATTCAATTAACAAAAGGCACTCATTCAGATAGATTCTATTTAACTTTTAATGGTAAAATCTTATCGGTTGATGATGTTGATGTTTTAATCAAAGATTTATCAGTATTTATAGATAATACAAGTGATGAAATTGTTATCAAAAATATTGAAAACTTAAAAATTGATAAAGTAGAAATGTTTAACATTCTTGGTCAAAGAATTAGTCAGTGGAAAAATATTGATAAGAAAGAAGAAACTCGATTAAAAGTTAATAATTTATCAAGTGATATTTATATAATCTATATTCAAACTGATAAAGGAAGGTTTTCTAAAAAAGTACTTTATGAACGTAAATAGCTAACTCTTTTATACATTGTTTAAAAAAAAAAGCACCCATTTTTATAGGGTGTTTTTTTATTGAATAAATTCATAAATTTAGAAGTTAAAAATTTATGTAGTTTTTTTACTTGTGATGATTTCTGTACTTTCGTTTATTATACTTTAAGCATTTATAAAATTGATAAATCTAAACAATCCAATTACTTATATTACTGGTGTAACAACAAACAGAGCGGTTTTGTTGCAGCAAGAATTAGGCATTAGAACATGTAACGATTTATTACATTTATTTCCGTTTAGATATATTGATAAAACGCAGTTTTATAAAATCAATCAATTACAAGATAGTGGTGCTGATGTGCAAATTGTTGGTAAAATAACTCATATAAAAACTGTTCAACAAAAACGAGGTAGCAGATTGGTTGCTACTTTTATAGATGAAACAGGCTCAATGGAATTAGTTTGGTTTAAAGGAATAAAATGGATTAAAGATGCTTTAATAATCAATATTCCGTATGTTATTTATGGGAAACTTAACAGTTTTAACAATTCGTTTTCGATGCCGCATCCAGAAATGGAATTGCTTTCTGAATCTAAAAAGAAAGTGCAAACAGCAATGCAACCTGTATATCCATCAACAGAAATGTTGGGAAATAAAAATATCACCAATAAAGTAATTAGAACGCTTATAGAGAATTTATTTGTTCAGATTGATGGAAGAATTAACGAATCATTATCAAATACGTTCATCAATCAATATGGATTGATGTCTAAAAAAGAAGCACTGTTAAATATTCATTTTCCAACAAGTCAAGAAAACCTTGCAAAAGCTCAATATCGATTAAAATTTGAAGAATTATTTTTCATTCAGTTACAACTTATCCGAAAGAAAATCATCCGAAAATCAAAATTAAAAGGCTATGTTTTTGAGAATGTTGGAGAAGTGTTCAATGATTTTTACAACAACAATTTACCGTTTGATTTAACCAACGCACAAAAACGTGTGTTGAAAGAAATACGTAGAGATTTGGCAACCGGAATTCACATGAACAGATTGTTGCAAGGCGATGTGGGTTCAGGAAAAACAATTGTTGCGTTATTAACCATGTTGTTGGCAATTGACAACGGATTTCAAGCGTCTTTAATGGCGCCAACAGAAATACTAGCATCACAACATTACAGTGCAATTGTAAAGTTGTTAAAAGGCTCTAATATTAAGGTAGCTTTATTAACAGGTTCTGTAAAAGCAAAAAAACGTCGAGAAATTCATCAACAATTAGAAGACGGAACCTTAGATATTTTAATAGGAACGCACGCTTTGTTAGAAGATAAAGTAATTTTTAAGAATTTAGGAATTGCCATTATTGATGAGCAACACAGATTCGGAGTTGCACAACGTTCTAAAATGTGGCAAAAAAACGAATTGCCGCCACATGTGTTGGTAATGACAGCAACTCCAATTCCGAGAACGTTAGCAATGTCGGTATATGGAGATTTAGATATTTCTGTAATTGATGAATTGCCGCCAGGAAGAAAAGAAGTAAAAACAGTACACAGATTTGATAGTAACCGATTGGCTGTTTTTAAATTTTTAAAAGATGAAATTGCTAAAGGACGACAAGTGTATGTTGTGTATCCGTTAATTCAAGAATCTGCCGCAATGGACTATAAAGATTTAATGGATGGTTACGAAAGTATTTCTAGAGATTTTCCAATGCCAAAATACCAAATAAGTATAGTACACGGAAAAATGAAACCTGAGGATAAAGAGTACGAAATGCAACGTTTTGTAAAAGGCGAAACACAAATTATGGTAGCAACAACGGTTATTGAAGTTGGTGTAAACGTGCCAAATGCAAGTGTCATGGTGATTGAAAGCTCTGAACGTTTTGGCTTGAGTCAATTACATCAATTACGTGGGCGCGTTGGGCGAGGAGCAGACCAAAGTTATTGTATTTTATTATCGGATGTAAAATTATCTGCGGATGCAAAAACGCGATTAAAAACCATGGTAGAAACTTCTGATGGATTTAAAATTGCAGAAGTTGATTTAAAATTACGTGGACCAGGAAATATAATGGGAACGCAACAAAGCGGTGTTTTAAATTTAAAAATTGCTGATATTGTAAAAGACACATCTATTTTAGTTACAGCTAGAAATGCTGCAATCGATTTACTTTCTGAGGATGCAACTTTATCAAAACCAGAAAACAGCGTTACATTAAAAACCTACACACAACTTCAAAAAAAGAGCGGTTTATGGGCAAACATTAGTTAGCCGAACCTAACCAAACATCAGAAGATTTTATAGAATAATACTTAGTAATTTTTCCGTTATGCTCTTTGTGCTCAGAGATTCGTGTTTTAGAATTTTTCATAATTCCTTCAACCCATTTTTTATTATCATTAAAATCTTTCATTGAATAATATTCGTCTGGTTCACCAATATCTAATGTGGTAACATGGTTTTCAAAATGACAATGTTCCCACTGCAACCCAAAATTATCTATAGGAAATGGTTTGTTTTCTTCAGGATTAAAAAAAGTTTTTTCATAAAAATCTAAACATTCTCCAATGGCGCAAACCACTTGAGAGTTTGACACATCATTATCATAAAACCAAATTCGTAAATAATAAGGTTCATTTAACTTATCTAATTGCTGTTTCCAATGTTTATGAATTTCTAACAATCCAGCAATTAATTTTTGCCTTGTTTTTCCTTTTGGAGGAGCAAAATCACTATTCAATACAGAAATATTTCCAAAAGGTTGAATCCAAACTTTTACATATTCTCTTTGATTTCTTATTAAATACTCAATATCTAATTGTTTGTTTTGTGCAACCCAATTATCTATCGCTTTCCAAATACGTTTGTGTCCTCTAACTTTTTTAAATCTAATCATGAATTAATTTTTTGTAATGCTTCTTCTATATCCTCTATGGCATCTTTATCTTTAAAGTTTTTTAGATTATTATTAATAATTGGTATTAATTCTTGATAATCTTTGCAAGCAATTTCAACAATAAACATACTTAAATTTAATTCAGATTTTTTAACATTTTTATCAATTATATACTTTGTGATTTGCAGATAATTTTCTTTTGTTGTTAAATCAACTAATTTTTTTAATGCTTCTTCAATGCCATAAACATATCTTGTTGTTAAATAATAATCTATTAATTGTTGTGTTTTTTTAT
This sequence comes from Polaribacter uvawellassae, assembly GCF_039748955.1. Classification (NCBI taxonomy): domain Bacteria; kingdom Pseudomonadati; phylum Bacteroidota; class Flavobacteriia; order Flavobacteriales; family Flavobacteriaceae; genus Polaribacter; species Polaribacter uvawellassae. The sequence goes on along the minus strand of NZ_JBDIZN010000003.1, from coordinate 93,185 downwards.
CAATCATTTATAAAATATGCTAATTGCCAATGTTGTGTTTTTATTGCTTGTTTGCTAGTTGGTTTGTCCCAAATAGGATAGACTCTAAAGCCTCTTTTTCCGTCTTTTTTTTCGGTGGATACAATTCCGTTTTTGATTAAAACTTCTTTCGGAAATTTAAACACACCACTTTTTCCTTTATTTTTTACTTTGATGTAAAAGAAATTAAAATCATCAGATTGTTTGTAAGGTTCTGTAATTCCGTTTGCATTTCTTTTCCAACATGTTACAAATTGACCGATTTTCTTCGGAGTAATTTTTGCGGTTCTTTCAATAATTTTGATTCCATCAATTGTATAAGAACACGCTTTGTATTCGGTGCTTTCTTTTTCTTGTTTAAAATTAGAAACAATCTGGTTCATCTTACAAATTAACACAATTTTTAAAAACTCAACGAAACTATTTTTGATAAATTCTTCTTTTAAATTCTATTTATTATGTAGGCAAATTTATGTAGTTTTGAAATGTAACAAAAAAAGAAAATTTATCCATTTCATAGACGTCATATTGCCAATTCCAATTCAGAAAACCTTTACGTATTCGGTAACAGAAGCAGAAGCTGAATTTCTACAAAAAGGAATGCGCGTTGCCGTTTCTTTCGGAAATACGAAAATGTACACGGCGCTGGTTTTAAATATTCATCAAAACAAACCTGAATTATACGAAGCGATTGAAATTCTGCAAATTTTAGATGAGAAACCAATTGTAACTGAAATTCAGCTACAAAATTGGCAATGGATTGCTAGTTATTATATGTGTTCTTTGGGCGATGTTTATAGAGCTGCGTTGCCATCAGCATTTTTATTAGAAAGTGAAACCATTGTTTTAAAAAACGACAAATTTACGGAAGAAGCAAACTTAAATGATGATGAATTTTTGATTTTTGAAGCCTTACAACATCAATCTCAATTAACGATTCATCAAGTTGCTGATATTTTAGGAAAGAAAAAAGTATTGCCAATTATCAACGAATTGATTCAGAAAAAAGCGGTTTCTGTGCAAGAAGAAATTTACGAACAATACAAACCAAAAATGGTAAAATATGTTCGTTTACATTCGAAATATAGGTCTGATGAAGCGCTACAAAATTTATTGATCGAGTTAAACAGAGCAAAAAAACAACGTGAAGCAGTGCTGGGATATTTTCAATTATCCGCAGATAAAAAACCAATCAAAGCCAAAGAATTAGAATCAAAAATAGGCGTTTCATCCGCAGTTATTAAAGCTTTGGCAGATAAAGATATTTTTGAATTATATGAAATTCAAACTGATCGAATCAATTTTAAAGGAACTACAAATGAGTTGAAAAACTTGAACGAGTTTCAAGAAACTGCTTTGTCAGAAATTAAAACTGCTTTTGAAGAAAAAGAAGTGGTTTTACTACACGGAATTACAAGTTCTGGAAAAACAGAAGTGTATACAAAACTGATTGAAGACAATCTAAACTCAGGAAAACAAATCTTGTTTTTATTGCCAGAAATCGCTTTAACAACGCAAATTATTACACGTTTAGAAGCGTATTTTGGAGATCAGATTTCGGTGTTTCATTCAAAATATTCAATGAACGAACGTGTAGAGGTTTGGAATAATGTGTTGGAAAACAAACAAAAAGCACAAATTATTTTAGGCGCAAGATCTTCGGTTTTTTTACCGTTTTCTAACTTAGGTTTAATCATTGTTGATGAAGAACACGAAACTTCGTACAAACAGTTTGAGCCTTCTCCACGTTATCACGCAAGAGACACAGCAGTTGTTTTGGCGCATCAACACAAAGCAAAAATCTTACTAGGTTCTGCAACGCCTTCTTTAGAAAGTTATTTTAATACACAAAATGGAAAATATGGTTTGGTGGAATTAAATCGCCGTTTTGGAAATGTACAATTGCCTAAAATTGAATTAATCGATATCAAAGAAAAGCATCGTAAAAAACAAATGAAGGGTCATTTTTCTGATCGTTTAATCACATTAATTACAGAAGCGTTAGAAAATAAAGAACAGGTTATTTTATTTCAAAATCGACGTGGATTTTCGCCAGTTGTAGAATGTACAACTTGTGGAGTTGCGCCGCAATGTCCTAATTGTGATGTAAGTTTAACGTATCACAAATATCGAAACGAATTAAAATGTCATTATTGCAACTACCAACGTGCCATGCCAAACAATTGTGCGGCTTGTGGAAGTAATACGTTAGATACAAAAGGCTTTGGAACAGAACAAATTGAATTGGAATTGAAAGAAATTTTTCCGACGTATAACATTGGAAGAATGGATTTAGATACCACGCGTGGAAAACACGGATATCAAAAAGTAATTGGCGCTTTTGAAGCACAAGAAATTGATGTTTTAGTTGGTACGCAAATGTTGTCTAAAGGATTGGATTTTGAAAACGTGTCGTTAGTCGGAATTTTAAATGCCGATAATATGTTGAATTTTCCAGATTTTAGAGCACACGAACGCAGTTACGACATGATGGTTCAAGTTTCTGGACGCGCAGGAAGATCAAAAAAACAAGGAAATGTAGCGATACAAACTTTTAATCCGTATCATCAAATATTGCAACAAGTTTCTACCACAAATTATGCAGAAATGTATAAAGAACAATTGCAAGAACGTTGGCAATATCAGTATCCGCCGTATTACAGATTGATAAAAATTACCTTAAAACACAAAGATTATATAAAAGTTGATAGCGGAGTTAATTGGTTGGCAAAAGCATTGCAAAATGTATTCAAAGAAAATGTTTTAGGTCCAACTGCGCCAGTTGTTTCTAGAGTTCGGAATCAATATATTAAAAACTTAACGATTAAGATTCCGCCAAAACAAAATTTAGCCGAAACGAAAAAACAGTTAGATAAAATTAAAAACACATTTCAATCTGTAAAAGAATTTAGACCGATTCGGTTTATTGTTGATGTGGATGCGCAGTAACTCAGTTATCAGTGAACAGTTGTCAGTTGTCAGTTCGAGTGATTTTCTGTCAATTCGAGCGGAGTCGAGAATAAAGAAAATTGTATCGAGAACATTTATTGTACTATTTTTAAGTAAAAATCATTTTTAAAAATGAAAATTGAAATTCAAAATAAACCAATATCTATAGAATTGATGCAAGTTCCAGATTTGAATTTTGGTCAATTTCAACGCTGGAAAAACCACGAACAAATTACCTATCAATTAGAAATTGAAACTTCTTCATTTATCACTTCAATAGAAAACTATTTTAAAGAGTTTAGAGCAGCGGAAATTGAAGATGATGACGTTATGGACTTAGAAGAATTAATTGCTTATAAAAATTTAGGCTTTCCAACCTTAACGGAAATGCTTACGAATCACAAAGAAACCTTGAGTGATTTACTGATTTTTAACTCTTATGAAATTTTACATCTTCTTTTCACAGAACAACTTTCGGACAAAGAAAAGTATTTTTATTCAGTAAACTCTATTGATACAATTTGCTTTACAAAATCGAACGTTCTACTTACTGGAATTTGTTTTTTAGTGAAACGAAAATAATAATCAATGAACAATTGTCAGTTCGAGCGGAGTCGAGAACTATTATTTTTCATTTTATAGTTATCCTTTATAAATTAATAACTCAGCACTCAAAATTAATAACTAAAAATTATTTTTTAATTTTCAACTGTTGCAAAATCAATTTTAGAACGTCTTTATTATAGTTTTATTCAAAAAAGCATTTTTTTAATAACCGCAAGCAACCATTTTAGAACTTCTGTAGTCTATATATTTGTAAGGCGTTTAAAAATCATCAAACCGGATTGAAAATTATACCATTGCATAACCAAACAAATCAGTTAATTACTGATGCCATCAAACAAAAAAGAGAAGCACAACAAGAGTTGTTCGAGTTGTATTCTCCAAAAATGTTGGGTGTTTGCAGGCAATATGTAAAAGATTTGCATCATGCAGAGGATTTAATGTTGTCCGGGTTTTTAAAAGTTTTTACAAACCTTTCTAAGTTTAAACACGAAGGAAGTTTTGAAGGATGGATTCGAAGAATTATGGTAAATACATGTATTTCGTATTTGCGAAAAAAGAATCCTGTACAATTATCGGATGAAGAATATGTGTTTCATAAACAAGCTATAGATAGTTTAGAAAGCACTGAATTACAAGACATTCAGAAGTTAATTGATGAATTGCCAACAGGTTATAAAATGGTGTTTAATTTATATGCAGTTGAAGGTTATAAACATGCCGAAATTGCCAAAGAGTTAAACATTACGGAAAGCACCTCAAAATCGCAATTATTTAATGCGAGAAAATGGTTGCAAGCACAATATGCAAGAATGAATAAAACAGCAAATGGAGACAAATAATATCGATAAAATTGTTAGAGATTCGTTAGATTCAAGAACAATGAAGCCATCAAATTCGGCTTGGGAACGATTGAGCGCTCAATTAGATATTGCTCAAGAAAAGAAACGTAAAAATTGGTTTTTATATGTTGGTTATGCCGCATCAGTTCTACTAGTAATTTCAGTAGCTTTTTTTATAAATACTGATGACGTTATTGAACCGATGACTCCAAACATTATAGTTACATCGCCAATTATTGATACCACGAAATTTGTAAAACCAACCATTGAGAATACAATTAAAACGGAAACTGTAATTGTAAAAACGGATAAAGTAGAAGGGAAGCAACAACAAAAATTAATTGTTAAAAAGAGAAAACCTCAAATAAAACAAGCAAAAATTATTGAGGAGAATCCGATTGTAATTGCTGATGCTATGGTTGATATTAAAAAAGAAACAAAGAATCCGTTACAACAAAACAGAATCATCATTGATAGCAATTCATTGTTAAAATCTGTAGATATAACCGAAACGAAAGTTACAGAAACAACCATTGTAGCTCCGAAAGAAACAAAGAAATACCTTCAAAAAAGTGCTATAAAAATTAATAGTGATGCGTTGTTGTATGCGGCTACAAATCCGGATAAAGATATCAACGAATATTATAAAAAATACAATATTGATAGAAATGATGTATTGAAGAATATTCAGAAAGAATTGAATAAAACAAACTTAAAAATTGACGCCGCTACTTTATTAACAAGTGTAGAAAAAACCATAGATGAAGAAACTTTTAAAAAGAGTTTTATGCAAGTTGTAAAAGGTAAAATAACAGGATTAGCAGAAGCAATTGCTAACAGAAATAATTAAACATAATATACTTTAAATAGATAACAAAATGAAAAAAATACTATTCATATTAGTGTTGTTTTGTACAACGATTGCTTTTTCTCAAGTGAAAAATTTTGAAGACGAAGTAAAAAAGATTTCAAAAAGAATAGAGTTAATCACCAAAACAGAAAAGGCAGCTTTAAAAGAAAAAGTAGAAAAAATAAATCTACAATTAGAGAAGAAAGAAATCACATCAGAACAAGCGCAAAAATTAAAGAAAGAAGCTGCCGATTTTCATGCAAAAGTGATTTCAGATAAAGTTGCTGTAGAAGAAGGAAAGCTACAATTATTAGTGCAAGATAAAGCAAACGGAAAAATAAAAAGCTCTCAAAAAGAAACTGATTTGGATGATATAGAAGACTCTTTTACTATCGGAAGTAAAACGGTTAGAATTCGTATAAACGACAATGAAGATTACGATTCTAGAAGAAATACTCGTCATAGAGAAAGAAAGGCAAGATGGGAAAGTAAAGGTAAAAGAAATAGAAGTACAACAACTCAGTTTGTATTTGCAATGGGTGTAAACAACGTGTTGGTAGATCATCAATTGTCTTCTTTAGAAACATCAAACTATCAATTTTGGCAATCGCATTTTTACGAATTAGGGTTTACTTGGAAAACGCGTTTTGATAAAGAAGCTTCTAAATTGTATTTAAAATATGGACTGTCTTTTTTATGGAATAATTTAAGACTGGAAGACAATAAATATCATGTTGTAAATGGAAAAATGACAGATTTAGTTGTGCATCCAGAAAACTTATCAGAAAATAGATTGCGACATGTTCAAATGAATTTTCCAATTCACGTTGAATGGGATTTTTCTAGAAACGGAGAATATGCTGACGGCTATAAAAGAGACAGAACAAATCAATCTGTACGTTTAGGAATTGGTGCTTTTGCTGGATTCAAATTAGGAACTCGTCAATACATTGAATACACAGATATTAACGGAACAAAAGTAGAAGAGTTGCAAAAAGACAACTTTAATATGAATATTTTTAATTACGGTGTAAGTGCATATTTAGCTTATAAAAGCACAGGTTTTTACGTAAAATATGATATGAATCCGTTGTTTAAAGATACAGATATTAGAAACATTTCGATGGGAATTCGTTTCGATTTTAATTAATTATTTTTTGCCACGAATTTACGAATTATCTTTCTTTGTCCGTTCGAGCGGAGTCGAGAACTCATTAAAGACTGACATTTACAGCATCTCGACTCCGCTCGATGTGACATTTAGTTTTTTTTATTTAAAATAATTCGTGAAGTCGTGGCAATTATTTCTCCTGATTTTTCTCCCATTCTTTGCGCATGTCGGTAGATAAAATTCCAGTTCCGTCATGTTTCCAACCAGGAGGTTTTAAAAAATATTTAAGCTTGTTATAAATAGAAGTTTTAGCAGTAAAAACATCTTTAAACAAGCCAAACCATTCTAAAAAAGCAACTTTAATCGGATTGAAAGTATTGATGTTTGTGGTTAATCCGTAAACAGGTTTTTCTACTTCTGGTTCAAAGGATCCGAAAATACGATCCCAAATGATAAAAATTCCTGCGTGATTTCTATCTAAATACTGCGGATTTGTAGCGTGATGCACTCGATGATGACTTGGCGTATTAAAAATAAACTCAAACCATTTTGGTAATTTATCAATCAATTCTGTATGAATCCAATATTGATACAACAAGCTAATCGACATTTGAACCAATATCATTACTGGATGAAATCCAATTAAAACTAACGGAATCCAAAAGACAAAAGAGGTAAAACCACCAGTCCAAGTTTGTCTTAATGCTGTGCTTAAATTGTATTTTTGTGAAGAATGATGTACAATATGACTTGCCCAGAAAAATCGGTTTTCATGGCTTATTCTGTGAAACCAGTAATAGGTTAAATCTTCAGCAAATAAAATTAAAATCCAAGACCACCAAACAAATGGAATTTCAAAAAGATGAAATGTATTATATATCAAATAAAAAACTGCTAAAATCAATGTTTTACTAATCAAACCAACCAAAACATTTCCCAATCCCATTGCAATAGAAGTAGCAGCATCTTTATATTCATATTCTTTCATTTTAACCTTAACAGTTAAAATAACTTCTATAATAACAGTAGCAATAAAAACGGGAATTGCGTAATAAATTAAGTTTGGAAATTCTGGTATTTGCATCGATTATTTATTTGTTACTAAATTAAGACAAATTTTATAGATAAAAGATGCATTGATTAATGAAAAAAAGTCACTATATTTGCAGCCTTAAAATAATTTTTAAAACAATTACTTATGAATCATTACGAAACTGTTTTCATTTTGAATCCCGTTTTATCTGATACTCAGATAAAGGAAACAGTACAAAAGTTTAATGACTATTTGGTTTCTAAAGGTGCCGAAATGATTTCAAAGGAAGATTGGGGCTTAAAAAAATTAGCGTACCCAATCCAAAAAAAGAAAAGTGGTTTTTACCATTTATTTGAATTCAAAATGGCAGGTGAAGAAATTTCTTCATTTGAACTTGAGTTTAGAAGAGATGATAGCGTTATGCGTTATTTAACTGTTAAATTAGATAAGCATGCTGCAGCTTGGGCTGAAAAGAGAAGAGCACGTGTAACATCTACTAAAAAATAAGAGATATGTCATCTATAGATCAACAAGCAAAAGGAAACAAGCAAGGTGAAGTAAGATACTTAACTCCGCTTGACATTGAAACTAAAAAAGAATCTAAATACTGTCGTTTTAAGAAAAACGGAATGAAGTACATCGATTATAAAGATGCAGACTTCTTAATGTATTTAGTAAATGAGCAAGGTAAAATTTTACCTAGACGTTTAACAGGAACATCATTAAAATATCAACGTAAAGTTGCACAAGCTATCAAACGTTCTCGTCATTTAGCTTTAATGCCATACGTTGGAGATATGTTAAAATAATAAAAGAAGAAGCATTATGGAATTAATATTAAAACAAGACGTAGAAAATGTAGGTTTTAAAGATGATGTTGTAACTGTAAAGAACGGTTATGGTAGAAACTTTTTAATCCCACAAGGACATGCAGTATTGGCGACTTCTTCTGCAAAAAAAGTATTAGCAGAAACGTTAAAGCAACGTGCTTTTAAAGAAGCTAAATTAATTAAAGACGCTACTAAAGTAGCAGATACAATTAAAGGATTAGAAATTAAGATTGCATCTAAAGTTGGTACAGGAGACAAATTATTTGGTTCTGTAAACAATGCAGATGTTGCTGAAGCAATTGCAAAAGCTGGAACTGAGGTAGACAGAAAGTTTATTAAAGTTGTTGGTGGATCAGTTAAAAGATTAGGTAAATACGAAGCATCTGTTAGATTACACAGAGAAGTAATTGCTGATATTACTTTTGATGTAGTTGCTGCAGAGTAAACAATCTTTTTAATATATTTAAAACCTATCAATTTATTTTGATAGGTTTTTTTATTTTTATATCACATCGAGAGAAGTCTAGATAATAAACCTTATATTTTTTTAAACACAAAATGAAATACAGACAACTTACCAAAGAACAATTTGAATCTTTACATGAAGAATTTGCTACTTTTTTGGCAACACAAAGTATTGACGTAAAAGAATGGAATCAAATTAAAAAAGAAAAACCGCAAGTTGCAGAAGATGAAATGAATGTTTTTTCTGATATTGTTTGGGACGATGTTTTAACAAAAACAAACTATTTAGAACACTTTTCTAAGCAAAGCATTAATTTGTTTAAATGTGAAGCAGATGAAATTCATAGAATTTTTGTAAAGATAAATAAAGACATCAATCTTTTAGAACAAGAAGGTTTTGAATGGTTATTGTCAAATCCAACTAATGATGCTGTTGAGTATTTTAACGGAACAAAAAAATACACATCAGAAAGAAATGTAGAACTTTTTGATTTGATCGAAAAAGGAAGCGCTATTTCTAAAGGAGAATTACACGAATATTTTAATCGATTAATTACTGAGTAATCTTTTGTAATTCCTGCGAAAGCAGGAATCCAAAGTAAACTATTAATCATTTATTTACTTTATTTAGATTCCCGTTTTCACGGGAATGACAAATCAATTTAAACTTTCTAATAACTAAACTTGTGAGTTTATTTAATATTTGAAACTTTCAATCAAAGTAATATTAACTCAAAATTAACTACTTGTTACTGAGATATTCTTGTTCATAAAACTAATTTGGTCAAAAAAATTAATCATTTGTTATGAAAAAAATTCTTTGTTTCATGTTATTATTCGCATTTTCTGCGAATTCACAAACTAAAATTACTCAAGTAGAAAAAGATAAACAAATCGGTTTGGTTTGGGGTTTGTTAAAGTATCATCATCCAGACATAAGCAAAGGTTTATATAATTGGGATTTTGAATTGTTACATTTTCTTGAAAAGGTTGAAAATTTAGATGAACAAGAGAAATTAAATACTGAATTACTTGTATTTATTAAAAAGTTTAATAAACCGAAAACAAGATTTAAAAACAATCCTATAAAGATTAATTCTAGCAAAATTTTCAAGAAAAACCTTAATTATGATTGGATTGAAGAAATACCTTTTGATTCAGAATTAAGAAGTAAATTAACAAAAATCAAAAACAATAATGCAGTCGGGGACTATTATGCTTCATTAGGGAAGTTAAATAAAATGTTGTCTTTTAGTAATGAAAAAGGAATTGAAAATTTTAAACCAAAATTAAAAAATCATCGATTATTAGAGTTTTTTAGTTTTTGGAATATTATTCAATACTGGAATGTAAATAAGTATTTAACAGACTCGAATTGGCTTCAAGTTTTAGAGGAATTAACAGCAGTATTTTCAGACGCTACAACAATTGATAAATACGAAGTTGCAAAATTAAAAATGTTTGCAAAGTTAAATGATTCCCACTCTTACATGACATCAATGTTTTACTATAATACTCAACTCAATTTCGGGCCAACTTTTGGAACAGAAATTATAAATGATTCAATTAAAGTTACTTCCATTTATAATAAAACATTATCACAAAATGATACTATTAATTTAGGAGATGTAATCTTAGAAATTAATGATTTAAGTGTTACAAAATACATAAATGATAGATTTTCAGAATTGTTTTCCTCTTCAAATAAAACTTATTTAAGAGAGCTTATTAATAGGTTTGTATTAAGAAATAATAAGAATTCATTAAAAGTTAAAGTATTAAGAAAAAATGGAAGGATAGAAAGTAAGACAATCACACTCTACAAAACGTTTAAAGTTGAAAATTTTGAGAGACTATTTAAGCCCGATAATTCAGATTGGAGAAAAATTGCACCAAAAATATCGTGTATTAATTTGAGTAAAATTTCTTCAAAAAAGTTTGCAAAAGTTTTTAAAGAAAATAAAAATGACGAAGCTATAATCTTAGATTTAAGAAATTACCCGAAACATCTAAGAATTAAAGATTTTTCTAAAGTATTATTTCCTAATAAAAAGACATTTATAAAAGTATTACTCCCTGTTAAAAGTAATCCTTCTTATGGTGAACTTGGTATTAACGCACCTTTAAAAATAATTGCAGATCCTTTTAAAGTTGGAAAGAAAAATTCGAATTATTACAAAGGGAAAATAGTGTTGTTAGTAAATAGAAAAACAGGAAGTATGGCAGAATATTTTGGAATGGCAATACAACAATCTCCAAATTGTATTACTATCGGAGAACAAACAATGGGAGCAGTAATGAATATTGCTTCTGCGACATTACCAGATAAGCAAAAGTTTTATTTCACAGGAGCTGGAGCTTTTTATCCGAACGGAGATAGAGTTCAAAGAAATGGGCTAAAGATAGATTACTATATAAAAGAAAGTGCAATTAACTATAATCCAAACTTATATATAGAACAAGCAATAAAAATTATTAAAAAAAGCATTAACTAAAATTATAATAAATATTCAATTAATTGATCCGTTCCAGAACTTGCAACATCTTCAATAATAGTAAGATGGTTGTATTGATTTTCTGATATTGACGGTTTTGGGTCAATAAAATAAATAGGAATATTTGGTTTTGTATAATTGATTAAACTTGCCGCTGGATATACTTGCATAGAAGTTCCAATAATTATCAAAATATCTGCATGCAAAGTGATTTCTGCTGCTTTCTCTAACAACGGAACATCTTCTCCAAACCAAACAATATGTGGTCTTAATTGCGATTTTTCTTCACATAATTCACCCAAAACCAAATCAGTTTTCCAATCATAAACTAAATTTGGATTTTTAGTACTTCTAACTTTAAGCAATTCGCCATGTAAATGAATAATGTTTGAGCTTTCAGCTCGTTCATGTAAATCATCTACATTTTGAGTAATGATATTCACGTTAAAACTTTCTTCTAGTTTCTTAAGATTCATATGCGCTTTGTTGGGTTTTACAGAAAGTAATTGTTTTCTGCGTTGATTGTAAAAATCCAACACCAATGCTGGATTTCTATAAAAACCTTGCGGAGAAGCAACTTCCATAATATCGTGTCCTTCCCACAAACCATCAGCATCTCTAAAGGTTTTAAGTCCGCTTTCTGCACTAATTCCAGCTCCTGTTAATACAACTACATTTTTCATCTAACATAAATTTTAAGCTAAAATATGATTTTTAAAATCATTGATTAATTTGTGTGAATTTTCCTTTCTTATAGGAATGACAAGTAAAATGTCTCCTCGAGCGGAGTCGAGAGGTAAAAAGTAGTTCTCGAAAACTTTGTTTGCTACTTTCTATCAAAATATATTTTGATTTCAGTAATGCTCTTACGGACATACAAAAAACCATTATCATTTTATGAATATAATTCATGCGAACCGACAAAATATTTATAGTATGTTTGTATAAAGCATTTTTAAATCTATGATTGATATTGAGTTTTTAAATTATTTAGAAGATTTTGTAAGTGATAAACGTAAAGCAACGTTTCATAAAGTTTTAGAAAATAGAACGAGACATTTTACGGTGGTTTTAGAAGATATTTATCAGCCACACAATTCTAGCGCAGTAATTAGAAGTTGCGATATTTTTGGAGTTCAAGATGTGCATGTCATTCAGAATAAATATTCTAGCAAAGTTTCACGGCATGTTGCAAAAGGTTCACAAAAATGGTTGGATATTAAAAAATACAATCAATCTGCAACAAACACACAAGATTGTTTGGATGCGTTAAGAAATGATGGTTATCAAATTATTGCAACAACGCCACACAATGATTCTTGCGTTTTACACGAATTTGACATCACAAAGAAATCAGCTTTTGTTTTTGGAGTAGAAAAAGAAGGCGTTTCTGAATATACAATGAGTCAAGCAGACGGATTTTTAAAAATTCCGATGGTTGGTTTTACTGAAAGTTTAAACATTTCTGTTGCAGCAGCAATTATTTTACAAGACATTACTACAAAATTGAGAGCATCAGAAATCAATTGGAAATTATCTGAGAAAGAAAAAGAAACTTTATATGCAGGTTGGATTCAGAAATCTATAAAAAGTATCAAGAAAATTACGGAACGTTATCAGAGTGAAGAAGAAAAGTAGTTTTATTAATTACTTATTTTAATAATAAGTTCCAAGACCTATTTTTAGTTTAATAATTTCTCCAGATTTCAATACAACTGAATCGCTAAAAGTAAAATATCCAAGATATGTACTTCTAATTTTATATTTTCCTGGTAATAAATTTTTAAATTTAAATACTCCTTTTTCTTTACTGAAACTATGATAATTGTTATTCTTATTTGATAGTTCTATATCTGCTCCTGGTAAACCAAAATTCTCATAAAGTTCATATATTCTTCCAGAAATATTAATTGTAATTGTGTCCATTAATCCAACTCTTTTCATTTTGAAATAATTTCCACTTTTATGATTAGAAATAGTTGCACAACTAAAAAAAAAGATAATTCCAAATAAAAATTGTATTGACTTTTTAATATTTCTCATATTATCTTTTTAAATTAACTTCATACAATTCAATCCATTGTTCTGGCGTCATTTTTTGTACCAATGTACCAATTAATTCATACGGAATATCGTCCATTTTTTTAAAACGAACACAACTTTTTCCCATATCTAATTTGCGTTTGCAATGTTTTGGATATTCAGCAATAAACCACGCGTATATTTCTGGATTTGCATACAATCCCATATGATACAAAGCCACAAAATTTTTCTGAGAAGCAATATTTATAAATGGTAACGGTAACGTTGTATCACAATGATATCCGTCTGGATATAGAGAATGCGGAACCACATAACCTGGCATTTTATAATTAATTTCTTCTACAAATCCGTTTGGTAAATTTTGATTGATTACAGCTCTTAATTTGGTTAAAACTTCTTTACGTTCTTCTGGTAATTGGTTGATGTAATCATCAACAGACTCTACTTTGTTTTGCATTCTAGAATATTTTTTTCTCTAATGTATAAAAAATGTTTTAAATGTTGATTGTTAGATTTAAACAACATCAAAAAATAATTTATGTATATTTATTGAGCATTTTAACTTAAAAGAATAGAAGATGAAAACCAAACTATTTACCAAGTTCTTTCTTGTTTTAACCTTATTAGCAACAACTCTTGTTGCTCAAGAAAAGGTTGATGAGAAAAAAGATTCAACAAAAGTAGCAACAAAAGAATTGCCGCTTGAACCCGAAAGAAATTTAACTTTTAATACACAACAAGGAACTTGGATGTCTTTAGACGTGCATCCAAACGGAAAAGAAATTATTTTTGATATGATGGGAGATTTGTATACAATTCCTATTTCTGGTGGAACCGCAAAAAGAATTACCAAAGGAATGGCATATGATGTGCATCCAAGATTTAGTCCAGACGGAAATTCTATTGTATTTATTTCTGATAAAAGTGGTTCAGATAACTTGTGGATTAGAGATTTAAAAACAAACGAAGAAACACAATTGACAAAAGATAGCAATCAAAAACATTTTTCTGCTGATTGGAGTCCAGACGGAGATTATATTTTAGGAGTAAAAGGAAGAAGAAATATAAAACCTTATTTGTATCACAAAGATGGTGGTTCTGGAGCAAAATTAATTGCTGCGCCTGCTAATTTAAAAGTGATTGATCCTGCTTTTGGAGCAGATGGAAGGTTGATTTATTTTTCTTCTAGACGTGGAGCTTGGAATTACAACGCGCAATTGCCACAATATCAAATTATGACTTTTGATAGAAACGATGGTTCTACAGAAACCATTACTTCTAGATATGGTTCATCATTTACACCAGTACTTTCTAAAGACGGAAATTGGTTGGTTTTTGGAAGTAGATTTGAAGATAAAACAGGGTTGATACTTCGTAATTTAAAAAACGGAGAAGAAAAATGGTTGGCATATCCAATTCAAAGAGATGATCAAGAATCAATGGCAACATTAGGTGTTTTACCAGGAATGGATTTTACGCCAGACAGTAAAAACTTAATCACTTCTTACGGCGGAAAAATATATTCTATTTCTTTAGCATCCAACAAAGCCACAGAAATTCCTTTTAATGTGGATGTAAATATTGAGTTAGGTCCGATGGTTTCTTTTAAGTATCCAATAAGTGATGCTCCGGATGCATTTGTAACTCAAATTAGAGATGCAGTTCCGTCTCCTGACGGAAAAATGTTAGCTTTTACAGCTTTAAATAGATTGTATGTGATGGATTTCCCAAACGGAAAACCAAAACGTTTGACAAAAAACGATTTTACAGAAGCACAACCAGCATGGTCTCCAGATAGTAAAAACTTGGTTTTTACAACTTGGAAACATGGCGAAGGACATTTGTATAAAGTAAATGTTTCTGGTAGAGCAAGAATTGAAAAATTAACTAATGAATCAGGTTTTTATACCAAACCAGCTTGGTCTTATAATTCTGATAGAATTGCCTTTTTAAAAGGAAGTACACAAGGTTTTGAAGATGCCGTAGGTAATTCTAATCCTGTAAATGAAATCGCTTGGATATCTGCAAGTGGTGGAGATATAACTGTAATTGACAGAACAAAAGGAAGAGCAAATATTCATTTTACTAAAATTGATGATAGAATTTATATGAACCACGGAAGTAAAGGTTTAATTTCTATACGTTGGGATGGCACAGATGAAAAAGAGCATTTAAAATTAACAGGAATTACCACATTTGGTTCTTCGGATGTTTTTGCTGAAGAACACGGAATTTTACCAAATGAAGTAGAAGGTTGGAGAGAAAACAATAGAGCTTCACGACCACAAGAAATTAGAATTTCTCCAGACGGAAGAAATGCGTTGGCAAAAATTAATAATGATATTTATTCGGTATTAATTCCTAAGATTGGAAATACACCATCAATTTCTTTAGCAAATGCAGACAAAGCTGCTTTTCCAGCTACTAAATTAACCATAATGGGAGGAGAATTTCCTGCATGGTCTTCAGATAGTAAAAAAGTGCATTGGTCTTTAGGGGCAAGTCATTTTGTGTATGACCTAGAAAAAGGAAAAACTTTTAAAGATAATTTAGAAGCTGAAAAAAAGAAAAAAGTAAAAGAGAAAACAAAAGACAAAGCAACAGATAAAAAACCAAAAGAAACTCCGAAGTTTAAAGCAGATGAATACCCTATAAAAGTTGGGTATAAAAAAGCAACTCCAAAAGGAACTATTTTACTAAAAGGAGGAAGAGTAATTACCATGAATGGTAATGAGGTAATAGAAAACGGTGATGTTTTAATTGTTAATAATAGAATTCAGAAAGTTGGTGCATCAGGTAGTTTTGCAGTTCCAAGAAAGGCAAAAATAATTGATGTTTCTGGAAAAACAATTACTCCTGGTTTTGTAGATACGCATGCACATATGTGGCCAAATTGGGGAGTTCATAAAAATCAGGTTTGGATTTATTCTGCAAATTTAGCGTATGGGGTTACCACAACTAGAGATCCACAAACAGCCACAACAGATGTTTTAACTTATGCAGATATGGTTGATGCTGGAATGATGCATGGGCCAAGAGTGTATAGTACTGGACCTGGAGTTGGATACTGGGCATATAATATTAAAAGTTTAGAACATGCAAAAGATGTATTAAAACAATACAGTGAATATTATGATACAAAATACATTAAAATGTATGTTGTTGGTAACAGACAACAGCGACAGTGGATTATTATGGCTTCTAAAGAATTAAAGTTAATGCCAACAACAGAAGGTTCTTTAGATTTTAAAATGAATATGACACAATTATTAGATGGTTATCCTGGGCATGAACATTCATTTCCTATTTATCCAATTTATAAAGATGTGATAGAAAGTACAGCATTTTCAAAAATGGCTGTTACTCCAACATTATTAGTTTCTTATGGTGGTCCTTGGGCAGAGAATTATTATTATTCTAGAGAGAATCCTTATCACGATAAAAAAATGCAATATTTTACACCTTATGAAGAATTGGCAAGTAAATCTAGAAGAAGACCAGGTTGGTTTATGGACGAAGAGCATGTGTTTCAAAAACATGCTGAATTTATGAAAGATTTAGTAGAAGCTGATGGTTTGGCAGGAGTTGGAAGTCACGGACAATTGCAAGGTCTTGGTTTTCATTGGGAACTTTGGTCTGTTGCAAGTGGAGGAATGAAAAACTTAGATGCTTTAAAAGTAGCTACAATTCAAGGAGCAAAAGCTTTAGGATTAGATACAGACTTAGGTACTATTCAAGAAGGAAAAATAGCAGATATTTTAATTATGGATAAAAATCCGTTAGATAATTTAAGAAATACAAATACACTAAAATATGTCATTAAAAATGGTGTATTATATGATGCAAATACATTAGATGAAATAGCACCAAAGAAAAAGAAAGCTCCAGTTTTTCATTGGCAAATAAAAAAACCAGTTAATTTACCTGGAGTTAAAAATTAATATTTGACACAAAGCCTCAGATGTCTGAGGCTTTTGTATTTTTAATCTGTTTTTAAATCAATTATATTATGAATAAAGTTGAAACGTATATTACTAAAAAAGCAAATTGGAAACCAGAGTTAGAGCTTCTTAGAAAAACACTTTTATCTACAAATCTAGAAGAAACTATAAAATGGGGCGCACCAACTTATGTGTATAAAAATAAAAATATTGTAGGAATAGCAGCTTTTAAAAGTTACTGTGGTTTGTGGTTTTTTCAAGGTAGATTATTAAAAGACTCTCACAAAGTTTTAATGAACGCACAAGAAGGAAAGACAAAAGCCATGTTGCAATGGCGTTTTCATTCTTTAGAAGAAATTGATGAGAATTTAATTAAAGAATATGCTTTAGAAGCAATGCAAAATGTTGATGAAGGCAAAGAAATTAAACCTAACAGATCAAAAAAAGAATTAATAATACCAGAAATTTTACAAAACGCACTAGACACAAATGAAGTTTTTAAATTAAAATTTGATACGTTTTCTTTAAGTTGTAAAAGAGAATATGCAGATTATATTTCTGAAGCTAAAAAAGAAACGACAAAACAAAATCGTTTAGAAAAAATTATTCCAATGATTTTGAATAAAGTAGGACTACACGATAAATACAAAAATTGCTAATTACTTAATTATTACTTTTTCAATTGTAGCGATAGAATCGCAGCGTTTTACGTACAATTGAATGTTTTTTAAATCACCTTTTCCGCTAATTAAATATTCTGGACACGGTTTTAATCTTGGTTTACTTTCCCCAAAACTTACATCACCATTTTTAAGAATAGTATTTACAGTTACAGAATCTAAGTTGTTATTTGTTAAAACATTATGCGCTTCTGGTGTATATACTTTTTCTCTAATTCGGATTTGTTTTAGCGTTCTTGCATCCATTCCATAATCAAAAGAAACCTTTTTTCCAGACCAAATAAAATAGACAACAACTCCGCCAAGAGAAAGTCCAATTAAATAATAAAAAACGCGTTTAGGCCAATTCATTTGTAAGTTTTTATTGATTGCAAAATTAGCAGTATTTTCTGAATCTATCTAAGAATTACTCTTTTCTTATTAAAGAAAAATTAGAAGAATAGGTTGTTGGTTTTCCTTGATACAAAAAGGTAACTGTAAACCAATAATCTGTTGATGGTGCTTTTGTTCCGTTTTTATAATTACCGTTCCAACCTTCACCAGATGGTCTTATTTGAGTTACTAATTTCCCAAATCTATCGTAAATACTTACAACAGCTTCTGGATGATTTTTTAAATCAGAAATATTCCAAGTTTCATTTTCTCCATCATTATTTGGTGTAAAAAAGTTTGAATGATTGATAACTTTAAATTCAACAATAACTGGATTACTACAAATTCCTGATGTATCTTTTATAGAAACTGTGTGAGTTCCGAAATCTAAATCATGAAATAAATTACTTGTTTGATATGATCCATTATTTAAACTGTAAACATAGGTGCCAAAACCTTTTTCAATAAAATCGATTCTAATATTTGCTGGTGCAGTAAAAGAACTCGTTAAAAAAGTAACTTTTGGTTCAGGAATTGATGCTTTAACGACAACTTGAGTTGGTTTATAATTACAATCTGCACCAATATCTGGAGTTAGTTTTGTTGTTTCTACAGTGTACGTTCCTGCTTTTGTTGCTGAATGATTTGGTCCTGTACCAACCAATTGATTATCAAAAAACCAATCGACTCTAAAAATTGCTGGATCTAGACCAGATTGTAATAAAAATGGATCTGTAGTTTGTTTTGTTTTAGAATCAACACAAATAATTCCACCATCAATATGTAAATCTAACAAAGGATAAATGGTTAAATCGAATTGTGTTTCATCAGAACAATTTTCATTTCCAATAGCGTTTGCGTGTACATAAATAGTTTGTGTACCAACATCTGTAATTGTATATTCTGATGGATTAATTAAACCTACTTTATTTGGTTGACGGTAATAATTAATTACATTTCCTGCCAACGTTAAATTTGGTAATGTATAACTTCCGCAACTTTCTTCATTTGGATAAACGGGCAATTGTGGTGTAGTGGAAATAGTAATTGTAAATTGATGTTCATCGCTACAGAAAAAACGACTTCCATTTCCTAAATACACATATAAGGTTTGTGTTGCCGATATTACATCTCCGGCATTTAATTTAGTTCCTTGCCCGCCAGATTCAGTAAAATATTCTCCACTTGTTAAGGCAGGAAGTATGTATGAATCACAAGCTGCAACATCTGCAGGCTTATCAACTTCTACACCCAAAATAAAAATGGTAAAAAACGCTTCGTTGCTACAAGCTGCTAAGTCATCATATTCATTGTATATAAATATTTGTTGAGTTGTTGAAATTAGATCACCAGCGAATAATTGTGTTCCTGTTCCGCCAGTTTGTGTAAAATATTTACCGTTTGTTATTGCAGGTAAAGTATAAGGTTCACAACTAAAAATATCTGTAAAACTATTTATTGGAGGTAATGGCCTAACTTCAACTGTAAAATTGGTTTCATTTGGACAATTTCCATCAAAATTATAAATATAAATTGTTTGTGATGTTGTAATTACATCACCAGCATTTAATTGAGTTCCTTGTCCGCCAGTTTGTGTAAAATAATTTCCGTTTGTTAATGCTGGTAAACTCATTGGATTATCAACACAGGTAATAAAATCATTTAATGAATCAACAGGCGGTAAAGGATTTACAGTAATGTTTACAGGAATGTCATCAGCACAGCCATTATCTGTTGGTGTAAAATAGTAAATGGTTTGAGAAGTTGTAATTACATCACCAGCATTTAATTGTGTTCCTTGCCCGCCAGATTGTGTAAAATAACCTCCAATTGTTTCATTCGGGATGGTGTAACTTCCGCAAGCAGATCTATTTTGAAATAATGTTGTATCAATTATATTTACTTTAAAAGAAGATTCATTTGTACAGGTATTTACATCAGTATTGTAAATATAAATTGTTTGTGTTGATGAAATTACATCACCAGCATTTAATTGTGTTCCAGTACCGTTTGTTCCTGTAAAATAATTTCCGTTAGTTAAATTAGGTAAAGTATAAGTTAAACATGTAGTTACATCTGTTGATGTATCAACTAAAGGTAAAGGATGAATTATTATATTAAAAGGAATATCTGTACACTGCACAGTATCAAAATCAGAGTAATAATAAATGGTTTGATCTGTTGTTATAGATGTTCCAGGAGTTATTAGTTGCCCAGCTCCGTTTGGTCCATTTGAGTCTGTATAAAAAGAACCATATTGTAAAGTTGGTACTATAAACTCGGCACAATATTCTGTATCCATTGTAAATTCTTCTACAATTGTAACATTAAAAGGTCTTTGATTAGAGCATCCATTCTCTTCCGCATAAATATATAAACTTGTTGTATCTGTAATTACATCTCCAGCAAATAGTTGTGTTCCTGTTCCGTTTGGACCAGTAAAGTAATTTCCTGCGGATAAGCCAGCTAAAGTAAAACTAGAACATGCAAAAACGTTGTCTAAATTATCGATTTGCGGAACCGGATTTACAGTTACAGTAAAATCAGTTATATCAAAACAAGAAGCTGCTGCATTTTCAGATAATCTAGCCCAAATATTAAATGATGTAAGGTTTGGCGGAAAATTATATTGATTTGGATTTACAATTGGGTTGGTGTTATTTTGTGCATCTTGTAAGTTGGAAAAAAATAAAATAGTATGATTTGTAGGATTTAAGCCGTTTAAAATTTGTGCATTTACTTGATTAGGTAAATCCACAATAGAATTATCACAAACTGTAAAGTTTGCTGGTTTTGTTGCAGTTACTGAAGTTGTATTTAATTTAAAATCAATTATTTGTGTACAAGATTCTGACGAATTTATATTAGAAACTTTTCCATAAATAGTTGTTCCTCCCGCGCTTTGATAATTTGTTAATTGTCCGTTCGAAATCGGAATATTATTATTTAAATTATTTAATGAAGCAAAATATTCTAAACTATACTTTGTAGAATCTAAGCCAAGAGATGCAATATTGTTTTGTGTTAAATCAAAAACTGTTGCAGCACCATTGTCACATTCTGCTAAATCTGGCGGATTATTAATTACCAATTCTGTTACTTCAATGGTTTCAGAAACCACACAATTTGTGTTTACATTAGTTACATTCAACTTATACGTTCCAATTTCATTAACGCTTAGTGTTGGATTTGTTTCACCAGTAATTACAACATTGTTTTTACTCCATTCGTAAGAGTAATCAACAGTATTCGTAAATTTAGAATCTAAGGTTGTGTTTTCTCCAATACAAATTGCAATATCATCGCCTAAATCTAAAAAATTATTAAAACTACCAGCTTCAATAAATATAGCAGAATCGTATTTTGAATCATTATAATCTCCAATTACTAATTTAATTTTATACGGATTATTTGGTTTAATTGTTGCAGAAGCATTCATTACAACGGTATTTCCACGCATGTTTATTGCTGAAGTAGCAGGATTTGTTACATTGTAATTTCCAAATAACTGCGGATTTACAGAATTACATGAAGAATTGAATTGATCATCTCTAATTTCTTTTACTGAAATTGGATTTCCTGATGCAGGTATAACCGCTAAATTAATTTTTTCTCCAGTAACTAAATCGGTTAAAATAAAAGCAAAAACATCACTAAATCCACATTGCCATTCACCATATTCGTTTGAGGAAAATAAAAAATTAAAACTAAAATTATTTGAAGGTGGTACAAAATCAAACTCTAAAAAAGCAACATCTGTAATGTTAGAACCTTGTCCAGAAGCATTGCTAATTTGTTGTAAATCTGGATCTGAATTGGTATTAACCTGACTGTCTAAATTTGTTCCTGTATAACTTCCTTGCGTGTGCGTTGCAATTCCACTTCTAATAATAACTCCATCTGAAATTGGAAATGTAGAACCGTTTTGGTTAAAATAAGCAACAGATTGATTTGATGAAATATTAACATTATCAATAGCTGCACAAGAGCTTCCAATTAGTAAATTCACTAAATCGTCTGATGTTCTTGTATTGTCAACCGTAATTGCTTGACCGAAAAATTGAATAGAAATACTAAAAAAGAATAAGAAAAGTAAATATTTCTTTAGAGTCATAAAGTTGTTAAGATTTAATATAATTATAAAATTAATAAGTTGATATCTCTAAAAGGTAAATTAAACCAATCTGCAACAGTTTTGCTTGTTAATATTCCGTGGTAAAAGTACAATCCGTTTCGCAAACTTTTATCAAAACGAGCAGCATTTTCAAATCCGCCTTCTTCGGCAATATTTAATAAATACGGCGTAAAAATATTACTGATAGAAACCGATGCAGTTCGTGCATATCTAGACGGAATATTTGGCACACAATAATGTGTAACTCCGTGTGCTATAAAAGTTGGTTCGCTATGCGTTGTAACTTTTGATGTTTCAAAACATCCGCCACAATCAATACTAACATCAACAATTAAAGAGCCATCTTTCATTTGCTCAACCATTTCTTCTGTAACCATAATTGGCGAACGGTTTTTTCCTCGGATGGCGCCAATAGCAATATCGCATCGCATTAATGCTTTTGATAAGGTTTTTGGTTGTATGGTTGATGTATAAATAGGTGTATTTAAACAATGTTGTAATCTTCTTAATTTGGTAATCGAATTGTCGAACACTTTTATGCGAGCTCCTAATCCTAGAGCAGAACGCGCAGCAAATTCGCCAACTGTTCCTGCTCCAATAATGACAACATCAGTAGGAGGAACGCCGCCAATATTTCCTACTAACAATCCGTTTCCTTTATTGCTATTGCTTAACAATTCTGCAGCAATTAATACAGAAGCAGTTCCGGCAATTTCACTTAACGATTTTACAATCGGATAAAAACCATGTTCATCTTTTATATAATCAAAAGCAAAAGCAGTAATTCTTTTTTTAGCAAGTGTTTCAAAATATTTTTTTGATTGCGTTTTTAATTGCAATGCAGATAATAAAACACTTTGTGGTTTAATATATTCTATTTCTTGTAATGATGGCGGAGCAACTTTTAAAACAATATTACAACCAAAAGCTTCTTCTACATTGTAAGCAATTTTTGCGCCAGCTTCAGAATATTCGCTGTCGCTAAAGTTAGCTGCATTTCCTGCGCCAGTTTCTACAACAATTCTATGTCCGTGCGCTGTTAACGCTGCAACTGCATCTGGAGTTAAACAAACACGTTTTTCTTCAAAATGCGTTTCTTTTGGCAAACCAATAAACAATTCTCCTTTATGCTTTTTAATTTCTAGCATTTCTTCTTGTGGAAGTAATTCTTCTTTGCTAAACGGAGAAAATTGGCTCATATATTATTTTTTAGTTGAATAGTTCGATTTCCATTTTCTAAAATAGAAATATGAATTTCGGTAGACTCTAAAGGTAGTAAATTTTCGATATTCTGTGGCCATTCAATTAAACACCAAGCGTCGGAGTAAAAATAATCTTCAATTCCGATGTCATAAGCTTCATTTTCGTCTTCTATTCTGTAGAAATCAAAATGATACACAATCTCTGCATTTGCTGTGTGATATTCATTTACCAACGAGAAAGTAGGAGAGTTGGCAACATCTTCAATGCCTAATTCTTTACAGAGTTCTTTGATTAAAGTAGTTTTTCCAGCGCCCATTTCTCCGTAAAAAAGCAAGGTTTTACTTTTTGATGTTGCAATGATTTCTTTTGCAATTGCGTTCAACTCAGAAATTGAATAGGTTTTGTTCATGTAACAAAAATAATTAAAAAGGAGAAAACTTATCTTTTATATTGAGTTATTTCATAGGTTAAGTTTTCTTTTATTTTTTTAGTGGAAACCAATTTTTCAAATTTGAATTGAAAAGACTTTTTATCAATTTTATTTATTGTGTAAATTAATCTATGAACTTCATAAGTTTTATTTCTTGAATAAGAATCAAGTGATTTATAACCACGAACATCTAAATGATTTATTTCAATAATTATTGACGTAGAATCTAAATATCTAATGCCGTTTATGCTATTTAACTTCTTAAGTTTACTTGAGCATTTGTTTAACCAGTTTTTAGAAAAAAAAGATTCTATTTCGTTAATACCAATTAGCCTATATTTTGATTTTGTTGTAATTAAATCAGATTTACCTCTTAGCTTTTCCTTTCTTTTATTTAAGATATTGTTTCTTAATTTTGAATCGTTTTTTATTTCATTTATCAATAAAGTATAGCAATCCATACTTTTACTTGTGTTTGCTACTTGGTATTTATTAGTTTTTTTGCAACTAATAATAAACAGAAACATTAAAATTGGAAGCAGTCTTTTAATCATATAAAATTATTTAGCCTCATAAACCGCACACGGAATAATCATTTCTTCTAGAGAAATTCCTCCATGTTGATACGTATTCTTATAATATTTTACATAATGATTGTAATTATTCTGATACGCCAAAAACAAATCTTCTTTTGCAAAAATAAACGAGCTGTTCATTGCGGTTGTTGGTAAGAAAATATCTTTCGGATTGCGAACTGCATAGACATCTTTCTCATTATAACTTAAACTTCTACCAGTTTTGTAACGTAAATTAGAACTTGCGTTTTTATCGCCAATTACTTTTGTAGGATTTTTACAATTAATCGTTCCGTGATCTGTAGTAATAATTAATTTTTGTCCTAATTTTTGTGCTTTTTGAATAATGTCTAACAAAGGCGAATTTCTGAACCAACTTTCTGTTAACGATCTATACGCTTTGTCATCGCCAGCCAATTCTTTAATCACTTCCATTTCTGTTTTGGCGTGCGAAATCATATCGACAAAATTATAGACAATAACGGTTAAATCGTTTTGCTTGGTTGCGTTGTAATTGTCTGCCAATTCTTTTCCGTTTTTAAGATTGGTAATCTTATAGTATTCGTGTTTTATTGGTAAGTTTAATCGTTTTATTTGTGCTGATAAAAACTCGTTTTCGTATAAGTTTTTTCCACCTTCATCGGTATCGTTTTTCCAAAATTCTGGATACATTTTTTCCATTTCTGAAGGCATCATTCCTGAAAAAATGGCATTTCTTGAATATTGAGTTGCTGTTGGTAAAATGCTAAAAAACGATTCTTCTTTTTTCTTTTTAAAATGGTTGTTAATGTACGGTTCTAAAATTCTGAATTGATCTAAACGCAGATTATCAATAACAACTAATAAGGTTCCGTTTTCTGACGTTTTTAATTCAGGAAAAACCACATCTTTTAACAACGTATGTGAAAAAATAGGTTTGTCGTTTGCTGTTAAAAAATCTTCGTAATTCTTTTTGATGAATTTAAAAAACAAAGAATTTGCTTCGTTTTTCTGACTTTCTAAAATGCCTAACATTCCGGCATCGTTTATGTTTTCTAATTCTAATTCCCAGTGAACCAGTTTTTTATAAATATCAATCCATTCTTCGTAGGTATTCACCATTGCTAAATCCATCGAAATTTTTCTGAATTCTTGTTGATAATTAGAAGTGGTTTTATCAGAAATTAATTTAGAGTGATCTAAGTTCTTTTTTAAACTTAATAAAATCTGATTCGGATTTACAGGTTTTATCAAATAATCAGCAATTTTAGAACCAATGGCTTCTTCCATAATATATTCTTCCTCGCTTTTTGTAATCATAACAACCGGAAGGTTTTGCTGTTTTTGTTTGATTTCTGCCAAGGTTTCTAAACCCGTAATTCCGGGCATATTTTCGTCTAAAAAAACAATGTCAAAATTTTGTTCATCAACCAAATCAATTGCATCTGCGCCGTTGGTACATTTGGTAACATTGTAATTTTTGTTTTCTAAAAATAGAATATGAGGTTTTAATAAATCTATCTCATCATCAACCCATAAAATTTCTATTTTTTTCATATGATTTGTTTTTTATAATTGCTAAAATAATTGAATTTGTGTTTCTTTTTTTAAGTTGGCTGTTAAATAAAAGTGAATCCTTTTTTAGAAATTTATTTCCTTGTAACTAAATATCAATAACAATAGTATATTTGCATAACAAAATTGAACAGTTTGAAAACTTCAAAAACCAATAAACTCAAAATATTGAACGACCCAATTTACGGTTTTATTACAATTCCGAATAGTTTAATTTTTGATATTATAGAACATCCATATTTTCAACGTTTAAGACGTGTTACTCAAATGGGATTTTCTAATTTAGTGTATCCAGGCGCAAATCATACACGTTTTCATCATGCAATTGGTTGTATGCATTTAATGCAAAAAGCAGTTCGAGTTTTACGTTTTAAAGAAATAGAAATTTCTGATGATGAAGCCAATGCGTTGTACATTGCAATTTTACTACACGATATTGGTCATGGTGCTTTTTCACACGCTTTAGAACACAGTATTGTAAACGGAATTTCTCATGAAGAGATTTCGTTGAAATTTATGAAAAAGCTAAATGAAGAATTTGGCGGAAAATTAAATTTGGCAATCGAAATTTTTGAAGGAAAGTATGAAAGAAGATTTTTTAATCAATTAATATCAAGTCAATTAGATATTGATAGATTGGATTATTTAAAAAGAGATAGTTTTTATACTGGTGTTAAAGAAGGAAACATTAGTTCTGATCGATTAATAGCCATGATGACTGTTTTTAATGACGAATTAGTGATTGAAAAAAAAGGAATTTATTCTGTAGAAAACTTTTTAATTGCTCGCCGATTGATGTATTGGCAAGTGTACTTGCATAAAACAGGATTGGTTGCAGAAAATATGTTGGTTAAAATTTTACAGCGCGCAAAAGAATTAGCAACGCAAAATATTGAGTTGCCAGCAACAAAAACAATGCAGTATTTTTTATACAATCAAATTACAAAAGAAAATTTTACAGACGAAACCTTAACTATTTTTTCTAAGTTAGACGATTACGATGTGTTGTCAGCAATTAAAGAGTGGACAAATCATTCTGACAAAGTTTTATCAGAATTGTCTAATATGATTATGAATCGTAATTTATTAAAAATCAATATTCAAGATCAAAAATTTGCAAAAGAAGAAGTAGAGAAGAAGGTTGAAAAATTAATTTCAAAATTTAATATTGAACCTGAATTTGCACATTATTTTGTTTTTACAGGAACAGTAAGTAATCAAGCATACAACACAAGTAACCCAATTAAAATATTGTCTAAAAACAACAAAACTGTAGATATTGCTTCGGCTTCAGATCAATTAAATTTACAAGCACTTACAAAACCAGTAAAAAAGTTTTATTTGTGTTATCCTAAGAAAATGTAATTAGCCAAATCCTAAGAATTTTCATACTTTTGCAGATAATGAATTTTACAGCGCAACAAATAGCGGAAATTTTAGAAGGAGACATCGTTGGAAACCCAAATGTTGAAGTCTCTAAACTATCTAAAATTGAAGAAGGAGAAAAAGGAAGTCTTACTTTTTTATCCAATCCAAAATACAGTCCATTTTTATATACAACAAAAGCTACTATAACTATTGTTAATAAAAGTTTTACTCCAGAAAAAGAAATAGAAACTACACTAATTAAAGTAGAAGATGCATATTCTGCTTTTTCTAAATTGTTAGAATTTTACAATGAAGTAAAAAACAACAAAACAGGTAGAGAACAACCACATTTTATTTCGTCAACAGCATTAATCGGTTCAAATGAATATATTGGTGCTTTTGCTTATTTAGGAGAACACGTAACTATTGGAAATAATGTAAAAATTTACCCAAACGTATATATTGGAGATAACGTTGTAATTGGAAATAATTGCACACTTTTTTCTGGAGTAAAAATTTATTCTGAAACTGAAATTGGTAACAATTGTGTAATTCATTCTGGAGTTATTATTGGTTCTGACGGATTTGGATTTGCCCCAAATAAAGAAGGTTCATATAATAAAGTTCCGCAAACAGGAAATGTAATTATAGAAGATAATGTTGATATTGGCTCTGCAACTACAATTGATAGAGCTACTTTAGGTTCTACAATTATTAGAAAAGGAGTAAAGTTAGATAATCAAATTCAGATTGCACATAATGTAGAAATTGGAGAAAATACTGTAATTGCTGCTCAAACAGGAATTGCTGGTTCATCAAAAGTTGGAAAAAACTGTATGATTGGCGGACAAGTCGGAGTTTCTGGGCATATTATTATTGGTGATAATGTAAAAGTTGGCGCTCAATCTGGAGTTACCAAAAACATTAAAGGAAATATTGCTGTAATGGGAACACCAGCATTTGAATTCTCAAAATTCAATAAATCATATGTTTATTTTAGAAAACTACCAGATTTAGTAAAAACAGTACATAATTTAGAAAAAAAATATAAACACTCAAAATGAATAATGATGAGTAACTACCAAAAAACAATAAAAAACGAAGTTAGTCTTTCTGGAGTTGGATTACACACTGGAAATACTGTAAACATGACCTTTAAACCTGCACCTGTAGATCATGGTTATGCATTTGTTCGCGTAGATTTAGAGGGCGAACCTATAATTGCAGCAAAAGCAGAATATGTTGTAAATACACAAAGAGGAACAAACCTCGAAAAAAATGGTGTTCAAATTCAGACTTCAGAACACGTATTAGCAGCTGCAGTTGGTTTAGAAATAGATAACTTGTTAATTGAAATTGATTCTTCAGAACCACCAATTATGGATGGATCTTCAAAATTCTTTATAGAAGCTTTAGAAAAAGCGGGAATTCAAGAACAAGATGCAGAAATCAAAGAGTATATTGTAAAAGATATTATTTCTTATAGAGATGAAGCGTCTGGAAGTGAAATTATTCTAATGCCTTCTGATAAATACGAAGTTACTACGATGGTAGATTTTGGTACTAAAATTTTAGGAACTCAAAATGCTACTTTACAAAATATTTCAGATTTTAAAGAAGAAATCGCAGCAGCAAGAACCTTTAGTTTCTTACATGAAATTGAAATGTTGTTGGAAAATGATTTAATTAAAGGTGGAGATTTAAACAACGCTATTGTTTATGTAGATAAAGAGTTATCTCCAGAAACAATGAGTAGATTAAAGAAAGCTTTTAAGAAAGAAGACATTGCTGTTCAATCAAATGGTATTTTAGATAATTTGAATTTGCATTGGGCAAATGAAGCCGCTAGACATAAATTATTAGATGTAATTGGTGATTTAGCTTTAACAGGAATTCGAATTAGAGGAAAAGTTATAGCAAACAAACCAGGACATTTAGTAAATACACAATTTGCTAAAAAACTGTCTAAAATTATTAAATTGGAGAAACGTAACAACGTTCCACAGATTGATTTGAATCAACCTCCATTAATGGATATTCATCAAATAATGGATATTCTTCCTCACAGGCCACCATTTTTATTGATTGATAGAATCGTAGAACTTTCTGATAAACATGTTATTGGAATGAAAAATGTAACAATGAACGAAAATTTCTTTGTTGGACATTTCCCTGGTGCACCAGTAATGCCAGGAGTTTTACAAGTAGAAGCAATGGCGCAATGTGGTGGAGTTTTAGTTTTAAGTACAGTTCCAGATCCAGAAAATTACTTAACATATTTCATGAAAATGGATAATGTAAAGTTCAAGCAAAAAGTCTTACCTGGAGATACATTAATCTTTAAATGTGAATTAATTTCGCCAATTAGAAGAGGAATTTGTCATATGCAAGCTTATGGTTATGCAAACGGTAAATTAGTGGTAGAAGCAGAATTAATGGCACAAATAGCAAAAAAATAAAAGTATGAATCAACCTTTAGCATATATACATCCACAAGCAAAAATTGCTAGAAATGTAGTTGTAGAGCCTTTTACAACAATTAATAATGATGTAGAAATTGGCTCAGGAACTTGGATTGGATCAAATGTAACCATCATGGAAGGAGCTAGAATTGGTAAAAATTGTAGAATTTTTCCTGGTGCTGTTATTTCTGCAATTCCGCAAGATTTAAAATTTGAAGGAGAAGATTCTCTTACTGTAATTGGAGACAATACTACAATTAGAGAATGTGTTACTATCAATAGAGGAACAAATGATAGAGGCAAGACAGTTGTAGGAGAAAACTGTTTAATTATGGCTGCAGCACATATTGCTCACGATTGTATTGTTGGTAATAATGCAATTATTGTAAATGGTGTTTTATTGGGAGGACATGTAGTTGTTGGAGAATATGCCGTTTTAGGTGGTTTATCTGCAATACATCAGTTTATTCAAATAGGAGATCATGCAATGATATCTGGTGGTTCTTTAGTTAGAAAAGATGTTCCTCCGTATACAAAAGCTGCAAAAGAGCCTTTATCTTATGTTGGAATTAATTCTGTTGGATTAAGAAGAAGAGGATTTACTTCAGAAAAAATAAAAGAGATTCAAGATATTTATAGAATCTTATATCAAAAAAATTACAATACTTCTCAAGCTATCGAAATTATTGAAGCAGAAATGGAAGCAACACCTGAAAGAGATGAAATAATGCTGTTCATCAAAAATTCTCAACGTGGAATTATGAAAGGTTATACAGCAGGATAAATAATATAAAAAATTAAAAAAAATTAATGGCAACAACATCAGATATTAGAAACGGATTATGCATTAGATATAATAATGATATTTATAAAATAGTTGAATTTTTACATGTAAAACCAGGAAAAGGTCCAGCATTTGTAAGAACAAAATTAAAAAGTGTAACCAATGGTAAAACCATTGATAATACATTTCCTGCAGGAAGAAAAATAGATGACGTTCGTGTAGAAACTCATAAGTTTCAGTACTTATATCACGATGGTGAATTTTATCATTTTATGAATGAGCAAGATTATTCTCAAATACGTTTGTTAGAAGCAGCATTAGATAATCCAGGATTAATGAAAGAAGGAGAAATTGTTACTATCATTATAAACTCAGAAGATAATATGCCACTTTCTGTAGAAATGCCAGCAAGTGTAATTTTAGAAGTTACACATACAGAACCAGGAGTAAAAGGAAATACAGCAACAAATGCTACAAAACCTGCAACAGTTGAGACAGGAGCAATTGTAAATGTACCTTTATTTATTAATGAAGGAGATAAAGTTAAGATAGAAACTACAAAAGGATCTTACCAAGAACGTATTAAAGATTAGAAAATATTATGTCTAAAACAAGAGAAGAAATTAATCAAACAGAGAAAGAATACTGGAACGAAGGTAAGCTTGATAGATCTAAGATTAAAAAGTTAAGAAGACATGCTTTTTTTTATTCATATAAACGAGAAAAAAAAATATTAAATAAGTTACTTGAAGATTTTAACGGACAAGAAGTTTTAGAAATTGGTTCTTATACTTGGGCTGCTTGGTTTAATGAAAATACAAAACCTAAAAGCTTAACATGTATAAATATTTCTGAAATTGAGTTAGAGAAAGGTAAAAAGAAGGCAGAAAAACAATCTTTTCCAGTAAAACACTTTTTGATGGACGCCAACAATTTAACTTTTGAAGATAAATCTTTTGATATAGTCTTTGGTGGTGCAATATTACATCATTTAGATATAGAAAAATCTATTGGACATATTCATAGGGTATTAAAACCAGGAGGAAAAGTTGTTTTTCTGGAGCCTTTAAACATGAATCCATTATATAAAATATATCGTAAAATGAATCCACAAGAAAGAACTCCAGATGAACATGCTTTAGTCTCATCTGATTTTAAAATAATAAAAGAAAAATTTACTTTTAATCATTATTTTTTCGATTTTTTCAGTGTTGCTTTTGGTTTTATTTCGTTAAAATTATTTGGTGATAGAAAGTATAATAATTGGATAAATAAATTAGGGTTTAGTTTAGATGTTTTTTTCTCTAAAATTCCATTTTTATATGTACTTTTTGCAAGAGTTATAATCTATGGCAGCAAAAAATAGACTTAATGAAATTTAACAAACCTCAAACTTTACAGCAAATAGCTTCGCTTTTAGAAGTTGATTTTGTTGGTGATAAAAATTTTGAAATCCTTGGAATAAACGAAATTCATGTTGTAGAAAAAGGTGATATTGTTTTTGTAGATCACCCAAAATATTATGATAAAGCATTAAAATCTGCCGCTACAATTGTTTTAATCAATAAAAAAGTAGATTGCCCAGAAGGAAAAGCATTATTAATTTCTGATGATCCTTTTCGTGATTTTAATAAAATAACAAATCATTTTAATCCGTTTATTGCATCAAAAGCTAGTATTTCTGATTCGGCAATAATTGGAGAAAACACGGTTATTCAGCCGAATGTATTTATTGGAAATAATGTTCAAATCGGTACAAATTGCTTAATCCATCCAAACGTAACAATTTATGATAATTGTGTGATTGGAAACAATGTTACAATTCATGCAAATACTGTTTTAGGATCGGATGCTTTTTATTATAAAAACAGAGAAACAGGTTTTGATAAATTACTTTCTGGTGGTAGAGTTATCTTAGAAGATAATGTAGATTTAGGAGCTTCTTGTACTATTGATAGAGGAGTAACTGGAGATACAACCGTTAAAAAAGGAACTAAAATTGACAACCAAGTTCATATTGGACACGATACAGTTATCGGAGAAAAATGTTTAATTGCTGCTCAAACCGGAATTGCTGGTTGTACAATTATTGAAGATGAAGTCACAATTTGGGGACAAGTTGGTATTATAAGCGGAATTACAATTGAAAAGGGAACCGTAGTAATGGCTCAAACTGGCGTAACAAAATCGCTTAAAAAGAATGTTTATTACGGAACTCCGCCAGTTGAATATCGTCAAAAATTACGCGAAACTATTTACCTGAAAAATATCACAAACAATCAAAAAAAGTGATTCAAAATTCGTTGTATAACGATATAAAAAGAGTTATTTTTGCGAAGTCTAAAAACAATTGAATTTCAATTGAAAATTTAACAAGAGAAAAAACAAACAAATGAGCGTTTTAGTAAATAAAGATTCAAAAATTATAGTACAAGGTTTTACTGGTAGTGAAGGAACTTTTCATGCTGGTCAAATGATTGATTACGGAACTAATGTAGTTGGTGGAGTAACTCCAGGAAAAGGTGGTCAAGAACATTTAGGAAAACCAGTTTTTAACACCGTTGCCGATGCTGTTGAAAAAGCAGGAGCAGATACTTCAATTATATTTGTACCACCAGCTTTTGCTGCTGATGCAATTATGGAAGCTGCAGATGCAGGAATCAAAGTAATTATCTGTATTACAGAAGGAATTCCTACTGCTGATATGGTAAAAGTTAAAGCGTATTTAGAAAATAAAGAATGTACATTAATTGGTCCAAACTGTCCAGGAGTTATTACTCCAGATGAAGCTAAAGTTGGTATTATGCCAGGTTTTATCTTTAAGAAAGGAAAAGTTGGAATCGTTTCTAAATCTGGAACATTAACTTATGAAGCTGCAGATCAAGTTGTAAAACAAGGATACGGAATTACTACTGCGATAGGAATTGGTGGAGATCCAATTATTGGAACTACAACTAAAGAAGCTGTTGAATTATTAATGAATGATGATGAAACAGAAGCAATTGTAATGATTGGAGAAATTGGTGGTCAATTAGAAGCGGATGCTGCTAAATGGATTAAAGCTGATGGAAACAGAAAACCTGTTGTTGGTTTTATAGCCGGACAAACTGCTCCTGCAGGAAGAACAATGGGGCACGCTGGTGCAATTGTTGGAGGAGAAGATGATACAGCACAAGCAAAAATGAAAATTTTAGCTGAAAATGGAATTCACGTTGTTGAATCTCCGGCAAAAATTGGAGAAATGATTGCTAAAGTATTGAAGTAATACTTAAAACAAAATAAATAAAAAAAGTCCGAAGTAAAATTTACTTCGGACTTTTTTTATGCATTTAACTTTCTTCCTGATAAATAATAGAGTCGGACTGCAGTAAGTAGTACAAATATGGCTACAAGTTGATGTGTAACCGCTGTATGAATATGTACTCTTAATAATAAAGTTGCAATTCCTAAAGATATTTGAAACAACACCAATCCAAGTAGAATTGTACCAGTTGTTTTTAAGTTTGTATTTTTAGATTTTCTATAAATAATTAATGCAATAATAAAAATTATCCAAGCAAAAATTCTATGAAATGCTTGAATATCTATCGCATTGTAAAGTAAATCGAAATCATTTGTAGTTCTAAAATCATAACCAAATATTTGTTTTACAACATGATCATTTGTGTTTAAAAAATATCCAGCTTTCAATCCAGCAACAAAAGCGCCGTAAATAATTTGTACAATCATTAAACCAATAAACCATTTGCTTAAATTATGTAGTTGTGTATTTTCTTTTTTAGTTACCGAGTTAAAACTCAAAATAAGCCAATAAATATAACACATCAACCCGAATGCGGCGAGTAAATGAATTGCCAATCTAAAATGGCTTACGTGCGGTCTATCAATCAAACCACTTTTAACCATAAACCATCCTAAAAAACCTTGAAATCCGCCAAAAAACAAGAGTAATAATAAATGCTTTTTCTGTTTATTATCCAACCATTTTTTTAGCCAGAAAAAAGCAAACGGAAAAATAAAAACAAGTCCAATTAATCTCCCTAACAGTCGGTGAATAAATTCCCAAAAGAAGATCATTTTAAATTCGGACAACTCCATTCCTTTATTAATCTTCTGATATTCTGGAAATTGTTTGTATTTAGCAAATTCTTCTTGCCATTCTGCATCATTTAATGGAGGAATTACTCCATGAATTGGTTTCCATTCTACCATAGATAAACCCGATTGTGTTAAACGAGTTATTCCGCCAATAATTACCATAAAGGCAATTAAAACCAAACCACTATACAACCAAGTAGTAAGGTATTTTGTTTGTTTCGCTTTCATTGGTGTAAAAATAATGAACAATCAGTATTTATTATCAAAATCTAAAGAAAAAATTATTCTGATACTAGATATTTGACTCCATTTCTTTTTTATATATTTGAATTTAGAAAAATCAATTTAAAAGTATGAAACTACTAGAAAATAAAACAGCTATAATTACCGGAGCAACAAGAGGAATTGGAAGAGGAATTGCTGTAATGTTTGCACAACAAGGTGCAAATGTTGCGTTTACCTACAGCTCTTCAGTTGATGCTGCAAATGCATTAGAAAACGAATTAAAAGCATTAGGCGTAAACGCAAAAGGATATCAATCTAATGCCGCTATTTTTGATGCTGCTCAAGAATTAGCTGCCGATGTTTTAAAAGAATTCGGTGCTATAGATATTTTAGTAAACAATGCAGGAATTACAAAAGACAACTTGTTAATGCGTATTTCTGAAGAAGATTTTGATAAAGTAATCGAAGTAAACTTAAAATCGGTTTTCAATTTAACCAAAGCGGTAATTCGCCCAATGATGAAACAACGTAACGGTTCTATTATAAATATGAGTTCTGTTGTTGGTTTAAAAGGAAATGCCGGACAAGCTAATTATGCAGCTTCTAAAGCAGGAATTGTTGGGTTTTCTAAATCTGTCGCTTTAGAGTTAGGTTCTAGAAACATTAGATCTAACGTTATTGCACCAGGTTTTATTGAAACAGAAATGACAGGAAAATTAGACGAAGCAACCGTACAAGGTTGGAGAGATGCCATTCCGTTAAAACGTGGCGGAACGCCAGACGATATTGCAAATGCGTGCGTATTTTTAGCTTCTGATATGAGCGCGTATATTACCGGACAAACATTATCTGTTGATGGTGGAATGAACTAATAAGAGATTATCGTAAATTATATAAAACCTGTAATTCTTGTGCTGAATTTATTTCAGCATCAGTTGCAGGTTTTCTTTTTTTAACAAGTTTTTTAAAAGGATAATTGTTAGCTTTACGTTTCATAATTTTATTCTTGCAAACAATAACCATCATATATCTTTTAGGAGCTTTACTTTTTAGTTTAGCGTTTTCTTGGTTGCTATATTTTTACAAATCAAAAGTGTTTCAGAGAGTAGATTATTTGCTGTTTTCACTAAGAACAACAAGTATTTTCTTATTGTTGTTATTGTTGATAAATCCGTCTATAGAGCGACAAGAATTAACAAATGAAAAACCAATCCTTTCTGTTTTGGTTGATAATTCTTTATCCGTACAGCATTTTAAAAGTGAAAAAATAGTTACCAATTTTGTGAATCAGATTAAGAACAATTCACAAATCAACAAAAAATTTGAGGTACAGTTTTTTAAATTTGGAGAAGATATTAGCGTCTTAGATTCGTTGTCTTTTTCAGCACCTCAAACCAATATTTACAAGGCAATTAGTAGGGTAGAAGCACTACATAAAAACACGGTTGCTCCTGTTATTTTAATGTCAGATGGAAACCAAACTACAGGAAATTCTTATCCGTTTATCAACACCAAAAAGAATATTTTTCCATTCATTATTGGAGATACAATTACAAAGAGTGATGTTAGAATTGCTCAAATTAATGTAAACAAATACAGTTATTTAAAAAATAGATTTCCGGTAGAAGTACGAATATTATACGACGGAATTAAAAATGTAAAAACACAATTTACAATTCAACACAAAGGGAAAATTATTTACAGGAAAAATCTGTCATTCTCTCAATCGAATACTGTAGAAACCATTTCTACTACAATTGCATCAACAGAAGAAGGTGTTCAATATTATAAAGCGACTGTTGCTAAAATTGAAAACGAAGAAAATATAGAAAACAATTCCAAAACATTTTCTGTAGAAATTTTAAATGAGCAAACCAAAATTTTGTTGCTAACATCAGTTTTACACCCAGATTTAGGAGCAATTAAAAAAGCGGTTGAAACCAACAAACAACGTTCTGTATCAATTGAAAACATCAAAGATTTTAAAGGTAAATTAAATGATTATCAATTGGTTATTATGTATCAACCAACTGTACAATTTAAAACAGTTTTTAATTCCATTGAAAAAGAAAAAGCAAATTATTTTGTGATTACGGGTTTAAATACCAATTGGAATTTCTTAAATGAAATGCAATCCAATTACTATAAAAATGCAACAAATCAGTCAGAAGAATTTGGTGCAATTTTTAACAACGGGTTTTTAACATTTGGACAAAAAGAAATTGGTTTCGAATCTTTTCCGCCTCTACAAAACGCTTTTGGAAACATTAACATGACTTCAAAATTTGATGCGTTGTTGTTTCAAAACATTGCAGGATTTGAAACACAAACGCCATTATTGGCAACTTTTGAAAACGATTCGCAAAAAAGTGCTGTATTATTAGGAGAAGGAATTTGGAAATGGAGAGCAGCAAGTTTTATCAACTCTGGTTCTTTTCAAGATTTTGACGAATTTTTAGCAAATATGATTCAGTATTTAGCGTCAACCAAAAAGCGAGAACGTTTGTCTTTAAAGTACGAAGCATTACATCCTGCAAATACATCAATTACGATAGACGCTTTTTATGTTGATAAAAACTATCAATTTGATGCAAGAGCAAAACTGAATTTAAAAGTAACAAATACAGCTACAAATATTGTTCAGAATGTTCCTTTTTCTTTGTTAAACAATTCATTTGAAGCAGTTTTAAATGAGTTGCCTTCTGGAGATTATCGTTTTGAAGTTACGGTAGAAAATCAGCCGATTCGTAAAACCAGACAATTTAAAATTACAACCTATCAAATAGAAGAACAGTTTACGAATGCCAATCAAAAGGAATTAAAATTATTAGCAAATAATACAAGTGGAAAAAGCTATTTTTCGTCAAACAATCAGCAAATAACCAATGACTTAATTGCTGATAGTCGTTATGTAACTACACAAAAAAGCACTATTATAAATCAACAACTAATAGATTGGAAATTGATTTTAGCATTAAGTATTTTGTTTTTTACGGTTGAATGGTTTATCAGAAAATATATTGGTAAAATATAGCGATTATGATAGAACATTTTTTTCAATGTCCGTATTGTTGGGAAAACATTTCTATGCTTTTAGATAGCAGCGTAACGCAACAAACCTATGTAGAAGATTGCGAAGTTTGTTGCAACCCAATTCAAATTACTCCAAATTTTGAAGCTGAAACATTACTAAGTTTTGAAGCGATAAATATTGAACAATAGCATTGTAAATACTTATCATAAAATCTATAAAAGCAATTGTAATTGTTAGTTTTATCGATCTAATAGTTCGAAATTTGAATAGAATTTAAAAGGGAAATGAATTATGAGATATCATACTAGAAAATGGGTAAAACCAGAAGATTTAAACCCAAACGGAACGTTGTTTGGCGGTCGTTTATTGCAGTGGATAGATGAAGAATTAGGAATTTATGCTATCATACAACTAGAAATTCCAAGAACTGTAACAAAATTTATGTCAGAAATAGATTTTGTAAGTTCTGCAAAACAAGGAGATATTATAGAAATTGGAATGCAAGTATTGGCATTTGGAAATTCATCAATCACTTTAAAATGTTCTGTTAGAAATAAATTAACGCACAAAGTTATTATAGAAATTGATAAAATTGTAATGGTTTCTTTAGATGAAAATGGCAAACCTTTAAAGCACGGAAAAACACAAGTTGAATACGTTAAAAACAGATTGAATCAGTAGATTATTTCTAATTATCTGCTTATTTTTGTGTTCTTATTTTTATTGTGGTTTTGAAGAATTTTAATGTTTTTTTATTGATTTTAATATTGTTTGTGCCACCAATACAAGCACATTCTGATGTTGTTATATTTTCTGAAGTATTAGATAACAACAATGAACTTGTTTTTAAAAAGCAAGATTATAAAAATGATTCTCAAGAAAACAAAAACACAAAACACCATCATCGTTGTTCAGTAGAAAGTACTATTTCTAGTTTTATACAAGATGAAATTAATATTTTTTTTCATAAATATTCTAACAGAAATGAAACAATTCTTTTTTATGAAAAAATGATTTCTACGAATACCTTAGATATTCTAGAAGAACCACCACGTTTTTAAATTTTTATTCACTCTTTTTTGCATCTTTTTATTAAAAATGATGTCAACTATAATATCAAATATTAATTATTAAAAATTATAAATAATGATTAAAAATATCATTTTAACCCTATTTTTTTGCGTGTTTGTTCAAACATTAGCAGCTCAAAATTCAGTTACTGTAAAAGTAATTTCTAAAGACCATCAAGAAACCGTTGTTGGAGCATCAGTGTATATTAAAAATACAACAAAAGGAAGCACAACAAATTTAGAAGGAATTGCTAC
Organism: Polaribacter uvawellassae; assembly: GCF_039748955.1. Taxonomy (NCBI): domain Bacteria; kingdom Pseudomonadati; phylum Bacteroidota; class Flavobacteriia; order Flavobacteriales; family Flavobacteriaceae; genus Polaribacter; species Polaribacter uvawellassae. The sequence goes on along the minus strand of NZ_JBDIZN010000003.1, from coordinate 53,799 downwards.
CATTGACAATATTGAAAACGGAAAACATATATTAGTTATTTCTTTTGTAGGTTTTGAAACTTTTGAAAAAGCATATACTTTTCCTTTAGAAAACAATACCATTACAATAGAATTACACGAAGATGAATCAACCTTAGATACGGTTGAAATTTCATCAACAAGAAGTAAAAGAACAATTGCACAAATACCAACGCGAGTAGAAGTAATTTCTGGAGAAGAATTAGGCGAAAAAGCTGTTATGAATTCTGCAAATATTGCCATGTTGCTTAGAGAAAGTACAGGAATTCAAATGCAACAAACGTCTGCAACATCTGCAAATCAAAGTATTAGAATCCAAGGATTAGATGGTAGATTTACACAATTATTAAAAGACGGATTTCCTTTATTTGGCGGGTTTTCTAGCGGATTAAGTATTATGCAAATTCCGCCTTTAGATTTAAAACAAGTAGAAATAATTAAAGGAAGTTCATCAACATTATATGGTGCAGGAGCAATTGCTGGTTTGGTTAATTTAATTACAAAACAACCAAAACTAGAAAGAGAAATAATGTTTATGTTAGATAAAACTTCTAGAGATGGAAGCACAGTTAATGTGTATTATAGTAAAAGAGATTCTAAATTTGGATTGTCTTTTTATGGCTCTGGAAATCTGCAAAAAGCAACAGACGTAAATAATGATAAGTTTTCTGATATTCCGAAAGTGCAAAGTATTAATTTAAATCCGTCTTTATATTTTTATCCAACTGAAAATGAAAAATGGAAAATTGGACTAAATGTTTCTTTTGAAGATAGAAAAGGAGGAGACATCGATGTGGTAAATGAAAACCCAAATCCGTCAAGCAACTTTTTTGAAGAAAATATTTCAAATAGATTAGGGTTACAGATTACTTATAAAAATGAAATATCAGAAGATAAATCGTTTAGTTTTAAAAATAGTTTAAGCTACTTTAAAAGAGATTTAAAATTGGTTAATTATGAGTTTTTAGGAAATCAATTTGCCACTTTTACAGAAGCAACTTATAACTTAAATAAGGATGAATCTGATTGGGTTTTTGGTGCAAATTTAATCACAGAAAAGTTTTCAGAAACTCCATTTTCTACTTTAGACAGAAGTTATCAGCAAGAAACATTTGGTGGTTTTGTGCAAAGTAACTGGAATTTAGAAGAAAACATTACTTTAGAAACTGGTTTAAGAACCGATTATGTTTCTGATTATGGGTTGTTTTTTTTACCAAGAATTTCGTTGTTTGTTAAATACAACGAATCTGTTTCATCTAGATTTGGTGGTGGATTTGGATATAAAATTCCATCAATCTTTACAGAAGAATCTGAGAAACTGGCATTTCAAAATGTATTAGCAATAGATCCGAATAATTTTAAAGCAGAAAATTCTTTTGGTGTAAATGCAGATGTTAATTATAAAACATCAATTTTAAATGATAATGTTTCGGTTTCTTTTAATCAATTATTCTTTTACACACGATTAAAAAACACTTTACTTTTAGAACAAAAAGGAACAGATTATGAATTTGTAAATTCTTCTGATCCTTTAAATAGTTTTGGTTTCGAAACAAATTTAAAGTTAAAATATAAAGATTTTATACTATTTACTAATTATGCTTTTAATAATGTTAAGATAAACAATCAACAAAAAGTATTAACTCCAAAACACAGTTTTGGTGGTGTTTTAATGTATGAAGTTCATGATAAATGGAGAATTGGTTATGAAGCATATTATAAAAGTTCTCAATTTAGAAATGATTTATCTAAAACTCCAAATTTTTGGACAATGGGTTTAATGGCAATGAGAACATTTAATACTATAAGTTTGTATGCAAATTTCGAGAACTTTACAGATACAAAACAATCTAATTATGAATCGATGGTTAAAGCTCCTCATAACAATCCGTCTTTAACTGATTTATGGGCGCCAACAGACGGATTTGTATTTAATGCAGGAATATTAATAAAGTTGTAAATTTATAATCAAAAGTATCGTTTATTCATGCTTATAAATAACACATAATAAAAGATGGGACATCACCACAATCACGGACATCATCATACAACAGAAAACATAAAAACTGCTTTTTTCTTAAACTTAGCGTTTACTATTGTAGAAATTATTGGTGGTTTTTACACAAATAGTTTGGCTATTATGTCTGATGCTGTTCACGATTTAGGTGATAGTTTAAGTCTGGGAATGTCTTGGTATTTTCAAAAACTATCTAATAAAGGTGCCAATAAAAAATATTCTTATGGGTACGGTCGATTTTCTTTATTAGGTGCAATTATCAACTCTATTGTCCTTATTGTTGGTTCATTTTTTATCATATCGGCAGCAATTCCAAGAATTATAAATCCAGAAGAAGCAGATGCAACCGGAATGATGTGGTTGGCAATTTTAGGAATCATTGTAAATGGTGCAGCATTTTTTAAACTAAAAAAAGGTTCTTCTATAAACGAACGGGTAGTTTCTCTTCATTTATTAGAAGACGTTTTAGGTTGGTTTGCAGTATTTATTGCAAGTATTGTTATGCAATTTTGGGATGTTCCTATTTTAGATCCAATATTGTCTTTAGTAATTGCTGGTTACGTTTTATTTAATGTGTACAAAAATATTAAAGATGCTTTTAAAATTATTTTACAAGGTGTGCCTAATGAGATTTCTTCGGATGAAATAAAAAAGCAAATCATTTTAAATATTGATGAAGTTGCAGATATTCACGATTGTCATATTTGGACTTTAGACGGAGAATTTCATATTGCAACAATTCATGTTAAAATAAAAAGTAAAGAGTTTAGTTGGCAAAAATCAAAAGAAGTTAAAGAGCAAATAAAAAAATTATTGCACGATAATTTCAATTTAGAACATGTAACCTTAGAATTAGAATCAATTTCAGAAGATTGTAGTTATAAAGCTTGTAATTAAGAAGCTTTATCGTAAATTTGAAATAACTTTAAAATTAAAATTATGAGTAATCAACAGTTAGATATTAAATTCCCAAAAGGCGGAGTTTTCTTTATTGTAATTGCAGTAGTAGCAATTATATTTATCTCTAAATCAGCAGTAACCATTGGTCCTGGAGAAGGTGGAGTTTTATTTGAGCGTTTTGGAGACGGTATAAATACAGAAAGAACTTATTCAGAAGGGTTTCATATTGTTGCTCCTTGGAATACAATGATTGTTAGAAAAGTGCGTCAGCAATCTATTTCTAACGAAATGAATGTACTTTCTGTAAACGGATTAGAAGTAAAAGTAAGTGGTACAATTTGGTATGAGCCAGAGTTTAGCAACTTAGGAAAACTAATTAAAACTAAAGGAGAAGATTACGAAAGAGAATTATTAGATCCTGCAATTAATGCAGCAGCAAGAAGTGTTGTTGGTAGATATACTCCAGAGCAGTTGTATTCTAGTAAAAGAGATGTTATTGAACAAGAAATCTTAGACGAAGTAACATCGGTATTAAAAGATGAGTTTTTAACTGTAAAGAGAGTATTAGTAGAAGATGTTAAATTACCTCCAACAATTAGAATAGCAATTGAAACAAAATTAAAACAAGAACAAGAATCTTTAGAATATGAGTTTAGATTAGCAAAAGCGAAGAAAGAGGCAGAGCGTCAAAAAATTGATGCAGAAGGAAAAGCTATTGCAAATAAAATTCTAAGTGCATCTTTAACAGATAAAATTTTAAAAGAAAAAGGTATAGAAGCAACTCTTAAGCTTTCAGAATCTCCAAATAGCAAAGTTATTGTAATTGGATCTGGAAAAGGTGGTTTACCAATTATTCTTGGTAACCAATAAATTTTTGCTAAGTTGATAATTTAAACAAAGCTTTTGTATTGAATTATTAATGGTAAATTTATTTCTTATAAAATAAAAATCAGTCTTTTTAGGCTGATTTTTTTTGTTTCTTAAAGATGTGTTAAATACCAGTTTTAAGTGTAACAAATCTATAAACCTGTCGTCATATAAGTGTACAAAAATTGAAACAAAATATTCAAAAGACATAAAAATGATAACAAGTAATAATTTAAAAGAAGAAGAAAAAAAGAACAACCAAACAAGCAGTATAAACTCAAAGAGAGTTTCTTGGAATAATAAAAGAAAGTATAACTATAAATACATTACATCTGTATTTTAGTAAAAGTAATTAGTTAGTTTTTAATAGTTGATAAAAGGGTTGCAAATGTAAATTTGCAACCCTTTTTGAATCAATACTGTTTTAGTTAAAATTTTAATCTCAAAACTCTAGAATTAATTAAAAATAATTAGAAAAAATACGAATTATCAGTTTCCTTAAAAAAGCATTATTTACTTGATAAATTGATAAAGAAATGATGCTTTTATAATCAAGCTATAAATGAAAGTAATTTAAAATTAAAAAGTTGTAAATCAAATTTTTAAGAATTCATTCTGTATTTCTTAAAGATGTGTTAAAAGCCAGTTTTAAGTGTAACAAATTAGGTTTTTTGTCGTCATATAAGTGTAAGAAAATAGAAAACAAATACAATCAATAAAAAACATAAAAATGACAACAAATAACAATTTAAAAGAAGAAAAAAAGAACAACCAAACAAGCAGTATAAACTCAAAGAGAGTTTCTTGGAATAGTAAAAGAAAGTATAACTATAAATACATTACATCTGTATTTTAGTTATAGAGTAATTAGTTAGTTTTTAATAGTTGATAAAAGGGTTGCAAATGTAAATTTGCAACCCTTTTTGAATTTTAGTTCTTTCTTTTAGGTAAGACGTCTCGTTCTATTTTGCCTTTTTTAATGGCTTTGAAGTTTTCGTAACAATCTAGCACAGCTTCAATCATTTGTAAATCACTTGCTTTTTGAATAAAGTAATCAGAGTAATTACAATCTACTAATAATTTTCTTAACTCTTGTTTATCCATTTGCAAATACTCCATCATTACTTCTCTGTCAAATTTACCGCTAAGCATTTTACGTAAATCGTCTTCTTTCTTTAATTTTTGAAGTTTTTTAAGTTGATTCGGTTTTTTTCCAAATAAATTATAGAGAAAATCTACCGGCTGAAATAATGCCGCAACAGGCGAATTTAAGCTCTGTGATGCAGATTTACCAACTTCATAAGTTTGTGGTAATCCATTAATACGGATTCTTGTAAAACGATCTTTTGGCACTTGTTTTACGTCAACTTCTAAAACACCAATTAATTTTGTAGAACCAATAATTACTTCTTTAATTTCATTAGCTTTCTCTAATAAAGCAATTACCAATTCGTTCCCTTTTAGTAAATCATTCGTTATCTTTAATTTAATAGATTGAAAACCTAAATAAGAAACCAAAATGGTGTCATTTGCTTTTGTGGTAATTTCAAAAAAACCTTTTTCATTTGTAATTGTACCAACAACAGAGTTTAAATTTAAAATATGAGCTGCACTTAAGCCTTTGTTATTTTCTGCGTTAACAATCTGACCTTTTAGTGTTGTATTTGTCTGTGAATATCCTAAAAAAGAAATTCCTACAAATAATAGAAGTAGTATATTTTTCTGCATATTACAAAGTTACTAATTAATCTTCTTGGTAGCGTTAATTTTCTGTGAAATAACAAAGTAATTTGTGCACATAACAGGAGTCGAACCTGCACGTTCATAAGAACACAAGCCCCTCAAGCCTGCGCGTCTACCAATTCCGCCATATGTGCAATGTATTGAAACAAAAAAAGCTAAGCAATGCTTAACTTTTTTTTGTGACCGGGCTGGGGCTCGAACCCAGGACCCTCTCCTTAAAAGGGAGATGCTCTACCAACTGAGCTACCAGGTCATGCTTTATTTAAAGCGAGTGCAAATATACTACCTATTGTTTAAAAGATAAAAGATTTTTTATATAAATTTTATCGATATTTGTAATGTTTTAAAGATAAAAGATGAAAATAGTTTTATTAGGGTATATGGGAAGCGGAAAATCTACAATTGGTAAATATCTGTCTGATAAATTAAATTCCTCTTTTATAGACCTTGATACTTATATAGAAGAGAAAGAAAAACTGTCTATTTCTCAGTTGTTTGCTACAAAAGGAGAAGTTTATTTTAGAAAACAAGAAGGAAAATACTTAAAAGAAATATTGGATTCTAAATCGAATTACATTTTAGCGTTGGGCGGCGGAACTCCTTGTTATGGAACAAATATGCAAGTAATAAACAATAGTAAAGCGGTTAGCTTTTATTTAAAAGGCAGCATTCCTTTTTTAGCTGAAAGATTAGAATCTGGAAAAAAAACACGTCCGTTAATTGCTGATCTAAAAGATGAAGAGTTGCTAGAATATATCGGAAAGCATTTATTTGAAAGAGCTCCCTTTTATGAGCAATCAGATTTTAAAATCCACATTGATCATAAATCTATCGAAGAAATTTATTGTGATATTGTTGTGCAATTACATTAAATAAGCAATTGCTTTGTTTTTTGTAAACGCTACCACAACATGTTCTTGTAAAGTTGTTGAAAGAGAAATTCCTTTAAAATCTGCTTTCACAGGATATTTTTTATGATTTCTATTTACCAAAACAGCTGTTTTAAATCTTTTTAACGGAACTTCTAAAAAATGCTTTATTCCATATATTAAAGTAGCTCCAGAATTTAAAACATCATCTACTAAAACGAGCGATTTATTTTTATAAGCCTCACTAGTAATTGAAGTTTTTATAGGATTTAAAGGCTTTTTCTTATCGATAATTACTTCACACATCGTAATTGCAATGTCAGAAATTTTAGACAACTCTTTTTCTATTTCTTTAGCAAACAAAAATCCGTTAGTTGTAATTCCTGCCAAAACAATCTCTTTTTCATTGCTATTGCTTTCTAAAATTTGATAAGCAATTCTTTTTGTTTTATGCTGAATTTGCTGTGAAGTTAAAATGATGTTTTTTTCTGCTGTCATTATAGTAATTTATAAAACAAAGATATTAAAATTAACTTTCAGATAGAGTAGAAGCATCATCATAATATCCATCAATATCTCTTCTATCTTTCTTTGTTGGTCTTCCAGTACCTTTTTTACGATAATAATCTTTTGAGTATTTAAGCAAATCTGTTTTCTCAAATTCTTCTTTTGGTGTTTCATCCTTGCGGTATAAATCAACCAATTTTGCGCCAACTCTACTAGTTGGAATGTCTAAAACCTTTATTTTATAATTAATTTGGTTCTTTCTAACGCCAATTAACTCACTTCCGTACACTTCTTTGGAAGGTTTACAATTTGCCCCATCAATTTTAACTTGTCCCTTTTTACAGGCTTCAGAGGCCATATTTCTTGTTTTATAAACACGAATACACCACAAATATTTATCAATTCTCATATAAAAAGTTAAAATTTCATTATTCTCTTTTTACAAAGGTATGAAAATCGTAAATTGCGCCCTTAAATTTAGTAGTTAAGATGATAAAAATAAAAAATATATTAATAGCAGCAATAGCATCTATTTTAATATATGCGTGTAGTGCTAGTAATCCGTTTGTGGATAATTTTGATCACGAAGCACAAGCTTTGAAAGATAAAGATACATTGGTAAAATATTTGTCAAACCATTATTATGATGCTGTTATTGATTCAATTAAACCAATTACAACGGGTAAAACAGCTTTAATTGATGATGCAAAGTTAATAACTCAAGACATTACTTTTGAAGAGATTGATTACAAAATGTATTATTATATTGTTGAACAAGGTGTTCCAGATCCAGTTAAAGGATTTCCTACAGTTATGGATTCTGTTTTAACAAAATACCAAGGAAGACAAATTATTGATTCGGGTGTGGCTAGCGTATTTGAAACACAATCATCTGCTGTATGGTTAACTTTAGATGCTGTAATTAAAGGTTGGTCGTATGGTTTTACACATTTTAAAGGCGGAAAAAACAGTACTACTAATGGACCAATTACTTATGAAAATACAGGAAAAGGGTTTTTATTTATTCCTTCTGGTTTAGCATATAGAAACTTAGATGGTGGAAATATTCTTCCTAACAGTTGTTTGGTTTTTAGAATTGAATTATTAGATATTGTTGAAAATACAGATCATGATAATGACGGTTTAGCTTCTTATTTAGAGATTGAAGATGCATCGGTAGAATCTGATCCTACAAAAGTTGATACAGATGGCGATTTTATTGCAAACTTTAAAGATGCAGATGATGATAATGATGGTACGCCAACAATTAAAGAAGATGCGAATAAGGACGGTGATCCAAGAAACGATTTTAGTGACCCAAGCAATCCAACATTACCAGATTATTTGAATCCAAAAATTAAATAGACAAAAATATAGAACACAAAAAAAGCTCCAGAATTTCTGGAGCTTTTTTTATAATTAAAAAGAAAAGTTCTATAGTCTAAGTGATAAACCTATAATAATTTGATTAACCCTTGTATCAAATTCTACATTTGTTGCTCCGTTTAAAAAAGTAGTTTCTATTCCAGAAAAAGCTCTTTCCCAACGTACATCTAATCCTAACTTCCCTAATTCAACTCCACCTCCAAATTGTAATCCTAATGTAAATCCATCTGAGTTTACTTCTTTTAAATCAGAAAAACCAAAGTCAGAACTTAAAATATATTGGAATGATGGCCCTATATATACATTACCAATTCCAAAAATCTTTTTTCCTACTAAAACAGGAATATCAATCTTCTGAAAATTATATGAAGTTTTTATTTGACCAACAGCATTTCCTCCAACTATTTGTGTAAAATTTACATTATTTTCTAAATTCGTGTACACCAATTCAGGTCTAATATATAAACCAATAACCGGAACTTTAAAACGCAACCAAATTCCTGCGTGATATCCCGTTTTACTTTCTGCACCAGAGAATACATCATCTTTTACATCAGAAAAAGAGTTAGAGTTGTAGTTAATTCCTCCTTTTATACCAAAGTTAATTTGTGCATTTGAAGTTTGACTCAATCCGAAGGCCAAACACATCATTAATAATATTCTTTTCATAAATTATTGTTTTGTTTTTATTAAGACAATTGTTGGTTATTTTCTTGCGATTACTTTTTCTACAGCAGCTACAATAGATTTATCTGTTAACCCGTATTTTTCCATCAATTGTGCTGGCGTTCCAGATTCTCCAAAACTATCGTTAACAGCAACAAATTCTTGCGGAGTAGGATTATTAGTTGCCAAACATCTTGCAACACTTTCTCCTAATCCACCATATTTATTATGTTCTTCTGCAGTTACAATACAACCTGTTTTTGCAACCGATTTTAAAATTGCTTCTTCATCCAAAGGTTTAATCGTATGAATGTTAATCACTTCTGCACTAATTCCTTTTGCTTCTAATTGTTCAGATGCTTGTAATGCTTCCCAAACTAAATGACCTGTTGCAACAATTGTTACATCGGTTCCTTCGGTTAACTGAATAGCTTTACCAATTACAAATTTTTCTTCTTTATAATCTGGCATAAAAATAGGAACAACTGGTCTTCCGAAACGCAAATAAACTGGACCTTCATGGTCTGCAATTGCAATTGTTGCAGCTTTGGTTTGATTGTAATCACAGGTATTAATTACTGTCATTCCTGGCAACATTTTCATCAACCCAATATCTTCTAATATTTGATGTGTTGCGCCATCTTCACCTAAAGTTAATCCTGCGTGAGATGCACAAATCTTTACATTTTTATCAGAATACGCAATAGATTGACGGATTTGATCGTACACTCTTCCGGTAGAAAAGTTAGCGAATGTTCCTGTAAACGGAATCTTACCACCAATGGTTAATCCTGCAGCAATTCCCATCATATTTGCTTCTGCAATACCAACTTGGAAAAATCGTTCTGGATTTTCTTTAATAAACTGATTCATTTTTAAAGAACCAATTAAATCGGCACATAAAGCAACTACGTTAGGATTTGTTCTTCCTAATTCTGTTAAACCATCTCCAAATCCAGATCTGGTATCTTTCTTTTCGGTAAAAGTGTATTTTTTCATCAAAATGTATTTGTTGTGTTTAGGCAAAAATAATAATAAAATAGTAGCAAAAGCTTACATTTTTATCAATTCTTTATATAACTTTTGAACAGGTAAACCCATTACGTTAAAATAACTTCCTTCTATTCTTTCTATGCCAATAAAACCAATCCATTCTTGTATTCCGTAGCTTCCTGCTTTGTCGTATGGTTGATGCTGTTCTACATAATATGCAATTTCATCATCGGTTAATTCTTTAAAATACACGTTTGTAGTGTCGTTAAAAATGGTTTGAAAGTTGTTTCCTTTTAGGCTAACTGATGTAATTACTTGGTGCATTTTTCCAGAAATCTCTTTCAGAATTCTAATTGCATCATTTTTATCTTTTGGCTTTCCCAATGCTTTATTATTTAGCCAAACAATTGTGTCAGAAGTTATTAAAACGTCCTTTTCTTTTAGGTTGGTAAAGGGTTTCGATTTTAAATCTGCTAAATAATCGGTAATTTCTGTTCCTTGTAATTGAGGCGGATACAATTCTTCAATTTCTTTTAATTGAATAGTAAACGGAATGTCTAAGTCTTTTAAAAATTGCTGTCTTCTGGGCGATTTAGAAGCTAAAATAATATTGTAGTTAGACAGTTTTTCTTTGAGCATAGATTAAAATTTGAGAAGCACCATTGATAGGATTCCAAAAAACATAATCACCTTAACAAGTTTGCTAAGCAGTAAAAAATCTCTGGCGGTTTTAGCACTAAATAATTTATACAAAAACCAAACAAATGGAAGTATGATAAAAAGAATGGTGTACCAAAGTAACAACGGAATGTGCAACAGTTCTTCTTTTAAAAGGAGTAACATAAATAAAAACACCACCGAAGAAATTACAAGCACAACATTCTTTGTGCGATTTATTCCGATAAGAATAGGTAAGGTTTTCATTTTTAGCGCATAATCTCCTTTGATGTCTTCGATGTCTTTAATGATTTCACGAATCAATGTCATAAAAAAAGCAAAGATAATATACACAAAAACAGCAATGGTTACCGATATTGAAGCAAAGAAATTAGCGATGGCTTCTAATATATTAGAAGCTGTATTCGCGTTTTTTACTTCAAAAACAAACACAATAAAAATGGTGAGTGCCACCAAAAAAGCGGTTACAATATTTCCTATTATAGCAATTCTTTTCAACGATTTAGAATACCAATACAGTAAGATAATAGTGCCAATAAAGAAGATTGAATAAGAAATAGTTCCTTTAAGATACGCAGCATACACACCAAGTGTTAATCCTAAAATTGATAAAACGGAATAGAAGAGAAGCGCATTCTTCTTAGAAATAGTTGTTCCTACAAAAACCTTATTCGGTTTATTTATTTTATCGGCTTCAACATCAAAAACATCATTTATAATATATCCGCTAGCGGTAATACAAAGAATACTTATGGTTAATAGAATAAATTGAACATCAGAAATTGCGGAAGTAAAAGAGTTGATAATGGCATATTTTGTTAAAACCATCGTTAATAAAACCATGAGTAGGTTAGGAAAACGAATCAATTTTAAATACCAAATCATTTATAAGCCTTTTTTATACGTGCTAAATCACGTTTATTATCACGGTCTTTTAGCGTTTCTCTTTTATCGTGTAATTTTTTACCTTTTGCCAAGGCAATATTTAGTTTTGCCCAACCTTTATCGGTTAAAAACAACTTTAGCGGAACAATAGTTAGTCCGGTGTTTTTAACTTCTTTTTCTAATTTCTTAAGCTCACGTTTGTTTAATAAGAGTCTTCGTGCGCTTTTAGGGTTGTGATTATAGAAATTACCATGCGAATATTCTTCAATAAACATATTAATTACAAACAATTCTCCACGATCATTAAACTCACAAAAACTTTCTGTGATTCGTGCTTTGCTTTGTCTAATAGATTTTATTTCTGTTCCTGTTAACTGAATTCCAGCTGTATACGTATCTAAAAACTCGTATTCAAAACGCGCTTTTTTATTTTGTATGTTTATTTTTTTCTGCATCAATCCGTAATAAAAATAATTTACTAATCTTAGCAAAGATACATTTTTGATTCAGAAATAGAAGTGTATTTTTGAATTGTAAAGAAGTAGTATCTTTATCGACTTAGAAAAACAAAAACCATGCGTACCTTTATATTAGTAATGCTACTTGTATTTGCTTCTTGCAATAAAAAAGAAACTTCTTTAACTGCTCAACAAATTATTGATAAATCTATGATAGCTAGTGGTGCAGATAAAGTTGCTAACTCACAAATTGAGTTTATTTTTAGAGATATAGAATACATTGCGCTTAGAAAAAAGAACGGAATCTTTAAACTCTTTAGAGCCTTTAAAGATGAAAAGTTAGGTATGGTTTCTGACGGTATATCAAATAACGGATTTGAAAGACATGTAAACGGACATCTATTTAAGGTACCAGATTCTATGGCTGTAAAATACACAAGTTCTGTAAATTCTGTACATTATTTTTCTGTGTTGCCATACGGATTAAATGACAAAGCCGTACAAAAGAAATTATTACAAGAAACCAGTATTAAAGAAACTCCTTATTATAAAGTACAAATTACTTTTACTGAAGATGGTGGCGGAGAAGATTTTGAAGATGTCTTTATCTATTGGGTTGATAAAACAACGTTTAAGATAGATTATTTAGCGTATAGCTTTCATGTAGATGGTGGCGGAATGCGTTTTAGAGAGGCAACCAATGAAAGGGTTGTAAACGGAATCCGATTTGTAGATTATAACAATTACAAAGCAAAAAATGCTTCAACTAAATTAGAAAATTTAGACAAAGCATTTGAAAATAATGGGTTGAATAAGCTTTCAGAAATCAATCTAGAAAACGTATCGGTTAAAATCTTAAACTAGTTATCAATCTTTAACAGCACACCAGTTGCACCATGTTTAGTAACTGTAACAATATATAAGTTGCTATTATTATCATCAGCAATCTTACCAAATTTATTTTTACCTAAAATCTTATTCGCAAAAGCATCGGTTGTGTTGCTATGCCCAACAATTAATACATTTTTTCCTTTGGTGTTAAACTTAAAACCTTCATCATACATTTTTCTAGGATCGTACATGTATAAACGCAATCCGTTTTGTGTTGCTGTAGGTTGTGCCGTTTCTTTGGTTCTATTATAATTGGTTGTATACACCATGTCTATGTTTGCGGTAGACAATACTTCTGCCCAACGCTTTGCACGCTTTGCACCTTTTATGGTTAAAAAAGGATCTTTATCTCCTTCAACAGCTCTGTTTTTTTCTGCATGACGAATTAAGTAATAGGTTGTAACTACATCCTCTTTTTCTTGAGCAAAGCTTGCGAATGTACCCATCGCAAAAACAATAAGTAATAAGTATTTTTTCATGTGTTTATATTTTATAATACGAATATACACAAAAAATAAAACTGAACTCTTTTTAGAAGTTCAGTTTTTAATTATTTAGATATCTTTTGATTTTTCCTGTTTTTTATAGTACTTGTTTTTTACAGAATCCATTCTTTTTAATATTCTCTCTAATTCTTTTTGATGTTTCATAAAACTGTTGCTAAAAAAATCGTGTGTATAAAAATCATTTATTTTAAAGGGCGATGTATTAAAGAAACCATTAAAAAACAGCGAATCTAAGGGTTGATTAAACTGAGATTTAAAGTTTTTATGAAACTGATTGAAAATATTTTTTTCTAAAATAGAATCATTTTTAATGTTTGAATAAAAAGAAGTATAGGTAGAGTCTACACGAATTAAATTTCCATACTTATCAAACTCTTTATTAACGATAATGTTTGTTTGTGGTTTGATAGTATCTTTTTCTTGTAGATTTTCTTTTTTTTGAATTGTTTGACCTTGGCAACTAAAAAAGGCAAAAGTCAATAGATAAATACATATTTTTTTCATGACTTTAAGGTATTAATTACAATAGGCTGTTTTGTTACAAACAGCCTATTGGTGTATTTGGTTATATTACTTTACTTCAATTAATTTAATAGGCTTTGGTTTTGCTTCTTCTAATTTAGGAATGGTAATTTTAAGTTCTCCGTTTTTATAAACTGCTTCAATCTTATCTCTGTTTACAATTCCTTGTGGTAGCGTAAAGCTTCTTTTAAAAGACCTATAACTATATTCTTTTCTAGTATAGTTTTCTTTGGTTTCTTCGTTATTTACTGTTTTCTCCGAAGAAATGGTTAAAACGTCATTGTCTAAATCAATTTTAAAATCTTTTTTGTCCATTCCTGGCACAGCTACATCTACAATAAACTCATCTAGTGTTTCTTTAATGTTTAATGCAGGCAATGTAGTATTTGTCTCAGAAAAATTGGTAGTAGACCAATCTCTAAATAAATCATTAAAAAGAGTTGGTACAAAATGTGCATCGTTTCTTTTTGCTAACATAACTTTACAATTTAAATTAAACATTATTTATAATAAAGTATTTATTGCAAATAAAATACCAACCAAAAAAAGCTGACAAATTTTCAATGTTTATTGAAAATTTGTCAGCTTAACTACTGATAATTAGTGTTTAACCTTTTACCAAATCACCTTGGTTTCTAAAAACCAATTGCTCGTCAAAAGCATCTAGTAAAATCATGCTATCTGTGGTTACTTTACCTGCTAGAATATCTTTAGATAACTGATTCAAAACTTCTTTTTGTATCACACGCTTTACTGGTCTTGCACCAAATTCTGGTTGATATCCTTTTTCTGCTAAATACCCAATAGCTTCATCGGTTGCATCTAGAGTAATTTCTTGCTTTGCAATGGTTTTCTTAACCATATCTAGTTGTAGTTTTACAATGGCTTGGATGTCTTTCTTTGTTAACGGAGTAAACAGTATAATATCATCTATTCTATTGATAAACTCTGGTCGTACCGTTTGCTTTAACATGCCTAACACTTCTATCTTTGCCAATTCTGTTGCCGACTCAATATCTGCGTTGGGTGCAGTAAATTTGTCCATAATAATCTGACTTCCCATATTAGAGGTCATGATAATAATCGTGTTTTTAAAATCTGCAATGCGTCCTTTGTTATCCGTTAAATGTCCTTCGTCCAATACTTGCAATAAGATGTTAAAGGTATCTGGATGCGCTTTTTCAATCTCGTCTAACAATACCACAGAATACGGTTTTCTACGCACTGCTTCTGTCAATTGTCCGCCTTCATCATAACCTACATATCCAGGAGGCGCTCCAATTAATCTACTTACAGCATGACGCTCTTGATATTCACTCATATCAATTCTGGTCATGGCATTTTCATCATCAAACAAGTAACTTGCCAATGTTTTTGCCAATTCTGTTTTTCCTACTCCAGTAGTTCCTAAAAATAAGAACGAACCAATCGGTTTATTCGGATTCTGTAATCCTGCTCTAGAACGTCTTACCGCATCAGAAACTGCTTCAATGGCTTCTTCTTGTCCAACTACTCGTTTGTGTAATTCTGTTTCTAAGCGCAATAGTTTTTCGCGTTCAGATTGTAGCATTTTGGTAACAGGTATGCCTGTCCATTTTGCAACCACTTCGGCAATATCATCATAGGTTACTTCTTCCTTAATTAAGGTTGAATCTCCTTTTTCTGCTAGTGCAGCTTGTTGTGCTTCTAATTGTTCTTGCAAGTCTTTTATGGTTCCGTATCTTATTTCTGCTACTTTACCATAATCGCCGTTACGTTCTGCCTTATCTGCTTCTAATTTTGCATTTTCTATAGCTGTTTTAGCAGTCTGAATGCTTTCTACAACACTTTTTTCGCTTTGCCATTTGGCATTAATCTCGTTGCGTTCTTCTTTTAGGTTTGCCAAATCAGCATTTAACGATTTTAACTTTACCTTGTCGTTTTCTCTTTTGATGGCTTCTAGTTCTATCTCTAACTGCATCACTTTTCGGTCTAACACATCTAGCTCTTCTGGCTTCGAGTTGATCTCCATACGCATTTTAGCAGCAGCTTCATCCATTAAATCGATGGCTTTATCTGGTAAAAAACGATTGGTTATATAGCGTTGCGATAATTCTACCGCACCAATAATAGCATCATCTTTAATGCGTACTTTATGGTGTGTCTCGTATTTCTCTTTAATTCCTCTTAAAATAGAAATGGCACTTTCTGTATCAGGTTCATTGACTTGTACTTTTTGAAAACGACGCTCTAAGGCTTTGTCCTTTTCAAAGTATTTTTGATACTCATCTAAGGTAGTGGCACCAATTGCACGCAATTCGCCACGCGCCAATGCAGGTTTTAAAATGTTAGCAGCATCCATCGCACCTTGTCCGCCACCAGCACCAACCAACGTATGTATTTCATCAATAAACAAGACAATATCTCCGTCTGCTGTAGTTACTTCTTTAATTACTGCTTTTAGGCGTTCTTCAAACTCTCCTTTGTATTTTGCACCAGCAATTAAAGCACCCATATCCAACGCAAATATTTGCTTGTCTTTTAGGTTTTCTGGAATGTCACCATCAATAATACGATGCGCCAATCCTTCTGCAATAGCGGTTTTACCCGTTCCTGGTTCTCCAACTAATATTGGATTGTTCTTGGTTCTACGAGATAAGATTTGCAACAAACGTCTTATTTCTTCATCTCTACCAATTACAGGATCTAACTTACCATCGCGTGCTAACTGATTTAAATTCTTCGCATATTTATTAAGCGAATTGTAGTTTTCTTCTGCACTTTGTGAAGTAACACTTTCGCCTTTACGAAGTTCTTTAATGGCTTCTTTCAATCCTTTTTCTGTAAGTCCTTGGTCTTTTAAAATCTGAGCAATGGTACTTTTAGATTTAAAGATGGCCAAGATGATGTGCTCAATAGAAACATATTCATCTTTCATGCTTTTAGCAATAATAGCTGCTTCTGTTAAGCTTTTAGATGCTTCTCTAGATAATGTAATATCTCCGCCTGTAACTTTAGGAAAGCTCTCTAACTGCTTGTCTAACAATTGTGTTAGTATGGCTACATTGCTATTTAGTTTCTTTAATAGAAATGGCAACACGTTTTCATCCACTTCTAAAAGGGCTTTAAAGAGGTGCTCGTTTTCTATTTGTTGATGTCCATAACTTTGCGCAATCTGTTGCGCTTGTTGTATGGTTTCTTGTGATTTTATAGTATAATTGTTAAAATTCATGGTATCTATGTTTTACTTTTTCAGTTACTTTGTGGCAAATTTAGTACCAATTAAAAAACAGGTAAATAACAAGTCATTTTGTCTGTTAACTTGCTGTTTTTGCTGACTTTTTGGCTGCTGAAAGGATTTCAATAAGTTACGACTGAACCAAAAAACAAACCATGAGTTTATTTAGAAACATCTTTAAGAGCAATACCACAGAAGAAAAAGTAAATACTTCTAACATTCGCTGGATTCCATTAACTACAGTTTCACAAATAGCCGAGATACAAGCGCTTTCTAAAAAAGAAACGGTGCTAATTTTTAAACATTCTACTCGCTGTATTATTAGTAAAATGGTAATTAAGCAATTCGAAAAGTCTTTTGATAACAGTACATCAAACTTAAAAGTGTATTATTTGGATTTGCTAAATTATAGAAACGTTTCTGACGAAGTTGGTTATGCATTTCAGGTAATACATCAATCTCCGCAGTTACTAGTTATACAAAACGATGTAGCAGTTGCGCATGCTTCGCATTATGATATTTTGGAGTTGGAGTACTAGGTTTATGTTTGAAAGGAGTAAAGGCTCATAGTTGCAGAGGTTCAAAGTTGCAAAGATGCAGAGTTACAAAGACTCAAAGTTGCAAAGGAGCAGAGTGAAAAGTCAAAAGACAAGAGAGTTGCTACTAATAATTAAAAACTGCCAACAGATAATTGTTCACTAATAACAGAACCAACTCCGTCATAGCATCTGGCAGGCGAGTGTCTTCAGTTTGAAAATCGCGTAAAAACAAATAGTGTTTGAGCATAGCGAGTTTATTTGTTTTAGTGATTGAAAACTAGAAAGACCGTCGAAGATTCAAGACTAGATTTTTTTGTTACTTTTTACAGCAATGGAAAAAAGTAAAAGAAGAAATACAATGGAAAAGAATAAGAGAGAAGAGGCAAGAAGCAAGAGGCAAGAGGCAAGAGAGTTGCTACTAAAAACTCAACATTCAACACTAACAATTCAACACTGATTTTAAAAGAGACAAAGGCGCAGAGTTGCAAAGGTTCAAAGGCGCAGAGTTGCAGTATATATTAATTACAGTTACAATCTTAAACCGTCATAGGTATAATTTTAGTAAGAATTCAAAAGGGATGAAACGGCTAAGTGTCCAAAGCATGTCCTCAACTTGATTGGGGAACTAAATAAAATATCTGGACGCGATAGAGGAATAACTTTTAAGAATTCAATAAAATTATAATAAGACTAGATTTTTGGTGTTACCTTGAGATGAATCGAAAGGTCATCAATGAAAAAAAATAAAGAGCACATTAATCACTAGTATTCTTCACTATTTTCAAAACCCGAGCATAGATAATATCTGCTAAATTCCAATTGTACAACTTAGGATCTGTAGTACTAGTAAATTGTATCACCACTGCATCTAAATCTTTATGGTACTTAGCAATACTTTGATATCCTGGTACCCAACCCTTATGTTCAAACTCGTAGATAGACGCGTAGATTTCTTGTTCTTTAGCATCAAACAAAGCCCCATTATTAAGCGCACGCAAAAAAACACCAACATCTTCAGCAGTTGCTAACATACCATGCTCATCAGCCTTTAAATCTAACGGATGCCCCACATGATAACCACTCATTACATTGTCTATATTTACATCTGCAAGCGAAGCAAAAGTCTGTTTTAAGTTTAGACGGTCTAAGATTTCTTCTTGGATATATTTATAATGAGGATAGCCCAACACGTTGTCCATAATTTTAGCCAGTAATAAGTAATTGGTATTGCAATACTCGTAGTCTGTATCGGGTTCAAAGTTTGCAGGCTTATTAAGAATTAAGCCCAATTTATCTTGATAGTTTTTTTTGGGAGCCCCCCAATAACCAGGACTGTCTGTAAAATTAGGAATCCCACTACGATGTTGTACTAGCATTTTAAGTGTGATGCGCTCCACATTTTCAATACCACCCACAAGTTCTGGTAAATAATCCGCAACGGTTTTAGTGAGCGATAAGCGTCCGTTGTTTACCAATTTGGCAACCGCAACAGCTCTATACAGTTTACTGATACTCGCAATTTTAAACAAAGCTTTAGGCTTTGCAGCAATCTTGTTGATACGATCGTGCCAACCAGCGGCATAAAAAGCAGGAGGTTTATCAGCCACATCTACGTACACAATAATACCATCAAACCCTTGATCAATAGCCTGATCGGTTTGTGCTTGCACCGAATCGGGTAGTGGTAGTATCCATGCCTTTACTAAGACCCAAGGCACAAAATACAGCGAACAGATACTCGCAATAATAAACACCGTTTTAAATACCTTCTTTACTGATTTCTTTGCCATACTATTTTTAAGTTGATGTTGTTATTTAGCGATTAAAAGTACTACTATTTTATATAACACAAATATTGAAATGATAAGGGGTTAGAATCTAGAGTTAGGTAGCAAGAGACAAAGGGACAAAGTTGCAGAGTTAAAAAGCAATAGGCATTAAGCTATATGCTGTAAGCTAAAGAGTAGAAATTATAATCAAGAGTCAAGAGTCAAGAGTCAAGAGAGTTGCTGCTAATAATTAAAAACTGCCAACTGATAATTGTTCACTAATAACAGAACCAACTCCGTCATAGAATCTGGCAGGCGAGTGTCTTCAGTTTGAAAATCGCGTAAAAACAAATAGTGTTTGAGCGTAGCGAGTTTATTTGTTTTAGTGATTGAAAACTAGAAAGACCGCCGAAGATTCAAGACTAGATTTTTTTGTTACTTTTTACAGCAATGGAAAAAAGTAAAAGAAGAAATACAATGGAAAATAATAAGAGAGAAGAAGCAAGAGGCAATAGACAGGAGGCGGGAGAGTTGCTACTAAACATTAATCCTTAGGTTCAAAGTTACAGAGTTACAGAGTTAAAAAGCAATAGGCATTAAGCTATAGGCTGTAAGCTAAAAAGAGTAGAAACTATAATCAAGAGACAAGAGACAAGAGACAAGAAGCAAGAGAGTTACTACTAAAAACTCAACACTAACCCCTAACCTCTATATACTAACTCCTAAATACTAACCCCTAAATCCTAGCCCCAAACCCCAAACCAGCAACCCACAATAAAAACAAACTTCATAATTTTTTTATATATTAGTGCTAAATTACGCTATTATAGCAGTTTATATTAGCTAGAAAAAGAAATTATGAAAAAAGAAGATCTACCTAAAAAAGAGGGGCAAAGCCCCCGTGGAGAATTTAATGCCCGCTTATTTGAAAATGAAACATGGATTACAACATGTGAAGTTATGGCATATTTAAAAATAAGCCGTAGTACCTTGTACCGATTGCGAAAAAAACACAACATTCCAAGTTTTAAGTTAGGCGGAATCCCTGTGTTTCCAAAGCGCTTATTAAATAAGTTGTTTATTCGCAGAGCGCTTGATAATGTGGATGATAAAAATAAATAGTTTGTCTTTTTGAGTGCCATGCTGTGTTGTTAAAATTCAAGACCAGATTTTTTGTTCCTATGTCTCCTCGAGCGGAGTCGAGATGCCTTAATCAATAATTTCACTTTCTTTTTTCTATTGCTGAAAAAAGAAACAAAAAAAATCTAGTCTTGCATTTTCAACGGTCAAATTTACTCTTGTATTCTAAAAGAAAAGAACTCGCTTTGCTCAGACAGCTTTTCTTTTTACGAATACTTCAAGTATTTGACACTCGTCTGCAAATGCTATGACGAACTTTATAGGTATTTTAGTAAGAATTCAATAAAACTATATGAAGTCTAGAGTTTTTTGTTCCTATGTCTCCTCGAGCGGAGTCGAGAGGTCTTAATCAATAATTTCACTTTCTTTTTTCCATTTCTGAAAAAAGAAACATTCTAAAAGAAAAGAACTCGCTTTGCTCAGACAGCTTTTCTTTTTACGAATACTTCAAGTATTTGACACTCGTTTGCAAATGCTATGACGAACTTTATAGGTATTTTAGTCAGAATTCAATAAAACTATATGAAGTCTAGAGTTTTTTGTTCCTATGTCTCCTCGAGTGGAGTCGAGAGGTCTTAATCAATAATTTCACTTTCTTTTTTCCATTGCTGAAAAAAGAAACAAAAAAATCTAGTCTTGCATTTTCAACGGTCAAATTTACTCTTGTATTCTAAAAGAAAAGAACTCGCTTTGCTCAGACAGCTTTTCTTTTTACGAATACTTCAAGTATTTGACACTCGTTTGCAAATGCTATGACGAACTTTATAGGTATTTTAGTAAGAATTCAATAAAACTATATGAAGTCTAGAGTTTTTTGTTCCTATGTCTCCTCGAGCGGAGTCGAGAGGTCTTAATCAATAATTTCACTTTCTTTTTTCCATTGCTGAAAAAAGAAACAAAAAAATCTAGTCTTGCATTTTCAACGGTCAAATTTACTCTTGTATTCTAAAAGAAAAGAACTCGCTTTGCTCAGACAGCTTTTCTTTTTACGAATACTTCAAGTATTTGACACTCGTTTGCAAATGCTATGACGAACTTTATAGGTATTTTAGTCAGAATTCAATAAAACTATATGAAGTCTAGAGTTTTTTGTTCCTATGTCTCCTCGAGCGGAGTCGAGAGGTCTTAATCAATAATTTCACTTTCTTTTTTCTATTGCTGAAAAAAGAAACATTCTAAAAGAAAAGAACTCGCTTTGCTCAGACAGCTTTTCTTTTTACGAATACTTCAAGTATTTGACACTCGTTTGCAAATGCTATGACGAACTTTATAGGTATTTTAGTAAGAATTCAATAAAATTATATGAAGTCTAAATTTTTGTTTCTTGGAATTTATCTCGAGCGGAGTCGAGAGGTCAATGGAAAAGAATAGAAAAGTCAAAAAAAAAGAAAAGTATGTCGTTGCTAAACTGATAAACCTCACAACTCTGTTATAAAGCACTCTTTTGTTATAGAATCTACAGCCAGGAATTAATTATTTGACACTTGTCTGCAAATGAACCATAAAACATCAAAAAAACGCATGCACCCATAACAAAACCATTGTTACAAATACAAGCGTTTACAAAAACCAGTGCTTTACTTTACCACGTTACAACACCGTAACCGTACCCATGTACGTACTCATTGCTGCAAAATTGGTTTCGGGCTTGGTAAAAGACGCCCAAACTTCAACCTCAAAACTTGCCATAAACTCTGGTAAGGTTACACTAGCAGAGGCAGCATCTCTAGTGGCCACAGCTGTGTCTGTAAAATACAACCCTAAATCGGGTGCATACACCACAACCATTAAGGTATCTGTTGCCGTGGCTTTTCCTTGTCCGCTATTGTCTGCCCATCCAAAATTTAGAATGCGTCCGGCAGCAGCAGCTACAGTACCACTTGCTATTCCTCTTAAATCGCCTTTGCTAATTAACACTTTGGCATAATCCATTACCATACCCGCTGGTGTGTCTAACACGGCGTTTTTTAAATGGTAAGAGGTTGCCAAGTTTGTACGCGACTTATCGCCTTGCGGACTCCCAAAATAGCGACTTAAAATTTCTGCCAAGGGCGTTAAAAAGCTAATGACCGTTTTAAACTTTAAACGCTGGTCTTCTTGTTTTACTGTAGGCGTATAATTACCACGCTGTGGTACACTACGCATTACATTTTTTCCTCTCCATCGAGAGCCTACTACGTTGCCTACTTTGCCAGAAAATCCGCCAAGTATGCCTTTTTCAAATGTTGCCATAATAATTTATTTTTATGATTAATATTACCCAAACCTACCGCCTAAAACTCATAAAACCAAGATCTTGACACAAATTGACACAAATTGACACGTATTGACACGTTTTGACACAAATTGACCTGTATTGACACAAATTGACACAAATTGACCTGTATTGACACAAATTGACACAAATTTTTAATTTTTAAAGGTTTCCTTCGAGTTTCCTTCGGGTTTTGTTCGGAAGCAAGAGGGCATTATTTTTTAAAAATGGACTTTTTGGGGAGGAAAGACGAGGCAGACTGGGTGGAGGGTTGGGAAGTAGCAAAGGTTGCAAAGGCTCAAAGGTTCAAAGGCTCAAAGGTTCAAAGGTTCTGAGTTGAAGTATATATTAATTACAGTTACAATCTTAAACCGTCATACTTATAATTTTAGTAAGAATTCAAAAGGGATGAAACGGCTAAGTGTCCAAAGCATGTCCTCAACTTGATTGGGGAACTAAATAAAATGTCTGGACGCGATAGAGGAATAACTTTTAAGAATTCAATAAAATTATAATAAGACTAGATTTTTTTGTTACTTTTTACAGCAATGGAAAAAAGTAAAAGAAGAAATACAATGGAAAAGAATAAGAGAGAAGAAGCAATCTCATTAAACCAAGTAGCATTAACCTTACAAAACTTTCCGTGTCGTTCCAACAGAGAGAAGCATAAACAACGAGCCCGCCTGCCTCGGACAGGGAATCTCATATTAATAACGTGCTATTTTATTTAATAATAGCTGTGAAAAAATAAACAAGATGCTAGTTTGTTCTTTTCTATTGATTTAGTTAGGAAGTATCTGAATTTAGTTTTTTTTCAATATTAACCTTAGAATAACATTGATAATACCATTAAGGTTCAGTGATTTTTTATTAAGTTTGAGACTGGTTAAATTGAATTTTTTAATTGAAAGAACAGAACTAAATAAATGATTACAAAACAAGCATTAGGAAGCACACTTTTTGGAATGGCGGACATTCTACGTGACAAAGTAGAAGATTACAAAGCCTATATACTTTCACTTCTCTTTTTCAAACGTCTTTCGGACAATTACGAATGGGAAACGGAAAACGAAATAAAGGAATTTGTAAAAAGAGAAGGAAGACAACCAACCGAAGCCGAAAAAAGAATAATCGTAGCTCAAAAACACGATTTCAAAATTCCAGAAGGATGTTTTTGGAAAGATGTTCGTGATGCTTCACCTGACAAGAAAAACGAAAAACTGAACAAAGCAGTAAACGAAATTGCAGATGCCAATATTGACCGACAAGGAAAAGCAGTTTTAAAAGGTGTAATCAATACAGTACGTTGGAACGAACCAGCACCTGACGGTTCTGGTAGTAAAAAGTTAAGTCCACAAGTTTTAACATCTTTAGTGAGTTATTTGGATGCTGTGGATTTAAGCAACAAAAATGCTTCTGTTGATGTTTTGGGTGATGCTTACGAATATCTAATCAAACGATTTGCAGACGAAAATAAAGGAGGAACAACTGCTGGACAATTCTATACACCTCAAGAAGTTGTTGATGTAATTGTTCGCTATTTAAAGCCGCAAAAAAACACAACGGTTTACGACCCAACTTGTGGTTCTGGTGGATTCTTGATTAGTGCAGCTAAATATTGCAAAACAAACTACAATAATTCAAAAGCTGTTCGCTTATTTGGTCAAGAAGATGTTTGGAACACTTGGGCGATTGCAAATATCAATATGATTCTTCACGGATTGGATGCTCGAATAGAAAAAGGCGATACTATTCTCGACCCAAAATTTGTTGACGAAGACAACGAGCTTGAAATCAAACAATTTGATTTAGCAATGGCTAATTTTCCATTTTCACAGGAAAACTGGTGGAAAAACGGAGAACCCAAACGTGATAAAAAAGGAAAGGTAGTTAACAAAAAAGATGGCTCACCACAATTAGTCTATCCTAAAGATGGAATGACTGACCCTTATGGTCGTTTAATTTATGGACAACCGCCTTTTTCTAATGGAGATTTTGCTTTTTTGCAACACATAGTTGCTTCAATCAAAGATGATGGAAAAGCAGGAGTTGTTTGTCCGCAAGGTGTTTTATTTAGAGGACAACCTGAAAAAACTGAAGAAGAAGACGGACAAAACCGAAAAGCAGATGATGAGTATTTAATCCGTAGAGGATTTTTACAAGGTAAAATTGACCACAATGGCGAGTTTACAGAAATGCACAATATCATTGATGCAACTGTAGTCTTACCAGGCAATTTGTTTTATGGAACTACCATTCCTGGTGCTATTTTATTTATTAATAAAAACAAACCTAAAGAACGCAAAGACAAAGTACTAATGGTATATGCTGCCAAAGAAGGTTGGTATAAAGAAGAACCAAATATGAATGTGCTTTTGCCTCACGATATTTTGCGTATTTCTACCATTTTAGAAAGTTGGGGAGATATGGAAATTGCAAAGACTTGGATAGATTCTCAAAAAACACGTTTAAAAAATTTGATACAAGAAGACCTTGATTTTAAACTATTAGAAATTGAGGAATATTATGCAGAAGACATTGAAACCGCAGAAGCGAAACTGGCAAAGGCCCAAAAAGTAATTACCAACAAAGTATCCGAAGGTAAAAAACCAACTAAAGGGCAAGAGAAAGCAGTAGTTACAGCTCAAAATGCTTTAGATAAACTCACTACAGAAAAAGAAAATAAAATAATCGCAGCTCACGAACAAGCGGATAAAGAACGACAAGCGATTGAAGATGTAGAACAGGAGCTCATTACAATGCTACAAGACCCAGAGCAACGCAAACGCTACTTTGCTATTGCTGATATGGAGGAGTTGGATGAGAACGAATTCAATCTGAACATACCTCGTTATGTTGACACGTTTGAACCTGAAGAAGAGATTGATTTAAAAGAAGCAATTACAGAATTTAAAGACATCATTGAGAAAGAAAATGACTTGGATAAGTCTATTAATGAACTTTTAAAAGTGTTGAATTAATATGACTTGGAAAAAAGATAAGTTTAAGAATATAATTAAGCACAAATCAGGTTACACTTGGTCAAAAGAGCAAGAAACCAAATTTCCAGAACCAAAAACGGTTCGTGTCTTAACTGTAACTAATGTTCAAAAAGAGCTTGACTTATCAAGTGAGCTTTATCTTAAAGATGTAAAAGAAGCTGATAAAATAAAAAAAGCTGTTAGTAAACATTGGTCTATTGCTGTAAGTTCTAACGGAAATCGAAAAAGGATTGGGAATGCAGTTTATATCAAAGAGGATTCTGAATATTTGTTTGCTTCATTTTTAACAGCATTCAAACCAAAAAAAGATTCAGATATTTTACCAGAATATTTTTTTAGATGGTTAAAATCACACCCAATACAAGAACGTATCACAGCAGTTTCTGAAGGCACAACAGG
The DNA here is from genome assembly GCF_039748955.1 of Polaribacter uvawellassae. Lineage (NCBI taxonomy): Bacteria > Pseudomonadati > Bacteroidota > Flavobacteriia > Flavobacteriales > Flavobacteriaceae > Polaribacter > Polaribacter uvawellassae. The sequence goes on along the minus strand of NZ_JBDIZN010000003.1, from coordinate 27,573 downwards.
TTTAGGAAATTTGGATATACGATTTTTACGAAATATGGATATTGAGTATCCTGAAAATTCAAGTGAACAAATTGCTATAGACAATATCCTTTCCAAAGTAGATGAAACTATAGACGCTACCAAAAAAAGCATAAAAGCAGCCGAAAAACTTAAAAAAGCTTTAATGCAAAACCTGCTTACTGGTAAACTAAAACCAGATGGCACTTGGCGTACTGATGATGAGTTTTATGAAGATGAAAAGTTTGGAATAGTGCCTATTGGTTGGGAAATGAAAAAGTTAAAGAATGTTTGTTTAGGTGGAGGACAGTATGGAGCAAATGCATCAGCTATTGACTTTGTTGTAGGAAATCCAAGATACATTAGAATAACAGATATTGATGACAATGGCGACCTTATTGAAAAAAATAAAGCTGGAATTGAGAAAAGCAAAGTCAAAGATTATTTATTAAAAAATAATGACTTTCTATTTGCACGAACAGGAGATACTGTTGGTAAATCACTTCTATACAAGGAAAAAATGGGACTTTCAGCATATGCGGGCTATTTAATTAAGTTCACTTTTAATGAAGAAAAAATATTACCTGAATATTTCAATCTAATTGCGAAATCAGACATTTTCGAAGCATTTAAAGTTGCAATGCAAAGAGTTGGTGCAAAACCTAATATCAATTCAAGAGAATATGGTTCATTCAAATTTCCTTTATCAAACGACATAAATGAACAAAAATTGATTTTTAAAAAGGTAAAACCTTTAAATGAAGCTATCTCAAAAAAGTATTCGAAAATCAAAAAGCTTCAACGCTTAAAAAAATCATTAATGCAAAATTTATTAACTGGTAAAGTTCGTTTGTCGTCAGCATTTATTGCACAATTTGAAAATGAGATTGAAGTAACTAACACAACTACAACAACACAATAATATGGGACATTTATCAGAACTTAAAGGTGTAGAAAAACCAGTAACTGAATGGTTAAGTAAAATGGGCTGGTCATTTAAAAGTAATGATGATTTAAAAACCTATGAACGTCCTTTTTCAAAACCCATTATTGAACAAATATTGGTAGAAAAAACAGCTTTAATAAACAATATAAGCGAAGAAGTTGCACAACACGCAGTTGAAATGCTGATGCAAAATTTAAATAATCCTATTCCAATTTTAGGAAATGAGGCGTTTTTAGATAAATTGGTTTCGGGTGTTACGCTTTCGGTAAAAGACAAAGACATTGATGTGCTTTTTATTGACTTTGAAAATATTTGGGAAAACGATTTTATCGTAACCAACCAATTTTGGGTACAAGGCTACAAAATGGTAAAAACTGATATTGTCTTGTTAATTAATGGTGTTCCTTTAGTACCTATAGAAGCCAAACAAAGAGCAAGAAAAGGTACGAATTGGATGGAAGGTGTTCGTCAATTTTCAACTTACGACCAAAGAGCCGATAAATTATATATGTGTCATTGCTTTGGTGTGGCTTGTAACGGTAGAATTACAAAATATGGAATTCCCGGAGCTTCCTCGTCTTATTTCAACGAATGGAAAAATACCTTGATAGATGTTAGCCAACCCAATCCAATTTTAGAACCAACTAATGACCTTTGTACAACTTATCAAGATAAAAAAGACGGACTTTGGAATTTTGATGTTGACCGTTTGCCAAATGGAGAAGTATTGGAGCGAATGAAACTCGGTATCATTGGCTTATTGCAACCAGCAAGAGTGTTGGATATTTTAAAACACTTTTTAGTTTTTGAACGAGAAGAAGGAAAAATTGTAAAAAAAGTAGCTCGTTATCAACAATTACGAGCAGCCAATAAAATTGCAGATAGAGTTATAAAAGGCGATTTAGACCAAGGTGTAATTTGGCATACACAAGGTTCTGGAAAGAGTTTAACAATGCTTTATACAGCATACAAACTTCGCCAAAGTAAAGAACTAAAAGACCCAACAATTTACATTGTGGTTGACCGTAAAGATTTGCGAGAACAAATTGGAGGAACTTTTGACGATTGCGAATTTCCAAATGCGAGACCAGTAAATAATATTGGCGATTTAAAACACATTATTAAAACTTCACCTTCAGGCGTTTTTATTACAACCGTTCAAAAATTTGATGAATTAGGAGACCGACAAGATTTGCGAGACAATGTAATTGTTTTAATTGACGAAGCACATAGAACACAATACGGCAATTATCAAATGGAATTGCAAGCAGTTTTACCTAACGCTAAACGATTCGCATTTACAGGAACACCAATTCCAAAAACACACCAAGAATTTGGAATAGTTGACCAAGACAAAGGAAAACACGAATATTATTTAGATAAATACAGCATTCAAGATGCGATTGATGATGGAGCTACAAAACCAATTCGCTACACTTTTGGGCCAACTGAATGGTTTTTAGACAAGGAAAAATTAAAAGAAGGTTACGAAGAAATCACAGCAGAACTTACAGAAGATGAAAAGAAAGCTGTTGAAAGAAGAGTTTCAGCTTGGAAAGTCTTTTTAAAGCATCCTGACCGTGTTGAAACACTTGCAAAAGATATTGCAACGGATTTTAAAGAAATGCTCGAACCACAAGGCTATAAAGCTCAAATAGTCGCTTGTGATAAAGAAGCTTGTGTTTTGTATTACAATGAACTGATGAACTATTTCGACCGTTCAGAAGTCGCAATAATATTCTCAACTGGACATTACGAAGAAGGCGAAAAATACGAACTCTACAAAGACCATTACAAAGAAGATAAGGAACGTAAAAAGTTAATTAAGCAATTTAAGAAAAGAATTACAGAGGAAGAACAAAAAATGGGTAACAACCTGAAAATCTTCATTGTCTGTAATATGCTTTTAACTGGTTTTGATGCACCAATTGAGCAAACAATGTATTTGGATAGTCCTTTGCGTGACCACAATCTTTTACAAGCAGTAGCAAGAACCAACAGACCTTATGACGACAAAGTAACCAAGCTATCGAAAGAATTTGGACGAATAGTTGATTATGTTGGAGTCTTCCAAAATTATAAAGAAGCATTGAATTACGACCCAGAAGATATTGGCGAGTTTGAAGATGTAGAAAGTTTGGTAAAGACATTCCCTAAAGTTTTAGAAGAAGCGTTTAAGCCTTTTGAAAACATTAAACTGGAAGACAGTTACGAATGTACAATGGCAATCGTTAGAAAGCTATCGGAAATTGACCACGGAAAATTTGAAAACGACTTTAGAGAAGTTATTCAACTTTGGGAATCTATTTCACCACATCCAGCATTAAGAGAATCAAAAATAAAATACTTGTGGCTAAATGAGATTTATGAAATCTATTTAGAAGAATTTAAACGATTAGATTTTGATGCAGAAATCTATGCAGCCAAAACACGAAAATTAATTCAAGAAACTTCTAAGCTGCTAAATTTCAAAGGGCATTTACCTGAAATATCAATTGATTCAGATTACTTGAATAAACTGAAAGAAATTAAGCTTGACCCATCAGACAAGGCAGAAAAAATAATTAGAGATATTGAAACTGTAATACGTAAGAATGAAGTTAATAGTGCCATTTATGTTGAGTTTCAAAATCGTTTGGATGATTTAATAAAACAAAAGCAAGAAGAAAGTCTTGCGATTGAAGAAATATTAAATCAACTAGGAGACCTTTATTCAGAATTAGATGAAATTGCTTCGCTTCCAGAAAGAATGGGATTTCCAGACAAAGGAAGTTTTGAGTTTTTTACAATCATAAAGAATATTTCAGGAGAATCGTTTAACGAAGAACTTGTTAGAGAGTTTTCATTTGAAGCAGCAGAAAAAATAAAAGCCAAAATTTACAATGGTTGGCAAGAAGTTCCAAGAGAATTTGACCGTTTGAAATATGAAATTTTACTCTTATCTGTAAATCCAAAATTTGAGGAACTAAAGATTGATGGAAATGAAGAATTGATGGAGCAAATTATGAAAGCTGTTTTACAGAATTACAAATTGAGTTAATGGAGTTACCAAATAACTACATATTAATCCGCAAGGAAGTAAAACACGCTCGACTTCGAGTAAGTGAAGATGGAAAAGTACGCATAATTGCACCACCAGACTTTTCAGAGGAAGATATCAATTCAATGCTGAAGAAAAAAAACAGATGGATTGATAAAAACCTAAAGTATTTTGACGGAATGTCCTCAATTGAATTAAAGCGAAATCAATTATTACTTTTCGGTAATAGATACGCTTATTTTTATGATACTACGTATTCACAAAAGGTTAAAGTTGACCACGAACACAAAACAATCAATTCAAAGCGAGATTTACTTGACCCAAAAGTTCAGGAAAAATGGTATCGGAAAGTTGCTAAAAAACATTTGACAAAACGGACAAACCAACTTGCGGAAAACTTGAATTTTAAGCACAATAGAATATTTATTCGAGAATCCAGAACGAAATGGGGAAATTGTTCAAGAGACAAGAATATTTCATTGAATTGGAAATTGATAAAAGCACCTGAATATGTAATTGATTATATCATAATTCACGAATTAATGCATACTGTAGTTATGAATCACACACATAAATTTTGGACTTTAATGAAATCATATTATCCGAATTATAAAGAGTCGATAAAATGGTTAGAAAAATATGGAAATAGTTTATAATTATAGGTAAGCCACTTTTTTTTATTAATCACTACTATTCTTCACTATTTTCACAACCCGTAAATCCTTGATATCTTATAAATTCCAATTGTTTTGCATAGGTTACTTATGATATTAGTTACTTCATTTATTGAGATTACTTCAGTCATTCTTCCTTCGTAATGACGGTATTGTTTTATGAGATTACTTCGTCCTTCGTCCTCGTAATGACGTACAAAAAAAAGGACACTCCAAGAGCGTCCTTTTTTAATGATATTTATAATACTACTATTTCTTAAACGGAATAGCAGGCAATACTTTACCAGTACACTCACCAAAACCAATACGTACGTCATTATTTTCACAATGTGCACGCATAATCACCGTATCATTATCATTGATAAATTTACGCTCAGAACCGTCGTTTAATTTAATTGGGTTTTGACCACGCCAAGACAACTCTAGCATAGAACCATAACTGTCTTTTGTTGGGCCCGAAATAGTACCAGAACCCATCATGTCTCCAGCTTCTACCGGACAACCATTTACAGTATGATGCGCTAATTGTTGCACCATGGTCCAATACATATATTTAAAGTTAGAGTTGGCAACCACCGTTTCTTCTTTTCCTTCTGGTTTAATACCTACTTGTAATTTAATGTCGTAACTTTTTTGTCCATCTACTTTTAAATATGGCAAAGGTTCGTGTACTTGCTCTGGATTATCAGTTCTAAAAGGCTCTAAGGCATCCAACGTAACAATCCAAGGAGAAATGGTAGAAGCAAAGTTCTTTCCTAAAAATGGACCTAAAGGTTGGTATTCCCAAGCTTGTATATCTCTTGCCGACCAGTCGTTAAATAAGACCATTCCGAAAATATATTCTTCTGCTTCTTCAATAGAAATACGATCTCCTAAGGTATTAGAATCTGTAGTGATAAACGCCATTTCTAATTCGAAGTCTAATAATTTAGAAGGACCAAATCCCGGAGTATTGGTTCCTTCTGCAGGTTTCGATTGTCCGTAAGGTCTTCTAATAGGTGTACCAGACGGAATGATAGAAGAACTTCTACCATGATATCCAATGGGTACATGCAACCAGTTTGGCATTAAGGCATTTTCTGGGTCACGAAATAAAGTACCCACGTTGGTAGCATGTTCTTTACTTGCATAGAAATCGGTATAATCGCCAACAGTTACTGGCAATAACATTTCTATTTCATCCATTCTAAAAATAATTTCTGCTTTGTGCTCTTTATGATCTCTTAAACCACTTTTAGTAACGTCAAAGATGTCTGCAATTCTATTACGCACCAAACGCCAAGTTTTGCGTCCGTCTGCAATAAAATCGTTTAGAGAATCTTGCAAAAAGATATCGTCTGTAAGCGGTATCCCATCAAAGTAACCTAATTGATGTAAGGCTCCTAAATCGATGGCGTAATCTCCAATTCGTGTTCCGATGGTAATAATATCATCTTTAGTAATAAACACACCAAATGGGATGTTTTGTATTGGAAAATCTGAATCTTTAGAAACATGTAACCACGATTTTCTGTTGGGATTATTAGCCGTTAATTTCATCTGAATATATATAGTATTAGTTTTTAAACCAATGTTATTAAAATTTTATCAAATATAGCAGAAAGTTGTTAGTTGCAAAATGATTTTTACTACTTTTGATAATCTTTATTAAAACAAACAACAATGCAACTAGATAATCAAATTTTTGACCTGATTCAAGAAGAAAAAGAAAGACAACAAAATGGTTTGGAATTAATTGCTTCAGAAAACTTTGTAAGCGATCAAGTAATGCAAGCCCAAGGCTCAATTTTAACCAATAAATATGCAGAAGGATATCCTGGTAAACGTTATTACGGTGGATGCGAAATTGTAGATATTGTAGAACAAATTGCCATAGACAGAGCCAAAGAATTGTTTGGAGCAGAATATGTAAATGTGCAACCACACTCTGGTAGTCAAGCTAACACAGCAGTATTTGCTGCTTGTTTACAACCTGGTGATACTATTTTAGGGTTCGATTTATCGCACGGTGGACATTTAACACACGGTTCTCCAGTAAACTTTTCTGGTAAGTTATACAACCCTGTTTTTTATGGAGTGGATAAAGCAACAGGAATTATTGATTACAACCATTTAGAAGCACAAGCTAAAAAGCATCAACCTAAATTAATTATTGCAGGTGCTTCTGCCTATTCTAGAGATATGGATTTTGAGCGTTTTAGAAAAATTGCTGATAGTGTGGGCGCAATTTTAATGGCAGATATTTCGCATCCTGCGGGATTGATTGCAAAAGGAATCTTAAACGATCCGTTACCACATTGTCATATTGTTACTACTACAACACATAAAACATTGCGTGGCCCAAGAGGAGGAATGATACTAATTGGTAAAGATTTTGACAATCCGTTTGGAGAAACCTTAAAAAACGGGAATCCAAAGAAGATGTCCACATTAATTAACTCGGCAGTATTTCCTGGTAATCAAGGCGGACCATTAGAACACGTAATTGCAGCAAAAGCAGTTGCATTTGGAGAAGCACTAACAGACGAGTTTTTAGAATATCAACTACAAGTAAAAGAAAACGCAGCAGCAATGGCAGCAGCATTTGTAGCAAAAGGATATCATATTATTTCTGGCGGAACAGACAATCATTGTATGTTAATTGACTTAAGAAACAAAAACATTTCTGGTAAAGATGCCGAAATAGCTTTAGGAAAAGCAGATATTACCGTAAACAAAAACATGGTGCCTTTTGATGATAAGAGTCCGTTTGTAACGTCTGGAATAAGAGTTGGAACCGCAGCTGTTACTACAAGAGGTTTAAAAGAAACAGACATGCAACAAGTAGTTGACTTTATAGATGAAGCAATTCAGAATCACGATAACGATGCTGCTTTGGCGGAAATTGGAGAACGCGTAGAAGAGATGATGTCTGCAAGACGTTTGTTTGTGATGTAAACGATAAGATTGTTTGGTCAATGTTTTGACATTGTTTGGTCAATGCCTCTACATTGTCTCCTCGAGCATTAGCGAAATTAAAATACATTTTAATTGAAGGTAGCTAGTGCAACTAGTCGAGAGGTTAAATAGGTCTTGTATCTCGACTCCGCTCGATATGACAAATTCGACTCCGCTCGATAGGACAAGCTCGACCTGACAAGTCTCGATGATGTTCGATAGAACAAGTTCGACTCCGCTCGATAGAACAAGCTCGACCAGACATTTAGATGAAAGAGAAACGAAAACATATATGTAAACTAAAAAGCAGCCAATCGGCTGCTTTTGTTGTATAGATCTTAAAAATGTCCGTTCGATCGGAGTCGAGAACTTATACTATTCCTATATTTGCATATACAAAACGATTACCGCTCGACTGTGCTCGACCTGACAAGTCTCGACTGCACTCTAGGAAACAAATAATATAAAATCACACAACAATGGATGCTTATTTAATAGCAACAATACTAATTTTCTTCTCAGCAATATTTGGGTATATCAATGTCCGATTTTTAAAACTACCAAATACCATTGGTTTAATGATTATTACCATTGTATTTACACTGTTTGTAATTGCGTTGAGTTATTTAGATCCTACGTTGTTAAACTTCGAAAAAGAAATAATATCTAAAATAGATTTTAGAGAATTGTTGTTAGAAGAAATGCTGAGTTTTTTATTGTTTGCAGGCGCGTTACATACCAACTTTAACCAACTAAAGATTCAACGTTGGCCCGTGCTTATGTTTTCTACTTTAGGTGTTTTAGCATCTACTTTTTTAGTAGGAATTAGTATGTATTACGTATTGCAACTTGTTGGGATGCAAGTAGGTTTTATTTATTGTTTACTCTTCGGAGCGTTGATTTCTCCAACAGACCCAATTGCAGTACTCGGAATTTTAAAGAAAGCCAATGTTCCTAAGAAACTAGAAACAAAGATAGTTGGCGAGTCTTTATTTAATGATGGAGTTGGAGTAGTAGTGTTCTTAACTATTTTTCAAATCGCTTCATTCGGAGTTGATAAAATAGAAGTAGTAGATGTTTTACAACTCTTCGGAAAAGAAGTGTTGGGTGGAATCCTTTTGGGAGCTGTTTTAGGTTGGATTACGTACAGATTGTTAAGATCTATAAACGATTATGATATTGAAGTTATTATTACGGTTGCTGCTGTAATGGGCGGAACAGTAATTGCGCAGTATTTGCATTTATCGGCTCCTTTAGCCATGGTTACAGCTGGTTTAATTGTAGGAAATGATACTATTAGAAACGCTGCCATGTCAGAAACTACAGAACATTATGTAGATAAGTTTTGGGAATTATTAGATATTTTATTGAATGCTATTTTGTTTGTAATGATCGGAATGGAAATGCTCGTTTTAGTAGTAGAAGGCGATTATATTATTGCTGGATTGATTGCAATTCCGTTAATATTAGTATGTAGATTCTTATCCTTATTAATTCCGATTAACTTCTTTAAAAAGAAACTAGACTTTGTGCCAAACACCAACCTAATTATGACTTGGGGTGGTTTGCGTGGCGGAATCTCCATCGCTTTAGCTTTAGGATTGACCAATGAAATGCACAGAGATTTATTCTTGGTAATTACCTATATCGTTGTTATCTTCTCAATAATTGTACAAGGATTAACTGTTGGAAAGTTGGTAAAGAAGTTGAAGGTTTAGTTACTCTTCCGTAGCTCTATCTAATAAGTTTTTGTTTAAGTTCTTACTTGTCTTTGCACCCAATACTTTTATGCGCTCTACTTTTGTGATTAAGTTTCCTTTTCCGGTGAGCTTTTTCATAGAAGTATCATAACTTCCTTGTACTGTTTTTAATTGATTTCCTACTTTGATTAAATCATCCGTAAGGTTTACAAACTGATCGTATAACTTTCCTGCTTGCTCAGCAATTGCCAATACATTTTTCTTCTGATTCTCTTGTCGCCACATCGAAGAAACCGTACTTAAGGTTGCCAATAAGGTTGAGGTAGAAACCAATACCACATTTTTGTCTAAAGCCTCTAAATACAAGTCGTTGCTGTTGTTTAAAGCTATCATTAATGCAGGTTCTATGGGTACAAACATTAGTACATAATCTGGTGTGTTGATCTCGTACAAACTGTCGTATTTTTTACTACTTAAATCTTTGATATGTTTTCTAAGACTTTCTAAATGTTTCTTTAAACTGATTTCTTTATCGGCATCTTCCTCGGCACTTGTGTAGGCTTCATACGCCGTTAACGATACTTTAGAATCGATAATTAAATGTCTATCATCTGGTAAGTTGATGATAAAATCTGGTTTTTTAAGTTTGCCTTCGTCATCCCTATATCCGCCTTGTGTTTCAAAATGAATGCCTTTGGTTAGATTCGCTTTTTCTAAGAGCATTTCTAATTGCGTTTCACCCCAATCACCTTGTACTTTAGAATCGCCTTTCAACGCTTTTGTTAGGTTGATGGCTTCTTTGCTCATTTGTAGATTTAAGTCTTTCAATCCACGCAGTTGCTCTTTTAGTGCAGAATGCATTCCGATACTTTCTTTTTGAGATTCGGCTACTTTCTTTTCAAATCCATCTATTTTTTCTTTTAACGGATTTAAAATGCCCTCAATACTTTCTTTATTTTGTTCTTTAAAGGTTTTTGAGTTATCCGTTAAGATTTTGTTTGCCAAGTTCTCAAACTCTTTGGTAAACTTTTCTTGTAGCTTTTCTACATCTTGTTTGTTGAGTTCTAATTTTTCTTTCAGATTGGCATTGTCGGTTTTATTCTTTGTGTTTTCTATGGTTAAATACTCTTTTTCATCCCTTAGTTTTTGCAATTCTTCTCGCAGTTGATTGTTTAATTGCTGTTGCATTTTTAAAGCTTCATCATCGGGTTTTTTAGTAGCATTGCTATTGGTTGTTTTATATAGATAAAATAGGGTTGCAGCTAAACCAATGAGTATCAGTATTTGTAAAGTAATTTCCATAATTTTTGATAGAATCTTTTAAAGATACTAAAATTAAGAGTTTTATATTTGTGTACATAATAATATGTGTTTTATTTGTAAACTTATTGATACTCCATGATTTCAAAATTTATATTTAGTACTATTCTAGGTTGGAAATTGGTAAACAATTTTCCGAAAGAACTTAAAAAATATTTAGTTATTGCAGCGCCACACACAAGTTGGCAAGATTTCCCGATCGGAATTTTAGCAAGAAATACAGCAGGAGTTAAAATTAATTTTATAGGTAAAGACTCTTTGTTTAAAGGTCCGTTTGGCTTTATTTTTAAAAGTTTAGGAGGCGCACCAGTAGATAGGTCTAAAAGTAATAATTTGGTAGATGCCATTGTGCAAGTGTTTCAGTCTAAAGACGAATTTAGATTGGCGTTATCTCCAGAAGGAACAAGAAAGAAAATAGCAAAATGGAAAACAGGTTTTTATTATATAGCCAAAGGCGCAAAAGTTCCTGTTGTTATGGCAACCTTAGATTATAAAAACAAGCAAGTAAAAATCTCTGAGCCGTATTATACAACTGATGATAAAGAAAAAGATTTTAAATACTTTCAATCTTTCTTTAGTCCGGATATGGCAAAAAAACCGAAACAATATTAATATTTGAATAAATTAAAATAATTATGAAAAAGATTACATTCTTATTCCTCCTTTTTCTTGTTGTTTCATCTTGTAGTAGTATAAAATCTACTCAAAAAGCTATTAACTCAGGTAATTATGATAAAGCTATAAATACCGCAGTTGAAAACCTTAGAAAGAATAAAACTAAAAAAGGAAATCAACCATATATACCAATGTTAGAAGAGGCTTATGAAAAAGCTTATACAAGAGATTTAAAAAGAATTGATTTTTTAAAAAAAGAAGGGAATGCAGAAAATGCTGAAGCTATTTACAATTTGTATTTAAAGTTAGATACTAGGCAAGAAATGATTAAACCATTGCTGCCATTAACGTATCCAGATAATGAATATGATGCACATTTTATATTTAACGATTATACTTCTGATATTATCGCTTCAAAAAAAGAACTTTCAAATTTGTTATATGACAACGCAAAAGCATTGTTTAGCTCAACAAATAAATTAGATTACAGAAAAGCATTTGATGATTTAAACTATATAGAAAAAATCAATCCTAATTATAAAGATACTAGAAATCTAATTAGAGAAGCACATGAGAAAGGAACTGATTATGTATTTGTTTCTATGAAAAATAAAACCAATCAAATCATCCCAAAAAAATTGGCTAGAGATTTATTAGATTTTGATACGTATGGATTTGATGATTTATGGACAGTATATCACAGCACACAAGATGAAAATATTAATTATGATTTTGGTTTAGAATTAACGTTAAAAAACATTAAGATTTCGCCCGAACGAATTAAAGAAAAAGAATTTGTAAAAGAAAGAACGGTAAAAGACGGTTGGGAATATCTAGTTGATAAAAACGGAAAAGAAGTAATAAACAGCAAAGGAGAAAAAGTGAAGGTAGATAAAATGGTTAAAGTAAAATGTAGTGTATATCAATTTACACAATCAAAATCTGCTGAAGTTACTGGAAGAGTTCGTTATATAAATTTTAATACACAGCAATTATTAAAATCATTTCCTGTAAGTAGTGGATTTATATTTGAACATGAATACGCTACTTTTAGGGGAGATAAAAGAGCTATAACAGGAGCTCTTAAGGATTTGATTAAATTAAGAGCTGTTCAGTTTCCAACCAACGAACAAATGGTTTTTGACGCTGGAAACGACTTAAAAAGAAGTTTAAAAAGAATGATTCTTAGAAACAAGTTTAGAAAATAGAAATATTTGATTGCATAAAAAAAACCTGCTCATTAGCAGGTTTTTTTAATTCATCTATATGTATTTTATCCTTTATAAAAAGGCAATTTTACTACTTTAGCAGGAATTGCTTTTTTACGAACTTGAATAAAAATGTCTGTATCTAATTTTGAGTTGGCTTTGGTTACATAACCCATCCCGATTCCTTTTCCTAAAGATGGACTCATCGTACCAGAAGTTACAACGCCAATTGCATTTCCGTCTGCATCCACAATTTCGTAATCTTGTCTTGGAATTCCTCGTTCTAGTAATTCAAATGCAACTAATTTATTTGTAATTCCGTTTTCTTTTTGCGCTTTTAAAGCTTCAGAGTTTACAAAGTCTTTCGTAAATTTTGTAATCCAACCCAAACCAGCTTCTAAAGGAGACGTTGTATCGTTAATGTCATTTCCGTATAAACAATATCCCATTTCTAGACGTAAAGTATCTCTTGCAGCCAATCCAATAGGTTTAATTCCGAAATCGGCACCAGCTTCAAAAACTTTATTCCATAATTTTTCTGCATCTTCATTTTTCACATACACTTCAAATCCGCCAGAACCCGTATAACCCGTTGCAGAAATAATAACATTATCTAATCCTGCAAAATCTCCAACTTTAAACTTGTAAAAAGGAATTTCTGCCAAGTTAACCGAAGTTATTGATTGCATTGCTTCAATGGCTTTAGGGCCTTGAATAGCCAATAAAGAATACTCGTCAGAAACGTCTTTTAATTCCGCTCCAATTTCTGCATTGTATTTAGAAATCCAATTCCAATCTTTCTCAATATTAGAAGCATTTACTACTAATAAATATTGATTTTCTTTAATTTTATAACAAATTAAATCATCTACAATTCCGCCATCTTCATTTGGGAAATAACTGTATTGTGCATCTCCAACAGCTAATTTAGAAACATCATTAGATGTTACTTTTTGCAATAAAGCCAATGCGTTTTCTCCTTCAACCAAAAGTTCTCCCATATGGCTTACATCAAAAACACCAACGCTATTTCTAACTGTTTCGTGTTCAATATTAATTCCTTCATAAGAAACCGGCATATTATAACCAGCAAAAGGAACAATTTTAGCATTTAAAGCTTCGTGTACGTGAGTTAGTGCAGTGTTTTTCATTCTAATCGTGTCTATTTTGTTATTTGATAATTTTTTTGCTAATGTATTAAAAATGTAGAATTATAGTTCTATATAACAGCGATTAGTTTTTATATAATTCATTAATCTTTTGTTAATATTACGAGATTATCTTAATTTTTTTTATGAAATAACTGTACATTTGAGAGATCAACTCTAATATAACTTTTTTAACATGTACACTAAAAAAATATTTATTGCACTTTTACTTTTCACTACAACGTTTAGTTTCTCTCAAGGAAAAGATTTGCCAAAAGATTTCTTATCGAGTGAGTTTCATAAAGAAAGAAGAGAAGCTTTACGTGCTAAGATGCCAAAAAACTCAGTTGCTGTTTTCTTTGCAAATCCAACTAGAAACAGAGCAAACGATGTAGATTATGTATATCATCAAGACCCAAATTTTTATTATTTAACAGGATATAGAGAACAAAACTCTGTATTGTTAATTTTTTCTGAAGCCCAACAATCAGAAAAAGGTTCTTATAACGAATTGTTTTACATACAACGAAGAGATGCAAGAGCAGAAATGTGGAACGGCTATCGATTGGGTATCGAAGGAGTTCAGAAAACACTTGGCTTTAAAGATGTTTTTAATGGAGAAGATTTTGCCAATATTTCAGTTGATTTCTCAAAGTTTGATAAAATCATTTTTGAAGACTTTAAAAACGATGTTAGAGATGATAAAAGAAACAAAGCAGATTTATATGATTTAATTGAGACGTTTAAAACAAAAATCTCTTATCAAACGTCTACAAGTAAAATTCCGGCTACAGACAAAAACATAAAATTAGCAACCAATATAGATGTTAAAGCATTGGGAGGCATAATGGCAACTTTACGAGAAGTTAAAACCAAAGAAGAATTGGTATTGCTTAAAAAAGCAGTGCGTATTTCTGCAATGGGACAAGTTGAAATTATGAAAGCAATGCATCCTAAAATGTCTGAAACAGAAGTGCAAGGAATTCATGAATTTGTATATAAAAAATATGGAGCAGAATATGAAGGATATCCGTCAATAGTTGGAGCAGGAAATAATGGATGTATTTTACATTACGGAGAAAACAATAAAATGAATCTGAATAACGATTTGGTTTTAATGGATTTAGGAGCAGAATATCGTGGTTATACAGCAGATGTTACGCGTACAATTCCTGCAAACGGTAAATTCTCTAAAGAACAAAAGTTGATATATGATTTGGTATATGACGCTCAAGAAGCTGGTATTGCACAATATGTTATTGGAGGAAAAATTAGCAGACCAGGGCAAACGGCTCGTAAAATTATTAATGAAGGTTTGTACAAATTAGGAATCATAAAATCGGTTGATGCAAGACATTTATATTTCCCTCACGGAACATCGCATCACATTGGTTTAGATGTGCATGATCCAGGAAATTATACCACTTTTGCAGAAAATATGGTATTAACAATGGAACCAGGAATTTACATTCCAGAAGGAAGCGATTGTGATCCAAAATGGTGGGGAATTGGAGTTCGAATAGAAGATGACATTTTAGTAACTAAAAATGGTCCCGTTAATTTATCTGCGGATGCACCAAGAAAATCTGATGAAATTGAAAAAATGATGAAACAAAAAAGTATTTTCGCAACCTATACATTACCAGATTTAGATAAAGAATAATATGAGTGAAACTCAACCTAATAATCCGTTACACGGAATTAAACTTGCCGATATTTTAGAACATTTACACAACGAATATGGTTGGGAAGAAATGGGAGAACTAATCAATGTAAATTGTTTTCGAAATAATCCAACAATGAAATCGAGTTTAAAGTTTTTAAGAAGAACACCTTGGGCTAGAGACAAAGTTGAGAAATTGTATTTACAATCAATAAAATAATTTATACAAAAAGCTTCACAGAAATGTGAAGCTTTTTTTTTGATGTAAACCTTATGTTTACAAACAGGTTACTTTGTTTTATTTTCAATGATATTTTGTATTGTCATTCCTGCGAAAGCAGGAATCCATAAATAGTTAATAGAATATCAATTTAGATAGTTTAGATTCCTTCCTTTGCAGGAATGACAGAGTTATCATGAAAACTATTTAGAAATAATCTCCAAAACCAACTCTTTCGTCAGTGGTTTTCCATTGGCAATTTTTTTGATGTTTTCAAAGGTAAACACAAAATCGCAACCGGTTTTGTATTCAGAACAACCGTAGGCCGTTTTGCCTTTTAAAACGGTTCCTTTGTTACATTTAGGGCAAGAAATGGTTTCTGTTTGATAAGAAAGATCACTCGACTCCGCTCGAGATGACACATTGCTGTTAACGGTGCTTTTTTTAGCTTCTAGTTTGAAGTTGAAATTCTCATCAAAACGTATCAAGCCTTCAACTGTACCATTTTCTGTTGTAAATCCTTTTAAATTAGTGGTAGATTTTTTGTCTAGCAAACGAATGAGTTGATTTTCTGAAATCTTTTTCCCTAAGAATTCAAACGGCATTAAGAAATTACATGTTTTGTTGTATTCAGAACAACCAAAAGCGGTTGAGCCTTTTAAGAGTGTTCCTTTTTTACACTTTGGACAGGTTTTACCTGTGACTTCTTTCTTGTTTTTTGGTTTCTTTTTAGGAGATTTCTCGACTGCGCTCGAAATGACAGAAGATTCATGAGAGATTCTAATTTTAGAAGTATTAGACCGTACTTCATAAACTAATTCATCCACCATTTTTTTCATGTTATTGATAAACGTTCCAGCGTTGAATTCTCCACGTTCTATTTCTTTTAAGCGTTTTTCCCAGCGTCCAGTTAACTCGGCAGATTTCAATAATTCATTGTCAATTAAATCAATCAATTGAATTCCCGTTTGTGTTGGCAATACCAATTTCTTTTTACGTTCAATATATTTTCTTCGAAATAAGGTTTCTATAATACTTGCTCTTGTTGATGGTCTTCCGATTCCGTTTTCTTTCATCAGCTCACGCATTTCATCGTCATCAACTTGTTTACCTGCAGTTTCCATTGCGCGTAGGAGAGAAGCTTCTGTAAAGTTTCTTGGTGGTTTAGTTTCTTTTTCCAAAAATGATGGTTCGTGAGCGCCCTTTTCTCCTTTTACAAAAGAAGGAAGCACAATACTATTTTTACTATCTGTTTTGTCATCTCGAGCGGAGTCGAGAGATCTAGTTTCGAAAACAACACGCCATCCTTTAGAAATAATTTCTTTTCCTGTAGTTTTAAAAGGAACATCCGCAGCTTTTCCGATTACCGAAGTATTAGAAACATCAGAATCTGGATAAAAAGCTCCAATAAATCTTCTGGTGATAATATCATATACTTGTTGCTGATTGTACTGCAAGTTGGTTTGTATTCCGGTCGGAATAATCGCATGGTGATCGGTTACTTTTTTATCATCAAAAACACGTTTCGATTTCTTTATTTTCTTTCCTAAAAGTGGTTGTGTAAGCTGATTGTAATTGGTTAGTTTAGCTAATGTTCCTGCAACTTTTGGATACACATCATTTGGTAAAAAAGTAGTATCTACTCTTGGATACGTAACTACTTTCATTTCGTATAACTTCTGAACCATTTTGAGCGTTTCATCCGCAGAAAACCCGAATTTATTATTACAATAGACTTGCAATCCTGTTAAATCAAATAATTTAGGAGCGTATTCTTTTCCTTTTTTCTTGGTTACAGAAACAATTTCGAAATCAGATTCTTTTACTTTATTTGCTAAAACTTGTCCGTCTTCTTGTTTTAAAAAGCGTCCGTCTTCATAATTAAAAAGTGTATTTCTGTACGTAGTTTGTAATTCCCAATAAGGCTGTGGCTTAAAGTTTTCAATTTCTTTAAAACGATTGACCAACATTGCCAATGTTGGCGTTTGCACTCTTCCAACAGACAATACTTGTTTGTAACCGCCAAATTTTACGGTGTATAACCGCGTTGCATTTAATCCTAATAACCAATCTCCGATGGCTCTTGAAAAACCTGCATAATACAAATTGTCATATTTTTCTGCTGGATGAAGATTGTTAAATCCTTCTTTGATTGCTTCTTCAGTTAAGGAAGAAATCCAAAGGCGTTGTACTTTTCCTTTATAATTACATTGATTGATGACCCAACGCTGAATCAATTCTCCTTCTTGACCGGCATCACCACAATTGATGATGACACTTGCTTTGTTAAACAATGATTTTACAATATTGAATTGTTTTTGGATTCCGTCATTGCTCGTTACTTTGGTTTCAAACTTTTCTGGCAACATTGGTAAATTGTTCAAATCCCAACTTTTCCAATGTGGTTTGTAATCTTTTGGCTCTAAAAGAGTACATAAATGTCCAAAGGTATACGTTACCGCATAACCGTTTCCTTCAAAATATCCGTCACGTTTTGTATTGGCACCTAGGATGTTAGCAATTTCTCTTGCTACACTTGGTTTCTCTGCAATACATACTTTCATTTGGTTAAATTTTGAAACTGAAAAGTAGTAAAAATCTTGGAGATAAAAAGGAATGTTTTTGATGGATTGAATTTAGTTTACATCAGAAGAAAGAAATTTGTATCGAGTTAAAATATGTTCTCGATACAAATTTTCATGCTTCATAAATTCACTCGAACTGACAACGTAAATAACTCATTTCGAATTGACATTTTTTTAAGAATTTTAATAGGTTTTTAATTCCTCAGAAGCAATTCTATATTTTTACTTTTCTACTTTGTTAAAAAACTTCCAAAGTAGCATTGCTGCTATTGCGCCTAACGTTGGTGCTGTAATATAAATCCAAAGTGCAGAAATATTTCCTGAAACAATTGCAGGAGCAAAACTTCTTGCAGGATTAAATGATCCTCCAGAAATTGGACCAGCAAATAGAATAATTCCTGTTACAACAAATCCAATGACAATTCCTGCGATATTAGAAAATTCCTTTTTAGAAGTTACCCCCAAAATGGTGAGCATTAAAAAGAAAGTCAATATAAATTCTAAAATAAATGATTGTATTGAGCTACCAGATGGAGTAGTTCCACCTAATGAACTTTTTTCAAAAAACATTAATTTTAATAAAATACTTGCTAATATCGCACCTAAAAATTGAGCAGTAATATAAAAAAGAGCTTCTTTTTTAGAAGTCAGTTTTCCAATTAATAAAGCAATTGTAACTGCTGGATTTATATGTGTGCCAGAAATAGAACCAAAAATATATATCATAGCGATTACAATAATTCCGAAAGTAAGAGAGATTCCAACCAATCCTAAACTTCCTCCTGCTTGTTGATTTACGATGATGGCTCCTGTACCACAAAAAACCAACGCAAAGGTTCCGATAAATTCTGCTAAATATTTTTTCATATTTTTTGAATAAAAAAAAAGAGGATAATTAACTTTAATTATCCTCTTTATGTCAATTTATTTTTTAATTAGATTGCTAAAGCTCCAGCTTCTGCAACTGCATGATCGTTTTCTACTGAACTTCCACTTACTCCAATAGCTCCGATAATTTCGTTTGCTGCGTTTTTAATTGGCACACCACCAGGAAAAGTAATTAATCCATTATTAGAATGCTCAATATTAAATAAAGGTTGTCCTGGTTGCGCTAATTCACCTATAATTCCTGTATTCATATCAAAATAACGTGCTGTTTTTGCTTTCTTAATAGAAATATCAAGAGAACCTAACCAAGCTCCGTCCATTCTTCCAAATGCTACTAAATTTGCTCCTGCATCTACAACTGCAATGTTCATTTTGGTGTCAATTGCTGTTGATTTTTGTTTTGCTGCTGTAATTGCTTTTTCTGCTTGTGCTAATGTAATATTCATAATTTTTGTTTTTTTAGTGTTATAATTATGATGCAAATGTACAAGGAGAATTCAGGTATTCTATTACCAAAAAAGTTCAATAACTTATGAATAAAGGTCAAATTTAAAAAAAAGTGGATTGTGAAAGTTAAGAAGCTATTTCGCTAGGATTCACTCCAAATTTATTTTTAAAAGCAATACTAAAGTTAGAAAGATTATTATATCCAAAATCTAAATAAATGTCTGATGGTTTTAAATTTTCTTGTTCTAAAGCTTCTTTTGCTTTTTTAAGTCGTTTATCTTGAAGCCATTTTCCAGGTGAGACATTATATTCTTTAATAAAATAACGTTTAAAAGTTGATAAGCTCATATTGCATAAAAATGCAATTTCTTCTAATTTTAAATTAGAATGTATTTTACTTTCTACTGTTTTTTTAAAAGAGGATGTTTCTTTAATTATTAAAGAATGCAAATAGATTTCAAAATTTCTACCATATTTATGTAAAAGGTACAACATCAATTCTTCAAACTTTACAGAAAGTAAATTCTCTAAAAAAATAGTTGGAGCTTCACTAATTGTAGATAATGAATTTAAATATGAAGTGATATATGCATCGTTTTTAATAATAAAATAGGGTACTTCTTCTTTTACTTTTTGATTCTTCTCTGTATGTTTTTCTAAAAATTCTTTGAGTTTATTTTCAGAAAAAAAGAAGAGTTTACAAAAATAAATAGCTTCAGTATCTAATAATTCTGTCCAAAGCCAATTTCCTTTTTTCAATAATAAAGATTGATCTTTATTTACTGCAACAGATGTTCCTGCAAAATGTACTTGCTTTTTACCAACTTGTAAAAAGCTAAACATATTCATACCTAAATTTACTTTGCTTTTAATAACATCATTGGTCATTTTAAAATCATACACAAATAAATCGGGACTTTCATTTTTGTCTTTTATGTAGATTTCTGGTATGTTTTCTATCGGCATTTAGAATATCTTAGTTTATTAGAAGATTTAATTTTGATTTAGCCAAGTTATTAAAAATCATTTTAGAATCAGTAGAAATTTGTATCGAGTTAAAATATGTTCTCGATACAAATTTGTTCATGCTTCATAAATTCACTCGAACTGACAACCGTAATTTTTAAGAATTCAAATATGTTTTTAACTCATGATAAGTAGTTATTTTTTGTGCTACTTTTTCTTTGTGCATCATTGCTTGTATTTGCAAAGGAATATCAATTTTAATAGGCAAAGTTTCCTCAACAATAGCTAAGAATTTTACAGGATGCGCAGTTTCTAAAAACACACATAACGCATCTGGATTTTCTTTAGCATATTCTTTACAACCCAAATAACCAACTGCTCCGTGAGGATCTGAAACGTAATTAGCTTTTTCGTACAATTCTTTCATGGCTTTTCGAGTTGCATCATCTGTAAAAGAGTAGGAAGAAAAAGATTTTTTCAATTGCTCTAAATTGCTGTTAAACAATTCTTGAATTCTGATAAAATTACTTGGATTTCCAACATCCATTGCATTAGAAATGGTTGCTTTAGATGGCTTCGGATTGTAATTTCCGTCTTTTAAATACTTCGGAACTGTATCATTTACATTGGTTGCAGCAACAAAGTGTTTTATTGGCAACCCTAATTTTTTCGCCATAATTCCGGCACAGATATTTCCGAAATTTCCGCTAGGAACAGAAAACACCAAGTCTTTATGTTTGTTTTTTAATTGTTTGTAGGCAAAGAAAAAGTAAAACATTTGCGGCAACCAACGTGCAACGTTAATCGAATTGGCAGATGTTAAAGTTCTAGAAATTTCAGCATCTAAAAAAGCAGTTTTTACCATTTCTTGACAATCATCAAAAGTGCCATCTACTTCTAAGGCAACAATATTCTGACCTAAGGTTGTCAATTGTTTTTCTTGAATATCACTTACTTTTCCGCTTGGATATAAAATAACAACATCAACTCCTTTTACATTTAGAAATCCGTTTGCAACAGCACCGCCAGTATCACCAGAAGTTGCCACCAAAACAGTAACTTGATTGTTATTATTCTTGTTGAATTCTCCTAAACAACGCGCCATAAAACGCGCGCCAACATCTTTAAAAGCCATTGTTGGTCCGTGATAGAGTTCTAAAGAAGAAGTATTTTTAGCGACTTCAATAACTGGAAAATCAAAATTGATGGTTTCTGTAATGATTTGTTTTAAACGTTCTGTCGGAATTTCGTTTCCAACAAACTGTTTGATTACTTCAAAAGCAATTTCTTCATTTGAAAAATATTCAATATGATTGAAAAAATCTTTACTCAAAGGTGTGATACTTTCAGGAAAATACAATCCTCTATCTGGTGCAATTCCGTTAACAACAGCATCTCTAAAAGATACGTTTGGCGATGTATGGTTTAAACTGTAATAGTTCATAATTCTTTTTTTTTGTTGTCATTGCGAGCTTTATGAAGCAATCTGTTTTGTGAGATTCCTTAACGTTGCTCGGAATGACGATTCTTAGAGTATTTTTATGCCGTTTGCATTGACTTTTGATACGTGAATATCGAAATCAATTTGTAAATTTTTATAGGCGTTTGCCATTGCTAATGCAACTTTATCAGCGGTTTCTTTTCCTTTACTTAATGCAAATATGGAAGGACCCGAACCTGAGATTCCACCACCCAAAGCACCAGCTTCTTTTGCTGCTTTTATAACATTGTCGAATTCTGGAATTAAGATTGAGCGAGAAGGTTCTACAATTTCATCGTGTAAAGATCTTCCAATCAAATCATAATCATTGGTGTATAAACCAGCAATGAATCCACCTAAATTCCCTAACTGAATTACCGTTTCTTTTAAAGTTACTTTCTTTCTTAACACAGATCTAGCATCAGCAGTTTTAATTTCTATCTGCGGATGAATTACCGTTGCGTACAATTCATTCGGAGCATCAATTTTAATAACATCTAACGGATTGTAACTTCTTACCAAAGTAAATCCACCTAAAAGAGCAGGAGCAACGTTATCTGCGTGCGCTGTTCCGCTCGCTAATTTTTCTCCTTCCATGGCAAACGGAATTAATTCTTGTAAAGAAAAAGGTTCTTCTAATAATTTGTTTACGCCAAAAACTGCTCCGGCAGAACTTGCAGCAGAACTTCCAATACCGCTACCAGGTTTTATATTTTTATAGATTTCTATTTCAAAGCCAAATGTTGTATTTACTTTTTCTAACAAAGCTAAAACAGCAACGCCAGCAACATTGTTTTCTGTTTCTAAAGGTAAATTTTGTCCAATAATTTTAGTGATTGTAACGCCTTTCTTATTGGTTTTTCTGATAATCATTTCATCTCCAACAGTATCTAAACACAATCCAAGGACATCAAATCCGCAAGAAACATTAGCGATGGTTGCCGGAGCAAAAAGTTTTATTTCTTCCATTTTTTATTTATTTCCGATTCTAATTACATCAGCAAAAATCCCTGAAGCAGTAACATCTGCACCAGCGCCAGCGCCTTTAATTTGTAAAGGTTGTACAGGATATCTATTTGTGAAAAATAACACAATATTATCACTTCCTTCTAAATTATAAAAAGGATGATTTGCAGGTATCTCTTGCAAACCAACTTTTGCTTTTCCGTTTACAAATTCTGCTACATATTTTAATTTACAATTTTTATCTGAAGCAGCTTTATAGATGTTTTGAAAATGTTTTTCAAAAGCAGTTAAACTTGCGTAAAAATCATCATTGTTAGAGGTTTTTAAACTTTTTTCTGGTAAAAAAGAATCATTCTCAATATCAGATAATTCCAATTCAAATCCGCTTTCTCGAGCAAGAATTAATATTTTACGAGCAACATCAATTCCGCTTAAATCTATTTTAGGATCTGGTTCTGTATAGCCTTCATTTTGTGCAGCTTTTACAACATCGTGAAAGGTTGAATTTTCGTTAAAATTATTAAATACATAATTTAAACTACCAGATAAAACTGCCTGAATTTTCTGAACGCTATCGCCAGAAGCAATCAAGTTTTTTAAAGTATCAATAATTGGTAATCCTGCACCAACATTGGTTTCAAATAAAAATGGAGCGTTGTATTTTCTAGAAACTTTTTTCAATGTTTTATAGTTTTCAAAATCAGAAGCACAGGCAATTTTATTACAAGTAACCACACCAATACTTTTACGTAAATAGTGTTCGTACATTTTAGAAACATTTTCGTTTGCAGTATTGTCTACAAAAACGCTGTTGCGTAAATTTAAAGACGAAACTTTCTCAAAAAATGTTTGTAAAGTAGTTGGATTTCCATTTGCCAAAGCATCTTTCCAATTCGATAAATCAATGCCTTCTTCATTAAAAAACATTGTACGGGAATTTGAAATTCCAACTACACGAATGTTTAATTTTAAATGTTCTTTTAAGTAGGATGCTTGTTGCTCAATTTGTGCTAAAAAACGTTCTCCAACATTTCCTACACCTGTTACAAATAAATTTAGTTGCTTTATTTTTTCTTCAAAAAAAGCTTCATGCAAAGTATTTAATGCTTTTTTAGCATCCGATTTATTAACAACTGCAGAAATATTTTTCTCTGAAGCTCCTTGAGCAATCGCTCTAATATTCACATTATTCTTCCCTAAAGCACTAAACATTTGTCCGCTTAATCCTTGATGATTTTTCATATTATCTCCAACCAAAGCTAAAATTGCCAAATCAGATTCTACCAACACAGCATTTACTTTATGTTGGTTGATTTCTACCTCAAAAGTTTCGTTGATACTTTGTTGGGCTATAGCAACATCATCCGCATAAATACCGATACAAATTGAATGTTCTGAAGATGCTTGTGTTATTAAAACTACATTGATGTTTTGTACAGACAAAGTTTCAAACAAACGTTTTGAAAAACCAGGAATTCCAACCATTCCGCTTCCTTCAAGTGTTAATAACGCAATGTTTTCTATAAATGTAATTCCTTTTACAGGTTTTTTTTCTTCAGTTTTTTGTGTGATTAAAGTTCCTATATCAGTAGGAGAGAAGGTGTTTTTTATAATAATCGGAATTTGCTTTTCTAAAACGGGTTGTATGGTTGGAGGATACAGTACTTTTGCGCCAAAATGCGACAACTCCATCGCTTCTTTATACGAAATATGTGGAATCGGAAATGCTTGTTTTACAATACTTGGGTTTGCAGTAAACATTCCGCTAACATCTGTCCAGATTTGCAATTCATCAGCTTGTAAAGCAGCAGCATAAATTGCCGCAGAATAATCAGAACCACCACGACCTAAAGTTGTTGTTTTTCCGTCTAATGTACTGGCGATAAATCCAGGCAAAATGGTAATTTGTTCTGTTGAATTTGTAAAATATGCGTTACAGTTTTTATTTGTGATTTCAAAGTTTACAGTGGCGTTTTGATAACTTCCGTTGGCAATAATTAGTTCTCTACTATCTTTGTAATTAGCAGATAAACCAAGTCCTTTAGCTGCTTTTGCAATAATAAAAGAAGACAACAATTCTCCAAATCCAACTATTGTAGCCAAGGTTTTTGGTGTTAATTCTTGTAATAAATTACAGCCTTCAAAAAGTGTTTCTAAATGATTAAATATTCTTTTTACATAACTAATCACTTCACTTTGTTGTGCAACAGGAATCAACTCCTTAATTACTGTTAAATGATGTGCTTCAGTTTCTTGCAATAAAGAAGTATATTCTGAATTTTGAGCTGCTGCGTTGGCGATTTTTAGTAAATTATCAGTTGTTTTTCCGAAAGCAGAAACCACAACAATGGTTGTATTACTTTTAGAGGTTTCACTTACAATTTCTAAAACTTTTTGAATTGATTGACTATTTGCTACGGATGATCCTCCGAATTTTAAAACTTTCATTTTCTTAAATGATAACTAGTACGACGAATTTTGTTTGAATGTTATTTATCTAATTTCGATTTTTCGAAAAAATAAATAGAACCTAAGTTGATATGAAATATAATAACCCTTAAAGGGTAATTGTAATTGTAGAAATTGTAATGCTTGTAGTAACAACAGCATCAACCGCAAAGATTGCAGTAGTATAGATTGATGTGTTTGTTGTTGTTTTCATTACGTTACAAATGTATAGAATATTTTAAAAGGGCAAAACAAAATCGTCTTTTTTTCTACTGTGTTGATTTTTTTTTAACTCAGTTCTTTGTTGTGTTTTCGTTTTTTATTCTTTCTTAATATTTTTCATAATAATTTAGTTTCCAAATTTTTAGCCAGAGAAAAAACAAAATTATACTTATGATTATGTGAAATATTGGAAGAAGTGAAATAATTAAATCTTTCTTTTTTCTGTTCATCCAAGTATATAAAAAAGTTAATGGCTAAAGAGTTGAAAAGATTAAGAATGAATATGGTAAAAGCATATCTAAAAATTATTTATTTCCAGATCTGTGACCAGCAGTTTTGTATGCGAGAATTTTCCGCAGGAAAATCAGACGTAACAAAAGCGCACGAACTCTCGATTAAGCACTAAATTACGCATTATTTTTATACGATGTTGGCTGTAGTTTTTATTTTTTCGGATTCCGTTTTTCCCATTTTGACCAAACATCTTTTTCTTCAATTAACCATTTTTGGTATTGTTCAATTATAATTGCTGAAATCTCATCTCTGTCTGTGAATCCTCTTTCATTAAAATATTTCAAAAGTCTCGAACCTCCATTAATTCCCCAATTATTTCGAATCCACATTCCTAAAGGACTCATATGCGAATTAAATTCCCAAATGCTTTTTGCTTCTTTTATCTTTTTTCTGGATTCAAAATTTAGTTTTGTGTCTAGCTGAATAATACTTTCTTTTAAGTTTCTTGGTATATAAATCCCATTAATAGAATCCAGAGTTTTTCTGTTTTCAAATTCTTGTCTACGTTTCTCTTTAGCTAGTTTAGTGTCAATTTCAGCTATAGAGTCATTATGATTTCTATATCCACCAAAAAAACTTTCTAAATATATCTTGTCGACTTGACGAGGTATGAAATCAGTATTGAAATTTGTATTTAAAAGGTAGTTTTTTATTTCTTCTTTGTCAAATTTTTCATCTGCTTCAAATGTTTCAATTTCAAATTTTCCTGTTCTGTCAAGATATCCAGTTAAATTAATTCGGAATAGTTTGTATTTATGAAAAGTAGAGTCGTTTGTAGAAACGAATTTCAAGTTTGAGATTTTGCTAATACTTTCTGATAATTTTTCGTTTGTTTTAGAATTCTCAATATTTATTATGTATTTGTAAGGATAATCGTAATAGTCAATATTACTTCGAACTGCTTCATATCTTTTAATGCTTGGATAGATTGAATCAAAGTCAATTTTTGATTCGATTATTTCTCCTTTATTTAAGTTGAAAAGCGTAATTTTTTTTCTTGAATCTATTACATAGATTGTGTCATTATTGTTGAATACAAAATTTTTATTTAGGAATTTATCCTTTTCTGTTATACCTTTTTTATACTTTTTTAAAGTTGAGCTATTTCTTTCAAATATTTGATATTTATTATCATAAAACATATCACACTTTTCGTTGTCATTATTACAGTTGATAAATTCTTCTGTTGTATAAGTCTTTTTGAGTTTGCCATCAATGTAGAATGTTATATTTTTATGTTCTTCTCCATTATAATAAACTTTGTCTTTAATATAAATTACCTTTCTCCCATCTTTACTGATTGCAGCAAAAAAGGGATATCCATCGTATAAATCGAAAGAGCGATTAATTTTGTAAAAACTTTTCTTAACCCCAAAGCTTTCATATTCGTTAGTAAATGTAACCGAAGATTCTCCTTTTAAATTTGGAAATTCATCATCAAAAGAAATTGATTTTAGTTTAAATTTTCCATTAGAAGAATAAGTTTCTGATATTGGAACTCTTTGAGTTGATATTTGCCCTAAAATTGAATTAGAAAATAGTAATAAAAACAGATAAAGTATAGGTTTGAACATTTTATAGTGTAATTATTTTTAAGTAAAATTCAATTTAATTCGGTTCTGTTTTTTATACAAACTTCAATGAGTGAAACTTTGATTTGGTTTAGGGAACTTGCCTCTCAAATGTCTAGTCCTGAAATATGGCTACAGGTTAAAATTGAATTTACGCTGATAATTTATATACCATATTTGGTGTTTTATAGTCTAAAGATACGTGTAATCTTATTTGGTTGTATAAATTAATTGCATT